>NZ_MKUY01000004.1:0-286604 GCF_001899045.1 Devosia sp. 63-57 | reverse complement strand
GGAGCAATTTGAGTGGATCACGGGTTGAGCCCTGCGAAACCCCGGGCCCGACCCGCTTCGCGGGTGAAAACGCTCCGGTGGAGCGTTTTCAGGGAATCACGCCGTGAGCCCCCCGAACGTCCGGTGGCGAAACCCCGGGTAACTTTGATCCCGCATACCCCCACCTAACCTCCCCCTGTAGAAGGGGGAGGAACTGATCGTGCTCAAACCCGATATCCGCTAGCCACCGCCCCACTCCTCCCCCTTCTTCAGGGGGAGGCCGGGAGGGGGTGAACCCCGCGCACCGGCGTTCTGCCGCCTGCCGAGATCACCCCGCTTAACCTTAACGTGATCGCGTCAAACTGCTGTTGCATCACAGCAACGTCACGAAAAAGCCTAGATTCCCGCCACATTCGCGCCGGAATAGGCATTGATTAACCAAACCGGCAAACCCGGTTTTAAGAATAAGCGCGGTAAATGCCGTGCTTAAGATTGTTGCCTATTCAGGAGCCTCCCGTGGCCATCCCCGCACCCATTTCTACCGCGTTGCGCGCTACCGCGATGCTGCTTTTCGTCGTCGTCGTTGCCGCCTGTTCGCGCAGCGCCAATGACAATGTCGGCCTCACCGGCGTCGGCAATGTCGGTCCCGGCGGCGGCGCCCCCGGCAGCCAGCAGGAATTTCTCGTCACCGTCGGCGACCGCGTCTTCTTCACCACCGATTCCAGCTCGCTGACCGCCGAAGCCCAGGCCACGCTCGACAAGCAGGCCGCCTGGCTCAACCAGTACCAGAACTACCGCATTCTCATCGAAGGCCATGCCGACGAACGCGGCACCCGCGAATACAATATCGCGCTCGGCGCCCGCCGTGCCTCGGTCGTGGTGAACTATCTCGTGTCCCGCGGCGTCAACGGCCAGCGCATCACCAGCCAGTCCTTCGGCAAGGAACGCCCGGTCGCCATCTGTAATGACATCTCCTGCTGGAGCCAGAACCGTCGCGCCGTGACGGTGGTTCAGTAAGACGAGCGCGTCCTTCGGGACGCAGAAAATCCAGTGAAAACTGGAGGCAAGGACGCCCGGCGCCGGATATTCTGGCCCGGGCGTTTTGTTTTGACCAAATTTGGCCTTTATCAACGGGCCCATAACACCCATCTTGGCTACAGATTTTCGATCGGGAGACTGGCTTGACCCTCAGCAGACTGTCCAAATTCGGCCGGGCGGCGCTTTGTGCGCTGGGCGTCGGGCTTGTTGCCCCCGTCCCCGCCACCATGGCCCAGACCACCCTGCCCCCTGCCGAGCTGGCGGGCCTGAGCTTCACCAATGGCGGCCGCGTGCTCGTGGCCCAGGCAGACCAGGCCCAGCTCATGGTGCGCATCCAGCAACTGGAAGAGCAGATCCGCCTGCTCAATGGCCAGGTCGAAGGCCTGACCTTCCAGATCACCCAGATGCAGGAAATCCTCACCCGCTTTCAGGAAGATGCCGAATTCCGCTTCCAGGCATTGGAAGGCGGTGCCGGGGGAAAAACTGAGGCGGCAACCCAACCGGGCGGCGTGACGCAGCCCGAGGCGTTGCCGCAGAGCCCCGGCGTAACTACCGTTCCCACCGATGCTGCTCCCTCACCCACCATCATTCCCGAACAGGGCGTGCAGCCCCTGCCGGGTGAGCAGGAGTTCGATCCGACCTTTGACGACGGCTCCGTCGGCGAATCGGCCGATCCGCTGGTCGGCACCGGCCAGGGTGGCAGCGTCGACCTCGTCACCGGCCAGCCGCTGAACCTCAGCTACGATCCGCGCGCCGTCGATAGCGGCAATGCCGATGCCGATGCGCAGTTCGCCGCCGGCTATCAGGCCATTGTCGAGGGCGACTATGCCTTTGCCGAGGACCAGTTCAGCCAGTTCCTCGCGCTCTATCCCAACCACCCGCAGGTCACCGATGCGGCCAATTGGCTGGGCGAGGCGCTGCTGGTGCGGGGCGCCTATGACCAGGCGGCCGAAGTGCTGCTCGATGCCTATCAGAAGGCCCCGGACAGCCCACGGGCCCCCGACCTCCTGCTCAAGATCGGCGTCTCTCTTTCTGGCGCCGGCGAGCGGGAAACCGCCTGCCGCACCCTGACCGAGGTCAACCTGCGCTATCCGGATACCGCGCCAGCCTTCAAGACACGCGTTTCCGAAGAAATGGCGCGGGCCGAATGTCCACCGGCCTGACGCCCGATCTGGGCGATCCGGATGTGCTGGCGCGCCTGTTCGCGCCGGCACGCGACCACAGAACCATCGGCCTGGCAGTGTCCGGCGGTGCCGATAGCCTGGCGCTGATGCTCCTGGCCCATCGCTGGGCCGCAATGCTTGCCGAGCCCCCAAAGCTCATCGTCTATAGCCTCGACCACGCCTTGCGCCCCGAAGCCGCCGACGAGGTGGCCATGGTGCTGGCCGCGGCGGACAATCTTGGGCTTTCCGCCCGCGGCCTGGTCTGGGACGACATCAAGCCCGAAACCGGCCTGCAGGAGGCCGCCCGCCAGGCGCGCTACGGCCTGATCGGGGGTGCCATGGCCGAGGATGGCGCCACCCTGCTGCTGACCGCCCACCATCGCGCCGACCAGGCCGAAACCGTGTTGATGCGGCTCGCCCATGGCAGCGGCCTCGAAGGGCTCAAAGCCATGTCGCCGCTGTCCCGCGTCGAGGGCGTCCCCCTCTTCCGCCCGCTGCTCGATTGCGACCCGGCTTCGCTGGCCGCGCTGGTCGCCGAGGCCGGGCTCATCCCCGCCGCCGATCCCTCCAATACCGATCCGGCCTATGAGCGGGTGCGTTGGCGCCAACTGCTGCCCACGCTTGCCGCCGAGGGCCTCGACGCCGCCACCCTCTCCCGTTTCGCCACCCGCATGGCCGAGGCCGATGCGGCCCTCACCCAGATGGCCCACGCCGCCTTCGACGAACTGGTTCGCCTCGATGGCTTTGGCGCTGCCAGCCTGCCCCGCGCCGCCTTGACCGAGCTCAGTCCCGCCATTGCCCAGCGGGTGCTCTCCCGGGTGCTCAACATCGTCGGCGGCCGCCAGAAGCCGCGCGCACTCGGGCAGGTCGAGCGCCTGCATGAGCAGATCCTGGGTGGCATCAGCAAGCCGCTGACCCTGCTCGGCGCCGTCATTCGCCCGCGCGCCGAGAGCCTCGTGATCTCGCGCGAACCCGGTCGCATGCTGCCCGAAGCCCAGACCCTGCTTCCCGGCGCCGATCTGGTCTGGGACCAGCGCTTCCTGATTTCTAATCTCTCCGGCGAAGCCGGCATTCAGGCGGGACCCACCGATTTCCTGCCCCGTCATCGCCTCGAGGCCTTGCTGGGCTTCAAGGTCACCAGCCCCGCCGAGGCCATCCGCACCGCCCCCATCGTCCACGACAGCGCCGGGCAATTGCTGGCGCTGGGCGGCTGGTCCTTCGATGAGCGGGTTAAAGTGGAACTGCTGATCGACTGAGACGCTCGGCGACGCCCCTATCCAACAACTCTGCGGACAAATCCGCCCCCGCCTTGAAAATGTCGGCAAAGACGATTTCATCGCTGGTGAAAATCGACTAGACCCTTAGCCCGATTGCAGGCCTTGCCAGGGAGCCACCCCACTCATGTCGACCGACGCCTCCGCTACCGAACGGTTCAGCCACGACGCTGGCATTCTCGCCCAGGCCCTGCCCTATATGCAGCGCTATGAAGGCAAGACTGTCGTGGTCAAGTATGGTGGCCACGCCATGGGCGATCTCAAGCTCGGCCAGGCCTTTGCCCGTGACATCGCCTTGCTCAAGCAGTCCAAGGTCAATCCGATCGTGGTCCATGGCGGCGGACCCCAGATCGCCTCCATGCTGAAAAATCTCGGCATCGAATCCAAGTTTGAAGGCGGACTGCGCGTCACCGATGCCCGGACCATGGAAGTGGTCGAGATGGTGCTGGCCGGCTCCATCAACAAGGAAATCGTCGCCCTGATCAATGCCGAGGGCGAGTGGGCCATTGGCCTGTGCGGCAAGGACGGCAACATGGTCTTTGCCAAGAAGGCCGAAAAGACCGTCAAGGACCCCACCTCCAATATCGAGCGCGTGCTCGATCTCGGCTTTGTCGGCGAACCGGTAGAAGTCGACCGCACCCTGCTCGACCTCTTGGCCCGTTCGGAAATGATCCCGGTCATTGCCCCGGTGGCCCCCGGCCGCGA
This sequence comes from Devosia sp. 63-57, assembly GCF_001899045.1. NCBI lineage: Bacteria > Pseudomonadati > Pseudomonadota > Alphaproteobacteria > Hyphomicrobiales > Devosiaceae > Devosia > Devosia sp. 63-57. Next base: position 282,445 of record NZ_MKUY01000004.1, on the reverse strand, counting down.
CGGCAATACCTACAATATCAATGCCGATACCTTTGCCGGCGCCATTGCCGGCTCGCTCGGCGCCAAGCGCCTGCTGTTCCTCACCGACGTGCCCGGCGTGCTCGACAAGGACGGCAAGCTGATCCCCGAATTGAGCGTACGCGAAGCCAAGCAGCTGATCGCCGACGGCACCATTTCGGGCGGCATGATCCCCAAGGTCGAGACCTGCCTCGAAGCGCTCGACAATGGCGTCGAGGGCGTGGTCATCCTCAACGGCAAGCAGCCGCACGTGGTTCTCGTCGAACTTTTCACCGAGTTCGGTGCCGGCACGCTGATCGTCCGCTAACGGAACAAAGCGCCTTCGGGCGCTTTGTCTACTATTGGCAACGGTGCCGCACGGGGGCAGGGAACCGCTTGGGAACAGAGTTTTTCATTTTTGCGGCGATCGGTTTTTTCGCCCAGATCGTCGACGGGGCCCTGGGCATGGCCTATGGCGTCGTCAGCTCCACCATGCTGCTTTCCTTCGGTGTTTCCCCCGCCGCGGCTTCCGCCAGCGTCCATGCCGCCGAAATGTTCACCACCGCGGCCTCCGCTACCTCCCATGTCAGCCACCGCAATGTGAACTGGCGCCTGTTCTGGCGCCTCGCCCCGGCCGGCGTGCTGGGCGGCATTCTGGGCACCTATGTGCTCACCGCCATTGACGGCGCCGTGCTCCGCCCCTTCGTCACCGTCTATCTCGGCCTTTTGGGCATCTATATTCTCTATCGCGCCTTCCGCATCCGCGCCGCCTTCAAGGAACCCAAGACCGGCATGGTGCTGCCCCTGGGCGTCGCCGGTGGTTTCGTCGATGCGGCCGGCGGTGGCGGCTGGGGTCCCATCGTCACCTCCAGCCTGATCGGCTCGGGCGGCGCCCCGCGCTATGTCGTGGGCACGGTCAATACCGTCGAATTCTTCGTCACCACGGCAGTGTCGGTGGCGTTCATCACCGCCCTGCTCACCGGCCATTGGGAAGAGGCAGAGGGCATCGATCGCTATATCTGGTCGGTCGCCGGCCTCGTGGTCGGCGGCGTCCTCGCCGCGCCACTTGCGGGCTTTGTCGTGCGCATCATCCCGCCCCAGCGGCTGATGATGCTGGTCGGCGGGCTCGTGGTCTCCCTCGCCTGCTTCCAGACCTGGCAATTGTTGAGCGCATGAAAGAGGCCGCCCGAGGGCGGCCTTCAGATGTATTTGACGCGGCTTGGAACAGCGTACCAATAGGCGCGATGCGGCTCCTCCCCCTTCTTCAGGGGGAGGTTGGGAGGGGGTCTGCAGCGCGCTACACCTCCACCACCGTGGCATGCTGCGCTTGGGCAGCGGCGGGGCCGGAAGGCGACTTCTTGAACACAAAGGCCATGGCCAGGACGATGCCGAACGCCACCACCTGATACCACAGCGCCAGGGCCGCAGCTTCGGCGAAGGCGATATTGGGCGTCGCGCCGCTGGCAAAGCTGCCGGCGAGATGGGTGAAGAAGATTTCGCCGACCAGCGCGATACCGAGCGCCCCACCGACCTGCTGGAAGGCCTGCAGAGCCCCCGAACCGGCACCGGCATCGCGCGGCGGCACATTGCGCAACACCAGTTGGAACAGCGAGGAGAAGCCCAGACCCAGCCCGATGCCGGCGATCAACAGCGGCGGCAGGAAGGTCCAGCTGTCGATGGAGGTTGTGACGCCGGCAATGATGAAATGCAGCCAGCCGATACCACCGGCCAGGAGCGCCCCGGCCGCAGCCAGCCGGGCCCGCAGGTAACGTGCACCGAACCGGCCGGCAATGGCCGAGGCGATCAGCACGCCCACCGAGAACGGCGTATTGGTCAGGCCAGACTGCAGGGGCGAGAAGCCGAAGCCGGACTGCAGCAACAGCGAAATCACCATGAACATGCCCGGAATGCCCGAGGCAAACACCGTCACCACGAAGGCGCCGAACATATAGTCCTTGTTGCGCAACAGGTCATAGTTGAGCAATTGCGGCTGCCCGGCGGCGGCGCGCTTGCCCTGCCAGATATAGAACAGCCCCAACAGCACCAGGCCGGCACCGATCATGCCGAAAGCCCAGACCGGCCAGCCATAGGCGCGGCCCTCGACGATGGGAAACACCACCGCAACGATGCCGAGGCCGAACAGCCCGATGCCGACATAGTCGTTCCTGAGCTCCTTGTGGCCGGGCAGGCGGGGGATCAGCATCCAGCCGGCGATAATGGCACCAATGCCGATGGGAATGTTGACGAGGAAGATGGGCTGCCAGTCGAGCCCGAACAGCTGCGCATCGATCAGCAGCCCGCCCAGGATCGGCCCGCAGACCGAGGCAAGGCCGGCCGAAAGCCCGAACAGCGAAAAGGCCTGACCGCGCTCATGCGGGGGGAATGTCACCGTGGCGATGGCCAGGACCTGCGGCGTCATCATCGCGCCGCCAATGCCCTGCAGGACGCGGGCAAAGATCAGCATTTCGATATTATGCGCCAGGCCGCAAAGCGCCGAGGCGGCGGTGAAGGCGGCAACGCCCCAGAGGAACATCTTGGTGCGACCGACAATGTCGCCGAGCCGGCCGAAAGGCAAAAGACCCAGCGCGAAGGCCAGCACATAGGCGGCCACGACCCATTCGATCTGGTTGTCGGTGGCGCCAAGATTTTCCCGCATCGAGGGCAGCGCCACATTGACGATGGTGACGTCGATCAGATTCATGAAATTGGCGATCAGCAGGATCACCAGCGACAGCCAGCGACGCGGATCGGGCGGAGACGCGGCCTCGGCCGCATAGGTGGTAGACATTATCGGTGCCTCGGGGACGGTTTAGGGACGAGCGGTAAAAGCGCGCTCGAATTCAGAAAAAACCGCGAGCATATGCTCACGGTTCGACTTGATGCTGCGCGTGCCGGCGATCATGCCGATGAAAATATGCGCAGCGGACGCGGGGTCGATGTCGGCACGGAGCGTGCCGTCAGCGGCGCCTTGTTCAAACATTTCGGCCAGCATGCCGTGCCAGTGTGCACGCATGGGCAACATGATGGCGGCAATCGCCGGATCACGGCGGGCGCGCTCGACCAGCTCGGCCATCACAGCAATGCGCTCCGGCGCCTTCTCCTGGGATTCGAGGGCGTCTTCGAATTCCATATGCAGCAGTTCGATGCCGGTCTTTCCCTGCCGGGATCGGGCGAGACCCTGGGCGCGAAATTCGTCCTTGATGCTCTGCGCCACCAGCGCAATCAGCGCTTCCTTGCTCGGCACATGGTAATGCAGGGTCGCGATATTGATGCCGACGCGGGCCGCGATGTCTCGCGTGCGCAGGCCTTCGAGCCCTTTCTCGACAATCAGGTCGCGCGCTGCCGCGGCAATAGCGGCGCGCCTGTCATCGGTGCTTTCGCGTTTTTGACTATCCTGTTCCATGGCGCCCCAATACGCCTGTCACAGGAATTAATCAATCACTTGATTGATGAACTTTTGCGACAATCCCATCTATCGATGGCGTGCCACGCGCGGTTGACATTTGCTGTCAGCAGGCGTCCATCACCGCAGTTGTTTGTGGAGCGCACCATGACCGATTATGTCCGCAAGATCCTGACCTCTTCCGTCTATGAGGTTGCCGAGCAGACCCCGCTCGAGCCCATGGAATTGCTCACCGCCCGCCTCGGGCGCGATGTGCTGGTCAAGCGCGAGGACATGCAGCCGGTCTTTTCCTTCAAGATTCGCGGCGCCCATAACCGCATCGCCCACCTCACCGCCGAGGAGCGCGCCCGCGGCGTCATCTGCGCCTCGGCCGGCAATCACGCCCAGGGTGTCGCCCTCTCCGCTACGCGGCTGGGTATCCGCGCCGTGGTGGTCATGCCGACCACGACGCCCGCCATCAAGGTCAATGCCGTGCGTCGCCTTGGCGGCGAGGTCGTCTTGTTCGGCGACGGCTTCGACGCCGCCCGCGCCCATGCGTCGGGCCTTGCCGAACGGCATGGTTATGTCTTCGTCCACCCTTTCGATGATCCCGATGTCATTGCCGGTCAGGGCACGATCGGGCTCGAATTGCTGCGCCAGCATCCCGGCCCCATCGGCGCCATCTATGTGCCGGTCGGCGGCGGCGGCCTGGCCGCGGGAATTGCCAGCTTCGTCAAGTTCCTGCGCCCGGAAATCCGCGTCATCGGCGTCGAGCCTGAGGAAGCGGCCAGCATGAAGGCCGCCATTGCCGCCGGCCATCCGGTGGCGCTCGACCAGGTGGGGCTCTTCGCCGATGGCGTCGCCGTGCGCCAGGTCGGCGAGGAGACCTTCCGCCTCTGCCGCGACCTGCTCGACGATATCGTCACCGTCAGTGCCGACGAAATCTGCGCCGCTATCAAGGACATTTTTGACGATCACCGCGCCATCACCGAACCGGCCGGCGCCCTGGCTCTGGCCGGGCTGCGTCGCGATGTCGAGAACGGCAATGCGCCCCAGGGCGCGCTCATCGCCATCAATTCGGGCGCCAATGTCAATTTCGACCGCCTGCGCTATGTCGCCGAGCGGGCCGAGATCGGCGAACGCGCCGAGGCCCTGCTCGCCGTCACCATTCCCGAGCGCCCCGGCTCCTACCGCGCCTTCATCCGCCTCGTCGGCCAGCGCGCCATCACCGAGTTCAACTACCGCTATGCCCAGGGCAGTTCGGCCCGCATCTTCGTCGGCATCAAGCTGGCCGGTGGCGATGCGGAAAAGCGCGAAATCATCGACCTGCTCGAGCGCGCGGGCCTCGCCGTCACCGACATGACCGACAATGAAGTGGCAAAGCTGCATGTCCGCCACATGGTGGGCGGGCGCGTCGCCGGTCTGGGCGATGAAATGGTGTTTCGCTTCCAGTTCCCCGAACGGCCGGGCGCCCTGCTCAAATTCCTCGAAGGGCTCAACGACGCCTGGAACATTTCGCTGTTCCACTACCGCAATCACGGCGCCGACTATGGCCGCGTCCTGGTCGGCATCGAAGTTCCGCCAGAAACGCGCGCCGACTTCTTCGCCCATATCGACGCCATCGGCTTCCCGTACTGGGACGAAACCGAAAACCCGGCCTATCGACAGTTTCTCGATATCAACGAGACCACCCCAAAACCGGGTTCGACATCAACCTGAAATATACCGCAACTACATCGGCTGACGTATTTCCGCCCACAAGCCATTGCAATTGAACGGGCAAGGGGCGATCTGCTGCTTTCAACGCGCGAGCCGGGGTGCATCGGGCGCGCAATTCTTGAACCATATCCGAGGGATAAAAACATGATGATGAGCCTGTCCAAGACCACCAGCCTGATGCTTGCCAGCGGGCTCGCGACCCTGGCCCTGCTGCAGCCCGCCATGGCGCTGGATGCCGAGACCTTCGTCAACCGCATCGAGACCGTCTACAAGGTTATGGGCTATGACTTCAGCTTCGGCCCGGCCACGCTGGACGGCGACACCATCACCGTCGATGGCGGCACCCTGGGCATTGTCGGGCTGGGCGAAGAGCCCATGACGTTCGACACCACCCTCACCTTCTCCGGCGTTGCCGAGACCGAAGATGGCGGCTTCACCGCCGACAGCCTGACCATTCCCGACATCGACACCGACTTCTCCGCCGACCCGGTCGGCCACCTGTCCCTCACCGATATCCGCGTCGAGAACATCGTGCTGCCGCCCGAAGGCGTCACCGGTTCTGCCGCGCTGATGCAGACGGCCGGCGTCGTGGCCACCGGCCCGCTGTCGGTGACCCGCGATGGCGCCGAAGTCATCTCCATCGACAGCATGGACATGACCTCCGAGTTCACCCATGACGCTGCCGGCGCGCTGGAAAGCCTCGTCACCACCACCTCGATTGCCGGCCTCTGGGCCGATCTGTCCACCGTCAAGGACGAAGAGCCCGACGCCGGTGCCATGATCGAAGCCCTCGGCCTGACCGAAATCAATGGCGACTTCAACCAGACCATGACCTGGTCGATGGGCGATGGTCACCTCGTGCTCGAAGAGTCCAAGCTCGACCTCGCCGATGCCGGCGCCATCGACTTCAAGCTCGACGTGCTCGGCTTCACCCCGGCCATCCTCGACAAGATCTACGCCATGCAGGGCGAAGGCCTCGACGCGACCAGCGAAGAAGCCCAGGCCAAGCAGATGATGGTCGGCATGGAACTGCTCCAGGCCCTTTCCATCTCCAGCGCCTCGATCCGCTATGACGACGCTTCGCTCGCCGGCAAGCTGCTGGATGTGTTCGCCGCCCAGTCCGGCACCGACCGTGCTGCCTTCGTCGAAGGCCTCAAGGCCACCCTGCCCGGGATCGTCGCTCAAAGCGGCATTCCGGCGCTGACCGATCTGGTCGTGCCGCCGGTCTCCGCCTTCCTCGACGATCCGCAGAGCCTTGAAATCTCGGTCAAGCCGCCGCAGCCGACCAGCCTCCTGGTCCTCACTGCCGCCGCCTCCAACCCGGCCGGTCTCATCTCGGCCATCGGCCTGGCCGTTACCGCCAACCAGTAATCCAATCGCCCGAAAGGCCCCTCTCCGGAGGGGCCTTTTTATGCCTGCCCATCTCCCACCAGGAACTGTCCCCAAAAGGTGGGATGAAGCATCAACGCTTTTCTGCGATACTGCCGCCATGACCCTTGCTGCTTCGATCCCGCCGAAAAACCTCGACCACGTCACCGATTGGGTGTTCGACCTCGACAACACCCTCTATCCGCGCGAATGCAATCTCTTCGCGCAGATCGATGTGCGCATTACCCGCTATGTCATGGACGTGACGCAGCTCGAATTCGACGCCGCGCGGACCCTGCAGAAGGAATACTATCGGGATTTCGGCACCACGCTGAACGGACTGATGACGCGCCATCGCATCGATCCCGACCATTTCCTCAACACCGTGCACGCCATCGACTATAGCCCGGTGACAGCTCATCCCGAGCTGGTGGCTGCCATCCGCGACCTTCCCGGCCGCAAATTCATCCTCACCAATGGCGATACCGGCCATGCCCGCTCCGTGCTGTCCCGGCTGGGCGGCGACGACCTGTTCGAGGATGTCTACGACATCCGCGCCATGACCTATGTGCCCAAGCCGCACCGCCAGGCCTATGATGGCTTCCTCGCCCGCCAGGGCATCGATCCCGCCCGCGCCATCATGTTCGACGACCTCGAAAAGAACCTCGTCGTGCCGCATGAGATCGGCATGGCCACCGTGCAGGTGGTCGCCGCCGACGACTATAGCCATGATCAGGTCGACGCCTGGGAGCTGGGCCGCACCACCGGTCCGCATGTGCATCACATCACCGGCGACCTCGCCGGCTTCCTCCGCAACCTTCCCTGACCCCGCGCCTTTAGCTTACGGGCCTGCCCCGGGTCGGCCCCATTCTCCTGCGGCCCTGCCGCCATGCATTACGGGAATCCCAAACATGGAATATCGTCGCCTGGGCAAATCCGGCCTCAAGGTCAGCGAAGTCTCGCTCGGCAGCTGGGTCACCTTCTCCAAGCAGGTCGATCAGTCCGACGCCATTGCGCTGATGCGCCACGCTTATGACGCCGGCATCAATTTCTTTGACAATGCCGAGGGCTATGAAGCCGGCGAGTCTGAAGTCTTGATGGGCGAAGCGCTCAAAAAGCTCAATTGGGGCCGCGATACCTATTCGGTCTCCTCGAAAGTCTTCTGGGGCGGCTCCAGGCCGACGCAGAAGGGGCTTAGCCGCAAGCATGTGACCGAGGCCGCCCACGCCGCGCTCAAGCGCCTGCAGGTTGATTATCTCGATCTCTATTTCTGCCATCGCCCCGACGTCGATACCCCCATCGAGGAAACCGTCTGGGCCATGCATAACCTCGTGACCCAGGGCAAGATCCTCTATTGGGGCACTTCGGAGTGGAATGCCCAGCAGCTGACCGAGGCCTGGGGCGTCGCCCGCGCCAATCACCTCACCCCGCCCACCATGGAACAGCCGCAATACAATCTGTTCGTGCGCGAAAAGGTCGAGGCCGATTATCTGCCGGTCTATGAACTGCTCGGCTTGGGCACCACCATCTGGTCGCCGCTGGCCTCGGGCCTCTTGACCGGCAAATACAATGACGGCATCCCCGCCGACAGCCGCCTCAGCCTGCCCGGCTATGAATGGCTGCGCGACCAGTGGACCAGCGAGGCCGGCAAGGCCAAGCTCGACAAGATCCGCCAGCTCGCCACCCTTGCCGGCGATATCGGCCTGTCCATCACCCACCTGGCGTTGCTCTGGTGCCTGCGCAATCCCCATGTCTCGACGGTGATCCTCGGCGCCTCCAAGCTCGACCAGCTCAAGGACAACCTCGCCGCCCTCGAGCACAAGGACAAGCTGACCCCAGACGTGCTCGAGCAGATCGAAACCATCATGGCCAACAAACCGGCAGGTCCGCAGCGATATTAGGAGCACGAGGCCGTCCCGAACGGCCATCGCCCTTGGCACCATCCGCCCCCAAACGCGGTGCAGCTCCTCCCCCTGCTTCAGGGGGAGGCTGGGTGGGGGTGGGCAACACGCTCCCAACCATGTGCGATAACGCTGCCGCTTGATCGCCCCCCACACCCGGCTGTCATCCACCACCGGCCGTCACCCTCGGGCGAAGACCCGAGGGCTCTGCACTTGCCGACATCTCCACAAACAAGACCCCTCGGCTCAAGGCCGAGGGTGACGGCTGGTTGGTAACTGTTTCAGCTCTGCCTGCTGACACACAACCGCCCCCCACCAGCCATCCCCCTTGGCACCATCCGCCCCCAAACGCGATGCAGCTCCTCCCCCTCCTTCAGGGGGAGGCTGGGTGGGGGTGGGCACCGCGCTCCCAACCATGTGCGATAGCGCTGCCGCTTGATCACCATCCACACCGGGCCACCCCCACCCGGCAGTCACCCTCGGGCGAAGACCCGAGGGCTCTACACTTGGCGACATCTCCACAAACAAGACCCCTCGGCTCAAGGCCGAGGGTGACGGCCGGTGGGTAACTGTTTCAGCTCTGCCTGCTGACACACTACCGCCCGCCACACCAGACCCCAAAACCTAAGCCACCTCGCCGTGATATTGGCACTGGCCGTGGTCGGCGAGGATCTCGATCACCCGACAGCTTTCGACGCGGCCGTGGGAGCAGCCTTCCACCATCCGCTCCAGCTCGTGCTGCAGGGCCTGCAGGCTGGCGATCTTGGCCTTGACGGCCACCAGATGTTCCCTGGCGATACCGTCGGCCTGCTCGCAGGATTGCTCGGGCTGGTCCTGCAGTTTCAGCAGCGTCTTGATCTCGTCGATCTCGAAACCCAGCTCGCGCGAATGGCGGATGAAGGTCAGTCGCTCCATGTCCTTGCGATCATAGCTGCGGCGCCCGCCATCGGTGCGCGGCGGCACCGGCAGCAATCCGATCTGCTCGTAATAGCGGATGGTGGGCACCTTGACCCCACTGGCCTGTGACACTTTGCCGATAGCGACACCAATGCTCATTTCGCTCTTGCTCCTCTAGCCACTAGAGAATGTAGGCCTGTTTCCAGAAATACAAGGAGCAGTCGCCATGTCAGCAGAAATCGAAACCACACGTTTCCGTGTCGAGGGCATGGATTGCGCCAGTTGTGCCGGTAAGATCGACATTGCGGTGCGCCGCCTGCCTGGCGTCGAGGATGTCTCGGTCTCCGTCGTCGGCGGCACCATGACGGTCCGCCATCGCGACGCAGAAACCGAAGCCATTGCCGATAAGGTCACGAGCCTCGGCTACAGGACCGAACCGCTTGCCGCCAACGCCCCCGCACCAACCCCTGCCTCCGACCATGATCACGACCATGCCGGGCATGCCGGGCATGATCACGCCAAGTCAGGCGATGCCCTGGCCGGCATGCATGGCCACGACCATAGCTTTGAATCCGGCCCCTGGTGGCAGACGACCAAGGCCAGGCTCACGCTGCTCAGCGCGCTGGCCGTCGTCCTGGCCTTTGCCGCCGGCCAGTTTTTCCCGGCGCTGGAGCAATGGGCCTTCGTGCTGGCCATGGTGGTCGGCCTCGTGCCCATTGCCCGCCGCGCCTGGATGGGTGCGGTCAATGGCAGCCCCTTTTCCATCGAGACGCTGATGACCGTCGCGGCCATTGGCGCCGTGTTCATCAATGCCGCCGAGGAAGCCGCCATCGTCGTCCTGCTGTTCCTGATCGGCGAATTGCTCGAGGGCGTGGCCACCGGCCGGGCTCGCGCCAGTATCAAGGCGCTTGCCAATCTCGTGCCGCGCATGGCCCTGCGCGAGAGCGGCGAAACCATCATCGAAATCCCGGCCGAACAGCTGGCCGTGGGCGATATCGTCCTGGTCCGCCCCGGCGACCGCATTCCCGCTGATGGTCTGGTGGGATCGGGTGAAAGCGCCGTCGATGAAGCGCCGGTGACAGGCGAATCCGTGCCAAAGCGCAAGCAGGCCGACGATCCGGTCTTTGCCGGCACCATCAACCAGGACGGCGCTTTGCGCATCCGGGTGACTGCGGCCGCCGCCGACAATACCATTGCGCGCATCATTGCCCTGGTCGAGGAAGCCCAGGAATCCAAGGCGCCGACCGAGCGGTTCATCGACCGGTTTTCGCGCTATTACACGCCCGGCGTCATGGTGGTTGCCGCTCTCATTGCCATCCTGCCGCCGCTGCTGACGGGCCAGCCCTGGGACGAGTGGGTCTATAAGGGCCTCGCCGTGCTGCTGATCGGCTGCCCCTGCGCGCTCGTCATCTCGACGCCCGCCGCCATTGCCGCCGCGCTCTCCGCCGGTGCCCGCCGTGGCTTGTTGATGAAGGGCGGCGCCGTGCTCGAGCAATTGGGCAAGATCGACATGGTGGCGCTCGACAAGACCGGCACGCTGACCGAGGGCAAGCCAAAGGTCACCGACATCATCGCTATCGGCAAGACGGAGGCCGAAGTGCTGTCGCTTGCCGCGGCGCTCGAAACGGGCTCCAGCCACCCGCTCGCCCTCGCCATTCTCAACCGGGCCAAGGCAGACGGCATCGTGCCGCCACCGGCCGAAAACGCCGGCGCGGTTGGCGGCAAGGGCGTTGTCGGCACGGTTGCAGGCGTATCGCTCTTCCTCGGCTCGCCCAAGGCCGCCGCTGCCACGACGCCGCTTGCTCCTGAACTTTCGGCGCGAATTGCTGCCCTCAACGACGAAGGCAAGACCGTCTCGGTACTTCTGGCTGACAATGCCATTGCCGGGGTCATCGCCATGCGCGACGAGCCGCGTGACGACGCCCGGTCCGGCCTGGCCGAACTCAAGCGCCTCGGTGCCGACGTCATCATGCTCACAGGCGATAATGCCCGCACCGCCAAGGCCATCGCCGCCGATCTCGGCATTACTCCACGCGCCGAGCTGCTGCCGGAAGACAAGCAGCGCATCGTCGGCGAGCTCAAGGCCGCGGGCAAGACCGTGGCCAAGGTGGGCGATGGCATCAATGACGCGCCCGCCCTCGCCGCCGCCGATATCGGCATCGCCATGGGGGGCGGCACCGATGTGGCGCTCGAAACCGCCGATGCCGCAGTGCTGCACGGCCGAGTGGGCGATGTCGCCAATATGATCAAGCTGTCGCGCGCCACCATGGCCAATATCGGCCAGAACATCACCATCGCGCTGGGTTTGAAGGCGGTGTTCCTCGTCACCACCATTATCGGGGTTACCGGACTATGGCCGGCCATCCTCGCAGATACCGGCGCCACCGTGCTGGTCACCGCCAATGCCATGCGCCTTCTCGCCTGGAAGGGTAGCAACCAGGCCTGATCATTTTCGGCCGAGGCGCCGGGTCAGAAAAACCCGCGCGCCTCGGCCACGATCTCGGACAAAAACTCCGACACCAGCGCCACCCGGCGAATGGCCCGCAAATCCTCGTGCACCACGGTCCAGTAGCTGCGCGTCAGCTTGTGTTCCGGCAGGATCGGCACCAGCCGGTCATCGCCCTTGGCCATATAGGTGTGCAAGATACCGATCCCGGCCCCCGCCCGCACCGCCTCGGCCTGTCCCATGGCCGATGAAATGGCCAGGCTCGACCTCCACTGGCGCGAGAATTCGCCGGTATAATCGAGCCAGGGCGAAAAGATCAGGTCTTCGACATAGCCCACCAGCTGGTGCTCGCCCAATTGCTCCAGCGAAGCCGGCATGCCGCGCTCGTTAAGATAATCCCGCGCCGCATAGAGCCCCAGCTGATAATCGGTGAGCTTGCGCGCCACCAGCCGCCCCTCGCGCGGCCGCTCGATGGCCACCGCGATATCGGCCTCCCGTCGCGACAGCGAAAAGGCCCGCGGCACCGGAACCAGCTCCACCCGCAGCCCCGGATGCCGCCGCGTCAACCGCCCCAGGCGCGGCGCCAGGAACGCCACCCCGAAGCCGTCCGGCGCGCCCACCCGCACCGTGCCAGCAATCTGGCTGTCGGCGCCCGCCGCTTCCTGTGCCGCCAGCATGGCGCTTTCCATCCGCTCGGCATGGATCAGAAACCGCTCGCCCTCGCCCGACAATTCCGTGCCATTGGTGCGGCGGATGAAAAAGGTGCTGCCCAGCGCCTGTTCCAGCGCATTGAGCCGTCGCGCCACTGTCGCATGGTTGAGCCCCAGGCTCCGCGCCGCACCCAGCAATTGCCCCTGCCGCGCCACCGCCAGGAACACCCGCACGTCGTCCCAGTTCATCGGGCTATATTCTGCGCACATCGGATGCGATTTTTCTGCCGTTGCTTTGCATGGATTATAGCTGCATCTCGACAGCACAACAAGGAGGACGCCCCATGCGCACCATCGGCCATTTCATCGACGGCACTGAGACCACCGGCCAGAGCGGCCAGTTCCAGGACGTGTTCAACCCCGCCACCGGCGATGTCCAGGCCCGCGTTGCCCTCGCCGATGCCGCCGATCTCGAGGCCGCAGTGGCCTCCGCCGCCGCTGCCCAGCCGAAATGGGCGGCCACCAATCCGCAGCGTCGCGCCCGCGTCTTCTTCAATTTCGTGGCACTGATCAATCGCGACATGGACGAGCTGGCCCAATTGCTCAGCGCCGAACATGGCAAGACGGTCGAGGATTCCAAGGGCGACATTCAGCGCGGCCTCGAAGTCGCCGAATTCGTCGCCGGCGCCCCGCATCTGCTCAAGGGTGAATTCACCGATGGCGCCGGCCCGGCCATTGACATGTATTCCATGCGCCAGCCGGTGGGCATCGGCGCCGGCATCACCCCATTCAACTTCCCCGCCATGATCCCGCTCTGGATGCTCTCCCCGGCCATTGCCGCGGGCAATGCCTTCATCCTCAAGCCGTCCGAGCGCGATCCTTCAGTTCCGGTGAAACTGGCGCAGCTGGCCATCGAGGCCGGCCTGCCCAAGGGCATTCTCAACGTGGTGCATGGCGGCAAGTCGGTGGTCGACGGCATTCTCGACCATCCCGCCATTGGCGGCATCAGCTTTGTCGGCTCCACCCCGATTGCCCGCTATGTCTATGGCCGGGCTGCGGCCGAGGGCAAGCGCGTCCAGGCCTTTGGCGGCGCCAAGAACCACATGATCATCATGCCCGATGCCGACATGGACAAGGCCGCCGATGCGCTGATGGGCGCCGGCTTCGGCTCTGCCGGCGAGCGCTGCATGGCCGTGTCTGTGGCGGTGCCGGTGGGCGCCGAGACCGCCGACCGCATCATCGCCGCCCTCAAGCCGCGCATCGAAAAGCTCAAGGTCGGCCCCGCCACCGATGCGAGCTCCGAAATGGGTCCGGTGATCACCAAGGCCAGCCAGGACCGCATCAAGCACCTGATCGGCATGGGCGTCGAGCAGGGCGCCGAACTGGTGGTCGATGGCCGCGGCTTCAGCCTCCAGGGTTATGAGAACGGCTATTTCGTCGGCCCGACCCTGTTCGACCGGGTCACCGCCGAGATGGATATCTACAAGGAAGAAATTTTTGGCCCGGTGCTGAGCGTCGTGCGCAGCCAGAGCTACGAAGAGGCGCTGAAGCTGACCATGGACAACCCCTATGGCAATGGCACCGCCATCTTCACCCGCGATGGCGACGCCGCCCGCGATTTCGCCGCCCGCGTCAATGTCGGCATGGTGGGCATCAACGTGCCTGTGCCGGTACCGCTGGCCTATCACAGCTTTGGCGGCTGGAAGGCCAGTGCCTTTGGCGACCTCAACCAGCACGGCATGGACGCGATCAAGTTCTGGACCCGCACCAAGACCGTCACCGCCCGCTGGCCATCCGGCATCAAGGACGGTGCCGAATTCCAGATGCCGACGATGAAGTAACGGGCGCCGCTGCCTGCATCCAATTGCAGCCCCCCTTGAGCGAAGTGTTCACTTTTAGCGCGTTGGGAGGCGCTTAGGCTTCGCCTCCTGCTTTCCCTCCCCCTTCTCCAGGGGGAGGGAGACGGACCGGTTATTTTGACTGACTCTTACCCACAACGCGATGCGGCTCCTCCCCCTTCTTCAGGGGGAGGTTGGGAGGGGGTGTGCAGCACGCTCAAGCCCGGATGCGATAGCCCTGCCCTCAAGGGGGAGGGAGGCGAAGGAACAGAAAGTCGCAGATAATCTCAGCGCAGCAACCCGCTTGCAGCTCCCTAGCGCGCGAAGGGGACGCTGGCGGTCATGACCTTGCCGGAATCGTTGAATTCCACCTGGAACTCGACGATGATCGTGTCATCGACGAGGAAAATCTTGGAGCCGATCTGCACGTCATTGCCGCCGCGATCGCGCTGGCGCTCGGTCAGATCGAACCCGATCTGATTGCCGTTCTTGCGGCCCACGGCCAGGCCCGAAAAGCCGGCATTGGATGTCATCACCGCCTCATAGCGCGCATTGGCCTCCGAAAAGGCGATGGTGCCGCTGACCGACAGGTTCATGTTCACCAGCGTGCAGCGGCCGGTATAATTGATCTTGGACTGGTTGCCCTGGCTCACCGACAGGCGGCAGCGGAAGGGCTCCGGCTTGTCGCTGCCCACCAGCGTGCTCTCGCCGCGCCAGCTGCCGATATATTGCGCCAGCAATTGCTGTTCGGCAGGGCCGGCATAGGCCGCTCCTGCGCCCATCATGCCGATGGCAAGCGCTGCTGCCCCCAAACGCGTCAACGCACCCTTCACCACGTCAATCCACTCCTCGTTTCAGCCGGGGCGTTCCAGCGCCGCCTGCCGTCTTGTTGCTGCCGCCCTTGGCACCGGACGGAAACGGCCGATGCAGAGGCTGTGTTCCCACCAGTTTTCATTGTCGAAAACGAATTTAGGACTTCATCCAACAATGCCATCTTAATACTGAGACTCAAATATAACGCTGTCACCGATTTCGATACGCAAAAGCGGAGTTCCCGTGCTTCCTCCTGAACACATCCCCGTCATGCAGGAAAATTCCGCGCCCCGCGCCCCCCACTCCGGGGGTTCAACGCCGATTATTGGGGTCAGCGGTGTCGACTATGTCGTCGACATGGCCGGCAAGCCGCTGCAGATCCTCAAGGGTGTCGATCTCGCTGTGACGCCGGGCGAAGTGGTGGCCATTGTCGGTCCCTCCGGTAGCGGCAAGACTTCGTTGCTGATGCTGCTGGCCGGGCTCGAACGGGCAACCGCCGGCCGCATCACTATTGGCGGCACCGACATCACCAATCTCGATGAAGACGCCATGGCGGTATTCCGCCGCAAGACGCTCAGCATCGTCTTCCAGAGCTTCCACCTCATCCCCTCGCTCAGCGCCCTCGACAATGTCGGGCTGGCGCTCGAGATCGCCCAGCCCGACCTGCCGCTGGCCAAGGTGCGGGAAGCCGCCGCCGCCGCGCTCGACACCGTGGGCCTGGGCAAGCGTCTCGATCATCGCCCCGCCGCCCTCTCGGGTGGCGAGCAGCAGCGCGTCGGCCTCGCCCGTGCCCTGGTCACCAAACCGCCGCTGCTCCTGGCCGACGAGCCCACCGGCAATCTCGACCAGAACACCGGCGCGGTGGTGGTCGATCTGATGTTCGACCTGGCCCGGCGCAACAACACCACCGTGGTGCTGATCACCCATGATCCCAATCTCGCTGCCCGCGCCGATCGCAGCTTTACCATGACGCAGGGCCAGCTCAGCGAAAACACCGGCGGAGCGCATTGATGCGCGCCATGATTGCTGCAGCCCGCGTTGGGCTGATCGAAATGGCCGGCGACTGGAAGCGCTTCTGGCTGCTGATCCTGTGCCTGGCCGTCGGCACCGCGCTGATTGCCGGCGTCAGCTCGGTCAGCGGCGCCATCACCCGCGCCGTCGACCAGAATGCCGCCGTCCTGATGGGCGGCGATCTCGAACTCTCCCGCTCCGACCGCGCCGCCAATGCCGATGAACTGGCCCTGTTCGAGCGCTTCGGCCGCGTCGCCGCCCTCACCGAAACCAATCTCAGCGCTGAATCCGACACCAGCGAAGCCTTTGTCGATCTCGTCGCCGCCGGCCCCGGCTACCCCCTTCTCGGCCAGCTCGACACCAGCGCCACCGACGCCGCCACCACCCCCTTCGCCGCCCTGGGCGAGGTCGAGGACACCTTTGGCGCGCTGGTCGATCCGGTCATGCTCGACCAGTTGGGCCTCAGGACCGGCGACATCATCCGCATCGGCGGCACTAATTTCGAGGTGCGCGGCACGCTGGGCGCCCTGCCTGACGGTCCGGTGCGCGGTTTTCGCCTGGGGCTGACCGCCCTCATCAGCAGCGATGGCTTCGCCAAGATTTCCGACCGCACCTCGCCTTTGCCGGGCCTCGGCACCAATTTCCGCTATAAGCTGCTATTGAGCGAACTGGCGATCGAACCGGCCCGCGCCGAACTGATCGCCGCGCTCGACGATGCCGGCTGGGAGATCCGGTCGGCACTGGACGGACTCGGGCCGATGCTGCGCTATTATCAGCTCTTTACCGGCTTCCTCGTCGTGGTGGGCCTGGGCTCACTGCTCATCGGCGGCGTCAGCGTCTGGAGCGTCATGTCGGCCTATGTGGCGGAGCGCTCCGGCGTTATTGCCGTGCTGCGCAGCCTCGGCGCCTCGCGCGCCCGGGTCATGGTGCATTTCCTCGTCCAGGTGCTGGCTCTGGCGCTGATCGGCGTCGGTATCGGCGTCGCCATTGGTGCCGGCATCGGCTTTCTGGTGCTGCCAGTCGTCGGCGAAGCCATTGGCGTGGCGCTTGATGGCGGGCTCGATGTCGCGGCTCTGCTGGTTGCGGCGGCGGTTGGCCTGCTGACCGCCTTTGCCTTTTCCTACCTGCCGCTGGTACAGGCGCAGATGGTCAGCCCGGCAAGCCTGTTCCGCGCCCGTGGCCTCGGCGCCCCGCCCATTCGCTGGCGTCGGCTCGTCGCCTCTCCAGCGCTCTGGCCGCTGGTCATAGCTATTGCGGCCTTCTTCTGGCTGGCCGTCATCCTCACCGGCGACGTGCTGCTGGTCCTGGCCTTCGCTGCTGCCTGCCTGCTGGCGACCTTGTTGTTCCAGTTTGGCAGCCGCTTCGTCCTGCACCGTATTCCCCATACCGGCGAACCCGGCTGGATGCCGCTGCGCCAGGCCCTGCGCGCCATGTCCGGCTCGGTGCGGGCCAGCGCCGCCGTGGTCACCGCGGTGGGCCTTGCCGTCCTCATCCTGGTCGTGGTGCAGATCCTGGCCGTCAACCTGCGCAACGAGTTCCTCGGCGCCTCGGTCTTCGATGCGCCAACCCTGGTCGCATCCGATCTCTTCGAGGACGAGGCGGAAAGCCTCAATCTCCTGGTCGGCCCCGAGCACGGCATCGCCCAGGTGGTCACCACTCCGATGCTGCGCGGTGCCCTCACGGCGATCAATGACCGTCCCATCGGCCAATTGCAGGCCAATGGCCCGGAAGCTGCGTTCCTGCTCTCGGGTGAAATCCCCATGACCTATCGCAATATCCTGCCGCCTGCCTCGCGCGTCGTCGAGGGTCAGTGGTGGGGCCCGGACTATGCCGGCGAGCCCTTGGTGTCCCTGCACCAGAACTTGCGCCAGGGCCTTGGCCTCAAGCTCGGCGACACGGTGAGCTTCGACATCTTTGGCGATACCGTCACCGCGCGCATCGCCAATTTCCGCGACTATGCCTGGCAGGGCGGCATTGACTTCCTCGTCTCCTTCTCCCCCGGCACGCTCGATCTCTACCCCTCGACCCTGCTCGCGGCGGTGACGGCCGAGCGCGGACGCGAAGAGGAGGTGGAGCGTTTCCTCGCTGCCGAGTTCATCGACATCAAGTTCATCGCCATCGGCGCCACGCTCGAACGCATCACCGCCGCATTGGGCCAACTGTCCCTTGCCGTGGCCGCTGTCGGGGGCATCGCCGTCTCCAATGGCCTGCTCATTCTCATCGGCAGCCTGGCCTCCGGCCGGCGCCAGCGCGAGACCGATGCGGTGATCACGCGCGTGCTCGGCGCAAAGCGTGGCGACATCCTCGCCACGGCGCTGCTGCAATTCCTGCTGCTCGCCGCCTTTGCCGCGCTTCTCGCCATCCCGGCCGGTCTTGCCACAGCCTGGATGCTCAGCAGCATCCTGCTCAACGTCGCCTTTACCCTCGATCCCACCACCGTTCTGCTCGTGGCCCTGGGTGTCGTCGTGGTCACTGCCATTCTCGGCGCCACCACGCTGCTGCGGGTGCTGGCGCGGCGGCCGGCGCTGCTATTGCGCGAAATGCAGAGCATCTGAACACGCCTGATTCGGCACCCGGGCTTGCCAGGGCGCCGGAATTCGGCCATCAAGCCGCCGCGATTGGCGCGTAATGCGCACCAATTGCGACGGATTGGTCGGGGACGGATGCATGACGGCACGGGTGATTGGCTTATTGGCGATGGCGCTGCTGGTTTCCGGCTGCACGTTTGCCGGCGTCAAACCCCTGCCCGGCAATTCCTCCCGCGCCGCCATCCCCGCGACCGAAGCGATTGCTGCGCTTGCCCCCGAGGCCAATGAAAGCCGCGAGGGCTATGTGCCCAAGGCCTCCGCCGTGCCGACCGCGCCCAGCGCCATGCTGATGGGCTATACCGGCAGCCGCCATGGCGCGCTCGATGGGCTCATCACCCATTACGCCAATGCCTATAAGGTGCCCGAAGAACTGGTGCGCCGCATCATCGTGCGCGAAAGCAACTACAATCCCGCCGCCCGCAACGGTCCCTATTGGGGCCTGATGCAGATCAGCCACGCCACCGCCCGCGGCATGGGCTTTTCCGGCGACCCATCGGCCCTGCTCGACGCCGAAACCAATCTGCGCTTTGCCGTACGCTACCTGGCCGGCGCCTATGTCACCGCCCGCGGCAATCACGACCAGGCGGTGCAGTTCTATGCCCGCGGCTATTACTACGACGCCAAGCGCCTGGGCCTGCTGCAAAAAAGCGGCCTGCTCTAGCCGTTCCCCTCAAAATCCGGGCGTGCAAAAGCCGGTGGACCTGCCACCGGCTTTTTCAGATCGCCTGATCGCCGCGCACGGCCTGGCTGACCGCGAAATGCGCGGTCTCGATCGAGGGGAAATGCTGTCCGTCGATCGGAAAGGCCGGCAGCTTCACCGCCAGGAAGCGGTAGCCTTCGGCATCCGGCACGACGACACCCAGGGGCTCGCCGCCGACTTCGATAACGGTTGGCCGGATCTTTTCGGCCGTCTTCAAACTTGGTTCTTGCATGGTGGAAGCTCCACTTCCGCACCGAATCCGCGCGCCATGAACTCAAGGCATCTGCCTTGGCTCCGGCCTCGGTCGCTGCAGGGTTTATTGATTCTGTGAGACGGTGGTGTGACGGCGGGTCACATTCGTTTGCAGAAGCAAGTCCCTTGCCAGCGTTTGGCGCCATGCTGTCGGGTTACGAGGGTCAAACACAGGGCTTGGAAATTGAAGTGTGTCGATGTCGTCATCGTCATTCCTCTCCTGAGCGAGTGTTGGACTGGTTCGTTTCACCACGCCTTTGCGGCGCAGCAAGGGCAAGATAGGGCCGGCTCGGAGATTTTTCCAGTGCCCCATCATGCGTAAATGGCCAAAAAGACGAAAAACCCTGCTCGACTTTCGGCCTATGGCAGATAATATGAGTTTTTAGATCAGATTATAATCTCACGCGTCACCTTGAACTGGCCCCCACAATCTGGTCTTTTGATTGTCTTGGATCTGTCTCCCGTCCTCGGGAGCAAGGGGACTGTCAGGTGTCTGAAGACGAATTGCCTCCCGTCGTGCGGGGCAAGAGGGGGGCAAAGCCCTCCGGCAAGCCGACCCTCAAAACGATAGCGCAAATGACGGGGCTGGCGGTTACCACCATTTCCCGCGCGCTCAACAATGCGCCGGAACTGGCCCAGGAAACCCGTGACCGCGTGCAGAAGATCGCCGCCGAGATCGGCTACCTGCCCGATCGCGCCGCGCTGCGCCTCAAGACCGGCCGCACCAATGTCATTTCGCTGGTGCTCGAGCCGGACGAGCAGATCTACGGCTTCGGCTCCTCGCTGATGGCGGGCATCACCGAGGCCCTGCGCAACACGCCCTATCACCTGGTGATTACCCCGCTGTTCCGGGGCGTGTCGCCGATGGAGCCGATCCGCCACATCGTGCGCAATCGCATGGCCGATGGCGTCATCTTCTCCAAGACCGAGAGTTTCGACGAGCGCATCCGCTTCCTCATCGACAATGATTTTCCCTTTGTCAGCCACGGCCGCAGCCAGTACAGCGAGCCGCACCCCTCGGTGGACTTCGACAACGAGGCCTATGCCTATGCCGCAACCAGGCGTCTGGCGCAGAAAGGCTGCAAGAAGGTCAGTATCGTGCTGCCCGAAAGCGCCCTCACCTATGCCGAGCATCTGCGGGCCGGCGTGATCCGCGCCGCCAACGAGGCGGGCATCGCCTATGAGTTCTCGACCGACGTCAACAGCTTCAGCCCCTCGGATGCGCTGCGCAATTATGTGGGCAAACGCGCCCGCCGGCCGGACGGCCCCGATGGCTGGATCTGTGTGTCGGAAGTTTCGGCTCTGGCCGTACTCGGCGCCCTCAACGACGCCGGCAAGACCGTGGGCCAGGACGTGCATGTGGTGACCAAGCAGAGCTCACCCATGTTCGATGCCTTCCAGCCCAGCGCCGAAACCGTGCACGAGGATTTCGTCGATGCCGGCTTCCATCTCGGCTCGATCCTCTTGCGCCGCATTTCCGGCGCCACCGACGATCTTACCTATGTAGCTGCACCCAGGATCGGCTGGCGCGAGTGAACGGCTGGAGAGGCTGCCCCTCAGCCCTCCAGTTCCTCGCGCAGCATTTCCAGTTCCAGCCATTGTTCCTCCGCCCCCGCCTTTTTGGCTTCGGCTGCCTCCAGCGCCTTGGACTTGGCCGCAAAGCCATTGGGGTCCTTGGTGTAGAAATTGGCATCGGACAGCGCCGCATTGAGGCTGCGGATTTCGGCGTCCAGCTTGTCGATGTCCTTGGGCAGGGTCTCGAGCGCGTGCTTTTCCTTGAAGCTCAGCTTGCGCTTGGCGCTGGCCTGCGGCGCCGGCGCGTCGGCCTTGGGTTTTTCCGCCTTTGGCGCTTTTTCGACCACGCGGGCCGAAACCCCGGCGCCGCGCTGCGCTACCATGTCGGAATAGCCGCCGGCATATTCGGTCCAGCGGCCATCGCCTTCCGCCATGATTACCGAGGTCGCCACCCGATCGAGAAAATCGCGGTCATGGCTCACCACCACCACGGTGCCGGCATAATCGGACACCATTTCCTCGAGCAGATCGAGCGTTTCGAGGTCGAGATCGTTGGTCGGCTCGTCGAGCACGAGGAAATTGCTGGGCAAAGCCAAAGCCCGCGCCAGGGCCACGCGGGCCCGCTCGCCACCCGAGAGCTTGCCGATCGGGGTATTGGCCTGTTCGGGGGTGAACAGGAAGTCCTTCATATAGCCGACGACATGCTTGGATTCGCCGTTGATCTTGAGCGTATCGCTGCCCCCGCCGGTCAGCGCATCGCGCAACCGCGTCTCCGGGTCGAGCCGCGCCCGCCCCTGGTCGAGCATGGCCAGTTCCAGCGCCGAGCCCAGTTTGATGCTGCCGCTATCGGGTTCCAACAGCCCGGTCAGCATCTTGATCAACGTCGTCTTGCCGGCCCCGTTCGGCCCGACAATCCCCACCCGGTCGCCGCGCAACACGCGGGTGGAAAATTCCTTGACGATGGCCCGGCCGCCAAAGCTTTTCGAAACGTTCTCGGCCTCGGCCACCAAAGCGCCGGAGGTGCGGCCCTCGCTTACCGCCATGGTGACATTGCCGGTGGCGCGGCGTTGTTCGCGCCGGTCCTGTCTCAACCCCGCCAGCCGTTCCAGGCGCCCCACATTGCGCTTGCGCCTTGCGGTCACGCCATAGCGCAGCCAATGCTCTTCGCGCACGATCTGGCGGTCGAGCTTGTGGCGGTCTTTTTCTTCCTGCTCCAACACCTCGTCACGCCAGCCTTCAAATGCAGAAAAACCCTTCTCGATACGGCGGGTCACGCCGCGGTCGAGCCAGACGGTCGAGCGGGTGAGGTCGGCGAGGAACCGCCGATCATGGCTGATCAGC
The DNA here is from genome assembly GCF_001899045.1 of Devosia sp. 63-57. Taxonomy (NCBI): domain Bacteria; kingdom Pseudomonadati; phylum Pseudomonadota; class Alphaproteobacteria; order Hyphomicrobiales; family Devosiaceae; genus Devosia; species Devosia sp. 63-57. The sequence goes on along the minus strand of NZ_MKUY01000004.1, from coordinate 260,027 downwards.
ACCAGCGCCGAGCGGATCTGGCTGAGTTCATCCTGCAGCCACTCGATCACCGGCAGGTCGAGATGGTTGGTGGGCTCATCGAGCAGCAGCACGTCCGGCTGCGGCGCCAGAACCCGCGCCAGTGCAGCGCGACGCCCCTCGCCGCCCGAGAGCGTCTTGGGGTCTTCCGTGCCTGTCAGCCCCAGCGCCTCGAGCAGATATTGCGCGCGATAGGGATCGTCGCCCGGCGCCAGCCCAGCTTCCACATAGGCCAGCGTCGTGGCATGGCCGGTGAGGTCGGGCTCTTGCGGCAGATAGCGGATCGTGGCGCTTGGCTCGGCGAAGCGCACCCCGGCATCGTGCTGGATCAGCCCGGCGGCGATCTTGAGCAGTGTCGACTTGCCCGAACCGTTGCGCCCGACCAGGGCAATCCGTTGCCCCGGCGAGACGATCAGTTCCGCCGCCTCGAGCAATTGCGTGCCGCCAAAAGTCAGCTGGATATTCTGGAGCGAAAGAAGCGGGGGCGCGGCCATGCACAATCCGGGAGAAAACCTGTCCGCCGCGATAGAGCATAGCGGCCCCCGCGGATCAATCGGCAGGCCGATAAAAGAAAAAGGCCGGACAGGACGTTGAGGATCCTGGCCGGCCCGGGGAGACGGCAGCAGCAAGCCCCGTCGTTACAGCGTCCGACCCACAGGCCCCAAGGGGTCGGAAGCGCCATGACCCCTATCAACCATGACTAAACTTGATTGTCAAACTCATATTTGAGTTTTGTTGTCAGATTTTCGATCAGGCTGCGGAAATCGCCGCCACGCTCTCGCTGACCGCCTCTGCCGTGGTGATGCCCAGCCGCTCGCGGATCGAGCGCTTCTTCTTGGCCAGGTCGGCAATGGTATGGCGGCTCAACACTTCGAAGAAGGCGCCCAGCGCCTCACGCAGTGCACTATTGAGATCGCATTCCCCGATCAGCGGGCAGTCGGCCCCATCTTCGAAGCACTCGGCCAAAGCGAAGTTCTCTTCGGTCAGACGCACCGTTTCCAGCAGCGTGATCTGCTCGGCCGGCTTGCCCAGCTTGATGCCGCCATGACGTCCGCGCACGGTCTGCAGGAGCCCGTTTTCCACCAGCGGCTTGATCAGCTTGAACAGGAACAATTCGGAGATGCCATAAGCCCGCGCGATTTCGGCGACACGGCTCAGGCCCGGCTCGTTCACGGCGCAATAGACCAGCGTGCGGATGGCATAGTTGGATTGGCGGGTCAGTCTCACGAGGCAATATCCTGTTGCAGAGGGCTACGCGGCATCCGCGTTTTCGTCTTGTTGCCCTCGTAACTTATAACCATTCTAAAAAATGTCAATTAATCCTGAAGCGCCCAATCATGTTTTTCACCGCGCAAAGCGGCACACGGCACACTGGACAGCGTAATAAGTTCACAATATGAACTTATCTGGGGAGAGGTGACCAGGTGAGCAAGACGATCACGCGCGCCGATTTGAGCGAGTCGGTAGCCCAGAGGGCGGGCCTGTCGAAGGCCGAGGCAACACGGCTGACCGACCGAATGTTCGAGATCATTGGCGAGACGCTGATGCAGGGTGAAACGGTCAAGCTTACCGGCTTTGGCTCGCTTCAGGTCCGCGCCCGCGCCGAACGCATTGGCCGCAACCCGCGCACCGGCAAAGAACACACCATCTCCCCCCGCAGCACCGTCGTGCTGACCCCCGGCCAGCACCTGCGCCAGACCCTCGACGACCTCAAACGGTAAGCCCGTTCGCGTTCTTGCAGATCATTTCAACTGCGCTGGCAACAAGCACCCTGTCGCCCTCGGGCTCGACGCCAGGGCGTGTCGGCGAGCCACCACGCAGCACTGGAGTCTTTTGGGCCAGAGGAGGCGGCCATTGCCTTTGGCAGCATCGCACCGCAAACGCGATGCGGCCCCTCCCCCTCCTTCAGGGGGAGGTTGGGTGGGGGTATGCAGCGCCCTCAAGCCTAGGGACGATGGACCTCATTTCCAACGAGCCGAGCGGCTCGGTTGGAAATGATGCCACTTCACCAGCGGCGCAAATGCGCCACAGCCGGCCCTTAAGCCGTCAGGCCCGTGCCGTTCTCGGCATCGCGGTCGAACTGGCCATTGCGGCGGAAGCGCCACATATAGGTGGGCAGGACCGTGTCCATGCTCTTGGGCGCAATGCCGAAGGCCTCGATCCCGCGCTTGTCCTTGATCGCCGCTTCGGAGACGACATTGTCGACCCCGAGCAATTCGATCTGGTCGGCGGTGACAAGCGGCTTGAACGGCAGGACGCCAAGCAGTCCGGCACCGAGCTTGGCGAGCCCGGCGGGGACTGGGACCAGCGGGCGATTGCGGCCGGATTCGCGCAGCACGCGCTGCATCAACGCCTTGTGCGTTTCGACATCGGGACCACCCAGCTCGTAGACGCGTCCACCCTTGACCGCACCTTCGGCGGCCTTGGCCAAAGCTTCGGCCACGTCACCGACATAGATGGGCTGCAGCAGTGTATCGCCGCCGATCAGGGGCATGAACGGCAACACGCGGGACAGTCCGCCCATGAGATTGGTGTAGCCGTCGTCCTGCCCGAAGATCAGGCTGGGACGCAGGATGATCGCATCCGCAAAGGCTGCCAGCACGGCAGCTTCGCCATCGAGCTTGCTCTTGGCATAGGCGCTGACTTCAGCCGCCTTGTCGACGCCGAGCGCCGATAGATGCACCATTCTGGTCGCGCCGGTGGCCTTGGCGGCACGTGCAACGGCACCTGCGCCCTCGACATGCACGGCTTCGAACCGCTGCTTGCCGCTTTCATGACCGATGCCGACCAGATTGATGACGATGTCGGAACCGACAACGGCGCGCTGGATCGAGGCCTCGTTGCGCAGATTGGCCTGGATGGGCAGCACCTGGCCGACGCTGCCGAACATGCGCACGTCACCGGCCAGATCCGGACGGCGCACCGCCACCCTGACGCGATGGCCCTGGCGCGCCAGCAGCTGCACCAATTGCGTGCCGACAAATCCCGAACCACCGAAGATGGTAACCAGCTTGGGGGCGAGACGATCCATGGTGGGCTCCAGGTCATGCGGTCGATATCGCCCGCTTCTAGCGCACTGGCCGCGCCGCTGTCGAGCCTTGCCGGAAGGGGCTTCACTTATGTCGCGCGCGTCCTCATCGGACACGCATTCATCTTTCGTTCATAACGCGGTCATCTCTGCGGATTGTGCGCCGGACTGGAGGCGATATTTGGTGGCATCAGACCACTTACCCACAGGTCAATTGGTCATCGCACAAGGATTTTCACAAGACCCGCAAATCCGCATTGACATTGCGGCTATGGCCCCCTAGTTACACGGCCGTCGCCCAGATGGCGGAATTGGTAGACGCGCACGGTTCAGGTCCGTGTGCCGCAAGGCGTGAAGGTTCGAGTCCTTTTCTGGGCACCAATTTTGCAAGAAAGCCGCGCAGCCTCAATGGCTTGCGCGGCTTTCTTGTTTTTGGCCCCGCAGCGGCTCGGCGGCCTATTGCGGTAGGCGCCGCCGCCCCAGCCGCGCACCGACAAACCCGATCAGCAGCGATGCCAGCACCGCGATCAGCAATGGCCAGTGGCGCACTTGCGCGAACACCGTGGTCGCCAGCTTCTGGTGCGGCCGCACATCGAGCGCCCCCATCTGCCCCGGCACCAGCTCGGCGGTGATCCGCCCCAGCGGATCAGTGGCAAAAGTCAGCCCGGTATTCGCCGCCCGCAACAGGCTCATCCCCTCTTCCACCGCCCGCAACCGCGCGTGGTGGGCATGTTGAGCCGGCCCGATCGAACCATCGAACCAGGCGTCATTGGTGACATTGAGCAGGAATTGTGCGCCCTGCACATCGCCGAGATCGCCTGAAAAGATGATCTCGTAGCAGATCAGGACCAGCATCGCCGGGGTATTGGGCACGCTCATCAACCGCCGCTTGGCATCGCCATGCGACCACCCGTCGGCCCCCGGCACGAACTGGGTAATACCGATCTGCTTGAGCAGGTCGGCAAAGGGCAAGAATTCGCCGAACGGCACCAGATGCGCCTTGTCATAGCTGGCAATCACCTCGCCATCGGTGTTGACGGCGATCACAGCATTATAGGGCGGCTCGCGCTTGGTGCCGACCTCAAGACTATAGGGTTGGCGCGGCACGCCGGCGAGCAGCACGGTCTGTTCGGGCAGCATGCGGGCAATGCGCGCCAAGGCGTCCGGATAGGTGGAGAGGAAGAACGGCACGCTCGATTCCGGCCACACCAGATGCGTGATATCGGCCAAACCCTGGTCGTTCGGGTTCATGCGCATATCCGACAGCATCAGCAGTCGGTCGATCAGCGCTGCCGCATCGACATTGCCGAAATCTGCATGCTCATAGACCAGCGGCTGCACCAGCCGCAACGTTATGTCCTGCCGCTCCGTCGCGGTGATTCCCGCCAACCGGTTCCAGCCATAGCCAAGTTGTGCCGCAATCACCGCCAGCGCCAGGAAGAACGGCGCCAACCGCCGGCTTAGCGGCCTGTCATCGGCGGGCCACACCAAAGCAGGCGTCATGGCGAGGAGAGGCGCCAGGAATGTCAGGCCATAGACACCGATCACCGACGCCAGCTGCATCATTTCGTCGGTGCCGGTGAGCGAATAGCCCAGAAGATCGAAGGGGAAGCCGGTCAAGACATGCCCGCGCGCAAACTCGGCAACGGTGAGCCAGCCGGTCAAGGCAAAGATGCGCGCCGCGCCATGGCTCCAGGTCAGATGCGCCAGTGCCGAGGCGAGGCCCCAGAACAGCGCGATCATCGCGGCCAGCGCGGCGATGGCCGGCGGCATGGCTGCCAGGACCCAGCCGCCATCGACGAAAAAAGCCGCCCCCAACCAGTGGAAAGCCACGAGGAAATACCCCCAGCCGAAGGCAAAGCCGATGGTGAATGCCGGCCCGAACAAGCGCCGCCACCCGCGCCGCCGTTCAGCGCCGTCAAGCGCCCAGACCCAGATCGGCATGGCGATGAACAAGGCTGGCAGAATGAAGAAGGGGGGAACCGAAAGCCCGGCGACCGCCCCCGCGACGAACAGGAGCACAAAGCGGCGCCAGCCTTGGCTAAGCATGGTGAAATTGGCCAGCCAGGTCATGCGCGGATGGGGAGCGAATCAGAGGTCATGCCGCAAGGTGGTCGCGCGCGGATGAGGCGTCAAGGCGGTGGACTTGGGCCCGGTGCAGGGCTAGGAGTGCTGGACAATATCGCAGGGCTCGTGATGGGCCCGCCGGCCCTCAAGCCCCGGCCTCACGCAAAGGCCAGTCGCCGCAGGGCCAGGGAGTTTGCGCCTTGAGTGATGATGTCGTGCCGCAGCCGCTGACCCTTGCCATCGACACGGCCGCGCCGCGCCTGCAACTGGCCTTGCTGCGCTGCGACGGCCGGGTTGATACGCTGGTCGAGGACATCGCCAAAGGTCATGCCGAGCTATTGTTCGCGCGCGTCGACACGCTTCTCACGCGCAACGGCGTCATTTATGCGCAACTGCAACGCATCGCCACCACCACCGGGCCGGGCTCGTTCACCGGCCTGCGCATCGGGCTCTCGGCAGCCCGCGGCCTGGGCCTGGCCCGCGCCATTCCGGTACTTGGCATACCCAGCCTGCTTGCACTCTCGCTCGGGGCCTCCTCGGGCCCGGTGACGGTGCTGCTCGATGCCCGCCGCGACGAAGCCTATTTCGAAGCCTTCCCGGCCCCGGGCCGACGCGCCGAGGGCCCGCGCCTGCTGCCCATGGCCGAGGCGCGCGCCGCCATTGTCCCCGACTCGACGCTCATCGAGTCCCCCTTTGTCGATATCGGCGCCATGGCCCGCTTTGCGGCCACAGCCGACCCGGCCGACTATCCACCCCACGCCGCCTATGTGCGCGATGCCGATGCCAAGCCGCAGGACGCCTCGCGCATTCCGAGGCGCCAGCCATGATCAAGCTCTGGATGGCACCGGCGGGCCTGCATATCGAACCGGGGGAATCCCAAGATGCCAAGGACCTGGCACGCATCCATGCCCAGAGCTTCTTCCGCGGCTGGCCCTCCGAGGAGTTCACCCGCTTTCTCGACGACAAGGCGACGCCCATCTACATCGCCTGCGATGCCAAACGGCGTATGGCCGGCTTTGCTGTTATCCGCACCGTTCTCGATGAATCCGAGCTCTTGAGCATCGCCGTTGATCCCAAATGGCGCGGCAAGGGCCTGGGGCGAGCGTTGATGCAGGCCGTGTTCGCCGATCTCATGCTGTCACCGGCCCGGCGCATGTTCCTCGAGGTCGACGAACAGAACATGGCAGCCATCCGACTCTACGAAAAACTTGGCTTTGTGCGCATTTCAACACGCAAGGGCTATTATCCCCGTCCTGACGGGTCTGCAGCCACTGCGCTTGTCATGGCGCGCGATCTTGGGTAACCCCAAGACAAATCCTCAGACAAGGAGCGATGGCTTGAGCCGGAACCCTTCCGAACCGACGCTCGAAGAGGCCTGCGTGCAGCGCGGCATGCGCATGACCGATCAGCGCCGCGTCATTGCCCGGGTGATCGAGGACAGCTCCGATCACCCCGACGTCGAAGAACTCTATCGACGTGCTTCCAGCATCGATGCGCGCATTTCGCTGTCGACCGTCTATCGCACGGTCAACCTCTTCGAAGAGGCAGGGCTGATCACCAAGCACGATTTCAAGGATGGTCGCGCGCGGTTCGAACTGATCCCCGACGAACATCACGACCACCTGATAGACATTCGCACCGGTAAGGTCATCGAGTTCCGCAATGAGGAGATCGAGGCCATCCAGGAGCTGATTGCCAAGCGCCTGGGCTACCGGCTGATCGACCATCGCCTCGAACTTTATGCCGTACCCCTCACCGAACCGTCGGGTCCCAAGGCCGACTGAGAATGCTGTTCCGCTCGCTGTTTTTCATCTTCGTCCTCGTGCCGTTCCTGATCGTGGTAATCCCGCTTCAGGCATTGATCGTGGCGCTGCGGCTCCCTTTCTGGCCGATATTGCCGCGCCTCTTTCATAAGCTGGGCTGCAAGTTCCTCGGCCTGCGTGTGACGCTCCTCGGCGAACCCTCAACCGGGCGCCCCACGCTGCTGGTCTCCAACCACATCTCCTGGACCGACATCGTGGCCATCGGCTCGGTGGCCGATGTCACTTTCGTGGCCAAGCGCGAAGTCGGCGACTGGCCCTTTGTCGGCCTGATGGCCAATCTGCAAAAGACCATATATGTCGATCGCACGCGCCGCACCGATGCCGGGCGTACCGCCCAGGCCATGGGTGCGCATATGGCCAGCGGCAATGCGGTGCTGCTGTTTGCCGAGGGGCAGTCCGATATCGGCACCCACGTCCTGCCATTCCGCTCGGCGCTGGTCGGCGCTGCTCAGCACGCCATGATCGAGGCCGGTGCCACCGATGTGCTGATCCAGCCGCTCACCATTGCCTATACCAGGCTGCAGGGCCTGCCAGTCAGCCGCAATGAGCGTTCGCTGATCGCCTGGATCAAGTCGAAATCGGTCGGGCAGAATATCAGCGAAATCCTGGGGGGCCCGGTCAAGGACGTCACCGTTGCCTTCGGCACGCCGATGCCGCTTACCGCCGGCAGCGACCGCAAGGCCGTGACCAAGGCGGCGGAACAGCAGGTGCGCGCCATGCTTGTCGCCCTCAACCGCACCGGCACCCTGCCCGCGCCGACGGCACAATCGGAGCAAGTTTAGCGGTTAAGCCTAACAGGCGACTTCGCTTTGCCGTTAACGGTTCATTATCTATGTGTGGCTCCATCGCAATGGAGCGCAACATGACTTTTCAGCTCGTCATCATCTGGGCGTTGGTGATCTCGGTCACGGTCTGGTTCTTCCGCGACGAACGTCAACGCGCGGCCCGGCGCCTCGAAGAACGCGCGGCCCATTTCGCCTCCGCTCCGGCCTATCGCTACCACGCCCCGGTGGCGCAGACGACGTCCCCAGAGATGGCCCGCCGCACCGCCGGCCTTTCGGACACCCAACGGCGCTATTTCGAAGAACTGGCCCGCCAGGGCCAATAGGCAAGGCTCAGGCCTCGTCTTGAGGTGGCGCCAGCCGCTGCTTCAGTCGCCCAACGATATCGGCAGCCTTGACCAATAGCGCCAGGTCGACATCCTCATCGGTCATTGCTGCATTGCGGTCGGTCCACACCGGGACGAGTATTTCATGCTGCTGGTCGCGGCCGCCTATGGTTTCGCTCAGCACCGCCCTGACTTTTCCAGTGATCCGGTCCGAGAGGCTGGGGTGGGCATGGCGTTCAGCCACGGCAATATCGATGAGTTCAATAGGCATACTTGGCTCCAGTGGAGCCCCCAATGGACACAGTGGTCCGCGGAAGTTCACGGGTCGTTAACCCGCGACACCGCCAGAGGGTTCTCCACAGGCGAAAACAAAAGACAAATCAGCCCGCCCGTTTGAGCCGGCAAGGCGGGCGAAATGAGGCGCCAATCAGACTTTCCACGATCTTGGGTGCGACGAGACGCAAAAAGTCTGCCGGCTTCACCTGAAAAAAGCAGGGCGCAACGCCCTGTCGCGGCCGGCAGAACACTCTACACCCGGACGGCGTGCTCCACCCGTCCATTGTCGCCGAACACCCTGATATAGCGCTCGATTTCGGACGTGTCGCCGGTGGCCTTCGCTGGATTGTCCGAGAGCTTTACCGCCGGGCGACCATTGGCCTCACTGACCTTGGCGACAATGGAAATCGGCTTGAGGCCCGGATTGGGGCCAGGCGCACAATCCTCGAAATCATTGGTCAGATTGGTGCCCCACCCGAAACTCATCCGCACCTTGCCGTCGAAATGCAGATAGGCTTCCTCGATCATGTCGACGTCGAGCCCATCTGAAAAGATCAGCAGCTTCTCCTGCGGATCGCGACCGCGCGCCCGCCAGAAATCGATGATCTTTTCGCCGCCCTCGATGGCCGGCGCGCTGTCCGGACGGAAGCCGGTCCAGTCGGCGACCCAGTCCGGCGCGTCGCGCAGGAAGGCATCCGTGCCGAAGGCGTCGGGCAGCACGATCAGGAGATTGCCACCATAATAGCTCTTCCAGTCCTGCAATACGCGGTAGGGCGCTTCGCGCAGCTCCTCGTCTGACCGCGCCAGCGCCGCCAACACCATCGGCAGCTCATGGGCATTAGTGCCCAAGGCCTCCAGATCGGTATCCATGGCCAGCTTGACATTGGACGTGCCGGTGAAGTTCTCGCCGATCCCTTCCTTCAGAGCCTCGACGCACCAGCGTTGCCAGAGGAAGGAATGCCGCCGCCGTGTTCCGAAATCGGAAATCTTGAGGTCAGGCAGCTTTTGCAGCCTTTCCACCTTCTCCCACATCTTGGCCTTGGCGCGCGCATAGAGCACGTCGAGCGCGAAGGGACCGTAGTGCTTGAGCGCCGCGCGCGAACGCAACTCGTTGATGATCGCCAGTGCCGGAATTTCCCACATCGTCGTTTCCACCCAGAGCCCGGGGAATTCGAGGATGAACTGGCCATCGCGCTTTTCCAGCCGGTATTCGGGCAGTTGGAAATTCTCCAGCCAGCGCAGGAAGCCGGGCTGGAAGATCTGCTTGGAGCCGTAGAAGGTGTTGCCGGCCAGCCAGATCATTTCCTTCTTCGAAAAGCGCAGGCTGCGACAATGGTCGAGCTGGGCCCGCAATTCGTCGATATCGATCTCTTCGGCCAGTCGCACAGATCTGGTGCGATTGATCAGGCTGAACGTCGCTTCGACCTTGGGATAGAGCCCCCAGATCATCTGCAGCATCAACAGTTTGTAAAAATCGGTGTCGAGCAGGCTCCGCACGATCGGGTCGAGCTTGAAGGTATGGTTGTAAACCCGCCGCGCAATATCAGTATAAGTCGCCATTGCAATCCCCACGTCGCCCCGAGGTTGTAGCGCGCGCCGCCGCGCAAAGGAAAGCCGCCCCGCGCCTCAGGCGTCCAGTTGAAAGCGCTCGAAGCGGTTAAGTTCGCTATCGATGGCAATCCTGGTCTCCTGCCCGACCTCTTCGAGCCAGCTCCATTTCTGCACCAGCACCTTGCCCGCCTGCCGATCGGTCTTGAGATCGATTGCAGCAACGACGCGATCATCGACGACGACCGGCAGGGCGAAATAGCCATAGCGGCGCTTGGCCGCCGGCACATAGGCCTCGAAGATGTGGTCGTAATCGAAGAACTGCTTGAGACGCTTGCGCTGGATAATAAGCGGATCGAAGGGCGAGAGGATGTGCACGCGCCCGCTCGCCTGCAGCGGCGGCGCCTCGAGCGCCGCTGGCGTGGTCCAGTGCGACACGGTCTCGACACCGTCCAGCGACACCGCCACCAATTGCCGCCGCTTCACCCGGGCCTCGATGACTTCGCGCACTGCCGTCTTGGCGCGGGCATTGAGATGACAGATGGAATCAAGACTGACGACGCCCTGACTGCGCAGCGCCCGATCGAGCAGATAGTTTGTCACCTGCCGCTCGGTGGCCGCCTTGGGGCTCGTCTCCCAGCCGAAATGCCGCTCCACCAGGTCATAGGTCTTGAGCATGCCGTCGCGCCCCGAGATCGCCACCAGACCCTGATAGAACATCAGTTGCAGCACGCGCTTGGAGGGTTTGCGGCTGGCCCAGAGATGGGTCTTGTCGACCAGCTCGTCATCGTCGATATCGCGGATGGAAAGCGGCCCCTGCTCGCGCAGGCGCTTCTTCATCGCCGCAACCTCCGTCTTGGTCACCGAACCGAACCAGGCGCTCGGATTGGTGCGATAGGCCTTCATCGCCGGCACGAAGAACGGCAAATCCTCGACCGGCACGTAGCTCAGCGCATGCGTCCAATATTCGAAGATCGACTTTTCCGCCGATTGCAGCTGGCCCAGATCGGCGCGCGCATAGTCGGGAATGCGGGAAAACAGGATATGGTGGTGACACCGTTCGATGACGTTGATGGTGTCGATCTGCACATAGCCCAGATGCGCGATGGCCTTAAGCGTTGCCTGCGGACCCGCACCGAAGGGCGCAGCCTCGTCCAGCCTTTGCGCACGCAACCAGAGCGCACGGGCCGCAGCTTTCGACAAAACAGGCGCAGGCTTTGCCACGATTGATTCCCCTTGCAGATGCGAGAACAATAGAGGAACGGCGCTGAGACACCAACCCGGAAACAACCAATAAAAAAGCGGGCCCGCAGACCCGCTTTTTCAAAATCTGAATGCCTGGCGGCTCACTTGGGCGCCAGCACCATCACCATCTGGCGGCCTTCGGAGCGCGGCTGGCTCTCGACCTTGGCAATGGCCTCGGTCTGCTCCTTGACCTTGATCAGAAGCTGCATGCCCAAATCCTGGTGGGCCATTTCGCGGCCACGGAAACGCATGGTGACCTTGACGCGGTCGCCTTCGTCCAGAAAACGCTGCACGGCCTTCATTTTGGTCTGGTAGTCATGGTCATCGATGTTCGGCCGGAGCTGAACTTCCTTGACCTCGATCACCTTCTGCTTCTTGCGCGCTTCGGCGGCCTTCTTCTGCGCCGCATATTTGTAACGCCCAAGATCGAGCATCTTGGCCACGGGCGGATTGGAATTGGCGGCGATCAGGACAAGATCAAGACCTTGTTCCTGCGCTTCGGCCAGCGCCTCGCGGGTGCGTACGATGCCCCGGTTTTCCCCTTCAGCATCGATCAGCTGAACGTCGGGGCTGGTAATATCCTCGTTGGCAAGCGGCCCATCTTTCTGGGGCGCCACGGGTCTCATGGGACGGCGAATGGCAAGCTTTCCTTATGCTATTGTGCCAGGGGGTGAAATCGGCCTTAAAATCGTGGTAGCGGCAGCAGAAGTCAACTGGCGCAATCAGCGATTTTCTGAGGTCTTGCGCCCCTTATACCCTGTCTTGCTTCGCAAGGGAAATGTCACGCGCTCCTCATGAGTTCCATCAAGCGATTTTCCATAGAATTGGGCAGTGGACTGGCGGCGCGCAGCATTGCCGTAGAACAACGCCTGGGCGCGACGCCTGGCCTCTTCTGGCTCAATGGCTTCCGCTCGGTCATGGGTGGCGCCAAGGCCAAGGCGCTCGATGCTCTGGGGGCGGAACGGGGTCTTGCCGTCACCCGCTTCGACTATTCCGGCCATGGGGCGTCGGGCGGCGCCTTCGATGACGGCACCATCAGCCGCTGGCTGGAAGAAGCAGAGGCCGTGTTCGCAACGACTGCGGGCCCGCAGATCGTCTGCGGTTCATCCATGGGCGGCTGGATCGCGCTACTCCTCGCCCGCCGGCAATTGGCGCGCGGCACCCCACTCAAGGGCCTGGTGCTGATCGCCCCGGCCGTTGACGCCACATCGACCCTGATCCCTGCCCGCATGTCCGCAAAGCAGCAGGCCGATTTCGAGCAAGTGGGCTATTTTGACCGAGAAAGTGCCTATGGCGACGGCCCCTATCGCTACACCGCCGGACTGATCGCCGATGGCGCCAACCACAGCCTTTTCGGCAGCGTCATCGAAACCGGCTGTCCCATCCACATCCTGCAGGGCGGCAAGGACCCGGACGTTCCGCCTGCCCATGCCGAAAAGCTCCTGACCCATCTGCTGCACGATCCTGCCACACTCACCCGCATCCCAGATGGCGACCACCGTCTGAGCCGCGAGGAAGACCTTGCAGTGTTGCGCAAAGCGGTCCTGGAGCTGGTTTAGCAGCGCAATAGCGGCCTATTGCCTTATCGCCAGCTTGGTCTTCTGCTGCCCCGCTGCGTCAAAATTCTCTGGCGATAGCCAGCGCTCATATTCGGCGCGCAGTGCGGGCCATTCGCCATCCAGGATGGAGAACCATGCCGTGTCGCGGCTCTCGCCCTTGAGGATCATATCCTGGCGGAAAATGCCCTCGAACACGAAGCCGAAACGCGTCGCCGCCGCCTTGGACGGTTCGTTGCGGACATTGCATTTCCACTCGAACCGGCGATAGCCGAGATCATCGAAGGCGTGACGCGCAAACAGATACAGCGCTTCGGTGGCCATGCGGGTGCGTGACATTGGCAGGCCCCAATAGACCCCGCCGATTTCGATCGAGCCATGTTCGGGACGAATACGCATCCAGGCCTGCTGGCCCACAGCCTTGCCGCTGGACTTGTCGATGATGGCCACGAACCGGTCCGCCCCGGCATTGACCTGTTCGATCCGCGCCTTCATCTCGGCCAGGGATGCCGGGGCGTCGCTAAAAAGCCAGCGATAGCGCTCCGGCCCACCCGGCAGGCTCGAGACGGCATAAAGATCGGCGGCGTGCCGATCCTCGATGGGTTCCAGCCGCACATAGCGACCATCCAGCACGACGCGCTGGGGTGCTGATTTGGCGGGCGTGAGGCTCATTGTTCACTCTCCAGTATCTGGGCAAGGCCGGCGCGATAGTTGGGATAGAGCATTTCAATGCCCAGGGCCGTCTTGATGGCGCGGTTGGAAACCCGCTTATTGTCGCGGTAAAAGCTCTTCTGCATCGGCGTCATCTCCGCCGTCTCGAAGGGCAGGTCGGGCGGCACATCCATCCCGATCAAGTCGGCAGCATAGGCGATTACGTCCTGGGGCGGCGCCGGTTCGTCATCGGCCATGTTGAAAGTTCCAGCGAGGTGCTTCTGCGCTGCCAGCATGGTGACGCGGGCGATATCCTCGACATGGATGCGGTTGAACACCTGTCCCGGCTTGATGATCCGCCGCGCCGTTCGGTCTCGAAGCTTGTCGAAGCTCGAGCGCCCCGGTCCGTAAATCCCTGCCAAACGCAGGATGCAAAGCGGCACACCGCGTTCGGCGGCATAGTCACGCCACTGCTGCTCGGCCACGACACGATAATCCGAGCGCATATTGCGCGGCACCAGTTCAGCACTCTCGTCGATCCACGCGCCGCCAAAATCGCCATAGACCCCGACCGTCGAATAATAGCAGAGCCATTCCAGCGCGCTATCCGCATCGAGATCGGCGCGATGCTCGCGCAACACGGGATCGCCATCGGCATCGGGCGCGATGGAGAGCACCACATGACCAACCGTGCCGCCCCGCAATACCTCACTCACCTCACGCGAGGCCTGGGTGCCATCGAACACCAGCCCGGTGACCCCTTCCCCGGTCAGCGCTATGGCTTTTTCCGGTGTCCGCACCGTGCCGTAGATCGGCGCGAAACCGCCAGAAGCGCGCATGGCTCTGGCGCTGGCCTGCGAGGAAAAACCAAGGCCGAAAAACAAGGTCGCCATCACACCGCTCCGTTCCATTCTTCGCGCACGTCGGCGTCGCTTTCCTGCGCCAACCGCTCCTGCCTTACCGCATCGGCCCCTTGCGGGTCGAGCCGGCGCAGTGCCCAGATCGCGGCACCCCGTACCAGGGGCGAAGCATCGTCCATCCGCGTGAGAATGGCAGGCAAATGCGCGGCATTGTCCGAATTGCCGAGGCAGATCAGCACATTGCGCAGGAACCGGGCGTGACCGATGCGCTTGACCGGCGAGCCCGAAAACAGCTCGCGAAAGCCGGCATCGTCCAGCAGCACCAGATCGGCAAGTGCTGGTCGTTCGAATTCGGCCCGGCTGCGCAATTTGGCTTCGCGGCTGACGCTGGCAAATTTGTTCCATGGGCATACGGCCAGACAATCATCGCAACCATAAACACGATTGCCCATGGCCACACGAAATTCACGCGGAATGGGCCCTTTGTGCTCGACCGAATAATAGGCGAGGCACTTTCGCGCATCCAGCCGGAAGGGAGCGGGAAAGGCATCGGTTGGGCAGATATCGAGGCAACGCGTGCAAGAGCCGCAGCTTTCGGCGCCAGGCGTGTCAGGGGGCAGTTCTGCATCGGTCAGAATGGCGCCCAGAAACAGCCAGGAACCGAACTGCCGGCTGACCAGCACGGAATGCTTGCCCTGCCAGCCCAGCCCCGCGGCCTCTGCGAGAGGCTTTTCCATCAGCGGCGCGGTATCGACGAACACTTTGACATCGGAACCCAGACGCCGCGCCATCAGCCCGGCGAGCTCCTTGAGCCGACCCTTGATGATGTCATGATAGTCGCGATTGCGGGCATAGGCCGAAATGATGCCGATATTCTTTTCCGCAAGCAGCGCCATCGGGTCAGTTTCTGGCCCATAATTGACGCCCAGAAGGATCACCGAGCGCGCTTCCGCCCAAAGTCGACGCGGGTCGCCGCGCCTTTCCTCGGTCTCGGCCATCCATTCCATGTCGGCGTGCCAGCCCTCGGCCAGCGCATGAGCAAGTTTCTCCGGCAGATCGGGCCGGGCATCGGCGCGCGCAATGCCGAAGGCGTCAAAGCCCAAGGCTTCGGCACGGGCCCTGACCTCGGCGATCAGTTTTTGCGGATCAAGCAAGGGAACGCGCAACCTTCACACTCCCAGATCGTCATTCTCAGGCTTGGCCGGAAGGCTTTTCCATCATCGCAAACGCCCTCGGGTCAGGCCCGAGGGTGACGAGCCGGTGTAGGGGACATATTGCAGACGATCAGAAATCCAGGTCTGCATAGCCCTTGGACGGCGGCATGGCTACGACGCGGTCGTTGAGCAGGGTGCGAAAGGCCGGGCGCGACTTGAGCCGGGCATACCAGTCCCGGCTCTCCGGCGACTTTGACCAGTCGATATCACCCATATAGTCCAGCGTCGAAAGATGGGCGGCAAGCGCAAAATCGGCGAGGCTCATATCGTCACCCGCCAGCCAGTTGCGACTGGCGAGGAGCCAGTTGAAATAGAGCATGTGCTCGCCCAGATTGGCCTTGGCCGCGCGCAGCACCGACGGCTCCGGGGTGGCGCCGCGCTGGTCGCGCTTGGCAATCTTTTCCTCGAGCAGATAGCGCGTCACTTCATCATTGAGCTTGATCAGCACCCATTCGACCAGCCGCCACATCTCGGCGCGCACATAGGGGTCGGCGGGGAACAGGCCCTGCACGGCAGTCGGCGTGTAAAAATCTTCCACCGCATGGATCGAGGCCATGATCCCTACTATCGGCGTGTCGGCGTCGCCGAACAGGATCGGCAAGGTCGCGGCCGGATTGAGCTCCAGCAGATTTTCGTCGCGCAACCAGGGACGCACCTCCTCGACATCCAGGGGCACGCCATATTCGGCACACATCAGCCGAATGAGGCGAGACGCCGGATCAAGGGGATAATGCACGAGTGTTGGCATGAAATGACGCTCTGCTGGCTGTTGATCGCCGCCGCCTTGGCGCCCATTGCGAACAGGACTAAGAGCAGGTGGCAATGCGATCCGAAAAAACGAGTTAGGGGATCAGATGAACGTCGATCAAGGTCTTTTTGTGCCGCTGGTGCTGGGAATTATCGAAGGGCTTACCGAATTCCTTCCAGTCAGCTCCACCGGGCACCTGCTGCTGGCCGGTCATTTCTTCGGCCTCAGCCAGCCGGCCACCTTTATCGTGCTGATCCAGCTTGGGGCGATCCTGGCGGTTCTGACCATCTATTTCGCCAAATTGGGCGTGCTGATCCGCGACGCGCTGACCGGCAAAGCCTATGCCTGGCACTTTGCGGTCGCGGTAATCATCGCCTGTATTCCTGCGGTAATCATCGGCGTTCTGTTCCGCGAATACATCCAGCAGGTGATCTATGAATCGCCCTTGGTGATCTGCATTTCCCTCTTGATCGGCGGCATCGTTCTTCTCGCGGTGGACCGCATGCCCAAGACGGTGCGCTACGACGATATCTATCAGTTCCCATGGTATCTGGCGCTGGTCGTCGGCCTGTTTCAGGTGCTCAGCCTCATCCCAGGCGTGTCGCGCTCCGGCTCCACCGTCGTGGGCGCCATGCTATTCGGCGCCTCCAAACGTTCGGCGGCCGAGTTCACCTTCTTTGTCGCCCTGCCGATCATGATCGGCGCCTTCGGCTATGATCTCTATAAAAGCCGCGAGCTGATCGACATGAGCCTAGGGCTCAACATCGCCATCGGCTTCGCCGCCTCCTTCGTGGTCGGCGCCCTGGTAGTCAAATACCTGCTCGATTTCGTGTCACGACATGGCTTCGCCCCCTTCGCCTGGTGGCGCATCCTGGTGGGTGGCGCCGGGCTCATCGCCATCCTGGTTTTCGGCCTCTGACAAAAAAGGCGCCCCTTTTGGGGGCGCCAGTCATTCGTCAGGAGGAGGTCGGAGAAATTGGGGCCGGCTTAGCCGTTATGGCCCCAATTGTTGTTCTGCTCGCCATTGTCGCCATAACCCTGGCGATTGCCGCGACGCTCGCTCATGAAGCGGTCGAACTCTTCACGATCCTTGGCCTTGTTGAGGTTGGCCATATATTCGTGGAAGGCGTCGATTTCGGCATCGAGCCGCGCACGCTCTTCCTCGAGACGACGCATCTGTTCGGCGCGGTAGTCGTCGAACGCGGCATTGCCGGACGAGGTGTGGCGCGTCGGGCCGAAGCCCTGGTGCTTGTTGTTGCGCATATAGCTGCATCCCTTGTTCCAGTAGGCCTGCGCCTTTTCGGCAGAGCCACCAAATTTCTCGCCCCACAGGATGTAGGCGAGCATTGCCAAGCCCAGCGGCCAGAACAGGATGAAGCCGATGACCATAAGAGCGATGGTCAGAGGGGACCATTGCGGTTTGATAAGTGCTGTGTTCATGTCGTTTCGTCTCCCAGTCACGATGCTTGATAGGTGGTTCTCAAGGGGGTGGGATCAAGCCTGTGCCTATGGAGTTTTTTGACTTGAAATGGGCCCCGGCATTTCCTATGCGCCGGCCCGTTGAGCCGAGTGGGAGGCCATATTGACCGATCAACCCGATCTCGCCCGCCCGCCCGGCTGGCGTCCCCTACGGTTGCAATCGCTGGTGCTGCTGCGTTGGCTGGCTGTCGCCGGGCAAACCATCGGCGTGCTATTCGTGCAATGGGGCCTGGGCTTTCCATTGCCTCTCTGGCAGTGCCTGGCGCTGATCGCCCTCTCGGCCGCACTCAATATTGGTTTAGTGCTGCGCCATGGCAATTCGCTGCGCCTCTCCGCGCGCTTCGCCGCCCTGTTGCTGGCCTTCGACCTCTGCCAACTCGGTGGCCTTCTGGCGCTGACCGGGGGTCTACAAAATCCATTCTCGCTGCTGCTGCTGGCGCCGGTTTCAGTTTCGGCGACAACACTGCCGCAACGCCAGGCACTGCTGATCGCCGTCCTCGCGGCGACCATTGCCTCCCTTATATCGGTGCTGCACCTGCCCCTGCCCTGGGCTCCCGGCGAGATCATCGTCTTCAACCGCATCTATGTCATCGGCATCTGGGTGTCGATCATCTGCGGCGTGGTCTTCATCTCCGCCTATACCAATCGCGTGGCCCATGATTCGCGCCAGATCGCCGACGCGCTAGCGGCCACCGAACTGGCGCTGTCGCGCAAGGAGCAGCTTTCGGCCCTCGATGGCCTCGCTGCCGCCGCAGCACATGAACTGGGCACGCCGCTTTCCACCATTGCGCTGGCTGCCAAGGAAATGCGCGCCGAAGCCGAG
Source organism: Devosia sp. 63-57 (assembly GCF_001899045.1). NCBI lineage: Bacteria > Pseudomonadati > Pseudomonadota > Alphaproteobacteria > Hyphomicrobiales > Devosiaceae > Devosia > Devosia sp. 63-57. The sequence goes on along the minus strand of NZ_MKUY01000004.1, from coordinate 241,583 downwards.
GAAGGCAGCCCGCTGGCCGAGGACGTCGAACTCATCATCGCACAGACCGCGCGCTGCCGCGCCATTCTCGCCAAGCTGCGCAATCTGGGCAGCGACCCGGCCGACCCCTTTGCCGAGGCACCCTTGACCGATATCCTGGCCGAAGTGGCGCGCCCGCATGAGGGGCGCGGCAAGGTCATTCTCTTTTATTCGGAAAAGGCCGCCGGCCTGCCACCGGTGCTGCCGCGCAGCGTCGGCTTGCTCTATGGACTGGGAAATCTCATCGAGAACGCCACCGATTTCGCCCGCCAGACGGTCCGCATCGAAAGTGGCTGGGACCAGAGCACTATCAGCGTCTCGATCACCGACGATGGTCCGGGCTTTGCCCCCGAGCTTATCGCGCGGCTGGGCGAGCCCTATCTCACCAGCCGCCCACGCGACCCGGCGGGCAGCGATTCTCACAAGCCCGGCGGCCTGGGGCTCGGCATCTTCATCGCCAAAACTCTGCTCGAGCGCACCGGCGCGCGGCTCAAATTCGACAATGACCAGCCCGCGGGCCATGCGCGGGTAACCATCACCTGGCCCCGCAGCGCTTTTGCCGCACAATCCGACAGTCGCGTTTTGACGTAGAGCCGGCAACAGCATATGGAGAAGCCATGAGTACGATCGAAGATCTTCTGGCTGCCGATCCGAGCCTCCTGCTCGTCGACGACGACGCGGCCTTTCTGACCCGCCTCGAGCGCGCCATGGCGCGCCGCGGCTTTGAAGTGCGTATCGCCGGCACAGTGGCGGCAGGCTTGGCGGCCGTCAGCGAACGTCCCCCTGCTTATGCGGTGGTGGATCTGCGCCTGGAAGACGGCAATGGCCTCGACGTGGTCTCGGCCCTGCACCAGAAGCGCCCCGAGGCGCGCGCCGTTGTCCTCACCGGCTATGGCAACATCGCCACCGCGGTGACCGCAGTCAAGCTGGGCGCCATGGATTATCTCAGCAAGCCAGCTGACGCCGACGACGTCATCAACGCGCTGCTGGCCACGGGCGAAGACAAGCCGGAGCCGCCGGAAAATCCGATGTCGGCCGACCGGGTCCGCTGGGAGCATATCCAGCGCGTCTACGAACTTTGTGACCGCAATGTTTCGGAAACCGCGCGCCGGCTCAACATGCACCGCCGCACCCTGCAGCGCATTCTGGCCAAGCGCGCGCCGCGCTGACACCGTTCACTTCTGCCCTCGGCACGTCCGAGGGCTGGCGCCCGAACAGCGCCAACCTTGAGCATAGCGCGCCGCCGCCAGCCCTGCCGCGCGGCCGGTGGCGAAGCACGCCGTGAGCAGATAGCCGCCGGTCGGCGCTTCCCAATCCAGCATTTCCCCGGCGACGAACACGCCCGGCATTTGTCGAAGCATGAAATTTTCGTCGATACCGGCAAGGTCGACGCCGCCAGCAACGGAAATCGCCTCTTCCATCGGCCGTGTCGACGCCAGCACCAGCGGCAGCGCTTTGATCAGGTTGGCCAGGGCCTCGGGCGGCAGGCTGGCTGCCTCAGGCGCCACTTCGCGCAAGAGGCCAGCCTTGACAGCATCAAGCCCCGCCCCCTTGCGCAAGCGGTTGGCAAAGCTGGCCTTGGCGGGCTGTCGGGAAAGATCACGCGCCAGTCGCTCGACATCGCGCCCCGGCACCAGATCGAGTGTCAGGGTCGCAGCGCCGTCCCACGCGATAGCATCGCGCAGCGCCGCCGCATGGGCATAGACGAGGCTGCCCTCGACGCCCCAGCGGCTGATCACGAATTCCCCCGGCACGCTGCCGATGGCGCTGGTGGCGACCACCGGCTTGATCGGCTCCCCGGCAAAACGCTCAATGAAAATCGAGCTCCAAGCGCGCTCGAAGGCGCAATTGGCGGGGCGGAACGGCGTCAGCGACACGCCACTGTCGGCGAGAATGCCGGTCCAGCGTCCATCTGAGCCCAGTCGCGGCCAACTCGCGCCGCCCAGTGCCAGGACCAGCGCATCAAAGCGCTCGACCTGCCGCCCTTCGGACGTTTCGAAGACAACGGCATCGCCGTCGAACCCCACCCAACGATGCCGGGATCTGAAGCTCACGCCCTGCCCCGCCAGCCTGGCCAGCCACCCCCGCAACAGCGGCGACGCCTTCATCACCTCGGGAAACACCCGCCCTGATGATCCGACAAAAGTCTTGATCCCCAGCCCCTCACACCAGACGCGCAAGGCGGGGCCGCCGAACGCCGCAAGCGCCGTCGACAGCCGCGCACTGGCGGCACCATAGCGGCCGGTGAATGCCGGTTCGGCCTCGGAATGGGTGATGTTGAGACCCGACTTGCCGGCCATCAGCAGCTTGCGACCAAGGGTCGGCATCGCGTCGAACACCACCACCTCGGCGCCCTGCTCGGCCGCGGCCTCCGCCGCCATCAGCCCGGCCGGGCCGCCTCCGATAATGCCGATTCTGGCGCCTGCCATGCTGCGTCCCGTGCGTGGATCTATTCACGCCTCTCTTGGCACAGCGGACAGGAAAGGCAAAGGGCGGGCCGCGTCAGCAGCCTGCCCCCGCACTGAGATCGTAAAACGCAGCGGTTACTGCGCCGCCTGCATCATTGGCTGCAGACCGGCCAGGGCCCGGGCGCGCTCAAGGCTTGCCGGCTGTTCGGCACGATAGCGGCGGCCGATTTCCATCATCAGCACCGTATCGGGCAAGAAGGTGAGTTCGGAGAAAATGCGCTCCCAATCGATATCACCCCATCCCAGCGGCATATGCAGATCGCCAATGCCCAGCGCGGTGTTTTCCTGCACGTGGTAGCCGCGGAAGAACCCCTGCGGACGACCGAAGCTGTCGTGAACATGCAGATGTCCGGTGACCGGAGCCATGGCGGCAATCTCGGCGAAGAAATCGAGGCCGCGATAGGTGCTTTCGATATAGGCGTGGCTGAAGTCGATCAGCGCCACCACATTGGGGTGGTTGACGGCCTTGACCGTCTCGGCCACCTGCGCCGGGGTCTGGCGATACTGGCCCGGCTCGGTGGTAAAGATGTTCTCGAGCGCAATATGTACGCCATAGGGACGAGCAAATTCGGCCAGTTCGGTCAGCGCTTCGCGTTCCCGCGCATCCGCGCCGGCACGTTCGTCGATCTGGTCGGCGCGCAGGTTGCCGCCATGCTGCACCAGCACTCGGGCGCCGACGCGGTCGCAGAGTTCAACCAGCGCCTTGGCAGCGTCGAGCTGGTAACGCTGCGTCACCGGGTCCATGAAGTTGGAAGAGACCAGGCCATGGACAGTGTAGCGGAAATCGAACTGGCTGGTGCTGGAAAGCAGACGCTGCATGCGTTCGGGAATGATGCGACCGCCGGCCATGATGTCGACGCCGGTGATGCCGAGCTCGACGGTGTCGACGCCTATCTCCGCCAGCGCCCGCAGATCTTCGTGCATGCTCTCGATTTCGCCATCAGCCGACGACACGTTGAAACCGGTTCCGATGATATTGCCCATGTTTGGGGCTCCTTAGTCAGGCATTGAGGGGAATGTGTAGGGACTGGGTCTGGCGCGGCGCATCGATGCGGCGGCCGGTATCGTGGCTGAAGACGTGAATGTCGTCCTCGGCAAAGGCGAGGTGCACCGGCATGCCGGTGGTGAGCGGATCCTTCGCGGCATCGACGGCGATGATCGGGCTGCCATCGGCGCGGGCATAGATCAGGCGGGATGCGCCGAGCTCCTCGGTATAGTCCACAACTGCCGAAATGGCGTCCTTGTGGCCGGCATCGACGCGACGCACCAGTTCGGGGCGGATGCCGATCGAGACTTCCCGGCTCACATGATGTGGCGCCAGGGTCGGCAGGCGGATCATGCCCGCCTGGCCATGGCGGAAATAGCCGTCCGCGCCGAAAAATCCCCGGATCAGGTTCATGGCAGGCGAACCGATGAAGTCGGCGACGAACAGGCTTGCCGGACGGTGATAGACCTCCGAAGGCGTGCCAACCTGTTCGACAATACCCGCATTCATGACGATCAGCCGGTCGGCCAGGGTCATGGCCTCCGTCTGGTCGTGGGTGACGAAGACCGAGGTAACGCCCAGGCTCCGGTGCAGGCTGCGCACTTCCGCCCGCATGGCGACGCGCAGCTTGGCATCGAGGTTGGAGAAGGGCTCGTCGAACAGGAACACCTTGGGCTCGCGCACCATGGCGCGGGCCATGGCGACACGCTGGCGCTGCCCGCCGGACAATTCGCCCGGCTTGCGGTCGAGATAGGGCTCCAGACTCACCGACTTGGCGACCTTGAGCACCTTGGCGTCCCGCTCGGCGCGTTTCATGCCAGCGACCTTGAGCGCATAGCCGATATTCTGGCGCACGCTCATATGCGGATAAAGCGCATAGTTCTGGAACACCATGGCGCAGCCACGTTCGCGCGGCTCGAGCGCGTTGACCACCCGGCCATCAATGGCGATGGTTCCCGCGGAGATCGCCTCGAGCCCCGCGATCATCCGCAGCAGGGTGGACTTGCCGCAACCCGAAGGGCCGAGGATGACGACGAATTCGCCGGTTTCGATCTCCACATTCACGCCATGGATCACGTCGTTTTTCTGATAGCGCTTGCGCACATCGGTGAAGCTGATGGCAGCCATGGGATACTCACTTGTCTCGGGTAATGAGGCCGCGCACGAACCAGCGCTGCATGAAAGCAACGACCAGAAGCGGCGGCAGCATGATGATGAGGGCGCCGGCCATGGTGACATTCCAGTCCGGCGTGCCGTTTTGGGCTGGGATCAGCGCCTTGAGCTGCATGACCACGGTGCCGTAGGTGGCACGATCGGTGGTGATCAGCAGTGGCCAGAGATACTGGTTCCAGCTCGACACGAACATGATGGTGGCCAGCGCCAGCATATTGGTGCGGCTCAAGGGCAGCAGCACATCGAAGAAGAAGCGGACGGGGCTGGCACCGTCCATCTTGGAGGCCTCGACCAGCTCATCTGGAATGGTCATGAAGAACTGGCGATAGAGGAAGGTGCCGGTGGCTGTGGCGACCAGCGGCAGGATGAGGCCGGTATATGAATTGAGCAGGTTCCATTCGAGGCTGATGCGCACGCTCGACACCGCCTCGACCAGCCCGGTGATGCCAAGCGTATCGAGGATCACCTGGAACGGCAGGAAGGCGTTCGCAGCGATGGCATAGGTGGGCACGATACGCACTTCGAGCGGCAGCATCAGGGTGATGAAGATCAGCCAGAAACTGATCATCCGCCCGCGGAAGTTGAAGAAGACGATGGCAAAGGCCGAGAGCGAGGCCAGCACGATCTTGCCTACCGTCACCCCGACGGCGACGATGAAGCTGTTGATCATCTTGGGCCCGAGATCGGCCCGCGCCCAGGCCACCTGCAAATTCTCCCAGAGGTGGGACGATGGCAGCAGGTTGATGGGCACCTGGCTCACTTCCTGCAGCGACTGGCTGCCGGCGACCAGCGTGATCCAGAACGGCACGACCACGAGAAAGGCCCCGATGGCCATGGCCAGGTAAGTGACGGCGTCGAAAATGGGGGAGCGTTCGATCATCTCTGACGCCTCAATTGTAATGGACGCGCCGTTCGACCCATTTGAACTGGACGAAGGTCAGCGCGATGACGATGAGCATGAGGACGATCGACTGAGCCGCAGCGCCGGAGTAATCGAGCGTTTTGAAGCCGTCGAAATAGATCTTGTAGACCATCACCTCGGTCTGCCCGAACGGACCGCCTTCAGTCATCACGTCGATGAGCCCGAAACTGTCGGTGAAGCTCGAGATCAGGTTCATGATCATGAGGAAAAAGACGGTCGGCGCGATCAGCGGCAGCTGCAGGTCCAAAAGGCGCCGCACCGGTCGTGCACCATCCATGGCCCCGGCCTCGCTGATCGAGCGCGGGATCATCTGCAGGGCGGCGAGGAAGAAGATGAAGTTGTAGCCGATACCGAGCCAGGCATGGCACACCATGACCATCAGCAGCGCCTGGCCGCCATTGATCGCCGGATTCCAAAGGCCCGGCCAGATGGTGTTGAGCGCGCCGATCAGCCCGGATTCGGGGGCAAAGATAAAGCGGAAGGCGACCCCGGCCGCCGGCGCTGCAATGGCATAGGGCCAGACATAGACGGACTGGAAGAACTTCGTGCCCTTGAGCGAGCGGTCGACAAACGACGCCAGCACCAGCGCAATGGACATGGAAATGCCCGTCGTCACCGCCGCATAAAGGCCCGAGCGCAGCACGGTGGACCAATAGGACTTGTCGCCGAAAATGCTGATGAAGTTTTGCAACCCCACCCAGCTATTGCCACCACCCCAGGGCTGTTCGAGGGTGAAGGCCCAATAAAGCGCCTGCGATGTCGGCCAGTAGAAGAACACCAGCACCAGGGTCAGCTGCGGGGCCAGGAGCAGCCAGGGCAGCACCCGGTTGCGGTAATAGGCGGATCGTTCCAACTGAAGTCTCCTGAAAGATCGGAACAGGACTGCGGGCGGCCAAAGCCGCCCGCATGCAAGCGTTCAAGCGATCACGGGAGCGTCTTGCCGGCGTAGGTCTGCTCGAAGCGGCGCAGCATTTCATTGCCCTTGGCGTCGAAATCGGCCAGCGCCTCGGGAACCGGGGTATTGTTGAACAGCACCGACTGGATGGTCTTGACCATTTCGGCGCGGATCGAGGCATAGCCGCCCAGACGAATGCCGCGGGTGTTTTCACCGGCCGGCATGGTCAGGGATTCGATAGCCAGTTCACGGCCCTTATAGGGAGCGGCGTCATAGAAACCGGCGGCCTTCATGGCCTCGAAACCGGAATTGGTGACCGGGATATAGCCGGTAACGGTCGACCACCACTGGGTCTGCTCGGGGGTGGCGAGGAAGTTGTAGAAGGCGGCAGCGCCCTTATATTCCTCGGCCGACTTGCCCTTGAGGGTCCAGAGCGAAGCCCCGCCCACGAAGGAGTTATGGCGCTCGAAGCCTTCCAGCATCGGCAGCATGGCGACGGTCCAGTGCACGCCTTCGGCGGCCTGCTTGCCAAAGGTGCCGTGATCGGCGATCGAGGACGAGGTGATCTGGCACTTGCCGTTAACGAAGGCGTCGTTGGCGGTCTCGCCGGTATCCTTGGACTTGAGGACGAACAGACCTTCGTCATACATCGCCTTGATCCAGGTCAGCTGGTCGACGAACTTGCCCTTGGACACGGCCATTTCGGCATTGAGGCCACCAAAGCCATTGCCCAAAGTGGCGATCGGCTGGTCGTGAATGGCGGAGAACTGCTCGAACCACTGCCAGGCACCGGCCGGGTCGAACGCGACCGGGCAGTCATAGCCGGCGGCCTTCATCTTGCGCGCGACGTCTTCGACCTCAGTCCAGGTCGAGGGTGTGCCCTCAAAGCCGACCTTGGCCAGCGCATCGGTATTGTAATAGATCACCGCGGTTGAGGAATTGAAGGGCATCGACAGCAGTTCGCCGGTCGAAGTGGAATAATAGGAACCGACACCGGCGAAATAATTCGACCAATCGATGTCGTAGCCGTTTTCTTCCATCAGCTGACGCACCGGCACATAGGCCTCGGACAACATCAGGTCGAGCGTGCCGGCGTCGAAGATCTGGGTGACGGTCGGCTGCTTGTTGGCGCGGAACGCGGCAATCGTGTTCTGCAGGTTGTTGTCGTAATTGTCCTGGCTGACGCAGACGATCTCATAGTCCGACTGGGACTCGTTGAAGGTCTTGCACATGTCCTGGATACGCTCGCTGAGATCGCCGGACAGGCCGTACCAGAACTCGAACTTGGTCTGGGCCATGGCAGGGGCGGTAACGAGCGCAAGCGCGGTAAGGGTGGTCGCTGCGCCGAGCAGCCGGGTACGTGTCATTTGAGCGTCTCTCCGATGGGTCGCCTTGAGGCGCGAGACATCTAGGAGCGCAAAATGACAGCCGGTTTTCGATGCAGTGACCTTTACCCGACAATTCGATGACGAAATGACGAAATCCGAAAACGAAACGAACGGCGGGACCAGCCCAGCCGTTCGTTTCGCGGATCAGGCAGCGCTGGCCGCTGTAGCACCGGGAGCGAGCTTGGCCCCGGTCATGAAGGCCACCGCGTCGGACATGGTGTAGTCCTTGGGATCGATGACGCAGAGGCGGCGGCCCAGCCGATGCACATGGATGCGGTTGGCCACTTCGAACACGTGCGGCATGTTGTGGCTGATGAGGATGATCGGAATGCCGCGGGCGCGCACATCCTGAATCAGGTCGAGCACGCGGCGGGATTCCTTGACGCCCAATGCAGCGGTGGGCTCATCAAGGATGATGACCTTGGAGCCGAAAGCCGCCGCCCGCGCCACCGCCACGCCCTGCCGCTGACCACCCGAGAGGGTTTCGACCGCCTGGTTGATGTTCTGAATGGTCATCAGACCCAGTTCGGTCAGCTTTTCGCGCGCAATGCGCTCCATGGCCGGCCGATCGAGCTGGCGCAGCACAGTGCCCATGAAGCCGGGCTTGCGCAATTCGCGCCCCATGAACATGTTGTCGGCGATCGACAGGGCCGGCGACATGGCCAGCGTCTGGTACACCGTCTCCACCCCGGCATTGCGGGCATCGATGGGCGAGGTGAACGCCACCTTCTCTCCCTCGAGGAAGATATCGCCGCTGTCCGGAGTGATGGCACCGGACAGCGCCTTGATCAGCGACGACTTGCCCGCACCATTGTCCCCGATCACCGCCAGGATTTCGCCCGGCATCAGATCGAAGTCGCAATTGTCGAGCGCGGTCACCCGCCCATAGCGCTTGTTGAGGCCGCGGGCCGAAAGAATAGGATTGGTCATGCCGACACCTTTCTGATCCACTGGTCCACCGCAACGGCACCGATGATGAGCACGCCGATCAGCAGATAGGTCCACTGTGCATCCGCGCCGAGGAGGCGCAGTCCGAGCGAGAACACGCCAACGATCAGCGCCCCGAAGAACATGCCCAGGATCGAGCCCCGGCCGCCGAACAGCGAGATGCCCCCGATCACCACGGCGGTGATGGATTCGATATTGGCCGATTGCCCGGAGGTGGGCGACACCGAACCGATGCGCCCGATCAGCACCCAGCCGGCAAAGGCGCAGATGAGGCCGGAGAGCATGTAGACGGAAATCAGGATGCGCTTGGTGTTGACGCCGGAAAGCTCGGCGGCATCCGGATCGTCGCCCACCGCATAGACGTGCCGGCCCCAGGCGGTGTGGCGCAACACATAGGCCAGCACCAGGACCAGCAGGATGAAGAAGATCACCCCATAGGTGAAAACCGCCCCACCCAGGGTAAAGGACTTGCCGAAGAACTGCAGCAGCGGCGCCAGGGTCTCGATCTCCTGAGCCCGGATGGTCTCGTTGCCGGAATAGAGGAAGTTACTGGCGAGCGCGATCTGCCAGATGCCCAGCGTCACGATGAAGGGCGGCAGCTTTACCCGCGCGATCAGCCAGCCATTGATAAAACCGATAAAGGTGCCGACCACCAGCCCGCAGGCGATGGCGACGGCAGGGGGCATGCCCAGCTTGAAGGTAAACTGCCCCATGATCACCGAGCTCAGCACCATGATGGCGCCGACCGACAGGTCGATGCCGGCGGTGAGGATGACCAGCGACTGCGCCGCCCCCACGATGCCAACGATCGCCACCTGTTGCAGGATCAGCGTCATGGCGAAGGACGAGAAAAACTTGCCTCCCAAAAGGGCGCCGAAGACAATCACTGACAGCACCAGCACAATCAACGGAACAAGCGCCGGATTGGAATGCAGCGCATGCTGGATGCGCGAGAGCAGCGTCACTTGATGCTCGAAGCTGGCAACGCTTTCGGTGCGTTTGACAAGGCCCTGTTCGGCCTCGGACGGGTTCGACATGGGCCTACCTCCCCGGTTCCCAATCGATGGCAGGGTCGGGTACGTGCCCGACCCTGCCATCAGTATAGACGAAAAGGCCGATCAGCCCCAGCAGAGTTCGGCACCCTTGGTGGTGTCGATGGAGTCGAGACCAGCCACCGGCTCGTCGGTCACCAGCGTCACGCCGGTATCGAAGAAGTCCTTGCCTTCGGTCGGGGTCGGCTTGGTGCCGCCATCAGCCCAGGCCTTGATTGCCTCGACGCCGAGAGCGGCCATCTGCAGCGGATATTGCTGAGAGGTGGCACCGATGACGCCATCCTTCACATTGGCCACGCCCGGGCAGCCGCCGTCGACGGAAACGATCAGCACGTCCTTTTCACGGCCGAAGGATTTCAGCGCCTCATAGGCACCGGCGGCGGAGGGCTCGTTGATCGTGTAGACGACGTTGATAGCCGGATCCTTGGTCAGGAGGTTCTCCATGGCCTTGCGGCCGCCTTCCTCGTTACCAGCGGTCACGTCCTGCCCGACAATGCGCGGATCGGTCTCGTCACCCCACTTGTTCGGATCGCCTAGTTCGATCCCGAAACCCTGGAGGAAGCCCTGATTGCGCAGCACGTCGACTGTAGGCTGGCTGATACCCAGATTGAGCATGGCGATCTTGGCATTGGCGGCATCGGCACCCAGCTTGCCGGCCGCCCATTTGCCGATCAGCTCGCCGGCAACGAAGTTGTCGGTGGCAAAGGTGGCGTCGGCCGCGTCGGTCGGGGTGAGCGGGGTATCGAGCGCGATAACGACAAGACCGGCATCACGGGCCTGCTGCACCGACTGCACGATGGCCGAAGTGTCCGAGGCAGTGATCAGGATGCCCTTGGCGCCATCGGCGATACAGGTTTCGATGGCCGCAACCTGCGTTTCATGGTCGCCGTCGACCTTGCCGGCATAGGCCTTGAGGGTCACGCCCAGTTCTGCAGCCTTGGCTTCGGCGCCTTCCTTCATCTTGACGAAGAATGGGTTGGTATCGGTCTTAGTGATGAGGCAGGCGGTGACGTCCTGAGCGAGCGCGGCGGACGACATTGCGGCAAGGCACACGGCCGTGCCAATCAGCAGCTTCTTCACGATGGTTCTCCCTTTTCCGATCCCGCCGCAGCGGCTCCTCCACGCGACTTGGACCGGTTGTGTGTGCTTTCACCCTGTTATCGTGGCGAGTTCCAAACCGCCCGTCAATATGTAAATCACTTTTATTTATTTATTCGATTGTACCCATCTTCCGCTTCCTCATGCCACCCACTATGGTGCCGGCCATGAGTTCGGCAATCATCAGAACCGTCAGTACCGGTGTGAACCAAAGTGGAGTTCGTGATCACAACGAACGCCTGCTTTTGACGCTTCTGCAACGCCATGGCGCCATGGCCGGCAGCGATCTCGCACGCCTGGCCAACCTCTCGCCGCAGACCGTCTCGATCATTCTGCGCGAGATGGAAGCGGAGGGCCTGTTGTCACGCGGCAAGCCCGTCAAGGGCAAGGTCGGCAAGCCATCGATCCCGATGAGCCTGGCTGATGGCGGGGTTTTGTCCCTCGGCTGCAAGATCGGCCGCCGCAGCGCCGTATTGCTGCTCGCCGACTTCCGCGGCGTCGTCCGCCAACAACTGCAGATCACGTACAAATATCCTCTGCCCGAACCGATCTTCGCCTTCCTCAAGCAGGGCATTGAAACCATCCTCGCCCAATGCTCGGCCCGTGACCGGCAGCGTGTCTGCGGCATCGGCATCGGCGTACCCTTCGAGCTCTGGCGCTGGAACGAACTGGTCGGCGCTCCCTCTCAAGCGTTCGCCGCCTGGAAGGATATGGACTTCGCCCGAGAACTGGCTGGGATCACCGATCTACCGGTCAGCGTCGTCAACGACGCAACCGCCGGTTGCCAGGCCGAGCACGTCTATGGCCGGGGCAAGGAGTTCCAGGACTACGCCTACTTCTTCATCGGTGCCTTTATTGGTGGCGGCATCGTGCTCAATCACGCTGTCTACCAGGGCCACAAGGGCAATGCCGGGGCGCTGGGATCGCTGCGCAGTTTTGGCCCGCAGGGCGAAAGCCAGCAATTGATCGATACCGCCTCGATTCACCTGCTCGAAGCGCGCCTCCTCGAACATGGCCACGATCCGCAGGAATTATGGGACCTGCCACAGGACTGGAGCCGCTTCTCGCGCTTCGTCGAACCCTGGATCGGCCGCACCGCCCAAGAACTGGCGCGCGCCAGTCTCTCGGTCTGCGCGGTTATCGATTTCGAGGCCATTCTGATCGACGGCGCCTTCCCCGATACGATCAAGCACGAACTGGTGGAACGCACGCGGCGCTATCTCGTCAACCAGGACATCCGCGGTCTGATCGCGCCGCGGATCGAGGCCGGCACGGTGGGCTTCAATGCCCGCGCCATCGGCGCCGCCACCAGCCCGCTCTTCGAGCGCTATTTCATGAACGGCGCCACGCGCTGGCAATAGCCCCTCAACACAAAGAGGCCGCCCAGCGGGCGACCTCGATAGCGCGAGCCACTAACAGGTCCGCATCAGGCCTGACGCATCCAGACCAGCATTTCCCCCGGCGCCCGGTTGTCCCAAAGGTGGTAGGGCACCAGCCGCGCCGTATCTTCCCGAACGGCGGGCGCCCGGTCGGCATAGAGCGCATCGCCCCATTCCTCGGCCAGTTCGCGCAGTACAGGCAGCTCGATGGCGATCGCCCCGCGCAGATCCGGCACCGGCGCCGTCTGCGCTGCACCCAGCCCCGTCTTGAGCAGAATGGAATTGAGCCCGGCCCCATTGTCGACGCCTTCGAGGCAATAGACCAGCGGACCGCGCATGATCGCCGTTCGCCCGGCATCCTGCCGAACCTTGGGATGCGCCCGCACCGCCCGGGGTTCGAGCGGCAATGACAGGGCCAGGCGGTCGCCCGGAGCCCAATCCCGCTCCAGCCTTATGTAACCGCCCTCCAGAGCCTCAAGCGGCACCTGCATTCCGTTAAGGCTGAGTGTCGCTCCACGCGCCCAGGCTGGAATACGCAGCGACACGGCGAAACGCGCAGATTGCTCCGGGGAAACGCTGATGGCGACATCGCCGCTCCAGGGATAATCGGTTTCCTGCCGCAGCGTGAACCTGGCGCCATTGGCCAGCTCCACCCGCGCCTCGCTTTGCGCATAGAGATGGACGGCAATCTCGTCATCGGCGACCCCATAGATATAGGAGCCGAGGGAAGTCACGAGCCGCGCAATATTGGGTGGGCAACAGGGACAGGCATGCCAGGTCCAGCGGTGGTGCTTGCCGGTGCTTTCAAGCGGATTGTCGTAAAAGAAGGTCTTGCCGTCGGTCGACAGGCCAGTGATGGCCCCATTATAGAGCGCCTGCTCCATGATATCGGCATATTCGCGATCCGGACGCCGCCCCAGCATGCGCGAGGCCCAGAACACCAGGCCAACCGAAGCGCAGGTTTCGGCATAGGCGCTGTCATTGGGCAGGTCGTAATAGTCGGTAAAGCCTTCATTGGCTTCCGCCGGGCCGATGCCGCCAGTCACATACATCTGCTTGCGCGTGAGATCCGCCCAGAGCGTTTCCAGCGCTCCGGTCAACGTGTCGTCATTGTATTCGGTGGCCAGGTCGGCCATCGCCGAATAGAGATACATCGCCCGCACCGCATGGCCGACCACCTTGGTTTGCTCGCGGACCGGAAGATGGGACTGATTGTATTCGAAGGTCTTTTTCTGCACGCCGCCGGGGCTGCGATTGTGCGCAATAGCCTCTTCAACGAAGAAGTTGGGCGCCTGACCCCGCTCATCAATGAAGAACTTGGCAAGCTCCATATAGTCCTGGTTGCCGGTGACACGAGCCAGCCGCACCAGCGCCAATTCGATCTCCTCATGGCCGCAATAGCCGCGCATCTGCCCCGGGCCGCGCCCGAATTTACGCACGCAGTAATCGGCCATACGGCACATGACGTCGAGAAATTTGCGCTTTCCGGTCGCCTGATAATAGGCCACCGCCCCCTCGATCATGTGGCCGGCGCAATATAGCTCGTGAAAATCGCGCAGATTGGTCCATTTCCATTCGGGACGGATGCGCTGGAAGAAGGAATTGAGATAGCCATCCGCGTCTTGCAGACGCGCATACATGTCGATGATGGCATCGGCCCTCGCCTCGAGCGCGGGATTGGGCTTGCGATAGAGCGAATAGGCAATGGTCTCGATGCTCTTGCCCAGATCGCTGTCCCAGAACATCTGCGGCGTGCCCAGCCAATGGATGATGGGAATGACGATTCCCGGGCTCGGCGCCTCCGGATTGATCTGCTCGATCATCCCGGCCTCGACGCAACGATCGAGAAGAATGGCGGCGGTATGGTCGCACACCGCGTCCTGCCAGTCGCCCCAATAGCCGGAAACACTGACGGAAGGCACGGGAAGCGGTCTAAATTGGCGCTTGGTCATGACGGTCACTCATAAAGGCGAAAATTCAACGCATACGAGCGCAAGCAAAAATGCGGGGCGCAGTGCGATCGGGATTGGCGGCAGCGTTCAAAAAGGCGGCCTCAAGGCGGCGCCGCATTGGACACGATCATCGTCCAGTCCTCCCTCGGGCCAAGCCTCAATAAGGCCAATTTCATCTACGTGACGCCGCCGCCGCAGGATTGGCGCACCACCAACTGGCAGGCCAGCTTGCGCAGGCCGGGCGTCACCGCCTCCCCGCGCGCCAGCGCCAGGACCAGCCGCCCAGCCTCCCGCCCCAGCTGCTTGAGATTCATGTCGACCGTGGTCAAAGGCGGGCGTGTCGCCGCTGCCACGATCTCCCAATTGTCGAATCCGACCACGGAAACCTCCGCGGGCACGCTGACGCCCCGCTCGCGCAGCGCATCGCAGACGCCTCGGGCAATCTGGTCATTGCCGCAAAATATCGCGTTCGGCTGGCTGGCGCTGGCTTGCCACAGGCGCCGGACCGCCTCATGCCCCCAAGCCTCGGACCAGTCTCCAAACAGCACCTGGCCATCGGGCCCAACGACCTCGCGAAAAGCCCCTGCCCGCTCCTGCACGGAAGCGAAGCTGCCCGGCCCCGTCACATGCACAATGCGCCGACGGCCCAGACCACGCAGCCACTGCACCGCCTCGCGCGCACCCTGCGCATCGTCCGAGACCAAACGCACCGCATCATCAGGTCCTTCGGTGAAGGCATAGACCACCGGGATACTGAGATTGGTCAGATCCACCTGCAGGCGCCGATCGATTCTTTTGCCCGAGGCGATAATGCCATCGACCTGTTTGTCGAGCAGCGCATCGACATGAACGCGCGCCAATTGGGGATCGTCCTCGATAGTGCACAAAAACACCGAGACTCCCTCATCCACCAGTGCTTCCGACACGCCCGCCATCAGCGGCAGCGTAAAACGCCCATAGGTATCATTGGTCAAAAGCCCGATCGTAAAACTGCGCTTGCTCAAAAGCGCCCGCGCCATGGCATTGGGCCGAAAACCCAGCTCCGCCGCCACTTGGCGAACGCGCTGCCGCGTTTCCTCCGCCATGCGGCCGGTATCGTTCAATGCCTTCGAAGCGGTCGCAATACTGACCCCGGCAGCCTGCGCCACATCATAAATCCGCACCCGAGCAGGAGACAAAGCCATTTGAGAAAACCTTTTCTCATTTTGGGTAAAGCTTTTCTCCGCTTCCGTCAATGGTTAGCAGATGTGTCCGATCGAATGGGGCGACAAAAAACCATGCCAAGAAGGCCGACCCGTGAAAGCAATGTTTTGGAAAAGACTGGTAGCGGAGGAGGGATTTGAACCCCCGACACACGGATTATGATTCCGCTGCTCTAACCAACTGAGCTACTCCGCCCCAAGGGCTTGTCGATCAGACGACCGATGCGGGCCTTACTAAGTTTATGCGCCTTGCCCTGTCAAGCGCCATGCACGGCGCGAGCTGAATTTTCCAGCGCTTCGATCATCTCGCGCACCACGGCGAGATCGGCTTCGAACTTGGCACGTTCGCGCTGGCGACCTTCCACGTCTGGGATGCGCAGGAGATAGGAAGGGTGATTGGTGATAAAGAGAACGGAGCCATCCGGCAAAGTCATGGGCTGGCCGCGCATCTTGCTGACGGTGACGCTGGCCTTGCCCAGCAGGCTCTGCGCCGCAGTGGCGCCCAATGCCACAATCACCTTGGGGCGCACAAAGTCTCGCTCGAGATTGAGCCAGAATTTGCAGGCCTGCACTTCCCCACCGTCGGGGCGCTGGTGGATGCGCCGCTTGCCGCGCGGCTCGAACTTGAAGTGCTTTACGGCATTGGTGACATAAACCTTGTTGCGATCGATCCCGACTTTTTCGATGACATCGTCGAGCACCTGACCCGCCGGGCCCACAAACGGCCTGCCCTGCAAATCCTCCTGGTCGCCGGGCTGTTCGCCGACAAACATCACCTCGGCACGCTCCGGACCTTGGCCGAACACCGCCTGGGTGGCATGTTCATAAAGTGGGCAACGCTTGCATGCCTGGACGGCTGCCCCAGCATCGCCCAGCGAATGCACACTATCCACTGGCTCGACAGTTTCGAGCTTGCGGCGCAGGTGTCGGGCAGGCGGCTGGGTGGCGGCGCGGGCGATCATCTCCTCCTCCATCGCCTTGGCGTTGCGGACGAGAGGTTCAATGAGCGCCGCTTCGGGAAGGTTGCTCCAATATTTCACCGGCATTTCGCTCTTCATCATCGCGACCTTGAGCCGGGCCGGGTTGAAAATCGAGGCATAATAGGTCTTCCAATCCTCTTCGACCGCATCTTCGGCCGGCACGTCAGTCTTCGTGCCACCCGGCCCGAAAGCGAGCCTGTCGGTATCCCACCAGGCGCTGGCATAGGGTGTGACAATGCCCCAATGCATGCCGGCAAAACGCCGGGCGAAAAATGGTGCGGTTGCCTCCAGCACATAGTGATCGGGCTCGAACCAGGCGACGAAACGCTCGGCGCCGGCATCATTGCGCAGTTCGCGGAAGCGCACGAAAGCCTTCATCTTGTGGGCATCGCGACGCACTGCCGACGCCATGCGGGACAGGGCGCTGATATCCCGATCAGCGGCATCGGCCAGCAATTGCGGTGCTGACTGCAGTCGCCAGAGCAGGCGGTAGAGCAGCGCAAACCGCTCGGGCTCAGCATGCTGTAACACCGAGGAAGCCAGCTCGATAAAGCCCCGTGGCACCGTCCCCACCGCACCTTCGGCCACCGCCGGCAACGCGTCGTCACCGAACAGTTCGCCCACCGCGTCGCCCTGTTGCCAGACCACCTCTTCCGGCGCGACACCTGCCGCGAGGAGGCGCCGGGCGTGGCTACGCCATTCCCCGAGATCATTGGGGCGCTCAAGCCGGACGCGATACATCAGAACAACACCAATTGCTCGGGCGGCGGCGCCAGTTTCTGGCGCAGCTTGGCGTCGTCGGTGAGCCCGCCGGGTGACCAATCGGCAGCGGCGATGAAGGGGCGCACCTTTTCGATCGACGCAGTCAGCCGCGCCACATCATCGAGCCGCAGGCGATGGTGGCGGCGAGAAGCAACGATGCGATTGACCGCATTGATACCAAGGCCGGGTACTCGCAGCAGCAGTTCTCGGTCGGCGCGATTGACGTCCACCGGAAAACTCTGGCGGTGCTTCAAAGCCCAGGCCAATTTCGGATCGATGACCAGATCGAGATCGCCACCCTCGCCTCCCGCCACGATTTCGGGCACATCGAAACCGTAAAAGCGGATCAACCAATCGGCCTGATAGAGCCGATGTTCTCGCATCAGTGGCGGCGGCTTCAAGGGCAGACGCGAGGATGCATCGGGAATGGGCGAAAAGGCGGAGTAGTAGACGCGCTTGAGTTGATAGCCGGAATAGAGCCCCGCCGCACGTGTCAGGATCGCGGCGTCATTGGCGCCATCGGCACCGACGATCATCTGCGTCGATTGCCCCGCGGGCGCAAATTTCGCCTTCTTGGCCCGTGCCTGTTTCTTCTCGGGCGCCGCCTCGTCGAGCTTGCCGCGCAACCGAGCCATGGCGGTGCGGATTTCGGAAGGGCGCTTTTCCGGCGCAAAGCTCTCCAACGCAGAGTCGGTTGGCAATTCGATATTGGTGGAGAGTCGATCAGCCCATCGCCCGGCCTCGGTCAACAGCTCCGGCGCGGCATTGGGAATGACCTTGAGGTGGATATAGCCCGCAAACAGATGCGTCTCTCGCAACGTCCGCGCCACGCGGATCATCTCTTCCATCGTATGATCGGGCGATTTTATGATCCCTGAGGACAGGAACAGCCCCTCGATATAATTGCGGCGGTAAAAATCCAGCGTCAGCCGCACCACCTCCTCGACGCTAAACCGGGCACGCTGCACATTGGATGAGGAGCGATTGATGCAATAAGCACAATCATAGATGCAGAAATTGGTCAGCAGCAGCTTGAGCAGGCTGATGCAGCGCCCATCCGGCGCATAGGAATGACAGATGCCACTACCCTCGGTGGAGCCAATCCCCTTGGTTCCGGCAGAGTTGCGCTTCTCACTGCCAGAGGAGGCACAGGATGCGTCATATTTGGCAGCATCGGCCAGAATGGCAAGTTTGCGGGTAAGCGTCAGGGCAACCATTGCGTTCATCCTTTGTTCCGGATGAATAGAGGAAAAACCCTGCCTTGGCATTTCAAAAAGACACCCTGCGCCGATTTGTGATGTCCGATGCCGCCTAAGCATCGAAGCCGCCCATGCCTTGCTGGCGAAATTCGGTCGGCAAAGCATGGTTAACGAGTTGGATGCTCAACTGGCCCTAAGCAAAGGCTTGGTCATGATTCGCATGAATGAGTGAGCGGGGCTCGTCTCGCCCGCTCAAGGCCGGAGGCAGAGCATGAGAAAAGCCATTTTGATCGGGGCAATCTGTCTCGCGGCACTGGCAGGCCTGGTGTTTCTGGCGCCCATCGCGGTCAATTCTGCCGGGCTCAGGACGGCGCTCTCCGATCAGCTGTCACGGGTTTCCGGCGCCCGTATCGCGCTGAATGGCCCCATCCATTTTTCGATTTTGCCTGATTTCGGCGTGGTGGTCGAAGATTTCGGCTATTCCAGCGGCGACGGCGCTTTTGAAGTAACGTCCCAACGTTCCGTGGCTTCGGTGGGCCTTTGGGCGCTGTTCACCGGCCAGATTCAGATCACGGGCATCGAGCTCAGAAACCCACGCATCCAGATCGCTGAAAGTACGGCCGCCACCGAGGCCAGCCCCGCTACCACCCAATCGGACGATATATTCCGCCTTGTCGCGGGTTACCTCGAAAATGTCTCTATCGACCACATCACCATCTCCGATGGCGAGGTGGCCACCAGCCGCAACGGTGTGCTGAAGCCGATGGCCAGCGACATCGATATGCGCCTTTCCATCCCCGGCATTGCCGCGCCGGCTTCGCTCTCGGTGTCGGCCCTGGTCGGCACCGACCATATCGAATTCGGTGCCGAGATCGGCTCGCTGCGTGATCTGCTGTCGCGCCAACCGGCGCACTTCTCTCTCTCCGCCAAGACCGACCATCCGCCGCACCCGGCGCTGGCCGACATAAGTGCCTCGGGCAGCATCCAATTGGCCGAGGACGGCAGCTATCGCATCGCTGGCGGTGAAATCGCCAGCATCGGGCAGAAAATGCTGCTCGACGCCAACTATGTGCCGGGAGAGCGACCCTTCGTCGTCGCCCGGATCAAGGCCGGTAGCCTCGCCTATGCCGACTTCGCCCCGCCCCCCGCCGACGCCGCCGCAATAACCGCCACGGCGCCAGCCGCGCTCGATCTCTCGCCGCTCAAGGCGCTGAATGCCGATATCGAGCTTTATGCCGAAGCGGTCTCGGTGGGCGACGCCACTGCCCGCGATATCGTTCTGTCCGCCAAGCTGGACGATGGCCGTCTGATCGCAACCGTCGATTCCACCAGCATCGCGGGCGGCAGCCTCGTCGCCAGCATGGCGCTCGACGCCAACAATATGCCCACCGTTTCCAGCGGCTCGCTCAACCTTACATCCATCGATATCCAGCAACTCCTGGCGCTTGCCGGCCAGGATGCGCCGCTGACCGGCGCGCTGTCGTCCGAGTTGCAATATGCCTTCAAGGGTATGGACGCCGTCTCCATCCGCAACTCGCTCAATTTGCGCGGCAAGGCGTCCGTCGCCCAGGGCCGGGTTGACATTCCCCAGCTTGCAAGCATTGCCGGCCAGAACGCCGGCACCGTCGACGCCCTGGCGGCCAGCATTGCCATTGAAGACATGTTGAAGCCGATGTCCGTCACCGGCTCGGCAATCTGGAATGGCGAGAAGGTGGATTTTTCCACCGCCTTCACCGCGACTGATGTGCTTTGGGGCAAAACCGGCATCATCACGCTCGATCTCAAATCCGGGCCGCTCAATGCCGGTTTCTCCGGCACGGTCAGCCCGGCCGGCCAGCTTTCGGGCAAAGCCGATATATCCGCTCCGTCGCTGACGCGCGCTCTGGGCTGGGTTGGGCAGTCCATTGCGACACCACTTGGGCGCTTTGCCTTCTCGGGCGGTGTCTCGGTTGATGGCAGCCAGTTTGCAGTCGCCAACTCCACCATCCAGCTCGACGACATCGCGGCCAAGGGCTCGCTGTCTCTGGCCATGGCCGGCAAGCCCAGCATAATCGCCAACCTTTCGGTCGATACGCTGGATTTCGGCGCGTTGCTGGCTGGCGGTGGCAGCGCCCAGGCGGCGGCATCGAGCGGCCCCGCCCCGATCGACCTGACCGTATTGCGCCTGTTCAATGCCGACATTTCCCTTGAGGCCAACCAGCTGGGCTATGGCAAGGTCAGGATGGGACCAGCCACTGCCAAACTGAGTGTGGTCGACGGCGTTGCCAAGCTGAGTGTGCCGCAAGCCGGGTTCTACGAGGGCGTCATCTCCGCCGAGATCACCGCCAATGGTGCCGGCGCAACGCCGGCACTGGCCGTGGTCGCAGCTATGGACAATGTGCAATCCCTGCCTCTCTTGCGCGACGCCGCAGGCTTCGAACATCTCGAAGGCCGCCTCAGGGCCAGCATGCAAGTGTCAGGAACCGGAAGCGACAGCCAGGCTTTCGCCAAGTCGCTCAATGGCCCGATGAGCCTTGTCGTGTCCGATGGCGCCATCCGCGGCATCGACGTGGCCGGGCTCGTGCGCAATGTCCGTTCGCTTATCGGGGCAGGCTATGCGCAGGACGCCAATGCCCGCACGGAATTTTCCGAACTCTCGATCCCGGTCACCATCACCAATGGCGTGGCGCGCGCCGAGGATATTCGCGTGCTCGGCCCCTTCATTCGCATGAGCGGGTCGGGAAGTGTCGATCTTGCCGCCCAGACCATCGACATGCGGCTCGATCCGCGCGTCGTCGCCTCCCTCGATGGTCAGGGCGGGGATTTCGACGTCTCGGGGCTGGGCATGCCGATCATGATTACCGGCCCGCTATCGGGGCCGCGCATCTATCCCGACCTCTCCAGCCTGCTCGCCGACCCAAGCCGCGCCCTGCAGGCACTGACCCAATTGGGCGGTGGCGTGGGCGATCTCGCCGGCAATGCCTCTGGACTGATCGAGGGGCTGGGCACGACGCTCGGCACCGATACCGGTGCCTTGGGCAATACAGTCTTGAACGATGCCATTGGCCAAATGCTCGGCAATCAGGGACAGTCGACCAATCAAGGCGCGACGCCGGATGGGCAGAATGCGCTCAATTCGGTGATCGGCAATGCGCTCGGCCAGCAATTTCCGGGCCTTGCACCGCCCACGGCAGCGCCTCAACAGCAGCCGACGACAACGGACGTCAGCGCGCCTGCAGCGGCGACGGCGAATGTCCCCCTGCCCCGCCCCGATCCCCGGGGCCCATCACCGTTGCCGTCCTTCCCCAGTCAGCCGCAACCAACGCCCGCCGCCCCGCCGGCAACACCGACGCAGCAGGTTATTGACCTCATCGCCCCGCAACAGACCCAGCCGCCGGATGGGACTGCGACAACCGGCGATGATCCATTGCAGGGCCTCTTTAACCAGCTCGGTTTCTGACCCCATACAGCAGTGAAAGAGTGTCAATCGTTCAATAATCGACACCAATCCGTTGCGATTGGCATTCTTTGCAACGCCGCTCGGGGCTCATACATTCCCTCTCGAACACGGCGCATCGGCGCCGCATGAGGAGACATGCAAATGACACTCGAACTTGGCGGCATCCACCACCTGACGGCCGTGACCGCCGACGCGCCTAAGAACCTGCAATTCTACACCCAGACCCTGGGTATGCGCCTGATCAAGAAGACCGTGAACCAGGATGACACCTCGGCCTACCACCTCTTCTATGGCGACGGTGTTGCCTCGCCAGGCGCGGACCTGACCTTTTTTGATTTCAACACCCTGCGCGAGCAGCGCGGCAACCACACCGTGGGCCGCACCGGATTGCGCGTCGACAGCGAAGAGACGCTGAAATGGTGGAAGGAGCATCTGGAAGCCAACCAGGTCTCGACCTCCGGCATCAAGGAACGGTTTGGCCACACCTCGCTCGACTTCGAGGATTTCGAAGGCCAGCGCTTCCGGCTGGTGGTCGATGGCAAGAACACGGTGATCCCTTGGGCCAAGTCGCCGGTTCCATCAGACAAGCAGATCATCGGTCTTGGTCCGATCACCCTCTCGGTGCCCAAGCTCGAACCCACCGATGCCATGCTGACCCGCGTCATGAATATGCGGCAGGTCCGACACTATCCGGCACGCGAGCGCAGCGGCGAAGTCTTTGTCTATGAAATGGGCCCGGGCGGTCCGGCGGCCGAACTGCATGTGTCGGTCGACCCTAGCCTGCCCCGCGCCCGGCCGGGTGCCGGTGGTGTGCATCACGTCGCCTTCCGCACCCCGGATCAGGACAGCCTGCGCGAATGGATCGAGCGCGTGAACAGTTTTGGCATTCGTTCCTCGGGCGAAGTGGAACGCTTCTATTTCACCTCGCTCTATTTCCGCGAGCCGAACGGCATCCTGTTCGAAATCGCCACCGACGTTCCCGGCTTTGCGGCGGACGAACCGATGGAAAGCCTGGGCGAAACGCTGAGCCTGCCGCCCTTTCTCGAAGGTCAGCGCGCCCAGATCGAAGCGGGGTTGAAGCCACTGGTGTAACACTGGCGCCGGATGGGGCACCCCCCATCCGGCGCATTTCTCACGCTCGGCCCCCATTCCTCTCCCCCTCGGGGAGAGGTAGCTCGGCAAAGCCGAGTCGGTGACGGGGATGCTTCAAACTCGCTCAGCGCGAAGTCGTGTTGTCCGGCTTCAACAAGGCCGCCATGTCGACCAGCCGGATGAACTCTGCTCGATAGCCGCCGTCATCCACGCCACGCCCGGCCTGGGCGAGAGCCTTGATCTCCGCCCAACTCATGGCCGAGCCATAGGCGCTCGACTTGATCTTCTGGCCAAAGGCGGCCACCGCCGCGGCAAATTGGGCATTGACGCCCGCATCGGCAATATCCCCATAGACCAGATCGGCCGTGACAGGCACTTCGATCAACTGGCTCACCGCGCTATCGGGCATCTTGTAGCGCATCTTGAGGAAGGCGATCTCATCGCTGCCCTGAGGGCTCTCAGTGCTCCCATAGCGCAAGGGATCGACCTGCCCAGCGCCAACCGGGGTGATTTCGTAAAGCGCCGTGACCGTTGTCCCAGCCCCGACATCGCCGGCATCGACGGCATCATTGTTGAAATCCTCGCGGTTGAGGTGGCGGGTTTCATACCCGATCAGCCGGTATTCCGAGACCACCGCCGGATTGAACTCGACCTGCACCTTCACATCCTTGGCGATGGTGTGGAGCGTGCCGCCGATCTCCTCGACCAGCACTTTCTTGGCCTCGGCAAAGCTTGAGATATAGCTGGCATTGCCATTGCCGTTCTGTGCCAGGGCCTGCATGGTCGCGTCATCGAGATTGCCGCGTCCAAAGCCCAACACCGAGAGGCTTATGCCGCTGCCGCGCTTGTCGGCGATGAAGTCCTTGAGCGCGTCGGGGTCATCGATGCCGACATTGAAATCGCCATCGGTGGCCAGGATCACGCGGTTGGTGCCGCCGTCGATCTTGGCCTGCTCGGCCAACCGATAGGCCAGCTCGATCCCCTGTGCGCCCGCCGTGCTGCCGCCGGCCGCGAGCTGATCGAGGGCAGCCATGATCTTGGCTTTCTCCGCCGCCGAGGTCGGCTCCAGCGCCACACCGGCCGAACCGGCATAGGTGACGATCGAAACCGTATCATTGTCCGAAAGCTGGTCCAGCAGCAGGCCAAAGGCCCGTTTCAGCAGCGGCAGCTTGTCGGGGGAGTCCATGGAGCCGGACGTGTCGATGAGGAACACCAGATTGCTCTTGGTGTCGGCCAGCACCGGCTCAAACCCCTTGATACCGATCTCCAGCAATTGCGTCTTGGCGTTCCAAGGCGTCGGGAACACCGCGATTGTCGGGCGGAACGGCACCTCGGCGCTTTCGGCGGCGGGATAATCATAAGGGAAATAGTTGATCAGCTCTTCGATCCGCACGGCATCGCGCTCGGGCACATAGCCATCCTCGAGCATGCGCCGCACATAGGCATAGCTGGCCGTATCAACATCAAGCGAGAAGGTCGAGACCGGCTCTTCGGCAGCCACCTTCAGCCGCTGCTCCTCAAAGGCCTCGAAGCTGTCACCGCTGGGCATGCCGGCCTGGCTTGGAGGCATGGCATTATAGCTGTCGGTCAACTGAGCACCTGCCGGCGCCATGGACTGCTGCATCAGCGTCGGATTGGCCGCCATGCGCTGCGTCAACATCGGGCTCGGCGCGGGCGGTGGCGCCATCTCGGCCATTGGCACAGGCGCGACGCTGGGCGCGACAGGCGCCACTTCTGTCAAAGCATCGGTCTGCACTGCAACTTCCTCGGCCGGCTGCGGCACAACCACAGAGCGGTCCGCATCGGGCGTGGCGTCAGGCTTTACCGGTTGGCTCTCTTTGGGCGCCTCCAGGGGAACCACATCGCCACCAGTGGGCGTCAGCGCAGTCGAATTGTAAAGTTGCAGCCCCAAGGGCAGCATCAACAGTGCAATGGCAGCAGTACCGATCGGCAAACGCATATCCATGATCGAAATCCTTCTCAGGGAAGTGAAGATGGACATGAGACGGCCACCCGCCGGATTTCCTTTGGGCATCGGCGCGGTTTTTTTCGCCTGTTCTGCTTCAAAGGCAGCGCGGGCAGCCAGAACGGCTTTGCTGCGGGCAGCGCTGCTCGGCGCAGGGGCCGCGCCTTTGAGGGTGTCGAAGGGATCGTGGGGATGGCTCATAGCAGAACCCTCAGTGTCTTGCGGGCCTCATGCACATGGAAGGATACGGTCGCCTCCTTGATGCCCATGATATCGGCAGCTTCAGCGTGGGTGAGTTCCTCGGCATAGACGAGCAGCACCGCATCGCGCTGTTTCTCCGGCAGGCGGCGCACCGCCTCCCAGAGTTGGCTATTGGTGGCTGCCTGCTCTTGGTCGGCAGCTTGCTCGACAGGAGAAATCTCAGCATAGGCATCGACATTCCTGCCGCGCCTCTTGCCTGCCCTTTGCCAGTCGCGCACGGCGTTGAGCGTGATGCGATAGACCCAGGACGAGAAGGCACTGCGCCCATCGAACCCGGCAATGGCCTGGCCAAGTTTGACGCAGACCTCCTGGGCGATGTCTTCGGCATCATGACGATTGCCGCACCAGCGCCAGGCGGTGCGAAAGATCGCGTCATACTGCCCCTCGACCAGCTCGGCAAAGGCATCTGGATCGCCATTGCGGGCACGTGCCACCAGCGCTTGGACAAGCGTGGCAAAATCAGTGGGGGGTGCGGCGGTCAGTCCCATTATCTCAGCATGCACTCGCTGCCTCTCCGCGCTATTCTAGAGCGTAAGACGCCGCAGCCGGAGAAATCCTTTGGGGCGTTGCAGAGATTCTTTCGATTTGCGAAGGCGCCAGCATGAGCGACGACAAACCGGGGCCCTTCGGCCTCAACCGCACCCGCATTTTCCTGCTCGGCATGGGCGCCTTGGTGCTTGTGATCACCATCTCGATGATGATGGGTGGCCTCGGCTCCTACAACGCGCTCAAGGAAGCAGCCAATGCCGCCAAGGAACCAACGGCAGAGCAGTTGAGCGGGAACTGAACTGGCGCTTTTGCCTTCTCCCGCTGCCGGGAGAAGATGGATCGTGCAAAGCAATGTCCTCAGCGGGACTGTTCTAAGCCACCAGGGCCTGGGGCACCGCCTCGGCAATGAAACCGCCGCCCAGCACTTCGCTGGTCGTGCCGTCGTCGGCGTAGAACACACAGGCCTGGCCCGGCGAAATGCCGTATTCCCCTGAGACCAGAGTGACATAAACCGCGCCGTCGCGCATCTGGATCACCGCTGGCTGCGGGCCGCGCGTCGAGCGCACCTTGACCTCGACCGGCGCGCCATTGCCGGCGCTGGCTTCCGCCAGCGGCAGACCGCCCAGCCAGTTTACATCGCGCAACCGCACCGTATGGGTCTTCAGCGCCTCGCGCGGGCCGACGATGACGCGGCCGCTGCGATGGTCGAGCTTGACCACGTAAAGCGGCTCTCCGGCGGCAACGCCGAGCCCCTTGCGCTGGCCGATAGTGTAATTGACGATGCCATTGTGCTCGCCGAGGACGCGCCCATCCAGATGCACGATATCGCCCTTGGCCATGGCTTCTGGATGTATCTTGGCGATGATATCGGCATATTTGCCCTGCGGCACGAAGCAGATGTCCTGGCTATCATGCTTTTCGGCAATCTCGAGCCCGAATTCCCGCGCCAATTCACGCACCGCCGCCTTGCTCATGCCACCCAAAGGAAAGCGCAGGAAATCCAGCTGCGCCTGGGTTGTGGCAAAGAGGAAATAGGACTGGTCGCGATCGCTGTCGACGGGCCGGAAGAGGTGGCGTCGTCCGTCCTCGCCGAGCCGGGTCTGCACATAATGGCCGGTAGCCAACACGTCGGCCCCCAGATCCTGCGCCACCTGCATCAGATCGACAAACTTGACCGACTGGTTGCAGGCAATGCAGGGCACCGGTGTTTCACCCTGCTGATAGGCATTGGCGAAGGGCTCGATGACGGCGTTTTTGAAGCGCTCTTCATAGTCGAGCACGTAATGGGGAATCCCCAGCTTGGCGGCCACGCGGCGGGCGTCATGGATATCTTGCCCGGCGCAGCATGCGCCCTTGCGGTGAATGGCTTCGCCATGATCGTAAAGCTGTAGCGTCACGCCGACGACGTCATAGCCCTCTCGAGCCAGCAAACCGGCAACAACCGACGAATCCACGCCTCCGGACATGGCGACGACGACGCGCGTGTCCTCCGGGCGCTTGGCAATATCAAGCGAGTTCAGCATCTTTCCTTCGTTCCGGTTGGGTTCAAGGGCCAGCGGAAACTGTGGGCGGCCTTTTACGCCGGACGGCGCCCTCTGTCCATTCACGCCCGGCAGCTTTTGCCGGTCTATGGGCCTTTCCAACCTAGAGGCCCAAGCGTCGCTGCTATTCAGGCTCCATCTAACATATTGTTTTCGTTGATTTTCCCTGCAAAACACCGACTGGCAAGGCAATTGCATTGTCTCTTCCGGATATGACTTTGCGCGGGGATCGCACATGGCATCGGCAACAAATCTTCTGGGGGCAGCAATCGGTGCCATTGCCGACAAAGCCTTGGGCAAGACAACTGCCAAGGTCGAGCTCAATGGCAGCTCCTTCCGCTCGATACTGGAACGCTCGAGCCCGCCGCAGGACAACGCCGCCCACCGCACCGAGCGCAGTAGCCAGTCACAGCTCGAGGTGACCATCGATCGGTCGACACCGCGCCGTGACCTGCACAGCGCCAAATCGGACGACGCTGCCCCTGTTACCAATGACACCGAAAAGGACGCGGAAACCGCCGAGGCGCCCAAGGAGATGTTGGCGCTGGTCAATGCACTGTCGGCTATCAAGACCAGCCTCGACGCCGGCCAGTCCATCGATCCAGCACTCCTCGACCAGGTAGAGACGGCGCTGCAGGATCTGGCCGCCATGCTCGGCATCGACCTCTCAGCGCAGCTGCAGCAGCAAGACCTGAGCGCAGCAGACGGACCGATGGCTGGCCTGGTGCAGATGATGAACCAGCTCGCCCAGCCCGATGCCACGCCCGAGATCGCCCAGCGCCTGGCGGGCCTGCAAGATAAACTTGGGGCACTGCTCACCCAACTGCTGGGCGAGGATGTCCCACCCGATCTTCTGGCCAAGGCCGGTTTCGACGCCACCAAGGCTATCGATCCAGACCTCGAAGCCGCCCTTCAGCGCCTAACCGCCACGACAGTCCCCGATGAGCCAAAACTGGCGACCCCGGAGCTGAAGCTGCCGGAAGTTGCACTCACTGGCAAGCCAGCTATAGACAAATCCTCGGAGGCGCCCGTTCAGGCCGAGACGACGACCGAGCCCAAGCCAAAACTTGAAGCAAGTGCATCAGCAGCCGCTGCTTCGGATACGACAGACGGTGACAAACTCAATGAAGATCGTCCTTCTCACGCAGCACGACGCGACACGCATGCGACGCCGCCTCCGGCCATCGACGCATCTGGCAATGTGGCTCCGTCCCAGCCGGGCCAGCAGGAACCCATCCGCCTTGATGCCGCCGCCAACCCGCGCATCATCCAGACCGGCTACCAGACCAGCCAGCAGCAGCTCAACCTGCCGCAGATCGCCTTCGAAATGGCCCGCCAGGTCGGCGATGGCAATACGCGCTTCCAGATCCGCCTCGACCCACCCGAACTTGGGCGCATCGACGTGCGGCTGGAAATCGACAAGGGTGGCCAGGTGCTTGCGCGGCTGACCGTCGAGAAATCCGAGACTCTCGACCTGATGCAGCGTGATCAGCGCGCCTTGCAACAGGCACTGCAGCAGGCGGGTCTCGACAGCAGCAAGACCAATCTTGAATTTTCGCTGAAGCAGAACCCATTTGCCGGTGGACAGCCAGGCGATGGGCGCCAGGATGGCCGGCAGCACGCGGATGCTGATGGTGCGGTCCGCAGCGATGAGCCCGAAGACACTCTGCCCGCCGTCAATCTCTACCGTGGGGCCCTCCAGGCCAGCGGTCTCAACATCATAGCCTGAGGAGGCGTTCATGGCCGTCAGTGGCGTTTCCGGCAGCAATGGTGCCTCGACCCTAGCAGGGTCGCGCTCGACCATTGCGCAGAACTTCGACACCTTTCTCAGCATTCTCACCACCCAACTGAAGAACCAGAACCCTCTGGATCCGTTGGATACCAACCAGTTTACCCAGCAACTGGTGCAGTTCACCGGCGTGGAGCAGCAGCTCAAGACCAACCAGTTCCTCGAGGCGCTGCTGCTCAACACGCAGAACGCCTCGCGCTCCGATACCGTATCCTATATCGGCAAGCAGGTTTCGGCCTCCGGCAAGACCTCCGAACTCAAGAGCGGCAGCGCCGGCTGGAACTACAATGCCTCGGCCCAGGTCGCCAATGCCTCGGTCACCATCAAAAATGCGGCAGGCAATGTGGTTTACACCCAGCAGGGCTCGCTCAATGCCGGACCCGGCTCTTTCGTCTGGGATGGCGTCGGCAGTGACGGCACGCAATATCCCGAAGGCCTTTACAGTCTGGAGATCGTCGGCACCAATCTCTCGGGCAACCCGGTCAAGGTATCCACTGCCTCCGTCGGAGTGGTCACGGCTGTCGACTTCTCCGGCAGCGAGCCGGTGCTTACCGTGGGCCGCTACAAGGTCGCGCTCAAGGATGTCACCGATGTCAGCCTGGTGCCCACCACCACTCCGCCTCCCACCGACGACAAGGACGATTAAGGTGTCTTTCGCCGCCGCGCCCCGCACCGCAGCCACGCTATCGAATTGCTCCCAGCCGGACCCCAACCAAGTCCGGCTGGCTTTGTTTCAATTGCTTGAAACAGAATAGCTTTCTTAACCTGTTGTAAGTTTCCCCTTAGGGGTATTTTAAGGCCGCTGCCCTACTCTTGCCTACATATGGTCAGGTTGAGTAGAGAGTAAAATGACCGTACAGATGCGTCCACGCGTAAAGTACGTTATTGGGCCGGATGGCAGTCCGCTGACGATCGCCGACCTGCCTCCCGCCAATACCCGCCGTTGGGTCATTCGGCGTAAAGCCGAAGTTGTTGCTGCAGTGCGCGGCGGCCTGCTCAGCCTTGAAGAAGCCTGCGAACGCTACACTTTGAGCGTTGACGAGTTTCTGAATTGGCAGGCAGCGATCGACAAGCATGGTCTGGCTGGTTTGCGAACCACCTGGATTCAGCACTACCGCGAAGGCTGATCGGACTTACGATCACCAAGCGCCACGGCGGCGCAAGACACGAACTAAAGCCCGTCGGGTCCGCCCGGCGGGCTCGAACGCGTCGAATTGCCTTTCATTAGGGCGTCCCCGGTCGCACCCACCTCGCGCCTGCGGAATGCTGCGCATCCCCCGACAATAATTCCAGGCTGCCAGCATAATCAGCTTTGCCGCCAGGCAGAAGCGGCATCAGCGAGAAGGCAAAATCGCCGATTCAGACGCCAGCCGGCGTCTACAGCGATGTGCGCGTCAAAATCTCCATTCGAACCGCCCGGTTTCCCAAAATCCGTTACCGTCAACGGACAAAGTCTTTCTCCATCAGCCTTGGGATTAAGTGCCAGGCGGTCCGCAACCTGGGGTGCTTTACGGGTAGGAACAATTCTCGCGCTCATGGGCGATACCCAGTTCCACTGGCGCCTGAATGGCATTGCGGACGTCGATTGCGGTCACCTGGCCCCTTACAGGCCGTATTTCATTCACCAAATCTCCACCTTAACCCGGCATTTTCTGCCCAATTTCGCAAGCTGCAACAGCTGGTTAATAACTTATTTACCATCCGGTAGGTAATTTTTGCCCAGCGGTCGACGGGGGCTCCGATGGTCGCGCTGGAAGGCATCGAGTGGCGGCGTGGAAAGTCTAACCAACCTTATTAACCGGATCGGACTGCCGCGAATGGCCGCAATGGCCATGGTGGCAGTGCTGATGCTCGGCTTTTTCGCCTTCCTGATTCTGCGGGCCCAGACCCCCAATCTCGCCCCGCTCTATTCCGGCCTCAGCCTCGAAGATTCGTCCTCGATCATCAGCGAGCTGCAGACCTCCAACGTTGCCTATGAACTGCGCGGCGAAGGCGACACCATCCTTGTGCCACGCGACCAGATCACCACCCTGCGCATGCAGCTGGCCGGCAAGGGGCTGCCGACCCGTGGCCAGGTCGGCTATGAAATCTTCGACCAGCAGTCGACACTGGGCGCCACCAGCTTCGTGCAGAACATCAACAATGTCCGCGCGCTCGAAGGCGAATTGGCCCGCACCATTTCCTCGCTGAACCGCATCAAGAGCGCGCGTGTGCATCTGGTGCTGCCCGAGCGCGAATTGTTTCGCCGCGAACGCAAGGACCCGTCAGCATCCATCGTTCTGGGCGTGCGTGGCGAATTGAGCGCCGGCGAAATTCGCGCCATCCAGCATCTGGTTGCCTCCGCCATCGAGGGCCTGTCCCCCGGCCGCGTGTCCATCGTCGACGATCAGGGCAATCTGCTGGCTTCTGGGACAGAACAGGACGAGGCCGGTTTGATCTCCGGCCAGGCCGCCGAGCGGACACTGGGCTTCGAGAACCGTCTGCGCACCCGCGTCGAGGACATGCTGGCCAATGTGGTGGGCATGGGTCGGGCGCGCGTCGAGGTAACTGCCGAGCTCGATTTCAATCGGTCCACCACCACGCAGGAAACCTTCGATCCCGAAGGCCAGGTGGTTCGCTCGACCCAGACCCGCGAGCAGCAGAACGTGGCCGGTGCCAATAACGGCCAGGTCACCGTTGCCAACGAACTGCCCGGTGCCAGCCCAGCGGCCGCAAATGGTGGCGCGACCGAACAGGGCAGCTCCACCGAAGAAATCGTCAATTTCGAGATTTCCAAGACCACCCAGACCGCCGTCACCGAAGCCGGCTCCATCAAGCGACTGTCCGTTGCCGTGGTGGTCGATGGCGCCTATGCCGACGACGGCCAGGGCAATCTTGTCTATACCCCGCGCAGCGCCGACGAGATCACCCAGATCCAGACCCTGGTGCGCTCCGCCGTCGGCTATTCCGTGGAGCGCGGCGACAGCGTCGAAGTGGTCAATATGCAGTTTGCAGAGCGCCCGAGCCTGGGCAGCGATGGCACCAATGCCGATGCAGGCCTGTTCGACTTCACCCGTGATGACATCATGAACGGCGCCGAAATGGCCGTGACCCTGCTGATCGCGCTGGCTCTGGTCTTCTTCGTCATGCGTCCGCTGCTCAAGAAAGTCATCACCCCCGAGCAGCCGCCGCTGGCCTTGCCGCAGGCCGCTGATCTCGCTCATAACGGCGTTCTGACCGCCGACGGCCAGGTGGTCGGCAAGGATCTCGCGGCCATCGAAGAGCCGCAGGAGCCGGGCGACAAGACCCCTGATTGGGTCGCCAATGCCAAGTCGATGGGCGAAACCCAATTGCAGACGCTCAAAACCGTTGGTTCGCTCGTGGAAGAGAACCCGCAGCAGGCCGCCCTCATTGTCCGTGACTGGCTGGGGAGCGCTGCGTAACCGCCATGGCCATGATTTCCCAATCCAACAATGGCGGTGGCAAGCTACAGGTCGGCGGAAGCGCCGAGGAGCGTGTGCTGCGTGGCGACGAGAAGGCCGCCGTGCTACTGCTCGCCCTTGGCCCGGATTATGGCCGGCCCATCTTCCAGGAGCTGGACGAGATCGAAATCCGCCAGCTTTCCCGCGCCATGTCGCGCCTGGGTCCCATCACCCAGAAAATGCTCGACGACCTGATGGTCGAGTTCGTGACCACCATTTCATCCAACGGCTCGCTGGCCGGAAATACCGACTCCACCGAACGGCTGCTGCTGAGCTTCCTGCCGCAGGATCGCGTCAACGCCATCATGGAAGAAATCCGCGGCCCCGCCGGCCGTAACATGTGGGAAAAGCTCGCCAATGTGCAGGCCGACGTGCTGGCGGCCTATCTCAAGAACGAATACCCGCAAACCATCGCCGTGGTGCTCTCCAAGATCGATACGGCTCACGCCTCCCAGGTGCTCGCTGCCTTGCCCGAGGAGCTGGCAATGGACGTGGTGCAGCGCATGCTGGGCCTCGACCCGGTACAGAAGGAAATTCTCGAAAAGATCGAGATGACCTTGCGCACCGAGTTCATGTCGACGCTCAACCACGCCAAGCGGCGCGACAGCCACGAACAGATGGCCGAGATCTTCAACTCCTTCGATCGCCAGACCGAAGCGCGCTTCATCACCAACCTCGAGGAGATGAACCGAGAGGATGCCGAGCGCATCAAGGCGCTGATGTTCACCTTCGAAGATCTGGGCCGACTCGATGCCTCCGCCATCCAGACCCTGCTGTCGCGCCTCGACAAGCGCGACCTGGCTCTTGGCCTCAAGGGCGCCAGCGACGGGGTCAAGGAATTCTTCTTCAACAACATGTCGGGCCGCGCCGCCAAGATGCTGCAGGACGAAATGGGCGATATGGGCCCGGTCCGTCTCAAAGACGTCGACGAGGCCCAAACGCGCATGGTCGCAACTGCCAAGGACCTGGCCGCCAAGGGTGAGATCATCATCCTCAAGACCAAGTCCGACGACCAGATGGTGGCCTAGCCATGGTCAGCCTCGCCCGCTTCACCTTCGATCTCGACCTTGAACCCCGTGCCACCCGCGTGCTGCGCGCAGAGCCGTCCCATCAGGCCTCCGAGCCGGCGCCGCCCCCATTGCCAGCTGGCATTCCCGAAGATGTCGTGGCTCAACTGGTGCAGGCCGCGCGCGAAGAAGCCTATGCCGAAGGCCTGGCAGCAGGCAGCCAGCAGGCCGACGCCCTGGCTGCCCAGACCATCGCCGCAGCGGCCGGCACCATCGCGACCAAGACCGCGCAGATGAGCGCAGCGCTCGACCACGCCATTGCCGCCAACAAGCTCGAGGCCATCGAACTGGCAGCCAGTGTCGGTCGCAAGCTGGCCCTGCATCTGGTCGCCCGCCACCCCCTGACCGAATTGCAGGCGCTGATCGCCGAGTGCCTCGAAAGCCTTGATGGCGTGCCGCACCTGGTGATCCGCTGCCATCCTGATCTGGCCGACATGGTGCGCGAAGCCGCCACCGCGCAGATGACCACCTCCGGTTTTGCCGGGCGCCTGGTGGTCATGGGCGACCCCGAAATCCGCCTGGGCGATGGGCGCCTGGAATGGGTCGATGGCGGCCTCGTGCGCGACATTGCCGCCACCTCTGCCCAGATCGATCGACACATAGCCGCCTATCTCGCCGCACACGGCCAGACCGACAAAGCCATGGAGCATGGTGCATGAGCGAACCCGAACCCGATATCAGCGCAGACGCCTTTAGCCTCGATGAGATGGCTGCACCCGAGGCGCGCGAAAAAGAAATGGACCTCCATATCGAGCGGACCGCTGCCGACCTCGAAGCCGTGTTCGATGTTCCGGTGCGCGTCTCGGTCGTGCTGGGCCGTACCAAAATGCCGGTCTCCAACCTGCTCCGGCTCGATACCGGCACGGTGATCGAACTCGACCGTCAGGTCGGCGAAGCCGTCGAAATCTTCATCAATGATCGCCTGGTGGCCAGGGGTGAAATCGTGCTGGTCGAAGACCGGCTCGGCGTCACCATGACCGAAATCATCAAGCCTCAATAAGGGAACGGCCAAATGCGTCTCCTCATCATCGGAGCTCTCGAAGGCCAGTTGAGCACGGCCACCAAGATGGCCATGGATGGCGGGGCCAAGGTGGCGCATGCGCCCTCCATCGACATCGCCATGGCTTCGCTGCGCGCCGGTCGCGGCGCCGACCTGTTGCTGGTCGACGTGATGATGGATATTGCCGGGCTGATCGCGGCGCTCGAAGCCGAGCGCATCGCCCTGCCGGTCGTTGCCTGCGGGGTCGAGACCAACGCTGCCGCTGCCGTCAACGCCATTCGCGCCGGGGCCAAGGAATATATCCCCCTGCCCCCCGATGCGGCGCTTATCGCTGCCGTCATCGCCGCCGTGGCGCGCGAAACCTCGGACTTCCTCTATCGCGATCCGGCCATGGATCGCATCGTGCGCATGGCCGATCAGGTCGCCGGCTCCGATGCCTCGATCCTGATCACCGGCGAGAGCGGCACCGGCAAGGAAGTCATTGCCAAATATGTGCACGGCCGTTCGCGTCGCGCTGGCAAGCCCTTCATCTCGGTCAACTGTGCCGCCATTCCCGAGGCCCTGCTCGAGTCCGAATTGTTCGGGCACGAAAAAGGCGCCTTCACCGGGGCCGTTGCCCGCCGCATCGGCAAGTTCGAGGAAGCCTCGGGTGGTACGCTGCTGCTCGACGAAATCTCGGAAATGGACGTGCGCCTGCAGGCCAAGCTCCTGCGCGCCATTCAGGAACGGGTCATCGACCGCGTCGGCGGTACCAAGCCGGTGCCGGTCGATATCCGCATCCTTGCCACCTCCAACCGCAATCTCAACGAAGCAGTCCGCGAAGGCAGCTTCCGCGAGGACCTGATGTTCCGCCTCAACGTCGTCAACCTCAAGCTGCCGCCGCTGCGCGACCGCCCGGGCGACATTCTGGCCCTGTCCGAACATTTCGTCGCCAAATATGCCAAGGCCAACGGCCTGCCGCCACGCCAGCTTTCCGTGGAGGCGCGCGAGGCGCTGGTCAAGGCGCCCTGGCCGGGCAATGTGCGCGAGCTGGAAAATACCCTGCATCGCGCCGTTCTGCTCTCCTCCGGCGAAGTCGTCGGACCCGACGCCATCGTGCTGCCGGATGGCATGGGCCTCGCCGAAGCTGCCCGCGCCAGCTCGCCCGCCCAGATGGCCGCCCAGACCGCCGAGGCCATGAGCCGCGCCCTGGTTGGCCGCACCGTCGCCGATGTGGAACGCGGCTTGATCCTCGATACGCTCGACCACACATTCGGCAACCGCACCCACGCAGCCAATATTCTGGGTATCTCGATCCGCACTCTGCGCAACAAGCTCAACCAATATGCCGACGAGGGCGTCTTCGTGCCCGAACCGGGCGAGAAGCGCGGGGCCGCGTGATGGAACAGCAGCACGCTTCTACCTCTCCCTTTGGGCGAGAGGCTCGGTGGAATAATCGATGACCGATATCCCAGCCACACCCGGGTCGCGCTTTGGCCTTCCGTCGATCCAGCAGGTCCTGACCACCCTGCGGTCGGGCGATATCGCGCTGGCCGCCGGCGTGATGGGGCTCATCGTCATCCTCATCGTGCCCATGCCGCCGCTTTTGGTGGACATGCTACTGGCCATTTCCATCGTCTTCTCGGTCATGATCCTCATGACCTCGCTCTTCATTCAGAAGCCGCTTGAGTTCTCGTCCTTCCCCACGGTGCTGCTGATCGCCACCATGCTGCGGCTGGGCCTTTCCATCGCCACGACACGCCTCATTCTTTCCGACGGTCACACCGGCACCGCCGCCGCCGGCCACGTGGTCGAGGCCTTCGGCAATTTCGTGACCCGCGGCAATTTCATCATCGGTACGGTGATTTTCATCATCCTCGTGATCGTGAACTTCATCGTCATCACCAAGGGTTCCGGCCGTATCGCCGAAGTGGCCGCCCGCTTCA
Source organism: Devosia sp. 63-57 (assembly GCF_001899045.1). NCBI lineage: Bacteria > Pseudomonadati > Pseudomonadota > Alphaproteobacteria > Hyphomicrobiales > Devosiaceae > Devosia > Devosia sp. 63-57. The sequence goes on along the minus strand of NZ_MKUY01000004.1, from coordinate 205,132 downwards.
GCCTCGACGCCATGCCGGGCAAGCAGATGGCCATTGACGCCGACCTTTCGGCAGGCCTGATCGACGAAGACACTGCCAAGAAGCGCCGCGCCGAACTCGAGGGCGAAAGCGCCTTCTTCGGTAATATGGACGGTGCCTCCAAATTCGTGCGCGGCGACGCCATTGCCGGCCTGATCATCACCTTCATCAACATCGCTGCCGGCATGCTGATCGGGGTGATGCAGGAGGGGCTGTCCTTCCAGGAAGCGGGCAATATCTACACCCTGCTGACCATCGGCGACGGCCTCACCAGTCAGATCCCGGCACTGATCGTGTCGACCGCTGCTGGTATCCTGGTGTCAAAATCTGGTGTGACAGGCGCGGCCGACAAGGCGCTTTCCAATCAGTTCTCCGGCTATCCGCGCGCCCTGGGCATGTCGTCAGCAGTCATGGCGCTGCTGGCCCTGCTGCCCGGCATGCCGATCGTGCCCTTCCTCGCCCTTGCCAGCGGCGTCGGTTATGCCGCCCTGCGCGCCACCCGATCCAAGGCCGCCCGCGAGGTCGAGGAAAAGGCCAAGGCTGCCTTGAAGGCCGCTGCACCCGGCCCCGGAGGCCAGCCGGCTGGTCTGCCCGGAGGGCCGCCACCCGAGGCGCCGATCTCGGATACGCTCAAGATCGATGATCTCAAGCTCGAACTGGGCTATGGCCTCCTCAGCTTGGTCAAGGAAGACGAGACTGGCACCGATCGGCTGACCGAACAGATCAAGGCGCTGCGCCGCCAGCTGGCGCTGGAACTCGGCTTCGTTATGCCGCCGGTGCGCATTCTCGACAACATGCAGCTCGAGCCCAACGACTACAAGATCCGCATCAAGGAAGTGGAAGCCGGCGCCGGCCAGATCTTTGCCAATCAGCTCATGGTCATGGACCCCTATGGCAACCAGATCGATCTGCCGGGCACCCACACTACCGAGCCAACCTTCGGCCTGCCCGCGACCTGGATCGAGCCGGCCCTGCGCGACGAGGCCGAACTGCGCGGTCTCTCCATCATCGATCCTTCGACGGTGATCTCGACGCATCTGACCGAAGTGCTCAAGGCCAATGTCTCCGAGCTGTTGAGCTACGCCAATGTGCAATCGCTGCTTTCCGGCCTCCCCAAGGATCAACAGAAGCTGGTCGAGGACCTGATCCCCAGCCAGATTTCCGTCTCCGGCATCCAGCGTGTGCTCCAGGCGCTGCTTGGTGAACGCATCTCGATCCGCGATCTCTCGACCATTCTCGAGGCCATCGCCGAAATCGCCGCACCCGGTCGTTCGCTCCAGGCCGTGACTGAACATGTTCGCGCGCGCCTGGCGCGCCAGCTCTGCGCCGCGCATCTGGGTCCGGACGGCAACCTGCCGCTGCTGACGCTGTCGCCGCAATGGGAACGCGATTTTGCCGAGGCCATGGTAGGCGAAGGCGACAACCAGCACCTGGCCATGGCCCCCAGCCGTCTGCAGCAATTCATCGGCGCCATTCAGGGCGCCTATGAGCGCGCTGCCCAGCAGGGCGAGCTGCCGGTGCTCATCACCTCGCCCTCCATTCGCCCACATGTCCGCGCCATCATCGAGCGCTTCCGCCCCCACACGGTGGTAATGAGCCAGAACGAGGTGCATCCACGCGTGCGCCTCAAGACCGTAGGCAGCGTCTAAAGTCCGCCAAGCAACACCTGCCCTGAGGGAACCACCGATGAGCCATGACAAGATCGCCCTGGTGACGGGCGCCACCTCGGGCATCGGCCGGGCGACGGCGCTCGGCCTTGCAGATGCGGGTTATCGGGTCGCCATTCTCGGCCGCCGGCAGAAGGAGCTCGAAGCGGTAGCGGCCCAGCACGAGCGGATCGTGTTCCAGGCTCCGTGCGACGTCACCGACGCCAACGCGGTGAAGAACTATTTCGAAGCCATGCTCGCAGCCCTGGGCCGGATCGATGTCCTTTTCAACAATGCCGGTCGCTCCGCCCCGGGTGCTAATTTCGGCGATGTTGATGTCGAGGACTGGAACGCGGTGGTCAATGTCAACCTCAACGGCGCCTTCTACGTTGCCCATGCCGCCTTCCGCGCCATGCGCGACCAGGCCCCGCAAGGCGGACGCATCATCAACAATGGGTCGATCTCGGCACATGTGCCCAGGCCCCATTCTGCAGCCTATGCAGCCACCAAGCACGCCATTACCGGCCTGACCCGCGCTATCTCGCTCGATGGCCGCCCCTATTCGATCGCTTGCGGCCAACTCGATATCGGCAATGTCGCCACAGACATGACCGCCGCCATGACTCAGGGTGTGTTGCAGGCCGATGGCCGCCTCGCCCCTGAGCCCACTTTCGCGCTGCGGCATGCGGTCAAGGCGGTGGTCACCATGGCCGATCTGCCGCTCGATACCAACATCCAGTTCATGACCATCATGGCCACCGACATGCCCTATATCGGTCGTGGCTAACGGGTGAACTGTCTCACCTGCGACAAAAAGATGATAGTTACTATCATAATTATCTAGTCCCTCACTGCAGACGATGCTAAGCGAGATAAAGGCCGGCCTCGGGCTGGCTGATCTCCACGTTTGGGATGAGAGAGAAGATGACACCTCTTGCGCATAATCGCCGCAGCGTAATGCTCGCCAGCCTGGCTTTCGTGCTGCTGGGCTCCAGCGCCATGGCTGCTGATGGCTGGCCGCGCAGCTTCACCAATGCCGACGGCACCACCACCGAGATCGCCGCCCAACCGCAGCGCATTCTCTCCACCTCGGTGACCATTACCGGAACGCTCCTTGCCATCGATGCTCCCGTCGTCGCCAGTGGTTCGGCCGGCAATGGCAAGTTCTTCGCCCAGTGGGCGCCGGTTGCCGAAGAGCGCAGCGTCACCAATGCCTGGCCGGCCGGCAGCGTCGATATCGAGGCGGTCTATGCCGCCCAGCCTGACCTCATCGTGGTCTCGGTGACCGGCGCCGACTCCGCGCTTGACCAGCTGGCAGAATTTCAGGCCATCGCCCCCACCATCGTACTGAACTATGGCAGCCAGACCTGGCAGGAACTGGCCGGTCATCTGGGCGATGCGACAGGACTGGAAGAAGCCGCTGCAGTCAAGGTGGCGGGATTTGACGCCTATGTGGCCGATGCTGCTGCCAAGATCACGGTTCCTGAAGGCACCGCCGATATCATCAGCTTCAACGGCGCCGGTCAGGATAATCCAATCGCCCGCGCTGGCGGGGTGCATGCCGCCCTCCTGCAGTCGCTCGGCTTTACGGTTGAAGATCCCAATCCCGAATGGCACAGCCAGCCCAACCAGCGCGCCGACTTCGTGTGGGCGCCCTATGAAAAGCTCGTGGACCTGACCTCGGCCACCACCTTCATCCTGTCGCGCGACAATGAAGGCGCCAAGGCCTTCCTCGAAGATCCGGTGCTGGCCAATCTTCCCTCGGTCAAGGCCGGTCAGGTCTATGGCCTGGGTGCCAATTCCTTCCGCATCGACTTCTACAGTGCCACCGAAATCGTCGACGGCATTGTCGAGAATTTTTCAAAGTAAGCCGAAAGACGGGCCGTCGGCAGCATGCCGACGGCTCATTCCCCCATGCCTGAACCGCGTTCCGCCGTGCTCCCGCACGCCCCAAAAGCCTTGCTCCTCCGGCGTCTCACCGGACTGGCCGTGCTCGCCTTGATCTTGATAGTGCTGGTGCCGCTCAGCCTCGTGGTCGGGTCGCAATCCATCGCGCCCGAAACCGTCTGGAGCGCCATAACGGCCTTCGACGCGACCGACAGCGCTCATCTCCTGGTCACCCATCTGCGCATTCCCCGAACGCTTCTGGCCATCATTATCGGATCGGGGCTGGGGGTGGCCGGCGCGGTGATGCAGGCCATGACCCGCAACCCCCTTGCCGATCCGGGAATTTTCGGTGTCAATGCCGGGGCGGCCGCGGCCGTCGCGGGAGCCATTGCCCTGTTCGGCGCCATCAATGTCACCGCCTATATGGCTTTCGGGCTCGTGGGTGCCTCTCTAGCCGGCGTGGCCATCTATGTGCTGGGCGATCTGGGGCGCAATGCCAGCCCGGTGCGGGTGTTGCTGGCCGGCGCCGCCATTTCGGTCGTGCTGCTGTCGCTGACCCAGATCATTCTCATCAACAGCGAGGAACAGGTTTTCGACCAGTTCCGTCACTGGACCGTGGGCTCGCTGCAGGGCCGTGGCGCGGCCGTGCTCGGGCCGGTATCGCTGCTGACCGCGATTGGGCTTGCTCTGGCGTTGGCCCTTGCCCGCCCGCTCGATGCCGCCGCGCTCGGCCAGGACCTGTCCCGCTCCATGGGTGTCGATCCCAAGCGCATCTGGAGCCTCGCCGCCCTTGTCGTCATCATCCTTTCAGGCGCGGCTACTGCCGCCGCCGGGCCAATCGCCTTTATCGGCCTCACAGCGCCCCACCTGGCGCGCTTCATCACCGGCCCCAGCCATCGTTGGCTGTTGCCCTATGTGATGCTGGTTTCAGCAGTGCTCATGCTGAGCGCCGACATTGTGGGGCGTATCATTGCGCCCCCCGGCGAAATCGGCGTTGGCATCATGGTGGCCCTGCTGGGTGGACCATTCTTCGTCGTCATGGTGCGCCGCAAGCGGATTGCCCAGCTATGAGATTGTCCCGCCGCACCACCCTCGACGGTCGCACAGCCATCGCGATAGCGGCCGGGCCGCTGTCCCTATCCATAGAAACTCGCCCGACCCTGATAACACTCGCGCTGCTGTTGCTGGCCGCGGCGCTGGCCGTTGTTGCCATGACCATCGGCCGCATTCCGCTGGCGACAGGCGATGTGCTCGCCATCATCTTTGGCCAGGGCCCTGGTGGCAGTGTCGAGCAGGTGGTGCTCAATGTGCGCCTGCCGCGCATGCTGACCGGGCTTTTCGTTGGCGCAGCCCTTGGCGCGTCGGGCGCGGTATTCCAGTCCATTTCACGCAATGCGCTGGGGTCGCCCGACATCATCGGCTTCACCACCGGCAGTGCCACCGGCGCTCTGGCGCAGATCGTGGTTTTCGGTGGCAGCGGGCTGCTGGTGGCGGCATCGGCCATGGGTGGTGGTGTGATCACGGCGCTTGTCGTCTATACCCTTTCTGTCAAGGGCGGCAGCACCAGCAGCTATCGCCTGGTGCTAATCGGCATTGGCGTCGGCGCGGTGCTGACCGCACTCAACGGCCTGATGCTGGTAAAGGGCAATCTCGATGACGCCATCGCCGCCAATCAGTGGATGGCGGGCTCGCTCAATGCGCGCACCTGGATTCACGCCTGGCCGGTCACGATCGGCACGCTGACCATTCTACCGATACTGGCGTTGCTCGCGCGGCCCTTGGCGCTGATGGAGATGGGCGACGACGTGGCGCGGCAACTGGGCGTCAATGTCGAGTTGGTGCGCGTTTCAGCGATGATCCTGGCCGTATTGCTCGCCAGTCTCGCCACCGGTTCGGCCGGCCCCGTGGCATTTGTGGCGCTCGCTGCCCCGCAACTGGTGCGCCGCCTTATCGGCCACGGACAGCTTGCCATCATCGGCTCGGCGGCAATGGGCGCACTGCTGCTGGTCCTGGCCGACCTCGTCTCTCAACTCGCGCCCCTTGGCATCGTCGTGCCCATCGGGCGCATGACCGGCCTGGTGGGCGGGCTCTATCTCGTCTGGCTGCTGACCCGTACCAAAAGTCTTTAGAGAGCGCGATGTCCCGCAAGCTTCATATCGGCCTCTCCCTGTCTCCCACCTGGCTGCGCGGCTCCGCCTGGCGCGACACGGATAGCGGCGTCGAGCACCTGCTGTCGCCACGCTTTGCCATCGAACTGGCCCAGCACGCTGAGCGGGCCAAACTGGACTTCCTGTTCAAGCCGGACTCGTTGTTCATCGAACCGAAGGGGCTTGAGCACGCCCCGGGAATGACCAGCCTCGATCCCATCGTGCAACTGGCCGGACTTGCCCAGTCCACCAGTCATATCGGGCTCGTCGCAACCGCCTCCACCACCTTCGTTCCGCCCTTTATCGTCGCGCGCCAGTTGCAGTCCCTGCATTGGCTGAGCGATGGACGGGCCGGCTGGAATATCGTCACCGCGCTGGATGGCGAGCGCAATTTCGGCATCCCCGCCATGCCCAGCGCCGAGTGGCGCTATGAACGCGCGGCCGAATTTGTCGAAGTCGTGCAAAAGCTCTGGCGGAGCTATCCAGCCGACGCGATCAAAAGGGAGCGTGAGGCAGGCCAATTTGCCGACAGCCAGACTGTCAGCGCAATCAACCACCACGGCAAACACTTTACCGTCGAGGGACCCCTCACCCTTCCGATGCATTCCGCAGGTCCACCGCCACTGTTCCAGGCCGGCGCTTCACCGACAGGCCGCGACTTTGCTGCCTCCCTCGCCACCGGCATTTTCGCCTCGACGCCCGACAAGGCCGCCGCCATTGCCCTGCGACAGGACTTGCGCGAACGTGCCCAGCGTTTCGGCCGCCTGCCATCGCATATCAAGCTCATGCCCGGCCTTGGCCTGCTGCTGTCCAAAAACCGAAGTGAGGCCCAGGATCGGTTCCGCGAGCGCCAATGCGGCCTCGATCTGGAACCGCGCTATCGCTTCATCGAAAACAGCCTCGGCGTCGATATCAGAGCTCTGCCGCTGAATGCCCCAATCCCCGAGCGCCTCGTGACCGGCATCAACCCCAATGCCCGAAGCCGCACCCATGCCGCGCTATTGCTGAGGCTGATTCAGATGGAAAACCCAACCATTGCACAACTGCTGGCGCGTCCAGAGGCCAGCGGCTCCAGCCACTGGCAGGTGGTCGGCACTCCGCTCGATGCTGCCGACGCCATTTGCGACTGGTTTGCCGCCGGCGCACTGGATGGCATCATCGCCCTGCCTGCCTCCCTACCCTCACTGCGGCTGTTTCTCGACGAGACAGTTCCCGTGCTGGTCGAGCGCGACATCTTCCGCAAGGACTATACCGGCACCACGCTCGCCCAGCATCTGGGCCTCAGATGAGACAGTCTGCTCAGCTCCTTGCAATGGCCTCTGCGAGCGACAGCGCGAATGTGTCTCCGTGACTGGCACCAGGAAAAATCTGTGTGTGCACGCGCAAACCCTGCCGCCCCTCGAGGCGCGCCGCCAGGCGCTCAAGGCGTTCTGGCGTTGTCAGCACTTCGCCATTGCGGCTGACTTCACTATCGCCCATGCTGAGATCAAGCGCTCGCACGCCTCCCGCCAGAGGTTCATTATCCACCAAATGGTGCTCCAACGCATAATCGCCCCACCAGAGCGAAGGGCTCGCGGCGTGCAGCAACGACACACCATGTCCGCTCCGGGTGAGCATCCAAAGGGCAAAGAGCCCCCCATAGGAATGGCCCCATAGGGCACGAGACGGCGCCACAAGGCCGAACCGCGCCTCGGCCTGCGGCATCAGGTCCTGCGTGAGAAAAGCCAGGAAATCCGCGGCGCCACCATGGGGCCGTTCCAGTGCCAGGCGCACCCCGCCATCCCATTCCAGCGGCGGTGGCGGCGTATAATCGCGCGACCGATGCTCAAGATGAAATCGGCTTGCTCCAGCATAGCCGATCAGCACCAGAGCCAGCCCCGGACGCGCGGCCAGCCAGTCTGGCTTCAACATGGAGAGTGCCGCATTGCCATCGAGCGCGTAAAGCACGCGCTCCGGCGCGCTGGTCACCGGGTGCACCAGCACCATGTCCCGCTCTCCCAGGCCGATGCGCTCCTGCGAAAGTTCGGCAGAAAATTCTCCGGTCCGTCCTGCATCAGTTCGCCCTCTCTTGCCGTCTCGATTGCCTTGGCGTCCTGACATAAGCTCATGCGCCAGGCGATGGAACGCATCGGCCCCGGCCGGCATTGTCGCTGCATTCTCGGGGCCCCATCATGAAGCTCTTCTCCTGCGACCATTGCGGCAACACTGTTTACTTCGAAAACGCGGTGTGCGAGCGCTGCGGCCATGCCCTCGGCTATCTGCCGCAAGAAAATGCGCTGGTGTCGCTGGAGGCGGATAATGGCGCCTTCACCACTCCGGCGCTGCCGGGCAAGCGCTTCATCTATTGCGCCAATGCCGCGCATGCGGCCTGCAACTGGCTGGTCGAGGAACAACCAGGCGGCGATGTCTTCTGCGCCGCCTGCCGGCATAACGAGACCATCCCCCCAATCGACGACCCGATCAATCTTGCCCGCTGGCAAACCATCGAGCGGGCCAAAAAGCGCCTGTTCTATTCCCTGCTTCGCCTCGCGCTCCCCCTGGCAACACGGGCGGAAGATCCCGAGCATGGCCTGGCTTTCCGTTTCCTCGCCGATGGACTGGCCACCGAGCCGGTAATGACCGGCCATGAGAACGGCATCATCACCATTTCACTGGCGGAAGCCGACGATGCCGAGCGCGAAAGTCGCCGCACCGCCATGGGTGAACCCTACCGCACCCTGCTGGGCCATTTCCGTCACGAAATAGCGCATCACTATTGGGATTTGCTGGTCGCCGGGCAGCCCGCGGAAACTGGCTTCCGCGCGCTTTTCGGCGACGAAACCCAGGATTATGGCCAGGCTCTGACCACTTACTACGCCAATGGCGCGCCGCAAGGCTGGTACCAGACTCACATCAGCGCCTATGCCACTGCCCATCCATGGGAAGATTTCGCCGAAACCTTCGCGCACTATCTGCATATCGTGGATACCGTGGAGATGGCGGCGGCCTTCGGCGTTCGCGCCAGGCCGCGCACCCAGGACCCCAATCTCGTCGTCCCGCCCGTCAGCTTCGACCCCTATATGGCTCCCGACATGGCGGCTATTATCGACAACTGGATTCCACTGGCCCTGCTGCTCAACAATCTCAACCGTGCCGTCGGTCAGCCCGATGCCTATCCCTTCATCCTGACGCCTGTCGTCATCGACAAGCTCAGCTTCATCAATGACCTCGTGCATCAGGCACCGGTCCTCAGCCAATTGGCCGCCCTGGACCAGGACACCATTCCGGCGGCTTGAGGCGACGCCGCGGGGGCGCTAGAACGAAGCCATGAACGCGCTCACCATCCTGCCAGTCCCTGCTTTTTCTACCCTCTGCAACGCGGCCTTCACGCTGCGGCGCGAGGTCTTCGTCTGGGAGCAGAAGGTTCCCGAGGAAGAGGAACACGATGGGGACGATCTCACCGCCACCCATTTCGTCGCCATTGCCCAAGGCGAAGTTGTGGGCACGCTGCGCCTGATCAAACGCCCCGAGCATACCAAGATCGGGCGCGTCGCAGTGCGCGGCAGTTTTCGCGGACAGGGGATTGCGCGCTCTATGATCGAGGCGGCGATGCTCCAGGCCCGCGCTGCTGGTGAACAGCGCTTCTACCTCACCGCCCAGTCGGACAAGCTTGGCTTTTACGAAAAGCTTGGTTTCGTGGCGTTCGGACCCGAATTCATGGACGGCGGCATGCCACACCGGGCCATGCGCGACTATGACAAGGACAGTGCGGTTCTACTCGATTAAGGTTTTGTTGACGCATTAACCCGAGCTGCACTGGTCTGCCTCACCCAATCCACTAATCTGTGGCCCATCGGTCGTGCTGCGTCTCATGCCGCAGCGCGCCGCCAATCGGTAACGCGGGCGAGAGCCATGACGGGCCCAAGAACATAACCCCTTATGGGGAGGCGAAAAGGCCGGCGCTGCACCGCAGTCGCCGGCCTTTCAATTGGTTCCGGAAGATTGCGGCAATTAACTGCGGAACGGCTCGCGGAGTCGATGCGTTGAGCAGGCATGAAGGGTCGCACGGTACGTCACCGGAAAGTTTTGCACCGTGCGACCCTGTTCACCGCAACGATGAACCCGAGGACCTTACTATGATCCGCACTCTGCTGACCACTACTGCTGTTGCCGTTCTGATGAGCACCGGCGCCTTCGCCCAGACCACCACAACCCCCGCTCCGGCCACCGAAGCCCCGGCCATGGAAGCTCCCGTGACCGGCACCAATGTGGATAGCGGCGCTGTGCAGACCACCGATGTGCATCAGCCATGGGACATGTCTGCCGGCTATGTCGCCGCTGACACCGACAATCTCGGCTCGCGCCTGATTGGCCAGCCGGTCTATTCCGGCACCGGCGATGACGCCGAAGAGATCGGCAATATCAGCGATATCGTTTTCTCTGCCGACGGTGAAATTACCGCTGTCGTGATCGGCGTCGGCGGCTTCCTGGGCATTGGCGAAAAGTCGGTTGCCGTTGATTTCGGCTCGCTCGAATTCACCCTTGCTGCCGACAATACCGAGCGCTGGGTTCTCCCCACCACTGCCGAGGCTCTGACCAACGCGCCCGAATTCGTATGGGCTGAAGATGAGCCGGTTGATGCAGCAGCACCGGGCGGCGCCATGGCCCCCGTCGACACGATGGCACCTGCTGCCACCGATAGCATGGCTCCGGCCGCTCCGGTCGCCACCGACAACATGGCTGCCAATCCTGGCGCTATGACTCCGCGCGAAGGCTACGCACCGATCCAGCGCGATGCCCTCACGGCCGATAACCTCACTGGTGCCACCGTGATTGGCCCGAACAATGAGGACATTGCACAGGTCGGCGACCTCTTGCTCAACCAGTCCGGCCAGATCGATGCCATGCTGATCGACTTTGGCGGTTTCCTGGGCATCGGCCAGAAGCGCGTTGCCGTTGGTCTCGACAATATCGAGTTCGGCTCCAACGAAAATGGTGATGTGGTCGTTTACACCAATTTCACCCGCGAACAGCTCGAGGCTATTCCTGAGTATAACGAGGAAACCTACGCGACCGACCCGTCGCAGCGCCTGAACACCACCGCCATGTAAGTCTGGCGGCTGGCTAGAAACAACGAAAGCCGACCTTCGGGTCGGCTTTCTTGCATTTGCGCAATGGTGACTTACTGCCCGCGGAAGCGCAGGCGCGCCACTTCGTCATAATCCTGCTGTTCGAGCTTGTTCTGCTCGTCCCGTTCGCGCTGATGTTCGCGCTGATCGAGCAATTCCACTTTCTTGAGATCTTCGAGCGCTTCAGCCAGCGCATCCTGCGCCGCTTCCAGCTTGCTCTTCATGTCATTGGCCGACGCCAGCAGGTTGTCCCGGCGCTGCAAAGCCGCCTTGGCAAAGGTGGAATAGGCGAAATGGGCGACATCGGAAATGCCGGTCTTGGTATGCTCGATCTCGATCTGCTGGTCGAGTTCGGACGCCATGCGCTCGAAATCGGCAATCATCATCTCGATCTGCGCGACCTGACGGCGCTTTTCGTCCACCTGGAACTTCTTGAGCCGAATGAGGCTCTCGCTGCGCGATTTCAAGACCTGTACTCCTTACACATCAAGTCAGTCCTGGGCGGCCCTTCCTAACACTGGCACCGTCCCATCAACCCAGCGCGTCCGCTTCCGCCACGATCTGCGCCAGAAGGCGATAGCCTTCGGCGATCGAGGTGACATCTTCCCGTTTCTGGCTGAGGAACCCCTCCAGCGCCGGGTTGATCGCGATCGCAAGGTCCACTTTTGGATCTGACCCTTTCCGGTAAGCCCCCAGCCGGATCAGTTCCTCCATGTCGGCATAGAGCGACATGAGTTCCCGCGCCCGCGCCAGAACCGGCCGGACATCGTCCGGAACGCAGCCTGGCATGGTCCGCGAGATGGACCGGAGCACGTTCACCGCCGGGTAGCGACCCCGCTCGGCAATGCCGCGCTCCATCACGATGTGCCCATCAAGAATGCCACGCACGGCATCCGCAATGGGCTCATTGTGATCATCACCTTCCACCAAAACGGTAAAGAGACCGGTAACGGAACCCGAATTGGGCGTCCCTGGGCCGGCGCGTTCGAGCAATCGTGGCAATTCTGTGAAAACCGTCGGCGGATAACCCTTGGCCGTGGGCGGCTCGCCGATGGCCAGGCCGATCTCGCGCTGGGCCATGGCAAAGCGCGTCAGGCTGTCCATCATGCAGAGCACGCGCCGTCCCTGATCGCGAAAAAACTCGCTTACCGCCATCGAGATATAGCAGGCCTGTCGCCGCATCAGCGCCGCCTCGTCGGAGGTGGCCACCACCACCACGGCCCGCTTGAGACCCTCTTCACCCAGATATTCCTGGATGAACTCGTGCACCTCGCGCCCGCGCTCGCCGATCAACCCGATGACCGAGACATCCACATCAGTATTGCGCGCCAGCATCGACATCAGCACAGACTTGCCCACGCCCGAGCCGGCAAAGATGCCCATGCGCTGGCCTTCGCACATGGTGGTAAAGGTATTGAGGCACCGCACACCCAGATCAACCGGATCGCCCACACGCGTTCGGTCATGTGCGGCCAGAGGAGATTGGCGCAGTGGATAGGCGCGCGCGCCCTGCGGCAGCGGCCCCAGCCCATCAATTGGCTCCCCCATGGCGTTGATCACCCGGCCCAGCCAGCCGGTCGATGGCGTAACCGACCCATCATGGCGGCGGAACACCGCCTTGCAGCCGAGCCGCACCCCGCTCAACTCGCCAAAAGGCAGGCAGAGCGCCCGGCCATTGCGAAAACCGATGATCTCGGCCGCCAGGTCCTGCCCGTCACTGCCTGCGATCATCACCCGCCCACCCACGCGCAATTCGCGCACCGGCCCGACAATCTCGATAAGCAGACCCTGCACGGATTTGACCCGGCCGAACACCTCAACATCGTCGATGGCGTCAATCGCCGAGATCAGGGCCTTCATGGCGGTGCACATCCAGTCTAGACTAGGCCGGCTATCCCGAATGCGGCGGAGCCTATGGTTTCCGCCAAGGGTCGAATCGCGCCGACATTGCGAATCGGAGCGTAACCGATCGTTAACCGAAAAGCGCTAACCAGAGAGTACAAGCGCTAATTGCGTCCCATGGCTGGACCGTGCGCAAACCCCCGTCAGTGGCAACGATTGCTTGAGTCTGCAGAGTCTCTTGGCTTGCAAACTTAATGTTTTACCTTAAGAAAAATTCACCAAATTTATGTTGCAATTTCAATGGCTTAAACTAATTTTGTCTTACCAAGCTTTGCGTATTGCCGAAGCGAATTAAACTTTGTTAACTAATTGAGCTTAGGCTTCAGTCATATCCAGTAGGGTTGGAGCGGGAAGGGCGCAAGGCCTTCATCCCGCATGTTCCAGCAGGAACGAATGACAAGGGGAATATAATGCGGGTACTCCTTATTGAGGACGACAGCGCGACCGCGCAGAGCATCGAACTGATGCTGAAGTCCGAAAGTTTTAACGTCTACACCACCGATCTCGGTGAGGAAGGCGTCGACCTCGGTAAGCTATACGATTACGACATCATTCTTCTGGACCTCAATCTGCCAGATATGAGCGGCTATGAGGTGCTGCGCACCCTTCGCGTCGCCAAGGTTCAGACACCTATACTCATCCTGTCGGGCCTCGCCGGCATCGAGGACAAGGTTCGTGGTCTCGGCTTCGGCGCCGACGACTACATGACCAAGCCCTTCCATAAGGACGAACTCGTGGCCCGCATCCACGCTATCGTCCGCCGTTCCAAGGGCCATGCCCAGTCGGTCATTTCGACGGGCGACCTCATGGTCAACCTCGACACCAAGACCGTCGAGGTCCAGGGCGCACGCGTGCACCTGACCGGCAAGGAATACCAGATGCTCGAGCTGCTCTCGCTGCGCAAGGGCACCACCCTCACCAAGGAAATGTTCCTCAACCACCTCTATGGCGGTATGGACGAGCCGGAACTGAAGATCATCGACGTCTTCATCTGTAAGCTGCGCAAAAAGCTCAGCGTTGCCACCGGCGGCAAGAATTACATCGAGACCGTCTGGGGTCGCGGCTATGTGCTGCGCGAGCCCGACGAGAACGAGGTCTATAGCGAGAACGTGGCCTGATCCGCATCGGCTGCTGTTCGCTTTAAGATCAAACCCCGTGCCCCAGGCGCGGGGTTTTCTGTTTTCGGGGTGGCGTCGAAATCTGCTAATCTCGCGCGTCGGGGAGGTATGAGACGATGCGCAACGAATTATGGACATGAGCGACCGGCGGGAAACCGACCGCGCCATCAATGCCGTGTGGCGCCTCGAGCAGGCGCGGGTCATTGCCGGGCTCACCCGCATGGTGCGGGATATCTCTCTTGCCGAGGAACTGGCGCAGGACGCGCTGATGGCCGCTCTTCGCACCTGGCCGGAAACCGGGGTTCCCAACAATCCCGGCGCCTGGCTGATGCAAGCCGGCAAGCGCAAGGCCATCGACCTATTTCGCCATCGCAAGATGGCCAGCACCAAGCTGGAGCAAGTCGGTCGCCTCCTGGAGGACGAGGTGCCTGACACCGAAACCGCCCTTCATGAGCAGCTGGACGACGATGTCGGCGATGACTTGTTGCGGCTGATCTTCACATCCTGTCATCCCGTGCTTCCCGCCGAAAGCCGTGTAGCGCTCACCCTGCGCCTGATCGGCGGCCTGACTACCGAGGAAATCGCCCGCGCCTTTCTTGCCAACGACACCACCATCGGCCAGCGCATCGTGCGCGCCAAGCGCACCATTGCCGAGGCCGGCGTGCCCTTCGAAGTGCCGCGCGGCGAGGAACGGCAGGACCGGCTCGCCTCGGTGCTGGGCGTGCTCTACCTCATCTTCAACGAAGGGTATTCGGCCACTGCCGGGGAAGACTGGATGCGCCCGCAGCTCTGTGAAGAGGCGATGCGCATGGGCCGCATTCTGGCGGGTTTGATGCCCGAAGAGCCAGAGGTCCATGGTCTCTTGGCACTGATGGAATTGCAGCATTCCCGCGCCGGCGCCCGCACCAATGCCAAGGGCGAGCCCATCCTGCTGCCCGACCAGAACCGGGCGATGTGGGACCAACTGATGATCCGGCGCGGACTCGAGGGCCTGCTGCGCGCCCAACGGCTCGATCGTGGCCTGGGTCCCTACACCATCCAGGCTTCCATTGCCGCCTGCCACGCCCGCGCGCGCCAAGCCGAGGATACCGACTGGGCCGAGATCGCCGCGCTTTACGGACTGCTCAGTCGCGCCACCCCCTCCCCGGTGATCGAACTCAATCGCGCCGTCGCCATCTCGATGGCGCAGGGCCCCGCCTTCGCGCTGCCGCTGGTCGACGCCATCCGCGAGGAGCCCGCGCTCAAGAACTATCACCTGCTTTATGGCGTGCGCGGCGATCTCCTGCGCAAGCTCGGCCGCCACGCCGAAGCCAGTGCCGAATTTCGTATGGCCGCGGGTTTGACTCGCAACTCCAGAGAACGAGCTTTTCTTCTGGCTCGGGCGGACGAGCCAAGCGACAGTTGAAACAAAAAAACGCCCCAGCCGAGGCCGGGGCGTGAAATTCATCTGACGGCCAAGTCGATCAGGCGTCGGCGCGGGCAGCGCCGCGGACGGCTTCCTGCACCTTTTCGAAGGCACGCACCTCGATCTGGCGAATGCGCTCGCGGCTGACGTCATATTGCTGGGCCAGCTCTTCCAGCGTTGCCGGATTTTCCTTCAAGCGGCGGGCCTGGAAAATTGCCCGCTCACGCTCGTTGAGCACATCCATGGCATTGGTGAGCAACGACATGCGCTCATCATGCTGCTGGCTGTCGCCCAGGCTGGTTTCGGCATCAGGCGTATCGTCCACCAGCCAATCCTGCCATTCGGACGAGCCCTCATCCGCCCGCATAGGCGAATTGAGCGAAGCGTCGCCGGACAGGCGTGCATTCATCTCCACCACGTCGTTTTCAGTGACCTTGAGAGTGGTGGCGATCTGCTTGATCTGGTCGGGATGCAGCGCACCGTCCTCGAGTGCCGCAATCTGGCCCTTCACCTTGCGCAGGTTGAAGAACAGACGCTTCTGCGCCGCCGTGGTGCCGATCTTTACAAGGCTCCAGCTGCGCAGCACATATTCCTGAATGGCGGCACGTATCCACCACATGGCGTAAGTCGCCAGTCGGAAGCCCTTTTCAGGCTCGAAGCGCTTGACCGCATGCATGAGGCCGACATTGCCTTCCGAGATCACTTCGGAGATCGGCAGGCCATAGCCGCGATACCCCATGGCAATCTTCGCCACGAGGCGCAGATGGCTGGTGATGAGCTTTTGCGCCGCGCCGGGATCGCCATGTTCCTTATAGCGCTTGGCCAGCATATATTCTTCATCCGGTTCCAGCATGGGGAACTTGCGGATTTCCTGAAGATAGCGGCTAAGCCCTCCCTCGGCGGAGAGGACAGGAAGATTGGTTTGGGCCATTGACGCACCCCCTTTCGACATCCCCCGCATTGCGCGGGCGGAACGCCATCTCCTGTCCGGCAGGCACAAGAGACAGCACATTTTCTATATAGGTCGCACTTTGGCGATTTTAAGGGCGGGCAATTGCAAGAAACGTTACAAATTGGAGAGGTTCGTTTCCGACCTGCGCGGCCGCCGCTCTATTCATCGGCATAATACGATAAAGCGGCGCAAAGTTCAAACACGTTGACGTGACGCCGACGCAATCGCGGTCAGGCGCACCTAAGCGACCGAGTGATCATAGGCGTCCAGCGCATCCTGCAGGGCCTGCAGATCCTCGGGCAAATCCGCCTCGAACAGCATTTCCTCGCCAGTGGCAGGATGCTCGAAACCAAGTTCTGCGGCATGCAGCGCCTGTCGGCCCAGATTGCGCACGATATCGGCCAGGTCCTCAGGGAGCTTGTTCACCTTGGTCACAAACCCCGACGCATAAAGCGCATCGGCGACAAGTGGGTGGCCGATATGAGCCATATGGACGCGGATTTGATGCGTGCGGCCGGTTTCGAGTTGGCATTGAATGCGAGTGACGTCCCAGCCATCGCCACCATAGCGGCCTTCTACGGCATAGTGCGTAATCGCTTCGCGACCATGGCGCAGCACCGCCTGCTTCAACCGATTGCCGGGGTCGCGCCCCAGAGGCGCGTCGACCGTGCCGACACCCGACTGCGTCGTGCCCCAGGCAAAGGCAATATATGCGCGATGCAATGGACCGGTGCGTCCGTGATCAGCAAATTGGGCCGAGAGATGCTTATGCGCCTTTTCGGTCTTGGCGGCGACCATCACCCCGGATGTGTCCTTGTCGAGGCGATGCACGATCCCCGGTCGCTTGACCCCGCCAATGCCCTTGAGGCTGTCGCCGCAATGAAAGATCAGTGCATTGACCAGCGTGCCATTGGGCGAGCCGGGTGCGGGATGCACCACCATGCCGACCGGCTTGTTGATGACGATCAGATGGTCGTCCTCATAAAGGATATCGAGCGGAATGTCCTCGGCCTGCGGCTCGGGATCTTCCGGGGGCGGGGCAAGAAGGGTGATTGTCTCCCCGGCCTTCAGTCTATATTTGGGTTCGCTGACACCAGCCCCGTCGACGCTGACGGCGCCACCAAGGATTAGGTCCTTGATGCGGCTGCGGCTCAAAACGTCGTGGGCTTTGGCCAGCACGGCATCCAGCCTGCCGCCGGCCATGTCGGCATCGACGACAACCTCAATGGGCTCGCCCTCGAACTCGAAATCGGTATCTTCTGCCATGAGCAATCCTGAACAACCGCAAGCCAACGCCGAAACGGACGAGAAGCTCTCGCCTGAAGCGCTGGCCCTGTTGGGAAAAGCGCGCCGATCCTTCGGGATTTCGATCGGCATCCTGTTGCTGGGCTTTATGGCGATTGGCTTTGCGCTTGTCTATCGCGTCATGCGCGACAGCCCGCCGCCGGCCATTGCCGACACGATCAGCATTCCCGCCGGCGCCCAGGTGGTTTCCGCGCTCAACACCGACGGCACCATCCAGGTAACTTATCAGGTGGGCGGCGCGACCATTTTGAGCATTTTCGATGCGGCCACCGGCGCGCTGCAGCGCACCGTACAGATCGGCAGCGAATAAGGAGACAGGGACGTTTCAGCGTCCCTGGATTTCCCGGAGCGCGGCCAGCCGGTCCGAAACCGATCCCCGCTGTGCCCCGCTCGGGGTCGGCAACATGTCCTCGCTTTCCCCATCCTCGGCAAAGCGCTGCACTCGATCAAAGAGGCTTTCTTCCGGCAGCGCGTTGGAGCGCTGCTCATTGTCCACCGCATAGACCAAGCGACTGACGCTGGCGGCGATGTCATTGAGCCTGTTCCGCAAATGCCCTTCGTCCACTCGCTCGCTTTGCCAGTCGGCCACGATCGAGCGTTCGACATCCCCCACCTGGCGACGCAGACTGTCGAGCTCGTCTTCCATAGACAATTTGTCGGCCAGCAATTGCTCGGGGCGCCCATCGCTGGGGTCCATGGCCTGGCTGGTTTCGGCCAAGAGTGCATTGAGCCGGCTTTCGGCGCTGGCAAAGCGCGCCTCGGCATCGACCAGATCCTCGGCATCATCCTCAGGACGCTGAGCCTTTGTGGCCGGGACGGATTGTGCATCATCGCGACCAGTTGAAGTCAGGCCGCCCACTGGGCGACCTTCGGCGCCAAGCGACTGCCGAAGCGCTGCGATTTCACCGTCGCGGGTTTCGAGATCGCGATCGCGCATCCGCAGGCGCTGCGCCAGATCGGTGCTTTCCTTTTCGAGCTGTGCCACCCGGGCCCGCAATTCGGCCTCGCGCTCTTCGAGCTCGTTTACCACCGAAAGATGCTGCTCGCGTTCGGCCTTGAGCGCACCAAGATCGGTGCGCTTCTGGTTCACATCGCCCAATTGCTCGGCCAGGCGCTTGCGCAGCGTCTCGACATTCATCTCCAGCCGACGGGTCGAGAGCGCAAATTCGGCACGCAACTGATCCTTGTCCGCACGGAATTCGGCCATGGTAATGGGCGTGGCGGCCTCGATGCGGCGCTTGGTCAGACGCACTGCGCGCTTCCACACTGCCGGCAGGATGACGAGCGCCACCAGCCCCGCCACCAGCAGGCCCAGCGCGAAATACATCATGTTCTCGATCAGCATCGAGCAAGTCTCCGACGCGGGCGGCACTACGGGACGGGCAAGGCCATTATCGGCCTATGTGACAGCAAAGCCGGCCATCTGCCATCTGGGGCAAGGATTAACCCTAATGGCTTTGGCCGGCGCCGTCACGCCTTGGACTGCGGTTTGTCGCCTCTGCGACCCGGACACAATTGCGTCAGAAGGGGTTCCAGGTCGGCTGGTTGGTAAAATTGAGGTAGCCCACATTGATCCCCAGCCGCGCTCCCACACCGGAACGGATGGGCACCACGACCACCGGACCGCGCTTGGTCACGGTCATGCCGAGCCCACCCACGATATAGGCAGACCCATCTACGCCGGGGAATCGCCCGAGCACGTCCTGGATGGCCGAAAGGTTATAGACCAGCATCATGACCTTGGAGCCATCGCCACCGATGTCGAAACCGATGCTCGGTCCCTGCCAATAGATCGAGTACTGCCCGGCATTGCGGGTATAGAGCGTGCCCTCGCCATACTTGGCGCCCACGATCAGCGCCCCGCCGGCTTCTTCGCCCAGAATATAGCCATTGGGCTGGCCGAACTGACCCACCGCGCGCTCGACCAGCGAGGCCAGGCCTTGCGCCGCGGAGCCGAAGAACTCACGGCCACTTTCGACCAGTTCGTCACCCGAATAGCTGTCGCTGAGCGACCCTTGGGCAAAAACGGGCGCGGCAGGCAGCAACAGGGCGAGCAGCAGGGTCGCAGTCTGGACAAGGCGCTTGAGCATGGCAGGTCTCCCGTGGCGAAGCGGCCAGCGGTTACGAGGCTCTTAACGACTATGCGTCAGAGTCGACGGGCCGGCGAGCCGATCATTGGGCGGATCATGACGCAAACCTCTAAACAAATCTTAACCATGATCGCCTTGCTTCTGCCGCTGTTCGGGCCAGTTCCGGCCATGATTACTGCGGCACAGGCGCAGTCAGTGGTTTCAATCATCGTCACCGATCCGCTGACCGGCTACGCCATCGGCGGCATGGACCCGGTATCCTATTTTACCGAGCCGGGCCCCCTGGCCGGCAGGCCGGAGCTCGAATTGAAATGGAAGGGCGTGCCCTGGCTCTTCGCCAGTGCCGCCAATATGGAAATTTTCAAGCGCAATCCTGAGCTCTACTCGCCCCAATATGGTGGCTATGGCGCCATGAGCATGGCGCGCGGCTTTCTCTCGGAAGCCAACCCGTCCATCTACACAGTCTATAAACAGCGGCTGTTCCTGTTCTACTCCGCCTCCAACCGCGAGGCCTTCCTGCTTTCGCCCGACGCCGCGGCGCTGCGCGGTGAAGAGAACTGGCAGGCGCTGTCCAAAACGCTGACGACCCGGTAGTAGGCACCGGGTTCGCACTCTATTGTCCCCTAATTGATTCCCCGCCGACCGGCGGCCGCACGGAGAGAACCACCATGGCCGAAATCATCGAGCTCAAGGCAACCGATCTGGCTGCGATGCTCTGCTCACGGGTTTGCCATGACCTCATCAATCCCATCGGCGCCATCGGCAATGGTCTTGAAGTTCTGACCGACCCGGGCCAGACCGAAATGGCCGAAGGCGCACGCGACCTGATCGCCAGCGCCGCCAAGCAGAGCCGCGCCAAGCTGGAGTTCGCCCGCCTCGCTTATGGCGCCTCCTCGACGTCAGGCACCGATATCGACACGCGCGAATGCGAGCGCGTCGCGCGCATCCTGTTCGAGATCGAAAAGGCCGACCTCGAATGGAATGTGCCGCTCATCCTTTTGCCCAAGCACAAGGCCAAGCTGTTCATGAACATGCTGCTGATCGCGGCTGGTTCGGTGCCGCGCGGCGGCCAGGTTACGGCCTCGATCACCGGACCTGCCGGCGAGGAAAAGTTCGAGTTCACCTCCAAGAGCGATCCCGAAAAACGCCAGAAGACGCTGATCCCGTCCGGCTCGGCCGGGCTTCTCTCCGGCATCCCCGATGAAGGCTTCGTCGACGCGCGCGGCATCCAGCCCTTCTATACCGGCGTTCTCGCCCGCATGACCGACATGGAGATCGCGATCGGTATCGAGAATGACCAGTTCTTCTTCACCGCCACCCCGAAACCGGCAGAAAAGACTGAGGAAGCGGCAGAGTAGTTGCGGCAACGCTAACTATTCACCAACCACTTCGCCTCCATAATTGCGGGCATTGTGCACACTGTTCCCGGACCAATGCTCATGCGGAGCTGCCTGATCGTCGATGATTCCAGCGTGGTGCGCAAAGTGGCGCGCCGCCTTCTGGAAGATCTGGACTATGTCGTCGACGAGGCCGAAGACGGTCAGGAAGCGATCGACAAATGTCGTCAGGCCATGCCCGATGCCATTCTGCTCGACTGGAACATGCCGATCATGAGCGGCCTCGAATTTATCAAGCTACTGCGCACCTATATTGGCGGCGAGAAACCGCGCGTCATTTACTGCACCACAGAGAACGATGTCGGCGCCATTGCCATGGCGCTCCGGGCCGGGGCCGACGACTATATGCTAAAGCCTTTCGACCGCACTATTCTTGAGTCCAAGTTCGACGTCGCCCAGGCTGCGTGACGCTGCAGCGGCATGACAGCTCATTAACCCGTCGCGACAATATGACTGGACGGCAAGGCCGGAACGCTAGAGGTCTTGCCCTTGTAACGCCCCATTGGGGGACTTACATTCGCCCCAAATGCCGCCGCATGGCGTGTCGGCCCCTCCGGGACAGGATTGATGAACGGAAATTTCCGCAACTTTGCCATCTGGCTGGTTATTCTCTTTATGCTGATGGGCCTGTTCCAGGTCTTTCAGTCGTCCACGCGCTCCGTTTCGGTCGCAGACAAGAGTTACAGCCAGTTCGTGACCGATATTGAATCGGGCCGCGTCTCCAACGTGACCATTACTAATAATGTCGTCTCCGGCGTGCTCAATGACGGCAGCCGTTTCGAGACCATTATTCCCGATGGCGCCGACGTCATAACCAAGCTCGAAGACCGCAATGTGAACATCACGGCGCGCGCCCCCGAATCGAGCCCGTTCTGGTCCATCCTGCTCTCCAGCTGGCTGCCCTTCCTCGTCATCATCGGCGTGTGGTTCTTCTTCATCCGCCAGATGCAGGGCGGCGGTCGTGGCGGCGCCATGGGCTTCGGCAAGTCGCGCGCCAAGCTGCTGACGGAAACTCAGGGCAAGGTAACCTTCGAGGACGTCGCCGGCGTCGACGAAGCCAAGCAGGACCTTGAGGAAATCGTCGAATTCCTGCGCGATCCCGGCAAGTTCCAGCGCTTGGGCGGTCGTATTCCGCGTGGCGTGCTGCTGGTCGGCCCTCCGGGTACCGGTAAGACGCTGCTCGCCCGTTCGGTCGCCGGCGAAGCCAATGTGCCCTTCTTCACCATTTCCGGTTCTGACTTTGTGGAAATGTTCGTCGGTGTCGGCGCGTCCCGCGTCCGCGACATGTTCGAGCAGGCCAAGAAGAACGCGCCCTGCATCATCTTCATCGACGAAATCGACGCCGTCGGTCGCCAGCGTGGTGCCGGTCTCGGCGGCGGTAACGACGAACGCGAGCAGACGCTCAACCAGCTTCTGGTCGAGATGGATGGCTTTGAAGCCAATGAAGGCATCATTCTGATCGCCGCGACCAACCGCCCCGACGTGCTTGATCCCGCTCTGCTGCGTCCCGGCCGTTTCGACCGCCAGGTCGTCGTTCCGAACCCGGACGTGGCCGGCCGCGAAAAGGTGCTCAAGGTTCACGTCCGCAAGGTTCCGCTTGCGCCCGACGTCGATCTCAAGGTTCTGGCCCGTGGTACCCCCGGTTTCTCCGGCGCCGACCTGATGAACCTCGTCAACGAAGCGGCCCTGATGGCGGCGCGGCGCAACAAGCGCTTCGTCACCCACCAGGAGTTCGAAGACGCCAAGGACAAGATCATGATGGGCGCAGAGCGCCGCACCATGGCCATGACCGACGACGAGAAGAAGCTGACCGCCTATCACGAAGCCGGTCACGCCATCATCGCGCTCAAGGTTGCCGGCATCGATCCGATCCACAAGGCCACCATCATCCCGCGCGGACGCGCCTTGGGCATGGTGATGACCCTGCCCGAGACGGACAGCTATTCGTTCAGCCGTGAGAAGGCTCTGGCCCGTCTCACCATGCTGTTCGGTGGCCGCGAAGCCGAGATTATCAAGTTCGGTCCGGAAAAGGTCACCTCGGGCGCCTCTGGCGATATCCAGATGGCCACGAGTCTTGCCCGCTCCATGGTGATGGAATGGGGTATGAGCGAAAAGCTCGGCCGCGTCCGCTACAAGAGCAACGACCAGGAAGTGTTCCTTGGTCACTCGGTGACGCAGTCCACCAATATGAGCGACGACACCGCGCGCATCATCGACCAGGAAGTGCGCAAGCTGATCGAGGATGGCGAAGCTTCGGCCCGCGATATCCTGACCACCTACCACGACCAGTGGGAGGCGATCGCCCAGGCCCTGCTCGAATACGAGACGCTGACCGGCGACGAATTGCGCGCCCTGATGGATGGCAAGCAGCCCGTGCGTCCTGACGACAACGGCCCGGCATCGCCCAAGGCGACCGGCGTCCCCTCTGCGGGCAAGGCGGGCAAGAAGCGTCCCGATGCCCCGCCCGAGCCCGGCATGGAACCCCAGCCAGAAAGCTGACGCATCACACATTAAGGGTCACCTCACGGTGGCCCTTTCTCTTTGCCGCCATCTCCGCTATTCCGCCCCAAAGTGGTATTAGCGCAAGCAGACCTTTTGCGGGGACGAATCATGGCCAGGAAATATTTCGGCACCGACGGCATTCGCGGGCTCGCCAATGGCGACAAGCTCACCCCCGAACTGGCGATGAAGGTCGGCATGGCCGCCGGCACCAAGTTCGTCCGCGGCGAACATCGCAACCGCGTGGTTATCGGCAAGGACACACGCCGTTCCGGCTATATGCTGGAAAGTGCACTGGGCGCCGGCTTCACCGCCGTGGGCATGGATGTCTACTTCCTCGGGCCGATGCCGACGCCAGCTGTCGCTATGCTCACCCGCTCGCTGCGCGCCGATCTCGGCGTGATGATCTCCGCCTCGCACAATCCCTATGACGATAACGGCATCAAGTTCTTCCGTCCGGACGGCTACAAGCTCTCCGACGAGGTTGAAGCCGAGATCGAACAGCTGATCGATTCCGACAGCGCCAAGCTTCTCGCCCATGGCATGAGCATCGGCCGCGCCCATCGCGATGAGGAAGCCCGCACGCGCTATGTCGAATATGCCAAGCGCACACTGCCGCGGAATGTCGACCTCTCGGGCCTGCGCATCGTGCTCGATTGCGCCAATGGCGCGGCCTATAAGGTCGCCCCGCTGGCGCTATGGGAACTGGGCGCCGATGTCGTGACCATCGGCGTCACGCCCGACGGCTACAACATCAACCACAAGGTCGGCTCCACCGCCCCAGACGCCGTTGCCGCCAAGGTGAAGGAAGTGCGCGCCGATATCGGCATTGCGCTCGATGGCGATGCCGATCGGGTGATCATCATCGACGAAAAGGGCAATGTCGTCGACGGCGACCAGTTCATGGCCGTAATCGCCCAGAGCTGGCTGGAACGGGAAATGCTTCAGGGCGGCGGTATTGTCGCCACCATCATGAGCAATCTCGGCCTCGAACGCTATCTCGGCGGTCTTGGGCTGACGCTGGAGCGCACCCAGGTGGGCGACCGCTATGTGCTCGAGGCCATGCGTGCCAAGGGCTTCAATGTCGGCGGCGAGCAGTCCGGCCACATCATCCTCTCAGATTTTACCACCACCGGCGACGGTCTGGTCGCGGCCCTGCAATTGCTGGCTGTGCTCAAGCAGCAGGACCGACCGGTCTCCGAAATCTGCGCCCGCTTCGACAAGGTGCCGCAACTGCTGCGCAATGTCCGCTTCAAGTCCGGCAAGCCGTTGGAGCACAAGCTGGTGCGTCAGGCCATCGCCGACGCCGAGGCAACGCTGGGGACCACCGGTCGCATGGTGGTGCGTCCCTCCGGCACCGAGCCGGTGATCCGCATCATGGGCGAAGCCGACGACGCCACGATGGTCGAGACCGTCGTGCGCCAGGTTGAAGCGGCAATCATCGACGTCGCCTGACCCGACTTGCTTGCCCCAGGGCAATGATCGGTGCATCTCGCACAGATTATCTTGGTCCGTTAGGGTTAAGTCTTAGGGTTAAGCTAGATTTAAGAAATCTGGGCCATATTGCCGGAGACCAAGGGTGTCGAGGCAATCAAAGGACCCAATCATGCGCAAGCTTTTCGCTGCGATCATGGCGGCAGGCGCCGCCGCTTTCGCCGGCCCTGTGGTGGCCGCCGATCTTCCCTTCTATCCGCCGGTGATCGAAGTTCCCGATGTGGACTATGGCGTGTCCGGCGCCTTCTATCTGCGCGGCAGCGCCGCCGGCAACATGCTGTGGAGCAAGGAAGCCAACGCCTATGAGTGCCTTGCCCCCTGTGGCGGCCTCGTGGTGACACAGTTCCCCTTCGTCAACATGGGCTACGGCTATAGCGTCGGCGCCGGCTTCGGTTATGAAACCGGCACTGGCCTGCGCTTCGACGCCACCGTCGATTACCTGGCCAATAATGGCCTCAAGGTCACCAAGGGCCCGGCCTATGGTGCCCGCGCCGGTGACTACACGGTCAACCTGCGTTCCACCCTGGCCCTGGCCAACGTCTACTACGACTTCTCGCTGGAAGGCGGTCAGTACGGTTATGGTGCCGCCGGCGGTGCCTTCGGCTATGTCGGCGCCGGCGCCGGCCTCGCCTACAACCAGGTTGACGTTTCCGCTCCAGCTGGCGTCGTCGTTCCCTCGGGCAGCAATACCAGCTTCGCAGCGGCGGGCATGGTCGGCGTCGGCTATGATTTCGGCTCCGTCGTTGCCGATGTCGGCTATCGCGGCGTCTACATCGCCCAGCTCAGCAACAGCGCTGCCGTACCCAACCACGTCTGGGCCGACAACAACTGGGTCCACGAAGTACGCGGCACGCTCCGCTACCGCTTCAACTAAGGACGGCGGCGCAAGGCGCCACCACCCTCTCAGTCTTTGGATCGGCGCTCCCTTGGGGCGCCGATCTTGTTTCTGCATGCTTGCAAGCCTTGGCCATCACTGGACATTGCCCATCGCAGCATGATCATCTTATTCCCGCATGGCCGACGGCAATTTGGGGGTTCGAATGCATATTCTGATTATCGGCGCTGCGGGCATGATTGGGCAGAAGCTCGCCACGGCATTGGTGGCTAATGAAAATGTCGGCGGCCATCCCATCGACCGCCTGACGCTTGCCGATATCGTGCCACCGCCCACAATTGCCGGCCCGGTCTCCCAACAATCGCTGGCAGTCGATCTTTCCCAGCCCGGAACCGCAGACACGCTTCTCGCCGACCACCCCGACCTGATCTTTCACCTGGCCGCCGTCGTTTCGGGCGAAGCTGAGGCCGATTTCGACAAGGGCTATCGCATCAATCTCGATGGCACGCGCCACTTGCTTGAAGCCATTCGAAGGGCTGGACGCCAACAGCCATATTGCCCTCGCCTCGTCTTCACCTCGTCCATCGCTGTCTTCGGCGAACCGCTGCCGCCGGCCATTCCGGATGATCAGATCCACACCCCTCTGACGAGCTACGGCACCCAAAAAGCGATCTGCGAATTGCTGCTGGCTGACTATTCGCGCCGCGGTTTTCTTGACGGCGTCGGCATTCGCTTGCCCACCATCACCGTGCGACCCGGCAAGCCCAACAAGGCCGCCTCCGGCTTTTTCTCGGGCATTTTGCGCGAACCGCTCAATGGCCAGGAGGCGATCCTCCCGGTCGATGACAATGTGCGGCACTGGTTTGCCAGCCCGCGCGCCGCTATCGGCTTCCTCCTGCACGCCGCCGAGATCGACACGGGCCCTCTGGGCCAGCGCCGCAACTTGACCATGCCGGGCCTCAGCGCCACTGTGGCAGACGAAATCGCCGCGCTTGAGCGCATTGCCGGCCCACGTGCCACTGCCTTAATTCGTCGCCAGCCCGACGAGACTATCGCGCGCATGGTAGCGGGCTGGCCGCAGAATTTTGACGCACGACGTGCCAGCGAACTCGGCTTTACCGCCGATATCGGCTTCGACGACATCGTCAGGGCGCATGTCGAGGATGAGTTGAACGGCGTCTTACCATTCTGAGGAGGATTCAGCCGGCCGCCTGGCGTACCTGTTCACTGAGGGCGGCCTCGAATCCTTCGATCGGCATCGGTTTGCCGAAGAGATAGCCCTGATATTCGTCGCAGCCGCCATCGTCGAGCCATTGCAATTGCTCGCGCGTTTCAACCCCCTCGGCCAGGATAGTCAGGTCGAGGTCGCGACCGATCTGGATGATGCTGCGCACCAGCGCCGCGTTGCGCTCGCCCTCGGTGACGTCCTGAACGAAGCTGCGGTCGATCTTGAGTTGGGTCAGGGGTAGTCGTCTCAGATAGCCCAGGGATGAATAGCCGGTACCAAAATCGTCCAGCGCCATGCCGATGCCGGCGGCGCGCAACACATGCATCTTGGCCACCACCTGCTCGGTATTGGCCACCATAACGCTCTCGGTCAGTTCGATCTTGAGCTTGGTCGCATCGATGTCGAAGGTCGACACCAGATTGAGCACAGACTGCTCGAACTCGTCCTCCAGGAACTGGCTGGCGCTGACATTGACCGACAAGGTGAGTTCGGCGGTTTCCGGATGTCGCTGCCAATCCGCCAGGGTCCGGCAGGCCTGCTGCAGCACCCAATAGCCGATTTTCCCCATCAGCCCGGCATGTTCGGCAATGGGGATGAACTCGTTTGGCGGCACCAGACCACGCTCGGCATGCTGCCAGCGCAACAGCGCCTCTGCACCGATGATCGTGCCGTCGATGCTCACCTGTGGCTGAAAATAGAGCCTGAGATCGCCACTCCACAGTGCCGCCTCCAGGTCCCGCACCACCTGATCGTCACGCCGCACCTCTGCCTGAAAGACATAGGTGCCCGTCGCCAGGATACCGGTGGCGATCATGCTGTTGATCCAGGCACCATAGACCCGAATACTATCGGGAATAGGCTCCGCGAAGGGCAAAGCATGCGCGCTGGACGAGAAGACGACAAAGGTCGCCAGACTGGTCGCGATCATTGCCAACTGCAGCCTGGAGCGCTGGCGCTTGTAGTTGATATAGCCGACCAGAGCGACGCCGAGCAGGAAAATGTGGGACACACGCGGCACCTCAGCGCTTGGCACGTCATAGACGAGGCAAAGCACCACCAGCATGATAAAGAACACGGCCTGCGACATCAGCAGCGCCGGGGACAGATGCCCCCTGTCGGCAAGGCGCCAGCCATAAAGGCATACGAGAGCAAGGAAGAACTGGCCCAGGGCCAGAGGCCAGGTGCCCATCCAGGCAAATATCAGTGACCAGATGAAAGCCAGAAAGACGACGGCAAGGATCGGCAGCTTGTAGAGAAAATTCAACCGCGCCGAATATTGCGGATCGTCTTTTCGCGTCTTGCTGCTGCCGGCCAAAGTCACACGCAATCCATCCCAGGCATCGATCGGCGGATAGACGATCCGCTCTGCTCATCAGGAGGATTATGTAAGCAAACAAGGCTTAAAACAACGTATCGCGACGCAGCAGCGACGATAGCCCCCGGCGCCGATCGCCGGAGGCCATGTCTGTTTCGTCAATGAGCGCCCGCGGACAAGCTGAGCGCGCGGGACCGTCTCCCTCAGCCGAGCAGCTTGCGCAGCTTTTCCAGAGCGACCTTGGAGTCCTCGCGATAGGCAATGGTGCCCTGGAAGTCGCCCTTGGCATCGAGCAGGAACACAGAGGCAGTGTGATCCATGGTGTAGTCACCCCCCTCGATCGGCACCTTCTCATAATAGACCGCCCAGGCGCGGGCCGCCTTCTCCACCTCGGAAAGCGAGCCCGTGACACCGGTCACATGGCCGGTCCAGGCGACATAGTCGCCGACGATTTCGGCGGTGTCGCGCTCCGGGTCGACGGTGACGAAATAGGCCTTCAGATCCTTGGCTTCGTCACCGAGCGCCTCATACCAGGAGGTGATCTCGGCCAGCGTCGTCGGACACACATCCGGGCAATGGGTGAAGCCGAAAAAGACCAGTGACGGGCTGCCATTGAGGCTTTCGCGCGTAAACGGCGTGCCCGAAGCGGTGACTAGTTGGTAGTCGCCTGAGCCGAGCCCACCGGTCGGCTGCGGGCGGGTATTGGCGTAGACATAGAGGCCCGTGGCGGAAAGAGCGGCCACCACAACCAGTGTCCACAGCACAGTGCGCAGATGCGCCAGATAGGTCATGATTGGGCCTTTCAATGGGCGTGCGACATTGCGGGCGCGCTGGCAGCGCTGCCGGCGGCGATGAAGTCGACCGTCACGCTGCCGGCCTTTTCGAACACCAGCGTCACCGGCACCGCTTCGCCCTCGGCGATGGCCGCCGAAAGGCCCATGAACATCAGGTGGAAACCACCGGGCTCGAGGACGACGGTCTCGCCGGCCGGAATCACCAGTCCATCGGCAAGCTGGCGCATCTTCATGACATCACCGGACATGGCCATTTCGTGGATCTGGCTTTCCTTGGCAATATCGGTGCTGACGCTGACCAGCCGATCATCCTCGCTTCCCTTATTGGTGATGGTCAGAAAGCCGCCGCCGACAGGAGCATTGGGCAGGGTCGCGCGGGTGAAGGGATTTTCGATCTTGAGCGTGCCGACAGTGATGGCGGCCTCATGATGATGCGCTGCAGGCGGCTGGGCGTCTTCGGCCAGGCTCGGGGCAATCGGAACAAGCGTCAGAAGCAGAGCGGCAGCAAAAGCGGGAATACGGGTAAGCATGGGTCAATCCTGTTCGATACGAATGTGCTGAAGGCGTCCCTAGGATGCGGGGACGCAGAACACTTGGAGTTGGTCG
Organism: Devosia sp. 63-57; assembly: GCF_001899045.1. Taxonomy (NCBI): domain Bacteria; kingdom Pseudomonadati; phylum Pseudomonadota; class Alphaproteobacteria; order Hyphomicrobiales; family Devosiaceae; genus Devosia; species Devosia sp. 63-57. Next base: position 175,386 of record NZ_MKUY01000004.1, on the reverse strand, counting down.
GAAACGAGCGGCGCAGCAGCCGCGAAGATCGTCGATCAGGCGAGAACGGGTGGCGCCCGGGATCGCCCCGCCCGGTTTTCGGGGCCCGAGGCGAGGTGCGGCGCATCCATAAACGCCAGCACGACGGCTGTATCGAGCCGCGGCGCGATCACAATGGCAGCCGGCAGAACCGCCAAGAGCTCGTTCTTGCCCACGCCAGAAGCCGGACACTTGACCTGCACCAGCGCGCGAGGGCTGCCCTCGCCGTCATCCACGAGGGGTGCGCAGACCGACCAGCTACCTTGGGTTTCATAGCCGAGCGCGGCGAGATCGCGTTGCAAGCCGGCAGCCTGGTGCAGCGGCGCCAGCAGCGTCAGAACATAGACCGCCAGCACCGCAAGGGCGGTGCCGAACTCTCTGGTCAGCGTTCTCGGCCGGCTGGACATGGCATTCTCCTGTCCCGCATCTAGTCCGAAAACGCCTCTCGCTCAAGCGGCCCTATTGTCGCGACACTCTTCCGAGGGCGATTTCTGCCGCCGGACTTGCGCCACCGCAAACAAAAATCCCCGCCACGAGGCGGGGATTTCATCTCTTTGCCTGCGAAAGCGCGGCCTATTCTTCGTCGGCAGCGTCGGTCTTGAGCGACTTGAGCTTGGCAAACACCGAGTCGGCGTCGAAATCGTCCTGACGACGATCATGCGAAGGCTCGAAGCCATCCCCGCCGTCCTCGGACATGTGCTCATGCCCACGGCCACCGGCGCGTGCCAGCGCTTCTTCGGCGGTGAGCAGCGTCGTGCCTTCATTGAGCTCGGCCTGGGCCGGCGCATCCTTGCTGGCGCGCTTCACTTCGAGATCGAGATCGATCTGGCTGCAAAGGCCCAGCGTCACCGGGTCCATGGCAGTGAGATTGGCAGCGTTCCAGTGCGAATTCTCCCGCACTGATTCAATGGTCGACTTGGTGGTGCCCACCAGCCGCATGATCTGCGCATCCTTGAGTTCGGGATGGTTGCGCACCAGCCACTTGATGGCATTGGGGCGCTCGTTGCGGCGCGAAATCGGCGTATAGCGCGGACCCTTGCGCTTGACGGCAGCCACGCGCACCTTCGGCTCGCTCAGCTTCATGCGGTAATTCGGATTGCCTTCGGCCTTTTCGATCTCTTCCTTGGTCAGCTGACCGTTCTGGATCGGGTTGGCACCCATAATGCCGCTGGCGACGTCACCATCGGCAATGCCCTGCACCTCCAGCGGGTGCAGCGTGCAGAAGGCAGCAATCTGTTCGAACGACAGGGCCGTATTGTCCACCAGCCAGACGGCGGTTGCCTTGGGCATCAGAAGGGTCTGGGACATGGTTAAATTTCTCCTGCTGGCGCGGCCGGTTTTCCTCCGGACCGCTCCGCCTCTTGGCCAAATGCTGAGGGGGAACTGCGCACAATATAAGGTTTTGCGGGTCGATCCGCAATGTTTATATCGCGTTTTCCGTCATGCCGAAGGCCGTGAGCAGCACCAGTTTGCCGCGATGCCCGCGCCCTTCCATAACCCAATGCGCTTCGGACGCTGCCTCGAGCGGGAAGGTGGTGACAGCCGGGCGGACGCCGGCGCCGCTGCCAAGCCTGGGCAGCAGGTCGCTGGCAAGACGGGTCGCAATAGCCGCCTTCACCGCAGCGCTTTGCGGCCGCAAGGTCGAGCCGGAAAGCGTCAGGTCCTTGGCCATCATCTGCCGCAAAGGCACATTGGCCGCCCCCCCTTCCAGCGTCGATATCTGCACGATATGGCCACCGCGCGCCGCCGCCGCGACATTGACCGCTGCCATGTCTCCGCCAACTATATCGACTATGCGGTCGGCCCCGTGCCCGCCCGTTATCGCCTTCACCCGCTCGACAATGTCGTCAGCGGTGCGATCGATCACCGCGATTGCCCCTAACCCCAGGCAATAGTCGAACTTGGCGGAGTCCGACACCACCGCAATGGCCTTGGCGCCCAGGAGCGTCACTATCTGGATGGCGGCGCCGCCAATGCCGCCTGCGCCGCCATGGACCAGAACGAACATGCCAGGCGCGACGCCGGCCCGCATTACCAGGGTCTGGGTCACCGTAAACCAGGTCTCGGGTAGCGCCGCCGCCTCCGCATAGCGCCAGCCGGCCGGCACAGGCAGCACCTGGCCCTGCGGCACCGCCACATATTCGGCATAGCCTCCGCCATTGGTGAGAGCCATCACCCGGTCGCCGATCGACCAGCCTTTGACCGCCGCGCCCGACGCCACGACATCTCCAGCCACTTCAAGGCCGGGAATCGGGGAAGCACCGGGCGGCGGCGCATATTGGCCGCGCCGCTGCGCCAGGTCCGGACCATTGACGCCGGCAGCGGCGATCCGGATCAGCACTGCCTCTGCGCCGACCTCAGGCAGGGTGGTGCGCTGCGGCACCAAGACCTCCGGACCACCTGATGTGGAGATGTCGATATAGGTCATGTCGTGAGGAAGGATCATGTGAACCAGAATCGTCCAAGGCGGCTTGTTCGACAAGCCCGCTCGGCTAAGCTGAGACAAGTTGTCTGCCCCAAATGCGACAGCCCCAGAACGAATGGAGCGGCCCATGCTAGATGAAGATCCGAAACCCAGGAAGACCCATGAGATCGGCATGCTGCTCGACGCCCTGTCCGTGGAAGAACTCGACGACCGCATCGGTTTGCTTGAAACCGAGATCGAGCGCCTGCGCCAGGCCATCGCCGCCAAGGACAAGAGCCGCCAGGCCGCTGAAGCCGCCTTCAAGTTTTAGTCCGGCGCAGTTAACCAGCACCGTTAGTCTTAACGACTGGTAAACCTTCGCTTGTTGTCGCCACGGCCTTAGTGGGTGAGACTTCAGGCATCGGGGGGCGTCGCCACATGGAATGGAATCTGTTTGCCATAGCGGCGCTGCTGTTGCTGTCGGGGTTCTACGTCCTCACCGCCGAACTTGAAGCTGCGCCCGAGCGTGAGGCAATCCATCATCCGCTGCGGGCGCCGCGCGATGTCCTGGAACAGGCCTGGCACAGCGAGCCGGTCCTGCTGTTCATGCGGCAGGTTCTGGCCATGCGACGCCGTCGACAACAGGCATGGCTCTGAACAGTGCCGGTCCTTACCTCACCCCGATTTTCCGCGATCAGGCATCAGGGTTAAGAGATCGCTTCACGTTAAGCTCCAATTAAGCTTTTCGCGGTAAGGTCATGGTATTCAGATTTTCTGAATTTTGCAGAGTGGTTTCTCCCTCTGTTTGACGCCTCCCTGTTAACTTCGAGAGCCGTAAATTTTGCGGCTCTTTTTCTTTTTTGGCCTTTGGGTTGGCGGCCAATCTTAAACCAGATTTTTAGAATACTGAGTGGCAACGGATGACGCGGGCGGGCTTTGCGCATAGCATGGCCCCAACACTGGAGGTCACGTGGCCGAGTTCGGGGATACACGACAGGCAGTTTCGATCGGTCCGCGCATTGTGGCGTCGGGCGGGTTCGACATGCTCTATCGCGAAGGCATGGCCTTGATCGAAACGGTCGCTGCCTATCTTGACGCGGAGGGACGGGCCGAAAGCCGCATCCTGCCGCGCGAGGCCGGCTTCCTCTACGCCACCGAATCCATGCGCCTCACTACCCGTCTCATGCAGCTGGCCTCCTGGCTGCTGCTGCAGCGCGCCGTCAACGAAGGCGAGATCAGCCGCGAAAATGCCCGCTCCGAAAAGGAGAAGGTCAAGTTCTCGGCCACGCCGTCGCAGCGCGGCGGCCCGGGCTATGACCTCCTGCCTGAACGCCTGCGCGACTATATCGACCGCGGCGACCGGCTCTTTGCCCGGGTGATGCAGCTCGATGCGCTGGAACGCGGCGACGTGCCCGAACAGACCGGCCCCAACAATGCCAATGGCATTGCCGACCAGCTCGCTCGCCTCAAGGCCGCCTTCAACCGCGTCGACTGATCCCCGTCACGCCCCGCGCGGCGCGAGGAAGATCACGGCGGCACCGGCAATGGCGAGACCGGCGCCGATCATGTCCCAGCGATCCGGCCTGATCCCCTCCACGCCCATCATGAAGAGCACCGAAGCCAGGATGTAGATGCCGCCATAAAGCGCGAAAGCGCGTCCGGCGCTGTCCATGCCGCTCAGGGCCAGCAACAGACCGAAAAATCCAAGGGCCGCAAGCGCCGGTACCCACATCCAGAGCTGCCCTTGGCGCACCGCGAGCCAGATCAGATAGCAGCCGATGATTTCAAAGACGGCCGCCCCCAGAAAAATGACGAAGGCCATGGCACCCGCTCCAACAAAAAAGCCCGGCGCAATGGCCGGGCTTTTGTAATAGATTGTCCAGATGCCTTAGAGGCCCAGGCCCTTGAAGCGCTCCTTGAAGCGCGAGACACGGCCACCGCGGTCCATCAGCTGGCCCGTGCCGCCGGTCCAGGCGGGATGAGTCTTCGGGTCGATATCGAGCTGCAGCGTTTCGCCTTCCTTACCCCAAGTGGACTTGGTCTGGTAGGTGGTGCCGTCAGTCATGACCACGTTGATCATGTGGTAGTCGGGATGGATGTCACTCTTCATGGCGCGCCTCAAATCAAACGGGCGCCGCAGCGCCCGGAGAGCAGAAATCTGGTATTGGCGGGCTTCCTACAACAAGCAGGCCCCGACCGCAAGGGCATGGGAGCGGCAATTTTACCGCGCCCCGCGCAGTTGCCCGCCCCGATCGCAACACCTATATGGTGACGATCGCCGGCAGCCCGCCGGGCCCAGCAACAAATACGGCGCAATCCCAGCATGACAGACCAGGCCGTGTCGGCCACGTCCGACCCCGAAAAGATCGTGGACGAGGTCACCCAGGCGCCGCGCCGCCTGAGACCACTGCGGCGTCTATTGCCCTTCATGCTCGCCTATCCAGTGCGGTTGAGCCTGACTCTACTGTTCATGCTGGTCTCGACCATTTCCTCTCTGGCGATCCCGGCGCTCATGGGTGGGGCCATCGACGAAGGGTTTCTGGCCGAGAACCTCGAAAATGTCGGCCGCTACGGCTTCATCATCATCGCTATCGCCGCGGTCATGGCCATTGGCAGCGGCGCGCGCTTCTACTTTATCTCCGTGGTCGGCGAACGCGTTCTTGCCGATCTGCGGCAGGCCGTGTTCACCCATCTCCTGGCGCTCGACACCCGCTATTTCGACAATCACCGCGTTGGTGAACTGACCAGCCGCCTCAATGGCGACGTCGCTGTCATTCGTGGCGCTGTCGGCTCCAGCTTCTCGCTCGCCCTGCGCTCCATGGTCACCATCATCGGCGCGCTGGTGATGATGATTCTGACCAGCCCTGTGCTGACCTTGGCTGTGGTCATCGCCGTGCCAGCCATACTTGTCCCGGTCATTCTATATGGCCGCCGCCTGCGCGGCATGTCGCGCAAGACCCAGGATGCGCTGGCCGATCTCTCGGCGATGGCCACCGAAATGCTGGGGGCCACGCGCACAGTGAAGGCCTTCACCCAGGAACAGGTACAGTCCGGCATTTACGACAGCCACAGCGAAGCCAGCTATCGCGCCGAAGTCCGTCGGCTCGGTGCCCGCTCGCTTCTCGTGGCGCTGGTCATGTTCCTCGGCACCAGCGCCCTGGTTGGCCTCGTTTGGTGGGGCGCCCGCGCCGTGTTCGACGGCTCGGTGACGGCCGGGCAGCTGGCCCAGTTCCTTGTCTATGCGCTGATGGCTTCGGGCGCCCTGACCAACGTCTCCGAAGTCCTGGGCACGCTGCAGACCGTAGCCGGCTCTACCGAACGGCTGATGGAGATTCTCGATACCGATGCCGAGATCAACGACCCCGCCCAGCCGGTCCCCCTGCCTACGCCCTCACCAGGCACCGTCCAGTTCGACAATGTGGATTTCTCCTATGCCGGACCCAATGGGGAAAAGGTACTCAAGAGCCTCAACTTCTCCGTCTCCAAGGGGGAGACCGTTGCGCTCGTGGGCCCCTCCGGCTCCGGCAAATCCACCACGCTGGCGCTGCTACAACGCTTTTACGATGTTACTTCGGGGACGATCCGCGTCGACGGCATCGATATCCGAAAGGTGCGCCAACAGGATCTGCGGCAGCGTTTTGCCTATGTCGAGCAGGAGCCGGTGATCTTTGCCGGCACCATTGCTGACAATATCCGTTTCGGCAAACCCGGCGCCGACATGTCCGAGGTCATCGCCGCTGCCAAGGCCGCCCTGGTGGATGACTTCGTCTCCGATCTCCCCATGGGATATGACACCGTCGTTGGCGAGCGCGGGGTCATGCTCTCTGGTGGACAAAAGCAGCGCCTCGCCATTGCCCGCGCCATCATCAAAAATGCCCCTATCCTCCTGCTCGACGAGGCCACCTCGGCACTCGACGCGCAGAGCGAGCACCTGGTGCAACTGGCCCTCGAACATCTGATGGCAGGGCGTACCACGCTGGTGATCGCCCATCGCCTCGCCACCATCCGCGACGCCAACACTATTCTGGTGCTCGACGATGGCCAGATCATCGACCAGGGCACCCATGACCAATTGGTCGCCAAGGGCGGCCGCTATGCAGAGTTGGCCCGCCTGCAATTCCGCCTTGCCGAAGCCGGGTAATCCCCGGCTCGGCGCAGGCCGCTCAAGGCTTTCCGGCCAAGAGACAGGCATCGATCAAGTCGTAAAGCCGCGCGCGCCCAAGGATCAGCAGCCAGGGCGTGGCATCGGCCGGCACGATTTCAACGCGTCCACCCGAGCCCTCATTGGACGTGCCCAGCAGGCCACCGGGCTCAAGGAAGAGGCCATCGAGCGGATAGAACAGGCCCAGCGATCGGCGGAAGCGGATCGGCAGCAGGGGATGCACCGAGACGCGCTCGCGCCGGTCGGCCTCGAAGGCAAAGGGTCCAACCACCGCCAACGCCACATCGACCTCGTCCACCAGCAGCACATGCCGGTCAGGCGCCACCTGCAAGACCGCGCTCAGCGCTGCCAGCGTATGATCAAGCCGCTTACCGGTCATGCCGAGCGCCAGCGTCACCGGCGCCCGCGTGGAATAGAGCGCCTTCTGGAAATCGGTCGTGATTTGCTCGGGTATGTGGACGACGCGGCTGCGGCTTTCCCAGCCGGTCCGATCCTGCAGCGAATCGAGGTCACCGATGATCGCCGCTGGCACCAGTCCGGCAGCAGCAATGGCATCGGCGCCGCCATCGGCACCGATCAGTACCATGTCGCGCTGGTAGAGGTCCTGCAGCAGCGCATTATCGACCGTCCCACCGCCCACAATAGCGACCGGTTGATCGAAGGTGAGGGGAAGCGGCGATTCGTCGTTCAGGGAGGGGGATTGCACTCTCGGCATTCTCTCAATATGGTCCGCACCGTCTCGCTGGGGTGTTCCGGTTACCGCCGGAGCTGAGAGTTACCCATAGAACCTGAACCAGGTCATGCTGGCGGAGGAAGTTCGAGATGGCAAGGGTGCATCTCGCGCATCCTCTCCATTGACAAGATCCCTTCACCCATGGCCGCAGACCATTGAAGGGAAGCCGACCATGGCAAAATCCTTGACACTGGCGCTTGCGGTCCTCGTTGCCGGATTGTCCGCAGCGCCCGCATTGTCACAAGACCGTCCGACGCTCACCATCTACACCTATGACGGCTTTGCCGCCGAATGGGGCCCCGGCCCCAAGCTCAAGCAGGGGTTCGAGGCCACCTGCAATTGCACCGTGAACTGGGTGGCCGCCGACAGCTCCATCGGCACGCTGCGCCGCGCCCAACTTGAAGGCCCAAGCACCGAGGCAGATATCCTGCTCGGCCTTGACACTGCCATTGCCGGGGAAGCCCGTGCCACCGGCCTGTTTGCCGATCATGGTCTCGATCTCAGCCATCTGGCACTGCCCGAGACCTGGACCGATGCGCAGTTCGTGCCCTTCGACTTTTCGCACTTCGCCTTCATGCACGACACCGACACCATGGCGGTGCCGCCGGCTTCGTTCGAAGAGCTGATTGCACTGCCGGATACGGTCAAGATCGCGATCCAGGATCCCCGTTCGGCCACGCCGGGCCTCGGCCTCTTGCTCTGGGTCAAGGCCGCCTATGGCGAGCGCGCCCCGGAAATCTGGGCCGGTCTCAAGCCACATATTCTCACCATCACGCGAGAGTGGAGCGAGAGCTATTCGCTGTTCCTCAATGGCGAAGTCGACATGGTGCTCTCCTACACCACTTCACCCGCCTACCACATCATCGAGGACGGCGACGACACCATCAAGGCGGCGCTGTTCAGCGAAGGCCATTTTCCGCAGATTGAAGTGGCAGGCATCCTGAAATCCTCGGACCAGCAGGACCTGGCGCGGCAATTCCTTGCCTACCTCACCTCGCCCGAGGGCCAGAAAGTGATCCCGACCACCAACTGGATGTTCCCGGTGATCGATCTCGGCGCCGATCTCGATCCAGCTTTCGCCACCCTGCCGCAGCCGGAAAAGACGCTGACCATCCCCGAACAGGAGATAACGGCCAATTCCGCCGCCTGGATCGACGAGATGCTGGCGTCGGTGCAGTAGAGCGGGGGTCTCGCGCCTGCAAAGCCAAGCTTCGCGCCTCCCCATCATTGTAGGGGAGGCGCAGTTTCCGCACGAAAAGTTTGTCAGGAGGTGGCACGTGAGCACCATGCCGACACTTCCCCATCGCCCCTATCGCATCGCCGCCGCCACGGCCTTGTCACTATTCATCGCCGGGCTCATCGCCGCCGTGCTCTGGGCTATCCTTGCTGCCGCCGGCGATAGCGCCGGCACCTCGCGCATCGATATCCCGCACCTTCTGCGCATGACCTCCATCCAGGCTACCCTCACCACCGTGCTGTCGCTCGGCGTCGGCACCGCCATCGCCTGGTCGCTCAATCGCCTGCGTTTCGTCGGGCGCGACCTGGTCGTCGGCCTCTTTGCTGCCGCCATCGTCACCCCCGGCATGGTGGTGGCCTTCGGGCTCATCTCCATCTGGGGGCGCAATGGCTGGATCAACCAGCTGAGCCAATCGCTGTTCGGCGTCAGCATCGATAGCCCCGCCTATGGGCTTTCGGGCATCCTGCTCGCCCATGTCATTCTCGATGGCGCCTTTGCGGCGCGCATTCTGCTCGCCCGCCTCGACGCCATTCCCGCCAACCGGCTGAAAGTCGGGCAGTCACTTGCATTGTCGGCCTGGCACCGCTTCCGCCTCATTGACTGGCCCGCTTTGCGCGGCAGCCTGCCCGGATTGGGCGCTATCATCTTCCTCCTCGCTTTCACCAGCTTCCCCATCGTGCTGCTGCTCGGCGGCGGCCCCGCCAACCAGACGCTGGAAGTGGCCATCTATTCCGCCGTCCGGCTCGATTTTGACCTTACCGGCGCGGTGCGCCTGGCGCTGACCCAGATTGCCGTCTGCGCCGTCGTCATCCTGCTCGCCTCGGCTCTTACGCCGGTTCCCGCGGCCCTCGGCCGCTCCGCCCAGCCCGCCTGGCGCGATATGGGTGTGGCGCGACTGCTGCAGTGGCTGGTGCTGATCCTGGGCACAGTCGCCTTCCTCCTGCCGCTGCTGTCGGTATTGATCGATGGAATGGCGGGAGGCTTCGGCCGGGTTCTGGCCCAGCCGAGCTTCTGGCGCGCCACCCTAACCAGCCTTCTCATCGGCACCGCTTCCGCGCTCCTCACCCTGCTGCTGTCCCTCGCCCTGGCCCTGGGACGCAGCGCCGCCGCGACGCCGGCCCTGCGCACCGTGCTCGGCGCCCCGGCCTATGCCTATCTGGCCGTGCCGGCAGTGGTGCTGTCGCTGGGATTTTTCCTTCTGGTGCGTCAAATGGGCATGTCGACCGGCGTTGCTGCCCCCTTCGTCGTGGTCTTCGCCAATAGCCTGCTCGCCCTGCCCTTCGCCATCGCCACGCTTGGCCCTCCACTCGACGCAATCGTGCGCAGCCGTGGCAAGCTGATCCGGTCGCTGGGGATTGATGGCTACAAGCAATTCCTCACCATCGAATACCCCCTGCTCGGCCGTGATATCGGGCTGATGCTGGCGCTCGCCTTCTGCTTCTCGCTCGGCGACCTCGGCGTCATCGCCTTGTTCGGCACCCAGGATTTCCAAACCCTGCCGCTGATGATGTTCCGCGCGCTCGGCGCCTATCGCAACAACGATGCCGCCGCCATTGCCGCACTCCTGCTCATCGGCACCATCACCGCCTTTGTCGGCCTTCCCCGTCTCATCGAAAGGATCGCCCATGCTCCGCGCCGATGATCTGGTCTTCGCCCATCCCGGCCAAACCAGTCCCTACCATTTCAGTCTGAGCGCCGAGGCCGGCGAGGTCACCGCCATTTCCGGCGCCAGTGGCTCCGGAAAATCGACATTGCTCGATCTATTGGCCGGCTTTCTTTCCCCAAGTGCCGGAACGCTCTTGCTCGACGGCACCAACATCGCCGTCCTGCCGCCGGAAAAGCGGCCGGTCTCGCTGCTGCTGCAGGCGGACAATCTCTTCGATCACCTCACCGCCGCCGATAACGTGGCGCTTGGCATGCCCAAGGGCATCGACAAGGGCACGGGAAAAGAAAAGGTCCGCGCCGCTCTTGCGGAGGTAGGGCTGGGCGAGTTTGCCGACAAACCGGCATCCACACTGTCAGGCGGTCAAAAGCAGCGTGTGGCCCTGGCGCGCACATTGCTGCGTGACCGGCCCGTCCTGCTGCTCGACGAGCCGTTTTCGGCACTGGACGATGAGACGCGGCGCACGACGCGCGATCTCGTGGCCGAACTGACCCGCCGCCATGGCTGGCACACAGTGCTCGTCAGTCACCATGCCGACGACATCGCTGCTCTGGCCCAGCGCCATTATCGCTTGAGTGACGGGCGGCTCATCGCCGCCTGATCGCTTTGCTTACGGGTTCCAGGCGGCAAACGCCTGCTGGAACAGCGCCTCCGCCTCATCATCCTTTTCCAGGGTCAGGATGGCATTGCGGCCGGTGCCATAGACAATGGCCAGGTCGATCCAGCGCCGCGACGACAGCAATTGGGTATTGTTGGTCACATCGTCGCCGCTGGTGCTGAGCGCGAAGAGGAAGGAATTGCCGACAACGCGCGCTGAAGCGCCGACCAGCGCCGTGCCCGGCACCAGTTCCTCATCCTTGAGCAGCACGCCAGCCAGCGTCGAGATCGAGCCGCCGATAAAGGTATCGGAGACGTCGAAGGTGACTTCCATCAAATGGCTGGCCGGCAGGCTCGGATCGGAATTCTTGCGAATGGTCAGCGACACCTTGAGATTGCGTGCCGGGATATTGGCCTCGGCAACCAGTGTCGGCAGGCCGATCTCGTCGACGCCTTCGCTCCAGTCCACGGTGCCCGAGAACGGCACCGCGCCGCCGCGACCATCGGTCGAGGCTTCGAGCAGCAGCGACTGACTACCGGCAAGCACGGATGGATCAACGCTGGCACTGGGGTCGTTGGTCGCCGCAATACTGGTGTCCTGCCCGGACAGCCGCTCTTCGGTCTTGGCTTCGCCATTGCTGTTGATCGATGGCAGCACGGTCTCGCTACCACTCGGAACCACGGCCTCAGGCGTCGGCTCCAACCGATCTTCGGTCTCGAGTCCTTCGAGCGCGTTGGTCGGCTCCTGCGTCACCGTGGTGGCGGTGTTGCCGGGGCCCACAGCCTCTTCACCGGTTGTGCCCGGCGCAGTGGTCATTGCGTCCATCGAAGGCGTATTGGGCGTCTCGACATTCTGTGCGGTTTGCGTCGTCGTGGTCTGGGCGCGGCCGAACATCTGGTCAAGATCGACATAGCCCTCGCGCCACGCCCAGAAGCCGGCACCGCCGACACCAACCAGCAACAGCGCGAAAACCACGAGGAAAATGGTCACACCGGCGCCCGAGCGCTGCTCGGCACCCACGGTGGCAAAGCCGCTGTCGTCGCTGGCATCGCCATCGAGCGCGCCAGCGGCGCGGGTTTCAGACCGATCGGGAAGCGCCTCGGTTGCTTCGCCACGAGCTTCCCGATCCAGCGTCTCGATCGCCCGTTCGATCACGCCTTCGGCTTCGCGGGCGTCATCTTCCAGATCGACCTCGCGCACACTCGAAAGCGCCGGTTCCACTGGCAAGACCGGTTCGATGGCGACCGGCTGCACCTGCGGCTGGCGCGCCAGCGCCGTGGCACCCAGGCCGGGCTCGATCCGCGGCAGGCTTGCGGGGGCAACAAAGTCGGAATTGGCCGCCAGCGGCGCGGGACTGTCACGACGGGCGGTAAAGGACGGAGATTTGAGCGGGGTCGGCTCCACGGTGCGAAGATCGGGGCGCTGCGGTGTCTGGCTCGGCTTTGCCACCACCGGCGGCGGCAGGGGTTCAGCCGTTACCAGATCGGGCTCGACGGCCTCGACCGCGGCGCCACTGGCCTCGGCTGCTTCCCCGATAATGTCCTCGATGGAGACCGGTTCCGGAACCGGCTCATCGATTTCCGGCTCCACCGGGACTGCCGCGACGGGCATCGGGGCTTGCACCTGCACCGGCTTGGGCGGCGGTGTGAATTGCGGCTGGGGGGTGACCACCGGCGCGGCGGCCTGTGGCGCAGGCGCGGGTTTGGGAACTGGCGCCACCGGAATGAGCGGCTCGCGCGGAATTGGGGCGGTGTCCCGCCCCAACATGATCACGGCTTCGCTGGCCTCTTGCTCGACCTGGCGGATACAATCTTCCAATTGCAGGCGATGTTGCGTGATTTCACGCGCCGGCAACGGCGGCTGGATGGCGCGCAACTGCCCGACCAGGGCCGTGCGTGCCTTCTCATAAACCGCGCGACGCGCGGCCCCGTTGTTCTCCGGCAGCGCCGTAATCGCACGGCGCAACAGCTCCTTGTAGTCCGCCATTGGTTACTTGGTACTCACAATTGCAGCGACGTCTTGTAGCAAAATTTTTCAGTCTTGGAACGGGTCAACCACAAGAATGGTGTCGGCACGTTCGGGACTGGTGGACAATAGCGCTACCGGAGCGCCGATCAGCTCTTCGATATAGCGGACATACTTGACGGCCTGCGCCGGCAGTTCGGCCCAGCTGCGCGCGCCTGCCGTGGTCTCCGACCAGCCTTCCAGCGTCTCGTAAATCGGCTTAACCCGCGCTTGTGCCCCCATTGAGGCAGGCAAATAATCAATCCGTGATCCGTCGAGCTCATAGCCGACGCACACCTTGATCTCCTTGAGGCCATCGAGCACGTCGAGCTTGGTCAGTGCAATGCCGGTAATCCCCGAGGTCTTGACCGTCTGGCGCACCAAGACGGCATCGAACCAGCCGCAGCGGCGCGGACGGCCGGTATTGACGCCCACTTCCTTGCCCACCGTCGCCAGATGCTTACCGATCTCGTCATCGAGCTCGCAAGGAAACGGGCCTTCGCCGACGCGGGTCGTATAGGCCTTGGTGATCCCCAGCACATAACCGATGGCAGTGGGGCCGAGACCCGAGCCGGCGGCGGCCTGGCCGGCCACGGTGTTGGAGGAGGTTACGAACGGATAGGTGCCGTGATCGTTGTCGAGCAGCGCACCCTGGGCGCCTTCGAACAGGATGCGCGCGCCTTCACGGCGCTTATCGTCGAGCACGCGCCAGACCTGATCCATGAACGGCAGGATTTCCCCGGCGATCGAGGTCAGCTCTTCATAGATCGTGTCGGCAGCGATTTCCGCCAGGCCGATGCCGCGACGCAGCGCATTGTGGTGCGCGAGCAGGCGCTCGATCTTGGGCATCAGCGTATCGGGTTCGGAAAGATCAACCAGGCGAATGGCGCGGCGGCCAACCTTGTCCTCATAGGCCGGACCGATACCGCGGCGCGTCGTGCCGATCTTGAGCCCGGAATTGGCGTCTTCGCGAATACCGTCCAGCTCGCGATGCAGCGACAGGATTAACGGCGCATTATCGGCAATCCGCAGGATCTCGGGGGTAATGGTAACGCCCTGGCCACGCAGCTTGGCCATCTCGGCGACGAAATGGTGCGGATCCACGACCACGCCATTGCCGATGACGCTGAGCTTGCCCTGCACGAGGCCCGACGGCAGCAGCGCCAGCTTGTAGCTCACCCCATCGATGACCAGCGTATGGCCGGCATTGTGGCCACCATGGAAGCGCACGACGACGTCGGCGCGCTCCGAAAGCCAATCCACGATCTTGCCCTTGCCCTCGTCGCCCCATTGCGAGCCGACGACAACCACATTCGCCATATTCCAGTCTTCCTCAAGAAAACGCGACAATAGGGCCGCGCGTCAGCGGGCCCCTTCGAATTGGACGTCCGTCCCCCCCAGCCACCTTTGTCTGATTTGAATGTGGCCGAATAACTGGTAAGTCCAACTGTCCTTACATCACCAAAGCCATTATGACAAAGCCGCAGACACACCAAAATCGCGGCATAACCGCCCGCTTTCTCGATCAACCCTACCTTCTATTGATCCTGGCCCCGCTTTTTTGGGGTGGAAATCTCGTCGCCGCCAAGATGGTAACCGGGGAAATCGACCCCTTTCTGCTGCTGGCAAGCCGCTGCGTGCTGGCGACGCTCTTCATCCTGCCCTTCTCGATCAGTCATCTGCGCCAGGACTGGGCCGTCGTGCGAAAGTCCTGGCCGATCCTCATGGCCTATGGCGCGGTGGGCTACGCCTTTTTCAACGTTCTGCTCTATGTCGGCCTGCAGACGACGAGTGGAATCAACGCCGCCATCGTCCAGGCTGCCCTGCCCATGATGATCCTGGGCGCCAATTTCATCATCTTCCGGGTCCGCGCCCGCTTCGCGCAGATCATCGGCGTGCTGCTGGCCATTTTCGGCGTGCTCGTGACCGCCACCCACGGCAATCCGCTGCGTGTGCTCACCCTCGACGTCAATCTTGGCGACGGCTTCGTCATCCTCGCCTGCATTTCCTATATGGCCTATACGCTGGGTTTGCGCTTCCGCCCCAAAATGCACCTCATGAGCTTCATGGCCGTGTCCTTCGCCGGCGCTGCCATCACCGGGCTCATCATGCTGGCACTATTCGGTGGCGGGCTAGGCGCCATTGCCAGCCTGGGCAGCACCTCGACAGCCGTCTGGCTCGTCATCATCTATATCGCGATCTTTCCCTCGATGGTCAGCCAGATCGCCTATGCCCGCGGGGTGGAACTGGTGGGCGCCAATCGCGCCGCGCCCACCCACAATCTCATCCCGGTCTTCGGGACACTGGGCTCGGTGCTGATCCTGGGAGAAAGCCTGCAGCCCTATCACTTCATCGCCGCCGGCATCATCATTGGCGGCATCGTACTGGCCGAATGGGCCGCACGACAAAAGGCCTGAACGCCATATGCAAAAAGGCCGGCGCAACGCGCCGGCCTTTGTAAGCTTCACATGGTCTTGGCGCGTAAGCGCCTCAGAACTTCAGCGCCTTGGCCTGCTTCACGCCCTCCAGCGAGGCGATCTCGACCAGTTGCGCCTCGGTCAGCGTGCCATCGATCGAAATCAGCGCGATAGCATCACCACCCACTTCGGCACGGCCAAGATTGAAGTTGGCGATGTTGATGCCCAGCGTACCCAGCAGCGTGCCCAGGCGGCCGATATGGCCCGGCTTGTCCTCATTGGTGACATAGAGCATGGACGGGGTCAGTTCCGCTTCCATGTTGATGTCCTTGACCTGGATGATGCGCGGCTTGCCATTGGCGAACAGCGTACCGGCAAGGCCACGCACCTGGCGCTCGGTCGTGATGGTCAGCCGGATATAGCCCTCATAGGAGCCCTGGCGATCGCGATTGGTGGTCTCGACGGTGATGCCGCGATCCTTGGCGATCTGCGGAGCCGAGACCATGTTGATATCGCCCAGCGACGGCTTGAGCACACCATTGATGGCGGCAGCGATCATCGGCTTGGTGTTGAGCTGGGCCACATTGCCCTCGAACTCGATCTTGATGCCCGAGATCGCGGTTTCGGTCAGTTGGCCGGCAAACGAACCCAGCGTTTCGGCGAGCTTGACCCACGGGGTCAGGAGCGGTGCTTCCTCGGCCGAGATGGATGGGAAGTTCAGCGCATTGGTGATCTCGCCAGTCATCAGATAGGCCGAGATCTGCTCGGCGACCTGCAGCGCCACATTTTCCTGCGCTTCGGTGGTCGAGGCGCCAAGATGCGGGGTGCAGATCACATTCGGCAATTCGAACAGCGGATTGTTTTCGGCCGGCTCGACCAGGAACACGTCAAGCGCCGCACCGGCGACATGGCCGGACTTGAGCGCAGCGTAAAGCGCTTCCTCATCGATCAGACCGCCACGGGCGCAGTTGATGATGCGCACGCCCTTTTTGGTCTTGGCCAGGTTTTCCGCATTGAGGATGTTGCGGGTGGCGTCGATCAACGGAGTATGCAGCGTGATGAAGTCGGCGCGGGCCAGGAGATCGTCGAGTTCGACCTTTTCGATACCCAGGGTTTGGGCGCGTTCGGGCGTGAGGAACGGGTCGTAGGCGATGACCTTCATGCGCAGGCCAATGGCGCGGTCGGCCACGATCGAGCCGATATTGCCGGCGCCGATCAGGCCAAGCGTCTTGTTGGTGACCTCAACGCCCATGAAGCGGTTCTTTTCCCACTTCGATGCGCGGGTCGAAGCATCGGCTTCCGGCAACTGGCGGGCCAGCGCCATCATCATGGCAATGGCGTGCTCGGCCGTCGTGATCGAGTTACCGAAGGGCGTATTCATCACAATGATACCCTTCTTGGTCGCCGCCGGAATATCGACATTGTCGACACCGATGCCGGCGCGACCGATCACCTTGAGATTGCTCGCCGCGGCGATGATCTTCTCGGTCACCTTGGTGGCCGAACGGATGGCCAGTCCATCATACTGGCCGATGACTTCGAGCAGCTTTTCCTTGTCCTTGCCCAGATCGGGCAGATAGTCGACCTCGACGCCATTGTCCTTGAAGATCTGGACGGCGGTGGGGCTCAGCTTGTCGGAAACGAGAACTTTTGGCATTTGGGATTTTCCAATTTGGCTGCGGCAGCAGGTCCGTCAGCGCCGCTTAATTGATACACAAGGTATTTCCGCTGCCGTCACCACCCGGCTTGACCGGGTGGTCCATGGATTGCCCGGTCAAGCCAGGCAATGACGACAGCAGAAGGTTCGGCAAATGAGTTAAGCAGCAGCCTTGAGCGCGGCCTTTTCCTGGGCGAAAGCCCAATCGAGCCACGGGGTCAGCTTGGCGAGATCGTCGGCTTCGACGGTCGAACCTGCCCAGATGCGCAGGCCCGCCGGAGCATCCTTGTAGGAGCCGAAATCATAGCCGACGCCGAGCTTGTCGAGGCGGGCGACGATGGCCTTGGCAAAGGCCGCCTGTCCATCGGCATCGAGCGCCGCGATCTCGGCATCGACGATCGACAGGCACACCGAGGTGTTGGAGCGCTGATCGGCCTGCTTGGCGAGGAAATCCACCCACTCGGTCTTGGCGACCCAGTCGGCAAGTACCTTGAAATTGGCATCGGCCCGGGCTTGCATGGCACTGAGCCCACCAATGCTGGCACCCCACTTCATGGCGTCGATTGCGTCTTCGATGCACAGCATCGACGGCGTATTGATGGTTTCGGCCTTGAAAATACCTTCGATCAGCTTGCCGCCCTTGGTCATGCGGAAAATCTTGGGCAGCGGACGGTCGGGCTTATAGCTCTCGAGCCGTTCGACGGCGCGCGGCGACAGGATGAGAATGCCGTGCGCACCCTCGCCGCCCAGCGCCTTCTGCCAGGAGAAGGTGACGACATCGAGCTTGGCAAAGTCGAGCTTCTGCGCAAAAGCCGCCGAGGTGGCGTCACAGATGGTCAGGCCTTCGCGATCAGCCGGGATCCAGTCGGCGTTGGGGACGCGCACACCCGAGGTGGTGCCGTTCCAGGTGAAGACCACGTCGCGCTTGAAATCGACCTGTGCCAGATCGGGCAGCTCGCCATAGGGCGCTTCGAACACGCGCACATCGTTGAGCTTGAGCTGCTTCTGCACATCGGTGACCCAGCCGGCACCGAAGGATTCCCAGGCCAGCATATCCACACCGCGGGCACCCAGCGCGCTCCACATGAACATTTCGACCGCGCCGGTGTCGGAAGCCGGCACGATGCCGATGCGGTAATCGGCCGGCACTTCGAGCAGGCTGCGGGTAAGATCGATGGCTTCCTGAATCCGGGCCTTGGCGATCTTGGCGCGGTGCGAGCGACCGGTCAGCGCATCAGCGAGCGCCTGGATCGTCCAGCCTGGACGCTTGGCACATGGGCCCGACGAAAAATTGGGGTTTGCCGGTTTTACCGCCGGTGCGGTCAGGGGCATATCAGCCATCTTAAGCGGCCCTCCCAGGCCTATGGTCTCGCGTTAGGGCGAGATGTCCTGAGGACGCAGATACTCCCGCGCCAACACCGCCGTCAATCGATATTTTGGCAGGCATTTGCGCCGCTTCGGCCCCGTGCCCGCAAAAGCTCATTTCGCCGCTCAGCCTACCCTCAGTTGACAAAACCGGCCCTTCGGGATGGGTTTGTGCACCCCTCCTGTTCCGGATTCGCAATTCCCCCATGGTCGATCCCGTTTTCGTCACGATTGCCGTGGTGGCGGTCCTTATTGTCGGGCTCAGCAAGGCGGGCCTGTTGGGCGGGCTCGGCGTCGTTGGCGTGCCGCTCCTGACCCTGGTTATGGCCCCGCGCGATGCGGCCGGCATGATGTTGCCGGTGCTGCTCTGCATGGATGCGGTGGCCATCTGGATGTATCGCAAGGAATGCGACTGGAGCCTGCTCAGGATCATGCTGCCCGGCGCCGCCGTGGGCACGTTGATCGGCTGGGCCCTCTGGGCCGTGGTCAGCGATGCCGTCGTTTTGCTCATGGTCGGCGTCGTTACTCTGCTCTTTGTGCTCGACGCTGTTTTTCCCATCCGCAAGAAGCTCGAGGGCCTGCCGCCGTCAAAGCCCTGGGGCGCATTCTGGGGTGCTGTCGCCGGCTTCACCAGTTTCATCTCCCACACCGGCGGCCCGCCGTTCCAGATCTATGTGCTGCCGCGCAAGCTGGCCCCCGCCCTTTACGCCGGGACCACCGCCTTCTTCTTCGCCATCGTGAATTCCGCCAAGCTCATTCCCTATTATTTCCTTGGCCAGCTCAATGTGCACAATCTGATGCTCTCGGCGGCCTTGGCGCCGGTGGGCGTGCTGGGCGTATTCCTCGGCGTCTATCTCGTGCGCCGCATCGACGCTCGCCTTTTCTACCGCATTGCCTATTGGCTGGTCTTCCTGTTGGCGCTGCAACTGATCTGGGAGGGCACGCATCGGCTCATGGCGGGATAGACTATGCCGACCGCGTCACCCCACCACCTTCACATCCCCCTGCCCACTGGCTAAGGTCCGCCCCGAAAATTCGTTTCGGGAGTCGCGTTCATGTCCGCCGCACAGAAGACCCACAACCAGTTCGGCAACCTTCCCGTCTGGGACCTGTCCGACCTCTATCCCGGCAAGGACAGCGCCGAATTCAAGGCCGGGCTGGAAGAGGCAAAGCAGCTCGCTGCCAAGTTCGAGGCAGACTACAAGGGCAAGCTGCTCGATCTCACCCGCTCCGGCGGCCTGATCAAGGCCATCAAGGACAGCGAGACCCTGGGCGATCTCACCGGCCGCATCGGCTCCTATGCCTTCCTGCAATATGCGCAGAACTCCACCAATCCCGACCGCGCCAAATTCATGGGCGATACGAATGAGGCGCTGACCGCCCTCTCGACCCGGGTGCTGTTCTTCGAGCTTGAGCTTAACCGCATCGAGGACGCCGAGCTCGACGCCGCGCTCGAGCGCGATCCCGAGCTGGCCCGCTACCGCACCTGGTTTGCCGACCTCAGAAAGGCCAAGCCCTACCAGCTCGACGACAAGCTCGAAGAGCTGTTCCACGACAAGTCGGTCACCGCCTTCTCCGCCTGGAACCGGCTCTATGACGAGACGCTGGCAACGCTGGAATTCGAGGTCGAGGGCGAAAAGCTCAATCTGGAATCCACGCTGCACCTGCTCTCCGAGAAAGACGAAAAGAAGCGCGAAGCCGCCTTCCACGCCGTTGCCAAGACGCTGGGCGCCAATGGGCGGCTCTTTACCCACATCACCAATGTCCTGGCCAAGGACAAGGAAATCTCCGACCGCTGGCGCGGCTACCAGGACATTGCCGATAGCCGTCACATGGCCAATTCGGTCGAGCGGGAGGTCGTCGACGCCCTTCAAACCGCGGTCCAGGCAGCTTATCCGCGCCTCAGCCATCGCTATTACAAGATGAAGGCCAAGTGGTTCGGCAAGGACAAGCTCAATGCCTGGGACCGCAATGCGCCGCTGCCGACCAGCGACGAACGGGTCTGGGACTGGGACACCGCCGTCACCACAGTGCTCGACGCCTATGGCCGCTTCTCACCCGAACTGGCCGAGGTCGCAAAACCCTTCTTCAATTCCGGCTGGATCGATGCGCCCACCGGCAATGGCAAGCTCTCGGGCGCCTTCGCCCATCCCACCGTGCCGAGCGCCCATCCCTATCTCATGCTGAACTATCTCGGCCGCACCCGCGATATCATGACGCTCGCCCATGAGCTGGGGCACGGCGTCCACCAGCGCCTCGCCGCCGCACAGGGCCCGATCATGGCCAACACTCCACTGACCCTGGCCGAAACTGCCTCGGTCTTTGGCGAAATGCTGACCTTCCGCGCCCTGCTCGACAAGACCACCGATCCCAAGCAGCGCTTTGCTCTACTGTCTTCCAAGGTGGAAGACATGCTCAATACCGTGGTGCGGCAGATCGCCTTCTACACCTTTGAGCGCAAGGTCCACACCGCCCGCCGCCAGGGCGAATTGCGCACCGAAGAGATCAATGCCATCTGGATGGAAGTCCAGGCGGAGTCGCTGGGCGACGGTATCGTCGCCAATGAGGGCTATGAGGTATTCTGGACCTATATTCCGCACTTCATCCACTCCCCCTTCTATGTCTACGCCTATGCCTTCGGCGACTGCCTTGTGAACTCGCTCTACGCACAGTATGAGAAATCAAGCGAAGGCTTTGCGGAGCGCTATTTTGAGCTCCTCAAGGCGGGGGGAAGCAAGCATCATTCCGAATTGCTCAAGCCATTTGGCCTGGATGCAAAAGATCCCCAATTCTGGTCGCTTGGCCTCTCGATGATCGAGCGGTTGATCGACGAGCTGGAAGCCACCAGCCCCTGAGGCTGGACTTTCGGATTAGCCCGAATAGACGACTATACTTTTGAGGACCCAATGGCCAAAACCCACGCACAGCACCACACCGACCCCGTACTGGAATCCGGCATGGATTATGCAGAACACGAAAAGACCTATAACGGCTTCATTACCGGGGTTAAGTGGTCGGTCTACGGCATCGCCGCACTGATGGTGGTCTTGTATTTCGTGGTCATCCACTGATCGGTTTTCAACAAGCAGGCCCGTGAAACAGCCTGCCCGTCGGCAGGCGGGTAGGAGAGAGTTTCCATGAAGATTGCCGTCCTGCGGGAGCGGACTGAGGGTGAAAGCCGCGTTGCGGCCACCCCCGAAACGGTCGCCAAGCTCATCGGCCTGGGCGCCGGGGTCACGGTTGAGAAGGGCGCGGGATCAGGCTCGCGCATTGCCGACGAGCAGTTCTCGGCCAGCGGCGCGACCATCGGCGCCGATGCCAGGACCACGCTCGCGGGCGCCGACATCGTGCTGGTGGTCCGCCGCCCCGCAGCGGCCGACCTGGCCGGCGTCAATCCGGGTGCGCTGCTGATCGGCGCCCTTGACCCCTATGGCAATGACGGCGACGTCGCCGCCTTGGCCAAGGCCGGCGTCACCGCCATGGTCATGGAATTCATGCCACGCATCACCCGCGCCCAGGTGATGGACATTCTCTCCTCCCAGGCCAATCTCGCCGGCTACCAGGCCGTGATCGAAGCAGCCTCGGTCTTCGACCGCGCCATGCCGATGATGATGACGGCCGCAGGCACCGTTCGCCCCGCCAAGGCCTTCGTCATGGGCGCCGGCGTTGCTGGCCTTCAGGCCATCGCCACGGCCAAGCGTCTCGGTGCCGTCGTATCAGCCACCGATGTGCGCGCCGCTGCAGGCGAGCAGGTGGAATCGCTCGGCGCCAAGTTCATCATGACCGAGGCTCTCAAGGATGCCTCCGGCACCGGTGGCTATGCGCGCGAGCTGACCAAGGACGAGCAGGCGGCGCAAGCCGAACTGGTCGCCGGACACATTTCCAAGCAGGACATCGTCATTACCACTGCCCTCATCCCGGGCCGTCCGGCACCCAAGCTGGTGACCCGCGCCATGGTGGAAAGCATGGCTCCGGGCTCGGTGATCGTCGATCTCGCGGCTGAACGCGGCGGCAATGTTGAACTGACCCAGCCTGGTAAGGTTATCGACCACAACGGCGTTGTCATCATCGGCTACACCAATCTGGCCGGTCGCATTCCCACCACCGCCAGCCAGCTCTATGCGCGTAACCTGCTGTCCTTCATCGACACCCTTGTCGACAAGAAGGAGAAAAAGCTCGCCATCAACTGGGACGACGAACTGGTCAAGGCCACCGTGCTGACCCGCAACGGCGCTGTCGTGCACCCCAATTTTGTGGCCGCTGCCAAGACCGGCGACATCGTCACGGCACCCTCAGGTGCGGTTTCTGGTGATGTGGTGAGCGCAAAACCCAAGCCGGCCCCGAAAAAGCCCGCGGCAAAGGCCGAGCCCAAGGACGCGCCGGTCAAGACCGGTGCGGCCAAGAAACCCGCAGCCATCAAAAAGACGGCACCAAAGGCCGAAGCAGCGCCTGCGCCCGAAGCGGTTGTGACACCTGCACCTGCCGTGCCCGTCGTCGCCAAGAAGGCGCCTGCTCGCAAGCCTGCAACGCCCAAGGCAGACGCTGTTGCAAAAGAGCCAGCCGCCAAAAAACCGGCCTCCAAGAAGCCCGCCGCCAAGCCAGAGGAAGGCAAGTAAGATGGATATGTCCGCAATCGACCCCTTCACCTTCCGCCTCGCCATTTTCGTCCTGGCGATCTTTGTCGGCTACTTCGTGGTCTGGAGCGTCACCCCGGCCCTGCATACCCCTCTGATGAGCGTCACCAACGCCATCTCCTCGGTGATCGTGGTGGGCGCATTGCTCGCCGTGGGCGTCAACATGGTTCATGACGCCAGTTGGGTGAGCAAACTCTTTGGCTTCATCGCCCTTGTGTTCGCCAGCGTGAACATCTTCGGCGGATTCCTGGTCACCCAGCGCATGCTGGCCATGTACAAGAAGAAGGGCTAGCCGATGGAAAGGCGTAACCTTTCCGGCGCGGGCCTATCGACGCCGCCCATTCAATACAGTCACGGCGTGCTCGCAACGGCGCCTCAGGCCATCCTCACGACGTCGGGCCAAGTGGCGATCCGCGCCGATGGGTCTATCCCCGAGGGCATCGAGGCACAGCTGGAGCTCATCTTCCAGAACATCGAGTCCATTCTCGTCGATGGCGGCTTCACCATGGCAGATGTGGTGCAAGCCCGCACCTTCCTGACCGATGCTGACCAATTGCGCGCCAGTCGCGCCGCCTTCACCAAATGGCTCGGATCGGCCCAGCCCGCCAGCACCCTCGTAATCGTCAAAAGCCTGATCTCGCCGGCCCTTCTGGCCGAAGTCGAAGTCATGGCGGTTCGCTAAGGAACCTCATCATGATTGACGCAAATATCGCCGCCCTGCTCTATCTGGTCGCCGGCGTGCTCTTCATCCTGGCCCTGCGCGGCCTCTCCAGCCCGAAATCGGCCCGTCAGGGCAATACGTTCGGCATGGTGGGCATGGCTATCGCCATCGTCACCACCCTGGCCGTCGCCGCGCCCTCCGATTTCATCAGCTGGTTGCTCATCATCGGCGGCCTTGGCCTCGGCGGCGGCATCGGCGCCTATATGGCCCGCACGGTCAAGATGACCGACATGCCGCAACTGGTCGCCGCCTTCCACTCGCTGGTGGGGCTGGCCGCCGTCTTCGTGGCCGCGGCCGCGCTTTACGCGCCCGAAGCCTTCGGCATCGGCACGCTCGACCATATCCACGCCCAGGCGCTGGTCGAAATGTCGATCGGCACCGCCATCGGCGCTTTCACCTTCACCGGCTCGGTCATCGCCTTCGCCAAGCTCAATGGCAATATGAGCGGCAAGCCGATCATCCTGCCTTCGCGCCATCTCATCCACATTGCCTTCGGCATTGCCATCGTGGCTCTGGTGGTCGCCTTTGCCATGACCGGCCAGGCCTGGATGTTCTGGGCCATCACCATTCTCGCCCTCATCCTGGGCGGGCTGATGATCATCCCCATCGGCGGCGCCGACATGCCCGTCGTGGTCTCGATGCTCAATTCCTATTCCGGTTGGGCAGCTGCCGGCATCGGCTTCACCCTGGGCAACACCGCTCTGATCATCACCGGCGCACTGGTTGGCTCCTCGGGCGCCATTCTGTCCTACATCATGTGCAAGGCGATGAACCGCAGCTTCATCTCCGTCATCCTGGGTGGCTTTGGCGGCGACACCGCATCGGCCGCTGCGGCAGGCGAAGACGACCGCCCTGTCAAGCAAGGCGCTGCCGACGACGCGGCCTTCCTGATGAAGAATGCCGGCAAGGTCATCATTGTCCCCGGCTATGGCATGGCCGTGGCCCAGGCCCAGCACGCTTTGCGCGAAATGGCCGACATGCTCAAGGCTGCCGGTGTGGAAGTGAAATACGCCATCCACCCCGTCGCCGGCCGCATGCCGGGCCACATGAACGTGCTGCTCGCTGAAGCCAATGTGCCCTATGACGAAGTGTTCGAGCTCGAAGACATCAACTCCGAATTCGCCCAGTCCGACGTCGCCTTCGTCATCGGCGCCAATGACGTGACCAACCCCGCCGCCAAGACCGACAAGACCTCGCCGATCTACGGCATGCCTGTTCTCAACGTCGAGGATGCCGGCACCGTGCTGTTCATCAAGCGCGGCATGGCCGCCGGTTATGCCGGCGTGCAGAACGAACTGTTCTTCCGCGATAACACCATGATGCTGTTCGGGGACGCCAAGAAGGTCACCGAAGAGATCGTCAAGGCCCTGGGCCACTAGCCGTTTGCGGATGAGATCGCCCCGGCGGGGCGCCTAAAGCTACGGCGCCACGAGAGCTAGGCTCGAGCGGCGAGGATCGACCAAGACACAAAAGGCCCGCTTCTGCGGGCCTTTTCATTTGGATCACGTTACACTCAGTAATGCGGCGGTGGCCTCTCAGTCGATGGATCGGCGATATAGGCGCCGCTGCGCACTTGCTCCTCAAGCTGGGTAAGCTTGCGCGTCAACAGGTCAATCACCTTCCATTGCTCGGTGATCGCCGCGTTCAAATCCTCGATAACCTGGTCCTGATGGGCAATGCGCGTTTCCAGCCCATCCAGCCTTTCAACATCGTCTTTTTCGCTCATCGCAGATCTCCTTGGCGCTCTCGACATAGGCTGACTGAGGCCCTCGCTCAAGCGCTCGTGCACGCGAGCAAGTTTACCTATTGGGAACCTGTTTGCCTTCCGCGCCATTGAATTGGGTGAAAACGCCACCCTGGAGCCGCAAATGGCCACCAACAGCGCAGTCCTTCTTCCCCAGTCCACCCGCCCCCATGCAGTGAGCGCTAATGCGCGCTACCGCGCCGCCTTCGGGCTGTTGATCGCTGCCGGCCTGCCGCTTGGCCTGTTTGGTCTCGTCAATCTTGCCGCCGAAGCTGTTGGCCTCATACCTCTGTTTTTCGCGCCCTTCGGTCTGCCTGGCTGGCTCGGCGCCGTAGCTCATCTCGCCATGCTGCAGCTGCTTGGTGCTGCCGGCTGGATCGCCACCCGCAAGGGCGATATCAGTCTTCATCTGTGGCTGGGTGCGCTGATGGCCGGTGTCATTGCCGTCCCCTTCATCACCGCACCGCTTGATTCTCTGCAGATGAGCATTGTCAGCGTCGTCCTCTTTCTGCTGGCCCTGGCCACCATCCAACGCGTTGGTAAAGCCTCGCGCACCGCAGGCTGGCTGCTGGTGCCGGTCCTTGGTTGGCTGGGTCTGAGCGCTGCTTTGGGCATGGTGCTCGCCGCTGCCTGGACCCCGCCCTTCGCCCTGACGCAGGGCATGGACAATGCGCCGCCCGCTGCTGGCTGACAGTTACCGGCAAGTTCCTTCTTGCCGAATGCGATGGGAACGCTCATTTGAAGGCAAATAGTCTTCGGAGTCTTCTCATGGCCAAGCTGCTCAAGATCGACGTGTTCACCGACGTGGTCTGCCCATGGTGCCTCGTCGGTTCAGCGCGTCTCGACCAGGCCATTGCTGCCTTGCCCGACGATGTCGAGGTGGAGGTGACCAACCACCCCTTCTATCTTGACCCCACAGTGCCGCCCGAAGGCGTCGATGTCGGTCAGATGCTCCAGGAAAAGTACGGTCGCGACCCCAAGGAAATGTGGGCACGCGTCGAGGGTGAGGCCAAGAAGGCCGGCATCGATCTCGACCTGTCCCAGCAGCCGCGCATGTTCAACACGGCCAAGGCTCACACCATCACCAGGCTGTCCAAGCCCAATGGCAATCAGCACGAGCTGGCCAACGCCATTGCCGATGCCTATTTCCTCGAGCATCGCCAGATCAACGACGACAACGTCCTCGCCGATATCGCCGTGCAATATGGCTGGGATCGCGGCGACGCGCTCGACGCCATCAATGACGAGAACGAGCTATCCATCACCGCGCAATTGGCCACCAGCGCCGCCCAGCAAGGCATCCGCGGCGTTCCCTTCTTCGTTTTCGGCGAGAAATACGCCCTCTCCGGCGCCCAGCCGGACGAAGTCTTTGCCCAGGCGCTCGAAAAGACCATTTCCGAACTCTGACACCGGCGTCCAGGCTGGTATAGGCTGGTGCGAACAGAGTCGCATCGAGGTCGTCACGTGAAGCTGCTGCGCCGTCTCCTGATCGCCATCATCGCCCTGGTGGCTATCGCCTATGCCGGCGTCGTCGGTTACATGTATGTCAACCAGCGCGCCCTGCAATACGCCGCCACCGGCCCGGTCATTCCGCTCGCCGACACCGCGCTGAGCGGCGCCGAAGATATAGCGCTGCCGTCGGGCGACGGCGTCATCCACGGCTGGTATCAGGCGCCCCGGCCGGGCTTGCCGGTGATCGTCTACTACAAGGGCAATTCCAAGAGCTTCGGCGAAGAGCATGAGCGCTACGAAGCGTTCGTCGCGGCCGGCTACGGCTTTATCGCCTTCGACTATCGCGGCTTCCCGGCCTCGCCCGGCCAGATCACCGAGGACAATATCCTTGCCGATGCCCTAACCGCCTATGACTGGGCGGCTGCCAAGGGCGACCCGCTCGTCATCTGGGGCCGTTCGATCGGGTCCGGCCCCGCCACCTATGTCGCCAGCCAGCGCGACGCCAAGGCTCTGTTGCTCGAAACGCCCTTTCTTTCCGCCGTCGGGGTGGCCGCCGAGCGCTATCCCTATCTTCCCGTCTACTGGGTGATGCAGGATCAGTTTCGCAGCGATGAATGGATCAAGGACGTCGCCGAGCCGGTCTTTGTCGGTCATGGCACCGCCGATACCACCGTCGACGTTTCCAATGGCGAACGCCTCTACGCCCTGGCGCCAAACCCTTATGAACTCTGGATCGTTCCGGGCGTCGGCCATTCCGACCTCTGGGCCGCTGGTATCTGGGACAAGGCAAGGCCCTTCTTCGAAAGCGTTATGACACCGTGACCATATCAAGACCGGTGGGCATGTCCGCCCGCCGCACCGCCATTATCGGCGGCCTGATGGTGGCTACCGGCCCGCTGAGCCTCACCCTTTACGCGCCGGCCCTGCCCACCATCGTCGGTGATCTCGGCACCACCGATGCCGGGGTAAAGCTGACGCTGACGGTCTATTTCGCCGCCTTTGCGCTGGCGCAGTTGATCTGCGGCCCGCTGTCGGATCGCTTTGGCCGGCGTAGCGTCGGCATCGCCTTCTTTGCCATCTATGTGCTCGGAAGCCTGGTTTGCATGGCCGCGCCGTCGCTCGAAGTGCTGTTCATCGGCCGCTTCATCCAGGGCTTCGGCGTGTCCGCCGGCGTCGCCCTGTCGCGCGCCATGGTGCGCGATCAGTTCGTCGGCAGCGAAGCCATTCGCATCCTCACCATGATCAACTTGATCCTGACCGTGACCCCGGCCGTGGCGCCGACCCTGGGCAGCGTCATTCTCCTTGGCGGCTCCTGGCATTATCTGTTCCTGGTTATGGCAGGGTTCGGTCTCGCCATTCTCGCCCTGCTGGGCACCGGCGCGCGGGAAACGCTGCCTCCCGAGGCACGCATTCCCTTCCGGCCCGGCGTCATCCTCGGCAATTACCGGACGCTTCTCAGCGCACCGGATTTCCTCATTCCCTCGCTCCTGCTTTGCCTTACCTTTTCGGGCTTCCACGGCTTCACTGCGCTTTTGCCCTTCGTGCTTATCGACGGACTGGGCCTCACCCCGTTCCAGTTCGCCATGGCGATGCTGGTGCAGACCGGTTCCTTCATTGCCGGCAACCTGCTGGTGGGCGCACTCTCGACCCGCCTCGGCGGCACGCGATTGATGACGGTGGCACTGGTGCTTATGGGCGTCAGCGGGCTGGCCTTCGCCACCCTGCCGGCGCTCTATCCGCAATCGGTTCTGGCGGTGATGGTCCCGGTCGGCATCTGGATGGTCGGCATTGCCTTCATCAGCCCCAGCGCCACGGCGGCAGCCATGGCCGGGTTCGGCGGCATGGCCGGCGCGGCGGGTGCGCTGACCGGTTTCTTCCAGGTCGGTGGCGGCTTTCTCGGCTCGCTCACCGCCGGCACCCTGTTTCCCGATGCGCATACGGCCCTGGTTATCCAGATGCCCATCGTCGCCATTCTCGCCATCGCGGTAGCGCTTATCGACCGGCGGCGGCGCAAGCGGCAATAAAAAACACCGCCCCGAAGGACGGCGTTCAAATTCTTCGGCAGAGCCCTGAGCAGCTTAGCTCGGACGACCCGGTGCAGCCACAATGCCGCCTTCGCGCTGTGCGCGCTTACGAGCCAGCTTGCGGGCGCGACGAACGGCCTCGGCCTTCTGGCGAGCCTTCTTTTCAGAGGGCTTCTCGTAATAGTTGCGCAGCTTCATCTCGCGGAAGACGCCTTCGCGCTGCAGCTTCTTCTTGAGCGCGCGCAGCGCCTGGTCAACATTGTTATCGCGAACGACTACTTGCAAAGGTCAACCGCCCTTTCAAAGCTTTTGCAAACTGGTGAACATAGCAAAGGCACCTAGTGGTGCCCCCGCCGACCAGCAGAGCCGGTCATCGTGGCGGGCTCTATAGCTCAAACCGGGCCTTGTGTCCACACTGACGATACGGAAAATTGCAGGCTCTTGCGGGCTTTCGCGGCTCCCGCTACCCCTCTGGGACTGCTTTGCGGAGTTCGCCATGTATCAGCCCCTGCTTCTCATTCCTGGCCTGCGCTGTGATAGCTATCTCTACGCCCCGCTCATTGCCCGCCTCGATGCCGGAACCGCTGCCGTGGTGGCGGATGTGTCACGCGACGATTCCATCGCGGCCATGGCCAGTCGCGTGCTCGCCGTCGCGCCGCCGCGCTTTGCGCTCGCGGGCTTGTCCATGGGGGGCTATGTCGTACTCGAAATCATACGCCAGGCGCCCGAGCGGGTCACACACCTGGCACTTCTCGACACCAATGCCCGACCCGACAGCGACGAACGCAAAGTGGCCCGCCGGGCGGAAATGGCGCTGGTAGCAGCTGGCAAATCGGCGCTGGTGTCGCGCATGGGCCTGCCCGGCCTGCTTGCTCCCCGCCATATCGATACCCCGATCGCCGAGGCCGTGCATGAGATGACCATGCGAGTCACCCCCGAAACCTATTACCGCCAGCAGACCGCCATCATGGGCCGCATCGATTCCCGGCCCTTTCTCCAAGACATCGCCGTGCCCACCCTGGTGGGCGTCGGCGCCGAGGACCAGCTCATTCCCCTGCCGCTGTCCCAAGAGATGGCGGCGGCGATTCCCGGGGCTGAACTGGTGGTCTTCCCAGATGCCGGCCATATCCCGACGATCGAGAATCCTGCTGCGGTAGCCAGTGCCGTCCACGACTGGCTACGGCGCTGAGGTAAAGAAGGCGGCCTATTCGGCCGCCTGCTTCTGTTCTTCGCTGCGCTGGTCGGTGATGGCCAGCGGCTCGCCCTGCTCTGCCGGCGCCTCCGCGCTCCTGCGACGAATGCGCAGGCGCTTGATGCGGCGACTGTCTGCGGCAAGAATCTCGAACTCGAAGCCATCGAGACTCTCGAGACCCGTTACCCGCTCGCCGCGCTTGGGGACATGCCCGGCCAGGTCGAAAACCAGACCACCAATAGTGTCCACCGCATCGCCAAAGGCGCCAGGGTCGAAATCCGGCCCCACCAGGGCGCGCACGTCATCGAGTTCAGCACGGGCATTGGCGATATAGGTGTCCTTGCCGACCTTGCGGATCAGCGCCACCTCGGCCTCATCGTGCTCGTCCTCGATCTCGCCAACGACCGCCTCGAGCAGGTCCTCAATGGTCACGAGGCCATCCGTGCCACCATATTCGTCGACAACGATGGCCATATGAGTTCGACCGGCGCGCATCGACTGCAGCAGGTCCGAAGCCGGCATGAAGGTAGGCACGAACATCGCGGTGCGCATGATGCCCAATTTGCCGATCTTCTGCTTGAGCGCGGTCGAGAGCAATTTGACCGGCACATCCTTTTCAGGATCGTTCACCGCTTCGGTGATGCGGGACAGTGCATCCTTGATGTGAATGAAGCCCTTGATGTCATCGAGGCCATCTTCATAGACCGGCAGGCGCGAATGGCCGACCTGCTTGAACTTGGCCAGCAATGTCCCAAGGTTGATGTCGATGGAAACCGCATGCATATCGCTACGCTCCACCATGACGTCGTCGACCGACACCTTGGCCAGCTTCAGCACGTTTTGCAGGATGATGCGTTCACTCTCGGTGAAATTCGCGGTCTCGGCGCTGCCGGTTTCTTCCAGCGCCACCTGCAGATCGTCGCGCAGGGAAACCGTTCTCAGGGCCATCAACCCTTTGATGCGGTTCCACAGGCTCGGCCCCCGCGACGAGGCGGAGGCGGGACTAGAGGGAGGTTCAGGGTTTTCGGCCACCCAGGGGGCCTTG
Organism: Devosia sp. 63-57; assembly: GCF_001899045.1. Lineage (NCBI taxonomy): Bacteria > Pseudomonadati > Pseudomonadota > Alphaproteobacteria > Hyphomicrobiales > Devosiaceae > Devosia > Devosia sp. 63-57. The sequence goes on along the minus strand of NZ_MKUY01000004.1, from coordinate 144,316 downwards.
TTACTGTCGCTGTCGGTCATCATCTCGCGCCGCGCAAATGCGGCTCTTGGTGTCCTTTGGACGAAAATGCCTCTGAAGATCAGAGGTTCCAGGCGGTTTTGTCAATCGGCATAGGGATCGTCTATCCCCAGCCCCGCCAATATCTGGGTTTCGAGTCCTTCCATTTGAAGGGCCTCGTCTTCCACGATGTGATCATAACCCAGAATGTGCAGAAATCCATGCACCATTAGGTGGGTGAAATGGTCATCAAGGCTCTTGCCGAGGTCAAGTGCCTCTCGCTCCACTGTTTCTCGCGCCAGCGTGATGTCGCCCAGAATGCCCATGACCGGCCCGAAGGGCTCGATCTGCGGGAAACTTAACACATTGGTGGACGCATCCTTGCCGCGCCATTGACCATTGAGCTCGCGCTGCTCGGCATCGTCGGTGAGCAGCACGGAAATCTCGGCAGCGCCCTTGACCTTCGCCTTGGCGCCGGCGAGAGCCGCCAGCACCGCCTTTTCGGCAAGGGCATCGAAATGGTCCGGCCAGCCCTCCGCATTGCGGATGACGGCGATCTCAAGCGGGGGCAAGGCAGGCATGGATGTGCGGTTCAGCTCCGGGGCAACGCGCCCAATGTCCGCGCCAGACCATCCCTGTCGCCTTCCTTTTCGGCGAGGCGGCGCGCGGTATCGGCTTCATAGGCCCGCACGATGCGCCCGACAAGCGCATGGCGCACCACGTCCTTGTCGTTGAAGCGTGAAATATGCACGCCCTCGACGCCGTCGAGCAGATTGACCGCTTCCACCAGACCCGATTTCTCGCCGCGCGGCAGGTCCACCTGAGTGGGGTCGCCCGTGACGATCATCTTGGAGTTCTCGCCCAGGCGGGTCAGGAACATCTTCATCTGCATCGATGTGGTGTTCTGCGCTTCGTCAAGAATGACCACGGCATTGGCGAGGGTCCGGCCACGCATGAAGGCGAGCGGGGCCACTTCGATAATGCCCGAAGTGATGCAGCGCTCGACATTTTCGGGCTTCATCATGTCATAAAGCGCGTCATAGAGCGGGCGCAGGTAAGGATCGACCTTTTCCTTCATGTCGCCGGGCAGAAAGCCCAGACGCTCACCGGCTTCGACGGCCGGGCGGGACAGGATGATGCGATTGATGTCGCCACGCTCGAGCAGCGATGCGGCATGCGCCACCGCCAGATAGGTCTTGCCGGTACCGGCGGGGCCGACACCGAAGACCAGCTCGCTCCGCTCCATGGCGCGCATATAGGCGTCCTGCGCCGGCGTGCGCGCGACGATGGTGGATTTGCGCGTGGCGATCTGGGCCATGCGCACCTTGCCCTTGCGCTCGAGGGTCGGCAGCGTCAACTGGCTGTCCTCTGTCTCGATCATGCGGATCACCGCATCGACATCGGCTATATCGACGCTGCGGCCTTCCTCGAGATTGGTGTAAAGCGATTCCAGCACGCGTCGCGCCTGATCGACCTTGGAGGCCGCGCCCTTGATCAACACATGATTGCCGCGCGGCGTGGCCGACACGGCAAGGCGCTGTTCTATCAAGGCGAGGTTCTGGTCGAAATCGCCATAGAGCTGGGCAGCCAGGCGATTGTCTTCAAAGGCGAGTTCGAGTTGCGATGCGAGGGCGTTGTCTGCGGTCGGTGGCAAATGCCTGCTCAAACTGGTGTGGCTCCGAAGGGCGGCGCGGGCTGCGCCGCATGAACATCAACGAGGCTAGGCCTATTCGCGTTGCCTGTCTCTAGCAATTTTACGCAGGCTGCCTTTGCGAGCCCAAGCTGTCGCAATCCAGTGACAATAGCGTGTCGGTTCACACCGCGGCCACCTTTCGCCGCTGGGTGGTTAGGAAGGCGACGAGGAAGCAGCCAATCATCAGCAGCACGATGGTCGGCGCAGGCGCGCTGTCGAGGAAGAAACTGAGATAGACGCCCAAGAGACCGCACCCCACCGAAATCGCCATGGCCACCAGCAGCATGACGCCGAACCGCTTGGTGACCAGAAAAGCGATGGCTCCCGGCGCGATCAGCAACGCAATGACCAGGACGATCCCTACCGCCTGCAAGGCGCCCACAATGGTCAGCGAAATCAGCGCCAAAAGCCCATAATGCAGCAGCCGCACCGGCAATCCGATGGCGCCGGCCTGCTGCGGATCGAAGATGAAGAGCATGAGGTCGCGCCACTTGGCCGCCACCACCACCCCGACCACCAGCGCGATGACGCCGGCCGTCACCAGATCATCCTGGCCCACGCCCAGCATATTGCCGAAAAGAATGTGGTCGAGATGCACATCGGTGCGGATGGCGGTGTAGAGCACGATCCCAAGTCCGAAGAGCCCCGAAAACACCACGCCCATGATCGTGTCTTCCTTGACCCGGCTGTTTTCCTTGAGATAGCCGACCGACAAGGCGCAGACCATGCCGGCCGCAAACGCACCGACACCAAGAGGCAGGCCGACGATATAGGCGATCACCACCCCTGGCAGCACCGCATGGGAAATGGCGTCGCCCATCAGCGACCAGCCCTTGAGCACGAGAAAACAGGACAGCAACGCCGTCGGCACCGCCACCAGCACTGCGATGATCATCGCCTGCACCATGAAGGGCAATTGGAACGGCCACAGGGCCATCTCATACCATTCCATCAGCGTACCTCCCGGGCAATGCGGCGGCGGGCGGCCAGCAGCCCATGCGTGGGGGCAAAAAGGAATGCTGAAAGAAACACCAGCGTCTGCAGCACCACGATGACTCCACCGGTCGCCCCATCGAGGAAATAGCTGAGATAGGCCCCGACAAGGCAGGACAGCACGCCGACGGTAACGGCGATGACGATGAGACGGGAGAAGCGGTCGGCCAGCAGATAGGCCGTGGCGCCGGGTGTCACCACCATGGCGATCACAAGGAATGCGCCCACCGTCTGCATGGCCGCGACTGTGGCCGCCGCCAGCAGCGTGAAAAAGATGGCCTTCAGCCAATCGGTCTTGATGCCGATGGAGCGGGCATGGCTTTCGTCGAAAAAGGTGACCATCAGATCCTTCCAGATCACCAGCATCACCGCCAGCGTCACCACCGAGATCAGCACCAGCTGCAGCGTGTCTTCCGGGGTGATGGCGAGGATATTGCCGAGCACGATGGTCTGCACATTGATCGGCAGCGGCGAGACCGAGACCATGAACAGGCCCAGCCCGAAAAAGCCGGAAAAGATCAGCCCGATCACCGCATCTTCACGCAGTTTGGTGCGTTGCGACAGAAACAGCATCGCCGCCGCGGCCAACCCGCCCGAAAAGAATGCGCCGATGGAAAAGGGCAGGCCCAGCATATAGGCGCCGGCCACGCCAGGCACGATGGAATGGGAAAGCGCGTCGCCAATCAGCGACCAGCCCTTGAGCATGAGATAGGCGGAGAGAAAGGCGCAAACCCCACCCACCAGCGCCGACACCCACATGGCATTGACCATGTAGTGGTAGGAAAACGGCTCGAGCAGCAGATCGATCATTGTTCGCCGCCCGATTGCTGATGGGTCTGCCGACCACTCTCGCCATAGAGCACCAGCGGCCGCTCATCATCGGTCAGCACCGAGAGATGGCGCGGGTCGTCATCGTCATGCAGGCCCGGCCCTGACAGCACGAAATGGCGCAGCACTCCGCCGAACGCCTCTTCCAACCTGTCGCGGGTAAATACTTCCGCAGTTGGTCCATGGGCCAGCACCGTGCCCTTGACCAGCACGGTGCGGTCGCAGAATTCGGGGACCGACCCCAGATTATGCGTCGAGACCAGAATGACCTTGCCCTCGTCGCGCAGTGCCCGCAGCAGCGCGATGATCGCATCCTCGGTCTTGACGTCGACGCCGGTAAACGGCTCGTCGAGCAGGATTACCTCACCCTCCTGCGCCAGGGCACGGGCGAGGAACACGCGCTTCTTCTGCCCGCCAGAGAGCTCCCCGATCTGCCGCTTGGCGAAATCGCTCATATTGACGCGCGCCAGCGCTGCCGCGACCTTTTCCCGGTCGATGGCGCGCGGCACGCGAAAAAGGTTCATGTGGCCGAAGCGGCCCATCATCACCACATCCTCGACCAGCACCGGGAAATTCCAGTCGACCTCCTCGGATTGCGGCACATAGGCGACCTTGTTCTGCCGCTGTGCCTTTCTGCCGTCCTGCCCGAGAATGGAAATTTCACCCGAGGCCAGGGGCACGAAGCCCATGATCGCCTTGAAAATTGTGGACTTTCCGGCGCCGTTGACACCCACCAGCGCGGTGATCGAGCCACGTGGCGCAGTGAAGCTGGCATGGCGCAGCGGTACCGTGCCATTGCGATAGGCGACGGTAATGTCGGTGACAGCGATGCCGGGAGCGTGGGTCACTGCGTCAACCCCGCCACGATAGTGCTGGTGGTAACCCGCAACAGGTCGAGATAGGTCGGCACCGGGCCGTCTGGATCGGACAGGGAATCCACGTAGAGCACGCCGCCATATTTGATGCCGGTTTCCCGCGCCACCTGCTCGGCCGGCTTGGAGGAAATGGTGGATTCCGAAAAGATTACCGGAATGGCGTTTTCGCGCACCGCATCGATGACCTGCCGCACCTGGCGTGGCGTGCCCTGCTGGTCGGCATTGATCGGCCAGAGATAGAGCTCCTTGAGCCCGAAATCGCGCGCTAGGTAGGAGAACGCACCTTCCGAGGTCAAAAGCCAGCGCTCGGCCTCGGGCACGGCCGCCAGCGCCTCATGCATGGGTGCGACAGTCGCAGCAATCTCGGCCGAATAGGCGGCGGCATTGGCGGCATAAATATCGGCATTATCGGGATCGACGCTGGCAAAGGCGGCGCGGATATTCTCAACATAGATCAGTGCATCGGAGGGCGACATCCAGGCATGCGGGTTCGGCTTGCCCTCATAGGGCCCCTCCCCGATACCGATGGGCGTGATCCCGTCGGTCAGCACCGCATTGGGCACGTCGGGCAGATTGTCGAGGAACTGGGCGAACCACTGCTCCAGATTGAGCCCGTTCCACAGCACCAAGTCTGCGTCCTGCGCCGCAACCAGGTCTCCCGGCGTCGGCTGGTAATTGTGGATTTCGGCACCCGGCTTGGTGATGGACACCACATCGGCGACGTCCCCGGCGACGTTTTGCGCCATGTCGGCCAGAATGGTAAAACTGGTCACCGCCTTGATCCGCTCCCCCGCCTGTGCTGCGCCGGTGAGCGCAAGAGGCAAAGTCATGAGCAGCGCGGCAAAGGAACGTCGGCGCATCGTCAACTCCGCTGTGAACTGACGATGAAGCTAGTGCTTCTGCAAATCATTTGCAATAGGAATGCGAATGATTTGCAAGAACCTCATACCGGGCCTTGAGGCCAAGACGGCGGCCGCGCCGGCTCTATCCCTTGCGCACCACCCGCCCTAGCGTATGGCCGATCTTGTCCATGAACTTTTTCACCTGCGATGCGGAGGCCGTCTCAGCCGAATGCAGGCTCAGCATGGTAAAGCTGGCGCGCGGCGCGCAGGCATCGATCACACCCAGCTTGAGCATGTGACGCACCGGGCTGCGCATGATGACGCGATCGAACCACCAGGGCGATCCCAGCGTCGTGATCACGGTGACACTGCGTAGATTGGTGAGCAGCGGCACGATTGGGGTGCCCTGGGAAAAGGCGACCCCTGGCGACCACACCCGATCCAGCCAGCCCTTCAGCGCCGCCGGCACGCTGAACCACCAGGTGGGAAAGACCAGCACCAGGTGCTCCGTGGACATCAGCCGCATCTGCAATGGCACGATATCACTGCCCGGCGCCGGCGTGCCATAATAGCCCGCACGCTCTTCAGCCGTAAGAACGGGCGAAAAGCCGGCTTCATAGAGATCGAGGCGATCCACCTCATGGCCGTTGAGCACCAGCTCGGCCTCGGCATGTGCCGCCAACTGGGCACATAGACTTGTCGATACCGGATGGCACGACACCAGATGCACACGCAAACCAGAACTCCCCCAGGCCACGATCGGGCCCGGGGAAGATGAGGGCTGTCGGGCCCGCGGTCAATTGGCTGCTGCGCGACGCCGGTATTCGGAGGCGATATAGAGCACGAAGAGGGCGAATACCGCGCCGATCCCCACCTGCAACCAGTCGAAACTCCGCAGGAAGCTGGTCATGAATACCCAGCTATCAAGGGTTTCGGCGCCATCGAACACGCGCTCGATATAGTCGGTGGCAACCGGCAGCCGCGAGCGGTAGTCGAGAAATGCCCAGGTCGCGGTAGCAAAGGGATGCCGCCCGCCCAGCGTCACCCATTCCAGTGCCGAGACCAGCGACGGCAACAGGATGGCGACGGGAATGGCCCAGCGCCCCACGGCGGTCGCCATGGCCCCGACCAGCGCCATATAGGGCAGATACCAGAGCAGCGCACAGACCAGCACCACAAGGAAGACCACGCTCATCTGCCCATAGATGCCGATAATGCTGCCCAACAGGCTGCCGCTTCCGAGCCCGGCCAGCATGGTGGTGACATAGGCGACGCCGAACATCAGCAGGATGCTGACCATGGCGACGACATAGACCGCGCCGGGCAGGATCGTGATCGATGCCACCAGCTTGGACAGAAGAATGCGGAAATCGCTGACCGGCATGGATTTCCAGAACAGCATCGCATTGTTGCGCTTGTCGGCAGCAAAGCCGTCGGCGCAGTAGAAGAACAGCACGAAGCCCAGATAGATCATCCAGGCTGTCGCCAGCCCGGCAAAGCCGGCTTCGAACACCCAGGTCGGGACCACGGTCAACAGCTGCCCGGAAAACCGGGTATCGAGCCGATCGACGCTGAAGGCGAGCACGGTCAGGGCGAAGACCACGACCACCAGCACCAGCGGGGCGATGAAGAAGGCGCCGCGATGTTCGATGAACTCACGATGGAGGAGCGCGAAAAAAGCCTTCATCGGGCGGTCTCCGGATTGGCGGTCGGACGCTGCATCAGCGCCACGAACAGATCGGACAAAGTCGGGGTCGACACGCGCCCCAGGGGCTCCAGTTGGCCCCGATCGACGCCGTCGAAAATCATCACCGTCTGCCCGAAACGGGTTTCCTCATAAACCGGGCCCAGGGCCCGCGCGGCCTGCTGCTGCTCGGGCGTATCGACCACCAGCTGGCTGAATTTCTCGCTCACCGTTTCCATCTGCATATGCAGGATGAGGTCGCCGTCGCGGATGAACATGATGTCCGACAGCATGAACTCGATCTCGTCCACCTGGTGAGTGGTGATGATCAGGGTCCGCTCCTCGGTCATGTAGTCTTCCAGCAGCCGCCGGTAGAAGCGCTTGCGATAGGTGATGTCGAGGCCGAGCGTCGGCTCGTCCAGCACCAGGAGCTTGGCGTCGATCGCCATCACTACTGCCAGATGCAGCTGCGCCACCATGCCCTTGGAGAGCGTGCGGATTTTCATCTCCGGCTTGATATCGGTGCCTTCGAGGAACTGGCGTGCCTTGTCGGTGGAGAAATTGGGATGGATATTGCTCAACAGCGCAAACAGCTCGCGCACCCTGAGGAACCGCGGCAGGCTGGCCACGTCGGAGATGAAGGCGACGTTTTCCATCAGCCTGGCGCGCTTCTGGAACGGATCCTCGCCGAGCACACGGATGGTGCCTTCATAGCTGGTGAGGCCCAGCATGGCATTAAGGGTCGTGGTCTTGCCAGCGCCATTATGGCCGACCAGCCCATAGATGCGCCCGGCGGGAATGTCGAAATCCAGCCCGTGCAGGATCTGCTTGCGGCCGAAGGACTTCTTCAGTCCCCGGGCAGAAACGATCGGATCGAGGGCAAGGGGTGCGTCGGTCATTTCTGTGAATTCCCCGGCTGAGTGTCGGCTTGTGGTTCTTGCAGCAGGCTGGAAACGTCCAGCTCCAATGCCTTGATCTGCGCCGCGATACGCGGCCAGTCCTGTTTGAGAAACTTCTCGCGCTCATGTGCGAGCAATGTGGCGCGCGCGCCCTGGGTAACGAACATCCCCAATCCCCTGCGTTTTTCGACCACCCCGATCTCGACCAGGGCTTCAAATGCCTTGGTGACCGTCAGCGGATTGACCGACAGATCAGCTGCAATCTGGCGAACCGATGGCAGGGGATCACCTTCCACCACGGCACGCCGCAGGATCATGTCGATCAGCCTTTGGCGGATCTGCACGAAGATCGGCTGGCTGGCATTGAAATCATCCATGTGTCTTGCCTATCTAGTGTATTAGTTATCTAACACACTAAATTTGCACTGACAAGCGGTAGATTGCGCCGCTCAGCGGACTAGGGCTGGGGCGGTACAACGCACCCCAAAAACCTTCACATCGGCTTCGCCGAGCCCCAGCCCAAGCGCCGAAAATACCCCGGCCAGGGTCAGGTCGAGCGTCGGACCCAGCGGCGTGATAAGGGCGCGCACCGTCCCTTCCAGCAGCGTCAGCGGCACGAGGAGTGGCCCCACATCCACCCTTATGTCGAGCGAATTGAAGAGGGACGTCATCAGTGAAGTGACCATGGTGCGGGTGCGCGCCGTCTTGGTGGCGCCGGCGCCGATCTCCTGGGACGAAAAGCTCAGCATCACGCTGTCGTTCTGGGCGATCTCCACCTGTGCCGCGCCTGAAACCTTGAGCAACAGGACATCGATGAGCTTGACCCGCCCGGGATAAAGCGGCTGACCGAAATTGCGCAATTGCTCGTCGCTGGCCTCGCCCAGACTGAGCTTCAGCACCCCCGGTCGCACTGCGATGACAGCCGATCCATTGCGGTTCTCGGCGGTCGGGCAGGTGATGGACGACACCTGCGCTTCAGCATGGGCCACATCGAGCAGAATGGGCACCCTGACCCCGGCACGAAGCAGCACATCGCCCCCGAGCAGTTGCGCCAGAATTCTGAGCCGCAACTGCGAACTGCGCACCGTCGCCCCGCGCTCCCCGATCCGCGTCCAGCCGCTGCCCTGGGGTGCCTCGCCAATGGCGAGCGCGACCTGCAAAGCTGTTAGGTTGGGCACATTCGGCACCAGATCGAGCGTAACCTGTTTTTGCCCGTCGGACAGGCGCGCTGCAGCCATTATTACCTCCAGCGCAGAGAGCGACACTCCGGCACTAGAACCACTCCCCAATTCGCGGCTGCCCAGCACGCCCAGATTGACGAGTTTTCCTACCAGCACCTGCGTCCCACGCCCGCCATTGGACAGGACATTGAGCACCTGATGCACCGGCCCGGTGGTGACATCGGCGAGAGCAGCAGCAATTTGCCCCGAACGCGCCCGCATATTGAGGATATCGACATAGGAGCCCGTCTCTATGTCGAGCTGTTGTCCCAGAGCGCCGAGAAAGCTCAGAGCATCCACACGCGCACTTGCCAGCGCGTTGTAATCCATCACGCTCAGCGAAACATTGGTGCCCAGAAGCGCGGTGAGCAGGCGGTTGGCCACCCCCTGGTTGAGACTGGCGAGCCGCGTCCCGAGCCCGAAAGACACCTCGGGGGTAAAGGCCGCCAGCGCCGTAGCGCCAATCTGGGGCGAGGAGGTGAAGGAGCGCCCGAAATAGAGCGTGCCCGGCTTTTCGAACGACACCTGCACGGCATTTACGGGCGTAGCGCCGGGGGTAAAACGCTGCTCGATCGGCCGATGCACATCGGCAAAATACCGGCCCGTCACCACTGTCAGACCCGTCGTGCTGTCGGGCGGCAGCAGTCCGGCATCGACCATCACCAATTGGGCGAGCCGCTGCGCCTCCGCCGGATTACCCGCTGCGGTCATCGCGGCCAGGTCGACGCTAGCCTGCACCTGGCGGCGTTCATAATAGAGCGAGGCCGAGTCCACCCCAACGGCTGCGGCGCCGATCGCCACGACAAATGCCAAGGCGAACAGCAAGGTGAAATTGCCCCGCTGATCAGCCCCGAACATACGCAGCGTCACAATATGCTCCGCCTTATCGTTGTCGCGGCAATGATTTCCCGATCTGGGAGCGGCAGGGGCGGATAGAGATTCCAGATCGGCAGCGACGCAGCATCGTAGCGCAAGACGAGCCGCATCTGATTACGGTCATTGTCCACCGTTGAGACCTGGCGCACCAGTCGTGTCTCGTCGATCAACATTTAGGCCGAGGCATTGTTGTGGATATACGACTCCACCAGATCGCGACTTTCCTGAGTAGTAAGTCCTGCCAGACTTACGCGGACAGCGTCTGCGGCCAGTTGCTGCAAGGAATGCGCGGTGCCGAAGTAAATTCCATAGGCAAGCATTCCGGTCATGAGCAGCACGAAGACGGGCGTCAATATGGCAAACTCGATGACTGCCGCCCCTTGAGTGTCGTCCAGCAGATTACCGCGGCGCCTTTGCATGACCTCTTCCTTGAGTCAGTCCATGCATTCTCGCATCTAGAGTACCGCCATAGGAAAAAGCTGCAAATACGTAGTTATGCGGGTTGTTCTAGCATCGACAACCGCCTCAAGAAGGTGACTTTATTTCTCCACATAAAGCAGCTAGGACAGTGCCGTTCTTCGCGAGGAAGCGCGCTTTGACTGCTCGCAACTATCTCTTTGCCGCCACCCAGGAGGATGTTGCCCTGACGCGCCTTCTGGCGACGGCAGCATCGGTCACCGGCTTCATGTCAGGCGCACCAGGCGGCGCCCTGCCGGGCTGGCATGTGCTGGGCCAGGACAACACCGCCCTGCTCCGCACTTTTTATGCACGGCTCGAGCAGACCTATCCCCATGCCGGCCAGCCCTTTTACGCGGTGCGCCTCTGGACCAACCTCATGTGGCAACCGGCTTATCTCGCCGCCATTGCCGTCCATGCCCACGGTGCTGTACCTGAACTGTCCCGCATGGCGCAGAAAACCTCCGGCAATGACATCAATGGCTTCCGCCTGCCGCCGGGCCCGCAATATTCAGCCGGTCTCGAAAGCCTGATCCGCCGCGCCGGCGCCGATCTGCGCATCATGGCCGACCGGGTGCTGGCCGAAATCAACACGGTGACCAAGCTCAAGCGCGTGCCGGCGCTGCGCCTTCTCACCGACCGCATGCTGGGCATCGGGCTGCGGCTCGGCAAGTTCCAGCCCGGCCTTTCCATCGCCGAACAGCACAGGCTCTGTCGCCTGTGGCTCGAGGCCATGGGTCTGACCGGCCAGGGCGATCTCGAAGTGCTCGACCTGCACGACGGGCGTCAGGTGCTAATCTCGGCCCGCAAGGGCTGCTGCCTCGACTATCTGGCCTTTCCCGGCACCTATTGTGCCTCCTGCCCCAAGCAGGACGACACGCTCCGGCTCGACCGCCAACGCCGCGACGCCATCGCCGAGCTGGACGCCGCCTCCTGAGCCACCCGCTTCGGGCGGTCGCCCTAAGCGCCCCGCGTAATGCGGTTGATATGCCCCATCTTGCGCCCCGGCCTTGCTTCGGCCTTGCCATAAAGATGTGGCTGGCTATCGCCATCGATGCCGCCCGGCACGATATCGACTTCGTCTCCGACCAGGTTCTGCATCACTACATCCGCCATGCGGCGCGGATCGCCCAGCGGCCAGCCGGCAATGGCGCGAACATGCTGCTCGAACTGATCGGTGAGGCATACGGCCTCGGTCCAGTGTCCGGAATTGTGCACGCGCGGCGCGATCTCGTTGACCATCAGCGTCACCCGCTCGCCGGGCACCACGAAGAATTCGACCCCAAGCACCCCGACATAATCGAGCGCCACCACGATGACCTTGGCCAACATGGCGGCGTGCTTTTCGACGCCCGGCGGCACATCGGCCGGCACGGTGGAGGTGTAGAGAATGTGGTGTCGATGCACATTCTCGGCGGCATCGAAGGCGCGCACCGTGCCGTCGAGCCCGCGTGCCACCACCACAGAAATTTCTTTTTCGAACGGCACGAAGCCTTCGAGCACCAGGGGATGGGGCATCAACTCGTTGAAAGCCGCCTCGGCGTCGCCTGGTTCGCGCAACACCCGCTGCCCCTTGCCGTCATAGCCGAGCCGCGTGGTCTTGAGCACTGCCGGCAGGCCGAGCTCGCTTATTGCCTGGTGCAGGTCATCGAGGCTGTGCACGGCGCGATAGGGCGCCACCGGAATATTCTTGGAGGCCAGAAAGCTTTTTTCCGCCAGCCGATCCTGGGAAATCGCCAGCGCATTGGCGCCGGGCCGTAGCGGCTTCAGCCCAGCCAGCACTTCGGCCGTCGCCGCCGGCACGTTCTCGAACTCGTAGGTGACGACATCGACTTCAGCCGCAAAGGCCTTGAGCGCCTCGACATCATCATAGGCAGCGACGGTCTTGTGTGGCGTCACGTCGAATGCAGGGCTTTGCGGATCGGGGCAATAGATATGGCTTTTCAGTCCCAGCTTGGCCGCCGCCAGCGCCAGCATGCGCCCAAGCTGCCCCCCGCCCAGAATGCCGATGGTGGAGCCGGGAGGAAGGGATGCGAAGTCTTGGGACAATGGACTACTCGATATCGGACGGAAACTGCGGCACGGATTCGGTCTGGCGGGCGCGATGGGCTTCGAGGCGATCGGCCAGGTCATCATCATTGAGCGCCAGCACGGCCGCAGCCAGCAGCGCCGCGTTGATCGCGCCCGGCTCACCGATGGCCAGCGTGCCCACCGGAATGCCGCCGGGCATCTGCACGATGGAATAAAGGCTGTCGAGCCCGCTGAGCGCCTTGGACCGCACCGGCACGCCGAATACCGGCAGCGTCGTCATCGCCGCGATCATGCCTGGCAGGTGTGCCGCGCCGCCGGCACCGGCAATGATGACCTTGATCCCTTCGGCCTTGGCATGGGTGGCAAAATCCACCATGCGCTCGGGCGTGCGATGCGCCGAAACGATGCGCGCCTCATATTCGACTTCGAGATTTTCGAGGGTCTCGGCGGCAAGCCGCATTGTGGGCCAATCCGATTGGCTGCCCATCACGATGGCGACCGGTGGCTTGAGCATGGCGATTCCCCCGTGCCGCTCCTCAAAGCGCGCAATTAGCCCAATTCTGGCCACAACTCAAGGCGGAACGGGCTCAGGCGATGATGTCCGGGAGCAGTAAATTCTCGAGTTGGACGATGCGGTCCTTAAGCGTCAGCTTCCGCTTTTTCAGCCGCTGGATCAGCATGCGATCGGCAAATTGCGACTGCGTCAAAGTGTGGATAGCGGCGTCGAGATCCGAGTGTTCCTGGCGTTTTGTGGCCAGTTCCAGCCCCAATTGGGCTTCCTGTTCCTTGGTCAGACTGAGCATTGAAAACCGGATCGAAGGGCCCCAGATACATCCTTGGTTAACCGATCACGGACTGTTTTGCATCTGATTTCCCGTGGTCACCCGATGGGCGTCGACAAAGCATGAAATATTTGTGACGATACCCCCGTCCAACACGCTGAAAGGAGTTACTATGACGACTGAAGGCCACATAGCTGCACTGGAGCGACGGCACCATGAACTGGACCAGCGGATCCAGTCCGAAATGCAGCATCTTCCGGTCGACGACCTGATGGTTTCTGCGCTCAAGCGCAAGAAGCTGGAAGTGAAGGACGAACTTTCCAAGCTCCAGGGCATGACCCGGCAATAGGGTTTCGAGACATAAACAGTTCGACTCTGGAGGGTCACGACGCAAGTCGGGGCCCTTTTTCATGGCCACCCGCCACCGCAACCTGCTTCACAAATAATGCAGGATTAACACCCTCTTAAGCCCCACCCGGCATCGTCATCCCAAAACGGCACAGACGATTCGTGCCCGTCCTTTGGTCGCCAGTTTTCGGGGTATGTATGACGCGGGTTCTTGTTGTCGATGACGATCCGGTGCAGTTGCGCCTGACCGCCGAGGTCGCCAATAGGGCCGGCTTCAAGCCGATCACCGCCACCGGGGGCGAACAGGCCCTGTCCATCCTGCGTGAAGACCGCGGCGTCGGGGTCATGATCCTCGATCTGGTCATGCCCGATATCGATGGCATGGGCGTCATGGAAACCATGCGCAAGGAGGGGCTTATCACCCCCGTCATCATCCAGACCGCCAATGCCTCGCTCGAAACCGTCATCTCGGCCATGCGCCAGGGCGCGGCGGATTATTTCGTCAAGCCGGTCTCCCCCGAGCGTCTCGTCATTTCGCTGCGCAATGCCCTCAAACTCGACGCGCTCGAAGCCGCCATCCGCTCCGAACGCGCCCGCCGCAGCGGCACCTTCACCCAGGCCGACATGATCGCCGCCGCCCCTGCCATGGCGCGTGTGCTGACCCTGTGCGCCAAGGCCGCCAAGAGCACCATTCCGGTGCTGATCGAGGGCGAAACCGGCGTCGGCAAGGAATTGATCGCCCGCATCATCCAAGGCACCGGCGAACGTGCCGGCAAACCCTTCGTCACCGTCAATTGCGGTGCCATTCCGCCCAATCTCGTCGAGTCCGTGCTCTTTGGCCATAAGAAGGGGGCCTTTACCGGCGCCGTCGCCGACCAGGCCGGCAAATTCGCCGAAGCCCATGGCGGCACGCTCTTCCTCGATGAAGTCGGCGAACTGCCGCTCGAAACCCAGGTCAAGCTGCTGCGCGCCCTGCAGGAGGGCGAGATCGAGCCGGTGGGCGCCAGCCGCCCCGAGCGCGTCAATGTCCGCGTCATCTCGGCCACCAACCGGCGCTTGTTGAACCTGGCCAAATCCGGCGAATTCCGCGAAGACCTGTTCTATCGCCTCAACGTTTTCCCCATCTATGTCCCGCCGCTGCGCGAACGCCGGGAGGATCTGCCGGCGCTGGTCGCGCATTTCATCGCCCGCTTCTCCGCCGAGGCCGGGAAGCGCGTGCTCGGGACGTCCCCGGCCGCCATGGAACTGCTGCAGGCCTATGACTGGCCGGGCAATGTGCGCCAGCTCGAAAACGCGGTGTATCGCGCCATAGTCCTCACCGATGGTGCCTTCCTCGAAAGCCAGGACTTTCCGCAGATCGTCGCCCAGTCCTCCGGGCGAGAGGAAGCGCTGCGGGCCGTCGAACAGAGCCCTGCGCCAGCCGCCCCCATTCACATCGACGCGGTCCTGCCCCGCCAGCGCGTCGAAATCATCTCCGAGCCGGCCCCTGATCGCTTCCTCGCCGCCAGCGGCGAATTGCGCGCTCTGGCCGAGATCGAGCGCGCCGCCATCGCCTTTGCCATCGACCATCATGGTGGGCGCATGTCGCGCGTCGCCAGGGCTCTCGGCATTGGCCGCTCGACGCTTTATCGCAAGCTGCACGAATATGGCCTGGCCGAAGGGCTGATCAACGACGCAGCGTAAGATGCACTGTTGCAACACCCCTGATCACAGCGTGAGAAAGCGCCGGCGTTAACCTTGTTCCTTTCCGAGCCATTAATGACTCGCATGGGATTTGTGCCTCATCGTTAAGTTTTCGACCACCATGAGGCCATCGATGAAACGCTTCGGCATTGTGCTTTCCGCAGTTTTGGCGGTCACCGCGTCCGCCCAGGCAGCTGATCTGAACTGGTCCAGCCCCGCTGCATCCCCAATCTATTCCTCCACGCCCGCCAGCGGCTGGTCCGGCTTCTATGCCGGCATCAATGGCGGCTATGCCTGGGGCAATTCCACCACCAATCCCGCTTTGCCAGGCAGCCCCGCCACCGTGAACAATAGCGGTTGGACCATTGGCGGCCAGGCTGGCTACAATTTCGATATGGGCGGCTTCGTGCTCGGCGCCGAAGCCGACCTGCAATGGGCCAATATCGCCTTCAGCACCCCGGCCGGCGCGGCTGGTAATTTCGACGCCGTCACCGACGTCTTCGGTACCGCGCGTATTCGTGCCGGTATCCCGGTGGGCCAGGTCATGCCCTATGCCACTATCGGTGGCGCCTATGGTCATGGCACTGCCAAGATCACCAACAACCAGAACGTGGTGACCTCCCAGACCGCCAACCACATGGGCTGGGCCGCCGGCGTGGGCCTTGAGGCCCAGGCCACGCCCAATCTCTCGTTCAAGGCCGAATATCTTTATGTCGACCTGGGCAAGCAGACCTATGCCGGCCTGCCGGTCGGCAATCTCGACATCTCGCCGCGCTTCAGCGTCGTGCGCGCCGGCGTCAACTACAAGTTCTAGCCAATACCCGCTTCCATGCAGCCCTCGCCCGGACCTCTGGTTCGGGCGAAGTGGTTTACGGGGGAGCGTTGTAGCCAGGCCACAGGCCGGTCTCACAACTTTGAGAGCAATTGCTCCCGTTAAGGTTTGCAAGTTATTGAGAATTGACGGGACGCCGGGATTCTCCCTCCGGACGCCCCCGAAAAGGAGCTTTCATGCACAAGGTTCTGGCCAGCCTCGTCGCCCTCGTCGCGGCAACTTCGGGCGCATTGTCGCCGGCCCTCGCCCAGCAGGCTGTCGCCAGCCTGGAAACCAGCCGCGTCGTCATCGCTCCGCCGCAAAATGCCCTGGCCCGCACCATCAAGGACGGCCTGTCCGCGGCCTATTACAGCGCCACGCGCGACACCACCGCCTATAACGAGGCCCAGCGCCTCTATTTCCTTTATGGCGAACGCCATTTCGATCCCATCTGGCTGTCCCAGGATGCCAGCGGCGCCATCAGCTTTTCTCCGGCCGCCGAAAAGATCGTGGCGCTATTCCGCACCGCTGATACCGAAGGGCTGCGCCCGTCTGACTATCTGACGCCCGATATCGATCTCAGCCGCGCCAAGAGTGGCGATCCCGCAGCATTGGCCGCGCTCGAAACTGCCTTTTCGCGCGCCACCATGCGCTATGCCAACCATATCCATAATGGCCGCATCCGGCCGCAATCGGTCAGCGAAAACCTCGACATTCAGCCCAAAAAGATCGACGAGGCCGCCCTGCTTGAGCGTCTCGCCAAAAGCGACGATCCCGCTTCGATCCTGGCCGAACTTGAGCCCAAGCACCCTGAATTCCTGGCGCTGAAGCAGGCGCTGGCCAATTTCGGCAAGACCGATACCGCGCGCCCCACTCCCATTGCCGAAGGCGCCGTGCTGCGTCCCGGCGGCACCGATGCACGCGTCCCCGCCATTCGCGAGCGCCTCAAGCTCACAGCCCTCGGCTCCAATTCCTATGACGACATGCTGGTTTCGGCGGTGAAGTCGTTCCAGGAAAGCCAGGGGCTCGAAGTCGACGGCATTATCGGGCCGGCCACCGTCGCCGCGCTCAATGGCGGCTCCGCCACGCGTCGCGAGGACATTCTGGCCAATATGGAACGCTGGCGCTGGATGCCCTCGGACCTGGGCAAGTTCAACGTCTTCGTCAACATCCCCGAATTCCGCCTCGCCGTCAATCGCGACGGCCATGAGGAATATACAACCCGCGTCGTCGTCGGCACCACCAAGAACCAGACCCCGATCTTTTCGGATAATATCCGCCACCTGGTGGTGAACCCTTTCTGGAACGTGCCCTCCTCGATCATCCGCGGCGAAATCGCCCCGGCGGTGATGCGCAATCCCGGCTATACCGACGCCAAGAACATGGACCTCATCTATAATGGGTCCGTGGTCAGCCCCTGGCAGGTCAACTGGAGCCAGGTCAGCTCCACCAATTTTCCCTTCCGCGTGCGCCAGCGCCCCGGTCCGGGCAATTCGCTGGGCCAGATCAAGTTCCTGTTCCCCAACAAGCACGACGTCTATCTGCACGATACGCCGTCCAAGTCGTTGTTCGCCCGCTCCTATCGGGCTTTCAGCCATGGCTGTATCCGCGTGCAGAACCCGTTCGAGTTCGCTGACGCCCTGATGGCCAACGAGCCAAATATCAGCGGCGCGTCGCTCGAAGCCATGTTCGGCCCCAACGAAAAATGGGTAAACCCGCAGACCTCGATCCCGGTGCACCTGGCCTATTTCACCCTGCGCGTCGACGGGGACGGCACCATCCGCTCTTATGGCGACGTCTACGGTCACAATGAAAAATTGATCGCCGCCATGGGCCTCAATGCTGCCCCGGCCCCGGCCATCATCGCCGAAACCTCCCCGATCGCAGACGATCTCTCCCCCTGAGACCCCTTATGGGCTTCAGGGCCCGGCCGTTCGGATTAACCGCCCCTTTACACTTCCGCCATTGTTGTGCCAGCTTTGCCCTGTAGTAACAGCGGCGTGAGGGGCACCGATCCGGTCTGTTCACAAGTGGTTAGCGTTAATCAATTCGTGCGAATTGCGCGCTAACGTCCTCCAATATCTCTCAATGAACCGGGCAGAGTTTGGCGTGACGGTGACTTGGTCTACTATCGGGCAGCGGAGTGCGCGGGTGGCGGCAGCCATGATCGCGGCACTCTCGATGATTTTTGTTTTCGCGGCAGCGCCGGTGCAGGCATCGAGCGAACGCGCCCTCTATCTCTACTACACTCACACCAAGGAAACCGCGCGCATCGTCTTCAAGCGCAACGGCCAATATGTGCAGTCGGGGCTCAACGAGCTCAACTATTTCCTGCGCGACTGGCGTCGCAACGAGCCCACCAAGATGGACCCGCGCCTGTTCGACCTGGTCTGGGAAGTCTATCAGGATGTCGGCGCCAGCCAGCCGATCAACGTCGTCTCGGCCTATCGCTCTCCTCAGACCAACGCCATGCTGGCCAAGAACTCCTCCGGCGTCGCTGACAATTCCCAGCATATGCGCGGCACGGCCATGGACTTTTTCATTCCCGGCGTGCCGCTGGCCAAGCTGCGTGCCGCTGCCATGCGCAAGCAGGTGGGCGGCGTCGGCTACTACCCGACCTCGGGCAGCCCCTTCGTGCATCTGGACGTTGGCTCCGTGCGCGCCTGGCCGCGCATGACCCGAGCCCAGCTCAAGGAAATCTTCCCCGACGGCCGCACCATGCACCTGCCCACCGATGGCAAGCCGCTGTCGCAGGAGGGCTATAACGTGGCCCTCGCCGAGTGGAAGCGCTGCCATGCCTTCCCCTGTGGCGGCGGTTCATCCGGCACCCAGGTTGCTTCCAACAATAGCGCCGGCGGCGGCGGCAAGACGCTGATGGACATGTTCTTCGGCGGCAATGACAACCAGCAGGCCGCCCAGCCGGCGCCACAGGCACAGGTACAGACTGCCTCGCTGGCCGCACCCGTCGCGACGCCATCGGCCAGCCCCATCGCTCCGGTCCCGGCCATGCGCCCGGCCAGCCTTGGCATGCCGATGCAGCAAACCGCAGCGGCAGCCCCGGTCGCCCCCATGCCCGCGACGGCGCCTATGGAGGTTGCTTCTGCTGCGCCCACCGCCATCCCCTTCTCGACGGTTGGCAGCGCTCCGCTCGACCCCTCGGAACTGACCACGGCTCACATCGCGCCCATGCCGGTGATGAAGTCCGAACGCCTTCAGGTGGCCACCGCCTCTGCCCTGCCCGCTGGCGACGCCGTCACTGCGCTGGCCGCGCTCACTGCGCCGCCGGTCCCGCAGCCGCGCCTCATCATGTCCGAGACGCCAGATACGCTCACCGCTTATCTGCCGACCAATGGGCCTGAGCCTGAGGCCCAGCGCGCCCTCGACATGATCATTTCCGGCTCGACTCCCGCTAGGAACGCACCGACCCCGCTGCCGGGCCTGCGCCTGCCCATCCTGCCGGGCGGCGTTGCCGCGGCCACCGGTATCCAGACCGCCTCGCTGGGCGGCGCCGCCGCCGATCCCATGGCCAATCTCTTCGCGTCGACCTTCGACGCTGCCGGCAAGACCACTGCCGAACCGCTGGCCGCGGCCCTCGCCCAGCATGTCAGCCGCCCCGAGGGCACCGATGCCATGCGGGACCGCGACTTCGTCGCCCCCGATCTCGAACACGTGGTCGACATCTTCATGGCCCCAGCGGCCCTGACCTCGGACCATTTCGCCGTGATCTTCGACCATGACGAAGCCGATTTCGATCCGACCCCGGAAATGGGCCGCTATGTCGTGGTGATGAGCGCCGGCGACGATACCACCAGTCTTGGCCACAAGAGTTTCAGCCCGGCCAAGCCACTCGCCGTCGCCAGCAATTGAGATTTTTGGGCGTCGAGCGTCGCCGGCCATAGAAAAGCCGGCCTCCTCGACGCCCTATCCACTATGACAGATGCGCGACGCCGAAACGGGGCCGGCATTGCCAAGGCCCCACCCCGAGCCTAAAGAGGGGTATTCAGTTTCGCCTCCAGGGAGCCCCCCTTGGCCGACAAGCCCTCCACACCGCTGCTCGATACCGTCAACAGCCCCGCCGAATTGCGCGCCCTGCCGCGCGAAGACCTGCGCCAGCTGGCCGACGAATTGCGCTCGGAAATGATCGACGCCGTGTCGGTCACCGGCGGGCATCTGGGTGCGGGCCTCGGCGTCGTCGAACTGACCGTGGCCCTGCACACCGTCTTCGATACCCCGCACGACCGCATCATCTGGGATGTCGGCCACCAGGCCTATCCGCACAAAATCCTCACCGGCCGTCGCGACCGCATGCGCACCTTGCGCCAGAAGGACGGGCTCTCGGGCTTCACCCGCCGCGCCGAAAGCGAATACGACCCGTTCGGAGCCGGCCACTCGTCGACCTCGATTTCGGCCGGCCTTGGCATGGCCGTCGCCAGCGATCATCTGGGCACCCCGCGCAATGTCATTGCCGTCATTGGCGATGGCGCCATGTCGGCCGGCATGGCCTATGAGGCGATGAACAATGCCGGCGCCATGGATGCGCGGCTGATCGTCGTGCTCAACGACAATGACATGTCGATCGCCCCGCCCACCGGCGCGCTCCGCACCTATCTCGCCAAGCTCGTCTCCGGCCCGGTCTATCGCGGCACGCGGGAAGCGGCCAAGGCCGTGGTGCAAAAGCTCCCGCCCTTCCTGCACGAACCCGCCCGCAAGACCGAGGAATTCGCGCGCTCCTTCTTCACCGGCGGCACGCTGTTCGAGGAGCTGGGCTTCTATTATGTCGGCCCGCTCGATGGCCATAATCTCGATGACCTGCTGCCCATTCTTGAAAATGTGCGCGATGCCGGCGCCGGCCCCATTCTCGTGCATGTGGTGACCAAGAAGGGCAAGGGTTACGCCCCGGCAGAAAACTCCGCCGACAAATATCACGGCGTCTCAAAATTCAACGTCATCACCGGCGCCCAGGCCAAGGCGCCGTCCAATGCGCCGTCCTACACCTCGGTCTTTGCCGAGACGCTGATCCAGGAAGCCCGAGACGATGAGCGCATCGTCGCTGTCACCGCCGCCATGCCCTCGGGCACCGGCCTCGACAAATTCGCCGAACTCTTCCCCAACCGCATTTACGATGTCGGCATTGCCGAGCAGCATGCGGTGACCTTTGCCGCCGGCATGGCGACCGAAGGCATGAAGCCCTTCTGCGCCATCTATTCGACCTTCCTGCAGCGCGCCTATGACCAGGTGGTGCACGACGTGGCCATCCAGGGCCTGCCGGTGCGCTTCGCCATCGACCGCGCCGGCTATGTCGGCGCTGACGGGCCCACCCATGCGGGAAATTACGACAACGCCTATCTCGGCGCCATCCCCGGCATCGTGCAGATGGCCGCCGCCGACGAGGCCGAATTGCGCCACATGGTCGCCACCGCCGCCGCCTATGACGCCGGCCCTATCGCTTTCCGCTATCCGCGCGGCGACGGCATGGGCGTCGACATGCCCGAACGCGGCGCCATCCTGCCCATCGGCAAGGGCCGCATCGTCCGCCAGGGCGGCACCATTGCGCTTCTGTCCTATGGCACACGCCTGGGCGAAGTCCTCGCCGCTGCTGACCGGCTGGCCGCTCTTGGCCTCAATCCTACGGTCGCCGATGCACGCTTCCTCAAGCCGCTCGACGAAGAGCTGATCGCGCGCCTTGCCGCCACCCATGATGTGGTGATCTCGACCGAAGAAGGCGGGCTGGGCGGCTTCGGCAGCCATGTCGCCACCTTCCTCGCCGCCAATGGCCTGCTCGATGGCAAGACCCGGTTCCGCCCCCTGATGATCCCCGACCGCTTCGTCGAACATGCCAGCCAGGCCGATATGTATGCCGAAGCCGGCCTCGACCGCACCGGCATCGTCAACACCGCCCTCACCACCCTCGGCTACGACCAGGCCGCCATGACAGCCGCCCTGGCCAAGATTTAGCAATCGCCGCAAATGCGGGCGTTCGCCTAACCAAACATCAAGCTTTTAAGCGCCTTGATGGTCGCGCGCCTGTGTTTGGAGTTGCGCTATGACCATGACCAGCCTTGCCCTCGGCGCCAGCGGCATGCACCGCGCCAGCGACCGGCTAGACGCTAGCGCTACCCGCATTGCGCGATCAGGCACTGATCTCGAAGGCGTCGACCTGGCGCGGGAAATGGTGGGCATTCTCGAGGCCAAGACCAGCTTCAGCGCTTCGGCCAAAGTGGTGACCACTGCTGACCAGATGTCGAAGTCTCTCCTCGACATCCTTGTCTGATCGCTGCACCGAGCCTCCAGATAAAACATCCGTCAGACGCGCCGACAACACCGGACGACCAGACATGGCGGCGCGCAGCCCGCACCGGCCACAAGCGAAAAGCGCAGGCACCGCCCCAACGGCGCCCGCGCTTTGATTTTTATAGAACAGCTGCCCTTACGGCGCTTCGACCATGCCCAGGGCCGACATGTAGAGCTCGAGCAGGGCTTCCTGCTCCATGCGCTCATTGGCGTCCTGCTTGCGGATGGCCACGATCTTGCGCAGGATCTTGGTGTCGAAGCCGTTGCCCTTGGCCTCGGCATAGATCTCCTTGATGTCGGCGGCGATGGCTGCCTTCTCTTCTTCCATCCGCTCGATGCGCTCGATAAAGGCGCGGAGCTGGTCCTGGGCGACGCTATCTTCAACGGCCATGGCAAACCTCTCAAAAACTGTCTGTGTGGCAACAAGCCGGCGCGACATTCTCTGCCGATTGTGTCCGCATCGTGCGGCAGGCGGGCAGCGGCCGGTCAAAAATGATCCGGCCTCGTTGAACCGCAAGCGCGGTGCCGGTTCAACCCTTTTGTGGGTCAATCCACATGACACACACACCCCCTCCGTGCATACCCGCAATTCCGACAAAACCGCCCTTTAGCCATTGACCTCGTCTTTCGCATCGGCTCAAACAAAGGCACCGATTTACCGATGAATTCCGGCTTCCCCGTGCACAGCATCCGCCTCGGCTCGACCCTGCTGATTGCAGCCCTTGGCGGGCTGGTTGCTTTCGCCACGCCGGCGCAGGCCGATTTGCGCATCTGCAACGAGACCGCCAATCTCGTCTCGGTGTCCATGGGCTATCGCGCCGAGCGCGGCTGGATGAGCGAAGGCTGGTGGCAGACCCCGCCCGGCGACTGCCGCGTGCTGTATCAGGGCGACCTGCAGCGCCGCTTCTACTATCTCTACGCCGTCGACGACATTGGCGGCGGCGCCTGGGATGGCGAGGTGTTCATGTGCACCCGTGACGAAACCTTCACCATATTCGGGGTTGAGGATTGCCTCGCCCGGGGCTATGAGCGCACCGGGTTCTTTGAAGTCGATACTCAGAACCGGACCGACTGGACGCTGCAGTTGACCGAAAGTGCGGGTGCTCCCGCCGTCGTCGGACCGGACCTGGGTGAAGACCTCGAGGATCCGGCATTTCTCGTCGATCCCGACGCCCCCCTAACGCCAGACAAGACGGACACGCAATGAGACGGATCAGACGCGCGAAGATCCTCGCCACCCTCGGGCCAGCCAGCCACGAGGAAAAGATGATCGAGGAACTGGCCAAGGCGGGCGCCGATGTGTTCCGCATCAATATGAGCCATGCCAGCCACGACCTGCTGCACCAGACCGTGGCGCGCATCCGCCGCGTCGAAGAGCGTCTCAAGCACCCCATCGGCATCCTTGCCGATCTGCAGGGCCCCAAGCTGCGCGTCTGGAAGTTCGCCGAAGGCTCGGTGAACCTGGTCGCGGGCCAGAAATTCACCCTCGACAGCACCGCTGACGACCAGGGCAATACCGAGCGGGTTTACCTGCCGCATCCGGAAATCATCGAATCGGTTTCCGTCGGCGACCGTCTGCTTCTGGACGATGGCAAGCTGCAGCTCAAGGCGACTAAAGTCGGAGGCGGCGTCATCGAGACCGAGGTGGTCTATGGCGGCAAGCTCTCCGACAAGAAGGGCGTCTCCCTTCCCGATACACTGCTGCCCACCGGCGCGCTGACCGAGAAGGATCATGCGGACCTGCTCGAAGCGCTCAAGGCCGAAGTCGACTGGATCGCCCTCTCCTTCGTGCAACGCCCCGAAGACATCATCGACGTGCGCAAGATCGTCCAGGGTCGCGCCGGCGTCATGGCCAAGATCGAAAAGCCCCAGGCCATCGAGCGGCTCGAGGAAATCGTCAAGCTCTCCGACGCCATCATGGTGGCGCGCGGTGATCTCGGCGTCGAGCTGCCGCTCGAAACCGTGCCGGGCCTGCAGAAGCGCATGATCCGCATGTGCCGTCGCTACGGCAAGCCGGTGATCGTGGCGACGCAGATGCTCGAATCCATGATCACCGCCCCGGTGCCGACCCGCGCCGAAGTCTCGGACGTGTCGATCGCCGTCTTCGAAGGCGCCGATGCGGTCATGCTTTCGGCCGAAAGCGCCTCGGGCCAGTATCCGATCGAAGCCGTCGCCACCATGAACAAGGTGGCCGTGGCGGTGGAAAGCGACGCCAACTATCGCGGCATCATCCGCGCCGCCCAGACCGAGCCGGAAGCCACAGCTGCCGACGCCATCTCCGCCGCAACCCGCCAGGTTGCCGAGACGCTCGACCTGGCTGCCATCGTCACCTACACCGCCTCTGGCTCGACCGGCATTCGTGCGGCTCGCGAGCGGCCCAGCAAGCCGATCATTGCCCTGTCGCCGAACCTGCGCACCATTCGCCGCCTCTCGGTGGTCTGGGGCATTCATTGCGTGCAGACCGAGGACGCCGTCAACCTCGAGGACATGGTCGATCGCGCCTGCGTCATCGCCTATCAGGAAGGCTTTGCCCGCCCCGGCGACCGCATCGCCATCACCGCCGGCGTGCCGCTGGGCACCCCTGGCGCCACCAATATGCTGCGCATCGCCTTTGTCCGCCAGGATGGCGCCGGCTCCAGCTGAGCCAGGCCGCAGCATTGCAAATGCAGAACGCCACCCCCCGGGGTGGCGTTTTCGTTTCACGGCAGATCGAGATAGGCCTTGAGCACCTGCAGGTCCGTCCGCAGCCATTCGCATTCTGAGCTGAACTGGTCGTCGCTCTCATCGGCGGTCTGAATGATCGTCAGGCAAAGCTCCGTGCCCTTGCCATTGGGGAACACCCGGATGTGGTGCACCCGTGGTAGGCGCCCTTCCACCGCCACGGCAAGATCGAGCACTCCGAGCGCATTGGGCGGGGTAAAGGTCAGCTGGACGTCTTGGCCGAAATAGCGCGAGTGCCAGACATAGCCACTGGCCTGTCGCAGCTGCATGTCCCGCACGCCGTCGGTCCAGAGCAGGATATTGGCGGGATTGCTGAGAAAGGCATAGGCTTCCGCATACGGCCGGTTGATGGCCAGGCTGAGCGTGCGACTGGGAAACATGGTCTTGCAACACGTGGAGTGCAGGAACGCAGCGTCTGCGTCAGCCTGCGGGAGAGGCGGGGACCGGCTTCTGCCCGGCGGCGCAGCCTTATCACACGGGAAACCTGCGTCAAACCATTGATTTAGATAGATAAATTTGCAGATAGTGCACGAATTTTCTGTGCAATATCCGGTTTCAGCCTTGTTGAGATTCGATGAGGGTCTTCAGCGTCATCAGATCGGTATTGATCCATTCGATCGCAGACGAAAACGTCGTCTCACTCATGCCCACACGCTGCAGGAAAGTGAATTCGAGCCGGGTAGTGCCATCCTCAAGCGGCGAGATACGCAGCGGCATCCACAAGAGCGGATCACCCGGCGCGAACACGGCATGGTCGAAAATGCCATCGCCATTGGGCGGGCTGAAGCGAATATGGCGAACCCCGCCAAAGCGCACCTCGGCCGACCAGTCGCCATTGGGCAATTGCTGATAGGTATTGGGGTCGACTGCCGCCCATTCCGGATAATTGCGCGGATTGGCCAGATAGGCCTCGGCCACCGCATAGGGGGCCTCGATATCCAGGACGAATTTTTGCGACAGGGCCATGAACCATCCTTGCTGGAGCCGGGCCCAGAAAGCAACAAAGCCCGCACTAGCATGCGGGCTTTGTCGATCAGGTCAAGTCCTGGAGTCTGCGCTTAGCCCTGGCGGGCCTTGAAGCGCTTGTCCACCTTGTTGATGATGTAAACGCGTCCGCGACGGCGGACGAGCTTGTTCGCGCGGTGGCGAGTCATCAACGCCTTCAGCGAGTTGCGGATCTTCATCGTTCTAATCCTCAGGTCAAACAACAAGGGCGCCAAGGCGCCCCGAAAACTGGGCCCTTCATAGGGAATATGCCCTCGCCTGTCAACGCGCCAAACAGAGAGTTTTCCCGCTTTATCCCGCGACATCTGCGCAAGATGCGGCTGGGGCAGGCAAAGGCCCGCCCCAGCCGGAAGCACTGCGCGCCTCAGGCGCCCAGGACTGCCTCCTGGTCCGCCGGAATTTCAATTTCACGCCAGCGCAGGCACGCCACCAACCGCCCATTCTCGATGGTTTCGAGTGGCGGCCGCTGCTCGGCACATTGCGGTTTGGCAAAGCGGCAGCGCGTGCGGAAGGTACAGCCCGAAGGTGGATTGATCGGCGAGGGGATTTCCCCCTTGAGCGCATCGATCCGTCTTTGCCGGGCCAGATTGGGGTCCGGTATCGGCACCGCCGTCAGCAAGGCACGGGTATAGGGGTGCTTGGGATCGTCATAGATCTCGTCCCCTGTCGCCAGCTCGACGATGCGGCCGAGATAGAGCACCAGGATACGGTCCGAAACGTGCCGCACCACCGACAGATTGTGCGAGATGAAGATCAGCGTCAGCCCGAACTCGTCCTTGAGCTCGGCCAGGAGATTGAGAATCTGCGCCTGGATGGACACGTCCAGCGCCGATACCGGCTCGTCGCAGACGATGAGCTTGGGTTCGGTGATCAGCGCCCGGGCAATGCCGATGCGCTGCGCCTGCCCGCCCGAAAACTCGTGCGGATAGCGGTTGATCATTTCTGGCAGCAGCCCCACCGATTCCATGATCCGCACCACGCGGGCCCGTCGCTCGGTCTTGCTGAGGTCAGGCTTGAGCGTGCGCAGCGGGTCCTCGATGATCTCGCCCACCGTCATGCGCGGATTGAGCGAGGCAAGCGGGTCCTGGAAGATGATCTGCAGATCGGCGCGACGCTTGCGCATCTCTTCGGCCGGCAGCCGCGTCAGGTCCTGACCCAGCCACAGCACCTGCCCCTGGTCGGGGGAGAGCAATTGCAGGATGCAGCGGCCGAGCGTCGACTTGCCACAGCCGCTCTCGCCCACGATCCCCAGGGTTTCGCCCTGACGCACGTTGAAGTTGATATCCTCGAGCGCCGTCAGCGTCAGCTTGCGGGAAAACAGGCCCGTGGCGATCGAGAAGGTCTTCTTGAGATCACGGATTTCGAGAAGATTGCCTGGCGACTGATTCATCACGCCACCTCTTCATATTTGAGTGGGCCTTCGTAGAAACAGGCTTTTTCCCGACCGTCCCCGATCGGGGTCAGTGGCGGCCGCTCTTCGAGACACTTGGCGAAACAGAAGGCGCAGCGCGGATTGAACGAGCAGCCCTTGGGCAAGTGCTCGAGGCTGGGCGGCAGACCCTGGATCGGATCGAGCCGCGCCGCGCGATGCGCGATATGCGGCGTCGAATGCAGGAGACCCAGCGTATAGGGGTGGCGGGGGTCGTAGAACAGATCGTCGACCCGTCCCTTCTCCACCGCCCGGCCGCCATACATCACCATCATGCGGTCGGCGACGCCGGCGACCACGCCCAGATCGTGGGTGATCAGCACCAGCGAGGTGCCGAAATCATTGGTGAGGGTCTTGAACAGATCCAGCATCTGCGCCTGCACCGTCACGTCGAGCGCGGTGGTCGGCTCGTCGGCGATGAGGATTTTCGGCTGGCACAGCAGCGCCATGGCGATCATCACGCGCTGGCGCATACCGCCGCTCATTTCGTGCGGATAGGCATTGGCGCGCTTGACCGGTTCGGGGATACCGACCCGCTCGAGCATTTCCACCGCCGACTTGGTCGCCTGTTCCCGGCTGAAGCCGCGATGCTTGACCAGCACTTCGGACAGCTGGGTCTTCACCCGGAGGCTGGGATTGAGCGAGGTCATCGGATCCTGGAAGATCATGGCGATGTCCTTGCCGCGGATGCGGTCGAGGGCATGGGGCGCCATGCCCACCAGATTGGTCTCGCCCAGCATAGCCTTGCCGGTGGTTTTGCCATTGCGGGCCAGAAGCCCCATGATCGAGAGGAAGGCCTGGCTCTTGCCCGACCCGCTCTCCCCCACCACGGCCATGGTCTCACCCGCTTCGAGCGAGAAGTTGAGGTTGTTCACCGCCCGCACTTCTGAATTGCGCAGGGCGAAGGTGACGCTGAGGTCCTGAACATCGAGTACTTTGGTCATGTCAGCGATCCTTGGGATCAAGCGCGTCGCGCAGGCCGTCACCGATATAGGTGAGGCAGAACAAGAGCGTGACCAGCACCGCAGCCGGCGCCATCAACAGCCAGGGCATCACCTCGGCCACCGGCGCACCGGCGGAGATCAGCGTGCCGAGCGAGGTCTGCGGCTCCTGCACGCCAAGGCCGAGATAGGAGAGGAAGCTCTCGGCGATGATGATTTCGGGAATGGTCAGCGTTGCATAGATCACCACCGGCCCGGTGAGATTGGGCACGATATGGCGCAGGATGATGGTGAAGGGTTTTGCCCCGCCGGCCTTGGCCGCCTCGACGAATTCCTTCTCCTTGATGCTGAGCGTCTGTCCGCGCACGATACGCGCCATGGTCAGCCATTCGATCGCCCCGATACCGACAAACAGCAAGACCGGATTACGGCCGAACATCACCACGAGGATGATCACGAACAGGATATAGGGCAGCGCATACATGATATCGACGATACGCATCATGATGGCGTCGACCCGGCCGCCGAAATAGCCGGCAACGGCACCATAGACGACGCCGATGCTGACCGAGACGAACGTCGCCACGAAGGCCACGATCAGGCTCATCTGCGTGCCCTGCAGCACGCGGGCCAGCATGTCGCGGCCATTCTGGTCGGTGCCCAGATAATGCCCCGCCTCGAAATTGGGGGGCTTGCGGATATTGCTCCAGTCGACCTGTGAATAGGCCCATGGCACGAAATAGGGGCCGACAAACGCGACGACCACGATCAGCACCAGGATGAAGATCGACAGCACCGCAGCCTTGTTGCGGCTGAGGCGATAGAGCGCGTCCTGCGTCAGGGACCGGCCCTTGGGCGCGTCCAGAGTGGCCAGCTTGTTGGCGTAGTCGGTGAGAACGGCGTCTTTTCCGGTAAACCCAGCCATCAGCGATACCTCACCTTGGGATCGAGCCAGGCATAAATGAGGTCCACGATCAGATTGAGTGCGAGAATAATGAACATATAAAGGATGGTCGTTCCCAGAACGATGCCGTAGTCGCGGTTGAGCGCTGCGGTCACGAAGTACTTGCCAATCCCCGGCAGGCCGAAAATCTGTTCGACGGCCAGCGAGCCGGTGAGCAGATAGGACAGGCCGGGCCCGAGATAGGAGACCACGGGCAACAAAGCCGGCTTGATGGCGTGACGCGCCAGCACCAGCCGTTCACCCAAACCCTTGGAGCGCGCCGTACGCACGTAATTGGTGCCCAGCACTTCGATCATCGAACCGCGCATCAGCCGGCTGATGCGCCCCGCATGCGGCCAGGCCAGCACGGTGACGGGCAGCACCAGATGCATCCAGCTGCCATTGACCCAGCCGCCGGCCGGAAGCCACTTGAGATAGACGCCAAACCACAGCTGCAGCAGCGCCGCCATGAGGAAGTTCGGGATCAGCACGCCAATCATCACGCCCAGCACCAGCACATAGTCGGGCCACTTGTTCTGATAGACGGCGGCGACCATGCCCGCGAGCATGCCAATGGCCGTGGCGATGACGAAAGCGGTCAGCGCCATGGTGAGGGTGAAGGGGAAGCCGATGGCGATCAGCTGGCTGACATTGAAGCCGTCGATCACCATGGAGGGACCGAGGTCGCCCTGCAGCAGGCGCCAGACATAAATGAAATACTGCGTGATCAGCGGCTGATCGAGATTGTAGTGGGCCCGCAGATTGGCCAGCACGGTGGGGGGCAGGGCCCGCTCGCCGTCGAAGGGGCCACCGGGCGCCAGACGCAGGATGAAGAAACAGACTGTAACAGCGATCAGTGCAATCGGAATGGCCGAGAGCACGCGCCGGAAGGCATAGGCCAGCATGAATTAGGACTCCTTGCCGGAGCGCTCGCAGACAGGGGGCCTGTGCGCATCACGGACAAAAGAACCGTGGGGGCTGTTGGCCCCCACGATCATCATTCTTTCCGCTTATTCCGACTTCGAGAGCCAGCGGGTGCGGAAGATGTTCTTCGGGTTTTCCTCGAAGCCCGAGATCTTCGGCGACACGACGTCCTTGGACACGTACCAGTAGATGGGGATCGCGGCGAACTCGTCCATGGCGATCTTTTCGGCCTTGGCGAGCAGCTCGCCGCGGGCCACCAGATCGAGCTCGGTCGAAGCCTGGGTCATGAGCGCGTCGAACTCGGCGTTCGAGAAACGGCCATAATTGTTGCCCCAGTTCATCGTGCCGGCCTGGTCGGTACCGGTCTTGAGCAGGTCCAGCGTGTTGGACGGGTCATTATAGTCCATCAGCCAGCCAGCACGGCCGACCTGGAAGTCACCGGCGCGCAGGGCGTCGTAGTGAACGGCGGTTTCGGCGTTGAACAGCTCGACCTTCACACCGATCGGCTCCCACATGGCGGCGATCGCCACGGCGATACGCTGGTGGTTGTCATTGGTGTTGTAGCGCAGCTGCAGGGTGAGCGGGTTGCTCGGGCCGTAGCCGGCTTCGGTCATCAGGCCGATGGCCTTCTCGACGCGTTCTTCATAGGGAACGTCGGCCCATTCGGGATGGTAGGCGTTCTCGACATAGTTGGCAGCGCCCGGCGGCACCCAGCCATAAGCCGGCAGTTCGCCGGTGCCCAGGATATCGGGACCGATCACGTCACGCACGATGGTGGTCGAGAGCGCTTCGCGGATACGGACGTCGGAGAGGACCTGGCCCTCTTCCTGGTTCATCACATAGTAGTAGATGCCCAGGAACGGGGTCACGTGAGCCTGGCCCGGCAGGTTCTCCTGCATCCAGGCATACTGGTCTGCGGGGAAGTCGGTCAGGATGTCGAATTCGCCGGCGCGGTAGCGGTTGAGCGCTGCGGCCTGGTCTTCGAGCACGTGGTAGAACACTTCATCGATCTGCACATTGGCAGCGTCGTAATAGTCGGCGTTCTTTTCCGAACGGACATAGGAGCCCGGCAGCCATTCCTTGATCAGGTACGGGCCGTTGCCGACGATGTTCTCGACCTTGGTCCAGTCATCGCCCAGCTTCTCAACGAGATGCTTGGGAACCGGATAGGCGGTGTAGTGGGTCAGCGCTTCGAGGAAATAGGGGGTCGAAGCGTTGAGGGTGATTTCGAGCGTCTTGTCGTCAATGGCCTTGACGCCAAGTTCGTTGAGATCGGTGATCTCGCCGGAATTGATGGCTTCAGCGTTCTTGATCGGGAACTGCAGGTAGGCGTAGTCGGCGGCGGTGGTCGGGTTGAACAGGCGCTGGAAGGCGAACACGAAGTCGCCGGCCGTCACCGGGGTGCCGTCGGACCACTGAATGCCGTCACGCAGATGGAAGGTATAGACCGTGCCATCTTCGGAGATATCCCAGCTTTCGGCCTGGCCAGGAATGGCTTCGGCGGTCGGGCTTTCGGTCAGCAGGCCTTCGATATAGTCGCCGATGACGCGGTTTTCCCAGTCGCCAGAGGCCTTATGCGGGTCGAGCGTGCCCGGATCACCACCATTGTGCAGCTGCAGCGTCACGGCGGAAGCTGCAGTGCTCATCATCAGCGCCATTGCGCCGGCGGTAGCGACCGCCTTCAGAGCTGTCGTGAACTTCATTCTCGTCCCATCTCCTTGTGGAATTCTTCGATCTTTGTCGGCTGCGCCGTTCAGTCTGCGCAGCGTGCGAACCTCATGGCCGCCAGTTTTTACCTGTCGGTCAAGGTAATTGGACGGTATCCCGCAATTCCGTCCACTGACAAGCAAAAGATTGACCTAAACGTCATCAAACCGCCGGTTGTGAACATTCTGCGATGACCTGACACAGGGAAACGTTATTGCGCCCGCTATTGGTGCGACGCAAAGTCGTTTCCAATCCGTCATGAATTCGCCACGAGCCCTAACGGCAATAATGCAAACACGGCGCCCGCCTGCCGGCAGCTCCGGTTAACAAACTGGCAACACCCAAAAATTTCAGCCGCCCAGCAATCCGGCGTTCTGCACGGCATAGATCGCCAGGGCCAGCGCAACCAGCGCGGCAAAGGGTACCCAGGCGGGCACTGGCCCGCGGGGTTTCTTCACCGGCGGCTCGGGCTTTTTCTCCGGCCGCCGGAATTTGATAACGTTTTCGCTCATGCCGCGCTCTCTACCAGAGCGGCGACGCCCATGCCACCGGCCGTGCACACCGAGATCAGCGCGCGCTTACCCACCTGTCCCGAAAGCAGCTTGGCTGTCAGCCCCAATATACGCGCCCCGGTGGCGGCGAAGGGATGGCCATAGGCCAGGCTCGAGCCCTTGACGTTGAGCTTGGCCGGATCGATCTCGCCCAGCACCGCGTCGCGGCCCAGCACGTCGCGGCAATAGGCTGGATCGTTCCACGCCCGCATCGTGCACAGCACCTGCGCCGCAAAGGCTTCGTGCAGCTCGAAATAATCGATATCGGCAAAACCGAGCCCGGCACGGTCCAGCATTTCGCTGACCGCAATGGTCGGCGCCATGAGCAGGCCCTCGCCATGGGCGAAGTCATTGCCGGCGACCCGCCCCATGCTCAGATAGGCCAGGATCGGCAGGCCGCGCGCCTTGGCCCAGTCTTCGCTGGCCAGCAACACGCTCGACGCCCCATCGGTGAGCGGCGTCGAATTGCCGGCGGTCAGCGTGCCACTGCCGGACTTGTCGAAAGACGGCTTCAGCGAGGCCAGCTTTTCCAGGCTCGTATCGGTACGCACATTATTGTCCCGCACCAGCCCGGCGCATTGCACC
Source organism: Devosia sp. 63-57 (assembly GCF_001899045.1). Lineage (NCBI taxonomy): Bacteria > Pseudomonadati > Pseudomonadota > Alphaproteobacteria > Hyphomicrobiales > Devosiaceae > Devosia > Devosia sp. 63-57. Next base: position 111,201 of record NZ_MKUY01000004.1, on the reverse strand, counting down.
AATAGGTCGTCCTGGAAGCCCTCGTCATAGGCCGCCGAGGCATTGCGATGGCTGGCCACGGCCAGCGCATCCTGCGCCTGGCGGGAAATCCCCCACTCCTTGGCCATCAATTCGGCATGCTGGCCCATGGAAAGGCCCGTACGCGGCTCGTTGACCGATGGCGCTACCGGCGCAAGTTCCCCAAAGGAAAACCCCTTGGTGAAAGCCTTTAGCTTCTGCCCCGTGGTCTTGGCGGCATTGGCCGCAAGCAGGCGGTGCTGGAATTTCGGCCCGAAGACGATGGGGCTGTCGCTGACCGTGTCCGATCCAGCGGCAATACCGCTGTCGACCTGTCCGGAAGCAATCTTGCCGGCCAGGAGCAGCGCCGCCTGCAGGCTGGTTCCGCAGGCGATCTGCACCGTCGTCCCCGGCGTGCGCGGCGACAGCCCCGCATCGAGCAGCGCCTCGCGGGCAATATTGAAATCGCGCGAATGATTGATCACGGCGCCCGCAATCACCTCATCCACCTTCTCGCCCTTGAGCCCATATTTCTCGGCCAACCCAGCCAGGGTCGCGCCCAGCAGGGAGAGATTGGTTTCATCGCTATAGGCCGTACCGCCCCGCGCGAATGGAATCCGGGCCGAACCGACAATGGCAACGCGCTTGAGTTCAGTCATGTTTTTGTCCCTCAACGAGGTTGCAATTCTGACGCGGGAGGCGCCCAACCCACTGATCGTCACCCTCGGGCTTGACCCGATGGCTCTTCAGTTGGGGATGGCGCAGCAAGTTCAGGCCCCTCGGGTCAAGCCCGAGGGTGACGGCCGGGGATAGTGCGGACAGATGCGCAATAACGCCCATCACGCCCGCCCATCCGCACGAGCCCGCATCGGACCACCGAGGAAAGGCGCAAATCCCGTCCCCATGATCACGCCAACATCGGCCAGGTCAGCCGAACCGACGACGCCCTCTTCCACCACCACCTCGGTCATGTCCACCAGCGGCTTCACCAGTTCGCGGCCCAGCGCCGCAAGATCGGCATGCGCCGGGGTCTCACCCTTGACCGCCTTGCCCTTCTCCCACTTGTAAAAACCTTCGCCGGTCTTGCGTCCCAATTTGCCCTCGGCGATCAGCCGCGCAAACCGGCTATCGGCCGGTATGGAGTGTCCCAGTTCGGTCGCCACCGACTTGCCGACATCCAGGCCCACTGTATCCATGAGCTCGATCGGCCCCATCGGCATGCCGAAGGCCACGGCGGCGGCGTCGAGCAATTCCTTGCTCTCGCCCTTTTCCACCCGCTCCACGGCGCCCAGCATATAGGGCATGAGCACGCGATTGACCAAAAAGCCCGGCGCCGATTTCACCACCACAGGCGACTTGCCGATGGCGAGCGCAAAGCTTGCACCCCTGGCGATGGCTTCGTCGGAATTGAAGCGCGAGCGGATCACCTCGACCAGCGGCAATTGCGCCACCGGATTGAAGAAGTGCAGTCCGATCAGCCGCCCCGGCTCCTTCAGCGCCTCGGCAATGCGTTCGAGTTCGATCGAGGACGTATTGGTCGCCATGATCGCGCCCGGCTTCATCCGGCCCTCGACGCCGGAAAAGATCGATTGCTTGACCTCGAGCTTTTCCACCACCGCCTCGATGATCACATCGGCGCGCGGCACGCCACTGCCCTGCGGGTCGGCGGTCAGCCGCAGCATGGCGGCATCGACTTCGCGCTTTTTGCGGTAGCGCTTCTGAAACAGCTTCTTGGCCCGATCCAGCGCCGGCTGGATGCGCGCCATGTCGAGATCCTGCAGCGTCACGCTCATCCCGCGATAAGCGCACCAGGCCGCGATATCGCCGCCCATCACCCCAGCGCCGATCACATGCACACGCGCAAACTTTGCGCCCTTGAGCCCCTGCTTCTTGAGCCCCTCGGAGAGAAAGAATACCCGGCGCAGATTGGTGGCGGTGGGCGAGCCCATTAGTGGCACGAAGGCATCGATTTCCCCGCGCACCATCGCCTGCCAGTCATTGCCGTGCTTTTCGAACAGATCAATCAGCGCATAGGGCGCTGGATAATGCTCGCGCCGCGCCTTCTTGCCAGCCTGCTTGCGCATCTGGTTGGCCACCGCCTCGCGCACCAGCGGCAAGGCGGTGAGCTTCTTGGTCCAGCCGGCGCCACTCGACCGGCGCGATTGCAGCACCGCCTTGCGGCCTTCCCAGCGCAGCATGTCGCGATGCCGCACCAGCTTGTCGACAAGATTGAGCCCCCGCGCCGCGCCGGCCCGCAGCATCTTGCCGGTCAGCATGATCTGCATGGCATCGACCGGCCCTGCCTGCCGGATCGACCGACCCGTACCGCCAAAGCCGGGAAAAATCCCGAGATTGACTTCGGGAAAGCCGATGCGGGTTTTGTCGTCATTGACGGCGATGCGATAGTGGCAGGCCAGCGCCAGTTCCAGCCCGCCGCCGAGGCAGAAGCCGTGGATGCCGGCGACGACAGGCACCTTCAAATTCTCGATCCGCCAGAACAGCGCATGGGTCCGCTTCAGTGCCTCGGTCAGCACCGACGGCTCGCTGATGCCATCAAACTCGGAGACATCGGCCCCGGCGATAAAGCCGCTATCCTTGCCGGACAGCAGCACCACGCCGACCAATTGCTTGGAATTGGCCAGGTCCTCGATCCGCGCCACCAGCGTTTCGAGCTCCATGATCGCTTCCCGGCTCAGCACATTCACCGAACCCTCGGGGGAATGAATGGTGAGCCAGCCGATCTTCTCGAGATCGGTGTGAAAGCTCCAATGCTTCGTCTCGGTTGCCTGTGGGGCGATCATGGTCACTCCTCAAATCCTCCAGTCGGTCTCCCCTCCCCCTTGAGGGGAGGGGTCGGGGGTGGGGGTCCATCAGTGCACCACCAACCACCCCCACCCTCATTCCCTCCCCTCAAGGGGGAGGGAGGCGCAGGCTCAGCTCGCATCACTCGATTTCATCCAACGAATGAAGCCAACTCCGCGGCCTGCGGCTTGGTTTCCTTCAAGACATCCATCTCGAAATCATCGACATGCACCGCCCGGTTGGTCGCCTCGTCGGCCGCCCGCATGATGCCGGCCTCATTGTCGTTGAGCACGCCCGCAGCCACCGCATCGGCAATGGCATCACGGTCGAGCCGCCGCTCGAACACACCCTTGCGCGACGCCTTGATGAACCGACCTTCGATCTCCTCAGCCTCGGTCACCTTGATGAACGCGTCTTCCAGAACGCCCGTAACGTCATTGGGGTCCATCGAAACATAAACGCCCGTCGTCAAACGATCGCGGAAGGCGCCGGGCCGCAGCACCGCGCGCACGAAGCGATAATTGACCCGGTCGCTTGAGCGCTTGGCATGCCGCCCCAGCGGAAAGCAGAGGAAGCGCATGGCATTGGCGAAGACCGGATTGGGGAAATTGGCAAACACCTCGCCGAAGATGCGTTCGATATTGGCAACACGGTCTTCCATGATCGCGTCGACCAGTTCCTTGTCCTCGGCGATGCGGCCTTCCTCGTCGAAACGCTTGAGCGTTGCCGACATCAGGTAGAGCTCGCCCAGGAGGTCCGCCATGCGGCCGGAAAGCTTCTGCTTGCGCTTCAGCGCCCCGCCCAGCACCACCGTGGTCCAGTCGGCCACCAACGCGAAATCCTGCGCATAGCGATGCAGGCGACGATACCATTTGGCCATTGGCCCTTCATTGGGCGAGGTGGCGAAGGCGCCATTGCTCACCCCATGCAGGAAGCTGGCAGCGATATTGCGCAGCATGAACTTGGTGTGGCCGCCAAAGGCGGCGTGGAACGCCTCCATGCCGGCGCGCTTGTCCTGCGACTGGGCCGCTTGCACTTCCTTGAGCAGATAGGGATGGGCGCGCAGCACCCCTTGCGCAAATGTCATCAGCGTGCGGGTGAGAATGTTCGCACCCTCCACCGTGATGGCCACCGGCAGGGCCTGATAGGCGCCGAACAGATAATTGCCCGGCCCGTCCTGAATGGCGCGCCCGCCATGGATATCGAAGGCATCGTCCATGCTGTCGCGCATGGCTTCGGTGGTGGTGTATTTGAGCAGGCCCGCAATCACGGCCGGGCGCTGGCCTTCATCCACCATAGACGCCGTCAGCCGCCGCGCCGCCTCGTACATATAGGCGCGCTTGATCATCTCGCCCAGCGGTTCGGCCACGCCCTCCATGATCCCGACCGGAATGCCGAACTGTCGCCGCACCCGCGCATAGGCAGACGTGGCGCGCAGCGTCGCCTTGATCGAGGTCGAACCGATGGCCGGCAGCGAAATGGCGCGGCCGGTCGAGAGACATTCCATCAGCATGCGCCAGCCCTGGCCGGCATAGTCGGTGCCGCCGATCAGGAAATCCATGGGCACGAACATGTCCTTGCCGCGCACTGGCCCGTTCATGAACGCCTGGCGCGCCGGAAAATGCCGGCGACCGATATCAAGGCCGGGATGGTCATGGGGGATCAATGCCAGGGTAATGCCGATATCCTCGCCCCGCCGCAGCAGGTTATCGGGGTCCTTGAGAATGAAGGCGAGGCCTACCAGCGTCGCGATCGGGGCCAGGGTAATATAGCGCTTGTCGAAGCTGAGCCGCACGCCCAGCACTTCCTCGCCATTATACATGCCCTTGGTAACGACACCGATATCGCGCATGCCACCCGCATCCGAGCCCGAATGCACGCCGGTTAGCGCAAAGCACGGCACGTCCTGGCCAGTGGCGAGGCGATGCAGATATTTCTCCTTCTGCGCCGGCGTGCCGTATTTCTCAAGCAGCTCACCCGGCCCGAGCGAATTGGGCACCATGACCGTGATCCCCGCCGCCACCGAGCGGCTGGCGATCTTGGAGACGATCATCGACTGCGCCTGAGCCGAAAACCCGAGCCCCCCATGCTCCTTGGCAATGAGCATGCCCAGGAAACCCTTGTCCTTGAAGAACTGCCAGAGCTCCGGGCTGAGATCGGCGCGATTGTGACGGATATCCCAGTCGTCGATCATGCGGCAGGCCGCTTCGGTCTCATTGTCGAGAAAGGCCTGCTCTTCGGCGGTCAGGGTCAACGGCCGGATTTTGGTCAGCTTGTCCCAGTCCGGGCGGCCGGAGAACAGTTCGGCGTCCCAGCCGACAGTACCGGCGTCGAGCGCCTCCTGTTCGGTGCGACTGACCTTGGGCAGGATGGATTTGACTGCCGCATAAATCGGCGGCAGCAGCAGCGCCATCCGCACCGGCTTGAGACTCAGCGCCAGCAGCACCGCGCCCAGGACGATCAGCAGCCAGCTGCCAAAGCCCAGCCCATAGACTGCACTGCCCGCCTCGGTAAAGCCGATCCCCGACAGCAGCGCAATGACCACCATCGCCAGGCCCCACTGCCACATCGGGCTTTCGCGCATCGCCAGCACGGCGAAAACCACAAGACTGACTGCAATTAGCAACAAGGTCACTGCTCTGTCCTCCCAGAGCGTCTGCCGGCGAAAGGTCTGGGCCGCCGTTTGCAAACGCGCCAACTTCAAGATCGGGCGCCGGCAATCGTTCCGCCACCCCGTCCATTCTACCCATGCAGGACCTGCCCTCGACGCGGCAAGCCCCAGTGCCGTCTCCACAGCTTAGCGCCGTGACCAGCATTTGTTGAGCCAGTTTACTCAAGTTTACGTATACGTCAATCCAGCGCACATTAGGTCATGCATCAATGTGCAGAACCCGTAGGATGACCAAGTCCGGGCATCGAATTGACGCTAACGTAAAGCCATGGAATACTTTGCTAACCACGCAATGCCAGCCGCAGCAGCGGCAACCGGTCAACGTCCGGACATTGCGCGAGGGAGCCATCCGCTGGCGACAGCGGCATATGAGGAGGAACGCCATGGATACCACGACGACGACCCCCGCTACGCCGCGCCCCTGGATATCGAGCTATCCCGAGGGCATGCGCTGGGACGCCGAGATCGACACCACACCGGTACATGAACAGGTGCTTGCCGCCTGCGCCAAGAATCCATCCGCCGTTGCGTTGGATTTCCTCGGCGGCACCACCACATTCGGCGATCTCGCCAAGCAGATCATCGCCTTTGCCGGCGCCCTGCAGCGCCAGTTCGGCGTCACCAAGGGCACGCGCGTCGCCATCATGCTGCCCAACACGCCCTTCTATCCCATTGCCTATTTCGGCGTGCTGCGGGCCGGCGGAACGGTGGTCAATTGCAACCCGCTCTATACCGTGCCCGAGCTCAGCCACATCACGGCCAATGCCGGCGCCGATGTGATGATCACGTTGGACCTGCAGCAGATTTTCGAGAAGGGCGAAGCCCTGCTCGCAGCCGGTCACGTCAAGTCTCTGGTGGTCTGCCACTTCCCCAATGCCCTGCCGCTGGTCAAGAAAATCCTGTTCTCGGTGGCCAAGCGCAAGGATCTGGCGCAGCCGAAAAAATCCCGCTTTGCCGATCGCATCACCAGCTTCGGCGACATGATCGCGGCCAAAGCCACGCCCGACGCGGTGGTCATCGCCCCCGATGACGTTGCGGTGCAGCAATATACCGGTGGCACCACCGGCGTCCCCAAGGGCGCCCTGCTCACCCATGCCAATATCGCCGCCAATATGAGCCAGATCGACCAATGGGGTGACGGGCTGTTCTACCCGCCTTCCAAGGTCGTGGCCGTGCTGCCCTTTTTCCATATCTTCGCCATGACCGTCTGCATGAACGTGCCGCTCTGCAACGGCACTCAGGTGGTGATGCTGCCGCGCTTCGAGCTCAAGGCACTGCTCAACCTGCTCACCCGCACCCGCGCCAATGTGCTGCCGGCCGTGCCGACCCTGCTCAACGCCATTGCCCGCGCCGACACCGCCACTGCCGAACAATTGGCAAGCCTTGAAGTCGCCATCTCCGGTGGCGCGGCCCTGCCAGACGAAGTGCGCAATGCCTTCGCCAAGAAATCCAAGGCGCTGCTCGCCGAAGGCTATGGCCTCACCGAAGCCTCCCCCGTCGTATGCTGCGCCGCCCTGCGCGTGCCCTCCAAGCCCATGTCCATCGGCATGCCGCTCCCCGCCACCGACCTGCGCTTCGTCGATGTCGACAGTGGCAAGGTGGTGGAAACCGGCGAGGACGGCGAACTGCAGGTCAAGGGCCCTCAGGTCATGCCAGGCTATTTCGAGGACCCCAAGGCCAGTGCCGACGCCTTCATGGATGGATGGCTGCGCACCGGCGATGTCGGCCATATCGACGAGGACGGCTACGTGTTCCTGGTCGATCGCATAAAGGATCTCATCATCTGCTCGGGCTTCAACGTCTATCCGCGCACCATCGAGGAGGCGCTGATGACCCATGAGGCCGTCGAAGAGGTCAATGTCATCGGCGTGCCGGACGAGTATCGCGGCGAAGCCCCCGTCGCCTATATCAAGCTGCGCGCCGGCCAGTCTGCCACAGAGGAAAGTCTCAAGACCTTCCTCAAGGACAAGCTCAACAAGATCGAAATGCCCAAGGAGATCATTTTCAAGGACGCCTTGCCCAAGACGCTGATCGGCAAATTGTCCAAGAAGGAACTCCGCGAGGACTATGCCCAGACAAGAGCCGCAAAGAAGTGAACCGGATCGACGCCGACAACAAGGATCTCTACGCCATTGCCGACCTCGCCAAGGAGTTCGGCATCTCGACGCGCGCGATCCGTTTTTATGAATCCAAGGGCCTGATCGCCCCCGAACGGGTGGGCGCCACCCGCGTCTTCCGCCGCCGCGACCGCGCCCGGCTGATCCTCATCCTGCGCGGCAAGCGGCTGGGCTTTTCCCTGCGCGACATCTCCGACTATCTCAGCCTCTACGATGCCGACCGCAACCAGCAGGTCAACCTGCTCGCCGAAAAGGTCGACGAACGCATCGCCCTGCTCGAACGTCAGCGCGACGACCTTGAAACCACCATTTCCGAACTCCGTGAAATCAAGAACCTCGCCGACCAGCGGGTGCAGAAAGCGAGCTGATTGATTTTTTGTACAAAATAACGTACATAAGCGCGCAAGGAGACCTCCCATGCGCGCCAAATCCATTTCCGACTTTCGCAAAAACATCGCGGCCGACATCGATACGGTCATCGAAACCCGCGAACCCCTGATCGTCACGCGGACCGGCGGGAAAAAGCCTGTAATTGTCATCCCTCTGGATCAGGCGAGCGCCTGGGATGAGACAGCATATCTGCTGAGCAGCCCGGCCAACGCCGCAAGGCTTCGTGAAGCCATTGCCGAAGCCAATCGGGGCGAAGGAACGGTCCGCGAGCTGATTGAGGAATGAAAGTCGCCTTTATGTCGAAAGGCTGGGAGGACTATCTGTATTGGCAGGCGACCGACAAACAGGTGATCAAGAAACTCAATTCGTTGATCAAGGACTGCCAGCGCTCGCCCTTTGAAGGCATCGGGCAACCCGAAGCGTTGAAGCACGAATTCTCCGGCTGGTGGTCGCGACGCATTACGGACGAGCACCGCCTTGTCTATCGCCTGGTGGAAGACCGGCTGGAAATAGCCCAATGCCGCCATCACTATTGATGGCCAGGACCTAACGTCCCCGCGGCTTCCCTTTCGTCATCAGGTCCGGCTTTTTCGGCTTCACCCAGCCCTTGGGCGGTTGCCGCACCGGACTGTCCGATCCCAATCCCATCTGCCCCGGCGGTGGTTGGCCCACCGAAACCTCGACTGGCTTGCCCTCGTCGAGGATCACCTGCGTGGCGCCATTCTCCCCCTTGAGCCGGGCAATCTCGTCGCGCAGCGTCGCCGCCCGCTCGAAATCGAAATCCGCCGCCGCGTGCTCCATCTCCTGCTCCAGCGCCGCGAGACGCGCATGATTGCTGCGTGATGACATCTGTCTCTCCCAATTCGCCGAACCGCCCCTCCCCCTCTTTCAGGGGAGGCTGGGTGGGGGCTACCCCACAAATGCATCCATGTCCTCGAGCCGCGCCGCCTGCTGCGCCGGCTTGTCCCAGCGGATGCGGTTGATGCGCGGAAACCGCAGGGCCACGCCCGACTTATGCCGCCCGCTCTTTTGCGCGCTGTCGAACGCCACCTCGAAGACCAGTTCCTTCTTCACCTCACGCACCGGCCCGAAGGCCGCTGTGGTATTGGCGCGGATCCAGCGATCGAGCTGTTTCAGCTCCTCGTCGGTAAAGCCGAAATAGGCCTTGCCGATCGGCACGATCTCATTGCCCTTCCATACGCCGAATGTGTAGTCCGAATAATAGGAACTGCGCTTGCCATGCCCACGCTGGGCATACATCAGCACGGCGTCCACCACATTGGGATCGCGCTTCCATTTGTACCAGAAGCCTTTCGGCCGCCCGGGCACATAAGGAGCGGTCCGGAGCTTGATCATCACCCCCTCATGCCCGTGCTCGTCCGCCCCCTGTCGGCGCAAACGGCCGAGATCGTCCCAGTCGGCAAATGGCAATATTTCGGACAGGTCCATGCGGGTCTGCGGATTGGCCGCAAACCAGTTTTCAAGCCGCGCTCGCCGGTCCTGCCAGCCGAGTGCCCGGATATCCTCATCGCCATCGAACAGCATGTCATAGACCCGCACGAAAGCCGGCAATTCGCTCATCTGCTTGCCCGACGCCACCTTGCGATTGAGCCGCTGTTGCAGGTCGTTGAAACTCCTGGCGTCGAAGTCGTGCCCCACCAGCAGTTCCCCGTCCAGCACCGCCCGGCCCATCGCCGCCTCGACGACGTCTGGAAAACTCGCCGCAATATCGTCGCCGGTGCGCGAAAACAGCGAAGCACCGTTCTTGCCCAGCACCAATTGCACCCGAATGCCGTCCCATTTCCATTCGGCGGAGAAATCGGCGGGATCGAGCTTTTCGAAATCCTTGTCCTCGATCGGGTTGGACAGCATCAGCGGATGAAACCGCGCCGTATGATCAATTTCTGGCCGTTCCGCCTTGCCCTCCAGCCAGGCGAACAGTTCCTCATAGGGCGGCTTCAGCCCATGCCAGACTTCCTCGATCGCCTGCAACTCGACCCCGCTCATCTGCGCCAGCGCCGTCTTGGCCAGTCGCGCCGATACGCCGATGCGCAGGGCTCCGGTGGCCAGCTTGACCAGGGCCCAGCGCTCATGAATCGCCGCCTGCGTCAAAAGCCCACCAATCACCTTGGGCAATTGCGCCTTGCTGGTGGTGTTGAGCAACTGCACCAGATCGCGCAATCGCGGCAGCTCGCCCGCGCCGTGGTGGGGCCAGATCAACGCGATGGTCTCGCCGAGATCGCCGACATAGTCGTAGCTCAGCGCAAACAGCGTCTCGTCCACCTCGGCCAGCACCGTTTCCTTGAGCAGCGCCGGTTTGACATTGCTGATGTCCATTTCCCCGGTCAGCACCGCCAGCGCCAGCCCGCGATCGGGATCGGGCACCTCGGCAAAATACTGCGCCAGCGCTACAATCTTGCGCGTCCGCGATGGCGTCAATGCGAGAAGTTCCAGCAGGTCGGCAAAGCGCTTCATTCGCCACCCTCCCCGCCATCGTCGTCCAATCCCGGCAGAGCCAACGGCTCCGCGTCGAGGCCCTGGGTGCGGCACCAATAGACCAGCGCATCCTCGCGACCATGCGTCACCCACACGGTCGAAGCGCCGCTTTCGAGGATGGAGGCATTGAGCTCGCCCCAGTCGCAATGGTCCGAAATTACCAGCGGAAGTTCCACCAGCGCCTGACGCGCCCGCTGCTTGACGCTCATCCAGCCCGAGGCCTGGCACACCACGGGATCGGGAAAGCGTCGGCTCCAGCGGTCGCGAATGGCCGAGGGCGGTGCGATCACGATCTGCCCCGCCATCGCCGCCTTGGGCATGCCGGTAGCCGGGATCAATTCGCCCAGCGACACACCCAGTTCTTCATAAAGAGCACAAAGCCGGATCATCGCCCCGTGCAGATAGATCGGCCGGTCCCAGCCGGCATCGCGCAACAAGGCGATCACCCGCTGCGCCTTGCCCAGCGCATAGGACCCCACGAGGTGACAGCGCTCCGGCTGCGTCGCCACCGATTTCAACAGCCGACCGATCTCCTCGCTTGCCCGTGGATGCTGGAACACCGGCAGCCCGAACGTCGCCTCGGTCACCAGGAGATCGCAGGCCACCGGCTCATAGCGCTCGGCCGTGCGGTCCGGCAGCCGCTTATAGTCGCCTGTTATCACCACCCGCTCGCCACCGCGCTCGAGCCGCACCTGCGCCGAACCCAGAATATGTCCGGCGGGATGAAGGCTCACCTTTGTGCCGTCAATATCGAGGTTCTCGCCAAACCGCAGCGCCTCGAACCGCCCGGCGCAATCCTCGCCATAGCGCACCTTCATGATGGCGATGGTCTCGGGCGTCGCCAGCACCGCGCCATGCCCCGATCTTGCATGGTCGGCATGGCCATGGGTGATGATGGCACGCGGCCGCGGCTCCGCCGGGTCGACCCAGGCGTCGATGGAAGGCACATAGAGATTGCGTTCGATGATGGCCATGACACCCCGCGCTCAGCAATCGGAAACGGCGCGCACCCGCATCCGGTTGCGCCGCCTACCTCTCACCTTGCCCCACTCACCCTGCCACCCGCTGGCAGCAATACCATTGCGGGGCCGGATTTGACCCTCACGCGCGGGATCGGCATGGTGCAAGGCCCTTTCCCTGACGAGCGATTCCCCCATGACGCCCAAGGACTGGTCAACCATCTGGCCGCCGCTCAAGTCGATCTACGCCATCTTCCTGCGCCAGGAGCGCTGGATGCTGGTCGGGATCGCCATGGTGGTCCTGGTCAGCGCCATTCTGGCGGTGGTCACGCCCTATGTCTTCTCCCGCCTCGTCGACATGCTGGCAGCAGGCAATCTCCCGGCCGGCATTCTCATGGGCTTTATCGGCTTTGCACTCTTGCGGGGCATCGCCACCATTGCCGGTTATTCGGTCAATTACCTCGCCATCATCGCCGCCGAAAACCTCAACTACATCGCGGCCACCAGCTTCTTTGCCACTCTCTTGCGCAAGCCCGGCGGCTTTTTCATCGATCACAACCCGGTCGAAATCCAGACCGCCCGCAATCAGGGCGAAAACGCCGTCTATGCCCTGGTGCAGCTGGCCATCATCGTCTTTATCCCCGGCATCACCCAGATCATTCTTGCCATTGCCCTGCTCGGCGCGGTGATCACCCCCGAGCTCATGCTCATCGTCGTTATCTACGGCATCTTCTTCATTGGCCTTACCGCCCTCGCCAATCGCTGGACCCGCCCCCTGCTCGACAAGGCCATCGAGGCGCAGCAGGACAATTCCAGCTTCGTCGGCAATGCCGTCAATGCCATGGAGACACTGCGCTATTTCAACGGCGACCGCTGGATCAGCGAGCGCTTCGCCGAAAAGGCCAATCTTTCCCGCGCCTCCTGGATCGGCTGGTCGAGCCGCCGCATCTTCCTCGCCGGCATTTTCGGCGGCGCCCTCGCGGCACAGTTGGCCATTACCTATGCGCTACTGCTGCCGCGCTTTGCCGCCGGCGAAATCAGCGTCGGCGACATCGTCCTCATCAACATGATCCTCATTCAGCTCAACCAGCCTTTCGAGATGATCGGCACCTCGATCGATGAATTGATGCGCGCCGCCGCCCGCTTCATGCCCTTTGCGCGCATGTGGTCCTCGCCCGACGACACCGCCCGCCATGGCGATGCCGCGCTTGTCGTGCGCGAGGGACGATTGGGGTTCGAGAGTGTCGGTTTCCGCTATGGCGAGCGCCAGACTCTCGCGGGCGTCAGCTTCACCGCTGCGCCCGATCGCATCACCTTCATCACCGGGCCCACCGGCTCGGGCAAATCCACCCTGTTCAAGCTGGCGCTCAAGACGCTGGAACCCACCCAAGGCACGATCCGTGTCGACGGCACCGATCTCTCAACCATCAGCCGCACCAGCTGGTATGATGCGGTGGGCGTCGTGCCGCAGGACGTCATGCTGCTCAACGATAGCCTTTCTGCCAATATCGTCCTCGGCCGCCCCTATGACGAAGCCCGCATGCGCGAAGCGGCGGCCCAGGCCTCGGTGCTGTCCTTCATTGAAACCCTCCCCGATGGCTTCGCCACAACGGTGGGCGAACGCGGCCTGAAACTCTCGGGTGGGGAAAGACAGCGTGTATCCATCGCCCGGGCCCTTTACGGCCGCCCCAAGGTGCTGTTTCTGGACGAAGCCAGTTCGGCACTGGACGAAACCACCGAAGCCGAGATCATGATGGAACTGCGCAGCCTGCGCCATGCGGTCACGATCCTGGCCATTACCCACCGGCGCAGCGTCATCGGACCGGAGGACCAGATCGTTACCCTGGCTGAGCGCGCACCGGCCATCCCAATGGAGACTAAGCAATGAAAACGCGGCGACTGGGCAAGACCGGTTATGACGTCAGCGAAATCGGCCTCGGCTGCTGGCAGCTCGGTGGCGATTTCGGCCCGGTGGGCGACGACACCGCCACCGCCATTCTCGACGCGGCCGAGGCCGCCGGCATCAGTTTCTGGGACACCGCTGACGTTTATGGCGGCGGCCTCTCGGAAAGCCGCATCGGCGCCCATGCCAAGCCGGGCATACGCATCGCCACCAAGGTCGGCCGCGATTCCAGCCTCTTTCCCAATGCCTATAGTTTCGAAGGCATACGCGAGAGCCTCCTCGGGTCGGCCCGTCGCCTGGGCGTCCAGACCCTCGATCTCGCCCAGCTCCATTGCGTCCCCACCGAAGTGCTGCGCGAAGGCGCCATTTTCGGCTGGATGGACCAGCTCCGCGCCGAGGGTGTGGTGCGCCATTGGGGCGCCAGCGTCGAAACCATAGAGGAGGGCCTGATCTGCCTCGACCAGCCCGGCTGCGCGACGCTGCAGATCATCTTCAACCTGTTCCGTCAGGACGCCGCCACCACGCTTCTGCCCAAGGCCGCCGAGCGCGACGTCGGCATCATCGTCCGCCTGCCCCTGGCGAGCGGGTTGCTGAGTGGCAAATACGACAAGACCACGCGGTTCGAGGCCAGCGACCACCGCAATTACAATCGCGACGGCGCCGCTTTCTCGGTCGGCGAAACCTTTTCCGGCATTCCCTTCGAGCGCGGCGTCGAACTGGTGCAGGAACTGAGAGGCCTGGCGCCCGAAGCCCTGCCGATGAGCCAGTTCGCCCTGCGCTGGATTCTCGACCACCCCCAGGTGTCGACCGTGATCGCCGGCGTCTCCAAGCCCGAACAGATCGCTGATAACGTCGCCGCCAGCGAGCACAAGAGCCTGTTCCCGGCGCTGATGACCCAGCTGGGCGAATGGTATGAGCGCGAGGTCAAGCCCGAAATCCGCGGCGGCGTCTGAACCTTTGCTGCCCGGCGCCAGGCCGGGTAGCAAATTACTCCTCGCAGCGCGCCGGCAGAATGGCGTCAAGCGCGCCCGAGGCCGGTTTCATCTCGCCCTTTTCGATATGCAGCGGCTGGTAGGGCGGCGCATCCTGAATGCTCGGCTGGGCCAGCCTGAGCGTATAGCAACCGACGAATTGGCTATGCTTGCCGGCCGCATCTACCGCATCGATGGCGACGGGCAAGGTGTAATAGCTGCTGCCAGCAGCCCCCTCCTGCGACTCGTCACCGGTCAAGAGCGTCACGAATTCGGTCTCGGCATAGCCCTTCTTGAACGCCTCGTAATCTTCTGCAGCCTTGGCATCATCGGCCCGCGCCACGGCGTTCTCGCCATAATAGGACCAGGCGCGCAGATATTCCTTGCGGTTGATGGCATTGTAGAGCGACTGCACCAACGCTGCCCCAGAGGAGCGGTCATCCTGATAGCTCGGCGGCTCCTGCGCCAGGGTCGGTGTTGAAATCACCAGGGCAAGTGCAAGACAAATATAGCGCATAGGGGCCTCCGAACTGCAGCGCCCCAACCTGCCCACCCTTTGCGTCAGCATCGCGGCGAAGCGCTCATCGGCCCTGCTGCGCCTTCACATAGGCCTTGAGCACATCCTGCATGCGGGTGATGTGCCCCTTGCCCTGCTGCTTGAAAAACGCGAACACGTCCGGATCGAGCTTGAGATGCACAGACGTGGGAGATGATCTGGGAGGAACCAGAACAGCGTGCTTCCAGAATTCTTCGCCCAATTCAGGGCCCTCTGGAGCGTCTGGGTTGTGTCGAATCTCACCCCTCTCCTTCATCGCGCGGATTTCCGCGAGGGTTGATCGCTTGATATTTTGCTCGGTCACGTCGACCTCCTTTCCAGGCAGAAATGAGCCTTACCGCTTCATCTCGCTCGGTGTGTATGACGACATAACAAACGTCATCGACAAAACCGACCGACTTGTACCGAACCTCGCCGTAGTCATGGCGGAGATCGGGAATGGTCAGTGTTTCACCCTCAAAAATTAACGCAGCGATCAGAAGATCGACACCGCGCTTTTCCAGATTTGCCTGACGCTTGGCTTCATCCCACTCAAGATGCATGGATTAGCTCCGATTGATGTGGTCTTCCGCATTTTCATTCTCCGTAAAACTCAATCAATCAGCGCGGATGCCTGCGACCGATTTCGCAGAAACTTAAATGTACATTATAATGTACACAAATCAAGCCTCTGCAGGCGTGCGTCGGGATCAGATCACTCCCGTTGGCACCGCCCAGGCAAACTTGCGCGACCTGCATCGAACATCGCCCCTAGCGACGCCGCATTTGTGCACCTAGGTTAGATGCCTGAAAATCAAGAAGAGTAGCCGTCAATGTCCCACCCTGCCTTCGAGCTCGTCCGCGACGAGACCATCGCCGAGATCAATTCGCAGGCGCAGCTCTTCCGGCACAAGAAGACCGGGGCGGAGGTGCTCAGCCTCGTCAATGACGACGAGAACAAGGTGTTTGGGATCACCTTCAAGACCCCACCCGAGGATTCCACCGGCATCGCCCATATTCTCGAGCACTCGGTCCTGTGCGGCAGCGCCAAGTTTCCGGTGAAGAAACCGTTCGTGGAGCTGCTGAAGGGCTCCATGCACACCTTCCTCAACGCCATGACCTTTCCGGACAAGACCGCCTATCCGGTGGCCAGCCAGAACCTCAAGGACTTCTACAACCTCGTCGATGTCTATCTCGACGCCGTGCTGTTTCCGCTTTTGACCGAAGACACCTTCGAGCAGGAAGGCTGGCACTATGAGCTGGAAAGCCGCGACGCGCCGCTGGTCTATAAGGGGGTCGTCTTCAATGAGATGAAGGGTGTCTATTCCTCGCCCGATTCGGTGATGCACACCCTCACCCAGAATGCCCTCTTTCCCGACACCACCTATGGCAAGAGCTCGGGCGGCGATCCCAAGGTTATTCCCGAATTGACCTTTGCCGACTTCAAGCGCTTCCACCAGACCTATTACCACCCGTCCAATGCCCGTGTGGTCTTTGCCGGCGATGACCCCGCCGACAAGCGCCTGGAGCTGCTTGACGCCTATTTCAGCCGCTTTGAGCCCATCCCCGTCGATGCCGAGGTCAAGCTGCAGCCGCGCTGGAACGCCCCGCGCCAGGTCAGCGGCACCTATGCCGGCGATATCGACCCCGACAAGCGCCGTGACGGCATGGTCTCGGTCAATTGGATGCTCGAGCCGCCGCAAGGCCGCGAGGAAGTGCTCAGCCACGGCATGCTGAGCTACCTGCTCGCCGGCAATCCCGCCGCACCCCTGCGCAAGAAACTCACCGAAAGCGGGCTGGGCGAAGGCATGATCGGCGGCGGCATCTCCACCTTTCTGCGCCAGCCCATGGGTGGCTTCGGCCTCAAGGGCATCGATCCCGCCGACGCCGAAAAGGTTGAGAAACTGGTGCTCGAGACCCTGGCCGAACTGGCCGAAACCGGCTTTTCCGCCGAACAGCGGGAAGCGGCGATCAACACCTTCGAATTCAACCTGCGCGAGCAGAATACCGGCTCCTATCCGCGCGGCATGAGCTACATGTTCTCAGCCCTCGGCAATTGGCTGCATGGCGGCGACCCCCTGGCGCCGCTGCAGTTCGAAGCCGCGCTCGACGCGCTCAAGGACAAGGCCGGCAAAGGTCATTTCGAAAAGGAAATCCGCCGCCTCTTCCTCGACAATCCGCATCGCCTCACCAGCCTCTTGCAGGCCGATCCCGAGCAGGGCGCCCGCGAGGCGCGCGAGGAAACCGAAAAGCTCGCGGCCATGCGCGAAACCCTCGACGACACCGCCATCGATGCGGTGATCGCGCGCACCGAACGGCTGAAAGCCCTGCAGGAAGAAGTCGACAAGCCCGAGGATCTGGCCAAGATCCCGACGCTGACCCTGGCCGATCTCGACCGCGACATCCGTACCATCCCCACCGAGGAAAGTCGGGTGGGCGGCGTCCGCATGCTCTACCACCCGCTGCCGACCCTCGGCATTCTCTACCTCGACATCGGCTTTGACCTGCGCGTGCTCGACAAGGCCCTCCTGCCCTATCTGCCGCTCTTCGGCCGCGCCCTCTTGCAGACCGGCACCGGCAAGGAAGATTTCGTCTCCCTCACCCAGCGCATCGGCCGCACCACCGGCGGCATCGCCCAGCATCGCGCTCTCGCCACCAAACAGGATGGCAGCGGCACCGCCGCGTGGTTCTTCCTCTCCGGCAAGGCCGTGCCCGACAAATTCGGCGCCATGCTGGAGATCATGGGCGATGTGCTGCTCGACGCTCAATTGGGCAATCGCGAGCGCTTCAAGCAGATGGCGCTCGAGGAAAAAGCCGGCTTCGAGGCTCGCCTCGTTCCCGGCGGCAATGGCATTGTCGATACCCGCCTCAAGGCCGGTCTGACCGAAGCCAGCTGGGTGGCCGAACAGCTGGGCGGCGTCTCCTATGGGCAGTTCCTCAAGACCCTGGTCAAGACCATCGACAGCGACTGGCCCGCGGTCGAAGCCACGCTCCGCACCATCCGCGACCGCCTGTTCAACCGCACCCGCATGGTGGTCAACGTCACCGCCGACGAGGCGCTATGGCCGCGGGCCCAGGGGGAAATCGCCGGCTTCGTTTCGGGCCTGCCTGATGCAGCGCTGCCCGACGCCGACTGGAGCCACGCCTTTGCCCCGCGCAATGAAGGTCTGATCATCCCGGCCCAGGTCAATTATGTGGGCAAGGGCGCCAATCTCAAGGCGCTCGGCATCGAACTCAGCGCCGCCACCAGTGTGGCACTGCGCCTGCTCAACACCACCTATCTCTGGGACAAGGTGCGCGTGCAGGGCGGCGCCTATGGCGGGTCGAGCCGTTTCGACCTCACCTCGGGCAATTTCGCCTTCCTCTCCTATCGCGACCCCAACCTGCTCAAGACCCTCGACGTCTATGACGGCGCGGCCAAGGCTCTCAGGGCCGAGATCGGCGAAACCGACCTCACCCGCTCGATCATCGGCGTCTTCGGCGATCTCGACCGGCCGGAATTCGTCGATGCCAAGGGCTATTCCGCCATGTGGCGCCTGTTGACCGGCACCACCGATGCCCTCCGCCAACGCCGCCGCGACGAAATCCTCGGCACCAGCCGCGCGGATTTCCTCGCTCTGGCCGACGCTCTCGACGCGGTTGCCAAACACGGCCATGTCGTCGTCCTCGGCGGCGAAGCCGCCATCACCGCCGCCAACGAAAAACGCCCCGGCCTTTTGGAAGTCAGCAAGGTGCTTTAGGCCCGCCGCGACCTTTCAGCGCCACAAAGCCGCCCTCGGGATTGACCCGAGGGCCCTTAGCAGGTCTGCCACCGCCTCAAGTTCCGCGCGGCTTGGCCCGGCTGGTGGCCGGGGCCGCCAGCGGGTCATCGGGCCAGGGGTGGCGGGGATAGCGCCCCTTCAGATCCTTGGCGACATCCTTCCAGCTGCCGCGCCAGAAGCCGGGCAGGTCGCGCGTCGTCTGGATCGGCCGATGCGCCGGCGACAATAGGATCAACAACAGCGGCACCTTGCCATTGGCGATGCTCGGATGCCGGTCGAGCCCGAACAACTCCTGCACCCGGATCTCCAGCGCCGGACCGTTTTCGGCGGCATAGTCGATCGGCAGGTGGCTGCCCGACGGCGCATGGAAATGACTGGGCAGCAGCTTTTCGATCTCCTGCCGCTTCGCCCAAGGCAATAGCGCATCCAACGCCATACCCAGATGCTCGGCTGAAATCGCCGAAAGTTTTGTCTCGCCCACAATATGAGGCACCAGCCAAGCCGTATCAGTCGCCAGCGCCGCGTCCGAGAGATCGGGCCAGTCCCCGCCCAGCGTCTGCTGCAGGAAACTGGCGCGGGCCCGCAACGCCTTCTGCTCCTTGCTCCAGGGCAGCGTTTCCGGCCGTTTGAGCGCCGCTTCGGCCAGCAATTGCGCCGCCGCCTCAAAGTCGCTTACCGGCGCCGTGTCGTCCGCCAGCCGCAGGGCGTCGAGCCGCCTCTGCCGCCGCGCCCGCACCGAGCCGGTGGCGGCGTCGAAGGCCAGCACTGTGCGGCTTTCGATATGCGCCACGAACAGGGTTTCGAGGTCGTCGCCATCCAGCGCCACCGCCGAGCGGATGCGGCCCTGCGTGGCACTGCCGGTAAGATCGGCCACCACGATGAACGGCGACCCCGCCAGCCCATGGCCCTCGTCCAGCTGCGCCTGCCGGCCATTGGCCAGCCGAAACCGTCCCCGCGCGCCCGCCGATTGCGCCACCCGATCGGGGAAAGCCCGTGCCAGATGCTGCCCCGCCGGCAATGCCTCGCCCGTGGCGCCGCCCGCCATGCGTGCCCAGCGTCCAGCCAGCGCCCGCGCCTCCTCGGCCCGCTTGCCGCGCTCATTGCGAAACCGGTCGAGCCGGCGCGCCAGGTCGACATCATCGCCCCCTAATCCCCGCTCGCCGATCAGCACCGCCAGTTCCGCCGCGCCACGCGCATCGCCATCCTCGGCTCCGGCCATCACCATATGAGCCAGCCGAGGATGCAGCGGCATCTGCGCCAGCCCCCTGCCCGCCGCCGTCAGATGCCCAAACGCATCCACGGCATCGAGCCGGGTCAGCAGTGCCCTGGCCTCAGCCCAGGCCGGGGCCGGTGGCGGATCGAGAAAGCGCAGCGTGTCCGGGTCGGACACGCCCCAGGCCGCTAGGTCGAGCATCAGCCCCGGCAGATCGGCGGCGAGGATTTCGGGGGTGTCGAAGGCCGACAAAGCCGCCGTCTGCCCCTCGTTCCAGAGGCGTATACAAACGCCCGGACTGGTGCGCCCAGCGCGGCCGCGGCGCTGATCGGCACCCGCGCGCGACACCCGCACCGTGGCTAAGGTGGTCAGCCCTGTCGCCGGCTCATAGACCGGCACCCGACGAAAGCCGCTATCGAGCACGATCCGCACGCCCTCGATGGTCAGCGAGGTTTCGGCGATCGACGTCGCGAGCACCACCTTGCGCCGCCCCTCCGGCGCTGGCTGGATGGCGCGGTCCTGTTCGGCGGGACTGAGCTGGCCATAGAGCGGGGCGAGATCGATAGTGCCGGGCAATTGCGCAGAAAGCCGTTCGGCCACGCGGGTGATCTCCCCCTGCCCCGGCAGAAACACCAGCATCGAGCCCTCATGCTCGCGCAGTGCCCGCAATGCCGCCACGGCCACTTGGTCCTCGAGCCGCTGCAACGGATCGGGCTCGGCATAAAAGGTCTCGACCGGAAATGTCCGGCCCGGACTATCGATCACCGGCGCGGCATCGAGCAATTGCGCCACCCGCGCCCCGTCAATGGTCGCCGACATCACCAATAGGCGCAGATCCTCGCGCAGCGCCTTGGCGTCGAGCGCCAGCGCCAGGCCCAGATCGCCATCGAGGCTGCGTTCGTGAAATTCGTCGAACACCACCGCCGCGATCCCGCTCAGCTCCGGGTCATCGAGGATCAGCCGGGTAAACACCCCCTCGGTGACGATTTCAATGCGCGTACGCGCCGAGACCCGGGTTTCCATGCGCACGCGATAACCGACCGTCTGCCCCACCTCTTCGCCCAGAAGCTTCGCCATCTGCCGGGCGGCGGCGCGTGCGGCCAGCCGGCGCGGTTCGAGCACGATGATGCGTCCATCGCCCCGCCAGGGTGCGCCGAGCAGCGCCAGGGGCACGCGCGTGGTCTTGCCGGCGCCCGGCTGCGCCACCAGCACCGCACTGCCATGGCTCGCCAGCGCCTCGGCCAGCGCCGGCAGGGCAGTATCAATCGGCAAGGGCGGCAGCGGCGGCAGGCTCATGGCTTTGGCGATAGCCGGTTGCGCCAATGCCCGGCAAGGCCTATTCGGCGCGCCGCGTTCAGACACCGTTCACGACAAGGCGTACTCGGTGGTTCTCACCGGCCGGATATGGGTTTAGGCTCCGCCACGTTCAGAAACGAATCGTCCGGAGAGACGCCATGCAACTGACCCGGATCGGCAATGGCGAGCTCACCGTCGATATCGCTGCCTTGGGCGCCGAGATGCAGTCGATCCAGACCCGCGACGGCCGCCACTGGCTCTGGCATGGCGACGCCAGCTACTGGACTGGCCGCTCGCCCATTCTCTTCCCCATGGTCGGCAAGGCGCCCAACGACACGGTGACCATTGAGGGCGAACGCTACCAGATGAGCCAGCACGGCTTCGCCCGCCGCAGCAATTTCACCCTTGTTGTGGAAGAATCCGACCGCTGCATCTATCGGCTGGAGGCCTCCGAAGCCAGTCGCGCCCTCTATCCCTTCGATTTCCGTCTCGATGTCGAACATCGCGTCCATGGCCGCAGCGTCAGCGTCACCGCCGAGGTCACCAATCGCGACCATCGTCCCATGCCCTTCGGCATCGGCTTTCACCCCGCCTTTGCCTGGCCGCTGCCCGGCGCCGCAGGCCAGCCGCACCGCATCGCACTGGACAACCAGTCCGACCCCGCTTTGCACCGGCTTTCCGGCGGTCTCGTTGTCCCCGAGCAATTGCCTTCGCCTTTCGACCACGGCCTGCTGACGCTCGACCACAGCCTTTTCCGCGACGATGCCATGATCTTCCCGCAAGGGGCCGGTGCCGGCTTGCGCTATGGCCCCGAAACCGGCCCAGCCCTGCGCTTCTCCTGGGAAAACCTGCCCAATTTCGCCATCTGGTCCAAGCCTGGCGCCGGCTTTGTCTGCCTCGAACCCTGGCGCGGCACCGCTGCCGAAGTCGGTGGCTCCGATGATCTCAGCGAACGCCCCTATGCCGAAACCCTCGGCCCGGGCGCCCTCGGACGCTACCGCTTCACCGCCGAAGTCATCGGCTGACACGCCGGCCCACCTGACCGCCCGCTCCTATTCAAAAAAGTCCGGAAAATCCTCGATCGTCTGGCTGAGCAAAGTTTCGGCGCGGGCCAGATGGTCCCGCATGGCCGCTTCTGCCGCGATGGGATCGGATTTGGCGATGGCATCGGCGATCAGCTTGTGTTCGGCGATGGCGCGCTGCTTGGACGACACCCCCAGCGTCAGATAGCGCACCCGATCGAGCTGGATCTTGTGGTCGTCCACCAACTGCCAGGCATATTCGACGCCGGCCAGGCGGGCGAGCGTGCGGTGGAACAACTCGTCCAGCGCGTGAAAGCGCCGGGTATCGTCGGCGCGGGCGGCCTCTTCCTGTTCGGCGATCATCGCGGCGATGGTGTCATGCACAGCCTGATCGGGGGCGCTGGCGACCCGCCGGATGATCTCGACCTCGATGCTTTCGCGGATGAAACGGCTCTGCCGCACCCCGTCGGGGGAAATCTTCTTGATCACCGTGGCGCGCTTGGGACGGATCAACAGCAACCCCTGCTGGGCCAGGCGGATAAAGGCCTCGCGCACCGGCTGGCGTGACACGCCGAAGCGGCCGGCAATGTCGCTTTCTGAAATGACGTCGCCGGGCTTGAGCGCCATGGTGACAATGTCGTCGCGCAGGGCGTGAACCAGCCGCATGGCCATGGTCTCGGGACTGGTTTGCTGAACTGGTGTCATATGCCCTCGCTTGTGCCCTCCGCCGACGCCGACCACCGACAGATCAACCTGTCCAGCGGATTTTTGCCGGCCGCGCAACTGTACGCTGCCACAGCATCGCACGAATTGTAGAAACAACAGTACATTTCCGCAATCTTGTATGGTAGATTTCGGATCAATGCCGCCCGCCTGGGCCGGCCATCTGTCAGACCCAGACCGGAGACACTGCAATGACCAAGACCTACGCGCTCGTGGGCACCGGGGGCCGCGCCCGCATGTTCTACGAGGCGATCCTTGGACCGCATCGCGACCAGTCGCGGCTCGTCGCCCTGTGCGACACCAATGCCGCGCGCATGGATTTCACCAATCGCGTCATCTCCGGGGAATTGGGCGGCACCGCCGTGCCCACCTACAGGGCCGCCGATTTCGCCACCATGATCGCCGAAACCCGGCCGGACGTGGTGATCGTCACCTCGATCGACCGCACCCACCACCAATATATCATCGCCGCCATGGAACTGGGCTGCGACGTCATCACCGAAAAGCCGATGACCACCGATCCGGAAAAGTGCCAGGCCATTCTCGACGCGGTGGCGCGCACCGGTCGCGACCTGCGCGTCACCTTCAACTACCGCTACGCCCCGCACAATTCGGCCCTGCGCGAACTCATCGCCGAGGGCGCCATCGGCAAGGTCACCTCGGTGCATTTCGAATGGCTGCTCGACACCCGCCATGGCGCCGATTATTTCCGCCGCTGGCACCGCGACAAGCGCAATTCCGGCGGGCTCATGGTGCACAAGTCGACCCACCATTTCGACCTGGTCAATTTCTGGCTCGGCAGCCAGCCCGACACCGTCTTCGGCATGGGTGATCTCAAATTCTACGGCCGCGCCAATGCCGAAGAGCGCGGGGTCTTTACCCCCTATACCCGTACCACCGGCGTCGCCGCGGCCAAGGATGATCCCTTCGCCATCGATCTCACCGACAATCCCGTGCAGAAAGGGCTTTACTGGGACGCGGAGGCTGAAGACGGCTATCAGCGCGACCAGAACGTCTTTGGCGACGGCATCTCCATCGAGGACACGATGAATGTCATCGTGCGCTATCGCAACAAGGCGGTGATGACCTATTCGCTTTATGCCTATGCACCCTGGGAAGGCTTCAACGTCGCCATCAACGGCACCGGGGGGCGGCTGGAGCTGACGGTACACGAAAACTCCTACATCAATGCCGGTGCCGGCTCGGAAACCGAAGGCGCAGCCAAGGGCGTCAAACTCTATCACTTCCCACTGCATGGCGAGCCACGCGTCGTGCCGGTCAAGCATGGCGAAGGCGGCCATGGCGGCGGCGACAAGATCATGCTCGAGGAAATCTTCGGCGACGCCACCCCCCGTCCCGGCTATGGCGCCAATCATCGCGATGGCGCCCTCTCCATCCTCACCGGCATCGCCGCCAACAAGAGCTTCGCCACCGGAATGCCGGTCGACGTCAACACGCTGGTGCGGTTCTAGGAGGCGCCGCCCCCCAAAACAAAAAGCCAGCATGTCGAAAGGACATGCTGGCTTGGTTTTCCGTTCGGCTTCGTGCGGGGGGCGGGTGACGAAACCGATTGGGGCGTGAAGATCGGGATCGCTCTCGTCTTCACGAGATCGGTTCTAACCCCCTGCACCTGAACGCGACTGCAAGCATCTGTTCATCTGGCGTTCATCTGAAGCGGCCAGCGCAATTTTGCGCCAGCAGGCCCTCTTGAACTGCATTCGGCCTCACCTACATCTGTGTGGTCCGCCGGATAGCCGGGGACACCGGTGCCGCAAAGACAGTTTCGCCGATCAAGGGAGATGTCGAAATCGGGGCCGGGACCAACAGACCCACGTTGCTCAATTGGAGAATGTGACTATGCAGACCTTTGATTTTTCCCCCTTCTATCGCTCCACTGTCGGCTTTGACCGCGTGTTCAATCGCCTGGACACCCTGGTTGGCCAGGAAGCCAAGACCTACCCGCCCTATAATATCGAGCGCACCGGCGAGGATGCCTATCGCATCTCCATCGCGGTGGCCGGCTTCTCCAATGGCGACATCGCCATCGAGACCAAGGAAAACTCCCTGGTGATCAAGGGCGCCAAGCCCACCGAAACCGGTGACAGCAAGCGCGAATTCCTCCATCGCGGCATTGCCGAACGCGCTTTCGAGCTGCGTTTCCAGCTGGCCGACTATGTCGAGGTTCATGGCGCCAGCCTCGAAAACGGGCTGCTGCATCTGGAGCTGAAGCGCGAATTGCCCGAGAGCAAGAAGCCGCGCACCATCCAGATCAATGGCGGTACTGCCTCGATCGAAGACAAATCCGTCAACTAATCGTCCTCCCCCTGACGATAAAAGGCGCGGCCCGCAAGGGCCGCGTTTTTGTTTGTTGGCGAGCCACTGATGCCCCTTCCCTCGCCCCCCACCCGCAAGAGGGAAGGAGTTCGGCCCGTGCTTGTGGCTAGACCTTGCCCAGAACGCGATATGGCTCCTCCCCCTTCTTCAGGGGGAGGCTGGGTGGGGGTGTGCCGCCCACTCAAGCCCTCTACTGAAGTCCCGCGTGGAGAAGCGGGCAACATCATCCAGTCCGTAAACGCCTACGCCCCCAGATGCTCGGCCAGCAGGTCAAAAACCAGCCGGATGCGGGCACTGGTGTGGATTTCACGATGGGTGACCAGCCAGACCGGAATGGGCACCGGCTCCATTTCCGGCCAGACCAATTCTACGCCCGGCGTGGCCTCGGCCACCTTTTCCAGCATCAGCGCCATGCCCATGCCGCGCCGCACCCATTCCCAACCGACCGAGCCGCTATTGGTGAATGGCCGACAATTCTCCGGCCCCATTTTGGCGCCCCGCCGGTTGAGCTCGGCCAGCATCTCGCCATCGTCACCGATAAAGCCGATCAACCGGCCCCAGGCCAGCTCCTCGCCATTGCGGGGCCGCCCGAAGTGCTCGAAATAGCTGGGCGCCGCATAAAGCCGGGCCCGCGTGTCGGCGCAGCGGCGCGCCACCAGCCCATCCTGGTCCGGGCGGCCATGGCGAATGGCGATATCGGCCTCACGCCGCACCAGATCCTGCACCGCGTCGGCGGCAATCAGTTCCACCCTGAGCTTTGGCGCCCGCTCCTCCATCAGCGCCAGGAAGGGCGGCAGCACATGGGCGGCATAGAGCTCGATGGCGGTGACGCGGACCACCCCATCCATGGCCTGCGACTGTCCCGCCGCCGCCAGCGTCAGGCCATCGGCGGCTTCCCCCATGCTCCGCGCATGCTCGACCAGCAACCGCCCGGCCTCGGTCAGCACCAGGGCGCGCCCCGGCCGCTCGAACAGCGTCACCCCCAACGCGACCTCAAGCGCCGCCACCTGCCGACCCAGCGTCGGCTGCGCCAGTCCCAATTGCCGTGCGGCCGCCGAGAGCGAGCCGGCCTCCACCGTGGCCATAAAGGCCCGCACCAGGTTCCAGTCAAAATCCATGCCGCGCATTTTCATGCATTAATGCATATCGTAACTGCCTATTTATGCAATTTTCTTGTTCACGACCCGGCTCTATCTTGGCCCCGTTGGCGAAGGAGCACACAAGACATGGCCGCAAGCACCGCATTCTGGAACAATATGGCCGAGCGCTATGCCGCTTCCCCCATCGCCAATCAGGCCGCCTATGAGCGCAAGATCGAGGCAACACGCGCGCTGTTCCGTCCGGACATGGAGATCTTCGAATTCGGCTGCGGCACCGGCTCGACGGCGCTGCGCCATGCCCCCTATGTCGGCCATATCAGGGCAGTGGATTTTTCCGAGAACATGATCGCCATCGCCCACGCCAAGGCGGAGAAGGCCGGGATCACCAATGTGGATTTTGCTCAGGGCGATATTGCCAGCCTGCCGGTCGAGCGGGAGCGCTATGACATGGTGATGGGCCATTCGATCCTGCATCTCCTGGCCGATCCGCAGGCGGCGATCGACAAGAGTTTCGCCATGCTCAAGCCGGGCGGCTATCTGGTCACCAGCACCGCCTGTATGGGCTGGAGCCCCCTGGCCGTGCTCATGCCGATCGCCCCGCTGGGCCGGGCGCTGGGCAAACTGCCGCAATTGAGCTTCTTTTCCGGCAATGGCCTCGAAAAGATGCAACGCAAGGCCGGGTTCCAGATCGTCCATCGCTGGCATCCGGGTGGCGTGGCGGCAGTGTTCTTCATTGCACGCAAGCCACAGGCGCTGGCCTGAGGCTTGTGGATGGCGCACGAGTTCTGGCCGAATCGCCTCCCCTCTGTGCTAGGCAGAAGCCAGTGATCGTGATGGGCGCCAAGCGCCGGCCGGAGAAGGAATGCAGGTAGCCATCGACATGGGCGCAAGCCAGGGCAAGGGCCCGGCCTCGCTCGACCTCGAGGAACTGCTGGCCACCCGTCTCCTGGTGCAGGGCAATTCCGGTTCCGGCAAATCCCACTTGCTGCGGCGCCTGCTCGAACAGTCTGCCCCCTGGGTGCAGCAATGCGTGGTCGATCCCGAGGGCGATTTCGTAACCCTCGCCGACAAATACGGCCATCTGGTCGTCGACGCCGCCCGCACCGAGAACGAACTCACTCGCATCGCCGCCCGCGTGCGCCAGCACCGCGTCTCTGTCGTGCTCAATCTCGAAGGCCTCGACGTCGAGCAGCAGATGCGCGCCGCCGCCGCTTTTCTCGGCGGCATGTTCGATGCCGATCGCGATTATTGGTATCCGGTGCTGGTGGTGGTGGACGAAGCCCAGCTCTTCGCCCCGGCCGCTGCCGGCGAAGTCTCCGACGAAGCCCGCAAACTCTCGCTTGGGGCCATGACCAACCTCATGTGTCGCGGCCGCAAGCGCGGTCTGGCGGGCGTCATTGCTACACAGCGCCTCGCCAAGCTGGCCAAGAACGTCGCCGCCGAGGCGTCGAACTTCCTCATGGGCCGCACCTTCCTCGATATCGACATGGCCCGTGCCGCCGATCTTCTGGGCATGGATCGGCGCCAGGCCGAGCAGTTCCGCGACCTGCAGCGCGGCCATTTCGTCGCCCTGGGGCCGGCTATATCGCGCCGACCACTGCCGATCACCATCGGCACGGTGGAAACCTCGGCCCGCTCGACCAGCCCCAAGCTGACCCCGCTGCCCGAGGCGCCTGTTGATGCCGCCGACCTCATCTTCACCATGGAGCCGGACGAACTGGCCCGCCCCGTCGTGCGCCGCCCGCCGCCGCCACCGCCGCCCTCGACCAATGAACTGCTCGCCCAGGTGGCCGAAGCCCGCGCCAAGGCGCGCGCCGAAGCACCCGACGAGCCTGCCTCGCTGTTCCCGGAAATCGACGAGGCTGAGCGCGAGGCGCAGATCCAGGCGGTGATGGCTGAACTGCTGAGCGACCCCGATGCCGGCTTCCGCACCACGGCCGTGCTCTATCAGGATTTCCTCGTGCGCTGCCGCATCCGCCGCGTGCCCGGCGAGCCACCGGCTTTGCCGGCCTTCAAGCGCCTGCTGGCCGTCGCCCGTGTGGCGCCCGATGAGGAAATCGCCAGCTCCGACGGCTGGCAACAGGCCCTCGCCCTCTCGGAAACGCTGACCGATGACGTGCAGGGCGTGTTCCTCGTCATCGCCCAGGCCGCGCTCACCGGCGCACCCTGCCCGTCCGACGCCACCTTGGCCCGCCTCTACGGCACCCATTCGGCCAGCCGCGCCCGGCGCTTGCTGACCTGGTTCGAGGAGCGCGGCCTCATCGTCCTGCGCACCGATTTCCGCAACCAGCGCATCGCCGCCTTCCCCGATCTCGGCTGCGAAACCGCCCCCGGCGATCCCAACGGCCCCGACGCCCTCATCGACCACCGCGGCGCCGCCGAGTAGTCTTTGACATTTGGAGCATCGCTCCACCTCGACCCTTGCCATTTCCGCGCACCCGGCCCAAGTCTGGGCAGTGAACATCCCGACCAACGGAGCCATCATGCGCCGCACCAGCCATCCTGCCGGAACCGTCCATCGCCTCATGGTTGAGAGCCAGGCCCTCAAGGGCAATCTGCTGGGCGATCCGACCACGCGCATCGTCGATGTCTATGTGCCCCATGGTCACGACGGACGGGACCTGCCGCTCCTCGTCGATCTCGTCGGCTATACTGCCGGCGGTCCCGCCCACACCGCCTGGAAGGCCTTTGGCGAGAACGTGCCCGAGCGGCTCGATCGGCTGATCGGCGAGGGCAAGATGGCGCCCGTCGTCGTCGCCTTCCCCGATTGCTTCTCGCGGCTGGGCGGCAATCAATATGTGAACAGCCCGGTGCTCGGAAACTGGGAGGATTTCCTCACCACCGAGATGCTTGCGGAAGTCGAGCAGAAGTTCGGCTGCGGCGGCAGCGGTCGGCGCGGCGTCTTCGGCAAGAGCTCGGGCGGCTTCGGCGCGCTGATCCACGCCATGCGCCATCCCGATATCTGGTCGGCTGCCGCCAGCCATTCCGGCGATGCGGGCTTCGAGAACCTTTACCTGCCCGAATTCCCCAACACCCTGCGGGCACTGGCCAAATTCAACTATTCCATCGAAGCCTGGATGAGCGCCTTCGAGGCAAAACCCAAGCTTGACGGCAAGGACACCATGCTGCTGATGATCCTCGCCCAGGCCGCCAGCTTCGATCCCGATCCGAACCCCGAAACCTTTCTCGGCCTGCGCCTGCCGGTGACCAATGACACCTGCGAGCTGATCGAGGACCGCTGGGCCAATTGGC
This sequence comes from Devosia sp. 63-57, assembly GCF_001899045.1. Taxonomy (NCBI): domain Bacteria; kingdom Pseudomonadati; phylum Pseudomonadota; class Alphaproteobacteria; order Hyphomicrobiales; family Devosiaceae; genus Devosia; species Devosia sp. 63-57. Next base: position 81,659 of record NZ_MKUY01000004.1, on the reverse strand, counting down.
TCAAATGGGACCCGGTGCGCATGGCCGAAACCCAGGCCGCCGCCATTGGCACGCTCAAGGGCTTCTATCTCGAATGCGGCACCGAGGATCAGTACAACATCCTCTATGGCACCCGCCGCCTGCATCGCTTGCTCGACCAGCAGGGCATCGTCCATCGCTACGAGGAATTTCCCGACAACCATTCGGGCGTCGACTACCGCATGGACCTCAGCCTGCCCTATCTGGCAGCAGCGCTGAGCTAGGTGATATCACCCTAAGGTGGACCTCTGGTCGCTTTCGCCTCCCGCCCCCTTGAAGGGCGGGCTATCGCATATGGTCTTGATCTCTGATCCCACACGAGCGGCAGCGCAGCTCGGCGCTTCGTGTCGCACGGCGTTCCCCATCCACCGTTACGCCCTCGGGCTCGACACGAGGGCGGCGTGGTGCGCGTTGCATTTGTCGCGCCAGAACCCAACTAGACGCTCTAACCCCGCGTCTGGTCGGTGATGAAGGCGTCAAACGCGGCCAGCACCTGGCCGCGAATGACGTCACTCTCCATAAACATTTCGTGCCGGGCGCCGGGGATCACCATGTGCCGCCCGGTGCGCAGCCGCAGGCCCAGCGCCTCAATGGCGGGGGTGGAGACGATCTCGTCGCGCGCCGCCGCCAGCATCAAAAGCGGAATTTTGAGCGTCGCCGGAAAATTGTCATGGGCGGCATCCGCCATGGCCCGCATCGAGGCCGCCAGCCAGCGCAGCGTCGGCGAGCCCAGATAAAGCCCGTCATCGGCGCGGATGGTTTCGACCATGCGGTTGTAGCGCAGCACGTCCGAGGTCAGTGGATTGTTGACGAACATCGCCTCGTCCGGCCGCCGGTCGCCCCTGCGCGCCACCGGCACTTTTCCAAGCCCCACAAAGCTCGCCATTTCGGCGAACAGGGCCCAGCGCTTCATGGCCTGTTCCATCTTGTAAAGGCTCACCATCGGCGCCGACAGGAACACCCGATCGAACATCATCCGGTCGCGCGTCGCCGCATAAAGGCTCGCCAGCCCGCCCATGGAATGGCCGACGAGATAAAAGGGCGGCGGGCAATCGGGCAGCAGGATCTCGGCGTGGAAACAGCGCAAATCGGTCCAGTAATCGTCGAACTTGTCGACATAACCCAGCGTCGGATTGCCGATCAGCCGCTCCGACCCGCCCTGTCCACGCCAGTCGAAAGTAGCCACGGCAAAGCCCCGCGCCCGGAAATCGGCCACCGTCTCGAAATATTTCTCGATATATTCGGTGCGTCCCTGCACCAGGCACACCGTCCCCCGATGCGGCCCCGCCGATTTCGGCCAGATCGCATAGCGCAGGCGCAACTTGTCGGAGGTGGTGAAAAAGCCCACCCGCACCCCTTCGGGCACCGGATTGTTGGGCGTTACGGCGAGTTTTGGGCCATGGGGGTCGACAAGAGCGGTCACGGACGAACCTTGCATTGCATTTTATCGGACCCTAGCCCGATTTCATCCCCGGCGAAATCGGCACCATTGCGGTGATCGACAGCCAGCACAAAAAAGCGCCCCCGGGGCCAAAACCCCAAGGGCGCTCGACACTCAAAAACCAAAAGACCTCAGCCCTTGAGCAGGCTGGCTTCGCGCGCCAGGCTCTCGATGCGGGCGAAATCGCCGGAGGCCAGCGCATCGGCCGGCATGATCCAGGAGCCGCCGACGCAGATGACATTGGGCAGGCCGAGATAGGTCTTGGCCTTGGCCGGATCGATGCCGCCGGTGGGGCAGAAGGTGATATCGGGCAGCGGCGAGGCGAAAGCCTTGAGCACCGGCGCGCCGCCCAGCGCTTCGGCCGGGAAGAATTTGAGGAAGCTATAGCCACGCTCAGCCGCAGCCATGGCCTCGGTCGGGGTGCCGATCCCCGGCAGGAGCGGGATGGCCACGTCTTCGGCCGCGTCGAGCAGGCGCGGCGAAGCGCCCGGCGACACCATGAAGCGACAGCCGGCATCCACCGAGGCTTTCATATGTGCGGCATTGCGCACCGTGCCGGAGCCGACAATCGCGCCGGTGACCTTGGCCATTTCTTCCATCACCTTGAGCGCATTGGGGGTGCGCAGCGTCACTTCCAGCACCGGCAGGCCGCCGGCCACCAGGGCCTCTGCCAGGGGACGGGCCTGGGCGACATCGTCGAGAATGATGACGGGCACGACCGGCGCCAGCGAGAGGATAGAGCGAATGGCATTGGCGTCTTGCGGCATGAACTGGTCCTCGGCAGGAAGAAACTGGCCCCAGCGTTAGGCGTCTCGTCACTTTCCTGCAAGGCCATTCATTGAATTGAAAGCCAATAATCCCTAGGTTCCCGGCGTTGAGCGTGGGAGGCCCCGATGGTGCAGATGATCAATGCGGTAACCCCGCTCGCGGACGCCCGCGCTATTCTCGCCGATCATTTCGATCTCGGCTATTCCAAGGCCGTGGAGCGCGCCACCGACAAGATCTTCGATCGGGTCAAGGACAAGATTCCGGGCGTCGAATGGCCCTTCTATGCGCCGCTGATCTTTCAGATCAACCGGCTCAAGAAGGAGAAGGATGCCGTCATCCTGGCGCACAATTACCAGACGCCACAAATCTATCACGGCGTCGCCGATGTGGTAGGCGACAGCCTGCAATTGGCCATTGAGGCCACCAAGGTCCGCCAGTCGGTCATCGTGCAGTGCGGCGTGCACTTCATGGCCGAAACCTCCAAAATGCTGAACCCGGAAAAGACGGTGCTGATCCCCGATAGCCGCGCCGGCTGTTCGCTCTCGGAATCCATTACCGCCGAGGACGTCATGGCCATGCGCGCCCGCTATCCCGGCGTGCCGGTGGTGACCTATGTCAACACCTCGGCCGCGGTGAAGGCGGTTACCGATGTGTGCTGCACCTCCTCCAACGCGCTCGACATTGTCAATCGCGTCGAGGGCGACACGGTGATGATGATCCCCGACCAATATCTGGCCAAGAACACCGCCAAGAAAACTCACAAGAAGATCATCACCTGGGCCGGCGCCTGCGAGGTGCACGAAACCTTCACCGCAGACGACATTTCCGAGCTGCGCCACGCCTATCCGACGGCCAAGATCATCGCCCATCCCGAATGCCCGCCCGAGGTGATCGACGCGGTCGATTTCGCCGGCTCTACCGCGGCAATGATCGACTGGGTCAAGTCCACGAGGCCGGCCCGCGTCGTCATGGTCACCGAGTGTTCGATGTCAGACAATGTCGCCTCCGAAACCACCGGCGTCGACTTCCTGCGCGGCTGCAATATCTGCCCGCACATGAAACGCATCAATCTCGAAAACGTGCTGTGGTCGCTCCACACCATGAGCGAGGAAGTCACCATCCCCCCCGACATCATCGGCCCCGCCCGCCAGGCCGTCGAGCGCATGATCGACATGAGCCGCAAACAGGATTGAGACCAGCCGCCGAGCTGACGCATGACCTAATTTCGAGCCCTATTCCGCTTCCCCCAAACAAATGGGCCTCCCCCGATCCGGGAGAGGCCCATTTGTCTGCTTCAAAACCTCGCGTCAGCGCGGCAGGTCGGTCTTGCCCATCAGGTCCTTGTCGATGGCACGGGCGGCCTGGCGGCCTTCGCGGATGGCCCAGACCACCAGTGACTGGCCCCGGCGCATATCGCCGGCAGCATAGACCTTGTCGACCGAGGTCTTGTAGGTGAACGTATCGGCAAAGAGATTGCCACGCTTGTCGAGATCGGCGCCGAGCTCGCTCAGCATGCCGTCCTGAAGCGGACCGGCAAAACCGATGGCGAAGAGCACGAGATCGGCCTTGATGACGAACTCGCTGCCCTCGATGGCCTGGCGCTTGCGGTCGACCCTGGCGCATTCCACCCCGGTCACATGACCCTTGGCATTGCCGAGGATCTTCATGGTGCCGGCGGAGAATTCACGGATGGCGCCTTCGGCCTGGCTGGACGAGGTGCGCATCTTGACCGCCCAGTTGGGCCAGTTGGTCAGCTTGTTCTCGAGCTCGGGCGGCATGGGGCGCACGTCGAGTTGGGTCACCGCAATGGCGCCCTGACGGAACGATGTGCCGACGCAGTCCGAGGCGGTATCACCACCGCCCACCACCACGACATGCTTGCCGGCGGCCGAAAGCTGGAACTCGCCCGACACATCCTCGCCACCGACGCGGCGGTTCTGCTGGATCAGGAATGGCATGGCGTAATGCACGCCATCGAAACTATTGCCCTCGACATCGACGGCGCGCGGCTTTTCCGCCCCACCGGCCAGCAGCACGGCATCATGCTCGGCCTGCAGCGTGGACAGCGGCGTGGTGAACCCGACATTGACGCCATAGTGGAAGGTGACGCCTTCGGCTTCCATCTGCGAGACGCGGAAGTCGATATGATCCTTTTCCATCTTGAAGTCGGGAATGCCATAGCGCAGCAGGCCACCGGCCTTGGGCTCGCGCTCATAGACATGCACGTCATGGCCGGCGCGCGCCAATTGCTGGGCCGCGGCGAGACCGGCCGGGCCGGAGCCGATAATGGCGACGCGCTTGCCGGTCTTGTGCGCCGGCGCCTGCGGCTTGATCCAGCCGGACCTGATGGCCTTGTCGGCAATGGCCTGCTCGACGGTCTTGATGGCGACCGGCACGTCCTCGAGGTTCAGCGTGCAGGCTTCCTCGCAGGGCGCCGGGCAGATGCGGCCGGTGAATTCGGGGAAGTTATTGGTCGAGTGCAGATTGCGCGCCGCTTCTTCCCAGTCATTGTTGTAGACGAGGTCGTTCCAGTCCGGGATCTGGTTGTGCACGGGGCAACCAGTATCGCCATGACAGAAGGGCACGCCGCAATCCATGCAGCGGGCGGCCTGGTCCACCACCTGCGCTTCGCGCAACGGAATGGTGAATTCGCCAAAGTGACGAATGCGGTCCGAAGCCGGCTGATAGCGCGGTTCCTCACGATCGATTTCGAGAAAGCCTGTAACCTTACCCATGCTTTCCTCCTAGTTTTCCGTCCGGAAGGACGGCAGTCCAAGTTCTTGTTCCGAGGCTTTTATCCAGGCCAGCACTGCCGGGCGCTTGGCAAGATCGAAGCCGCCCTGTGGCGCCTGGCGCGTATAGGCGAGCAAGGCGATATCGGCGATCGTCATGGTCTCGCCCACCAGCCATTTTCGACCCGTCAGCGCCTGTTCCATCAGGTCGAGCGCCTTGTTTCCCCTGGCCACAAGGCTTGGGTCGAGATCGGCAATAGCCTGCCCGTCATAGACGACGCGGGCCCGCGCCACCGCCACGGTCGGCTCGTGACTATACTGTTCCCAGAACAGCCACTCGTCCACCTTGGCCGCCAGATACGGGTCGACGGGCAGGAAGCGCGTCCCCTGCGCCAGATAGCGCAGGATGGCGTTGGACTGGGCCAGCGGCCGGCCGTCCTCCAGCACCACCACCGGCATCTGCCCGGCAGGGTTGAGCTTGAGGAAGTCCGGCGTCTGCGTCGCACCGGAGCGCGACGCGATCTCATGCAGAACAAAGGGCCGTCCGGTGGCGTCGGCGATGTACTTGACCTTGAGGACGTTGCCCGAGCCAAGGTTGCCGTAAAGCTGCATCATCACTCTGCCGCCGCCACGGCGCCCGAAGCGCGCTTCTTTTCCATCTCGAGGATGGCGCGGCGATATTCGACCGGCATGACCTTGACGAATTTGGGCCGCATCTCGACCCAGTTTTCAAGGATGTGCTTGGCCTTGCTCGAGCCGGTATAGTGCAGGTGATTGCTGATCAGCTGGTGCAGGCGCTCATCGTCATGCTTGGTCATGTCGCCCGAAATGTCGACACGGCCATGCCATTCGAGGTCCCCACCATGGTGGTGGAGCTTCTGCATCAGCTCTTCTTCTTCCTGCACCGGTTCGAGATCGACCATGGCCAGGTTGCAGCGCGACCGGAAGGTCCCGTCTTCATCCAGCACATAGGCGACGCCGCCGCTCATCCCCGCCGCGAAGTTGCGGCCGGTCTGGCCGATGACCACGACAAGGCCCCCGGTCATGTATTCGCAGCCATGATCGCCCGTGCCCTCGACCACCGCGATGGCGCCCGAATTGCGCACCGCGAAGCGTTCCCCGGCAATGCCACGGAAATAGCATTCACCGGCAATGGCACCATAGAGCACGGTATTGCCGACGATGATCGACCGATTGGGATCGAACCCGACCGTGTCCGAGGGACGCACCACGATGCGGCCACCCGAAAGCCCCTTGCCCACATAGTCATTGGCGTCGCCGATCATGTCGATCGAGATGCCCTTGGCCAGGAACGCGCCAAACGCCTGTCCGGCCGTGCCGCGCAGGGTGATGGCAATGGTGTCGTCGGGCAGGCCCTCATGGCCATATTTCTTGGCCAAGGCACCTGACAGCATGGCGCCTGCCGAGCGGTCGCGGCTGCGAATGGGCAGCTCGAACTGCACCGGGGTGCCGTTTTCCAGCGCCGGGGCCGCCAGTTCGACCAGCTTGCGGTCGAGCACGCTTTCCAGGTGATGGTCCTGCCTCTCGGAGTGATAGAGCGTATCACCACCCAGCGGCTCGGGCTTGTAGAACACCTTGGCGAGGTCGATGCCCTGGCCCTTCCAGTGATCGTCGAGCTTCCGCTGATCGAGGAGGTCCGAACGGCCGATGATCTCGTTGAGGGTGCGGGCACCCAGCGATGCCATCAGGCCACGCAGTTCCTCGGCGATGAAGAAGAAGTAATTGATGACATGCTCGGGCGTACCCTTGAAGCGCTTGCGCAGCACCGGGTCCTGGGTGGCGACGCCAACCGGGCAGGTGTTGAGATGGCACTTGCGCATCATGATGCAGCCCGCCGCGATCAGCGGCGCCGTCGAAAAGCCAAATTCGTCGGCACCGAGCAGCGCGCCGATCAGCACGTCACGGCCGGTCTTGAGACCGCCATCGACCTGCAGCTTTACGCGCGACCTGAGCCTGTTGAGCACCAGCGTCTGGTGGGTTTCGGCCAGGCCGATTTCCCACGGGCCGCCGGCATGCTTGAGCGAGGTCAGAGGCGAAGCGCCGGTGCCGCCGTCATAGCCGGAGATGGTGATGTGATCGGCGCGCGCCTTGGCGACGCCGGCCGCAACCGTTCCGACACCGACTTCCGACACCAGCTTGACCGAGATATCGGCCTGCTCATTGACGTTCTTGAGATCGTAGATCAGCTGCGCCAGATCTTCGATCGAATAGATGTCGTGGTGCGGCGGGGGCGAAATCAGGCCCACGCCGGGCGTCGAGTGACGGGTCTTGGCGACGATCCAGTCGACCTTGTGGCCAGGCAGCTGACCGCCTTCGCCGGGCTTGGCACCCTGCGCGACCTTGATCTGGATCTGGTCGGAATTGACCAGATATTCGGTGGTGACGCCAAAGCGGCCGGAAGCGACCTGCTTGATGGCCGAGCGCAGCGGATTGCGCGAGCCGTCGGGCAGGGGCTTATAGCGATCGGGCTCCTCACCGCCTTCGCCGGTATTGGACTTGCCGCCGATCCGGTTCATGGCAATGGCCAGCGTCGTATGCGCCTCTCGGGAGATCGAGCCGAAGCTCATCGCGCCGGTGACGAAACGCTTAACGATGTCGGCGGCCGGCTCGACCTCCTCCAGCGCCACGGCCGGGCCGATGGGGCGGATGTCGAACAGATGGCGAATGGCCAGATAGCCGTTCTCGCCCGAATTCACCCGCGCCGCAAAGCTGTTATAGCGGTCCTGGGCATTTTCCGGGCTTTCTTCGAAAGTGCGCACGGCATGCTGCAGATCGGCCACCACGTCGGGCGACCAGGCATGCTTTTCGCCACGAATGCGGTAGGCATATTCGCCGCCGACATCGAGCTGCTTGCGCAGCACGGCATCATCGCCGAAGGCCAGGTTGTGGCGGCGCACGGTTTCCTCGGCCACTTCCTTGAGACCCACACCTTCGATCGTGGTGGCAGTGCCGAAGAAGTACTTGTTGACGAAGTCCGAGGAGAGCCCCACCGCATCGAAGATCTGCGCGCCGCAATAGGACTGGTAGGTCGAAATGCCCATCTTGGACATGACCTTGAGCAGGCCCTTACCGACGCTCTTGATATAGCGGTAGACGACCTCGTCGGCCGACACTTCCTCTGGATAGTTGCCCTCGGCATGCAGCGACTGCAGTGCCTCGAAGGCAAGATAGGGGTTGATCGCTTCGGCGCCATAGCCGGCCAGCATCGCGAAATGATGGATTTCGCGGGCTTCACCGGTTTCGACCACCAGACCCGTCGAGGTGCGCAAGCCCTTGCGGATCAGGTGATGATGCACGGCGGCAAGCGCCAGGAGCGTCGGAATATCCAGCCGGTCGGCCGCCACCAGGCGGTCGGAGAGGATGATGATATTGTATTCGCCCCGCACCGCTTCCTCGGCGGCCTGGCAAAGCGCCTCGATCGCCGCTTCCATCCCCTCGGCGCCGTGCTCGGCGGGATAGGTGATGTCGAGCGTCTTGGTCTTGAACTGGTTGCTCTCGATGTCGCCGATGCCGCGGATCTTTTCGAGATCCTCATTGGTCAGGATCGGCTGGCGCACTTCCAGCCTCTTGACCGTCGAGAGGCCCTCGAGATCGAACAGGTTCGGCCGCGGCCCGATGAAGGAGACCAGGCTCATCACCGATTCCTCACGGATCGGGTCGATGGGCGGGTTGGTCACCTGCGCGAAGTTCTGCTTGAAATAGGTATAGAGCAGCTTGGCCTTGTCCGAGAGCGCCGAGATCGGCGTATCGGTGCCCATCGAGCCCACGGCTTCCTGGCCGGTGGTGGCCATGGGTGCCATCAACAGCTTGATGTCTTCCTGCGTATAGGCAAAGGCCTGCAGCCGGTCGAGCAGCGCTTCGGTGGCTTCGGGCGCACGCGGCGGCACGGCTGGCAGGTCTTCCAGCACGATCTGCGTGCGGGCCAGCCAGTCGGCATAGGGGTTGGCGGTCGCCAGCGTCGCCTTGATCTCGTCGTCGGAGATGATGCGGCCCTGTTCGAGATCGATCAGCAGCATGCGGCCGGGCTGCAGGCGCCAGCGCTCGACAATGTCCTCGTCCGGAATGTTGAGCACACCCGATTCCGAGGCCAGCACCACATGGCCTTCCTTGGTGACGAGATAGCGCGCCGGACGCAGGCCATTGCGGTCGAGTGTGGCCACGACATAGCGACCATCGCTGAGCGACATGGCGGCCGGACCGTCCCAGGGCTCCATCAGCGAGGCATGATACTGGTAGAAGGCGCGGCGCTTTTCATCCATCAGCGGATTGCCGGCCCAGGCTTCCGGGATCAGCATCATCGCCGCATGCGGCAGCGGATAGCCGCCACGCACGAGGAATTCGAGCGCGTTGTCGAAGCAGGCGGTGTCGGACTGGCCCTCATAGGAGATCGGCCAGATCTTGGAAATATCCTCGCCGAAATAGCGCGAATGCACCGAGGCCTGCCGCGCCGCCATCCAGTTGACGTTGCCACGGATGGTGTTGATCTCACCATTGTGGGTGGTCATGCGATAGGGGTGGGCCAGCTTCCAGGAGGGGAAGGTATTGGTCGAGAAGCGCTGGTGCACCAGCGCAATGGCGCTTTCGAAATCGGCATCGTGCAGGTCATGGTAGAAGCTGCCCAGCTGATCGGCCAGGAACATGCCCTTATAGACCAGCGTCCGCGCCGACATGGAGACGACGTAAAAGCCGTTATCTCCATCGCTCTCGGGCACTTCCTTATAGACGGTGTTGGAGATCACCTTGCGCACGATCAGGAGCTTGCGCTCGAACTCGTCGAGCGTCAGGCCCTCGGGGCGGGCGATGATCATCTGCTCGATCACCGGCTGGGTGGCGATCACCCCCCGGCTGAGCTTGCCATTATTGGTGGGCACGATGCGCTCGCCCAACAGGGCGAGGCCCTCCTGGCTGAGGCAACGCCGCACCACATCGGCGCAGCGGTCGCGCAGGCCTTCAATATTGGGATAAAAGATCATGACCACGGCGTAGTGGTGCTTTTCGGGCAGATCGAACGGCAGCACCTTCTTGAAGAAGGCGTGCGGGGTCTGCACCAGAATGCCGGCGCCGTCGCCCATCAGCGGGTCGGCGCCCACCGCGCCGCGATGTTCCAGGTTCTCGAGGATTTCGAGACCCTTTTCGACCACTTCGTGGCTGGCCAGGTTCTTGATATTGGCGATCATGCCGATGCCGCAGGCATCGTGTTCGTTGGCGGGGTTATAAAGACCCTGCGCCGCCGGGCGGCCGGTAACACGCTTGCCATTGAGAATGAGGGTTTTGCTGGCGACTGGTTCCGTCTCGGCGGAAAGTCCGGTCCGTTCGTGTGCCATGGCTCAACCTCGTTCTGTTCGGCGCCCTCGCAGGGGGCAATTAAAGTCGCGTGCGCATCCTGTTGCTGCCGGTTCACCGGCTCTCGGATGCATCCTTTCCTCTGGCGGTCAGCAATCCAAGCGGGTCGTACTGTTTTCGTACGGCTCGGGTGAGCGCTTCAGCCATTTTAACGGGGAGCGGCACTGCATCCAAATGGCCGCTCATAATTCGGGCTCTGAGCCCCGCCTGTTCGTTTCCATTCTCGACGAATGGTCCAGCCGAACCAGCGTGCGCGCTGGCCGCGGAGAGCGGGGCGACGCGTCAGATAGGACAGAATAGCTGCCCTAACCAGGGCACATTTGCATAGTTCCAAACTGCGAGCAAGCGCCAAAGTTGGACTTTGTGGAAAATCTATAGGAAAGGCAGGAAATAGCTATAGGAAAAATAGGACTTTTCCGCAGAGATTTACGCCATTCTGCATAAATTCTACGCATCATGCACGAAAATTAGGCTGAACTCCTACTTTCGTGCGCATTGGCTGCGATATTTCCTACAAACCCAAAAAGCAGGCATAGGACAGCAGCGGACATAAGAGCGGCGGGGACGCCACCAGGCACCCCCGACCCAACATAGATTCTATTCGAGATGCGACTTGATGAACCACAGATTCTTGTCGAGCTCGCGCGAAAAGGCGGTGAGGATATCGGCGGCATCGGCATCGCCGGCCTCATCGGTGGTGTCGATATCCTCGCGCACCTGATTGGCGAGGGCCGCATAGCGTTCGGCCAGCGCCGCCAGATGCTCGGTGCTCTCGCGGATATCGGTGGGATAGGCGGCGAGTTTGGTCGCCTTGGCCACCACCTGGCTGGTGCCCAGTGCAATGCCGTCGAGCTGGGCAATGCGCTCGGCGATGATGTCGACATGATTGTCGATGGCGGCGCGCATCGGATCGAGCATTTCGTGCACGGCGATGAAATTGGGGCCCTTGAGGTTCCAATGCGCCTGCTTGGTGATCAGCGCCAGGTCGATGGCGTCGGCGAGACGGGCATTGAGCACGTCGATCACAGCGGACTTGGCATTGGCTTTGAGATCTATGGACGGGGTTTTCATGGGACTTTGTCCTGACGCTGGTTGAAAGGGGCGGGCGTGCTGCCCGTCGCTCTTTCAACTTGTGCATGGGCTGATGCGTTCCGTCCCCGCACCCCGCATTTTGCTCACCTCAGCCCTGCTCTCAACTCACATTGACGACTAACATGTTAGTTGCTAGGGCAGACAGACCATCAGCCGGAGTGCCGAAAATGCCTGCCATCGACAAGGTCCTGACCGTCGCGGAAATGCAGCGCCTGGCGCGCCGGCGCGTCCCCAAGATGTTCTTTGAATATGCCGATAGCGGCTCCTATACCGAGAGCACCTATCGCGACAACGAAAGCGACTTCCAGAAGATCCTGCTCAACCAGCGCGTGGCGGTGAACCTCGAAGGTCGCAATCTCAAGGTCGACATGCTGGGCAAGTCCATCACCATGCCGGTGGCCATCGCCCCGGCGGCGACGGGCGGCATGCAGACCGCCGACGGTGAGATCAAGGCAGCGCGCGCCGCCCACAAATTCGGCATTCCCTTCACCCTCTCCACCATGAGTGTCTGCTCCATCGAGGACGTGGCCGAGAACACCGACGCTCCTTTCTGGTTCCAGCTCTATGTCATGCGCGATCGCGACTTCATCAATCGCCTGATCGACCGGGCCAAGGCCGCAAAATGCTCGGCCCTGGTCCTCACCATGGACCTGCAGATCCTGGGTCAGCGCCACAAGGACATCAAGAACGGCCTTTCCACCCCGCCCAAGATCACCCCCTATTCGGTCTGGCAGATGATGCAGCATCCGCTCTGGTGCCTGCGCATGCTCGGCACCCAGCGCCACACCTTCCGCAATATCGTCGGCCATGTGAGCGGTGATCACGACCTGGCTTCGCTCTCCTCCTGGACCGCCAGCCAGTTCGATCCCACCCTCAACTGGGGCGACGTGCGCTGGATCAAGGAGCGTTTCGGCGGCCCGGTCATCGTCAAGGGCGTGCTCGATGCCGACGATGCACAAGCCGCCATCGACAATGGCGCCGACGCCATCGTCGTCTCCAACCATGGCGGCCGCCAGCTCGATGGCGCGCCCTCTACCATTCGCGTCCTGCCCGAAATCGTCGACCGGGTCGGCCACAAGACCGAGGTCTATCTCGATAGCGGCATCCGCTCCGGCCAAGACGTGCTCAAGGCCGTGGCCTATGGCGCCAAATCCACCTTCATCGGCCGCCCCATGCTCTATGGTCTGGGTGCCGGCGGCGAGGCCGGCGTCACCCGCGTGCTCGAAATCATCCGCAAGGAACTCGACACCACCATGGCCCTGTGCGGCGAGCGCGACATCCTCAATGTCGGCCGGCACAACATCTATTCCAATGACCTGCCGGCACGGAATGCGCCGGTACGGGACTAGGGCCTGCGTCTCTGGTTATCCCCCGATCGTCATTGCCCGGCTTGACCGGGCAATCCAGCGGCACGGTATCTTGTGGACCACCGGGTCGAACCCGGTGGTGACGATGGGGCGGGCTGCATCTTGGATGACCCCCTACCCAGCGCCGCGCCCCCACCCCTCCTCCAAAGGGAGAGGTTTTCAGAGATCGCGGTAGCCACGCTGGCTTTGGCCAGGACTCAACTGCGCCGCCACGCTGGTCAGAACCGCCTGCATCGCCTCGGGCGGTTGCGGCCCCACCAGGGTGCAGGTGAAGATATCGTCGGCCCAATAGACAGCCGTATCGACGCCGAAGCGCACTGTATCCAGCGCCGGCCCACCCACCCCGTTCGATGGTGTTATATAAAGCGTCAGCCGCTCGCCCGCCGCGTCCTCATACATCAGTTGCGCCGCCCGTCCGCCCGCCACTTCCGGCGCCGGCAGCAGCCGCCCACCCAGAAAACTCAGCCCCTCTGCCGAAAGATCGGGCATGGCCAGCTTGCTGGCCAGCCGGTTTGACAGCCAGTTGGACAAATGCTCGCTCTCGCTGCCCGAAACCTCCACCGCATGACGCTGCTCGGCCACATAGACGGTGTGAGCACTGACGGCATTGGCGATCAGCCGGTCGTAAAGCGCCGGCGCCTCGCCGCTCGGCCGCAGCATCCAGCCGGCGGCAATGCCGACGCCCAGCACAGCGACGATCATAGCGGCACGCCCCACCGCCTGCACCCGCTGCCGATTGCGCACCAGCGCCAGCCGATGCGGATCGAGCCGCGCCGGCACCGGCTCGGCTGCGGCAGGGGCAAACAGCGTGCGGATGGCGTCGGCCTGCCGTTGCAGGGCGGCAATCTCGATCATGGCGGCGGCATCGGCCTCCACCGCCGCACGCCCTGCGGGGTCGAGCTCGTTGTCGATATAGGCCATCAGCCGGTCGCGATCGGGCGTACTCATTTGACCGTCCTCAAATGCGGCTCGGCCGGCGTGCCGGTCATGGTCCTGAGGCTGGCACGGGCACGGCCCAACCGGCTCATCAGCGTGCCCGTGGGGATGCCCAGAATGGCGGCGGCTTCGGCATAGGCAAGGCCTTCGAGAGTCACGAGCAGCAAGGCTTCCTTTTGATCGAGTGGCAGGGTGTCGATGGCGCGCGCCAGCTCCGCCAGCGCCATATGACCGGGCTGCGGGGCCGGGATTGCCGGTTCAGCCACCGCATCGAGATCGAGCACGGTGCCATGCCGTCGCGCCTCGCGCCGGCTGTTGCGATGCAAATTGGTGAGAATGGTGAAGAGCCAGGGGCGCAGCGGCCCACGTGGCTGGAACAGCCCACGACGGCCGATGGCGCGCTCCAGGCAATCCTGCACCAGGTCGTCGGCGCGATCGATATCGCGGGTGAGCGCCCGCGCATACCGGCGCAGGGCCGGTACATTGGCTTCGAGCTCATCGAGAAAATCGACCACGCCGAACGGTCCTGGAACGTCTACGCCTTATTCGACCGCAAGATGCCAGACGCCACCCACGCCGTCACCCTTGATGTCGCCGGCAGCCGCATCCTCGTACCAATAGTAAAGTGGCCACCCCTTATACGCCCACATCTTGGTGCCATCGTCGCGGGTCACGACGGTGAAATCGCCCTCGGGGGCGGCATTGTCGTCGGCGAAGAGCGGCGGCCACTTGGCGGCGCAATCATCATTGCACACGCTCTTGCCGTCACCCTTGGTGTCCTTGTCGAAGGTGTAAAGGCTCATGCCATTGGCGTCGGTCAGCACCATCTTGCCACCGATGTCGGTGGCTTTGACCTGCCCGCCGAGAAAGTCTGCGGCAAAGGCTGGCACGGCGAACAGCGCGAGCGCCGCGGCGCCGGCGAGAAGCGAACGGAACTGCATTTCGAAATCTCCTGTCTGGGAAGCCGCATGCGCGCGCTTCACCAGTATCAACACCACAGCCCGAGCTTTCATCCCGCAGCGACGAAATAATTCCTGTGCTGGTGCGGACCGGTAAAAAGTCGAGGCGAACAAACAAGATGCTGGACAGCAGCCGCCACGATTGCTTTCTTGATCGGGACCAGCGTGTCCCAGGGAGAGGGAGCCGCGCTGCATGCGTCGCCCGGCGGCGCATTTTCAGGAGGAAATGAATGAAAAGACGCGAATTCTTCAAGCAGGCTTCGGTGGCCACCATCGGCGCGGCGGCGGCAACCACTCTGGCCGCACCCGCCATTGCCCAGGGCAATATCACCTGGCGCATGGTCACCACCTGGCCCAAGAATTTCCCGGGCCTGGGGGTCGGCGCTCAGAACCTCGCCGACCGCATCACCCGCGCCTCCGGTGGCCGACTGACCGTGCAGCTCTACGCCGCCGGTGAAATGGTTCCGGGTCTGCAGGCGCTCGATGCCGTAATCGATGGCTCCGCCGAAATGAGCCACGGCACCCCCTATTACTGGCAGAACAAGAGCCAGGGCCTCAGCTTCTTCACCGGCGTGCCCTACGGCATGACCAGCCGCGAGCTCACCGCCTGGGTCCGCTATCTGGGCGGGCAGGAACTCTGGGACAAGATCTACGACCAGTTCGGCCTGCAGGGTTTCCTCTCGGGCGACACCGGCACTCAGGCCGGCGGCTGGTTCCGCAACGAATTGACCGGCGTTGCCGATATCCAGGGCCTGCGCTTCCGTACCCCGGGCCTGGGCGGCCAGGTCTGGGCCAAGCTCGGGGCATCCGTCACCAACCTGGCCGCCGGCGAAATCTTCGCCGCGCTGCAATCGGGCACGCTCGACGCCGCCGAATTCGTCGGCCCCTATAACGACCTGGCGCTGGGCTTCTACCAGATCGCCAAGAACTACTACTTCCCCAGCTTCGTCGAGCCGGGCCTGGCCACCGAAATCGTCGTCGACAAGGCCAAGTTCCAGGCGCTGCCCGAAGACCTGCAGGAAATCGTCAAGATGTGCGCCCAGGCCTCCTATGACGACGTGGCCTCCGACATGTATGCCAACGATCCCCGCGCCCTCAACGCGCTGGTCACCGAGCACGGCGTCAATGTGCGGCAATTCCCCGAGGAAATTCTCGAGGCCGGCGCCAAGGCGTCGATGGAACTGATCGCCGAAATCCGCGACGGCGGCGACGCCCTCACCAAGGAAGTGGCCGAGAGCTTCGTCACCGCCTTCAACCTCTTGCGCCAGCGCACCGAAGGCACCGACATGCCCTTCCTTGCCGCCCGCGAAAAATACATCAAATACGAATAATCCCGGCCCACCGGCTTACGCCAACCCCGCGGTCGCTGCCGCGGGGTTTTTGTTTGGTTGGTTTTCGGCGCATGCAGCAAACCACCCTGCCGCCGCCATCCATGGCACGGTGCGTCGCCGGCCGCTGAACGTCCCCGACCACCCGTGATGGCTCCAACCCCAGAAAAAACCGGCGGATCGCTCCGCCGGTTTTTTGTTCTTCGGCGCCGAGGCCGTGCTCAGCCATAGATCATCTTGGGCAGCCAGGTGATCAGGTCCGGGAACATGAACAGCAAGACCAGCGCCACGAGCTGCAGGATCACGAAGGGCACCGCCCCGCGATAGATCATGCCGGTCGAGACGCTTCTGGGCGCCACGCCGCGCAGATAGAACAGCGAGAAGCCGAAGGGCGGCGTCAAAAAGCTGGTCTGCAGGTTCACGCCCACCATCACCCCCAGCCAGATCGGGTTCACGTCCAGCGCCAGCAGCACCGGGGCAGTGATCGGGATGACGATGAAGATGATCTCGAAGGTGTCGAGGATGAAGCCGAGCAGGAACATGATCAGCATGACGATGATCAGCGCGCCCACCGCCCCGCCCGGCATGGACGAGAGGAATTCGTGCACGAGATTGTCGCCGCCCATCATGCGGAAGACGATGGAGAACACCGCCGCGCCAAACAGGATGATGAACACCATCGAGGTGATCGTCGCCGTCGAGATCACCGCCTGCTTGAGCACGCCGAAATCGAGCCGGCGACGGAGCAGCGCCAGGATCAGTGCACCGATCGAGCCCACCGATGCCGCTTCGGTCGGCGTGGCGACGCCCGCCAGGATCGAGCCCAGCACCGCCACGATCAACAGCAGCGGCGGCACCAGCGCCGTCACGATCTCCCGGGCGAGGTGCTGCTTTTCTGCCTCCGGCACCGGCGTCGCCGGGCAGGATTTGGGATCGGTGATCGCCTTGAAGATGATGTAGAGAATATAGAGCCCCACCAGCAGCAGGCCCGGAATGATGGCGCCGGCAAACAGCGCCCCGACCGAAACCGGCTCCGGCGCGAAATTGCCCTTCGACATCTGCACCTGGGCATTGATGCCCGAAAGCATGTCACCCATGAAGATGAGAACGGTGGAGGGCGGAATGATCTGCCCCAGCGTGCCCGAGGCGCAGATGACGCCGGTGGCCAGTTTCGGATCATAGCCGGCACGCAGCATGGCCGGCAGCGAGATCAGCCCCATGGTGACCACGGTGGCGCCGACCACGCCGGTCGATGCCGCCAGCAGCGCCCCCACCACCACCACCGAAAGCCCCAGTCCGCCGCGCAGATTGCCGAACAGCTTGCCCATGGTCAGCAGCAATTGCTCGGCAATGCCCGAGCGCTCCAGCACCACGCCCATGAAG
The DNA here is from genome assembly GCF_001899045.1 of Devosia sp. 63-57. Taxonomy (NCBI): domain Bacteria; kingdom Pseudomonadati; phylum Pseudomonadota; class Alphaproteobacteria; order Hyphomicrobiales; family Devosiaceae; genus Devosia; species Devosia sp. 63-57. The sequence continues at coordinate 64,271 of NZ_MKUY01000004.1, read as the reverse complement.
ATGAAGAGCGGTACCGCCACCAGCACTTCATTGGTCATCAGCCCGATATAGCGTCCGGCCAAGGAGCCGAAATTGGATGGGTCATAGACGCCCAGCCACCAGCCGACGAGACCGAAGATCAGCGCCGTGCCGGCCAGCGAAAACGCCACCGGAAAGCCCAGCATCAACACGCCGATAATGCCGAAAAACATCAGCGCGGCGAGAATTTCCCCAATAAGGACGGGATCCATCAGGCAGTTCCTCCGGCCGCTTGCGGCTTTTCCTCATCGGTTTCGTAGCGCAGATCGGGCGGCAACAGCGCCTCGCGCCCGGCCAGCACTAGGATGGAGCGCGCGGCCATGGCCAGCCCCTGCAGGCCGACCAGCACGGCGAATACCAGGATGAAGGTCTTGAGGATGAACAGTCCCGGCATACCCCCGATATTGGACGAGGCCTCATAAAAGCCCCAGGAGCGCCTGACGGCCGGGAACGTATAGGTCCACACCACGACCATGAAGGGGATCAGGAACAGCACCACCCCGATCAGGTCGGAAATAGCCCGGCGCCGCACAGAGGCGGGGCGATAGAAGATGTCGACGCGCACATGGTCGTTGCGCAGCAGTGCGAAGCCGGCCACCCCGGTGAACATGGCACCGGCCAGCCACACATAGAGATCCTGCATCCATAGGGTCGAGCTATGAAAGAAATAGCGTTGCACCACGACGCTGAAACAGACGAACACGCACGCCAGTGCGAGCCAAGACAAGACCTGGCCCACGAGCCAGTTGATGGCGCTGATCACCCGGACCAGCGCGGCGAGCCCTTGCAATTGAGAGCCTCCCTTCTTTCCCTATGGGCCATCCCTCTCCCCGAGACGGCAATCCACTGGACCGATTGAACATTATCCGTTCGGTGGGTCAACGCTTAACTCCGCATGACTTGGCCGATTTCGGCCGGGATCGGCCCTCTGGCAACCCATCGCGACGGGCTGGAAACTCATGCGACTAAAGTGCTATGGCAGCACCGACACATTCTAGGGGAGAGACCATGTTCGTTGTCGGCGGCGAGAGCCTGATTGATCTGGTGCCGGTCTCGGCAGCGCCCGGCGCCGAACGCGTCGCCCATGCCGGCGGCTCCCCGTTCAACTGCGCCATTGCGCTGGCCAAGCTGGGCAATGACACCGGCTTTCTCTGCCCTATCAGCCAGGACGAGCACGGCGACCTCCTGCTCGCACCTCTGGCCGAAGCCAAGGTGTCGGTGCTGCTAACCGAGCGCGTCGCCGCCCCGACCACCAAGGCCATCGTCAGTTTCAATGACAAGATGCAGGCCTCCTACGTGTTCGAGCGTGGTGCCGACCGCGCCTTCACCCGCGACGGCCTGCTTAGGGCCCTGCCGCAATCCATTGCCCTCTACCAGGTCGGCGGCTTCTGCCCGATCCTAGAGGAAGACGCCCTGGTCTGGCTGGACATTGTCCGCGCCGCCATCGGCCGGGGCGCCACCATCTCCTTTGACATCAATGTCCGCGACAAGCTGGTCGATGACGAGGACGGCTATCGCCGCCGCCTGTCGCAATTTCTCGATCTCGCCCATCTGATCAAGCTCTCCGAGGAAGACCACGCCTGGCTCGCGCCCGAGCTCAGCATCGAGCATTACGCTGCAAAATTGCTCGACCGGCCCAATTGCGAGCTGGTCGTCGTCACCCTGGGCGAACACGGCTCGCGCGCCTTTTCGCGTCGGGCCGAAGCCAGGGCCGCCATCTATGCGCCGCCGGTTTTCGGCGACACGGTGGGCGCCGGCGACAGCCTTATGGCGGGCATCCTCACCTGGCTCTCCGAAACCGGCGCGCTCAAGCCCGGCGCCCTGGGCCAGCTCGATGCCGAAGCCCTCGCCACCACGCTGCGCTTCGGCGCCGTCGTCGCCGGCCTCAATTGCGGCAAAAAAGGTTGCCAGCCCCCCAGCCGCGCCGAGGTCGACACCATCCTCGCCGCCTGACCATCCGCCGGGTCTTCGGCCAGCATAACATGACATATGCAGTCTTGTTTTACGCCGCCCCCCGGCGTAGAAGGCGCGCGCGGGCCCTCCTCGCAAAACGCTTTCCAAGGCCATCTCATGTTTCCTATCAAGTCCGGCGCCGCGCTGCTCAGTCTCGTTCTGGCGCTGGGAACAGTTCCCGCCTTTGCCGCCTCGACCAGCTATCCCCTGACGCTGGACAATTGCGGCGTCTCCGTCACCTTCGACAAGGCACCCGAACGCGCCGTCGCCCTGGGGCAGAACAGCGCCGAGATCATGCTGCTGCTCGGGCTTGAAGACCACATGGTGGCCACCGCCTTCTGGCCGAGCAAGGTGCTGCCCGAGCTCGAAGCGGCCAATGCCAAGGTCAAGCTCCTTACCGTCGAACAGCCCAGCCTCGAGGCGGTGCTGGCCGAAAGCCCCGACTTCGTGGCCGCGCAATTGCCATTGCTGCTTGGCCCGGAGAGCAAGGTGATCAAGCGCGAGGACCTCGAGACGCTCGGCATCCCCGGCTATCTCTCTCCCGGCGTCTGCACCACCCGCCAGGATACCAAGGATGTCTATGGCAGCCGCGATGCGCTGTGGAACATGGATCTGCTCTACCAGGAAATCGACGAGCTCTCCCGGATCTTCGACGTGGCCGATCGCGGCCAGGCGCTGATCGCCGATTTCAAGGCCCGCGAAGCCGCCCTGCGCGCGCGCGTCGGCACGGCCAACCAGGACCTCTCCTTCGTCTTCTGGTTCTCCAGCCCCAGCCCCGCCGATGACGCCTATCTCGGCGGCAAGAACGGTGCATCCGGGTTCATTGCCGACCTCTTGGGTGGCCACAATGCCATCACCACCGAGGCCGAATGGCCCACCATGGGCTGGGAAGGCATCATGGCCACCAATCCCGATGTCATCGTGGTCGCCGATCTCGATCGCAATCGCTGGGAGCTCGACAAGCCTGCCAACAAGATTGCCTTCCTCAAGTCTGACCCGGCCGTCAGCCAGCTCGACGCGGTCAAGAACGACCATATCGTGGTTATGGACGGCCAGGCGATGAACCCCACTATCCGCACCCTCTATGGCGCAGAGCAGGTGGCCGCCCAGCTCGAGAAGCCCGGTCTCATCCAGTGATCTGGCACGACAGGCTTGCGGGAGCCGGGCTTGGCCTGTTGCTCCTGCTCTCCAGCCTCCTGCTGGTGCTGGCCATTGCCGCCGGCACCGGCATCGGCGAGATGTCGATCCCGCTCGATGTCACCTTTGCCGCATTCACCAATCGGCTGGGCTGGACCGCCATTGCCCTGCCGCCCATCCAGGAAAGCGTCATCTGGGACTATCGGCTCAGCCGCGCATTGGTCGCCGCCTGCTGCGGCGCCGGCCTCGCGCTCAGCGGAGCGGTGCTGCAATCGCTGTTGCGCAATGCCCTGGCGGAGCCCTATGTGCTGGGCATTTCCGCCGGCGCCTCCACCGGGGCCGTGGCCATCGTCATTCTCGGGGTCGGGGCGGGCACGCTCACCCTCTCCGCCGGCGCCTTTGCCGGCGCATTCGCCGCCTTCCTCTTCGTCGCCCTGCTCTCCAATGGCGCGCGCGGGGGGGCGGGCAAGACCATCCTTGCCGGTGTGGCCGCCTCGCAATTGTTCAATGCCCTCACCTCCTATGTCGTCACCACGTCGGGCAATGCCCAGCAGGCCCGCGACGTCATGTTCTGGCTTCTGGGCAGCTTTGGCGGCGTGCGCTGGCCCGAATTCTACCTCGTGGCCGCCGTGGTGGGCCTCTGCTTCCTCGTCTGCCTCTATTTCGCCCGCGCGCTCGACGCCTTCGCCTTCGGCGACGACGCCGCCGCCTCGCTCGGGATACCAGTAGGCGCGGTGCGGTTCGGGCTGTTTGGCGTCACCGCGCTGATGACCGCCACCATCGTCTCCATGGTCGGCTCGATCGGCTTTGTCGGCCTCGTCGTGCCTCATGCCGCCCGCTTCATCGTCGGCCCCAACCACGCCCGTCTGCTGCCCACCTGCGTGGTTGCCGGTGGCATCTTCATGGTGCTTGCCGATATCGTCGCCCGCGTGGTCATGCCCCAGCAGGTGCTGCCCATCGGCGTGGTGACCGCACTTGTCGGCGTGCCGTTCTTCGCTATCATCCTCTACCGTTCCAAGGGGGCCGCATGACCATCGCGGCCAAGAACCTCTCCTGGTCCATCGGGCACAAGCGCATCGTCGACGATGTATCGCTGCAAGCCCAGCGTGGTGGCATGCTGGGCCTGTTGGGCCCCAATGGCTCGGGCAAGTCCTCGCTGCTGCGCCTGCTCGCCGGGCTGCGGCGCCCTGAGGCCGGCATGGTTACCCTCAATGGCCAGGACATCGGCCGCATCGGCCGCCGTGCTCTCGCCCGCCGCGTGGCTTTGGTCGAACAGCATGCCTCGACCGAGGCCAATGTGCGGGTGCTCGATGTGGTCCGGCTCGGCCGCATTCCCCACCGCGCCCCGCTTTCGGGCTGGACCAGGGCCGACGACCAGGCCGTGCGCGAAGCGCTTAGCCGCGTCGGCATGCTCGATCGGCAGCACCAGTTCTGGCACAGTCTTTCCGGCGGCGAGCGCCAACGCGTCCATATCGCCCGCGCCCTTGCCCAAACCCCGACCGAAATCCTGCTCGACGAGCCCACCAACCATCTCGACATCCAGCATCAGATGGAACTGCTGCAGCTGATTTCGGCTCTCCAGCTCACCAGCATCATCGCCCTGCACGATCTCAACCACGCCGTCCTGTTCTGCGACCAGCTGGTGGTGATGGAAAGGGGCCGCATCGTCGCCCGCGGCACTCCGGAAACCGTTCTCACGCAACAGCTTTTGCGCGATGTCTTCCGCGTCGATGCGCGCGTCGAGACCAGTCCGCACCACGGCAAGCCGCATATCCACATCCTGTCGGCCTGACCCGCGCCCCTTTTGCCTGCGTCAAACTGCGCAAAATTATTTTCCTATAACGCGGCGCGGTGGATTGATTGCCCGCCCATTTGCTGATGCATATGGGCGATGTGCTCCCCAGCGCCCGGCTATAAGCAAACCATTTCAAGCCAGACTTTCTGATGTACTCCTATATCCTGCGTCGCCTGGGCATGATGGCCGTGACTTTGTTCGCCATCATCACGCTCACTTTCTTCCTCATGCACGCTGTGCCGGGCGGGCCCTTCGTGTCTGAGCGCATGCTGGCGCCCGAAATCTCCGCGGCGCTCAATGCCAAGTACGGGCTCGACCTGCCCATCTGGCAGCAATATTTCAATTACCTCGCCCGTATCCTGAGCTTCGATCTCGGGCCTTCGTTCAAATATCCGGGCGTCTCGATCAATTCGATGATCGCCGCCGGCCTGCCGGTGACGCTGCAGACCGGCCTTTTGGCCGTCATCTGCGTCGTCGCCGTCGGCGTGCCTTTGGGGATCACCGCCGCGCTCAACCGCAATCGCTGGCCCGATACGCTGGTCATGGCCATCGCCACGCTTGGCGTCGCCATCCCTTCCTATGTCATTGCCACCGTGGCGCTTTATGTCTTCGCCCTGCGGCTGGGCTGGGTGCCCACCTTCGGGCTCGATGACTGGCGCGGCTATATCCTGCCGGTCATTGCCCTCTCCGGCTTCTGGATTTCCTTCGTCTCGCGCCTGACGCGCTCCTCGCTGCTCGAAACGCTCGAGCAGGACTATATGACCACCGCCCGCGCCAAGGGCCTGAAACCCGGCCAGATCCTGATCAAGCACGGCTTGCGCAATTCGCTCCTGCCGGTGGTCACCGTGCTCGGCCCGGTTGTCGCCAATCTCGTCACCGGCTCCTTCGTCATCGAGCAGATTTTTGCCCTGCCCGGCATCGGCCGGCAATTCGTGCTCTCGATCACCAATCGCGACTACACCGCCATCATGGGCATCACCATCTTCTACGCCGCCATTCTCATGGTCATGATCCTCATCGTCGACCTGCTCTATGTCTGGCTCGATCCCCGCATCAAGCTCAGCAAGGCCGCCGCATGACCCAGATCGCTCCCGAGATGTGGGCCAAGCTGCCGGCGGACGCCACCCAGGCACCCCCGCCACCGCCCGCGCCCACCTATGGCCAGGAAGTGCGCCGGCGCCTGCTCGCCAACAAGCCGGCCATGGCCAGCATCGTCTTCATTGTCGCGCTGGTCATTGCCGCCTTTTTCGGTCCGGCCTTGTCCCCGCACACCTATTTCCGCCAGGACCTCAAGCTCTCCAATATCCCGCCTGTTTTCGAGACCTATGCGGTCACCAGCTCCACCGGCGAAACCACCCACTTCTTCCTCAACGCCTCCAATTTCAACCTCTACGAGGTCGATAGCGAGGGCCACGTGCTCTCTCTGGTGCGCGGCGAGCGTCGCGACATGATCAAGAAGAGCCAGGCTTTCGAGTTTGGCGACACCACCGTCACCCTCGACTATTCCCGCCTGCCGCCGCGCCTGCTGCTGGCAGACGGCAGCGAATTGCGCCCCTCCGGCTGGAGCTGGAACCGCACCTATATCTTCGGCACCGACCAGCTCGGGCGCGACATTCTCGTGCGCCAGCTCTATGGCGCGCAGATTTCGCTCACCGTCGCCTTTGTCGCCACCCTGGTGAACTTCTTTGTCGGCGTCTTCTATGGCGGCATTGCCGGCTATATGGGCGGCAAGGTGGATGCGGTGATGATGCGCTTTGTCGAAATCATCTCCACCATCCCGCTGACGCTCTATGTCGTGCTGCTGATGGTTGTGTTCGATAGCGGACTGCTCTCGATCATCATCGCCATCGGCTCGGTGTTCTGGGTCGATATGGCGCGCATCGTGCGCGGACAGATTCTCTCGCTCAAGAGCCAGGATTATGTCGCCGCCGCCCGCACCATGGGGGCTTCCCCGGCGCGCATCCTCACCCGACACCTGCTGCCCAATTCCATAGGCCCGATCATCGTCACCCTGACCATGCTCATCCCCTCGGCCATCTTCATCGAGAGCTTCATGAGCTTTATCGGTCTCGGCGTCACCCCGCCGCTGGCCAGCTGGGGCTCGCTGACCTCCGAGGCCGTCGAGACACTGCGGGCCTATCCGCATCAGCTCTTCTTCCCTGCCGCCGCGATTTCCCTGACCATGTTTGCCTTCAATTTCCTGGGGGATGGCCTGCGCGATGCCCTCGATCCGAGGTTGCGCGGATGACCCAGCCCATTCTCTCCGTCCGCGATCTCGCCACCTCCTTCTTCACCCGCCGCGGCGAAGTCCAGGCCGTGCGCGGCGTCAGCTTCGATGTCTTTCCCGGGGAAATGCTCGGCCTCGTCGGCGAGAGCGGCTCAGGCAAGTCGATCACCTGCATGTCGGTGCTGCGCCTGCTCAAGGCCGGCGGCCGCATCAAGGGCGGCAGCGCCAGTTTCGAGGGCACCGATCTGCTGTCGCTCGACGAAAATGCCCTGAGCGAACTGCGCGGCAATCGCATCGGCGTCATCTTCCAAGACCCCATGACCTCGCTCAATCCCACGCTCAGCGTAGGCGAGCAGGTGATGGAAGCCATTCTGCGCCACCGCAAGGCCAGCCGCGCCGAGGCCAGGGCCCGCGCCATCGAACTGTTCGAACTGGTGCGCATCCCCTCGGCCGCCACGCGCCTCAAATCCTATCCGCACGAATTTTCCGGCGGCATGCGCCAGCGCGTCATGATCGCCATGGCTTTGGCCTGCGACCCCAAGCTCCTGATCGCCGACGAGCCGACCACCGCGCTCGACGTCACCATCCAGCGCCAGATCCTGTCCTTGCTCAAGGACCTGCAGCAGCGCCTGGGCATGTCGGTCATCCTCATCACCCACGATCTCGGCGTCATCGCCGAAGTGACAGACCGGGTGTTGGTGCTCTATGGCGGCCTGGTCATGGAAACCGCTCCGGTGCGCGATCTCTTTGCCCGCCCGGCCCATCCCTATACTGTCGGCCTGCTCGGCGCCGTACCCGATCTGCGCGACGACACCCATCGCCGCCTCACCCCCATCCCCGGCAGCCCGCCCAATATGCTGGCGCCACCGCCCGGCTGTCCCTTCGCCCCGCGCTGTCCCCACGCCATGGCCCAATGCCTCGCCGCCCTGCCGCCGCTTTTCGGCGCCACCCACCAATCCCGCTGCTGGCTCCAGCACCCCGAAGCGCCTTCGGTTCCGGGTATCCACGAGGTGGCGGCATGATGAGCGATAGCTTTGCACAGGCGGCCCCACCCCCACCCAACCTCCCCGTGATCGGGGTCGGCTTTAACACTGGACGCATGGCGACAACCGGAGGCTTCGGCTCCAGCGCCCCCTCCCCCCTTGAGGGGGAGGGCCGGGGTGGGGGGTGGTTCAGTGAGCCACTGATGGACCCCCACCCTCAATCCCTCCCCTCAAGGGGGAGGGAGGCGAAGGCTGCACACTGGCTCACTGGCACCGCACCACACTCGATCGGTCCCTCCCCCTCCTTCAGGGGGAGGCTAGGTGGGGGTGCCGAGGCCGGCGCAGCCAGGGGTATTTCCGCATGACCCAGCCCCTTCTCACCCTGCGCGATGTGCATAAGCATTTCCGTCTGCCCGGCCCGGTCTTCGGGCCCAAGCCGGTGCTGCGCGCCGTCGATGGCGTCGATCTCGAGCTGATGCGCGGGGAAACCCTCGGCCTTGTCGGCGAATCCGGCTGCGGCAAGTCCACCCTCGCCCGCACCGTCATCCGCCTTCATGAACCCACCTCCGGCAGCATCGTCTTTGACGGCGAGGAGGTCGGTCAGACCGCCGAAAGCCGGCTCGGAACCTTCCGCCGCCGCGTGCAGATGATCTTCCAGGACCCCTATGCTAGCCTCAATCCGCGCATGAGCGTGGGCGAGCTGATTGCCGAGCCCATGGACATTGCCCGTATCGGCACGCCGGACTCCCGCCGCAAGAAGGTGGCCGAACTGCTCGACCGCGTCGGCCTGCCCGCCGATGCCGGTGCACGCTTTGCCCATGAATTCTCCGGCGGCCAGCGCCAGCGCATCGGCATTGCCCGCGCCATCGCGCTCGAGCCCGATCTGGTGATCTGCGACGAGCCGATCTCGGCCCTCGACGTCTCAGTGCAGGCGCAGGTGGTCAATATGCTCGAGGACCTGCAGGCCGATCTCGGTCTCACCTACCTCTTCATCACCCATGACCTGTCCATGGTCCGGCACATCTCGGACCGCATCGGCGTCATGTATCTGGGCAAGATCGTGGAGCTGGCCACCAGCGCCGATCTCTACCATCGCCCCTCTCACCCCTATACGCGCGCTTTGCTCTCGGCCATTCCGGTGCCCGATCCGGAAGCCGCCCGCGCCGCCGAACCCATGCAGGGGGAAATCCCCAGCCCCATCGATATTCCCTCGGGTTGCCGTTTCCGCACGCGCTGCCCGCTGGCCACCGAGCTTTGCGCCCGGGTCGAGCCGCCGCTGACCGATATCGGCAGCGGACATCTCTCGGCCTGCCATTTCGCCAAGGAACTGGCGCAAGAGACGACCGGGGCTTCGGCCCCCTAACAGGAGAGAACGCAATGAAGAAATTGGTTCTGCCGCTGATCACAGCGGCACTGCTGGCAACCACTGGCGGCGTCTTCGCCGCCGGGGAATTGACCTATGTGGTCAATAATGAAAGCGCCAAATACGATCCGGGCACCACGGCCGAAACCTTCGCCGCACCGATCATCGGCAACACCTTCGAGGGTCTGGTTCGCATGAACCCCGAGGGCGAAGTCATTCCCGCCCTCGCCGAAAGCTGGGACATTTCCGAGGACGGCCTGACCTATACCTTCCATCTGCGCGATGCGAAGTGGTCCGATGGCCAGCCGGTCAAGGCCTCCGATTTCGTCTATGCCTGGAAGCGCGTGCTCGATCCGGCCACCGGCGCCATGAACTCGCAGATGCTCTACCACATCGTGGGCGCCGAAGAGGCCTTCAACGGTGGCGACGCTTCGGCCATTGCCATCTCGGCCCCCGATGACAAGACGCTGACCTTCACGCTCAAGCAGCGTGTCCCCTACATGCTGCAGCTGCTCAACTACCCGGCCTTCTACCCGGTACGCGAAGACGTGGTCTCCGCCGATCCGGAAGGCTGGACCCGCAACCCGGCCACCTTCATCGGCACCGGCCCGTTCCGCGTCACCGCCTTCAACCAGGGCGAGTCGGTCGTGTTCGAGAAGAACCCGAACTATTACGACGCCGACGCCGTCAGCCTCGACAAGCTCACCTTCCGCCTGATCCCCGATCCGGCAACGGCCCTGGCCGCCATGGAAGCCGGCGATGTCGACGGCATCGAGTCCGTCCCTGCCCCTGAAATTCCGCGTCTGTCGGTGGAATCTGATGCCTTCCTCGTCGTTCCGGCGCTGGGCACCACCTATGCCTTCTTCAACCCGCACCAGGCGCCCTTGGACAACATCCATGTCCGCAAGGCGCTCTCGATGGCCATCGACCGCTCGGAAATCATCGAATTCGTGCTGCAGTCGGCCGACACCCCGGCCCTCGGCCTCGTGCCCCCGGGCATGAGCCTTGCCGGTGAAGACTTCACCGAAGGCCGTGACACTTTCGGTCTCGCCGATACTGCCGAAGTCGAAGCCGCCCAAGCCGAACTGGCCGAAGCCGGCTACCCCAACGGCGAAGGCTTCCCGGCAACGCTCTACGTCACCTATTCCTCCCCGCCGATCGAAAAGCTGCTCGAAGCCATCCAGCAGATGTGGAAGGAAAACCTCAATATCGACGTCAATATCCAGGCGTCCGAATGGCAGGTCTACTACCCGGAAGTCCAGAAGGTCGAATACCAGATCGCCCAGATGGGCTGGGGCGCCGACTATCCGCACCCCATGACCTTCCTCGACAACTTCGTCACCGGCAGCGCCAACAACCTCAACAACTGGTCGAACGCCGACTACGACGCCGCCATCGAGGCCGCCAAGACCGCGACCGATGAGGCGACCTCGCGCGACGAGATGCGCAAGGCCGAGGCCATCCTGATGAACGACCACGTCATCCTGCCGCAATATCATCGCTACAACTACATGATGATGAGCCCCAAGGTGACCGGCTTCTGGCGCTCGCCCCTCAACGTCCCCTATTTCCGCGACGCTGAGATCAGCGAATAATCCCACTCCCAACCCCCGCCTCCGGGCGGGGGTTTTCGAACTGTATTTTTGGCTCCTGCCCTACCTCTCCCTTGCGGGAAGTGTTTACTTCGGACGTTTTGGCAATAGTCTTGAGCTCTTGCGCCTCCCTCCCCCTTGAGGGGAGGGATTGAGGGTGGGGGTCCATCAGTGGATCACTGAACCACCCCCCACCCCGGCCCTCCCCCTCAAGGGGGGAGGGAGAGTTGGAGCCGAAGCCTCGGTGCGCCCAAAGTGAGCGCTCCCCTCCTTCAGGGGAGGCCGGGTGGGGGCCGACCAAATCACCAACCTCCCGGATAAGCCCCGTGACCGTACCCGTTCTCGTCGAAACCGAACTCGGCGCCTTCACCCTCGCGATCGAGAGCGAACGCGCCCCGATCACCGCCGCCAATTTCCTCGCCTATGTCGATGGCGGCCATCTCGACAGCGCCACTGCCTATCGCATCGTCACCCTTGCCAACCAGCCCGCCGCGACGGTGCACAAGATCGAAGTGGTGCAATGGGGCCTGCGCAGCGATGAGCAAAAGCCCTCCCCCTTCCCCGCCATCGCCCACGAAACCACCGAGACGACCGGCCTTCGCCATCGGCACCTGACCATTTCCATGGCCCGCTTCGCGCCCGGCAGCGCCAGTTCGGAATTCTTCATCTGCATCGGCGACCAGCCCGAGCTCGACTTCGGTGGCCGACGCAATCCCGACGGCCAGGGCTTTGCTGCCTTCGGCACCGTCACCAGCGGCGAAGACACGCTCATGGCCCTCTTCGCCAGGGCCGAGCCCGACACCGAATACCCCGCCACGCCGCTCAAATTCCGCAAGGTCACCCGCGCCTGACACGGCGCGAGGCGGCACCGGCGCGGCGCGACCCTGAGGTCAAGCGCCGCGCCGGTCTGATCACCCCCCCCCGAGCCCGGGATAGACCTGTTGGGCGTGGTCAGTTTCCACCTTGCCGCTATTACAGCAAACTAGAACTCGTTCCAGTCCGTGCTGATCGCGGCATTGCCATTGCTGATATAGGCCCGCGCCGCCTGCACCATGCGGACACCGGTACTGGGCTTGGCCTTGGGCCTCGTTGAACCGCTATCCACCGCCGCCGGCGCGATCTTGAAGATATCGACGATGGTATCGAGATCGCGGGCCTGGGCCTCGGTCTGCTCGATGGCGGCATTGGTTTCTTCCACCAGCGCCGCATTGTGCTGGGTCATTTCGTCCATCTGGCGCACTGCCTGGCGGATCTCTGCGATGGCGGAGGACTGCTCGCCATTGGCCACCGAAATATCGTGCATCAGGCTGGCATTCTCCTGCACCGAAATCAGGATCGTGTCGAGTTTGGCAGCGGCCGTGGCCACGAGCCTGCTGCCCGCATCGACTTCGATCGAGCTCTGGTCGATCAGTGCCTTCACGTCCGAGGACGCCTGGGCTGCCGACTGAGCCAGGCGCCGCACTTCCACCGCCACCACGGCAAAACCCTTGCCGGCCTCGCCGGCACGCGCGGCCTCGACCGAAGCATTAAGCGCCAGGAGGTTGGTCTGGAAGGCGATGTCGTCGATCATGCCGATAATGTCTGATACCTTCGCCGATGAGGTGGAGATGCGGCCCATGGCACCGGTGGTTTCCTTCATCACCGCGCCGCCCTCATTGGCCAGCTGCGCCGCCCCGCGGCTGCGTTCATAGCCATCCATGGCCTTGCGGGCATTGATTTCCACCGCCTGGGTCAGCTGCTCCATGGCAGCGGAGGTTTCCTCGATGGCCGCGGCCTGGCGCGTGGTGCGCTCGGACAAATCATTGGCACCGGTCAGGATTTCATTGGTGGCGGTGCGCAATGTGCTCGAGGTTGCGCGCAGGCGCGAAACAACATCGGAAAGCGTGTCGGCAACCAGATTGGTGTCGGCGCCGAGCTTGGCAAAGGCCCCCTCATAGCTGCCGGACATGCGCTGGGTCAGGTCGGTCTTGGCCAGCGCGGCCAGGACATCCCCCGCTTCGCTTAGCGCCTCTTCGGTGCGCGTCAGCATCATGTTGAAATTGGTGGTGATCCGGCTGACATCGGCGTCGGCGAAGCTGCCCTCGATACGGCGCGAGAAATCGCCCTTGACCGCAGCGGAAACAGCGCCATCGAACTCGCCCTGGAAGCGCTCCATCATCTGGGCGCGCTCGAGCGCCCGCTGCGCCCGGTCGGCTTCTTCCTCGCCCAGCGCCGCCACGCGGATGCCATTGTCCTTGAACACCTGAACGGCGCCGGCCATGCGGCCAATTTCGTCGGTCCGGCCGGCATGGGGGATGGCGACGGAGAAATCGCCATCGGCAATGCCGATCATCGCATGGGTGATCTGCTGGATCGGCCGCACCACGGCGTTACGGGCAAACACCGCCGAACCGATGAGGATGAGGATGACCAGGCCACCAAGCGCCGCGCCGGTGACCTGTCCGATGGCCGAGGCATTGGCCGCCACGGCCTGCATCTGTTCGGCCGTGAGCTTGGCGGTATCGACACCCTCGGCGAGCAGGGCCCGCGCCTGTTCAGAAAAGCCAGACATCTCCCCCTGGATTGCCGCTTCCTGGGCGTCGAATGCCCCGCTATTTCCAGCGGCGATGTCGCGCTCGATCACTGTGCGCAATTGCGGCACCAGCGCCATGTAAGAGCCAACCAGCTGCACGGTGGCGTCGATGGCCTCGACCTCCGCTTCGTTTTGAATGCGGGCCCGAGCATCCGCCAGCACACCGATCAGGGCGGCGTGGTTCGTGTCGATGTTGTTCTGTGCCGAGGCGATCTGGATGGAGTTGGTGGCAAGACGGAAATCGCGCGAGCCGATGCGAACGCCGCGGAAATAGCTCTCGGCAGCGACGAGGTCAGTTGCAGTCGCGGCCGCTTCCATGGCTCGATTGGTGTCACGGATGGCATTGTTGTTCATCACGAAAAGCGCCGTGACCATGATGGCGAGGAAGAGCATGCCGATGGCCGAAATCGCGGTCATCTTGGTAGACAAATTCATTTTGGAAAGAAGCGACATTATGGTCTCACAAACGAATTGATAACCATACAAGACCATTAACAACTTAACATATGGTAAGTTATGATCGGCTTGGGCTTTAAAATTCCGTTAAGGTCACCCTCCTGACGCTGGCCATAGCGTAAGGAAAGGGTTAAAGCCCTGTTCTAACCCGTCGCGGGAGACAGGGGATGAACAAAAAATACAGCCGCACGCAGACCGCCATAAGCAATTCGGTTTTGAAACTGGCCAGCACGCTGGACTTCAAAGACATTACCGTGCAGATGGTGATCGATGATGCCGGAACAACAAGACCAACATTCTACAATCACTTTCGAGATGTAGAAGACGCAGCGCGTTTTACTGCCATATCCATGATGTCGGTGACGACAGAGGTGCCGCCGCAACCTGCCGAATGGGTGCCCAGGGACGCAGACTTCATCGCCAACCGCATCCGCGTCCAGGTCCGGCCCGTACTCGAAATCGTCGCCAGTCACCGCGCCTTCTTCCGCCGGGTGCTGGAGCAGGCTGCAAATCTCGACTATTTCAACCAGACCGTGGCCATGTTCATGTCCAAGGCGGACTGGGAATTTCGCATGGCGACCGAGAAAGTGCGCTCCAGCACCGACATGGATGTGCTCGAGATCGTCGCCAACGGCGCCATGTGGATGGTGATCAAGTGGACGCTGGGCGACAACGAGGCCAGCGTGGACGAATTGACCGACCGCTTCGCCCTCACGCTGACCGCGCTTGTCAGTGGTCAATTGCTCCAGACCGAATAGCCCTTTGGCGACGCGGCACCGCGTCGGGCCCTATCGCGACGCCGCTCGCAGAGCCAGCGCCTCGCCAAGCGTCATTTCGGTATGGTGTTCCCAACGCGGATCGGGCTCGGGAAAATCGGTGCGGAAATGACCGCCGCGGCTTTCGGTGCGCTTCAGCGCGGCGGCGGCGACCATGGTCGCCGAGGTGGTCATGTTGAGATAGGCAGTCGTGACCTGCTCGGCCTGCGCCTCCAGCACCGCGATATCGCGCAGCGCCTGCTGCAGGCCCTCGCGATGGCGCTCGACGCCGACCAGATTGGTCATGATCCCGCGCAATTGCTGCACGGCCAGCGAATTGCGCAGCACTTCCTCGGCCCGATTGCCTTCCGCCTCGTCCCATTCGATGCCTTTGAACGGCGCCAGTTGGCCCGCCGGCTCCAACCCGCCGATATCCTCGGCAATGCGCGCGCCATAGACCACGGCCTCGAGCAGCGAATTCGACGCCAGCCGGTTGGCCCCATGCAGCCCCGTGCACGAGGCCTCCCCGCACACCCAAAGCCCAGGCAGCGAAGAGCGACCGCGTTCGTCCACCTTTACCCCGCCCATGTGGAAATGCGCCGCCGGCGTCACCGGGATCATCTCGGCCACCGGATCGATGCCGGCATCGCGGCAATATTTGGAAACGGTGGGGAAGCGGGTGAGAATAGCGGCGCCCAGCACCTCTCTGGTATCGAGAAACACCCGCCGCCCCGCCTGAATCTGGCGGAAATTGGCGCGGGCGACGATATCGCGCGGTGCCAGTTCCGCATCGGGGTGAATGGCCGGCATGAAGCGCTCGCCCCGGTCATTGACCAGGATCGCCCCCTCCCCGCGCAATGCTTCGGTGGCAAGCGGCGCCGGGTCGGCGCCGGTGGCAATGGCGGTGGGATGAAACTGCACGAACTCGGGGTCGGCGATCACTGCCCCCGCCCGCGCCGCCATACCCATGGCGTGGCCCCGCACCCCCGGCGGATTGGTGGTCACCGCATAAAGCCCGCCCAACCCGCCGGCCGCCAGCACCGTGGCCCGCGCCCGCACGAAGATCGGCTCGGAATAACGATCCCCCAGCTTGCGGCAATAGACGCCGACGACGCGTCCATTCTCCCGCGCCAGGCTCAGCGCCGTGATCCCCTCGACGACACGGATGGACGGCGTGCGCCGCACCTGAGCGATAATGGCCTGCATGATGGCCCGGCCGGCCCGGTCGCCCTCGACCTTGACGATGCGATTGGCGGAGTGGGCCGCCTCCCGCCCCAGCTCGAAATTGCCGAAATCGTCACGATCGAACGGCGTGCCCCAGCGCGCCAGGTCCTCGATCCGCGCCACCGCCTCGGCAGTCACCCCTTCAGCCGTACCATGGTCGACAATGCCGGCCCCCGCCATTTCGGTATCCTGCGCATGGGCATGGGGGCTGTCGCCCTCTCCCATCGCTGCCGCTACCCCGCCCTGCGCCCAGGCCGAGGATGCCCCGGTGCCCAGCGGCTTGGGCGAGAGCACCGTCACCGGCCGCGGCGCCAGCTTGAGCGCGGTAAACAATCCCGCCAGCCCCGCTCCCACGATCAGCGCCCCATCGGCATAAAGCGTATTGTCGAATGTGGTCATGGCGTCCTCCCGCCTTGGCGGGATACGCCCCACGCGCCCGCGGCACAAGCCGCCCCAATCAAAAAGGCCGGTCACCCCGAAGGACAACCGGCCCCACGCCTCGGGGGAGGAGCGTGTATTCAGGCGATCCAGATGCCGTTATCGATCTGCGCCGCCACCTGCTGCTGGTTCTCCTCGCTCTCCGAGAAGAAGGCGAGCAGGTCGCCGCGATTGGTCTGGTTGTTGTCCAACCGCTGCACCCAGTAATTATAGCCCTCGCTATCGGCACCGCGATCGAGCGTATGCAGGTAGAGCAGTTCCACGAACCGTGCATTGGACACGGTCTCGACCGTCCCGAAGGTGCGCACGAATTCGGGGGAATGGATGAAACTGTCGGCAATGGCAGCGAGGCTGACATTGCCGGTATCGAGCCGGCCGATCCAATAGGTCAGCCCCTCGGCATCGGGCATGCGGTCGAACGCGGCCTGATAGAGCCGATAGGCCATGCCCGCATTTTCCCCGCCACCGGTATCGAGATAGAGCGTGCCCTCGAAGAACTCCACGCGCTCCACATCCTTGAAATAATAGAGCGTGTCCTCCTTGGCGAACACCACCGCATTCTTACCGGAGGCGAAAGCCATGCCTTCCGAGCTCTGCGCAAAGGTAACCGTATCGCGCCCACCCTTGCCATCGATATAGGTCGAGCCATTGGGCACGAGGAAGCTGTCATTGCCCGCGGTGCAATAGCGCTGGTAGGCGAAGGTCTCGGGGTTCACCTCGCCATCGGGATCGAGATTGTCGTCGGGGTCGAGCGCACCGCCAATGCTGAGCAGCCCCAGCACATCCCCCAGCACCCCACCCAGATCGAGAACGCCGCCATCGAGAATGCCCGTCAGGTTGAGCAGGCCGGACTCGGATAACAGCCCGTCAAGCTCGAGAATCCCGGTGAGGCCGGAGGTCAGCCCACCCAAATTGCCCAGATTGCCCAGGCCACCGAGCCCGCCCAACCCTGCCCCATCCAGCAGGCCGTAGGAGATGATCCCGCCATTGTCGGGCAGCACGACCAGCTTGTCGCCGCCCAGATTGAGCGTCACCAGCCCCTCTTCGAGCAGCGACACATCGAGCAGCGAGGCCAGGCCTCCCGTGCCGCTGGTTCCACCGGAGCCGCCGGTCAGGTTGCCGACCAGATTGGTCACCGGGCCGAGCGGTAGAGCACCACTTCCACCGCCGCCTCCTGCACCACCGCCACCGCCCAGAAGCCCGGACAAGGTCTTGTCGAGATTGAGCACGCCACCCAGAATAGCCATTGTGAACTCCCTAGATACTGTTGCCGGTCTCCGCGGGACATCGGCCCCAAAATGCCGGTTCAGCCTCGACGCTAGGGGCAACAGTTAAATGGGATGGCAACGTCTTCATCCGCACAAATGCGGATCAGGCTGGCCCAAGGCAAAACACCCCCCGGACCAGCGATCCGGGGGCGCAATGTCTAAAACCAACCTGGCGATCAGGCGCTATAGGCCCGCACGTTCTGCGTTTGCTCGCCCAGCCCCTCGATGCCGAGGCGCATGACATTACCCGGCTTGAGCCAGACCGGGTCGGGCTTGATGCCCATGCCGACACCCGGCGGAGTGCCCGTCGAGATGATGTCGCCCGGCTGCAGGCTCATGAACTGGCTGACATAGGAGACTATGGTGGCCACCCCGAAGATCATGGTCTTGGTGGAGCCGTTCTGATAGCGCTTGCCATCCACTTCGAGCCACATCTTGAGGTTCTGCGGATCGGCCACTTCGTCCTTGGTGACGACCCAGGGGCCGATGGGACCGAACGTGTCGGCGCCCTTGCCCTTGTCCCAGGTGCCGCCGCGTTCGGTCTGGAAATGCCGCTCGGACACGTCGTTGATCAGGCAATAGCCGGCCACATGGTCCAGCGCGTCCTTTTCCTCGACATAACGGGCTTCCTTGCCGATGACGATGCCCAGTTCCACTTCCCAGTCCGGCTTGATGGCGTTCTTGGGAATGATCACGTCGTCGTTCGGCCCGATGATGGCGCTGGTCGCCTTCATGAAGATGATCGGCTCAGCCGGAATGGGCGAACCGGTCTCGGCGGCGTGGTCGGCATAATTGAGGCCGATACAGATGAACTTGCCCACCTGCCCGACACAGGGGCCAATGCGCTGGCCGGCATCGAGCACCGGCAGTGCATTGATGTCGGCACCGGCGATCCTGGCGAGCCCTTCGGGCAGCAGCGTCGCGCCGGCAATGTCGGAGACGATGCCGGAGAGATCGCGCACGGTGCCGTCGGCAGCGAGAATGGCGGGCTTTTCGGCGCCCTTGGCGCCAATGCGGAGCAGTTTCATGGCGGGGTCTCCCTATGATGTGGCCTGTCCATACAGGCTGACATGTTAGCCTGTCGAGGCCGACCTTGGATCAATCCGTTCGCTTTATGCGGCAGCGGGACGGATGATGCCCTTCTTGAGAATGATGTTGCCGTAAAGGCGCGCTTCCCCGGTCTGCACCACCGCCGCCGCCGTGCGCGCCCGCTCGTAAAAGGCAAAGCGCTCTATGGTGGAAAAGCCCTGCCCCGGCTCGTGCCGGGTGATGATGGTCTCGAATTCCCCATAGATGGGCGGCCGCGCCGCCGCATCGCCCACCACCGCCATGCCGATGGCGGCGGCATCGACGAAATCGTCGAGCGGCATCAGCGTCAGCACCGCGTCAAGCACCTGCGTGGCCGAAACCCCGTCGAGCCGCATCACCTCGGGCCCCAGATACTCGGCCGGAAAATTGGCGTCGACGATGACGATCTCATCGCCATGGCCCATGGCGCGCAAGGCATAGAGCAGGTCAGGGCCCAAAATGGGCGGAATGGACTTGAGCATTATTGATCCTCTTCACTCTCCAGGCCCAGGGCACAGCTGCGGTTGAGCCCGGTGCCCGGGGCATTCTCGAATGTGCATCTGGTGGTGGGCGGATCGCCGCAGACCCGGGCCAGCTGCTTGAAGCCCACGCATGTCCCATCCGGACCGCGATAGCCGGGCCCGCCCTTGCAACCGCATCCCGTGCAGGCCGGGCGATCCGGACAATTGGCCAGTGCCGGCCCGGTGCTCCCCACGAGCCCGAACAGCAGGCCGGTAATCGCCAAGACCAGACTCAGGCGCGGTGCCATCGCCATGCTCCGTCTCAACCGAACGGAAAATCGTCGGTGTCACTGGCAAATTCCGCCCCGTCGTCAAACAGCTCGGGATGTTCACGTGCAAAGGCGAACAGCTCCACCATCACCGCGTCGATATGGGCGCGGATCGCGGCGATGGCCTGTGGCGCATCACCTGCCAGGATGCCGTCGAAAATCGCCTGATGCTCGGCAATGGTCAGCGCCAGCCGGCGCGGGGTGATGATCAGCCGCCGCGCCCGGTCGAGATTGGCGCGGGCCCGGTCGATGATCGACTTGACCTTGGAGAGCCGCATAGTGCGGAAAATGGTGTCGTGAAAACCCACATCGATCTGGTGGAAGATTTCCGCGTCGTCCCGGCTCGCCGCCTCGCGCTGATCGGCCATATTGGCATGCAGCGCCGCGATCACCTCGGCATCGTGCTTGCCGATCAGCACCCGCAAAGCCTCGCTTTCGAGGCCTTTGCGGATCAGCATATATTCCCGCACATCGGCGATGCGCACCAGCGACACGGTGGTGCCACGCTGCGGCGCAATATCCACCAGCCCCTCATCGGCTAGGCGCGCCAGCGCCTCGCTCACCGGAAAGCGCGACACCCCCAACTGCGTGCAGATCGCCGCCTTGTCCACCACCGCGCCGGGCGGCAGCGCCAGCGTCACGATGGCGTGGCGCAGGCTATTGGTGACATCGATGGTAACGCTGCCGCGCGAGAATGTCCCCGCTGCGGGCAGAAAATCATAAGGACCGGCTTCCGTTTTCATGCTAACATGTTAGTTAGGGTCTCAGTGCTTGACAATGCCGAAGCGTCGTCACCGCCCGCAATCTGCGGGCAAACCCCGACCAGGTAAAGCGCCGATCCGTGTTTCCCCAGGCCCCCGGACTCAAGACACCGCCATGACCGACACCCTGATCCGCCCGCAAGGCAAGACGCTCGTGCTCAACCCCTCCGACAATATCGCGGTGGCTTTGGCCAATCTCGATGTCGGCGCCGAGACCGCTCAGGGCGTCAGCATCGTCCGCCGCGTTCCGCGCGGGCACAAATTCGCCACCCGGCCGATTGCGGCGGGAGACGCGGTGGTCAAGTTCGGCCAGATCATCGGCTTTGCCAAGGAACCGATCGCGCCCGGCGATTGGGTGCACGAGCACAATTGCGGCATGGGCGGGCCCGACGGCACGCTGGTACACGACTATGCCTTTGCCGAGGGCGCTATCCCCGTCGACTTCCTGCCCCAGGCGCAGCGCGCCACCTTCGAGGGCTATCGCCGCGCCAATGGCAGCGTCGGCACCCGCAACTATATCGGCATCCTGACCTCGGTGAACTGCTCTGCTACCGTCGCCAAATTCGTCGCCGAAGCCATCAACCGCTCCGGCATTCTCGATGATTACCCTGAGATCGACGGCGTCGTGCCCTTCGTGCACGGCACCGGCTGCGGCATGGAAAGTCGCGGCGAAGGCTTTGACATCTTGAAGCGCACCCAATGGGGCTACACCTCCAACCCCAATCTCGGGGCGGCGCTGCTGGTGGGTCTCGGCTGCGAAGTGTTCCAGATCGGCCGCATGAAGGAACTCTATGGCATCGAGGAAAGCCAGACGTTCCAGACCATGACCATTCAGGAGCGTGGCGGCACCAAAAAGATGATCGAATGGGGTGTCGAAAAGGTCAGGGAAATGCTGCCCACCGCCGCGGCGGCCCGCCGCGAGACCGTCGATGCCAGTCATTTGACCCTGGCGCTGCAATGCGGTGGCTCCGACGGCTATTCCGGCATCACCGCCAATCCCGCACTCGGCTATGCCGCCGACATCCTGGTGCGCAATGGCGGCACCGCCATTCTCTCGGAAACCCCCGAAATCTATGGCGCCGAACACCTGCTCACCCGCCGTGCCGCCAGCCGCGCCGTGGGCGAAAAGCTCATCCAGCGCATTCATTGGTGGGAAGATTATACGCGGCGCAACCATGGCGAGATGAACAACAATCCCTCGCCCGGCAACAAGCTGGGCGGGCTCACCACCATTCTCGAAAAGTCGCTGGGTGCTGCCGCCAAGGGTGGCACCACCCCGCTCACCGCCGTCTATGAATATGCCGAAAAGGTCACCGAAAAGGGCTTTGTCTTCATGGACACGCCCGGCTTCGATCCGGTCTCGGCCACCGGCCAGGTCGCCGGCGGCGCCAATATCCTGTGCTTCACCACCGGCCGTGGCTCCGCCTATGGCTGCAAGCCCGTCCCCTCGATCAAGCTCGCCACCAATTCCGATGTCTATGCGCGCATGACCGACGACATGGACATCAATTGCGGCGATATCGTCGAAGGCGTCTCCATCGAGCAGAAGGGCCAGGAAATCTTCGACCTCATCCTCAAGGTGGCGTCGGGGGAAGAGACCAAATCCGAAGCCCTTGGCTATGGCGACAACGAATTCGTCCCCTGGCAGGTCGGGGCGGTGATGTAGGGGCGCTGCCCCGTGATCGTGCTATACGCGCAGAGCGTCACCCTCGGGCTTGACCCGAGGGTGTTTTGTTTTGGCGGTTGCTGAAAGTGAAGACCCCTTGGGTCAGGCCCGAGGGTGACGAGCGGTGGCCTAAGCCCCTCATCCGCCTTGCGCTGCGCGCAATCCACCTTCCTCCACAAAGGGAGAAGGGAAAATCGGTGCCCTATTCGACGAACCGCACCTTGCCGATATGCGGCAAATTCCGGTTGCGCTGGGCATAGTCGATGCCATAGCCGACCACGAATTCATCGGGAATGTCGAAGCCGATCCAGCGCGCCGGCACCTGCGTTTCGCGGCGGCTGGGCTTGTTGAGCAGGGCACACACTTCCATGCGGCGGGGATGGCGGGTTTCGAGAATCTCGAGCACGTGCTTGAGCGTATGGCCGGTATCGATGATATCCTCGACCACCAGCACGTCGCGCCCGGCGATTTCGCCGCGCAGATCCTTCAAGATCCGCACCTCGCGGCTCGATTCCATCGCGTCGCCATAGGAGGAGGCTTCGAGGAAATCCACCTCGACCGGCAGGTCGATCTCGCGCACCAGATCGGCGATGAAGATGAACGAGCCGCGCAGCAGCCCCACCACCACCAGCTTGTCGGTGTCGTGAAAAGTCTCGGTGATTTCGGCCGCCAGCGCCTCGACGCGCGCGGCAATCGCCTTGGCCGAGATCAACTGGTCGACGACATAGGGGGGCTTTGACACGGGATCAGTCACTCTCGCTGGCGCTGTCGAAAGGATCGGGAGCCGACATTGTGTCCGGCTTTGGGGCGCGACAGCCTCGCCCCATCCATGCGCCCACTGCTCGCGCAAAGCGTCGGTCCGGTCAAGCCGCCGCCGCGTCGCGACCCGGGTTTTCCGCCCTCAGGGCCGCCGCGCCACCAGATCGATTTCCACCAGCGCGCCAACGGCCAGCGCCGTGACGCCGACCGTCGTGCGCGCCGGCAATTTGCCGGGCTCGAAAAAACTGGGCCAGAGCGCATTGAGCGCGGCATAGTCGCGTTCGAACTGCGTGAGATAGATGCGGGCCATGGTCACATGCTCGAGCCCCAGCCCGATGCCGCCGAGCACGATTCTGAGGTTCTCCACCACCCGCCGCGTCTGCGCCTCCACCCCCTCGGGCAGCGGCGCATCGGGCGCCGCCGGATCGGTGGGCATCTGCCCGGTGATGAACACCCAGCCATCGGCCTCCACCGCATGACTGAACGGGGCGACCGGACGCGGGCCGGAGGAGATCATGTGATGCAATAGCGCGCTCATGGCGGGTCTAGGTTGGGTGGAATTGCGATCAGCATCGCTCCGGCAGCGTGGCTGTCAACCGTCTCCCCTTGCGAGCCGTTCATAATCCGTTCAGACTCCGGCAAGACTCACAACTAAAGGGGCTGGTCATGGCCGAAGGCGAGTACGAGATCCGGCGCGAGCAGAGCGCCACCAGAGGCCGCTATGTCATCGACCTTGCCCCCGGTTTCGAAGCCGAAATGACCTATCGCTGGTCCGAAGGCGGCCCCATGGTCATCGACCATACCGGCGTGCCCCCCGAATATGAAGGCCGCGGCATCGCCGCCCAACTGGTCAAGGCCGCCATCGCAGACGCGAGGGCAGAGGGGTTCAAGATCACCCCAGTCTGCCCCTATGTCGTCGTGCAATTCCGCCGCCACCCAGAATGGGCGGATCTGCACTCCTAATAGCCGTAGCGAATTTTATCAGCCTTCTCAGACAGATACGGCTCAAGATCGGTCCAGGACACCCGCGCCGTCGGCGCGCCATACGCATAGGCGGAGACCTCGTAAGGCTCGAACTGGATCAGTAGCCCGTAATCATCGGAAAAGTCCCAGCGCGTCGGATCGACCGCCACCAGGGCAACGACGTTGCTGTTGTCATCGAGCATGAGATTGTCGCCATGCTCGGCCTGGAGTGCCGCCAGCGTCAGCGCCGTCAGCTTCTTCTCCCAGCCCTTGCCGGTAAACATATCCGTAGCCTCGAGCCCGCGCTTCTCATCGACGAGATAGTGCAGGTAGGAGAGCGAATAATTGCCGTGCGCAGCGCCGTGGCCATACCAATACGTGTTTACTGCCAATGAGATACGGCCGGTTCCGGCTTGTTCCTGAACGGTGATCTTGTTGTCGGTATTGCTGGTGTCGTCGTCTTGTCCGTCCCCTTCGCCGCCCTGGGCAGCGAACATGCCGAGCTCGACCTCACCCTGCTTGCGCACGAATTCGTTGAACGCCACCGCATAGGGTTCGCTCGAATCCAGCTGTACAAGCGTCTGCTCGTGCTGGGCCACGGGCCAATTGGAATCGGGATCATCTGCCTCATAGGGATCGGGCAGCGCCGCATAGCGTGACTGCGGATAGAACCGCCGTCCATCCATCATTCGGCTGGTTTCGAGCACCTGGCTGCGGCTACTGAAAATATCGACGAGGCACGACACCCCGTTCTCGCTATAGGAGCCCTTGGCCATCGGCTTGGCATCGGAGGTGCAGGCCTTCTGCGCATAGTCCAGCCAGATGCGCTGATCGGCGCGCACGGCGTCAAGCGCCGCCTTGGAGAGCCCGCCAATCGCCGTTTCATAGGTCTTGCTCAGCCGCTCATCGGCCCGAGAAAGCTCGGGATTGTCGCAGATTGCGTGCTCGAACGGCGTTGACGCCTTGGCGCAGTCAAAACTGGCGGCCTGCGCCACCATCACCGTCGGCGCCGTGAAGCCGGCAATCGCCATTGCCACAACAGGAAGAAATTTCAACACCTTACGCCTCCTCGGCATGCAAGTTTCTGGATCAGGATATCCGGGATTTTTACGGCCGACAAACGGGGGTCAGGCCGTGCGCGGCTGCATCTGCATCTTGGCGTCGAAGACGACAACCATATTACGCCCGCGCTCCTTGGCCATATAGAGAGCCGCATCGGCCATATCGGCAGCAAGGTCGAGATTGTCGCCGCGCTCGGCCAGGCACGCGCCGACACTGATCGAGATCGCCATCTGCTCGCCGGCCGGCCCGATGACGGGCGCCTCGGTGATGGCCGCCATCAGCCGCAGTGCCGCCGGTCGCAGCGCCGCCGCCGCACAGCCGGGCAGCAGCACGATGAACTCGTCACCACCCCAGCGCGCGCAGCTGTCACCGGTCCCCATAATGGTGCCGATCCGCCGCGCCACCTCCAGCACCACAGCATCACCGGCGGCATGGCCATAATTGTCATTGATGGTCTTGAACCGGTCGATATCCAGAAGCATCAGGCCATAATCACCTGCCGCTGCGGCCTGCTCATGGGCCTCTGCAAAACCGCGGCGGTTGAGAATACCCGTCTGCCCGTCGCGAAACGCCAATTGCTCGAGCTCGCGCGTTCGCTCGCGCACCCTTGCTTCGAGCAGCCGCGTATTGTCGTCCACGGCCGTCGCCATCTCTGTAAAGGCGGCCGAAAGCCGGCCGATTTCATCCTGTTGCCCCACGCCCATATGCAGGGCCGGACCATAGTCCCCTTCTCGGGCGCTGCGCACCACGCCCTCAAGCCGCACCAGCCGGTCGAGCACCTGTCGCTTGAACACGAGGACCAACATGATCGTCCCCAACCCCATCACCGATATCAGCAGCAGCCCGATGGGCAGGAACAGCTGCCGGTCGATGATGGCGTCGACATCCATCAAGGTCACATTGTACCAGCCGAGCCGGTCGAGATAGCCCACGCCCACCAGCGTAGGCTTGCCGCCGATATCGACGAAAGCCGAGCGCGCCAGCGTCTCCCCGTCGGTGACATCCTCCATCAGTCCACGCAGCACGGCCTCATCCTTGGGGCTGTCCACCAGCGAGAACACGGTGCGCTTGGCCCGGATATCCTCCGAGAGGCTGGCCAAATTGACCAGGTTCTGGTCGCGATGTGCCTGCACCAGACCGCGGCGATCGACGAACATCGAGGTCACGCCGACCTGGGGCACATTGACCACTTCCTGAATGAAGGCGGTGAGGTCGATGCCCGTACCCAAAACCCCGAGCACCGTGCGTCCCTCGCGGATGACGCAGTTCATCCACACCTTGGTCACGCCCAGATTGGCGTCGTTGTCGACATTGAGATGGCACCCGTCACCCAGCGACTTGGTGGCGAAATACCAGGCGTCGCGGGGGTTGTCGGCGCTCACCGCATAGCGCAGCTGGTTGCCGGCATAGCCATTGCCGGCATCGTTGAAATAGTAGTTTTTTGAAGCGTCGATGACGAAGAAATAGGAGCGATCGGCAAAATTCTGCCGGTAGTGCTCAAGCTCGGCAATGCCACGGCGCTTGAGCACGGGATCGTCCTCATTGCGTGTCCAGTCGCGGATCGCCTGGCTGCCCGCCAAGGTCTCGGCTAGCGACACCTCTCGAATCAATGTGCCCAGACCGCGATGGCGATCATAAAGCACCTGCTTTTCGGCAAAGAGCGTGCCGAGCTGGATAACGGTCGACGCAACGATCCAGTTGAAGGCGAAATAACTGGGGACCGCCACCAGCGCAAAGGCCAGCACCACGAAAATCAGCACCCTGGAGGTCAGGGAATTGGTGATTGAGCGGCGAGGCGCAGGCATGCTCGGGATCCGGTTGGTGGATGCGGGGCCCTCCCGCGGACTTATCCTTGCGCAAAACGCCTATAGACTCTGTTAACGCCCAACCAACCGGAACCGCCTGCCCTTAGGCCCGCAACCAGGCCTGGATAGCCAGCAATTCCTCGTTGCGCACCTCATGGCCGCCCTCGTGCCAGGCCAGCTCTGTCTGGGCACCGGACCTCGAAAAATAATCCGAAAGCGCTTGCGTTGCCCCGGCTGGCGCAATCGGGTCGCGGCGCCCCGCTGTGATCAGCACCCGCCGATCGCTGAAATCGGCTGCGGGCGGCGCAAAGGGAATGAGCGGATGCATCAGTATCACCCCATCGAACAGGTCGGGCGCAGCAAACATCACCGAGGCCAGAATATTGGCACCATTGGAATAACCCAGCCCCAGCACCTGGCGCGGCCGCTCCGCGCCGATCGCCTCGCGCACGAAGTCGGCCATGGCGCTGGTCCTCATGGCAAGATCGGCCATGTCGTAGATGCCTTCGGCGGTCCGCTTGAAATAGCGGAGCGCGCCGCCCTCGCTGACATCGCCACGCGGCGCAACCCTGCGGGCCTCCGGCAGCAGTTGTCCGGCCAGCTCGAAAAACTGGTTCTCGTCCCCACCCGTACCATGGAAGAGGAAAATCACCGGCGCGGCGTCGTCGGCGCCCGGGGCAGAACGGAATTGATACATGGCCATGCTGTCTCTCCTGTTTGCTCCGATATTGTCTTTTAGCCCGCCACGGGCAATCGCCCGGCATGGCCACGCTCTGTTGCCGATTCCGGAACAATTGAGCCTGACCCATGGTTGCTCTCCGGTGCCGCCGGGGTAAGATGGATCATGTTCCTGTCCGTTTTCGACGTCTTCAAGATCGGCGTGGGTCCATCGAGCTCGCACACAATGGGCCCGATGTCGGCCGCGCGCCGCTTCCTCGATGAACTTGTCGGCGCCAACTGGCCCCGCGCATCGCGCGCCCAGCCCAAGGCGCTGACGGCGAGCCTGCATGGCTCTCTGGCCTATACAGGCATTGGTCACGGCAGCGATCGCGCCGTCATCCTCGGTCTTGCCGGACACGAGCCGTCCAGCATCGACCCTGACCAGATGGACGCCATTCTCGATACGGTGCGCCAATCTGGCCAGGTCTCGCCCGAGGGCCACCCCAGCTATCGCTTCCGTCCCGCCGTCGATCTCGAACTCGACCGGCGAACGCCCCTGTCCGGCCACCCCAACGGCATGCAGTTCGCCGCCTGGGATGCGGACGGGCAGTTGGTGCTGCGCCGCATCTACTATTCCATCGGCGGCGGCTTTGTGGTCAGCGCCGACGAATTGGAGGCCATGCGCTCAGCGCCAGCCGAGCCGCAGGACGTGCCCTGGCCCTTTGCCAATGCCCGGCAGATGCTGGACATGGCGCGGCAATCAGGCCTTTCCATCGCCGCGATGAAGCGCGCCAATGAAGAGGCGCGCATGAGCCGGCAGGCGCTAGACCGGGGCCTCGACGCCATCTGGGCGGCCATGTCGGGATGTATCGACCGTGGCCTGGTTCAGGACGGGCAATTGCCCGGCGGGCTCAAGGTGCGGCGTCGGGCCAGGGCGATCCACACGCAGTTGGCCGAGCGCTGGCAACGCAACGAAATCGACCCGCTGATGGCCAATGACTGGCTCAGCCTCTTCGCCATGGCGGTAAACGAGGAAAACGCCGCCGGAGGCCGTGTCGTCACCGCCCCAACCAATGGCGCCGCAGGCGTTATTCCCGCGGTCATCCGCTACGCCATTCAGTTCAATGCCGGCACCGGCCAAGGCGCCATCCGCGACTACCTGCTGACCGCTGCGGCCATTGGCGGCATCATCAAGCACAACGCCTCCATCTCTGGCGCCGAAGTGGGATGTCAGGGCGAGGTGGGCTCGGCCTCGTCCATGGCCGCAGCCGGGCTCTGCGCCATTATGGGCGGCACGCCCGAGCAGGTTGAAAACGCCGCCGAAATTGCTCTCGAGCACCATCTGGGCATGACCTGCGACCCAGTGGGAGGTCTGGTGCAAATCCCGTGCATCGAACGCAATGCCTTCGGCGCGGTCAAGGCGGTCACCGCGGCGTCGCTGGCCCTCAAGGGGGACGGCACCCATGCTGTGCCGCTCGACGCCTGCGTCGAGACCATGCGCCAGACCGGACGCGACATGAGCGACAAATACAAGGAAACCAGCCAGGCAGGCCTGGCCGTCAACGTTGTGGCGTGCTGACCCCACCCGGCCGATAACCGGCGAGAATGGCGGCCCGCAAGGCCTCAGCCACCGCATGCGCCGCGGCTTCTTCAGCGCCGATCTCGGATTCGTAATTGGTCGGCGAGAGCTTTTCGCCCTGATAGCTGGTGTCGGCAAAGCGCGTGAACGACACCGTCTGCCCGTCCGGCTGGCGGATGGTCACGGTGGCTTCGACGCGCATGCCCACCGGGCGACCGGCTGGAATAGCGTTTGAAATCCCTATCGACGGGCCCGACTTGACGGCCGCGACGCTCAGTACCGGATCACCGGCGCCACCCGTGGCCGGAAAGGCAATCGCCAATCGGTTGAGAACGATTTGGCTCAGCCGGTTGACGGGCGGCGCAAAGCTGAACCGCGTTGAGGCCATAGCCGCGGCGGACCGATCGCCATAGACCGGGGCAAAGCTGGTGCAGGCCACAAGCGTCGTCGCCAACAGCACTGCGCTCATCATGCCAAGAAGTCGAATTCGGGTCATCTCAGCGTCCTTATGGCGCCACGCCGGGGCCGGTATAGCCGATATCGAAGCCGGCAGGCGCCTTGAGGCGGAATGTGGCAGTGACCCGCGTATCATTGGGCTTGATGTGGGTCGCACCAGTCCGCGACGCGCCAGCACCGATCTGCAGATAACCGTCATCATACATCAGGCCGGCACCCACCTGCAGGAAACTATTGGCGTTGAGGTCCCAATAGGTACTGCCGGACACCGACCAGTAATCGCTGACGGGCACCGTCAGCTCCGCGCCGATCTCGTTCTGGTCGCGCACCATACCAGCGGCAGGAACAGCAGCAGTGTAGCGGTAATTGAGCGCGGCCGAGAACCGCTCCTGGCTGTAGCTGGCACCCAGACCGACCCGCGCCAGAGCCAGCTTGGCCGTGTCGATCTGCGCCTTGCCGCCGAGCTTCAGGCCGCCCGTGCCCCCGGCATAGGCACCAAGCACCGCATAAGACGAATTGGCCTCAAGCCCTGAGCCCACTCCCGCCTGCGTCGAGTCGGGTAGGGCAAAGGCATTGGTGCCGGCGAGCAGGAACGACTGCCCGGCGATCACCTCGAGATAGTCGCCACCATCAAAACTGGCGAGATAACGCCCACCGATATTAGCACGCAGGCCAGTTTCCTGCCGGTCGATGCCGGTGAAGCGGTTATAGGTGAAGACATTGGTGTCATCGAGCACCACGCTCTGACTGTCTTCATTGGTAATGCCGGGCTTGCTGCTGGCCGCACCCCGATAGACGATCTGCCCGATCGGCTCGATCAGATGCGTCACGCCGGGACTATGGGCAGCCATCGGGTAGCGAACATCCAAGGCCGCGATGGGCGTCACGCCCCAGAGATTGCCGCTGGGCGGCGCACTGGCCAGGAGGCTGGTATTGTCGTAATGCGCGCCGTCGATGCGCACCCCCAGGAAGGGCGTAGCGACGAAGCCACCGCCAATCATCTGGTTTTGCCAGGCAAGCTGGGCCATGCCGTGCAGCCTGGTGCCGGCATAACCAAGATCGTAGGTCACGCCGTTGACGACGCGAGAGCTGTCTGCCTGCCGGCTGATACCCAGGAGACGCGCCTCGACATCGATACGTCCCGCGCCGGGCGGCAGGGTAAAGCTCTTTTCCACCCGGATATTGGGCAGGGCAATACCCTGCTGGGCCCGCGTCTGGTTGGTGTTGGCCCCAAGAAGATTGAACTGCTGCACCCGCGCATCGAGATAGGTATCGGCGGTCAGATGAGTGGCATAGACCTCGTTCACCGCTGCGCGGCCCGGATCCAGCCGATAATCTTCGAAATAGGCGCTGTCGGTGAAGGCCGCATAGGCAAATCCCACCTTCCAGTCGGCCACCGGAACGAATTCGCCCGAAGTCTGCAAGGCACCACGCCAATCACGTTGCGCATCGGCAAAGGTGAAGGCGTTCTTGTCGAACTGGTAGAGCCCCGACGCCTTGATCCGGAACGAGCCCTGATCAAACCGCTGCACCCATTCGGCGCCGAGCAGAAAGCCCTGACGCGTCAGCAGGGTGGGCGTAAAGATGACATCGGTAAATTTGGTGGAATAGACATTGAGCGGCACTTCGACCTTGAGGCCGATGCTCTCGCTATAATCGAGCGAGGGGCGAGGCGCCTTTTCAAGCGCGCTATCGCTGAGATCGGGCAGCCAGAGGTAGGGCAGCCACGCCACCGGCACGCCAAGCAGGGCCAAGGTGGGGTTTTCAAGACTCACCGATCCATCATCAGCATTATAGACCACCCGGCTGGCACTGACCGACCACCCGATCCGCCGTCCCTGCGCGTCGATACAATCGCCGCATGGCGCATAGCTGGCATTGTCGAGAATGGTGCGCAACGCCTGGTCATATTCGGCGCTGTCGGCGGTAATGCGGGCCCCGTCACTGGAGGTGATGGCGATGGAATTGAGGAAGGCCTGCTTGAGCCCGCCGGTCACCTTGAGATCAGTGGCGCTGGCTACATTGCCGGCCGGATCACGGATGCTGACAGCCCCGGTGAACACCAATTCGCCACTGCCGCGCCGATAGACCAGATCCTGACCGCGCAAGACATAGCCGCTGGCCCCAAGCACCACATCGCCCCGGGCGGTGATGATATTGCGCTGCGCATCGAAAATCAGCTCATCGGCTTCTACCGCCGTGGGGGCCGTGGCATCGAAAGGCGCGTTGAAGAACGCCTCCGGCAAAAGGCCCTGGGCGCTCGCGGGAGCCAGCGCAAGCGCACTCGCACCACCGAATGCGGCAGCGGCGACCCAGCGCAGCAATGCATGGCGATCAAGCAGCCCCAAAACCCAGCCTTTTCTTATCCGGCAGCAAAGACCTGCAGAGTAAACCCCGCGTCACGCCGGAACGCACACCTCGCCCGGTCCATGACGTCCCCAAGCGAGCAACGTCCGGAAACTACAGATGTATCCCGGACCCGGCAACGAACAAAGTGCCCCTGCCCACCGGCCTGCGCGCCACAGACGCTCCACAGCGCTAATCGGCGCCGAAAACAAAAAGTACTTTCAATGCCCTAACCGAGTTTAACCTCTTGTAAACCATGCCCGCCAAGACAGCGTCTTTTGGCCCTGCTGTTGCACGCATTCCGCACCTTCATGCCAACCCGCCAGCAGTGACGCGCGGCAGCGACATTGCCGCCACATGACAGATTTTCCACAACTCCACTTCTGCCGCTTGCGCCGCCAAAACACTTCACCTATAAGGCGCGTGGCTAGTCGCCGGGTGCCCACCGCGCCCTGATGCCCAGATAGCTCAGTTGGTAGAGCAGCGGATTGAAAATCCGCGTGTCGCTGGTTCGATTCCGGCTCTGGGCACCATTACTTTTTCAGGCATGTTCACGCCTCCTAACATCTTGAATGGTGTTGAAATTTTCGCGGTTCGATAACCCTCACCGCGCACATAGGGCAACTTCTCCGTAAAGACCAACTTTAGCACCGCACGGCGATCTTCGATCCGGGGCGAATGCCAGAGTTTCAAAGGGTTTGCGAGGAAGTCAAAGGCGGTTCGATAAGTTTCGCCAAAGCTTCTAACGGGCTTGCCGGAATTTGCGATCTTGTCGGCTAGCACAGCCTTCTCGGCTTCAAGCTCTTTGATCTTCTTCTCATAGGCACGAACAACTGAATCGCTGGACGCATCAACGATGCGATCAAGCAACTGATCGACCTTTCTCCCGATGACCAGCATTTCCTTGCTCAAGTGGTCGCTCTGGCTGCGTACGTTTGCAACCTTCGCATCCCACAGGTCACGGAACATCTGAAACGCGAGATTGAACAGACCTTCTGATGGTTGGAGGTTGCCAAGCAACTTTTCAAAGTCGCCTTCAATGACCTCCCGGCGAATTGACTTACGCGCCATCGCGCAGCCGCGCGTATCGCAGAGATAGTATGGATAGGTTGCACTACGCCCTTTCGACCAACAGGCCGTCAGCGGCTCACCGCAGTGGCCGCAGGTGACAAAGCCGCGCAACGGGAAGTCCTCACGAAAATCTTTCCGCACGGGCGCTTTCGCCATACCGCTATGGCGGTTCTGGACAGCAAGCCACGTTTCCAAAGATACCAACGGCTCGTGCTTCGCCGGAATGAGGTGCAAGCCCCATTGTTCGTGCGTCATGTGCGCGGCATAAACAGGGCGCGCGAACAGTTCGTTGACTCGTTCCTGATGGACTTCACCGTGCTTGTCTTTTGGCCAAGCAGGCTGCGCCTCAAGAAAACGCTTCACTTCCACAATCGTCTCAAAACGCCCTGACGCATAGCCTTGCAGGGCGTTGGCAATGATGGATGCAAAAGGCTCATCGCGGACAAGAAACTTCCCATGGCCGGGCTTGCGCTCCATGCGATAGCCGATGGGTGCTTTTGCGACCCAATAGCCATTCATGGCGCGGGCGCGCATGCGGTTCTTGGTCTGCTCTGCATTTTTCCGGCGCTGGTGCTGTGCAACGGTTGCAAGAAGGTACTCCCGCAACTCGCTATCAGCGTCTTCGCCAAACTCCACCGATGGGGATTCGAGAATGCCGCCAGCGACAGCGATAGCGGCGCGCAATTCGATATGTGCTTCAACGCCACGTGCCAGCCGGGAAATATCGTCGATAATGACGACATGCGGCACTTTCTTATGCTTCTTGAGAAAGCCAAGCATGCCGCGCATGCCGGGCCGCTCTTTCAAGCTACCGGAAACGTCGTCACGGAACACCTCGACGACATCATAGCCGCGATAGGCGGCGTACTCGCGGCATCGCGTTTCCTGACTGGCAAGCCCATCGCCCTCCGTCTTTTGCTTCGTGCTGGATACGCGGCAATAGATGACAGCTTTGGTAGGTTGATTTGTTGTCATGGGCGTTCCTTCTTTCGCCGTCCTGCTGCGGTGGAAGCAAACGCGCTGGACAGGCGATCATCGTATGGTTGGGATTGGGTGTTGCCCGATCCTACCATGACCGCCGGGCCGTCTTCATCCATCACGCGCATTTCATGCACATGCTGGACCGGATCATCGCCAAAGGCACGATCCACGAAATTTTCCATGATATGCCAAACAGTAACAAGCAGCTCGGCCTCGCGCTCAGGGGCGAGATTCAGATGCACCACGTGAGATCGATAACGGCTGAGATCGTGAGCTTCTGACAAGCCATAGTCATTTACCTGTGTCATCGACCCGCTCCTTTCCGCAATCGCCTCCAGTCAGTTTCACTGTTTAAGTGGGGTGAACAATACCGGAACATTGGTTAAAATGCAAGAATATATTCCTAAATTCTCACATTTTCTCCCCTAGTAGAAGCGCCATTTGCCCGTAGGGCAACCAGCGTAACACTAGCAAACGGATCGAGCGGGATATGGTATTCAGGCGCTAAACTATTTCAGAATCATAGTTTTTCGCCAACTCTCTGGTGGTCGTATTTTCCAAAAGTACTACCATGCCCGCTAACAGAAATTCAGGCCGCTATCTGATCGGTCAAAAGCTATCGGACTACCAGTTCGAGAAACTGATTGATGCCTATGCCGCTGGCATGGACGCGAGCGAAGTCACAAGAACACGCTCATCGGGTGGATATGGGCGCAACCCGAATACGACGACGCGCATATTTGCCCTGATACGAAAGCGTCTGATGGATATCGGGTTTTACGTGGACCCACGCATCTATCTGGAGCGAGGGCATGATGACAGTTACAGCCTGACGGGTGACCATTTCAGCCAACAATTGGACGCCGAAGCTTTGACTTCGCTTTTGCGTGGAGGAAATGATGAAACGATCCTGCACAGGGTGGCAGAGATATTGTATCGCGCCGCGAACCAGCACGTGACAGCAGGAGCCTTGTCCAGAGACATAAAGCTGGCGATCAAGTGTACCGGGCCTCTAAATCGACCGCCGCAAAATCTTGATA
Organism: Devosia sp. 63-57; assembly: GCF_001899045.1. NCBI lineage: Bacteria > Pseudomonadati > Pseudomonadota > Alphaproteobacteria > Hyphomicrobiales > Devosiaceae > Devosia > Devosia sp. 63-57. The sequence continues at coordinate 29,483 of NZ_MKUY01000004.1, read as the reverse complement.
TATGGGCCGATCATGGAAAGCTGATTGCCTATCAAACGATGCTTGGGCGCACGCGCAGATCAGCGACACTCGCCGCTCTGGAACATAGCGACCGTCCGGACGACGCCAGTCAGATCGCCGCCATTCATGACAACATCATTGCCTCACAGCTCTATCTTATAGAAATGACCGAGCGTGACATGATGCGGAAGGTTCGAGCCAGACGCAGAGCTGGTCAAAGTGCCAAGCCCAAGCGCCGCAGTATATCTGGTAAAAATTCAGGGAAATGAGAGTTAGAAGAAGTGCAAGATGTGCGGTGTAGTACCGCAATCTTGGCAAGGGGGCCGCTGCGCGCCCCCGTTGCATCCCCCAGGCCGTGGCACTTCAGAGGCATTGAGCCTCTTCTGCGCCATTCAAACGGACGCCCGTTTGATCCCGCTTGGATGGAGGGCGTTCCGCCCTGTCCAAGACCTTGAACCCTGACCAGGCGTGCTTGCCGCTGGACTGCAACCAGGGGCGTCCGCCGCCCCTTGGAAACCGCGCCGATGGTTTCGCCCATGGAGACGACCAAAGGGCGTTCCTGCCCTCTGGACACCAGACCAACCGTGCGCGTTTGGATGCCGCCAGCGTTCCGTCGCTGGACCCCTCGCAAAAAGTTGCCGCCCCTAGCCCCCAAACACCAAATCCGCAAAGCTCAATCTGCTGAGCCGCGAGGCTCTTTGATTTTCCCAATCGCGATAACAGGAACGCCTTTGGGCGGTGGTTGATCCTCGACGCGCCGCCAACTCACCATGTCCATGGAAACCCAAGTCTTGGCGGTTCGGCGTTCCTGTTCAACCCACTCGGGACGATGATAAAGCCGAAGCGCTAGGGCGACGGCCGCGTTCATGAAACGAAACCGCGCATCGTTCAAAGGGTAGTCGCCGCCTTCGGGCAAATCCGATTTGAACCCGGAGCATAGCCCTTTAACGCGCTCGTCCTTGAAAGACATGCCATGCCTGGCATGTGCGAACTCGTTTCGCACTTTTCGCAGCAGGCCAATTTCGGCGTACTCAAAATCATCAATGAGCCCGAGCGCGAAACACGCGTCGGTTCTCGAAGATAGGCTTCCAATTGCAGCATTGCCCTCGTCAAGGAGGCGGGGCGAGGCAGCGTTCGCAACGAAGAAGCATCGCAGCGTTTCGAGCAAACGATCATCGATCAATGCGGCGGCCACAAGCGCAAGCCCCCGGTCGGACTCGCGTTTGAGCTCGTCCACAAATTTCGCCAAATCTTCCGCTGTCGATAGCAACATGTCGAAATTATAGCACATTTAATAGGCAGTCGCCTGCCGCTTTTGTGAGTCGAATATCATGGAATTGTGCTTGATCAGGAAGCCAGGAGTTTCGACAGAAGGCTGTACTCAGTCTCCTTGAGCGCCTTTGTCCAGCGGTGGAGTTCTACTTTTCTCGCCCATCACTCGTTGCTGAACGCTTGAATTGAACAGGGAGGACGCCACCAGGGAATTGGCCGCCTGATCTTCATCTTCTTCCCAGGGGTAAACCAACGGACGTAGAGCATCGATTGGATTGTCAGTATGAACGCAATCGACAATCACATACCAGCGATCGCTTTTGGTGTCGTACTTATGCTTCTCACCAATGACTTCAGCAGAACGCAAAGAGGCTTTGTCGTGCTTTTGCACGACGGCATAGGTGATGCCGCCTGACCCCGTCGGTATCGAAAATGCCTTGATCGCCTTGCCAGTAGCTCGAACTTCGTCTCGAATTTGCACAATGACTGCCGCATAGTCCTCTAAGGCCGCACTAGAGAAATCGTAAAGATCGACAACTACCGATGCGAGACGAGGATCGGCATCCTTCAATATTGCAAGCAATTCGGTTACGGGAGGAATAGAGAGACGTTCGAGAATTCCGACTGGTCGCGCTACTGGAATGCCAAAGTCGGTAGCCATCATATAGTCATCGACTACCGTTGCGAAATCTCGGTCGAGCATCATGAAATCGGCTTCGGGGTCGAGGGCCAACTTATGCGAGATATGATAACCCAAATAGTTGTACTCGCTGTCTGAACCCATAGTGTCGAATACGGCGGCGCGGCATTGCAGGTAGAAAAGCAAGTCAACAGGCTTTGGCAGCATTTTTGCAATACAGTCCAATACGCCCAGGTCCCATATTACCGGCGCAATATTCTCTCCGCGAGTAAGCAGGGTCCGTGAAATAAACGTCGCGCCAGGGAATGGGTCACTGAGCACAACGACCGGAAAAAGGCGCGGCAATCTAGGCATTTCAATAGGCCTGCCGTTTTGCCCCAGACACGATGCTCCGCTCTTCACGAGATTGGCGCAACTCAGTGCCTGTTGATACGGGTCTTGGATCGCGCCTTTGAAATCCGCCTTGAGCGCATCTGTGTCGCCTGCGCGGGCCTTCATTGTAACACGCTTGGATTTGGCCTGCACGATCAGCACGAACTCACCGTAGAGGACAAGCACGTCAATTTCGCCAGCGTCGTTCTTCGTTCCGTTATCTATGATAACGTTCTCGAAAACGTGGTCTTTGCCGAACACAGAACGAAGTATTTCAGCTGTCGTTTTTTCGAGAAAAGCTCCTCGGTTCTTAGCCATGGTCGGGACATAAGCCTTATCAAGTCCCATCCAATAAAAGGGGCTTTCATAGAGGCTCTCCATGAGGCGGTATTGGTTGGCAACATAGAGCACATCACCCAAATCGATGATCGGCGCAATTGCCACCCCGTTCACCGCGAAAGGGCTGTCAAACTGGATGTTGCTGGCTGTCGCAGGAGTTACAAATTTTGCTATGAACGCATCCGCCTTCGCACCAAATTTCTTTCGCAAATCCTCCTTTGCAATGAGTAGGCTGTTCGTAAGATCAGCGTTTGTGAAGACCTGACCTTGGGAACGGTAATGGCCTATGGCCGACATCTGACTGTTGATGCGATCCATTATAAATGTCGCAATATCGATGATGGGCCTGATAGACATCCCAGCGTTTTGCAGTAGCCAGATTGCGTCGTCGCGATAACGTAGCCGCGTGAATCGCGTTAACTGATGAACATAGAAATTCTCTGCGCCATAGAATATCGCTTCACGCGCAAGGGGGCCTATGGCGTCAGCCTCGCCAAGTTGGTTTCCCGCAGTGGCGCCAAACGCAGGAAATGCCTCAAAGTTAATTCTATCGTGTAATTCCCGCAGGAGTTTGTCAGCAAGAGCAGCAAATTCGCTCTCTTCTTGAACGACTGAATAGATGCGGTCACTGTTCGACTGAACCATTAAGCCGACAAGGAGCATTAGCTCATTCTTGTGCAGGCGCTCGGTCGAAAACCTATAGTCGGGATCATTGGTGATCCGACCGTCTTTTGGGTCGTAGTTGGTCACCCAATCCCGGTAGACCAATGCCGAAATTTCATGCAAAGCGCCATCGCTCTGTGCCAGCGATCTTAAATCAGAAAAAATCTCTTGTTCTGAGCGCGGTGATGGTCGTTGTTTGGTTTCGTCCATTTGTTCCCCCAGCCACATTATATGGGAGAGGCAGTACCACTGGCCAGATGATCAAACAGACTTACGGAAAAACAGAGCAAATTTATCGCACTACGGGTCAAATCATGGTTGAATGCGCGAATGGAAATTTCTGAAATAATACCGACTGATGGAATTCCACAGCGGATCTATTGCAATCAGTGCAAGACCCACACTGAACTTGCATACACGAATTTTGACGAGGTTGTTTCCGGCATAACAATCAGGATAACAGGCCTGCCAACGCTGCAGTGTCCCGCTTGCGGATATCAACAACTCCCGGATCGGTCGCGGTTTGCAGTCGTGCATCTTCATGATGAAGCGACAAAAAAGACATCGAACAAAGTGACGGTGGATAGGAAGAAAATTCCCGAAACCTATGGCTTCACCCAGGTTCCGTTCATCTATGACTCAGATGACTATAATTACCTACCCGGATTATATCGGTCATTCGACGTAGGTTTCTTGCAGCCGCTATTCTTCAAACGTCAGGTCCTCTTGAAGTACGACAACTATCCGGGTTATCGCGTTCAGTTTGCCTCCACAACGTACGGGCAGATCATTACGGACGAGGACGACTACATAAGCTTTGGCATCAACCGCCACGGAAATGTTGTGATGTGGCTTGGCGACGTTGCGAAGCTGCCCGACAGCGAACAGTACTATTTGAGATCAGAGAACATCGCCTCCGATCATGCTTTGGGTAGCGAATTTTATGATGGCCAAATCGAGTGTGTTTTCACGCCACGCACAAAAGAAGACGAGCTTTTCCGGCTCAGGTCAGAGTTCCTAGATAAGAGCTTCAAGAAATGCGGGGTGTCTCTCGGACATCTTGAGGCAGCGGCACTAGACCTCGCTCTATCATTCAATCCTCCGGTTATAGACACGCCGAAAGAGCGCCGCCACGTCGCTGACACCCTGAATAAAATCTACCTTGAGTCTCTTGATAACGGTGCATTTGACCGCGTCGTGGCAAGCCTTGGCGCAAAGTCACCAGGTACGGGCAGTCTCAAACGACTTCAAACCATTCTCCAGACACTCGCACCGAAAGACGACATTAATAAACTGATGTCGCCGCTCTACGTACTTTACGATTTGCGCGTTGCCTATTCGCACCTTACCTCCGGTTCAAGTTCACCGCATTTACCCTCAGTCACCGCTCGGCTTGGATTGGCCAACGACGCCTCGCTGCAGGACATCTACGCGAAGCTTATCGATGGCTTGCTAGTCACATTCGAAGGTATGGGAAAGGTGATGGAGACGGGATCTTCGACCTAACCAAGCAAGAATAGCACCAAAAATAGTGTCAGGTCGCTGAAAGCACTTTTGCAGTCCTAATGGCGGCGTCCTTTTCTGTACTTTCGGATAACTTCTCAGCAAAGACTAGTTTCAGCACGGCCCGTCGATCTTCGATCCGGGGCGAATGCCATAGCTTTGAAGGGTTTGCGAGGAAGTCGAAGGCGGTTCGATAAGTTTCGCTAAAGCTACGGATGGGCTTACCGGAATTCGCGATTTTATCCGCCAGCATCGCCTTCTGAGATTCCAGCTCTTTGATCTTTTTCTCATAGGCGCGCACGACCGTGTCGCTGCTCGCATCGACGATACGCTCTAGTAACTGATCGACCTTTCGGGTGATCGCTAGAGCCAGCTGGGTCTTCAACGCCGCCCAAGTCGAAGGCTACGATCTGGACATAACCGATCTCCCTGATCAGGCTCGTTTCAATCCAATCACGCGAGCCGAAGCCTTCGTACGGGCCACTGGTGCCAATGTTGAAGAGATAGGTGATGAAGCGTGTTTCATTCCGGGCACTGACAAAATCCTGATGCCAGAACGCAGGCGTTTCATTGACACCAAAAAATCCACCGCCGCCGAATGCTTCTATTCAACAATGTTCCATGAGCTAACACACTGGACAGGCGCAAAGAAGCGGTTGAACCGAGACCTATCTGGTCGCTTCGGCAGTGAAGCCTATGCCGTTGAAGAACTAATTGCCGAACTAGGCGCTGCATTTCTCTGCGCTGATCTTGGAATTACTCTTACACCGCGTCAGGATCACGCCAGCTACATTCGCAACTGGCTAAGAGTTCTCAAGACCGACAAGAAGGCGATCTTCACGGCAGCTTCGAAAGCGTCTGAAGCCGCTAACTGGCTGCTGGAACGCGAATCCCAATCGCTTCCATGGGAAGTGGACGCGGCTTAGCCGCGCCCACTATCCACTGATCAAAAATGCCTTGTCAGCTGAGTGATCCGATTCATGCGTACTATTGTTTAGCGCGCACGGGGGATGCGAGCAGGCGCAGTCCGTTCAATACGACCAGTACGGTGCCACCCTCATGCCCGATCACAGCCAATGGGAGCGGCAAATCAAAAAACAGTCCGCCAGTGACGAGAACAATCATTGCGCCTATAGCGAATGTAAGGTTCTGCCGGATGATCGACGCCGTCTTCCGGGCAAGATCATGGGCAGCGGCCAGTCGCTCCATGTCTTCGGACAAGAGCGCAACGTCAGCCGCCTGAAGCGCGACATCCGATCCAGCAGCTCCCATAGCGATACCGACATCGGCGCGGGCGAGCGCCGCCGCATCGTTCACGCCATCACCTACAAAGGCGACCCTGCCATTGCTCGCAAGCTCGCCAACCATGCGCACTTTGTCTTCTGGCAACATGTCGGCATGAATGTTTTCAGCAGCCAGCCCAAGCTCTTGACCGATACGCAAAGCAACCGGGCGACGATCCCCGGTCATCATAACGATCTTCTTAATCCCTCTGCTTGTCAGAGCTGTAAGCGCCGAGCGGGAGGTTGCGCGCACCTGGTCAGCGATACTGACCGCGCCCAGTACCCGAGAGCCAAGTCCCAGATAGATAATTGTCTGAGACGTTTCGGAAAGGCTCTTCAGTGCCGAATGATCGAGCGAGGCGTTCATCTGCGCGGCAAGTCGCGGATTGCCTGCCCAGAGCTGTCCGTCGGTATGGCAACCGACAATACCTGCACTGGGCCGGTTGCTGACATCTTCCACATAGGCAAATTTAATGCCGCGTGCCGTAACATCCTGCCTGATTGCATCGGCACTATGATGTTCTGATTGGGCTTCGAGCCCGGCGAGAAGCGAAAGGAATCGTTCCTCGTCCCCATCAAGCGCAACCACGCCGGTGACCGCCGCTCGTCCGGTGGTCAGAGTACCTGTCTTGTCGAAAGCGAATGTATCCACGGCTGCCAACGTTTCGAGCGCTGCGCCGCCTTTGAACAACACCCCGCTACGAGCCGCTGCTGACAGGCCAGACAAGATAGCAGCCGGTACAGAAATCACGATAGCACAGGGACTCGCAGCAACCAGCAGTGTCGCAGAACGGTACATGGCTTCGTCCCAGTCGCGGCCTAGCCAGTAAAAGACGATGAAAGCCAGCACTGCACCGGCCAGCACCGCAACCGTATAGCGCTGACCGAACCACGCGCTGAACCGCTCCGATGGTGCCTTCGCAGCCTGTGCCTGCGTTACCAGGGCGATCATTCGCGCAACCGTGCTTTCGGCGAGAGCCTTCGTGACCTCTACCTCAAGTACGCCATCGAGATTGACTGTGGCCTCGAAAACCTGCGTGCCAGGGTCTTTGCTGACGGGCATGGACTCGCCTGTAATGCTGGCTTCATCGATGGCGCTGTGGCCATTGAGGATCGTCCCGTCAGCGGGAACGCGCGCCCCCGGACGAAGTATTACGATGTCGCCGACGCGAAGCTGAGCAGCAGAGATTTCTTCAACGGCTCCACCAGATGTTTTACGCAGTGCCGTTTCGGGCCGAAGGGCCATCAAGGCTTCAATGGCGCGCCGCGCCCGCCCAAGTGCTCTTTCTTCAAGGGTTGTGGAAAGGCTGAAGAGCGTCAGGAGTACTGCGCCTTCGAACGGCGCGCCGACGACTGCTGCCGCGATGGCAGCCACAACCATCAACAGATCGATGTCGAGAACGCGTTCTTGCCAAAGGGCAGTCAGGGCGCGTTGCGCAGCGGGAAAACCACCGGCAAGATAAACAAGTGTCATACCCAGAACGGACGACAGTGTGGTCACCGTGCTTTCCAAAGGCAGAAAACCGGCAATGGCCAGAGCCATTCCCACAATTGTCAGCCCTGTGAGAACAAGAGGAAGGTCCGCCGCTTGGGAAAGCGGTTTGTGAGTGTCATCAAGCATCCCAGATCATACCTCGCAAATGCCCGTTCCATAAAGGTTTTTATGGATGTCTAAGCGGGCACCAGCCTATCGGATCATTGCGCCTAGATATGATCGCGGGAGACGGTTCGAAGGATATGCATTCTTAATGCTATAACGGTGACGCGTCATCGTCGCGTAAATTTGGGTCCAACTCGCGCCGCAGGATGGTGTCGGCAATTTCGTTGAGATCGACGAGAAACCACTCTCCGGGTGATTTTCCCATCAGGAGCTTGTTGCGCTCTGCCTCCGCCTTCAGGAATTCATAGGCTTTTTCTGAAACTTCAATCGTAGGCACTTTCCGTTTCCTCCATCGGTGCTCCATGCCGCAGCGGCATTGGAGGGTAATCATTTCAGATCGGGGAAAAACATTTCTGACGAATTACGATGGTGTGTGACGATGATTTTGATAGGTCCAGCGACGAAAGGCAGTACTATTGCCGTGCAACCTAATGGAGCGGCTCAACCCCATTGAGCCGTTCTTTTTAGGGCATGTAGCGATGTTCGCAGGCGATCCGTCTGAAAAGTGGTTCTGCATACATTTAACTGGAATTCCGAAGTATTTTTTTGCGGTGTCGTGTTCCAAAATGGCGTCTGGCCATACTATGTAGCCGTAATCATCTTCAGAGAAGCAAAGCTCAACTCTGGTGGCAGAGCCGTACAGATGTCTGTAGTATCTGCGCGCGCATCTAATTCTGCTCTCTGCTTCTGACAGGCTGCTCATGATATTTAGCCATATGCCTTTTAATGTTTTTTACAACCATAAGACTATATGCATACGGCTGTGTGCGTTCATTCGCTGATGCCCCTTCGAACTCCGACTATACTAAAATATACCTTTCGGGCTTTTCGCGCACATCGCGCAGCAGACCTGTTAGCTCGGGCCGTTCCCAAAAATTCGGCATCTCCACCGTGAAAAATCCTTGATCACGGGATTCCAGCAGCGCCTTGCTGCCACCTGTGGCCGCGCGAATATCTTCCACTTGTAAGAGCGGGCGCGACTGCTCCACGAGGTTGTCGCCGGAACCGTTGACCTGGTTGTTGTTGACGTTGAAGCCTCGCACCATGACAGAGGTTTTGCCTGAGCGGTGCTCGATGTCTTTGAGCGTCTGATCGTCGGGCAGACCGCGATAGAGCGTATGGGCCACGGCCTTTTTCCAGAGCCGCGATGTTTCCCGGCCATAGCGCGATTCAATTTGTGCGGCGGCGTTCTGAAACACGCCCAGAAAATTGATACCGCCTTCGCGGTAGAGCGTCAGGATTTCATGGAAGTTGGAGACATATAGCTGTCCCCATTCTTCGCCCACGACGAGCGCGCGCAGCGGACCGTGCGCGGTCACAAACCGCTGCACAATCGCTGCTATCATCGCGCCGACAAAACTTCGGCTACTCTCTGAAGTTGCCGATCCAATGATGAAAAGCGCAGTTGGCGTGGACTTCATTTCAGCCGGATCGAATGTGTTGCGCTCGGTAACACCACGTGCCGCTGCACCAGGCTGAAAGGCTTGCAGCCTTTCGATGATGAGAGAGGAGTAGGCATTCCATTGATCGGTTGAGGCAGTCAGGCCTGCAATTTGCCTGCACATGCCGGAGTCATCTTCCAGGCGGTTATCACTGGCCCAAAGCAAAAGATCATCGGCAATCTCATAGGCAGCACGTCCGTAAAAGTCCCAGAGCCCGCCAGGTGTGCAAGGCCAACGCGTCGTTGGGAATCGCGCTGTAATCTTATTGTAGAGCGCAAAAGCAGAGCGAACGCCTTGCCCGATCCACCGATGCGCAGGGTTGGGATCAATCGGCACAAGATAGCTGGCAGCATCATAAGCCGCTTCGTTCAAAATGCCGTAGAGGTCAGGTCGCGCGGCAATCTCAATGACGCGGGTATTAATGTTGTAGCTGTCTGTGCGATAGCTATAGAGATTGCCGGGATTGATAAATCGGACCTGATAGCCTTGGCGTTCAAGCGTCTTCCAGGACACCCAGGCAAGCTCTCCATCTTTCGGATCAGTGATGATTTTGGTCAGATGCGCCGTGCGCGGTGAGACCAGGTTGACACCGAGGAACCGTGTGAGCTTGCCTTTGCCCGCCTGCGCATCAATGGCGACAGGTTCGGTGCCGCCATAGACAATCGGCTTCTTGTTAAAGAAGCCGAGCTCAATACCTTTGCGTAGATTTTTGTATTCGCTGGGATGCTTCATTCGATCAATCCTGATTTGCGAAGAGCGTCTTCATCATTGAGGACCGAGTGACCAAGCTGGCCACTCGGATTGGCGCTAAGCATGCTTTTGTGCTGTGCCTCAGCGCGGGCTTCTGCCCGCGCTCTGGCAATGCGCATCTCTTCCGCGTCCTTCCAGGCAAGACGCTGCTGATACTGAGATTCAAACATCCAGAAAAACTGGAAGATTTCGGTGAGATGGCGCACTAACGCTTTTCCTCATCATCCCAGGTGGCAAACTCAAAAGAGCCTTGCCCATCATCGCCGTTGTCGTTGCTGGGCTTTGAGTGAGACGCCGGAATTGAAGGCGTCACATCGATCATTTCTGAAGCGTTCGCTTTCTCATGCTCTTCCGCGAGATGCATGATCCATGCACTGAGCAGCGAGCCGATAGTGTATCCTCCAAGAAGGATCAGAAAGATGTAATCATCATCAATCCGAACGTCGGCCATCTGGGCGACGATGGCCACAGCGAACGGCGAAGTAAAAGCGCCCGCAATGCCGCTATAAACGAAGCACCGCGCCTCCGATGGTTTGATCGTCTCTTTGAAAATCGTTCTAGGCTCATTCCAGGCCCAGAAGCACACACCCGTCAAAAACAAAGAATAAAGCGCCAAAATAACGCCGACGAAAATCGCGGCGAAGAGCAAGAACACACCGACCAGTGCCAGCGCGAAGACCATACCGTTCACTTCAGAATTGTTGTTGTTCATAGTGAGATTCCCTGTTTAGCGTTCGAGGCGCAGGCCGTGCGATTGTCCACGCGAGCGGGCCTGCATCTGGTGGTGCTGCGTGAATTTGAAGAAGCGCCCGATATCGCTGCGCAGCTCCAAAAGCTGCTTGGCTTGCGCGCTTCGTAGTTCTTTGAATTCGGCTTGAAGGACCGCGCGCCGTTCGCGCTGCCTGTCGATCAAGTCCTGGCGTTCCTGCGAATGGCGCAGGCGCGTTTGCGCAGCCTCTTGTTCATTGGCACGCCGCACTTCCTGATATTTTCCAGTGATGCGATGCCAGAGGCCGCGAAGCCCGGTTGGGAGACGCTGCGCTCTTTCGCGCGCCTCCAATTCCCATTGATTGGCCTGCTGCGCGCTTAGCGCCGCGCGCTCAGTCCGATGCTCTTTTGTCATCGCGGCTTTCTTCTCGCCGAGCGATGCAGAGCGTTTTTCGAAATGCTTTTTGGCTTCTTCGATGTGACGCCGGATTGCGGGCGTCATGCGCTGGCCGATGACTTCCTTTGTCTCATCGACGCTTTTGAGAGCATCGCCATCACCAAGGCGCTCGCGCACTTCTTTTGTTTTGAGGTCGAGCATACGCGGCAGCGACCACACTTCGCCCTGATGATCGAGGGCGACAAAGCTGCGCTTGTCGCCCTTGGCCAGGAAGAAACCGCGCTCCAGCAAGGACCGCTCAAATGATGCGGTATTGTCAGACCGCTGCCAGCAATCTTGCAGCGTGGATTTAAGCCAGCGTGGATCGATGCCCTGACGTTTGGCTTGCTGCCATTCTGCCAGATTGAAGTTTGTCGGATCGCGCTCGCTCGCGCGTTCCAATCCGCGCGGCAGTTTCCAGCCGTGCTCAAGATACAGCTCACGCGATACGCCCATGAGCTTTTGCTTGAAAAAGCTCATTTGCTTTGCGGTCATTGTCTCGGCATCGATGCGCGACCACACAGCATGCGCATGGCGACGGCCTTCTTTTTCGTGGAAGACAATCGCGCGCGGCTGGCCTTCAAGATCGAGATCCTTTTCGATCCGGCCTATGGCCTTCTCAAACTCATCGACAGAGACGCGCGCATCCGCAGGCGGACTAAGAGAAAGGGAGAAAAGATATTGGCGGCACTTAGTGCCTTTGCTGATCGCTTCGGCTTCCCTAAATGCGCCGTGCAGATCGGTGGAGGCAAAGCCGCGCAGGTCATGGACAGACAGATGCTCATTGTCATCTATCTTCATAAGGTGCGCCGCCAAATCTTGACCGCCGCCGCGCTGAGAGGCTTTCAGGATCATGCCTGGCCTCCCGTGCGGTGGCCGAGTGCATTCAGAATCGCCGCACGGATTTCATACACGAGTGCAATCGCGGCGGAGATTTCTGCTTCGGTTTCTGGCGTGATGAGCAGCGTACCAATCTCGGCAGCGCGCGCCAAATCCTGCAATGAGATGAGAAGTTCGGAGCGGCCAAGCAGTGCCAGTGCCCGCGCAAGCGCCTCCCTGTCCTGTATGGTGAGGACCTTCCGGCGCTTGCGCCCCTCAGGAATCCCATCAAGAAGCTTGGACTTTATATAGGCCCCGAGCGGAGCGCCCGCAGCCTCCAAAGCTAAGCGGGCGCGGTCGGCCTCGCTCAGGCGGATGCTGAACGGTGAAAGCCTCTTCTTCGGCCCGTTTTCATAAGGAGGCTTAGTGGCGGCAATTGCCGCGCACTCGAATTCGGTGTTGAGGGTCATAGCGGCCCCCTACAGCGATGGCGGAGCGGGACGCGCTAACGATGTGTCCTTAAGGACTTGCTCCCAATGGGCTAATTCATCGAAGATTTGGTTCGATTGTGCACCGTACAGGCGCACCACCTTCTTCCATTTAAGTTTGATGGCTTGCTTGAGTTTCAAGCCAGCACCGCATGGCCCCAAACTGTGCTGGATTAGCACACGGCACCCCTGGCGCACCGCGAATACCTTCCTTTAAGATCAGCGACTTAGCATACCGACGCGGAGCGGGTTAGCACACCAGCTAGCACAAACCGCAGCAACGCTCCGTCGCGTCGGTATGGTCCCAAAGGACTCGCTGGCTGGGTGGCAAGGGGCTAGACGGGCACATGAGAACGACTGCGCGCGCCCGACGCCGTTGCCAAAAATCGCCGGATTGCGCCTCGCTCCCGACGGTCGGCTTCGCAACAATTTCTTATTCGGGCACTTTTACGTCACTCAGCCCATCCATGATCGACGTGAACCACCACATGCTGGCGCGCAATCTCGATACAACAACGAAGATGATCGACACGTTCTATTCGGCAAATCCGCGCCACCGATTAAGGCGGACGGATTGCTAGAGGCAGACTGTACAAGACCGGTGAGGATGCCGGGATCACAGCGATGGTTGCCGCATAAGCCCGGGTGGTTCATGTTAAATCCGCAACTTTGCGGCAGGTATCACGCATGGATTTCATGAAGCTCCTCAAATCGATTGAGGAACTGCTCTATGAGCTGATCACATGGTTCGTGTTTTACCCTTTGACCTTCTGGCGCATCGTCACGCGGCCGATATCGATGCTGGCCTATGCGCAAAAAGAACTGACCGAAAAAGATCACGAACAGTTCGACGATGCGGTCAGCCCGCCCATCCTGCTGTTGTTGACGCTGGTCCTGTTGCACGTCCTGGAGGGTGCAGTGGCAGGGCGCGCACCTTCAGTCTTTCCGACGCTATTGCAAGATGACCGAAACCTGCTGGTCTTTCGCGCCTTGGCCTTCAGCCTTTTCCCGCTGTTGTTCGCAACCATGAAGCTACGCAACAGCGGCGCCCGCATGACGCGCAACACTCTCAAGCCGGCATTCTACAGCCAGAGCTATGCGACTGTTCCCTTCGTCATGGCGATCAGCCTTGGCATGCAACTCTCTTCGCACGCCCAGGCGCTGCCCGGTGGGAGCATGTGGGGCCTCATGGTCGCCCTGGCCGGAACGATATGGTATTTGGCGGTCGAGACGGTGTGGTTGTCCAAGGGGACGCAAATGTCCAGATTGCGAGCAGTGCTCGCCACGCTGGGGATATTTCTTGTTGCAGTATTCGTCCTGCTTGTCGCTGCCGCCCCTGTTGCCCTGGTGGGGTATCAAATGGATCAGCAGGCGCCCACGCCCTAGTTCGCTAGCCGGTTGGACCCTGTCCGGACAGCAAGCCGACAGATAACAGCGGCCAATCATTGTGGCGATGGGCCAGTGCGGACACCCAAAGCGCGCCCGTACGCAAATAGGCTAGGGTCGGCAGGATCCGCGTATTACCGATGCATTGACGGACATTCCAGTCATGGTGGGCAGGTGCCATTCGGCCGACCAATGCGCGAAAGGGACCACAAGTATCCGGTTGCTCGGACTGCTTCCTATCGGCACCCACAATAATGTGGATAGTTCCGACCTTCGCCTGTTCCTGCCCTCAATAATCGTGCGGCCCCACCGAAAGCAGGGCCGCTCAGGACACTAGCGCACAGACTGAAAGCTGCCATCCAGCGCAAAGTAGCAGTTGAAGAACTGCGTGCTGCCATCGGCCTGGTCGAACCAGCCCTGCACGACATAATTGCCTGGAAGGCTGAGGACGCTGTTCACCGTTATCTCGGCCGGTCGAACTCCGAAACGCGCCGAAGCTTCACCGGTGCAGAAGCGCGGCATGTCAGCGTTAGACACCGCACTTGGCGTTGGGTTGGACGGCACCGGCTGCGGCTGGGAGCGTGGCCTCACGACGGTTGGCAGGGAAGTTGGCTGGCCAAAAGATTCATGCAGATATCGGCCCGCGACCCAACCGCGCTGGCCGCGCGGTGTTTCGACCTGACACCAGCGGGTGCTGCCACTGGTGGTGCAGCCGAAATTGCGCAGCGTATCGCCATCGCGCACCGTGCCGATGACCGGGTTACCGGTCGACGGGCCGGAGCGCACATTGAGCGTATCGCTGCCCAGCCCCTCAACCTGCCAGTACTCGGGTCCGCTGCCGACACTGACCGGCGCCACCGGGCCGGATGGAAGCGTCGTCGGACGCGGCGCCTGGGCGGCTGAGCCGTCCACAGAGATGGTCAGGTCGAAGTCGGCTGCCTCATTGCGCCGGGCGGCGTTGCGCATCAGGTAAACGCTGATGGTGTAATTGCCCGAGGATGTGAGGCGCAGATTGGTGGAATTGCCCGAGATGGAGCCATTGAACAGCGCATCCGAGGCGCCCGGGGCGCTGATGTTGAAATAGTTGCTCGAATTGTTGGTATCGAGCTGCACGGACATGGTCTGACCGGCTGATACGCCGATGCGATAGTCAATGGTCTGATAGCCCTCGATGGTGTCCGAGAGCGTGGTGCCACTGGCCCCGCGGGGAAAACGAACGTCAACAGTCCTCGCATCCTGAGCCGACGCTGGAAGCAGCGACAGCATCAGAGCAACTAAAGTGGTCAAGGTAGCGGGTAAGAAGGCACGGCGGATTGATGTGATGCTCACGACAGCCTCCGCAAATAAATTGATTACCCCACGGTTTGGCGAAGAAGTGCCGATATTGTGGCAATCAAAATCGCTTTTTGTATCGCTTCAATTTTAGGCAATATTCAGAATTTTTCTCACCTTAGGGACGGTTCTGGCGTCCAACGCGACTTGCGCAAGTAAGGCCCGATAAGTGATTTGCCATTTCGCAAATTGCGAATTCTGATGGTCTTATCGCGTCAGCCCTGAGGAAAACCGAGCATGAACCGTAGACGTGCTTTCGCCCTTGTCGCATCCACTGCTCTGATGGGAGTGTCGGCGCTCGCGCAGGACGCCCCAGCCATTCCCTCGCTTGGCGCGGCAGAGCTGAATTTCTCCGTCGAGAACATGGACAGGTCGGTCTCACCGAAGGAAGATTTTTACCGCTACACGTCGGGCGCCTGGCTCGACCAGGCCGTCATTCCCCCCTCCTCGCCAGATGTGAATGTGTTCAGCTTCATGGTGGACCATGTCACCGAGCAGATGGCCACGGTCATATCGGATGCGGCGGCCAAGGCTGATGACGCGGAAGCGGGAACGCCGGCGCAGCAGGTCGGTGACCTCTACAATTCCTTCATGGATCTGGATCGGATCAATGCCGCAGGCGTCACGGCGCTGCAGCCAGCGCTCGACACGCTTGAAGCAGTGGACAGCCTTGACGATCTTTCCACATATCTCGGCAAGCGTGGGCGCGACACCGCATCCTTCGTGCTGGCCGCAATCGTCCCTAATGCCGATCGCGCCGACAGCACCAAGATGGCGTTGTGGTTCCTCAGCGGCGATCTCGGTATTGCATTGGGTGCCATCTATGAGGAAGGCGAGGATTCGGCGCGCGTTGTCGCCTACAAGACCTTCGTGCGCGACACCCTGATCCTGGCCGGTGATAGTCCCGAAATTGCCACCGAGACAGCCGACCTCGTCTTTGAGCTCGAAGCAAAAATGCATGCGGGCAAGGCCACACCCGTGGAGCGGGTGGACCCCCGCAATGTCTATAACCCGGTACCGTTCGAGGACTTGCAGGCAGAAATTCCCGAACTCGACCTGACCCTGCTGGCGCGGGGCCTGGGCCTCGAGCCGGAAGAGACTGTGGTCAAGACCGAGCCGCGCTATCTCGGCGTCTTGTCGCAGATTCTGCGTGATTATTCCCTCAATGAGATCAAGGCCTATCTCCGCTTCCGGCTGATCGAGAACTATTCAAGCTATCTCGGCCCCGCTTTCGAGGCGCCGGGCATCGCCCTCATTCAATCCCTGATCGGGACCTCGGAGACCAAGCCGCGGGAGGAGATGGCGCAAAGCCTGCTCAAATCCAATCTCGGCCAGCCGCTGTCGCGGCTCTATATCGATGCCTATTTCGCCGAGGAGACACGGCAGACGGCGCTCGACATGATGGACCGGATCAAGGCGGCGTTCCTTGAACGCATCAAGACCCGCAGTTGGCTGAGCGAAGAGACACGCGCTGCCGCCATCGAGAAGCTGGAACGGCTGACTTATTATGCCGGCTATCCCAATGAATGGCTCGACTACAGTTCGGTCGAAATCAAATCCGATGACCTGATCGGCAATATCAGGCGCCTCAACCGACACATGATCGATGTCGAGGTCGCCAAGATGGGCAAGACCGTAGTCGAGACCCATTTCAGCGACGACGCCACTCTGCCCCTCAGCGTCAACGCGGCCTATAGCCCGTCGATGAATGGCTTTGACGTGCCTGCTGCCATTATCCAGCCCGGCATGTTCGATATTTCGCAGCCCGCACCGGTCTATTTCTGTCGCCTCGGCGCGGTTCTCGGCCACGAAATGACCCATGGCTTCGACAGCGGCGGGCGCCTCTTCGATGCCGATGGCAATCTTCGGGACTGGTGGACGGCGGACGACGCGGCAGCTTTCGAGGCCGAAGCGCAGAAGCTGGTGGATCAGGCCAATGCCTATGAGGTTCTGCCCGGACTGATGGCCAATGGCCCGCTGAACGTCAAGGAGAACATGGCCGACTTCGGCGGCATAACCCTCGCTCACGCAGCGCTGATGACCTATCTCGAGGAGCATCCTGAGGACAATGTCGAAACCAACGGGCTGACGCCGTCGCAGCTCTGTTTCGTCGCCTTCAGCCAGATGTGGGCAACAAAGTCGACCGACCAATACACAGCCTATCTCGTCGGCAATGACGTCCATGCCACCGGCGACTACCGCGCCTTTGCGGCCCTCCAGCATGTGGACGCCTTCTATGAGGCCTTCGACATCAAGGAAGGTGACCCCATGTGGCTCGCGCCCGAAAAGCGCGTGCACGCCTGGTAGGCGGCGGCGGGAACGGCAGGCCTGTTCCCCCGCCGGGCATGACGATGACCTTCACCAAGGTTGAAGACATGACCACCGGCATCCTCGACGACGGTGCGGAAACCTACACGATCGCCGACGTGGTTTTTCTCGGCGACTGACGGCAGCCAGGCCGTCGCCAACTGGAAGGACATTGCGATGAACAAGCTTATTCTGGCCACGGGCCTCGCTGCCGCCTGCCTGATGACAGCTCCTGCACAGGCGGCGGTGCCGCAGCTGAACTTCACCTGCGCCGACGGCATTGCGGTGCATGCCGACGAGAGCGGCCCCGTCTATATCGACGGAGAGGAAGCCGAGCTCGAAGTCTTCAACGACGACTATTCCGAAGCCAGCCTTGGCGAAACCACGATCTCCATTGCCATCAACACCGATGGTACGCCGGCTCTGTCCTATACTGGACCCGGCGGCACCAATGGCATCTGCAACCCCACGCCCGGTACTGAAACTGCGGCGACCGGCGGCGCAACCATCCCCTTCTTCAATGCCGAATGCCCGGGCGAACTTTTCGTCCATGCAGACGAGGGTGGACCGGTCTATCTCAACGGCAAGGAGGCGGCGTTCACCTCGTTCAGCGAGACCTATTTCGAGGCAAAGGCCGGCGACGTCACCGTGTCGGTGACCAATATGGCCGACGGGGCGCTGGATGTGTCCTATACGGGACCCGGGCGCGCCAATGGCGTGTGCAAGCTGCAATAGCGGCTTGCCAGGCTTTCATCAAAAGCGGACGGAATTTCTTCGGCAGGCAGCGCGATGGCGACATTTAAAGCTGTCGAGCATCGCCTTGCAGCCAACACCGGTCCCTGGACGATGATGGCTGCCTATGAACCAGTTCTCTAAGAACCTGACATGGGCGGCTATCAGTGCAAATCCATAAACAAAAAGCCCAGCAAACTCATCGAGTTCACCGGGCTTTGTTTGGTTGCGGGAGCAGGATTTGAACCTGCGACCTTCAGGTTATGAGCCTGACGAGCTACCGGGCTGCTCCATCCCGCGTCATGCGCTGGCACCGGTTCGGTGCAACGTGAGGGCTATATAGGGGGTGGAAGGGCGGAGCTCAACCCCTCTCTTGCCCAGCATGACGCTTTTTTGACCGAGAGCGTGTGCGGCCAGGCTTTTCGGCGCCCAGCCTGTGGATAACCCCCTGCCCAGTCTGCACCATCGGCGAATGCCGCTGGATCACTTCCCTGCCCGAAATAGCTGGTCTAGGGTCCCTGACCCACCGCAAGACACAGCACCGGACATCGTGATGGACTTCAAGACATTGGGTCGGACCGACCTCAAGGTAACCGACATTTGCCTCGGCACCATGACATGGGGCAGCCAAAGCACCGAAGCCGAAGGCCATGCGCAGATCGCCATGGGGCGCGACGCAGGCATCAACTTCATGGACACCGCCGAACTCTACGCGGTGCCGGGTAGTCCCGAGACCAGCGGCCGTACCGAGGAGATTATCGGCAACTGGTTTGCCGCCAACAAGGACCGGGATCGCTGGGTGCTGGCCAGCAAGATCGGCGGCGGCGGCAGCCCGTTTCTGCGCGGCGGGCGACGCGCCGATGGCGAGGGTATTCGCGAGGCCTTGGAAAAGAGTCTTCGCCGGCTCAAGACCGATTATGTCGATCTCTACCAGATCCATTGGGCCAGCCGCGGGCACTATCATTTCCAGCATTATTGGGACTATGCGCCCCACCAACAGGACACGACCGATGTCCTTGCCAACCTTCTCGAGATGCTCGACGTGCTGGGCGAACTGGTGCGCGAAGGCAAGATCCGCCATATCGGGGTTTCAAATGAAACCACTTGGGGCATTGCCCAATGGTTGCGCCTTGCCGAACAACATGGCCTGCCGCGCCTGGTCTCGGTCCAGAACGAATACAATCTCATTCGCCGCCAGTTCGATCACGACCTGGCCGAACTCAGCCACCACGAAGATGTCGGCCTCTTGGCCTATTCGCCGTTGGCGGGCGGTATGCTCACCGGAAAATATCTCGACGGCGCCACGCCTCCTGCAAGTCGCAAGGACTATCAAAAGGGCTTCTGGCGCATCAACGAGCACTCCGAAAGCGCGACGCGGCATTATTTGGCCCTGGCAGAGCAGCATGGCATCGCCCCCATCCACATGGCCATTGCCTTTTGCCGCAGCCGACCGTTCATGACGGCGACAATCATTGGTGCCACCCGTACCGCCCAGTTGCAGCACGTGCTGGCCGGGCTCGAACTCAAGCTCTCGCCAGAACTCCTCCGGGAGATCGACGCCATTCATCGCCTGCAACCTCGCCCGATCTGAGGCCAACCCTAGGGCGCAGCCCCTTAGTGGAACAGTCCCACCAGCGGCAAGGGCGCCTTGCGGGCAGAAGCGATTCCCATGATTGAGGCAGCGGCCTATAGTCCCGGCGACACCACATCGCCGGAGTTCTTGCGTTGAATCCTGCCTCCCTCGCCGTTTCGCTGCTGCCGCTCGTGGCGTATCTGGCCTACAACATCATCGTGCCCATGGTGGAGCAGAAGCGCCCTTCGCTCTCGGTGATCATGAATATGCAGCGCCGGCGCTGGGTGGCCAATGCCAGCCGCAGGGAGAGCCCGTTCGACGCCATTCTCTCCGGCAACATCATGGGGTCGGTCAGCCTTCTGGCTTCCACCTCGGTGCTGCTGGTGCTGGCGGTGTTTGCCATGTTCGGGCAGTTGTCGACGCTGATGGCTGCGCTCGATTCCCTGTCGCTGCAGCGCACCTATTCCCTTCTCGACGTCCAGTTGCACCTGGTGGTCATGCTGGCCATGTTCGTGCAGGCATTTTTCGCCTTCACCCTGTCGCTGCGCCAGTTCAACCATTTCTGCATCATGCTGGGGGCGCTGGACCATGATCGGGTGACCAGCGACGAAGAGATCGAAGCCATAGCCCGCATGAACGCCCTGGGGGCCAAGAACTTCAACAGCGGCATCCGTGCCTATTACTTCTCGGTATCGACCGTGGCCTGGTTTGTGTCGGAATGGCTGGCGGTCGCCGCCTGCATCATCACCGTGCTGATCCTGGCCCATCGCGAGTTCTTTTCCTCAGCACACCGCACCGCCGCATCGGCGGCAGTCATCGCTGCGCGCCACCGGGCGCAACGCCAGGAACAGCAATGAAAAAGGCGCCCCAAGGCGCCTCTCCCTTACTCTGAAACGTGTTGCGACCCAGCCTATTTGGTCTTGGTCTTGCCCACAGCGGGCGTGGTCCCACCTGCATTGAGCCTGGCGAGGTTGTCGACCGCCAATTGGTACCCCTGGTCGGCGGCGGCCTGGTAATAGCTCTTGGCCAGGTCGAGATCGGCAGTAACACCCAGCCCATTCTCATAGATGTGGCCGAGATTGTTGAGGCCGATCGGCTGACCAGCATCGGCAGCGATCTGCGTCCAGTGCAGCGCCTCGTCATAGTTGACATCGGTGCCCAGCCCATCGAGATAAAGCAGGCCTAGATTGACTGCGGCGCGCATTTCCCCGCCTTCGGCGGCCTCGGTATAGAGATCGAGCGCTTCCTTGTAGTTCTGCTTTACCCCGCGACCATCTTCATAGAGCAGCGCCAGGTTGTGCTTGGCCAGCGCCATGCCCTGGTCGGCGGCAAGGCGGTAATTCTCTGCGGCCGCTTCAAGATCGACCTCGGTGCCGATGCCGTTTTCCAGCATGAAGCCGAGATTGTTCTGGCCGAAACGGTCGCCCTGATTGGCGGCCAGCGTATAGAGCTCGACAGCACGTTCCGGATCGGCCTTTTGCCCCAGCCCGTCCTGCAGCACCTTGCCGAGATTGACCTGGGCGGACGGATCGCCCTGATCGACGGCACGCTCAAACCACGCAGCAGCGGCGACATAATCGCGCGGCACGCCCAGCCCGTCCTGATACATCAGGCCGAGATTGGACTGCGCCTTGGGCATGCCTTGTTCGGCGGCAGCGCGATACCAGCGGGCAGCCTCGGTATAGTCCTGCTCGACGCCCTCGCCGAAATCATAGGACAATCCGAGACTGTTCTGAGCCATGGCGAAGCCGGCCTCGGCGCCCTCGGTCAGCAATTGTGCGCCGCGCTCCATATCCTGGTCGACGCCATCGCCAGTGGTCAGCATGTCCCCATAGATGGCCAGGGCCACCACATGCCCGCCCGCGGAGGCTTCCTCGAACAGCGGCACGGCATCCTCGGTATCGCCATTGGCGAAATAGGCGCGGGCCAACCAGCCCTTTACCTGCGCGGAATCGGGCTCTTCGCGCAGCGCCTTGCTGCACAATTCGATCGCCTTGGTCGTGTCGATATCCCAGGTTTCTCGCCCGATCGTTTCAAATCCGGGCTCATACTGGCTTGCGGCCGCAGCAGCACACGCATCGAAGGCAGGTCCGGCCAGTGCGGCGGGAACAGGCAAGGCCAGACCGGCTGCCAATACCAGAGACAGGCCGGCAAGCGGCCCGCGGACGATCAAAGATTTGGACAAGGCTTTCTCCCAAGTTTCAAGCCGCTTGCGGCAATCTAGCAAGGCTAGGAGCAACGGCAACTCCTGATTGAGGGTGATGAGAGACTTGGGCAGAAACGCGTCAATTTATGACGTTGACATTCATGTATGGGGAGCGTTTATTCCCAGCCGTTGAGAACGACCGGCCCCTGAACAATGCTCGTCTGCCAGTGCAATATGATCACGTCTGCCGAAATCGAGGGCATTGTCCTCGATCTGCTCAAGGCCGATCCCTGGCAGCTCGTCGTTCCCGCCAAAGTCTATGCTGAACTCAACCGCCGCGCCAAATGCAGCGGCTGCGTACCGAATGTGGTGGACATTATCGTTCGGGTCACCGAAAACTACCACGCGCAGCAAGCACACCCGCCCGCCGAACTGATCACGCTTCAGTCCGGGCTGGAAAAGCTCAAAAGACAACGGATTGGAGAACGTCGTGAAAGGCGAAGCACAGGTCATCGAGCGGCTTAACGAAGCCCTCTTCCTCGAACTTGGTGCCGTCAACCAGTATTGGGTGCATTATCGCCTGCTGGACGACTGGGGTTACAAGAAGCTGGCGACCAAGGAACGCGCCGAATCCATCGAAGAGATGCACCATGCCGATCGCCTGATCGAGCGCATCATCTTCCTCGAAGGCCATCCTAACCTGCAGCGCGTTGCGCCCCTGCGCATCGGCCAGACCATCAAGGAAGTTCTCGAGGCTGACCTTGCCGGCGAGTACGACGCTCGCGCCTCCTACAAGGCCAGCCGCGAACTCTGCGAAAAGCTGGGCGACTACGTGTCCAAGAACCTGTTCGAGGAATTGCTGGCCGACGAGGAAGGTCATATCGACTTCCTCGAGACCCAGCTCGAACTGCTCGACAAGATCGGGCCAGAAAAATACGGTCAGCTCAATTCGGCCTCGGCCGACCAGGCCGAATAGACTGTTGACACGAGACGACAACCGCCCGGAACAATTTCCGGGCGGTTTTGTTTTGCCCGGAACAAGGGAGAGTGCAAATGCAGTTTCACACCGGCCGTCTCATCGACCATGTCCATTTGCGCGCCAGGGATTTTTCGGTCACCTCGCGTTTCTACCAGGCGATCTTGGCCGCACTCGACATCAAGGTGGGTGCCGTCAATGACACATGGCTACAGGTGGATGAGCTATTCATCGACGCCGCCGATGCCGATACCATTCCCAGTCACATCCATCTCGCCTTCCAAGCCAAGGACGAGGCCATGGTGCATCGATTCTACGAGGCTGCGCTGGCCGCCGGCGGCAAGGACAATGGCGCCCCCGGGGAGCGCCACTACCATCCGGGCTATTTCGCCTGCTTCATCATCGATCCTGACGGCAACAATATCGAAGCGGTCTATCACGGCCCTTCCACCCGCTCCGCGGCCTCGGTGACCATAGAGCCGACAGCCTGACGCGATCCTGCGCGAAGCCTAGCGGTCTGGCCAAGGCACGATGGTGAGTTCCGGCCAGACGCTGGCGGCGCGCGCCGCCTTCTTGGCATGGGTCTCACGGTTGTCGATCGCGAGGTTGGGCGTCACCCGAAACCCAAAAATATCGTCGAGCCCGAAAGGGGCATGCACCGATATCTCGCCATCGGGTTCGAGCCGCACCGCGACCGCATGGGTGCGCGAGGCGAAGTAGAGCATCATTTCCGCGCTGTTCTTGAGTTCGGGATAGGCCACCCCGAATTTTTCGGGGAACCACAAATGCACCCGCGCCTGGTTGCGCAGTTCGACCGGTAGTGGCAGGCCGGCAAACTGTGCGGCGGCCCGGCGGATCACTGCGTCCTCGGCCTCGTAGCTGCGGTCGGCAGCGTCGAAATAGACGACATCGGCATCCTTGATGCCGGTCAATGCCGGCCGATTGGTGAGCGTGTTCCAGACAGTATTGTAAACAGCGCCAGAGGCCAGCAGCGGATCGGGCAGCCCAAGAGCATTCATGCCCTCGAGAATGGCCATGAGATGGGGCTGTGCCCGTACGATCTCCACCAGCGCGGCGCGCTGGCGATCGGGGCTGGCATCGGCATAACGAAGATGGTCGTGCATGTGCCAAGGCTAGCGCGATTCACCCAAAGGCGAAATCGCGCTGGCCGGCCTGGCGCCAGGATTGCTGCCAGGCGGTGTCAGCAGACGTGCCTCAGTCCTCGATCGGCTGGAACATGGAGTTAAGCTGGCTGACGATCTGCTCCATCGGCGCAATGGCCTCGGGCAACATTTCGGGCGCCTCGGGGGCCACGGCCACATAGGGTACGCCACTGGGGAAGGCGCCGAAACGCTGGAAGAATGACACCATGTCCTCGAGCACAGGCATGCGCCAGCGCCAGGCCGCGCCCATGGCGATTACCGGCTCCATATGACCGAAACCATCATAATATTGAGTGGTCACCCACACACCCTGAGCCCGCAGCCGGTCGGCGAAACGCTCGGTATTCTGCATGCGCACGATGGGGTCAGTGGTGCCGGTGGCCAGATACATGGGCGGAGAATCGGCGGTGATCAGATTGATCGGCTGGGTGCCCTGCGGATTGGGCGCCGATCCGAAGGTGGTCCGAACCTCGTCATATTCGAAGGGGTAGAAGTCATATGGACCAGACAATGCCGCCACGCCCAGGATCGGCATGGTCACCCCATATTCCTTGAGGAAGGAAGGATCGAGGGCCAGCATCACCGCATTATAGGCCCCGGCGGAGTGACCGGCCAGGAACAGGCGATTGGGGTCGCCACCATAATTGGCGATATTGTCCTGCACCCACCGAAGCGCATTGGCGCTGTCCTCGAGAAAGCCCGGATAGACTACCTCCGGAACCAGACGGTAATCGGCGATGACGGTAACGAAGCCGCGCGACGCTAACGCCCGGCCAACGAATTGGTAGTCGCTGCGCTCGCCGCGGTTCCAGCCGCCACCATAGATGAAGAACACTACCGGTGCCGGCGCGCCACGCTGCTCGGGCGCATAGACGTCGAGCTTGTGCCTGGTGCCGTCGGCATAGGCGATGCCGTCACCCACCTTTGAGGTACCGCCATCCATGGCGGCAGGCAGGTTGAACGGATCCATGATCGACAGCGCCGAGGCGGTGCCGGGCAGGAGAGCGAGAACAGCGAACATCGCCGCGATAGCAGTACGAAATAAGGTCATGGCGGACTGGATCTTGAACCGGATTGGGGCGGCTTATGCACGCCAATGCTGGGGATATTATGACGCCCGCAGAATGGGCGAGGGCAGGCGCGCCGTGATCGATCGCTACCTGCCCTCTACTTAAGCCCGACAATTCTGCGCGCTGATGATTAACGAGAGGTTAACGCCGAGATCACTTCAAACGCTCGAGCACAAGGCCGGAAACATGGCCGTCGGCGGCAAGGCCCTGGCGCTGCTGGAAGGCCATCACCGCCGCACGCGTCTTGGGACCGATGACCCCATCGGCCGTGCCCACATCGTAACCGGCCCGCGCCAATAGCGTCTGCAACTCGGCGCGCTGCGCCTTGGAGAGCGCATAATCGCCCGCCGGCCAGGGCGTCACGAACGGCCCGCCCCCGATGATGCGATCGGCCAGATGCCCGACGGCGAGCGCATAGCTGTCGGAATTGTTATAGCGCTTGATGACCTCGAAATTGGGCAGCAGCAGGAAGACCGGGCCATTGGCGCCAGCCGGCATATAGAGCCGGGCAACATCACCGGAGCGCGGAAAATCCCGCCCGGAAACGCGTGTGATCCCCATTTGCTTCCACTGTCCCACCGTCAGCTTGCCGGCATCGCGAGCCGCCGCGAAGTTGAAGCCTGCAGGCAGTTTGACCTCGTAGCCCCAGGTTTCGCCCGGCCGCCAGCCGAAGGCATTGAGATAGTTGGCAGTGGAGCCCAAGGCGTCCGGAATGGAATTCCAGATATCCTTGCGCCCGTCACCGTTGAAATCGACGGCATAACGCATGAAGCTCGATGGCATGAACTGGGTATGGCCCATGGCACCCGCCCAGGAGCCCACCATCTGCTTGGGGGCGACATGGCCATCCGAAACGATACGCAGCGCCGTCAGCAGCTCATTGCGGAAGAAATCGGCGCGATAGCCACTTTCAGTGAGCGTGGCGAGCGCATGGATGGTGTTATTGCCGCCCATGAAGCCGCCAAAATTGGTTTCCATGCCCCAGATCGCCAGAACGATCTCCGGCTGGACCCCGAACCGCTGCGTCGTTCGACCCAGCGTCTGGGTCCATTCCGAGCGCATGGCGCGGCCCTTGCTGGCCTGGGCATCGGTAACCCGGCGATCGACATATTGCTGCACCGTCTGGGTAAATTCGGGCTGCTTCTTGGTCAGCTCGATCACCTGCTTGATCGGGCTGTAACCGGCAAAGGATGCATCGAAGGCCTGGCGGCTGACGCCCTGAGCCTGGGCAGCGGGCCAGAGCCCGCGCACGAAATCGGCACTATTGGCGGTGGCGGCGCCCACCTGCCCGACCAGCATGCTGGCAATAACACCACCGGCAAGCACAAGGCGGCCGAGGGAATGACGAAAAAGGGTTGGCTTTTGCATATCTGGCCTCGTGCTACGCAAACAAAGTCACGAGCACGCCCGGCGCTTGCCGGACGCACCCAGAGCCGTCGCCCCCGATACGGCAGATATGACTATTTTAACCCATCCAATTAAGATGAGCTTAAGGCCAAGCCGGTCTTGGCCTGCTGGCGATCACGAAGTTGTTGCCGCTCAGCCGCTGCCCTCGTCGGTCAGATGCCCGGCGGCGCCAGGAACATAGGAAACGCGCGGCGTCGGTGTGCGGATGTCCCGTTCGGCAAAGAGGCGCTTCAGCGTCTCCGAATAGAACCGTCCAGGCCCCCATTGCTTGCCGGCGAGCGTCTTGATGCGGGCCCGCAATTTCATCGAGGACGGTGTCAATGCAATCAGCCCGGGCAGGTCGAGATCATCGAGGATGACCTTGTTGTGCTCGGTCTCCATCAACAGCGTGAAGGCATCACG
Source organism: Devosia sp. 63-57 (assembly GCF_001899045.1). NCBI lineage: Bacteria > Pseudomonadati > Pseudomonadota > Alphaproteobacteria > Hyphomicrobiales > Devosiaceae > Devosia > Devosia sp. 63-57. The sequence goes on along the minus strand of NZ_MKUY01000004.1, from coordinate 2,614 downwards.
CATGGTCTGCTTCACCACCTCGATATCGCTGTCATAGGCGACCTCGACCTCGGCGACGTAGAAGGAGAAACCGCGCACCATATTGGACACCTGATCCACCGAGGAGAAGGGGATGAGGTGAATGGTGCCGCTCATATCGCGAATGGTCACCGAGCGGATGGTGAGCTTTTCCACCACCCCCGAGCGGCCGGCGACCTCGACCACGTCACCCTCGTTCATCACATTCTCGAACTGGATGAAGATGCCGGTGATGATGTCCTGCACCAGCTTCTGCGCACCGAAACCGATGGCGAGACCGACCACACCTGCACCGGCAAGCAAGGGCGCAATATTGACGCCAATCTGAGCGAGCGCGAGCATCAGCCCGAATATGGCCAGGGCAATGGTAAAGGCGTTCTTGAACAGATTGAGCAGCGTCTTCTCGCGCGGCGTCGGCACCTTGCCCACCGTGGTGTTGAGCCGATATTCGACCCAGGACGCCACCACCACATGCAGCACGATGGCCACCAGAACGATCAGCGCCGCCGAGACCACCGAGCCGGCCACGGCCAGTCCCTCGTCGCTGGCGACCCAGCCGGCGAAGTCGAACAGGGCCCAGGCCTGGCCGATGGCAATGATCACCCCGGCGACCACCACCCAGATCACCACGGTCATGACACCAGGCACAAAGGCGCGCAATCGGCCTTCGAGGAGCGGCAGGCGCTTTCGGACATCCTCCGGCAGGCTCAATCCCGCAGTGACGAAGCGCCCCACAAAGCTGGTGATCAACACGCCGACGGCGATGGCGATCAGCGATTGCGCCGTGGCGCCCAGCATGAAGGGTAGCGCTTCATCGGGATTGGCGAACCACACCACCAGCAGCGCCAGGAGATAGATGATCACCAGTTCGTGCCAATGGCGGCCGACAATCACCAGGATGCGCCCTGCACCGTCCTGGCCACGGCTGGCCGCTATTTCGGCCAGCCAGTTGCGAACGTCGTCGCGATTCTGCAGCACGATGATGATGCCGATGGTCACCGCGGTGGCCATCACCAGCACCTGCACCGCCGCCCCCGCCGCCGGACCAATCGTGCCGTTGAGCATGGGCGCAACGAACATGAAGGTGTAGCCGAGCAGCGAAATGATCCGCGCCGCCCAGAATGACCAATAGGCCGAATTGTCGTCGCTGACCGGCAGGATACGGATCGATGGGTAGCGCGGGGCCAGCACCGCTCGCACAGCCAGCTTGCTCAATTCCACCACGAGGAAGGCGTTGAGCAACAGCGTCTGGTTAATGCCCATCTGCCCGGATGGCATGGTGCCGGCATTGAGCGCCAGCACATAGCCCAGGGCCCAGGCGATGATGATGGTGGCCGCGTCGATCAGCAGCACGAGACCCAGCCCGACGATACGGGCCAGCAAGGAGCGTCCGGCCAATGGCGTGGCAATTCTGGCGCTGAGGCGACCGGCAAGCAGGCTCAACAGGAAGAAGCTGCCGAACAGGCCGACCAGCACAATGCCGAGATTGACCGCCAGATCGCGCAGCATTCCCAGATCAGCATTGAGCGTGCCATTGAAGGCGTCGCGCATATTGGTGAATACGCCCCCAACCGCCCGCACCGTCTGCGAAGCGCCCTGGGCGACGCTTCTGGTATATTCAGCCAGTTGTCGGGCAATGCTGAGATCGGGAGGCGTTTCCGGCGCGGCGGTCACCTCACCCGGCGCTGCCTGACGCAGACGCTCGATCAGCTCGGCGCGTGCACTATCGTCTTCCAAAATCCGGATGAGCTCATCGGCCGGCGTCGCGGTGGGATCTGCTGATGTGGTCTGCGCATGAGCGGGCAGCAGCAGGAAGAGCGTGGCAAAGAGCAGGACAAGGAAGCGCATGGATCTCGACGATAGCGGTAGGAACAATTGCCAGCATGGCGTTTCAACCGCCGAGGTCAACCCCGCGGGTGGCGCACAATCTGCAGGCAGCTCACCACTAGCGGGTGGATTGCGTCCATATTGGGATCGCGCCCAGCTTTTCGGTCCTAGACAGCGATGACATTGGCCAGGCGCTTGAGGAAGGTCTTGGCAGCAGCCAAGGCTGTGCTGCTGTCTCCGGCCAGATCTTCCCGGCCGCTTTCGGCCAGTTCCGCCAACCGGTCGAGCAAGCCCTGCCGTTCGTTGTGCAAGTCCGGCGGGAGATCGAGATCGGCGGCAGTGGTGAGCGCCTGCCGCATCTCCTGTAGGCGCAGCAGCATGGAGAAACTGGCATAGAGGCGCCTCGCGACGCTGGCATCTCGCTGCCAGTTCTCACCGGCGAACATGGCGCTGGCCCTTTGCCCCGCACCCAGGCAGTCGAACGCCTCGCAGCCATCATAGCCGAGCTCTTCGCGGCGTGCATGGATGCGGCAGCTGAAGTCGGCCGCAAGGTTGTGGCAGGGCTGGCCCGCCGGCTTGTCATGCGCGAACTGGGTGCCCCTTTGGAAGGAGAGCGCGGTGCAGCACAGGGCAAAACACGCGCTGCATTGGGCGTTGAAGGTGTCGTTGTTCATCCCGGGATTTGGTAATTTTGATGCGCAAAAGCCCCGGTTTTGAGGCCGGGGCTTTTGGATTGGTTTTGAGACGGTAAAGAGATGGGACGTGTGTT
>NZ_MKUY01000003.1:0-1024536 GCF_001899045.1 Devosia sp. 63-57 | reverse complement strand
CAAACACACGTCCCATCTCTTTACCGTCTCAAAACCAATCCAAAAGCCCCGGCCTCAAAACCGGGGCTTTTCGTCGTTCAAACCAAATCAAAATGACAAACTCACAGTTCAAAACGATTGGCATTGTCTGGGCCTGAGTTCGGCAGCTCGGTCGGGATAGTGTCAGGATTGCGCTTGAGGGCCACCGTCCCCGCGCGCCAATGCCTGCGGCGGCTCGCTGACAGGCCCTCGGGTCGAGCCCGAGGGCGGAATGGGGCTGGTTGGGCCTGTCGTGCCAAGATCCAAAGTCTCGGAGTCCCTTTGGGTGCATCTTGGGGTGAAATGCATGCGATAGCTCCTTCAAGTGCCGGCTATCGCATGGCGCTGAGGCTGAGTACGCTGCACACCCCCACCCCACCTCCCCCTGAAGGAGGGGGAGGAGTTGCATCGCGTCCTGGGCAAAACGGTTTGCCTAGAATAACGGACGGTCTCCCTGCGCTTGCGGGAAGGGGTATCGCATAGCGGCATGTGGGTAATGGGCTCACATCTCGCCCCGCTCTCGGCCTGGGGCGAGTTGGCGCTGCCGGTCTGCACATGGTGTTTCACCCAACACACCGCCCTCGGGTTTGACCCGAGGTCCGCCATCCTCGCGCGCCATTGCCCGCGGCGGCTCGCCGACAGGCCCTCGGCTCGCGCCCGAGGGCGGAATGGTGCTTATTGCGCCTGTCCTGCCAGAAGCCAAAGTCTCAGAGCCCCTCTGGGTGCCTCGTAGGCTGACGTTTCCAAATGCAATAGCCCTTTCAAGTGCAGGCTGTCGCATATGGCAATGAGCGCGCTGCACACTCCCACCCAACCTCCCCCTCAATAAGGGGGAGGAGTTGTATCGCGTTCTGGGCAAAGGTTAGTCAAAAGCACCGGCCTGTGCATTCACCGCGTCGAGTTCGCGTTCGAGGCGGGCTTCTTCTTCCACTTTGGGTTTGGAGAAGCGGGCGAGGAGCAGGTAGGCGACCGGGGTGAGGTAGAGGGTGGCAATGGCGGCGAAGCCGAGGCCGCCGACGATGACCCATCCGAGGGCGGCGCGGGCTTCGGCGCCGGCACCTTGGGCCAGCACCAGGGGCACGCCGCCTAGAATGGTGGCCAACATGGTCATCATCACCGGGCGCAGGCGGATATTGGAAGCCTGTTCGATTGCCTCGGGCACGGAAAGCCCACGATCGCGCAATTGATTGGCGAATTCGACGATCAGAATACCGTTCTTGGCCATGATCCCCACGACGAGCACCAGCCCGATCTGACTGAAAATGTTGAGACTGCCGCCGGTGAGGAGGATGGCGTAGAGCCCGGCCGCCGCCGCGAAGGGCACGGTGGCCATGACGATGATAGCGCTCCAGAAACTCTCGAATTGTGCGGCCAGCACCAGGAGAATGATGACCAGTGCGAAGCCGAAGGTCAGGAACAGGGCATTGTTGGCCTCGCCCAGTGTCTTGGCTTCCGCCAGGGGGAGCAAGGTCGTGCCTTCGGGCAGGAGCGGGGCGGCGATGCGCTGCAGCTCGGCATAGGCGTCGCCCAGCGCCATGCCATCCTCGAGGCTGGCGGTGACGGTGACGACGCGCCGCTGCTGTTCGCGGCGCAGCGAGGGCGGCACGGCGGCTTCGGTGATGGTGGCAATGGTCGACATCGGCACATAGCGGCCATCGCCGGTTTTCACGAACAGGGTTTCGAGGTCGCGCGGGTCGTTGACCGGATTGCTGGTCGAGACCATACGTACGCTATAGCTCTGGTCGTTGATGAAGATATTGCCGACATTGGCGCCATCGATCATTGCCTGCATGGTGGTGGCGAGGCCGTTGATGTCGATCCCCAGCGCGTCGGCGCGGGCGCGATCGACTGTCAGGGTCAGCTGCGGTTGAGTGGTGTCGAAATTAACCGTGACGCGGCCGAAGCGTCCATCCTCCTGCAGCGCCTCGGAGATGGTTTCGGCGGTTTCGGCCAGCTTGGTATAGTCGGAGCCGGCGACACCGAATTGCAGGCCGGAGCCGCCGCCGCGTATGCCCAAACTATTGCCCTGGCCGACCGAGGCACGGACGCCAGGCACCTCTGCCATCAAGGCACTGATTTCGCTGGCGATCTGTTGCTGACTGCGCGTGCGCTCGCCCCAGGGGGCGAGGGTGAGGGTGAGCGAGCCGCCCGAACCCCAGCCGGAGAGGACGAAAATGGAGCGCACTTCGCCGCTCTGCACATAGGGCTGCAGCATGGCTTCCACCTGGCCGAGGCGGGTGCGGACGAAATCGAGGCTGACGGTATTGGGGGCGGAGACACGCAGATTGATCATCGAGCGGTCTTCGGCCGGGGTGATCTCCTGGCGGAGATTGCCATAGACGAAATAGGCCGAGCCGGCAAAAAGCAGCGCCACCAGGATGACGACGGCAGGGTTGCGCAGGGCGACGCGCAACGTGGTGCGGTAGAACCAGGACGCGGCACCTCCCAGCCTGGAGAAGGGGCTGGGTTTGGGGGCGTCGCCACCGGATTTGAGGAAGCGGGACGCCACCATGGGGCCCATGGAAAGGGCGACGATGGAGGAGAGCAGCACGGCAATGGCGAGGGTGAAGCCGAATTCGCGGAACAGCTGGCCCGACTGCCCCTCGAGGAAGGAGAGCGGCACGAAGACGGCGGCGAGCGTCAGCGTGGTGGCGATGACGGCGAAGAACACTTCCTGGGTGCCGAGCACGGCGGCGGCGCGGGGGCCGGCGCCGAGATTGCGGCGGCGCACGATGTTTTCGAGCACGACGATGGCGTCGTCGACCACGAGGCCGGTGGCCAGCACCAAAGCCAGGAGCGTGATGATGTTGAGCGAAAAACCCGCCAGATACATGCCGGCAACGGCGCCGAGCAGGGCGATCGGCATGGAAATGGCTGGCACGATGATGGCGCGCCAGTCGAGCAGGAACAGATAGATGATGCCAATGACGACGATGAGCGCCACGATCAGGGCGATCTCGACCTCGTGCAGGGCACCCTCGATGAATACGGCCTCGTCGCTGGAGATCTTGACGCTGACACCGGGCGGGAGCGTCTGGTTGAGGCTGTCGACGGCGGCGTGAACCGCCTGGGAGATGGCAATGGTGTTGGACTGGGCCTGGCGCACGATGCCGAGGCCAATGCCGGGCACGCCATCGGCGCGAATAGCGGACGTGCTGGCGGAGGCATCGAACACTACGGTGGCTACGTCGCCCAATCGTGTGGTGCTGTTGATCTCGAGCTTTTCGAAATCCTCGGGGCGGGTCACCTCGGAAATGGCGCGGACGGAGATGTTCTGATTGGGGCCATTGATTGAGCCAGCGGGCGCGTCAAAGGCGATGGTGGAGACGGCGTTGCGGATATCGGCCACGGTGAGGCCGCGGCTGGCGAGCTTCAGCGGGTCGACATCGATCTCGAAGGCGGTGCTGCGCGTGCCATAGACCTGCACTTCGGCCACGCCGTCCACGGCACCCAGGCGCTCGGACACAGTGGTGCTCACCAGTTCGGACAGCTCGGCAATGCTCATGCTGTCCGAGGTCACTGCCAGCTGCATCACCGCCTGCGCGTCGCTGTCGGCCTTGAAGATCACCGGCGCGTCAGCGCCAGTCGGCAGGCTGCGAGTGATGCGGCCCAGCGCGTCGCGCACATCGGAGGTGGCGACGTCGAGATCGGTGCTTTCGCTGAATTCCAGCGTGACGCGGCTATTGCCCACCGAGGAGCTGGAGGAGATTGCGGAGACACCCTGAATGCGGGCGACGGCGCCCTCGACCACGGCGGTGACTTCGCGGTCCACGGTTTCGGCGGCAGCGCCGGTAAAGCTGGTGGAAATGGACAGGACGGGCCGCTCGACGCGCGGCAGTTCGCGCACCTCGATGCCGAGCAGGGCGGCCATGCCGGCCACCATGATCAGGGCATTGACGACGATGGCCATGACGGGGCGGCGCACGAAGAAGGCCGCCATGGTGCCGCCGCGTTCGTTCTTGGTGGCTATGGACATGGAACGCGGCCTCCTTATCGACTTGCCGATTGGGCCGGCGCGCCCTCGTCCGAGCCATCGGGCCCGTCGAGCAGGGTTACGGCCATGCCGTCGCTCAACTGCAATATGCCCTCGGTGATGATGGCGTCGCCGGGTAGAAGGTCGGCACGGACCAGCACCCCGTCGCTGTTGCGCTGCACGATTTCGGCCATGACGCGCTTGGCTGTGCCGTCCTGATATTGCCAGACATAGGAGCCCTCGGCTGACCACAGAATGGCCAGGGGATTGACCGCGGGATAGGTTTCGCCGGGGAAGGCCAGGCTCACCGAAAAGCTCATGCCGGCGCGCAGGGCATTGTCGGGATTGGGAATTTCGGCCTGCACCTGCAATGTGCGACTGGCCGGGTCGATGCGGCTGTCCATGGCCGAGATGTCGCCGGAGAAATCGCGGCCGGGCAGCGCCAAGGCCGAGACGGTGACCGGCATGCCGGGGGACAGCTGGGCGGCGTAGCTTTCGGGCACCCAGAAATCGATGAGAATGGACGAGGTGTCATCCACCGTGGTGATGGCGGTCTGGGCGGCGACGTAGTTGCCGGGGGTGACGCGAAGGAGGCCGACCGTGCCGTCGATTGGGCTGGTGATGGTGCGGCGCGCGAGAGCCAGTTCGGCATTGCGCAGCGCCAGATCGGCATTGGCGGCGGCCAGCTGGGCGGCAGTGAGGGCCGTGGCGGCGACGAGATTGCTATTGGCCATGCCCTCGGTGCGGGCAAGAGCGGCCTGGGCATCGTCGGCGGCAAGGCGGGCGCGGTCATAGTCGATCTGCTCGGTCTCGGCGGTGAAACGGGCGATGATGTCGCCTGACTTCACCTGCTGGCCGGGGCGCACCGCCACTTCGGCCAGTTCACCGCCTGATGTGGCGACCACAGTCACCGAGCGCGCGGCGGAGCCTTCGCCGATTGCGGCAAGGCCGGCATTGATGGTGGCGGACTTGACTGCGGAGGTGACGACGTTGACCTGGCGAGCACCGGGACCTCCTCCGCCGCCGCCTGGGCGAGCACCTGGTCCGCCAGCCGGACGACCGGCCGCGGCAGTCTCCTGCACGCTGGGTCCGAAGGGGAGGATTATGCCGGCTTTCGCCAATGTTTCAGGCGCGCCAGGCACCAGGAAAAGCCAGCCGATGGCGGCAACAAGCAGGATGACGAGACAAGCCAGAATTTGCCGTATCAATGAGAACCTCGACTGTGCGTCGGCCAAATCGGCGCTGCAATGGGGTTCAGATAGAGTAGCAGGCCCAGGCCGAGGCCGACATTACAATGCCGTAACCTCGAAGAAAGATGCCATCGATGCGAGCGTCAGCTCTCGATTTCCGCATCCGGCCGCGCGCCCCATTCGGTCCAGGAGCCGTCGTAAATGGCGATATCGCGAGCGCCGGCCCTCTCAAGCGCCAGTCCAAGCACCACTGCGGTAATGCCTGAACCGCAGGAGGTGATGATCGGTCGATCGAGATCGACGCCGCGCTCGGCAAAGAGAGCGCGCAGCGTATCGGTGGATTTCAGCTTGCCGTTCTCGGTCAACAGGCCAACCGGCACGTTGAGGCTGTTGGGAATATGGCCGCCGCGGAGGCCGGCGCGCGGCTCGGGCACTTCGGCGTGGAAACGCGGGGCCGGGCGGGCGTCGATGATCTGGGCTGCACCATCGCGGGAGCGATCGCGGACGCGGATGAAGTCGGCAACGCGGCTGGCGTCGAAGCTGGTGTCGAAACGCGCCGGCGCCCGCGCCACCAATCCCGCCTGGATGGGGCGACGTTCGGCGCGCCATTTGGGGCCGCCGCCTTCGAGCATATAGACGGTCTTGGCGCCAAAGGTGCGCAGCGTCCACCAGACGCGTGGGGCGCTGAGCAGACCGATTTCATCATAGACGATGATGGTGGACTGGTCGGAAATCCCGAGGGCACCGACCATGCGGGAAAAGTCATTGGGGGCCGGCAGCATATGTGGCAGGTCGGTGCTGGTATCGGCAATGCCATCGATATCGAAGAACACGGCACCCGGAATATGCCCGGCAAGATATTCGGCCTGGGCGTTGCGGGCGGTATTGGGCATGTGCCAGCTGGCGTCGACGACGACCAGATTGGGGTCCGAAAGATGCTGGGCCAGCCAGTCGGTGGTAACGAAAAATGCGTCCATGTCAGCGACTCCGAGCAAGTCGCCACAGGATGGAGCCCAGACCCCGCCGGGTCAAATGCAATTGCGTCGCGGCCGGGGCCTCAGGACAGAACCAGCAGGTCGCGTGAGGCCAGATGCAGGTTGACGGTTTCACCGCGCTCGGGGGGCTTGGCTTGGTTGTTGAAGGTGTCGATGCTGACAATGGTGCCGTCGAGATCGACGCGCAGGCGCACAACCGAGCCGAGGAAACTGACATCGACGATTTTGGCCGAGAGGACGAGATCGGTCTCCGGGCGCGCGGCAAGGGAGAGCATTTCGGGGCGCAGCGTCAGGGACACTGTATCGCCCGGTTTGGCTCCGGCCGGAAGGGCCTTGAGCGTAAGGGTCTGGCCGCCAAGCACGACATGCCCGTTCGCCGGGTCCTGCACTGTGGCCGGTACGGTATTGAGCTGGCCGACAAAGGTGGCGACGAAGCGCGTCGCGGGGCGGTTATAGATATCGTGCGGGCTGCCGATCTGTTCGATATTGCCCGCATTCATCACCACGATGCGGTCGGAGATCGAAAGCGCCTCCTCCTGATCATGGGTGACGAAGACGGTGGTGATGCCGAGCTCACGCTGAATGGCGCGGATTTCCTCGCGCAGCGAGACGCGGATCTTGGCGTCGAGGGCGGAGAGCGGTTCGTCGAGCAGCAGGAGGCGCGGCTTGGGGGCAATGGCGCGGGCCAAGGCAACGCGCTGTTGCTGGCCGCCGCTCATTTCATAGGGGAAGCGGCTTTCATAGCCGGGCAGGCCGATGAGTTTCAGCATCTCTTCGACGCGCGCCCGGCGCTCGTCGCGACCGACGCCGGACACCTTGAGCCCGAAGCCGATATTGTCGCCGACCGTAAGGTTGGGGAACAGCGCATAGGCCTGGAACACCATGCCCAGCTGGCGCTGATTGGGCTTGAGATGGGTAATATCCTGCCCGTCCACCGTGATCGTGCCCGAGGTCGGTGTTTCGAAGCCGGCGATCATGCGCAAGATGGTGGTCTTGCCACAGCCCGAGGGGCCGAGCAGGGAGATAAACTCGCCCTTGCCGAAGCCGAAGCTGACGCCTTTGACCACGGTATTGGCGCCGTAATTCTTGGTCAGCGCATCGACGCGGAGGAAATTTTCGTCGGTCATGGTCAATCCGTCCGGGCGGAGGTGCGGGGGGCAAAGCGGCCGAGCACGTTGATCATGCCCATGGCGCCCCAGGTGATAACAAACGATAGAATGGCGAGTGCCGAGGGCTCATAGGCGCGGTTGGCGCCGACATTCTGCAGATAAGGCCCGAAAGCCGGCCGGTTGAGCAGGCTCGCTATGGTGAATTCGCCGATGACGATGGCGAAGGTCAGGAAGGCGCCGGAGAGCACGGCGACGAGAATATTGGGCAGGATGATGCGCGCAATGATGGTGGTGGTCGATGCCCCCATGATCTGCGCGGCTTCGGTCAGCGTCTTGATATCGATGGTGCGCATGCCGGTATCGACGGCCCGGTACATATAGGGCAGCGCCAGGGTCACATAGCCGAAGGTGAGGAGGATATCGGTGCCGAAGGCCGATCCAGTGAAGGGGATCCAGGAAGAGGAATTGTAGAGCCGGATATAGCCATAGACCAGGACGATGGCGGGAATGATCAGCGGCAGCAGGGTGATGAATTCCATCAGCGGACGCAGATGCGGCAGGCGCAGGCGCACGAAATAGACCGCAGGGACCACGATCAGCACGCCGACGACAATGGCCAGAAGCCCCACCACGGTGGAATAGCCAAAGGTGGCCTGGAAAGTCGGGTCGGAAAATACCGAGGCGTAGCTGTCGAAGCTATAATAGCCGCGCCGCATCTTCAGCGAAAACTCGAAGGTGGCGATCAGCGGCACGAGGAAATAGGCGGCGCCGAGACCGAAAATCACCCAGGCCCAGAGCTTTGACTGTTTCATCGCATCCACCTCTCGGCGCGGGCGGAGATGACGAGATAGATGATATTGGCCAAAGCGGTGATGGCGATCATACCCAAGGCCAGGGCAGCGCCGAGGCCCGGATTCTGCAGGGCATCACCGCGGATCTGTGCATAGAGCAAGATGGGCACGATGTTGAGCGAGGAGCCTGTCAGCGCATAGGCGGTGGCAATGGCGCCAAAGGCATTGGCGAAGAGCAGGCTGAGGGTGCCGAGGAAACTGGGCCAGATGATCGGCAGGCCGACATAGCGCCAGAATTGCCAGGTGGAGGCGCCAAGCGTCTGCGCGGCTTCGCTCCATTCCTTTTTCAGCCCGTCGATGGCAGGCGCAATCATCAGCACCATCAGCGGAATCTGGAAATAGAGATAGGTGAGGGTGAGGCCCCAGAAGCTGAGCAGGTTGAAACCGGCGCGATAGATGTCGATGTCGAAGACGGTTTTGAGAATGATGGTGACGAGGCCAAGCCGCCCCAGCGTCGAGATGAAGGCGAAGGCTAGCGGCAAGCCGGCAAAATTTGAGGCCACGCCGGAAAAGGTCATCACGGCGGAGCGCAGCGGGGCCGGCAGGCGACCACGAATGATGGCCAGCGCGATGGCGAGGCCGATCAGCGCGCCGATAATGGCCGAAGCGCCGGATATGCGGATGGAAATCCAGTAGGCGGCGAGAATCTGGTCGGTGAAGAGCCCGGCGATGTTCTCGAAGGTGAATTGCCCGTCGCGCCCGGTAAAGGCGGCGCCGATCAGGTAGAGCGTGGGCAGGATCAGGAACATCACCGCAAAGATGACGAAGGGCGCGACGCCAAGCCATTCGAGGGAAAGGCGGCGGCGGGGGGTGGAGGCGGTGGCTAGTGCGTTGGTCATCGTCGCGTCAGAACCCCGATCGCTCAACAATCGTCACCACCGGGCTTGTCCCGGTGGTCCATTCGGCGCCGCATGGATTGCCCGGTCAAGCCGGGCAATGACGGCGTGGAGAGATGGAGTTACCTCCGCCACATGACGCGGCGGAGGTGTATTTCCGGCTCTACTGAACGTTGGCGCCGACGGTGGAGTCCCAGCCGGAGGTGATGACTTCCTTGGCGGCGTTCTGCTGCTCGATGGTCGGGAAGACGGCCTTGGCATAGGCCTCTGCCGGCGGCAGCGCGTCGAGCATGTCCTGCGGGATCAGGCCGGCTTCGGACATGGCGTTGAAGCGGATCGGGTGGCAATATCCCTTGAGCCAACCGAGCTGACCTTCGTCGGAATAGAGGTATTCCATCCAGAGCTTGGCGGCGTTCGGGTGCGGGGCATAGGCCGAGATGGCCTGGACATAAACGCCGGCCACAACGCCGGTGTTCGGCACGACGATTTCGGCTTCCGGATTGCCTTCGAAGCTGTCGCGCCAGGCGAGCAGGTTATAGTCCCAGGCGATCAGGATCGGGGTCGTGCCCTGGGCGACCGAAGCGGCCTTGCCGATCACCGGAACGAAATTGCCGGCATCGTTGACGGACTTGAAGAAGTCGAGGCCAGCCTGGGCTGCGCCTTCGTCGGCGCCGGTCTTGGCGAGACCTGCCGCATAGACGGACTGGATGGCCTGGGCGGAGGCGCGCGGGTCACCGGCAAGGGCGACGCCATTGGCATATTCGGACTTGGTCAGGTCGGCCCAATCGGTCGGCGCGGTGGAGACGAGGTCCTTGTTCACGAGGAAGGCCATGACGCCGTAATAGTCGCCATACCAGTAGCCGTCGGCATCCTTGGCATCGTCCGGAATTTCGCTCCAGGTCGACACCTTATACGGCTGCAGCAGGCCTTCATCCTTGGCGGCAGGGCCGAAGGCGAGACCGATATCGAGCACGTCGGGGGCCTGCGGGCCGGCATTGCCCTTGTTGGCGCGGACGGCTTCGAGCTCGTCGGCCGAACCGGCATCGGGATTGAGTTCGTTGACATTGATGCCGGGATATTTGGCCTTGAAGCCGGCGATCACGTCGCCATAGCCGCACCAATTGTGGGGCAGGGCGATGACGGTCAGCTGACCTTCGCCCTTGGCGGCTTCATAGAGGGCAGCAAGATCGGTCTGGGCGAAGGCGGGTGCGGAGATGCTCAGCACCGTCAGCAGCGAAACCGAAGCGGTAAGTGCAGACTTCAAGGTCATTGTAGGACTCCCTGTATGACTTTTTTCGCGAGCCCGACACACGGTGCTCCGGCGAACGGGCGAGGGAGTAGAGGGGCAAGATGACAGTGCAATGACTATTCGGTGACGGTGCAGCGCGGGCCCTTGCAGGGCGCAAGTCGCGCTATATCAGCGATATGCCTGTCCTAATCCCTCTCCTCGCGTCCTCCCAGCCGCAGCGTGCAGATTGCCCAATTGTGACAGTTTCGTCCAGATGGTCAAAATTTTGGTCCAGAGGGCGCCTCACAGCCGCGGTGGGCCGGAGCTTTGGCGGAGGACGAGTTCGACGGGCCAGAGTTCGTGGATGTCTTCGGCGGGCTTGCCGGCGAGGAGTTGCACGATCAGTTCGGCAATGCGCACACCGGCCTGGCGGATGGAGGAGCGGGTTGTCGACATGGTGGGGTACATGTTGTCGGCGTTGAGATAGGGGAAGACGTCGTCATGGGCGATCATGGAGACGTCGGTGCCCAGTTCCAGCCCGGCTTGGCGAATGGCGCGGAACACGCCCAGCGCGGTCATCATCGAGCCGGCGAGGAAGGCGGTCGGGCGAGGGCGCAGTTCGAGCATGGACTGGGTCAGCCGGAAAGCGACTTCGTCGGTAAACACCGAATTGCCCATGAGCGCGCTGTCAAAGGGGACGCCTCGGGCCGAGAGGGCGGCGAGATAGCCGATTTCGCGATGCTCGGAAAAGGTGCGGCCCTTGACGCCATTGAGCAGCGCAATGCGGCGATGGCCCATATCGAGCAGATGGCTGGTGGCACGCTCGAGGGCCCCGGTATTGTCGATATCCAGCCAGGCCAGCGGCTTGCCGATATTGGTGCGGCCATGCAGCACAAAGGGGATTTTGAGGTCCAGCAGCAATTCGGCCCGCTCGTCATGCAGGCTGGGTGAATGCAGCACCACCGCATCGACCTTCTGACTGGCGGCGAGGCGACGATAGGCGGCGACCTCTTCTTCATAGGTCGAGACGGTGGAGACCAGCAGGTCGATCTCCTCGCCCGACATGCGCCCGCCCAGCCCGCCCAGGAACTCGCTGGTATGGGGGCCAAACTCGCTGGAGCCGCGCAGAATCATGCCGACGGCGCCGGCGCGGCCAGTGGCCAGGCGCAGCGCGCTGGCATTGGGACGATAGCCCAATTGCGTGGCGGCAGCGGCAACGCGGCGGCGCGTGGCCTCGTTGACTTCGGGATAGCCGTTGAGCGCACGGCTGACCGTGGTCTGCGACAGGCCCAGATGTTCGGCGAGATCTTTCAGTCTCATTTCGGCATGTGGCCCTGATGGAAGGACGCCCTGTCTGCTGCCCGTTTTCTCGCGCGGGCAAAGGGTTCGTCCAGCCATTAGGGCAGGCGGGGACCATTGAACAGGGCTCGCCGCCTTCCTCCTCCAAATTCATTCAAAGCGATTTCAAATTTGGGCGCAAGAGGCCTGAAACGATTTCGATTTCTGAGGTGCGTACCTCACTGGTCAATTGCGGTGTTTTAGGGAATTTTCCCTAGTCTCTTGTCTAGGTCGTTGAAATCAAATCAATTTCTTGGACGATGCCAGAAAATCGGTAAATTTCTGCCGGCGACCTTCTTGACAGTAATTGTGGCGTCTGGTTCTTTTTCATTCAAAGCGCTTTGAAAACAGCTGATGGATACCGCTGTGCAAGGCGCTTTCGGGGAGGAGGGCACGAGACCGGCGCAATCGCGCACGGTCATTCTGCATCATCTTCCCTGTGTTCTGGATATTTCGGGAGGATACCAAATGATGCTCAAGAAGATGCTTATCGGCCTGATGGCCAGCGTAACGCTGGTGGCGGGCGCGGCCCAGGCCGCCGACCTGGCCATTGTCTCCGGCGATACCGGCACCGGCCTGGCGTTCCTGCGCAGCCAGCTCGACAAGTTCGAGGCCGCAACCGGCCACAAGGTGACCGTGGTGCCGATGCCCTCGTCCACCTCCGACCAGTTCGGCCAGTACCGCCTGTGGCTGGCAGCGGGCAATACCGATATCGACGTCTATCAGACCGACGTGATCTGGGCGCCGCAGCTTGCCGACCAGTTCCTCGACCTCACCGATGCCGCCAAGGATATCGTCGCCCAGCACTTCCCCTCGATCATCGAGTCGCAGACCGTTGACGGCAAGCTGGTGGCCCTGCCGGCCTTCACCGACGCGCCGGCGCTGTTCTACCGCAAGGACCTGCTCGAAAAGCACGGCAAGTCGGTGCCGACCACCTGGGCTGAGCTCGAGACCACTGCCAAGGAAATCATGGATGCCGAACGCGCCGAAGCGGGCAACCAGGACATGTGGGGCTTCGTGTTCCAGGGCAATGCCTATGAAGGCCTGACCTGCGACGCCCTTGAATGGGTCATGTCCAATGGCGGTGGCCAGATCATCGAAGCCGATGGCTCGATCTCGATCAACAACGAGCAGGCCGCTGCCGCTATCGACCGCGCTGCCGGCTGGGTTGGCACGATCGCTCCCGATGGCGTGCTCGCCTATCAGGAAGAAGAAAGCCGCGGTGTCTGGCAGCTCGGCAATTCGGTGTTCATGCGCAACTGGCCCTATGCCTATGCGCTGGGCAATGGCGATGACTCCGCGGTGAAGGGCAAGTTCGACGTGGCTCCGCTTCCGGCCGGTGACGGCGAAGGCGCCCGTTCGGCTGCGACCCTGGGCGGCTGGAACGTTGCCGTCTCCAAGTACTCGCCCGATCCGGAAGCCGCCATCGAGCTGGCCAAGTTCCTGGCCTCCCCGGAAGTGCAGAAGGAGCGCGCCATCGAGCAGTCGAACCTGCCCACCATCGAAGCGCTCTATGATGACGCCGACGTGCTGGCTGCTTCGCCCTTCATGGCCAACTGGAAGGCTATCTTCCAGAACGCCGTGCCGCGTCCGTCCGCGCCGACCAAGACCGACTATAACGAAGTCTCCTCGATGTTCTGGAGCGCGGTCCACAATACCCTGTCGGGCAATGGCACTGCCGCTGAAAACCTCGAAATCCTCGAGGCCGACCTCACCGACCTCAAGGGCAATGGCTGGTAAGTCCTCCCGGCACGTTGCACAGCCCCTCCCGGTTTCGACCGGGAGGGGTCTTCAGTCACACTACCGGCTCGCGGGGCGCTGAAGCCCGGCATGGCGCCCGAGGGCAGCCGATCCGGCAGGGGGTTAGCAAATGACGACAGAGAGTTTGTCGACCGCACGGCCTGCGCCCCGGCGCGCCGAACGGTCGGAATTGATGAAGCAGCGCGTGGCAGCCGCCCGCTGGTTCCTGCTGCCGATGATGGCGGCGTTGGCGGTGGTGGCCGGCTGGCCGCTGATGCGCTCCATCTGGTTTTCGTTCACCGATGCCTCGCTCACCGATCTTTATGGTGCCGAGTTCATCGGCTTTGGCAATTATCTGCGCTGGTCTGTAATCGAGAGCACCGGAGCGGTGCGCTATCGCGGCCTGCTGGTCGATCCGGCCTGGTGGAACGCGGTCTGGAACACGCTGCGCTTTGCCGTGGTCTCCGTGAGCCTGGAAGCGGTGTTCGGCATGATCGTCGCGCTGGTGCTCAATGCCAATTTCCGCGGTCGCGGCCTCGTGCGTGCCGCCATTCTCATCCCCTGGGCCATTCCGACCATCGTGTCGGCCCGCATGTGGGGCTGGATGCTCAATGACCAGTTCGGCATCATCAATGACATGCTGTTCAATCTGGGCCTGATCAGCACCAAGATCGCCTGGGCCGCCAATCCCGAGACGGCGATGACCGCCGTGTTGATCGTCGATATCTGGAAGACCACCCCGTTCATGGCGCTGCTGATCCTGGCCGGCCTGCAGATGATCCCGCGCGACATTTATGAAGCTGCCGAGATCGATGGCGTGCATCCGATCAAGCAGTTCTTCCGCATCACCCTGCCGCTGGTTCGCCCGGCGCTGATGGTAGCGATCATCTTCCGCCTGCTCGACGCACTGCGCATTTTCGACCTGATCTATGTGCTGACGCCCAATAGCGCCGCCACCAAGACCATGAGCGTGCTGGCGCGCGAAAACCTCTTCGACTTCGATAATTTCGCCTATGGCTCGGCCATGTCGACGCTGTTGTTCCTGATCATCGCCATCCTGACCGTTCTCTATATCTGGCTGGGTCGCGTGCGCTTCGATGGGGGAGACCGGTAATGGGCGCGACCTTCGATCTCTGGAAATTCACCAAGAGCGTCTTGTTCTACGCGCTGGTGGCGTTCATCGTGGTGGTGGCGGTGTTCCCGTTTTACTACGCGATCCTGACCAGCTTCAAATCGGGCACTGACCTGTTCCGCGTCACCTATTGGCCGACCAGCTTCAGTCTCGACAATTATGTGCAGGTGTTCAGTCAGGGCAGCTTCGTGCAGAACCTGCTCAACTCGATCTTCGTCGCCTCGGTGACGGTGATCCTGGCACTGTTCCTGGCGGTGACCGCCGCCTTTGCCCTCAGCCGCGTGCGGTTCCGGGGCAGGGGGCTGTTGCTGATGACGATCCTGGCCGTGTCCATGTTCCCGCAGATCGCGGTGCTGGCCGGCCTGTTCGAGGTCATCCGTCTTCTGGGCATCTACAACACGCCCTGGGCGCTGATCTTCTCCTATACGATCTTCACCCTGCCATTCACCGTCTGGGTGCTCACCACCTTCATGCGCGAATTGCCGATCGAGATCGAGGAGGCCGCCATTGTCGACGGGGCCACCCCCTGGGTCATCATTACCCGCGTGTTCATGCCGCTGATGTGGCCGGCGCTGGTGACCACGGGCCTGCTCGCCTTTATCGGCGCCTGGAACGAGTTCCTGTTCGCTCTGACCTTCACCTCGTCCAATGCGACGCGCACCGTGCCGGTGGCCATCGCGCTGCTGTCGGGCGGGTCACAATATGAAATCCCCTGGGGCATCATCATGGCCGCGTCGGTTGTCGTCACCGTGCCGCTGGTGTTTCTGGTTCTCGTCTTCCAGCGCAAGATCGTGTCCGGCCTGACCGCCGGCGGTGTGAAGGGCTAAGGAGTTTACAAAAATGGCAAGCATCGAGCTTCGCAATGTCCGCAAGTCCTTCGGCGTCGTCGACGTCATCAAGGGGGTGGACCTGTCCATCAAGAAGGGCGAATTCATGGTCTTTGTCGGCCCGTCGGGCTGCGGCAAGTCCACGCTGTTGCGCCTGATCTCGGGTCTCGAAGACATCACCTCGGGTGAAATGCTGTTCGACGGACAGGTGGTCAACGCCCTGGCGCCGTCCAAGCGCGGCATCGCCATGGTGTTCCAGTCCTATGCGCTCTATCCGCATATGACGGTCTACGAGAACATGGCCTTCGGGCTGACGCTGGAAAAGGGCAAGGACAAGGAAGAGATCCGCCGGCGCGTCGAAAAGGCCGCCGACATGCTGCAAATCCGGCAATATCTCGACCGGCTGCCCAAGCAGCTGTCGGGCGGTCAGCGCCAGCGCGTCGCAATCGGGCGCGCCATCACCCGCGACCCCAAAGTGTTCCTGTTCGACGAGCCGCTGTCCAATCTCGATGCGGCGCTGCGCGTGGCGACCCGTATCGAGATCGCCAAGCTGCATGAGGAAATGAACAATGTCACGATGATCTACGTGACTCATGACCAGGTGGAGGCGATGACGCTGGCGGACCGCATCTGCGTGCTGCGCGATGGCCTGGTCGAGCAGGTCGGCACGCCGCTCGAGCTCTATGAAAAGCCCGACAGCATCTTCGTCGCCGGCTTTATCGGCTCGCCCAAGATGAATTTCCTCGCCGGGGAGAAGGCTGCCGCGTTCAACTGCACGACGCTGGGCATTCGCGGCGAGCACATGCAGATCAAGCCGGACGGCATCTGGGAGGGCACGGTGATCCATACCGAAAATCTCGGTGCCGACGCCTATGTCTATCTGGAAATGGGCACCGAAGAGCCGGTTGTGGTGCGCCTCGAAGGCACCGCCCAGCACCATAGCGGCGACCGCGTGCGCGTTTCGCCGCTGGAAGACAAGATCCACCGCTTCGACGAGGCCGGCAAGCCGATCCGCTGAGGCACGACATTTTCATCGGTGCGGTCCTCACTCCGTCACCTTTGACTGCAAGACTGTGGCTCCGAATGGCGGGGGCTCCGAGGTCAATCCCGGAGGTCCCGCTTTCTCCGGGGACACCCCCAATGATATAGGGCGCCCCAGGCGGGACCCCAATCTCGAATAGGAGACTACACGATGCCGATCCGTACCCTGGTCTGGGGCGAAAACGTTCACGAGCAGAAGAACAAGGTCGTGGCCGAGAACTACCCCAAGGGCATGCACAACCAGATCGCATCCCTGTTGTCCGAGGACAGCAATATCTCGGTCAAGACCACGACGTTGCAAGAGCCCGAACATGGCTGCACCGAAGAGGCGCTGAGCAATACCGATGTGTTGATCTGGTGGGGCCATGCCGCCCATGACAAGGTCGACGACGTGGTGGTCAAGCGCGTCATGGAGCATGTCTGGCAAGGCATGGGCCTGATCGTGCTGCATTCGGGCCACCATTCCAAGGTGTTCAAGGGCCTGATGGGCTCGCCCGCAAACCTGCACTGGCGCGAGGCCGGCGAGCGCGAGCGGCTCTGGGTTGTCAATCCCGGCCATCCGATCGCCAAGGGCCTGCCGCCCTATTTCGAGCTCGAATATGAAGAAATGTATGGCGAGCCCTTCACCGTCCCCGAGCCGCTGGAAACGGTGTTCGTGTCCTGGTTCCAGGGCGGCGAAGTCTTCCGCTCGGGTCTGACCTATCGGCGCGGTGCGGGCAATATCTTCTATTTCCGTCCTGGTCACGAAACCTATCCGACCTATCACGACGCCAATGTCGGCAAGGTGCTGCGCAATGCGGTGAACTGGGCCTATAACGGCGATCGCCACGCGCATCTGATGAAGGCCCCGAACACCCCGGTGGGCGAAGCCATCGAGAAGATCGAGGAGCGCGGTGCAAAACTCTCCGCCGCCGATCATGCGGGTGAAGTGAAGAAGTAGGCCTTTCCAGACTCACGGTGTCACCCCGGCAAAGGCCGGGGACATCCTGAAGTGGTTGGACGAGTTGATATTTCAAGATGGACCCCGGCCGGTGCCGGGGTGACATCGAGTGCTTTGAAACAATCCGGTCCAACGGGCCGATACGGGAATAAAGAAGATGCGGATCCTCATCCTGGGAACCGGCGGCATGGCCAATCAGCATGCCAAGCATTTTGCTGCGATCGAGGGCGTGACCCTGGCCGGTGGCGTCGATGTCGATCCGGCGCGGGTCGAGGCGTTCAACCAGACCCATGGCATCGAGCGCGGTTTCGGCTCGCTCGACGCAGCTTTGGCCTGGGGCGAGTTCGACGCGGTGGCCAATGTCACCCCCGACAGCATCCACCATCCCACCACCATGGCCGCGCTCAATGCCGGCAAGCATGTGTTCTGCGAAAAGCCGCTGGCGACCGATCATGCCAAGGCCATGGAAATGACCGAGACGGCCGAGCGGCTGGGCCTCGTGAACATGGTCAATCTCACCTATCGCAATGTCGCCCAATTGCAGAAGGCGCGCGAAATCGTGCAGTCCGGCGCCGTGGGCACGGTCAAGCATTTCGAGGCGAGCTATTTGCAGAGCTGGCTGGTGTCGAAGGCCTGGGGCGACTGGCGCACCGAAAGCCAGTGGCTGTGGCGCCTTTCCAAGAAGCACGGTTCCAATGGCGTATTGGGCGATATCGGCGTGCATATCCTCGACTTCGCCGCCTATGGCGCGGGCAGCGACTTCTCGCGCGTCTTCTGCCGGCTCGAAACCTTCGACAAGGCGCCGGGCAACCAGATCGGCGAATATGATCTCGACGCCAATGACAGCTTTGCCATGACGGCGCAGCTGGAAAATGGCGCATTGGGCGTGGTGCATGCCAGCCGCTGGGCCACCGGCCACTTCAACGAGCTGCGGCTGCGCGTCTATGGCGAGAAGGGCTCGATCGAAATCCAGCACCGCCACGATTGGTCCAAGCTGCTCACCTGCCTCGGCGATGACGTCGAGACCGGCACCTGGAGCGAAGTGGAGGTTGGCCCGGTGCCGACCAATTACCAGCGCTTTGCCGAGGCGGTGCGGCTGGGCAAAAATCTCGAGCCCAGCTTCCGCCACGCCACCAATATCCAGAAGGTGCTGGATCTGGCCACGGTCACCGACCGCGACCGCACCGAACATCGGGTGTAATTTTCAGGCCTCCAAGCCAATCCTGGCCCGCAGCAATGCGGGCCTTTCTTTTATGGGCCTTGCAACCGCCGGGGCCCATGCCGACTTATTGAAGAACCCGAACACGGAGCGTCAAAAATGGGCATTCTCTGGGCCATCATCATCGGCTTTTTCGCCGGCCTCATCGCCAAGTGGATCACTCCCGGCGACAACAAGCCGAGCGGCTTCATTCTCACCACGGTGCTCGGCATCGTCGGCTCGGTTGTCGCGACCTGGCTGGGCCAGGCGATCGGTTGGTATTCGCCCGGTGATGGCGCCGGCTTTATCGCCTCGATCGTCGGCGCGGTGATCATCCTGCTGGCCTGGAGTCAGATCGCCCGTCGCGCTTGAAGCACCCAAGATATGAGAAAGGCCCCGCCACAATCGGCGGGGCCTTTTTTGTTCGCAGCAGATTTCAGGCTTACTGGATGCCGAACATGGTCTTGGCGGCCTGCTCGGCGGCGTCGCCGGCTTGGGTGATCTGTTCATTGGTGAGACCCGCGGTACGGGCGGCATCTTCTGCAGCCTTGCGTGCATCGGCCACCGCCTGACGCTTTTCATCGTCGGTCAGCTTCAGCTCTTCCACCTGGGCCTGCACCTGCTGCTGAGCCTGTTCCACCGTCATGTTGGTGCCGGGAACCATGGTGTTGGCCGGCACTTCGATGGAGACGGCCGGCGCCTCGCTTGGCGCTGGATCGGCGGCCGGAGCGGTCTGGGTCGTGGCGGCGGGCGTTTCGGCAGGCTTGTCCGGCGCATCGCCACAGGCGGTCAGGGTCAGTGTGGTGGCGAGAATGGCGGCAATTGCAAATGGCTTCATGTTCGAAACTCTGCTGAATGAACTCAAATTGCCTCTTCACGAGACCGTGACCGAGTGGCCGCCAATGCCGGCAAAGTTTGGGCAACACCAAGGTCAAGTTTAGGCAAAGCCTTGATTGCAAAGGAAAAGGCGCATGGACGCTTTTTGTGCCATGCGCGAACCGCCGGCGTGTTTGGAATGTGATCGACACCCGCTGGAACTTCGTGTGATGCGGCGGGTTCATGCTGCCATGAGCACCAGTACCGCGTTTGGCAAATCCATCTTGATCGTCGATGACGAACCCATGATCCGCATGGAAATCGCGGAGCTGGTTGCCGAACATGGCTACAAGGCCTGGGAAGCCGCGAGCACGGCAGAGGCGCTCAGCATCCTCGAAACGTCGGGCGACG
This sequence comes from Devosia sp. 63-57, assembly GCF_001899045.1. Lineage (NCBI taxonomy): Bacteria > Pseudomonadati > Pseudomonadota > Alphaproteobacteria > Hyphomicrobiales > Devosiaceae > Devosia > Devosia sp. 63-57. The sequence goes on along the minus strand of NZ_MKUY01000003.1, from coordinate 1,004,893 downwards.
CCTTTGTCGGGTTGATCACCGATGTGCAGATGCCGGGCACGCGCAGCGGCCTGGTGCTGGCCAACCATGTGCGGTTCATGTGGCCGCATATCCGCATTATCGTGGTCTCGGGCGGTCGCCGGCCGTTTTCAGGCGAATTGCCGGAGGACAGCGCTTTCATTGCCAAGCCATGGCGGCCCGAACAGATCGTCAGCGCCATGCAGAGGGCATAAAAAAGGGCGCCAGCGGCGCCCTTTCTGTTTGAGGGCGGTGGGCCCTATTTGATGACGGTGATACGGCCGTCGGTATAGGGCGTGTATTCGCCACCCTGCTTGGCGATGTAGTCGGCCAGAACCTGCTCCAGCGGCGGGCCGAAATCGTAGGGATTGGTACCTTCGGCAAAGGTGCCGTAACCGTCGCCACCACCGCGCGTATAGTTATTGGTGACGATCTTGTAGGTGCCTTCCTCGTCGATCGGCACCCAGCTGTCGCCATCACCCTTGACCATGACGTCGCTCACGCGCTCACCGGCTGGCTTGGCCAGGGTATAGCTGTATTTGAGACCGGCAACCTGAGCGAAGCGGCCAGCGCCATTCTCGACATCGGACACACCGTTCTCGAGCGCGTCGATGACATCGGCGCCGGAGAGTTCCACCGTAGCCAGGGTGTTGGAGAAGGGCAGCACAGTCAGCACTTCACCCATGGTGATGTCACCGGCGTCGATCGAGGCGCGCAGGCCACCACCGTTCTGGAAGGCGATAGTGACGCCCTGATCGGCGACGCGATCAAGAATGGCGTCGGCGACGAGATTGCCCATCTCGCATTCCACCGCGCGACAGGTTTCACGGCTGCCATCGATGGGCGCGGTGGCGACGCCGATGACCTCGGCCATCAGGGCCTGGATCGGCTCTTCGAGCTCGGCGAGGCGGGTGACATAGGCCTCATAGGGCGCGACCGAAGCGTCGAGCAGGATGGGCGCGCCATCGGCGGTGGTCACATTGCCATCGTCATCCCAGGTGACGACCAGGTCGCCGAGATACTTGCCATAGGAATAGGCCGTGACCACCGGCACTTCATGGCCGTCCGGGCCATTGACCATGGTGGGGTAGGGGCCAAGCGCCTTTTCATCGGTGTTGGAAAGCAGGGTGTGCGAATGGCCGCCAACCACCACGTCGATCCCCGGCACATTGGCGGCGATCTGCAGATCCTGGGCATAGCCGACATGGGTCAGGGCGATGATCTTGTTGACGCCGGCCGCCTTGAGCGCATCCACCTGGGCGCGCAGGCTGGTAAAAGTGTCTTCGAACTCGACATTGTCGCCCGGCGAGGAGGTTTCGTCGGTGTCTTCGGCCAGCGCCGAGACGATGCCGACCTTTTCGCCGCCGAAATCAAGCACATGGGTGCCGGCGATACGACCGGCCAGCAGCGGCTCGTTGTCGACATTGGTATTGCCCGAAATGATCGGGAACTTCACCGCATCGAGCAGCTTGGCCAGCTCTTCGGGGCCGTCGTCGAATTCGTGGTTGCCCACGGCCATGACTTCGATGCCCAGGTCATTGGCGAACTCGGCGATGATCTCGCTACGATATTGGGTATAGAACAGCGAACCCTGGAACTGGTCGCCGGCGTCCAGCAGGACGACATTCTGGCCGTCGAGCTCGGCACGCTTGGCGTCGATGGCGGTCTTGAGGCGGGCAACGCCGCCGAAACATTCCCCGGCCGCATCATTGTCGGGGGCGCAGTTGGAATCGGAACTGGTAATCGGGCCGAAGCGCGAGTGGAAATCGTTGATATGCAGGATGTTGAGCGTAAACTCGGCATAGGCGGCGCTGGAGAATCCAGCGCAGAGTGTGAGCGCAGTGGCGCCCAGCAGTAACTTCTTCATCCCTGTTATCCCTTTTGCTCTTGGCGAGAAACACCGCCAGCGCCGGGACGGGGCCTGATAAGTCCCCTTGCGGCGGGCTGGCAGCGTCGCAAACAGTTAAGCAGGTATTTGTGACAGGGGAAAGTGGACCTTTTGGTCAAAATCGGTTCGGCTGAACACGTCCGCGGGGGATGACATCGTGCGGGGTTTCAATACCGACTGAGTAGGGTATTCTCCGCCGCGTTTGATTTGCGGGGTATTTCTCTATGCGTAGTGCTTTGATTGTCTATGGCGGCTGGGAAGGCCACGATCCGGAAGAGTGCGCGACCATTTATCGTCGCTGGCTGCATGAAGACGGCTACTCGGTTCGCACCGCCACGGAAACCAGCGCTTTCGCCGATCCGTCCATTCATGACCTGTCGCTCATCATCCCGATCTTCACCATGAGCAAGATCGCCAAGGAAGAGGCCGAGAACCTCACCAAGGCGGTGGAAGGCGGAGTGGGCCTTGCCGGCCACCATGGCGGCATGAGCGACGCCTTCCGCGAGGCGGTCGACTATCAGTTCATGGTTGGCGGCCAATGGGTCGCCCATCCGGGCAATATCATCGACTACACTGTCGATGTCACCAAGCCCGAAGATCCGATCATGGCCGGCATCAAGCCGTCCTTCCCCTATACGTCCGAGCAATATTACATGCATGTCGATCCCTCCAACGAGGTGCTGGCGACGACGACGTTCACGGGCGAGCATGCGCATTGGATCGAGGGCGTGGTGATGCCGGTGGTGTGGAAGCGCAAGCATGGCAAGGGCCGTGTCTTCCACATGACGCTCGGCCACGCCGCCAAGGAATTCGAAAATTCCAACATGGCCACCATTATGCGCCGCGGTATGAACTGGGCCGCCCGCGACGAATAGGTCCGCCTACCAGCGCAGCAGCACACGCCCCATGATCGCGCCGAGCAGTGCGGTCATGGCAATGCCCAGCGTGTACCAGACCGCCATGAACATCATGCCGGTCTCACCGCAGTAAAAGGCATAGGCCCAGGCGCCGAGCCCGCCGGCAACCAGCCCGGCAGCCAGGCCCGCCAGAGTGGGCGAGTGCGGCGCAAAGCGGCGCATGGCCATGATCATCGCGACCAGGATGGGTGCGCCCGACAGGGTGATGAGCCAGGGGCAGACCATGGCGGTGGCCCCCATCAGTTCCGGCATGCTCCATTGCGTGCCGCTCCAGACCAGAACGCCCGATATCAGCGCAAGCAAGATCAGCGCGCCGATAGCGGCCAGCGGCCAGAGCTTTTGCCCATCCGGGCGCGACAGCGTGGGCGCGGCGGCAGCGGCCAGGGCACCGATCCCCAAAGTATAGGCGAACTTGACCCAGAACATCGGCCCGCCGAAGGCAGCGCCAAAGGGGCGGCCCATCAGCATGGCAAACAGCACATAGCCTCCGGCGAGCGTGACGATGAGCCCCAGCACCAGCGCCAAGACAAGCCGCCGCTCCAGCGCCCTCGGCGGTATCGGCCGGAGGTCACTGGCGAGACGCGCGATGAGGTCGTCGGTCATTTTCCGCCCCCCGCAAATTTCTGCATCAGCGATTTGAGGCCGCGGTGGATCGACACCTTGGCGGCGGTCTCGCTCATATTGTGCAGGGCGGCCGCCTCGGCCACCGTGGCGCCTTCCAGCCGGGTCTGGCGAATGAGGTCTGCGGTGCGCCCCGGTACCAGCGCCAGGGCGACTTCGACATCATGTCGATCAGCGCTGTCCGTCGCCCTGTCCGGGGCGAAGATCGGGGCATCGTCGTCGAGCGGCACGGTTGGACGGATGGCATAGCGGCGGATGTGATCGACGAATTTGTGGTGCGCCACAGCGTGCAGCCAGGCGGTAAACGGACGGGTTCGGTCATAGGTGTGCCGCTTGGTGTGCACGGCCAGCAATGTCTCCTGCACGAGATCCTCCGCGTGCGCGGCATGGGCGGGGGTGAGGCGGCGGGCAAACCAGGGGCGCAGATAGCGGGTCAATTCGGACAGCAGTGCGCGATAGGCGACCGCATCGCCATCCAGCGCCGCCAGCATCAGCGTGCGCATCTTCTGTTCCGTGGCATCAGTCCGCATTGCCAACCCATTCGCAGCGGGGTGGGGGAAGGTTACACGCGGGCGAGAAAAAAGCGACAGGCGAACACGCTCGCGTGAAGCTGTAACCGCGACACTGGATGGCGCGAATGGCTGGTCATGAACCGTGGCAGGGGCTGCGGTCCGACAAGGGAGTTTTCGATGATCACCAGAATGTTCACCCTTTCCGCCATTGCCGCGCTTATGATGCTGGGCGTGGGCGCACAGGCCGAGGAGGCAATGTCGAGCGGCGCCATGAAGAGCGATGGCATGGCCATGGCGCCGATGATGAGCGACGCGGACCTGGCCAAATGTGTCGAGCAGGCCAAGGCCATCAGTTTTCCCGACGTGGCCATGGTTGCCGAACAGGCGTGTCATGACATGCATAACGGGCACGGTGCGATGGGCGGTGACGCCATGGGCAGCGACAGCATGATGTCGACGAAATAAAGTTGTCGTGATGGTGACCATTGGCCCGATGCGGTAGCGTTGCTTTACGGCAGATGGTCACTTTCACGGACAGGCGGGGGATGGAATGACACAAGTTGAAGAGGCCAGGCCAAAGCGCGGGCCGCTGGTCTATCGCCAGTCGATCTTTACCCGCTTGACCCATTGGGTCTGGGTGATCTGCCTGTTTTTCCTGCTGCTGACGGGGCTGCAGATTTTCAACGCCCATCCGGCGCTTTATGTAGGGCAGCAATCGGGCTTCGAGTTCGACAATGCGGTTTTGCGCATCGGGGCGGTCAATACGCCGGAGGGGCCGCGCGGACAAACCACGGTTTTCGGCCAGACCTTCGACACAACCGGCGTGCTGGGGATGAGCGGATCCGACGCGCAGCCCAGTTTCGTTGCCTTCCCCGCGCAGGTCACGATTCCCTCGTTCCGTGACCTGGCCACCGGGCGCGTCGTGCACTTCTTCTTCGGCTGGATTTTCGTCGGCGCGCTGTTCGTCTGGTTCCTTGCCAGCTTCATCAATGGCCATATCCGCCGCGACGTGCTGCCCAGGGGCGCCGATCTCAAGGCGTTGCCACGCGATGCGCTCGACCATGCGCGCTTTCGCTTTCACCATGGGCGCAGCTATAGCCCGCTGCAGAAGCTGAGCTATTTTACCGTTTTCTTCGTGCTGTTTCCGCTGATCATCCTCACCGGGCTGACCATGAGCCCCGGCATGGACGCGGCCTGGCCCTGGCTGCTGGATGTATTCGGCGGTCGGCAGACGGCGCGGACCATCCATTTCGTGGTGATGCTGCTGCTGCTTGCTTTCTTCATCGTCCATATCGCCATGGTGCTGCTGGCCGGCCCGCTCAATGAAATGCGCTCGATGATCACCGGCTGGTATCGCACCAGCCCCGGCACGCCGACCCAGCAAGGGGACAAGCCATGAGCAGACTGATCGTCAATCGCCGCCGCTTCATGCTCGGTTCTGCCGCAGTGGGCTCGGGCCTGGTGCTCTCGGGCTGCGACCAGTTCGATTTTCTCGGCCAGCGCGGCAATCCGGTGCGGCAGGTGATGGAACGGGCCAATGTGCTCACCTACAAGGCGCAGCGCACACTGATCGGCGACCAGGTGCTGGCGCGTGAATATAGCGCCAGCGAAATCCGCCAGGGCATGAAGCCCAATGGCTCGGTCGAGCCTTCGACGCCGGAGTACAATTTCCTGCGCATGCAGGATTTCGCCTCCTACAAGCTGACCATCAAGGGCATGGTGGAGCGCGAGGTAAGCTTTTCGCTCGATGAATTGCGCAATATGCCGGCGCGCAGTCAGATCACCCGGCACGACTGCGTCGAAGGCTGGAGCTGCATCGCCAAATGGACCGGCACACCGCTGGGGCCGGTGCTCGACCAGGCCGGGGTCAAGCCGGAAGCGCGCTATTGCGTCTATCACTGCTTCGACAATATCCAGCGCACGCTGAGCGGGGACATTCTCTATTATACCAGCTCCGACCTCATCGATGCCTATCACCCGCAAACCATCCTGAGCTATGGGCTCAACGATCAGGTGCTGCCGGTCAGCAATGGTGCGCCTATCCGCCTGCGCATTGAGCGGGCGCTCGGCTACAAGCAGCCGAAATATCTCCACACCATCGAGCTGGTCGATGACCTCACCCCCTTTGGTGGCGGCAAGGGCGGCTATTGGGAAGACAATGGCTATGATTGGTATGGCGGGATTTGACGGGAACGGATCGCTGTTCCCCAAGAAACAGCCCCATTAGGTCGGGTGAGGCAGTGTTGTTTTATCAACGGAGCCCAAGACCATGCTGTTTCCCGACCTGCCAGACCGACAAAGAGCAACCCTATTGACCGTGTCCGAGCGGTTGGTGGTCTATAAGGTCTATGAAACGGCCGTGATTACCGATGGCAAGGTTTTCGCCGAAGCGGGCACGGTTTATGGTGATCCGAAATGCGCTGCAATTGCCGATGACGAGAGCTGGTGTGCCGTGGGTGGCGCATCGGTCTGGGTGCGCGTCGCGCCGCCGCGGGGTGACATCCTGAAAAGCGAGGGGGTGCGGCTTCACCATTTGCGGGAATTGTGCTGGATAGAAGCGCTCTGGCCGCTTGGGGATCGTCTGCTCGGCTTTGTTTGCGTCGATGGCGGGAGGAGGCGGATTGGCGCGCTGGATGTGGACAGGCTGGCGATCGAATTCGAGATTTGATGGCGGCCATGCGCCCAGCGGGCAACTGCCGCGCTTGCCTTTTTCTCCTATCTCCCCCATATGGGGGTCACGTCGCGGCAGAATGACCGTCGATGGACTTCTCTTCTTACTCACGCGGTGAGCGGCGAAGTCAGCCCGGAGACCTCAGAATGGTCCGGGTTTGAGCCAGCACCCGCGCGATATCTCCCTATCGCCCGATTGCATATTCCAATAAGCGCCAGCCGCATCGCGGCTCAGGCGCCTGCGCGGTTTCGCGCAACATGAAAGACGAAAACTTTGAACGATTTCATTTCGCTCGGCCTGCCGACCCTTCTCACCGACAGCCTGACTGCCGGCGGCTTCACCGAGCCCACTAAAATCCAGACCCAGGCGATCCCCAAACTGCTCGAAGGCCGGGACATGCTGGGCATCGCCCAGACCGGTTCGGGCAAGACGGCGGCTTTCGGCCTGCCGATCCTGGCCGGGATCATGGGCCTTACCGGCCGTCCGCGGCCGATGACCACCCGCGCGCTCATTCTTGCCCCCACCCGTGAACTGGCCGTGCAGATCGAAGAGAACCTGCGCAAATTCGCCGGCTCCAAGATGAAGCTCGACACCGTGCTGGTGCTCGGTGGCGTGTCGCGCTACCACCAGGTCGGCAAGATCGCCAAGGGCGTCGACGTGGTCGTGGCCACGCCGGGTCGCCTCAAGGACCTGATGGACGACAACAAGATCCGCCTCAACGAAACGCGCTGGCTGGTGCTGGACGAAGCCGACCGCATGCTCGACATGGGCTTCATCGCCCCGGTGCGCGCCATTGCCAAGCAGATCGGCCTGCGTCGCCAGACCATGTTGTTCTCCGCCACCATGGCGGCCGAGATCGAAGACCTGGCCAAGACGCTCCTCAAGGAGCCGATCAAGGTCGAGGCCGCGCCGCAGGGCTCCACCGTGGTCAAGATCGACCAGCGGGTGATCATGTCCGGCTCCAAGGCCAAGCGCGGCGTGCTCAACGACCTGCTCGCCGATGAGAAGGAAGGCATGGATCGCGTCATTATCTTCTCGCGCACCAAGCATGGTGCCGACCGCGTCGCCAAGAATCTGGCCATCGACGGGCACGAGGCTGCAGCCATCCACGGCAATAAGAGCCAGAATGCTCGCCAGGCGGCGCTCAAGGGCTTTGCCAGTGGTTCGGTGCGCATTCTCGTCGCTACGGACATCGCGGCGCGCGGTATCGACGTCAAGGACATCACCCATGTGGTGAATTATGAGCTGCCCGACGATCCGGAAAACTATGTCCACCGCATTGGTCGCACCGGCCGCAATGGCGCTTCCGGCATCGCCATCACCCTGTGTGACGGCACCGAAAAGGGCAAGCTGCGGGATGTCGAAAAGCTGATCCGCCGGACCCTGCCGGTCTCCGGCGACGTCAATCTGGTCGAGGAAGTGCAGGCGCCGCGCGCACCGCGCAATGCCCCGGGTGCACCGGCCGGCGCGCGCACCGCTCGCAATCCCAAGCCGAACCCGCGCAAGTTCAACACGCCGCGTCCCGGCGGCGAACGCACCAAGGCGGCAGTGCCTGCCAATGGTGAGCGCACCGGCGCTGCTCCCGGCAAGATGGTCCGCCGCGATTCCGAAACCGGCAAGGTGATCAATGCCAAGCCGGGCAAGCCGCGCTGGACCAAGGGTCAGCGCGACGCCGGCAAGGCCCGTCGCGCCGCCAATAGCTGATAATGAAATGGGCGGCCCTCGGGTCGCCCTTTTCGTTGGCAGTCTTGGATGACGTCCTCAAGCCACCGAAGCCAGATAGAGAATGTCGCGGCTGCTGCTCGTGGACGTGGCGCCGGGAGCGAGGCGGTCGAGGAAGCGCAGGGCCCAGTCGTTGACATTGTGGTGCCGTGCGGCTTCCATCAGCGCGGTCCAGCGCTGGCGGCGTTCATCGAGCGGCATGTCGAGAGCCATGCGTAAGGCTTCGGCGGTCTCGTCGGTATCGAAGGGATTGACCAGCAGCGCGTCGGGAAAGATCTCGGCGGCGCCGGCAAAGCGAGACAGTACCAGCACACCCGGGTCATCCGGGTTCTGGGCGCCGACAAATTCGTGCGCGACGAGGTTCATGCCGTCGCGCAGCGGCGTGACCAGAGCGGCGCGTGACAGGCGATAAAGCCCGGCAAGGCTGGGTTGGCCATAGGCGCGTTTCACATAGGTCAGGGGCTGCCAATCGGGCTCGGCAAAGCGGCCCATGACCCGCCCGCACATGGCATCGAGCGCATCGCTGGTTTCCTGATACTGCTTGATGGTGTCGCGCGAGGGCGGGGCTACCTGCAGGAAATGCACGCCGCGGCGTAGGCGCGGATTATTGGCGAGGAGCTTTTCATAGGCTTCGACGCGCTGCGGCAGGCCCTTGGAATAATCGAGACGATCGACACCCAGGACAAGCCGCTGGTTGCCCAGGACGCGCTCCATGCGCTTGACCATCTTGGTGGCGGCCGGGCTGGTGGACATGCGCGCAAAGGCATCCGGTTCCGATCCGATCGGGAAGACTTCGATTTCGGTGCGGCTGAAATCCACCGGCTGCGTGTGCGCGCCAAAAGTCGACGGGGCCTGGTGCTCGGCAAATTCGGTGAAGGCGGCGACGTCGCGCTGCGCCTGCATGCCGATAAGGTCATAGCGCGAGAGATCGTGCATGAGTTCGCCATGGTGGGGAATGGCGTAAAGCGCATCGGTCGTGGGGAAGGGGATGTGCAGGTAGAAACCGATGCGGTTGCGCGCCCCCAGATTGCGCAATTCGGTGGCCAGCGGAATGAGATGGTAGTCGTGGACCCAGACGACATCGTCGGGGCGCAGAACTGCCATCAGGGCCTTGGCGAATTGCTGGTTCACCCGCCTGTAACCCTCGTACCAATGGCTCTCGATATTGGCGAGGTCGAGCCGCAGGTGGAAGCTGGGCCAGAGGATGGAGTTGGAAAAGCCGGAATAATAAGCATGGTAGTCGTCGCGCGTCAGGTCGATCTGGGCGATGTCGAGGCCGTCGATATTTTCGAACCTGGCCTCGCGCGCCGGGTCTTCGGAGAGTTTGCCGGACCAGCCGAACCAAAACCCCTCTCTCTCGTCGAGCACTTTGCGCAGGGCGACGGCGAGCCCCCCTGCGGCGGGCTCACGCCCGGGTGTGCGATTGGATACGATGACGATGCGGCTCATAGGTCTGTCGGTCCCTATTTTCTGGTTGAAGGATGTGTGGCGGATCAGTGCTCTGTCATGTCTCCGCTCAAATGGACGCGTTCGGCCATGTCGCCCAGGCCCCGCAGCAGCGCCCGCACCGATTGCACATCGGCGATACGCATGCGGGCGAAGGTTTCCCCAGGCCCCAGCTTGATGCCGATCCCACCCAGTTCCTGGGCGGCGAGAAACGCATCCTCGTCGGTGCGATCGTCGCCGATAAAGACCGGAATACGGCCGGCAAAGGGCTCTTCCTGCATGAAGGCGCGCAGGGCAGCGCCCTTGTCGAAGGCCGCCGGGCGGGCTTCGATCACCATCTTGCCGGGAACGAGGGTAAAGCCGGGATAGTCCACCAGCGCCTCTTCCATAGCCAGATGGCAGGCGCCCTCGAGTTCGGGGGCCTGGCGGAAATGCAGGGCCACCGAGCCCTCCTTGGTTTCCACCAGGAGATTAGGATTGGCCTGCGCCAGCGGTTCGATGGCCCGGGCAATATCATGCGCGGCACTGACGATGCTGTCGTCGGGCAATTCCAGTGAGCCGTCCACCCGGCGCCGTTGCGCGCCATGGGCGCCGGCGACAGGCAATTGCAGTGGGTGCAGGAACCGGTCGATATCGGCGATTTCGCGCCCGGTGATGACGGCAAAGGCGTGATCGAAGCGGCGGATCGCCTGATCCAATTCTTCGGTCAATTCGTCGGGCACCGAAACGGCATCTGGGGTTTCGGCGATATCGACGAGCGTGCCATCGAAATCGGTGAAAACGGCGAGCCGGGGCGTGGCGTCGCCGTGCTGGACGATTGCATCGGTCATGGTCGAGCCTTGTCTGGATTGCGTCTTAACCTTTCAACGCCCCATCGTGGCAAAAGGTTCGTGCCTCATGGCAGCCATGCGCGAAGGCGGCTTTCTGAATGCATTCTTAATGGGGCATTCGACAGCGGTTCAAAGCGACACACATATCCAACGGACAGGATCGCAACCCGGCCAGGCCGGAAAGTCCAAGCGTCAACCCGTCCGGAACCGAGACCGATGTACCAGATCGTCCTAACAGCCCTTTTCGCCCTTGCCCTCAGCGTTCTTACTTTTGCCGCATCCATGGCGGAAGTGCCACGCAGCGAGATGTCTCCCGCGATTCTGGTGGCTGAATAAAATGGTCAATATCGTCAAGCTGCGGGCGCTGCGCGCCGACGGGATCGGTGCCCGCCTCTGGCAGTGGATGGCTCAGCGGCACCTGCCGCAGGTGCCCTCGCCGGTTGAAGCCGTAGAGGCCGTTCGGGCGGTGCGCCGCCCGCTGAAATCGGTGCGCAAACCGGCCTAGAATTGTGCCTCAGGCCAGGGGAATGCCCTTGTTGCCCTTGTCCGCCTGATAAGTGGCCGACAGGTTGTTGTAGAGCGCGTTGATGTCGTCGATACGCCCGGTCAGGCTCTCGCGATGGTCCCGGTCGAGGCCGGCGATCAGTTCCTGCAAGCCATGGCTGGTGAAAAAGGCGTTGCTGCGATTATAGAGCGGGCGATCCGGCGAGGCCGCTTCCATGCCCGGCTCGGGTACCGCATAGACCGCTTGCAGGATCTGGATATCGTAGGGAATGGCGAAGCTGTCGCGGCTATCCTGGTGGCTGAACAGATAATAGAAATTGTCGAAGCCCGACCAGGTGATGCCGGAAAGGCAAAGCGAACAGGGTTCGTGGGTGGCGAGGAACAGGCAGTCTTTCGTCGCCGGGCGCTGGTCGGCGGGGAGTTCGAAGAAGCGCTTGATGGCATGCATTTCGCCGTGCCACAGCGGATTGTCGATCTCGTTATTGGTTTCGGCCACCACGACCGAGAGGTCGGACTTGCGCAGGATGGCGGCGCCGAAGAGCTTGTTTCCCCTGGCCACGCCCTTCGATGTCACCGGAGCGATATCGTGCTCGATAACGTCGAGCAGGCGGGAAACGAGATTGGCAGTGTCCAAGTCTATTGCTCCTTGGCGGCAACGAAGCCGATCAGCGGGATGCCTGCAGCGTCGAGCAGACGCAGGCTGTTGTCGCTGACCTCATAGCGCGAAACCGCCGCCAGGGCAGCGAAAAAGCTCAGCTCTTCCGCCATTGCATCGGGAGCGCAGGCCATGCGGGTCGCCGCTGCCGGGCCAAAGCTCAAAGCTGCGCCATCAATGCTCGCTTCGGTGAAGTAGCGGTTGCAGCCGCCAAAGCCACTGGTGCGCAGATCGGCTTCGATCGTCATGGTCGGTTTGCGCTGGCCGGTCACCGGTTTGCCGCCAATGCTGGTCGCTTCCCATGCCTGTCCAATGAGCGCCGGGTCGGGCATGGGCAAAATCGGCTCGGGGGTGGGCGGCACCGGCTGGCTGGCCACCCGCTGCACGAGAATGCTGAGGCCGGTCGGGTTTGCGAGGTCTATCGGGACCGGAGCGGGCGTGGCGAACACCAGCATGTCGCCATGACGGATTTCGGCGACCAGCCCATAGCGACCTGGCGTCCTGTCGAGGCTGCTGCGCACATTGAGCAAGAAGCTGAGTGGGGATTGCGCCTTGGTGCCGATGGTCTGGCCGGCGCCCACCACCGGCTTGCCATCGGGCAGGGACACCACGCCGACATGCAGCACGGCGCCTGCCGGCAGGGCCATGCGCTCGCGATAGACCACGTCGCCGGAAAGGGTCAGCGGTGCGGCCAGTGCCGGCATCAGCATGAGCAGAAAGGCCGCGATGACCTGAGCGAGGCGGGACGCAAACATAGCCAAATTCCTTCAAGGGTCGACGCATTCTAGCGCAGTCCCCATCGGGGCGCGACCGACTCTGCCCATTAGGGTTACGAGGCCGGCGTCAGATCAACGCCTGATCTCGATTGGCGTTTCAAAGAAATGCTCTTCGAGATTATTGCCGTCGCCGCCGCGATCGACCACCAGATAACGGCTCTCTCTTTCGAGCGGGGTCAGCACGCCGTGCCAGGTGTTCATGGCGATGTTGACGCCTTGGCCCGCTGCCGGGGCAAAGGCGCGCAGCCGGGTCGGCATGCCGCCCTGGTCTTCGGCCACGATCACCAGCCATGGCGCGTCGGACAAGGGATAGAAGGCCTGGCTGCCGAGAGGATGGCGCTCGACCATTTTCAGCGCCAGGGGCAGGGCGTAGGGCTGTCCATGGAAGATCGAGATCAGCGGGCGCGGATGCACGCCGCCCAGCTCGATCCGCGCCAGATCGTGGTAGCGCTCGGTCATCCCCGAATTGATGGGATAATGGTGGGCGCCTTCGGTGGTGATCACCTGCCCGAAGGGGGCGAAGGCCTCGGCAGTCAGCGGTTCGATGATGACAGGGCGGTCGGTCATGGCTCAGAACGGCAGCTTGGCGTGGCGGTTGACGTCCTTGTAGAGCAGGTAGCGGAAGCGCTCCGGCCCGGCATAGCAGGCCTGCGGGCAGAAGGCGCGCAGCCACATGAAGTCCCCGGTTTCCACCTCGACCCAATCGCGATTGAGCCGGTAGACCGCCTTGCCTTCGAGCACATAAAGCCCGTGCTCCATGACGTGGGTTTCCTCGAAGGGAATGACCGCGCCGGGCTCGAGGGTGACGATATTGACATGCATGTCGTGGCGCAGATCGGTAGGCTCGACGAAGCGGGTCGTGCCCCAGCGATCATTGGTGCCGGGCATCCAGCGAATAGGCTCGTCCTGCTCGTTGGTGACGAAGGCGGACGGTATGTCGACGCCGTCCACCAGCTCGTAGCGCTTGCGCACCCAATGGAAGCGCACCGGGACGGTGGATTTGTTGACCAGGCTCCAAGCGCAGCCCGGCGGCAGGAAGGCATAGCCGCCCTCCTTGAGCAGATGCGTCTCACCCTCCAGGGTCAGCGTCATCTGGCCGGAGACCACGAAGAGCACGCCCTCGGCTTCGCGATTGGGCTCGGGCCTTTCGCTGCCGCCGCCAGGAAGCACCTCGACGATATATTGCGAGAAGGTTTCGGCAAAGCCGCTGAGCGGGCGGGCGATGATCCAGGCGCGGGTGTCTCGCCAATGCGGCAGGTAGGAGGTGACAATGTCGCGCATCACCCCGGCCGGCAGGAAGGCATAGGCCTCGGTGAAAACCGCGCGCTGGGTATGCAGGGTCATCTGTCCGGGCAGTCCGGCGGGCGGGGTGGCATAGGTCGAGGTCATGATGCGCTACCGAATAAAGGGGTGGCGAGACTGGCCCGCCACCCGAATGCTTAGCGGCAAGTCGGGGCCTTTGGCTAGACGGTGTAGCGCAGCACTGCGGCGAGGTCGCCCTTGCCGGGGATATCGTCGCGCCGGACGGCCATTACCGTTGCGCCACTGGCCAGCGCCCGGCCGGCGATTTCATCGACGATCCCGTAGTCGACCGCATCAGGCGTATCCGAGAAGCTGATAGCGCCGTTTTCCTCGTCAATGGTGCCATTGACGACATTGTCGATGTCGACGAGCAGAGTATCGACGGCGCCGAAAGTGGCGGCACGGGCGGCATCGGAGAGATCGGTGGTTGCCCGGTTCTGGCCGTTGCGGGTGTCGAACAGCGTGGCGAAGTCGGCAATCTTGCGCGCATAACGGGCATCGAGCACCTTGCGGGCGGCATCGGCCAGCTCGCCTTCAGCCAGTCGGTCGGGGCTGCCGGCAATGATGTCGGGCTCGAAATCGAGGCCGCTCACCGAACGGACCAGCGACGCCACAGGCTCGGTGGCGGCGAGGATCAGCGGCAGGTCCTGGTGTGCGAGGACCGGGCGCAAGGCGGCATCGACGCGGCGGATATATTTGGCCAGCTGCACCTTCTGGCCTTCCGAGCCATGGATGCGGCGGCTATGCGAGCGATCATTGATAGTAGACTTGTTCACCGCGTCGGCGGCACCGTCCGGGAAGCCGGATACGGCGACTTCGCTGGCCGGCAGGTCGGCGGCGATCTCCACCAGCCGCACCTTGTTCTCAGAAATGGCCAGCACATGGGCGGCATTGCGGAAGGTCACGGCGCGCAATAGCGGCTTGAGATGGAAGCGATCGGACACCTCGACCATATCGGTCAGTCGATTGGCCAGCCGGAACGTGCGGATATTGTCCGGGGTGGCAAAGATGGCGAGGCTGTGCGCCTGCTGGCGCCAGAAATCGTCGTCCTCGGCCAGATCGTCCAGTTCTTCGATGAGGCTGGCAAGACGCTTCTTGTCGATACCCGCGTCTGCCAATTGGGTCAGGGCATCCTTGCCCAGATTGCCAAAGGTTATCCTGCTTTTTTCGATATCCTGGGTGAGTGGCGTGGTTTCGAGGTAGATGGAAACGCTGGCGTCGTCTCGTGCGGCTCGAAGGGCGGTGAGGTCCTTCTGGGTCGGGATGTCGACATAAAGCATGCGGCCAAAGTCCTTTCAGTGACAGAGTTACTGAAGGCAAAAGGCCTGCCCGCCGGGTCTGTTCCGAAATCGGCCTGACAATAGCGTGATCAGACGGCGGGCTCTTCGACATGGCGCTTGAGACGGCTGAGCATGCCGGCGGCATAGGCGGCGTAGGGGCCGATCCAGCGTTCGTGAATGGCGTGAACAGGCATTGCATCGAGGTGGTTCCAACGCTCGCGGCCGCGCTTTTCGGCGACGACGAGCCCGGCATTCTCCAGCACGCCCAGATGCTGCATGACGGTGCAGCGGTCCAGACCGGGAAACCGGTCGCAGAGCATGCCTGTCGTCAACGGCTCTGCTTTCAGCGCATCCAGAATGCGGCGGCGCGCGCGGTGGCTCAAGGCCTTGAAAATCAGGTCGTCGGCGTCGTCATTTGACATGTTATAAAAATATAACATATTGTGATCGAGGTCAAGCCGAGGAGGTTGGTATGGCTTATGAGTTCACAGTGGGTGGACGTATATCCCGTCCGGTCCATGACGTGTTCGAGGCGGTGGCCGATCCGGCCAGGCTGTCGGGCTATTTCACCACGGGCGGCGCCAAGGGCCGGCTCGAAACCGGCGCCGTGGTGACCTGGGACTTTCATGACTTCCCCGGCGCTTTTCCGGTGCATGTCGTCGAAGTCGTGCCCGACCGGAAGATCGTGCTGCGCTGGGATGCGCCGCCCGATGATGATGCGGCCGGCCTCTACCAGACGACGGTCACCATGACCTTCGAGGCGCTGGAAGATGGCCGTACGTTGGTGCACATCCACGAGGCGGGCTGGCGCGAAAACGAAGCGGGGCAGAAGGCGTCTTATGGCAATTGCGAAGGCTGGACCGGCATGCTGGCCGCGATGAAGGCCTATGTCGAGCACGGTATCAACCTGCGGGACGGCTTCTACAAATGAGCACGGTGACCGCACGGGCCGAGTACGAATTTGCCAGTCTTTCGGCCGAACAGGTGTATGACGCCTGGCTGATGCCTGAACGTGCAAGACAGTGGATGACCGCGCAATTGCAGGCAAAAACGCCGGACGAGGTTGTTACCCGGGTAGAGATCGAGCCGGTGACCGGCGGAAAGTTCGTCTTCGCCGATAGCCGGGATGGGTCGGAGGCCTGGGGCACCTACAAGCGCCTCGATCGGCCGACCCGTATCGCATTCAGCTGGTTCGTGACACCCGAAGAAGAGGCAGAGGACAGTTCGCTGGTGACGCTGGAGATCGAACCGCGCGGCAAAGGGTGCCAGGTGCGGGTCACGCACGACATGGACGCCGAATGGGCCGAGTATGTCCCCCAGACGGCAGCGGCATGGGGCGCGATGTTGGCCGCGATCGATACAGCGTTCGGTTCGCGCTAGGGCAGAACTGCCTTCAAGCGCAGCAGGGCGATGCGTTCGACTTGCGCGCAGGCGGTGGCGAATTCCTCGGCCGCGGAATTGGCTATGCGTTTCTCGAAACTGGCCAGGATCGACGCCTTGTCGTGGTCGCGCACCGCGATGATGAAGGGAAAGCCGAACTTTTCGACATAGGTGGTGTTGAGCGCGGTGAATTTCTCGCGCTCGGCATCGGTCAGCGCGTCGAGGCCGGCCGAGGCCTGTTCGGCGGTGGAGTCGGCGGTGAGGCGCTTGGCGGCGGCCAGCTTGCCGGCCAGATCGGGGTGAGCGCGCAAAACGGCGAGGCGCTCTTCGGGCGTCGCCAGGCGGAACTGGGTCCGCAGCGCGAAATGCAGGCCGATGGCGGTGTCATTGGCGGGACCCATCTCGCCTGCCCAGGCGCGGTCGGCGATCCAGTGGGAATGCTCGAAGATTGAGCCGAAGCGTTCGACGAACTCCGCTTTCTCCATCTGGCTCGGCACCATTTCTGGCGCCATATAGGGATGTTCCTTGGCCCAGTGCTGGGCAATCTCGAGCCGGGTGGGGATCCAGACCTTGTCGAAGCCCTTGATATAGTCGACGAACTTCTTGAGCCCTTGATAGCGCCCCGGCTGTCCCACCAGACGGCAATGCAGGCCCAGCGACATCATCTTGGGTGAGCCCGCCTGGCCTTCGGCATAAAGGCAGTCAAAGCTGTCCTTGAGGAAGGTGAAATATTCCTCGCCATTGTCGAAGCCCGGCGCGGTCACGAAACGCATGTCGTTGGCCGAAAGCGTATAGGGGATGATGAGCTGCGGGGTGCCGGCGATCACCTTCCAATAGGGCAGGTCGTCGTCATAGGTGTCCGAGATATAGGCAAAGCCGCCGGCCTCGGCGACCAGCTCGACGGTATTGAGGCTGGAGCGTCCAGTGTACCAGCCGAGCGGGCGCGCTCCCGTTGCGATGGTGTGGAGCCGAATGGCCTCGGCGATCTGGGCGCGTTCCTCCTCGGGCGGCATGTCCTTGTGCTGCACCCATTTGAGCCCATGGCTGGCGATTTCCCAACCGGCCTCCTGCATGGCGGCCAGCTGGGCCGGCGCGCGCATCAGCGCGGTGGCGACGCCATAGATGGTGACCGGCAGGTTCGCCTCGGTGAACAGCCGATGCAGCCGCCAGAAGCCGGCGCGGGCGCCGTATTCATACATGGACTCGACATTGGCGTGGCGCTGGCCCGGCCAGGGCGCAGCACCGAGCACGTCGACCAGGAAGGCCTCGGAGGCCGCATCGCCATGCAGCACGCAGTTCTCCCCGCCCTCTTCGTAATTGAGCACGAATTGCACCGCCACGTGCGCGCCGCCCGGCCAGTTGGCATTGGGAGGGGTCTGGCCATAGCCATGCATGTCACGGGGGTAGCGGTTCATAGGAGGTCTCTTCAAAGTCAGGCTGAGACCAATGGTAAGCAAAAGGCAGGGTGCGGCGCTAGGGGGTGAGCGATGGAGCGTCGCGATCCACCGTTCCGCGCCACCCGCCTAATCCAACGTCCCCACCAGAGTATCCAGCTTGTTGAAAAAGCCCTTCCAGCCGGCATGGGCGCCGCCATAGGCCTGTTTCTGGTCGGGGCGGAAGCCGGATTGCTCGACGCGCAGCATGGTGCCGGTGCCGCTGGGAGTAAGCGTATAGGTGACGACACTTTTCAGCGCATAGGTCGGGTCATCGTTGGTGAAGTCCCAGGTATAGGAGAGGCTGCGCTGGGGATCGATTTCAAGCACTTCGCAGTCGAGCACGCCGCCCCATTCGCCGCGCAGCTTGAACTTGTGGCCGACCACCGGCGCGAAATCGTTCTGCATCAGCCAGTCGGCGATCAGCTGCTGTTGCGTCAGGGCGCGCCAGACCTTTTCAGGCGCATGGGCGAGCTCGCGCTCGATGACGACGGAGCGGGTTTCGGCGATGCTCATGAGAATCTCACGTTTTGGTTTTGGCGGGTTTGGCGCGGTTGGCGGCAGCGGCTTCGCGGATCAGGGCGATGAAACCGGCCTCGTTGATGCTCTCGTCCTCGAAGAAATCGATGGCGCGGCGCACATTGCCCTCAAGGCTGGAATTGAAGAGTTTTTCGGCGTCCGCCAGTGCTGCGCCTTTGGGGAAGGTGGTTTTCACGTAAGCCTTGTAGACTTCGCCGGTGCACAGAATGCCGTCCGCCGACCATACCGGCTTGCCCCATTTCCATTCCTCGACCACGTCGGGCAGCGCCTCGTGGATGAGTCGGCGGATCGTGGCGAGCTTTTCGCCACGCCAATCGGGCAGGGCGGCGATGCGCTGGTCAATGAGTTCGCTCGGCGTGGCGCCGGTGGCGAGGTCGGCGGCACTGTTCTTGGAAAAGGCCATGGGGTTACATCCTTTCGCCGGGCAGGAGGCTGGCCTGCTTCACCCACTCGGCGAAGCGGCCCGCGTCGAATTCATCGGTTTCGTAAATGTCGAGATAGCGCACATGCGCCTGCTTGGACGTGCCCGGCGGGACCGGATCGAGATGGGCGCCCTGGAAGAACGAGACTTTCACGTAGCGGGTGAGGCAGTGAAAGCCGAGGAACCAGACATCCGTCTCCGTTCCGTAAAGCGGAGAATTCCACTTCACCGCCTTTTCGACATTGGGCAGGGTTTGGGTGATCACGGCGTCGAGGCGGCGGCCGACTTCTGATTGCCAGCCGGGCATGGCGGCGATGTAGCGCTGCACCACGGCGTCGCCATAACCCTTGGCGATTTGCGGATTGCCGCCGGCCAGGCGGGCAATGCCATCCGGCCCGGGCTTTAGGGCGGGGCGCCGGGTCATTGATCCATCCTTGTCAGCGTGTTTTCCAGCGCGTCGAGACGCGTGTTCCAGAAACTGGTCATCTCGCGGGTCCAGTCCAGCAGCGGCGCCAGCGCATCGGTGCGGGCGGTGTAATGGGTCTGGCGCCCGGCATGGCGGTCCTGCACCAGGCCGGCCTGCCTGAGCACTACCAGGTGCTTGGAGACGGTCGGCTGGGATACGCCGGCCCAGTCGGTAAGCGCGCCCACGGTCTGCTCGCCATCGCGACACAGCCGCTCGAAGATCGCCCGCCGCGTTGGATCGGCGAGAGAGCGGAAGAGCAGGTCGTGGGGCAGGGGTGCTGACATATATTCACCGTTGGCTATGAATTAATTCATAGCTGAATGGCTATGCGTGTCAAGCGTCCGGGCTTGCTTAAATCGCCCCGGGCATGGACAGGCTTTCGAAATAGCCCTTGGCGTGTTCGTAAAAGATCGCCGGCGCCAGGTGCAGGGCGCCACCATTGCGCACCAGAATGCCGAAGCGATTAGTGGGCAGGCCGCCATCCTGCAATTGCTTGAACACCAGCCGCCCGGCGGCGATGTCATTCTGGGCGCCGATCGGGGTCATGATCGAGGCATAGTGCCCGCCCAGCGCCAGTTCCACCAGCATGCGGATCGAATCCACCTCCACCAGCGGCGGGGTGATGGCCGCCGAGGAGCGCAGAAAGGGCTCGATGACTTCGCGGATGGAGATTTCCGGCTTGCCCACGGCCAGCGGGTGTTCGAGGCATTGCGCCATGGTGAGGTTCTGCGCCGTCGCCAGCGGATGGTCGGGAGTCATGACCACGCCGATGCTGACGTCGCGGCGAAAGGCGATGTCGACATGGCGCGTTGCCTTGGCGGTGAAGCCGAAGCCGATATCGACCCGCTCATCGACCAGTCGCTCGATGACTTCGGCCGAGGGCACGATGGAAACATCGAGATTGAGCCGGGGATAGCGGCGGCCGAAATCGCTGATCAGCTGCGGCAGGAAGGAGAGGCCGACACTCTCGACCGTGGCGATGCGTACCGAGCCGGCCCGTACCCCGCGCAGCATTTCGATCTCCGATACGGCAGCCTCCATCGGCGCGGCGAGGCGGCGGGAATGGCGGAACAGGATTTCACCGGCGGGAGAGAGGCGCAGGCGTCTTCGTTCGCGCAGGAACAGGGCAATGCCCAGTGCATCCTCGAGCTGCGCCACCTGCCTTGTGACCGCCGATGAGGCCACGTTAAGCCGCCGCGAGGCCTCGCGAATGGAGAGGTGGGTGGCCACGGCGTTAAAATAAAGCAGCGAGGGCTGGTGGAACACCCGCGCCAGGAGGCTTGCCGACAGGGCATGTTCTCGCGGCCGGTCCGGGGGCTGACGAGGATCCATGCTGGTGCTCCGTTGTTGCCGAATTGGCAGCATAGTGCTTCCAATTTAAGAGTATCAAGAGCAGTAACGCGTGTTATGGTCGGGACGGGGATGACTTTGATTGTGCATGCTGCGGTTCGGACCGGCCCCATGTTTCGACCCGGCATGCGGAAGGAGCAGCAGCATGGCGGACGGACGCCTCACCACTCACGTGCTGGACACGATGCATGGCAAGCCGGCGCGCGGCATGCGCATCGAGCTGCATTTCGTGCATGGCGACCACACCCATCATCTGCTCGACAGTTATACCAATGAAGACGGTCGGGTGGACCAGCCGCTGCTTGGGCCGGATCAGTTCCAGCAGGGCGAATTCGAAATCCGCTTCCATGTCGGTCAGTATTTCGAGCGCTTGGGCGTCGAGATTGCAACGCCATTTCTCGATGTGGTGCCGATCCGCTTCACCATTTCCGAGGACAAGCACTATCACGTGCCGCTGCTGGTAAGCCCCTTCTCCTATTCGACCTATCGGGGGAGCTGAGCCATGGTCGATGTCGCCAATGCCATCCGCTTCCTGCTCAATGGCGAGGAGGTGACGCTGACCGATGTGGCGCCGGACCTGACCCTGCTCGACTGGCTGCGGCTGGAGCGGCGCCTGCGCGGCTCCAAGGAAGGTTGCGCCGAGGGCGATTGTGGCGCCTGCACGGTGCTGGTCGGCAGGCTTGCGGGCGAAGAGATCATCTATGACTCGGTCACCGCCTGCATCCGCTTCGTCGCCAGCCTGCACGGCACCCATGTGGTGACCATCGAACATCTGCGCGGTGAAAACGGCGTCTTGCATCCGGTGCAGCAGGCCATGGTCGATCACCATGGCAGCCAGTGCGGTTTCTGCACGCCTGGCTTCGTCATGAGCCTTTATGGCTTGTGGATGCGCGAACCCAATCCGACGCGCCCGGCCATCGAGAAGGCGTTGCAGGGCAATCTCTGTCGCTGCACCGGCTATGCGCCGATCATCCGCGCGGCCGAGTCCCTTTCCCAATATGGCCAGCCGCAGGGCGATCCGCTCTGGGCCGAGCGCATTGCCGCCCGGGCCCGCATCCAGGCGCTCAATGACGGCAAGCGGGTGGAACTGGGCGCGGGCGAAAAGAAGATTTTCATCCCCGCCAGCCTCGACGATTTTGCCGATATCTACGCTGCCAATCCGCAGGCGCGCATCGTGGCCGGCTCCACCGATGTGGGGCTCTGGGTCACCAAGTTCATGCGCCCGATCGGGCCGGTGATCTTTATCGGCCATCTGCAGGAACTGCGCCGCGTCGTCGAGACCGAGGCCGGTGTCGAAATCTTTGCCGGCGTTTCCTATTCGGAAGCCTTCCCGCTGATCGAGACCCGTTTCCCGCACCTCAATGAATTGTGGAACCGCATTGCCGGCGAACAGGTGCGCAATATGGGCACGATCGGGGGCAATATCGCCAATGGCTCGCCCATCGGCGATACGCCGCCGCCCTTCATCGCCCTGGGGGCTACTTTGCGCCTCCGTCGCGGCAGCGAACGGCGCGACATCGCGCTCGAGGACTATTTCCTCGCCTATGGCAAGCAGGACCGCCAACCGGGTGAGTTTGTCGAAAGCATCACGCTGCCCGTGCTTCCCGAAGGCGAGCATTTCGCCACCTACAAGATTTCCAAGCGCCGCGACGAAGACATTTCGGCGCTGTGCGGCGCCTTCCGGGTCGCGGTTGGTGGAGACGGCATGGTGAGCCTGGCGCGCATTGCCTATGGCGGCATGGCCGGAACGCCCAAGCGCGCCAGCGCGGTGGAAGCGGCGCTGCTCGGCAAGCCCTGGACGCTTGAAAGCGTGGAAGCTGCCCTGCCAGCCTTCGCCATCGACTACCAGCCATTGTCCGATATGCGGGCTTCGGCAGAATACCGGCTGCTGACGGCGCAAAACCTGCTCAAGCGGTTCTTTCTTGAAACGCAGGGCCAAAGCGCGCGGCTGACGCGGGAGGTGGCATGATGGGCGTTCTCGTGACAGGCCCCCTCATCCGCCCTTCGGGCACCTTTTCCCACGGGGGGAGAAGGGACGTGCAGTGGCCAGAGAGGCACCATGCTAGCCTTCTCCACTTGTGGGAGAAGGTGGCTCCCGCACAGCGGGAGACGGATGAGGGGTTTTGTCCATGAACAAGCACGACGCCGCCATCAACCTTTCGGTGCTGCACACCAATACCCGCCATGACAGCGGGCCCAAGCATGTGACGGGCACTGCCGAATATATTGACGACATGGCCGAGCCGCTGGGCACCATGCATGCCTATCTTGGCCTTTCGACCAAGCCGCATGCCGAAGTGCTCGGCATGGATTTTACCGATGTCCTGAATACGCCGGGGGTGATCGGCGTGCTCACCAATGCCGACGTGCCCGGCGCGCTCGATATCAGTTCGGCGCATGTGCATGACGAGCCGCTGTTCGCTGATGGCGTGGTGCATTTCTGGGGCCAGCCGATCTTTGCGGTGATCGCTGAAACCCGCGATCAGGCGCGGCGGGCGGCACAACTGGCCAAGGTCGATTATCGCGATCTCTCCTTCTTCACCGATGTGCGCTCGGCCCAGGCGGCGGGTGGCAAGGAGGTGACCAAGCCGCTCAAGCTCGAACGCGGCGATGTCGAGGCGGGCATGGCATCAGCCCCGCGCCGCCTCAAGGGCGCCATAACCATTGGCGGGCAGGATCACTTCTATCTCGAAGGCCAGATCGCGCTGGCCATTCCGGGCGAGGACGAGGATGTGATCGTCCATTCCTCGACCCAGCACCCGAGCGAGGTGCAGCTGATTGTCGCCAATGCGCTGGGCATCCGGCAGAATGCGGTGACGGTGAATGTGCGTCGCATGGGCGGCGGCTTTGGCGGCAAGGAAACCCAGGGCAATCTCTTTGCCGTGGTGGCGGCGCTGGCGGCCAAGAAATGGAACCGCGCCTGCAAGCTGCGTCCCGACCGCGACGACGACATGAGCGCCACCGGCAAGCGGCACGATTTCGTCGTCGACTACGAAGTGGGCTTTGACGATAGCGGCAAGATTCACGCCGTCGACGCGCTCTATGCGGCGCGCGGTGGCTTTTCCGCCGACCTGTCCGGCCCGGTGACCGACCGGGCGCTGTTCCATTGCGACAATGCCTATTGGTATCCGGCGGTGCGCGCCAAGTCGCAGCCGCTCTACACCAATACCGTCTCCAACACGGCTTTCCGCGGCTTTGGCGGGCCGCAGGGCATGATGGGCGCCGAGCGCTGGATCGAGGATATCGCCTATGCGCTGGGCAAGGACCCGCTCGATATCCGCAAGGCCAATTTCTACGGCACCGACACCGACAATATCACGCCCTATCACCAGACGGTTGAGGACAATATCGTCCACCGTGTCGTGGAGGAGCTGGAAAAGAACGCCGACTACCATGCGCGGCGCCAGGCTATTCTGGATTTCAATGCCGGCAATGCTCTTCTCAAAAAGGGCATTGCCCTGACGCCGGTCAAGTTCGGCATCTCCTTCACCGCCACCTGGTACAATCAGGCCGGCGCCTTGGTGCATGTCTACAAGGACGGCTCCATCCATCTCAGCCATGGCGGCACCGAGATGGGGCAGGGGCTCTATATCAAGGTGGCGCAGGTCGTCGCCGACGCCTTCGGGGTCAATCTCGATACCGTCAAGATCATGGCCACCTCCACCGGCAAGGTGCCCAATACCTCCGCGACTGCTGCTTCATCGGGCTCCGACCTCAACGGCATGGCCGCCTGGGATGCCTGCGAGCAGATCAAGACGCGGCTGGTGGCCCATGCGGCCAAGCTCTACGGTGCCGAGGAGGCCGATTGCCAATGGGTGCAGGGCGGCATTGATGTCGGCCGCAAATTCGTGCCCTTCGCCGAGCTTGCCGCCTCTGCCTATATGAACCGGGTGCAGCTGTCGGCTGCCGGCTTCTACAAGACCCCGAAAATCCACTGGGATCGCGCTACCGGCAAGGGTCACCCCTTCTACTATTTCGCCTATGGTGCCTCGGTCAGCGAAGTCACCATCGACACGCTGACCGGCGAATATACGGTCGATCGCGTCGATATCCTGCACGATGTCGGCAAGTCGCTGAACCCCGCCATCGATATCGGCCAGATCGAAGGCGGCTTCATCCAGGGCATGGGCTGGCTCACGACCGAGGAGCTGGTCTGGGACGCCAAGGGCCAGTTGCGCACCCATGCGCCCTCGACCTACAAAATCCCGCTGGCCTCCGATATTCCGCCGGTTTTCAACGTCCACCTAGCCGAATGGTCGGTCAATCGCGAGCCAACCATCGGCCGCTCCAAGGCGGTGGGCGAGCCGCCCTTCATGCTGGCCATGAGCGTGGTGGAAGCCCTCAGCATGGCGGTGGCGAGCGTCGCTGACTATAAGATCGCCCCGCGCCTCGATACCCCGGTGACCCCAGAGCGGGTGCTGATGGGCGTCGAGCGGCTCAAACGGGAGGCGCGCGGGTGAGATTGGTCACTGACTTCATTGCAGTACCCCCACCCAACCTCCCCCTGATAGGGGGAGGGGCCGCTCCACTCGGATACGAATTTCTCGCGTTGCACTCCGATCTTCTCCTCCCCCTTCTTGAGGGGGAGGCCGGGTGGGGGTATTTCGATGAGTGAAGACCTCACCGCTTTCCTCTCCGCCAATCCCCACGCCATCGTTTGCGAACTGACCGAAGTGCGGGGATCGTCGCCGCGGGAGCGGGGCACGTTCATGCTGGTGGGCATGGGGGCGATTTTCGGCACCATTGGCGGTGGGGCGCTCGAATATATGGTCATCGACCATGCGCGGCGCCTGCTGGTCGAAGGGCGAGCCGAGGAGGCGATGGATGTGCCGCTCGGCCCTGAAATCGGCCAGTGCTGCGGCGGGCGCGTCGAAGTCTGCTTGCGCTATGCCGATACGTCCTTGCGCCGTGACCTCGTCATGCGCATTGCCCAGGAAGAGGCGTCGGCGGCGCAGGTCTATATTTTCGGCGCCGGCCATGTCGGGCGGGTGCTGGCACAGATCCTGGCGCTCTTGCCGGTGCGCATCGAGGTGATCGATACCCGCCAGGCCGAGCTCGACATGCTTGCGCCCGGCATTGCCCATCGGCGGGTTGCCATGCCCGAGGCGGTGGTCCGCGCGGCGCCCGCGGGCAGCGCCTTCGTCATCATGACCCATGACCACGCCCTGGATTTTCTGATTGCCGGGGAGGCACTGGCCCGCCGCGACGCCGCCTATGTCGGCATGGTGGGCTCGAAGACCAAGCGCGCCAAGTTTTCGAGCTGGTACCTGCAACAGGGCGGCGACGAAGACACGCTCGAGCGATTGATATTGCCCATTGGCGCGCAAGGGCTTGGGGATAAACGGCCATCGGTGATTGCGGCACTGGCAGCCGCTGAAATTATAGTCCAGATTGGGGGACGGGAAGCATCTGTCGGGCGTAAGCCCACCCCCGCAATGGAGGGGGTGGGGAGTGGACGCTGATATGCATAGTCGCCTGGAATTGAGGGGCATCACCAAACGGTTTCCCGGCGTTCTCGCCAATGACAACGTTTCCTTCTCGGTCAGGCCCGGCGAAATCCACGCTCTGCTCGGCGAAAACGGCGCCGGAAAATCCACCCTCGTCAAAATGATCTATGGGATCATGCAGCCCGATGCCGGCGAAATCCTCTGGGATGGCCAGCCGGTGGTGGTGCAGAATCCCAAGGCGGCGCGCAAGCTGGGCATCGGCATGGTGTTCCAGCATTTTTCATTGTTCGAGGCGCTGAGCGTGCTCGAAAACATCGCGCTGGGCATGGATGCCAAAATCCCATCGCGTGAACTCGAAGCCCGCATCCGCGAGGTCATGCAGACCTATGGGCTGAGCCTTGATCCGCACCGGACTGTGGCGACCCTCTCGGTGGGCGAGCGCCAGCGTATCGAGATCGTCCGCGCGCTGCTGCTCAATCCAAAACTTCTGATCATGGACGAGCCCACTTCGGTGCTGACGCCGCAGGAGGTGGAGCAGTTGTTCACCGTGCTGCGCCAGCTGGCCAGCGAGGGCTGTTCCATTCTCTATATTTCGCACAAGTTGCATGAAATCAAAGCCTTGTGCGATACGGCGACCATCCTGCGCGGCGGCAAGCTGGTGGATACCTGCGATCCCAAGCATGAAACCAGCCGCTCCATGGCCGAAAAGATGATCGGCGGTGGGCTCAAGGATATCGTCAAGGCCGAGGGGCGTGCCTTCGGGCCGCCCAAGCTGGTGGTCAACCGGCTGGCGACGCGCAAGGGCGGGCATTTCGATGTGCCGGTCAACGATGTCAGCTTCACCGTGCGCGCCGGGGAAATCCTGGGCGTTGCCGGCGTTGCGGGCAATGGGCAGAACGCGCTGCTCGATGCACTGTCCGGCGAGATCAGGGGCGATGATCGCGAGGCCATCACCATTGACGGGCTCGGCATCGGCATGATGGACACCACCGAGCGCCGCCGCCAGGGCCTTTGCGCCGTGCCGGAAGAGCGCAACGGCCATGCTGCGGTTGGCGATTTTTCGCTGGCCGACAATTCCGTTCTCACCGCCCGCGATCGGCTCGGCATGGTGGTGATGGGCCTGATCAATTCGGGCGCCGCCCGCACCTATACCGGCAAGGTCATCGCCGAGTTCGCGGTCAAGGCGCTGGGTCCGTCCTCGACGGCCGGTTCGCTCTCGGGCGGGAATCTCCAGAAATACATCATGGGGCGGGAAATCCTGCAGAAGCCCAGCGTGCTGGTCGTCAGCCAGCCGACCTGGGGCGTCGATGCCGGTGCGGCCGCGGCCATTCACCAGGCGCTGGTGGATCTCGCCTCGGCCGGTTCGGCCATCGTGGTGATCAGCCAGGACCTCGATGAATTGCGGGCGCTATGCGACACGCTGGCGGTGATCAATATGGGACGGCTGAGCCCGGCGCGGCCGGTGGGGGATTTTAGCGTGGAAGAAATCGGCCTGCTCATGGGCGGCGTGCATGGAAGCACGGAGGCGGCATGATGCAGATCCGCCTCGAAAAGCGTCTCGAACCCTCCAAGACCATGCTTTATCTGACGCCCATCGCGGCCGTGCTGGTCACGGCGCTGGTGGGCGCGCTGGTGTTTTCGCTCATCGGCTATGACGGCATCGGGGCGGTGCGCGAAATCTTCCTCACCCCGCTGCTCAATCCGCTGAAATGGCAGGACCTGGCGGTCAAATCGGCGCCTCTGATCATCATCGCGGTGGGCCTCTCTATCGGCTATCGCGCCAATGTCTGGAACATCGGCGCCGAGGGGCAATATGTGCTCGGCGGTCTCGCCGCCACCGGCGTGGCCCTGCTTACTCGCGACATGAGCGGCCCCTGGATTCTGCCGCTGATGATCGCTGCCGGCATTGCCGGGGGCATGGCCTGGGCGGTGGTGCCGGCCTTTCTGCGCACCCGCCTGCAGGTCAACGAAATTCTCACCAGCCTGATGCTGACCTATGTCGCCATCCAGCTGCTCAATTATCTGGTCATCGGCCCGTGGAAGGACCCGATGGGCTTCGGCTTCCCGCAGACGCGGATGTTCACGTCCGACCAGATGCTGCCCAACATCATTCCGCGCACCATCGTGCATCTGGGCGTGCCCATTGCCATTGTCGTGGCTTTGGCCGCCTGGTTCTTCATGAGCCGGTCGGTGTTCGGCTACCAGATCAAGGTGGTCGGGGCGGCGCCCGACGCGGCGCGCTATGGCGGCTTCTCGGTCAACAAGACCATCTGGCTGGCCCTGCTCACCAGCGGTGCGCTGGCGGGCCTCGCCGGTGTGCTGGAAGCAGCCGGGCCCTTCGGGCGCATGGTGCCGTCCTTCCCCACCAATTACGGCTTTACCGCCATCATCGTTGCCTTTCTCGGGCGGTTGCATCCGGTGGGCATCATCTTTGCCGGCCTCGCCATGGCAGTTGCGGTGGTGGGCGGGGAGGTGGCGCAGACCACAATCAAGCTGCCGGTGGCCGCCGTGGGCATTTTCCAGTCGATGATGCTGTTCTTCCTCTTGGCCAGCGACGTGCTGGTCCGCTATCGGCTGCGCTTCGGCGCGACCCGTGAGTTGGAGGCCTCCCGATGAACGCCGATCTGCTCATTCCCATCATCATCACCCTGATCGGTGCGGCGACACCCATCCTCATCGCGGCGCTGGGCGAACTGGTCGTCGAAAAGAGCGGCGTGCTCAATCTTGGCGTCGAGGGCATGATGCTCATCGGCGCGGTGGTCGCCTTTGCGGTGACCTATCACACGGGCAATCCCTGGCTCGCCATTTTGTGCGCGGCCATTGCCGCCTCCGCCGCCTCGATGATCTTTGCCTTCCTCACCCTTTCGCTCTCATCGAGCCAGGTGGCGACCGGGCTGGCGCTGACCATTTTCGGCACCGGCTTCTCCGCTCTGTTCGGGCAGGCCTATACCGGCAAGCCCATCGAAATCTTCCGTTCGGTGTTCCCGACCGAGCTGGCCACCGATCCGTTCTGGCGGCTGATATTCGGTCATAGCCCGCTGGTCTATTTCTCGCTGCTGCTGGTCTTTGCCGTCTGGTGGTTCCTCAACAAGTCGCGCGCCGGGCTGATCCTGCGGGCGGTCGGCGAGAACGACTTTTCCGCCCATTCCATCGGCTATTCGGTGATCGGGGTGCGCTATGCGGCGGTGGCCTTTGGTGGCGCCATGGCCGGGATTGCCGGCAGCTGCTTTCCGCTGCTGCTCACCCCGCAATGGGCCGAAAAGCTCACCGCCGGCCGCGGCTGGATCGCGCTGGCCCTGGTGGTGTTCGCCGCATGGCGGCCGTTCCGCCTCCTGGCGGGCGCCTATCTCTTCGGTCTCGTCATGACCATCGAGCTCTACACCAAGGCATCGGGCAGCATGGGGCTGCTGCCGTCCGAATTCTGGGCAGCGCTTCCCTATCTCGCAACGATCGCGGTGCTCGTTCTGATCTCGCTGCGGCGGTCTGGAAATTCCGCCGCGCCTGCCTGCCTGGGCAAGCCGTTCATGCCCGGCCAATAACCACAATAACCGGAAACCCGTCAGTCAAGGAGAAACCAATGACACAGATTACCCGCCGTAATGTCCTCAGGATCGGCGCCGCCGGCCTGGCCCTGCCGCTCATGGGCTCGCTGGCCTTCGGCCAGGATGGCCCGTTCAAGATCGGCTTCGTCAATGTCGGTCCCAAGGACGACAATGGCTGGACCTATGGCCACTGGGTCGGCGCCCAGGCGCTGGAAGCCGAATTCGGCGACAAGATCGAAGTCACCTTCGTCGAAAGCGTGCCGGAAGGCCCGGATTGCGAGCGCGTGCTGCGTGAGCTCGCCCAGCAGGGCAACAAGATCATCTTCGCCACCAGCTTCGGCTTCGGCGACTATGTGATGAAGGTCGCCAAGGAATTCCCGGACGTGGTGTTCGAGCACGCCACCGGCTACCAGCGGTCCGACAATGTCGGCACCTATAATGCCCGCTTCCATGAAGGCCGCGCCGTCATGGGCACGCTGGCCGGTCATCTCTCCAAGACCAACAATATCGGCTATATCGGTTCGTTCCCGATCCCCGAAGTGGTCATGGGCATCAACGCCTTCACCCTGGCGGCCCGCAAGGTCAATCCCGAGATCACCGTGAACGTCGTCTGGCTGTCCAGCTGGCACGATCCGGCCAAGGAAGCCGACGCCGCCCGCGCGCTGATCGACCAGGGTGCCGACATCATCGCCCAGCACACCGACGGTCCGGCCGCCCTGCAGGTTGCCGAAGAGCGTGGGATCGTGGGTGGTTTCGGCCAGGGCGCCGACATGAGCGCTTTCGCGCCCAAGTCGCACCTCTCCGCCATCATCGACGTCTGGGCCCCGCACTACATCAAGGCCGTGCAGAGCGTCATGGACGGCACCTGGGTGTCGGCCGACAGCTGGCCGGGCATTGCCGATGGCGAAGTGGTTATCGGTGCCTATAACGAGAAGATCCCGGCCGACGTGGTCGCCGCTGCCGAAGCCGTCAAGGCCGGTATCGTCGATGGCTCGCTGCATCCGTTCACCGGCCCGATCGTGGACAATGCCGGCACTGAGCGCGTTGCCGCCGGCGCCACCGTCGACGACGCTGGCCTGTGGGCCATGGATTGGTATGTGGAAGGCGTGAAGGCCTGATTTTTCAGGGTTTTACGTGTGGGGGCGGGCTGACGTCCGCCCCTTTTTGACGATTGCTCTCTTCCTTCTCCCCTTGCGGAAGAAAGTGGCGCTTAGCGCCCGATGAGAGTTCTATGCGGGCTGAGACCAACCCCTCACCCGCCTATTGATCGCCTCTCCCACTCAGGAAGAGGTGGTGCCGGTGAATGGGGAGCGATGAATGCCCGATTATGCAATTTTCTACGAATGGGCGATGTTTGCCGCGCGCTGGCTGCACGTGGTCACCGCCATTGCCTGGATCGGCTCGTCTTTCTATTTCATCGCGCTCGACCTGGGCCTGCGCAAGACCCCGAGCCTGCCGCCTCTGGCGCATGGCGAGGAGTGGCAGGTGCATGGCGGCGGCTTCTATCACATTCAGAAATATCTGGTGGCGCCCGAATTCCTGCCCGAGCACCTGACCTGGTTCAAATGGGAAAGCTACGCGACCTGGCTCTCGGGCGCGATGCTGCTGGCGCTGCTCTACTATGTCAGCGCCGACATTTTCCTCGTCGATCGCAATGTGCTCGACGTGCCCAGCTGGGTGGCAATCATGCTCTCGGCAGGCTCCATCGTGCTGGGCTGGCTGCTCTACGATACGCTGTGCAAATCGCCCATCGGCCAGTCCACCACCGGGCTCATGCTGGTGCTGTTCGCCATTCTCGTGGCCATGAGCTGGGGCTATACGCAGCTGTTCACCAGCCGCGCCGCCATGCTGCATATGGGCGCCTTCACCGCGACCATCATGACCGCCAATGTGGCGATGATCATCATCCCCAACCAGAAGATCGTGGTGGCCGATCTCAAGGCCGGTCGCGTTCCCGACGCGAAATATGGCAAGATCGCCAAGCAGCGCAGCCTGCACAACAATTACCTCACCCTGCCGGTGATCTTCTTCATGCTCTCGTCCCACTATCCGCTGGCTTTTGCCACGCAGTGGAACTGGGTCATTGCCAGCCTGATCTTCCTCGTCGGCGTGGTCGTGCGCCACTATTTCAACACCCGCCATGCCCGCAAGGGCAATCCGCACTGGACCTGGGGCGTCGCCGTCATCCTGATGCTGGTGATCGCCTGGCTCTCGACCTCGCCCAAGCTGCCGAGCGCCGACACGCCGACGCTGGCAACCGCGACGGGGGAGCGCTTCATGTCCACCGAGCATTTCAAGGCGGCGAGCCTTGCGGTGCAGACGCGCTGCAGCATGTGCCACACTGCCGAGCCGGTCTGGGAGGGTATTTACGAAGCCCCCAAAAACGTCATTCTCGACAATGACATCGCCATCGCCAATCGGGCTCATGAGATCGTCATCCAGGCCGGCTGGAGCCACGCCATGCCGCCCGGCAACCTGACCGAGATGACCGAGGCCGAACGGGCGCTGCTGGTGGAATGGTATCGCGAAGGCGCGAATTCATGAGCCGGACCATTCTGCGCGGTCGGGTGCTGAGTTTTCACCGCGCGCCGCAGGACCTCGACGATACCGAGAGCTATCTCTATCTCGCGGACGGCGCGATCAGCATCGAGAACGGCAAGGTGGTTGCCGTGGGCGATTTCGCCGCGGCCGATCTTGCCGGGGCCCAGGTCGTCGATCATCGCCCCAACCTGATCCTGCCCGGTTTCATCGATCTGCATCTGCATTATGTGCAAAGCCAGATGATGGCGGCCTATGCTGGATCGCTGCTGGAATGGCTCAATACCTACACCTTCATCGAAGAGCAGAAATTCTCCCAGCAAGGCCATGCTGATGCGGTGGCGGTGGAGTTTTACGACGCCCTCATCCGCCATGGCACCACCACCGCCGTCGCCTATTGTTCAAGCCATCCGCGCTCGGTCGATGCCTTCTTCGCCGAGGCGCAGCGCCGCAATATGCTGATGGTGGGCGGCAAGGTGATGATGGATCGCAATGCCCCCGAAGAGCTCTGCGACACCGCCCAGTCTGGCTATGACGACACCAAGGCGCTGATCGCGCGCTGGCACGGACGGGGCAGGGGGCTCTATGCCATCTCGCCGCGCTTTGCCATCACCTCGACGCCCGCCCAGCTCGAAGCCTCGCGGGCGCTGGTGGCCGAACATCCCGATTGCTATGTGCAGACCCATCTCAGCGAGAACGACGCCGAGATCAGCTTTTCCATGGAGCTCTATCCCGATAGTCCCGACTATACCGGGATTTACGAGGATTACGGCCTGCTGGGCTCCAAAACGCTGCTCGGCCATTCCATCCATCTCAATCACCGCGAAGTGGGCGTGTTGGCGGAGACCGGCGCCGTGGCCGTCTTCTGCCCCACCTCCAATCTCTTTCTCGGCTCCGGTCTGTTCGACCGCGACCGACTGATGCAGAACGGGGTGCGTATCGGCATCGCCACCGATATTGGCGGGGGCACCAGTGTCTCGATGCTGCGTACGCTCGACGAGGGCTACAAGGTGCTGCAATTGCGCGGGCAAAGGCTTAATCCGCTCGCCTCCTTCCACATGGCGACGCGCGGCAATGCCGAGGCCTTGGGCCTGCAAGAGACCATCGGCTCCATCGCGCCGGGTCGTGCCGCCGATCTCGTGGTGCTCGATGCGCGGGCTACGCCCACCATGCGCATGCGCCGCTTCGAGACGCTGATCGAGGAGCTCTTCCTGCTCCAGACAATGGGCGACGATCGCGCCATTGCCGAGGTCTATGTGGCTGGCGCAAGGGCGAAGTCCACTTTAGGCGGGTTGTGACGAGACCGATGCTGTCCTAAAGCTGGGGACGAAACGAGGAATGCGAACACTCCTGTCGCCGCATCGCCTGGCCTTGGCCGGCGATCCGACCCGGCTGGGCCTTTGGGTCCGGCAGGGTTGATCTGGCATCACGAGGCCGCATTCGCACCCAGAACCCGAGGATCCCCCATGAGCGACTACCTGACCAAATCCGGCCTGTCCGTGCATCCTCTGCTGGTGGATTTCGTGGAACGGGAAGCCCTGCCGGGGACGTCGGTGTCGGCGGAGCAGTTCTGGTCCGGCTTTGCCGCCCTGCTGGCCGAGCATGTGCCCACCAATGCAAAACTCCTCGCCAAGCGCGACGAATTACAGGGCAAGATCGACGACTGGCATCGCCAGAACGGCCCGGTGGGCAACAATCCGGCCGGCTACGAAGCCTTCCTGCGCGAGATCGGTTACCTCGTCGATGAACCCGGTGATTTCAGCATCGAAACCGAAGGGCTCGATCCCGAAATCTCCAGCCTTTGTGGTCCGCAGCTGGTCGTGCCGGTCTCCAACGCCCGCTACGCGCTCAATGCCGCCAATGCCCGCTGGGGCAGTCTCTATGACGCGCTCTACGGCACCGATGTGATCCCCCGCGACGGCGATCTGGCCCCCGGCAAGGGCTATAATCCGGCGCGCGGGGCCGCAGTGGTGGCGCGGGCAGCACAGTTTCTCGATGAGAGCTTTCCGCTCGCCGCCGGCAGCCATGCCGATGTCACCGGCTATCACGTGATCAAGGAGGGCGATACGAGGCTCTTTGTCGTCGACACCGCCGCCGGCCGCACCGGTCTGCGCGACCCGTCTCAGTTCGTCGGTTATGGCGGCAGCGAAAGCGCCGGCGAACTGGTGCTCCGGCACAATGGACTGCATGTGGTGCTGGTTATCGTTCCCGATACCGAGATCGGGAAAACCCATGCGGCCGGCCTCAGCGATGTGGTGGTGGAAGCGGCGCTGACCACCATTCAAGATTGCGAGGATTCCGTCGCCGCCGTCGATGCCGAGGACAAGGTCGGGGTCTATCGCAACTGGCTTGGCTTGATGACCGGCACGCTGCAAGACACGTTCGAAAAGGGCGGTCAGACCGTCACCCGGAAGCTCAAGGCTGACCGGACCTATAAGGACATCCATGGCCAGCCCCTGGTGCTCAAAGGCCGCTCGCTGCTTTTGGTGCGCAATGTCGGCCACCTGATGACCACCGATGCGGTGCTGCTCAATGGCAAGCCAGTCGGCGAGGGCCTGATGGATGCCGCCGTGACGGCGCTCTGCGCGCTGCATGACAAGGGGGGCAATGCGCGTCATGGCGCCATTTATGTGGTCAAGCCCAAGATGCATGGTCCCGAGGAAGTGACCTTTGCCTGCGCCATCTTCGCCTCGGTCGAAAAGCTGCTGGGCCTTGCCGAAAACACCATCAAGATCGGCATCATGGACGAGGAGCGTCGCACCTCGGCCAATCTCAAGGCCGCCATCTACGCGGCGCGGGCCCGAGTGTTCTTCATCAATACGGGTTTCCTCGACCGCACCGGCGACGAGATCCACACGTCGATGGAAGCCGGCGCCGTGCTGCGCAAGGACGCGATCAAGTCCGAGCGCTGGATCGCCTCCTATGAGGATCGCAATGTGCTGATCGGTCTGGCCGCCGGTTTCTCCGGCAAGGCGCAGATCGGCAAGGGCATGTGGGCGCGCCCCGACGACATGGCGGCGATGATGGACGCCAAGATCGGCCATCCCAAATCTGGCGCCAATACCGCCTGGGTGCCTTCGCCGACCGCCGCGACGCTGCATGCTTTGCACTATCATCAGGTCGATGTGTTCGGCGCTCAGCGCCGCCGCCACAACGAGGCGACGCCGGGGCTCGACGCGCTGTTCTCCATGCCGGTGCTGGCGCCTTTTGCGCTGAGCCGCGAGGAGATCACCCGCGAACTCGAAAACAATGCCCAGGGCATTCTGGGCTATGTGGTGCGCTGGGTGCAGCAGGGCGTCGGTTGTTCCAAAGTGCCCGACATCAACAATGTCGGGCTGATGGAAGATCGCGCCACCTGCCGGATTTCCAGCCAGGCCGTGGCCAATTGGTTGCGCCATGGCCTGGTCAGCCGTGACGAGGTCACCTCGGTGTTCGAGCGCATGGCCAAGGTGGTGGACGAGCAGAATGCCGGCGACCCCATCTATCGGCCGATGAGCGAAAACTACCATTCCGTCGCCTTCACCGCCGCGCTGGATCTGGCCCTGCACGGTGCCGATCAGCCCAGCGGCTATACCGAACCCCTGCTGCATGCCGCGCGGCGCAAGGTGAAGGCGCGGGATCGGAAGTAGCCTATACTGTCCGGCGGCGTGCTCGGCTGACTGGCGTCGGCCACACACTCTATCGTCACCCTCGGGCCTGACCCGAGGGCCCTGCGCTTGCGGCAGGTGGGCAAAGGACACGCCAGGTCGCCGGCTATCATCCCCAAGGCAGCCGGGACCCAACCCGAGCTTTCAGCATGGGCACCAGCCGGGGAAAAATACAGCCTGCGTCAGTCGAGCGCGTAGGTGGGAAGCGTGATGGACGTGCCCGCGTGCACGATCTCCACATCATTGGCGACCAGCGTGGTGGCGGTAGCGATGGCTTCGCCGGTGCCGGGATTGCGGGCATAGCGGGGATGGGCTCCGGAGGCGATGAGCAGGCGCAGGCGGTGGCCGGCGCCAAAACTATGGGCCATGGCATGCAGCGGAATGCTCAATTGCCAGGAGCCGTCGGCCTCGGTCGGTGTATCTGGCGTTACATGGGCCAGCCCATCGGCGATGTTGCGCGAGACGCCATCGGGCCCGACATCGCAGAGGCGGACGAAGAAATCGACATTGGGCAGGGCGGCCCGCGCGTGCAGGCGCACCTGGCACTGGCCGATAAAGGTCAGCGGCGCCAGCAGCGCCGGGCCGGTATAGGTCAGCACATCGGGCCGGTTTTCCAGCGGCGCATTGTCCACCGCACCGGCTCCGGTAAAGGCGAAGATGGCGCCGCCCAGATTGGGCGTTGGCTCGGCGGGATCGTAGCGATAGCCATCATGGCTGCCCGGCACCGCCGGACTGTCCTCCAGCCTATCCTCCAGCCTTCCATTGGGAGCGATGAACTGGGTTCTGGGCACGACCGGCCCCGGTGGATAGCGGTCGAATTCGTGCCATTCGTCGCGGCCGGAAATATGGATGCGCACGGGATTGCGACGCAGGCCCGAGGTGTCGCCCAGCAGCTTGGCGCGCATCCAGATCAACGTTTCGCTGAGATTGTCGCGCTGCAATTCCTCGGCGATGTGAAACCAGGTGCCGATGGTGAGATAGGGCCTATGCCCCAGCTCCACCAGCCGCTGATAGTCGGCAAGCAGGGGATCGACCATGAAGTCGTACCAGCCAGAAATGAAATGCACCGGCGGCGTGTCCCTAGTCAGCCGGTGCCGGTGGTCGAGCTCGGTCCAGAACTGGTCATTGCCCACGGCATGCTCGAACCAGTGCCGCCAGAACCCGATCTTGTGTCCCACCGCCAGCTTGTCGGCTTCGATCAGCGGTAGGGTCGCTGCGGCGCGCTCGGTGCGCCTCTCGATGTCGCCCGAAAACATGCGGGCTGCGGTGGCCAGGGGATTGCTGCGCAACCCTTCGATCACCTGCACCCAACTCAGCCAGAGATTGAGGTGAAAGGCCCCCGACGGAAATACCACGGGCCGGAAGTCGGCGGTGGTCACCTTGGTGGCGAGTGCAGCTGTGGGTGGTAGCGCGTCGGAAATGGCCCATTGCGCATAGCCGAGATAGGAGGGACCGGTCAGCCCGATACGGCCGTCGAACCAGGGCTGGGCCTTGATCCAGTCCAGCGTCGCCAGCCCATCGGCGCGCTCATTGGCGAAGGGGTCGAAGCTGCCGCCCGATTTTTCCGTGCCCCGGCAGGCCTGCACCACGACATGAAAGCCGCGCTCCGCATAGGCCTCGGCAATGGGGCCGAAGCCGCGCCGCCCATAGGGCAGGCGCATCAATATGGTGGGATGCGGTCCCTCGGCGCGCGGCGCATAGTGGTCGGTCTTCAGCACCACGCCATCGGGCATGGACAGGGCGATGCCGCGTGTCTTGCGCACCGCGTTGAGGCGCGGCGGCAGGTCTTCGACCCAGGCCAGGTAAAGCGAGGGCAGGCTCACCGCTTCAGCTCACGAAATCAAACTTGTCGACATCGAACAGTCCGCGATCGGTCATCTTGAGATGGGGTATGACCGGCAGAGCCAGGAACGCCACCTGCAGGAACGGCTCGGGCAGCACGCAATCGAGCGCCTTGGCCGCGTCGCGCAGGATATGGAGATCATGCGCGACCGCCTCGAAGCTCTTGGTGCTCATCAGCCCGGCAATGGGCAGCGCCAGTTCGGCCGTCACCTTGCCGCCCTCGGCGACCACGAAGCCACCGCCCAGCTCGATCAGCCGGTT
The DNA here is from genome assembly GCF_001899045.1 of Devosia sp. 63-57. Lineage (NCBI taxonomy): Bacteria > Pseudomonadati > Pseudomonadota > Alphaproteobacteria > Hyphomicrobiales > Devosiaceae > Devosia > Devosia sp. 63-57. The sequence continues at coordinate 966,905 of NZ_MKUY01000003.1, read as the reverse complement.
GACCGCGACGGCCATGTCTCCATCCTCGGCGCCGACCACGGTAATGTTGTGGCTGTCATGCCCCACCGAGGAGGCGATGGCGCCGCGCTTCAGACCGAAGCCGGTGACGAAGCTGCGGCCGATATTGCCGTTCTTGCCGTGTCGTTCGATCACCGCGACCTTGATCACATCGGCGGCGAGATCGGGCTGCAGGCCATCTGCGGTGGCGGCCAGCGTCGCCTCCTCGCGGAAGGTCAGGATCAGCCCGGGCTTGACCCCGATCACCGGCACCCGGTTCTGGCCCGGCTTGGGCGCGGTGATGAAGGCCTCGGCGTTCACCGGCGTCGCTTTCATCGAGCTGAGCCCAACCGGCGCAACCTCTTCGCGCGTTTCGAACAGGTCCGCAGTCACCAACCGGCCTGCCGATATGACGTCGGATACCTGGCAGGTTTCGAGATTGTCGAGCAGCGCGATATCGGCGCGCCAGCCGGGTCCGATCAGGCCGCGATCCCTGAGCCCGAAGATGCGGGCCGCCGAATGGCTGGCGGCGCGATAGACATGGTGGAGCGGTCGTCCCATGGCGATGAGCCGGCGGATGGAGCTATCGAGATGCCCCTCCTCGGCGATATCAAGCGGATTGCGGTCGTCGGTGCAGAGCGCCACGAAGCTCGAGGTGTTTTCGTCGAGGATTTCCGCCAGCGCCTTCAGATCCTTGGAGACCGAGCCCTCGCGGATGAGGATGGCCATGCCCTTGGCCAGCTTTTCACGCGCCTCGACCGCCGAGGTCGCTTCATGGTCGGTGCGGATGCCGGCGGCGAGATAGCCGTTGAGCGCCGTGCCCAGCAGCAGCGGCGCATGGCCGTCGATATGCCCGTCCTGGAACGCCACCAGCTTGGCGAGAATGCCGGGATCGGCATTGAGCACGCCGGGAAAATTCATCATTTCGGCGAGGCCGATCACCTTGGGGTGGTCGCGGAAGGGCAGCAGGTCGTCGATTTCCAGTTGCGCGCCAGCGGTTTCGAACCCGGTGGCCGGCACGCAGGAGGACAGGTTGACCCGCACATCCATGATGGTGCGCTCGGCGCTGTCGAGAAAATAGGTGATGCCCTCCGCTCCCAGCACATTGGCGATTTCGTGGGGATCGCAGATCACTGTAGTGACGCCATGCGGCAGCACGCAGCGGTCGAATTCGAGCGGCGTCACCAGGCTGGATTCGATGTGCAGATGTGTGTCGATAAAGCCCGGCACGGCAAAGCGGCCGCTGCCGTCGATCACCTGCTTGCCCTCATAACTGCCATGGGTGCCCACGATCCGGTCGCCGACAATGGCGATATCGGTGGTCGTCACTGCCCCGGTGATCACATCGAGCAGGCCGACATTGCGGATCACCAGATCGGCAGGGGCCTTGCCCTGTCCGGCCATGATCATGCGGGTGAGATTTTCGGGCGAAACCGGCGAATTCTGATTTTTATGCATGCCGAACGTTGGGTCGGCGGCGATGGCGCGTCAAGCCCCTCCTTGCCGCAGGACGGAACCTCCGGCGCCGCTGCACATTGGCATTGTGAACACCAATTGGAGCGCCCCATGCAGACCTATGATCCCAAGAAAGACGCCACCGATGTCCGTCAGGCCAGCCCGCGCAAGATGAACCTTCGCGTGCTTGTCACCTCGATGGTCGCCATCGTCGTGTTGTTCGCGATCATTTTCATCGTCTATTCCACCATGCAGCCGCAGCCGGCATAACAGGGTTCAGATGCTACTCCGCCGGTTGGCGAGGCCTTCTAACAGTCCATTATCGGCAGCGGGGTTTTCGCCTGCCTTCTGGCCGAGATGGATGACGTAACGATTGCGACCGCCGCCCTTTGCTCGATAGAGCGCGTCGTCGGCCAGGCGGGTCAGGTCATCCTCGGTGCCGGCGGCGTCGGGGGCGGTCGCTATGCCGATGCTGACACCGATTGATGCGGTGCCGTCGCGCAGGGCAACCGGGTCGCTGAGCACGCTGATAATGCTCTGCGCCAATCTGGTCGGCTGGTCATGATTGACGATGCCGGTCTGGATGATGGCGAATTCGTCTCCGCCGAGGCGGACGAGTGTGTCATCGGGCCGCAGCGTCCCATTCAGCCGCTGGGACACGTGGCGCAACAATTCGTCGCCCGCGGCATGTCCCAAAGTGTCGTTCACCTCCTTGAAGCGATCGAGATCCAGCGCCAGTAAAGCGACGCGCGGACCACCCGGCGGCAGATCGCGCAGCGCGGCCAGCAAGCGCAGGTGGAACAGCGCGCGATTGCCCAGCCCGGTCAGCGGATCGTGCAGGGCATTGTGGCTGGCCTCCTCGCGCTCGATGCGCAACTGCAGCAGGGCGAGATAGAGCCCCCTGAGCAACATGATCACAATCAGCATGGCGATGGCCAGCGCCGCCATCATCGCCGGCAGCGCCGAGCGCAACAGGCTTGCCCCCGGCGTGCCCGGCTTCCAGCTCAGTTGCGCCACAACCGTGCCATCCGCCGCCGTGACGGGCAGCATGGCGCGGTTTTCGATGGTGGATGTGGTCGCGTCGAGAAAGGCCACCATATCCATGCGGTACTGGTCGCCCAGTGCCGCGCCGAGGTCGGAATCGAGATATTTCACCGAGACCAGATAGCTCTCGGTGCCCGGCGCCGGGGCGTTCACGCCGCTGAAGGAGAGGATCGGCATGATGCCGACCAGAGCCGGTTTGTCCTCGAAGCGATTGAACGCGATGACATGGGGTGGTGTATCGTGCCCGCCGCGCCCGAATGCGGCGATATGGGCCTCCGTTGCGGGATTACGCAGCATGTCGAACATGGGGTCGAGGCTGCTGATGGCGGCGCGCGCGCTCTCGGGCGGAATGGCATAACCGTTGACCACCGAGATGATCGGGTTCAGCGCGTGATCGACGACGATGACGCGCTCATAGTCATAGGCGTCGAAGTGGTAGGTCCCCAGATTTTCGACGAGCCAGCCGATATCGCGCCGCTCCAGCGCGGCGATGCTGTCGTCCCAGATGGCAACGCCCTGCTGCGCCAGCAGCATCTCCGACTGTTCGCCTTCCAGCGCCCGCGTCAGCAGCAGCTTTTCGCGCTCGAGTTCGCTGTTGTCGATCTGCTCGGCCGACCACCACAAGAACCCCGCCAGTGCCACAAGCGTCAGCGCGGCAACGGCCGCGATAGGCAGCAGCAGCCTTATGGTGAACTGGGTCGTTGTGGGCATAGGCGCACTCCTTGGAGATAAGCTATTGTCCGCACAGGGCCTTATTGGGCAATGAAGGCGCCGGTCACGACAATGAAAGTCGTAAACATGTGGTTAGCGCGGGGTCTAGGGGCTGACTTTTGCCCCGGAGCTGGGCTATTGCTCTGCTTGTCTGTTGAGAAGGATGGTCGTCATGGCGTTGGTGGATGCATTGGTGCTGGAGCGGCAGCACGAATTGGCCTTGCGCAGCATCGAGCTGCCGCTCGAGGTCGGTCCGGGCATGGTCAAGATCGCCATCCATACGGTGGGGGTCTGCGGTTCGGACGTGCATTACTATACGCATGGGCGCATCGGTCCCTTCGTGGTCAACGCGCCGATGGTGCTGGGGCACGAGGCTGCCGGCACGGTGGTGGAATTGGGCGAGGGCGTGAGCCACCTCAAGGTGGGTGACCGCGTCTGCATGGAGCCAGGCATTCCCGATGCCAATTCCCGCGCCAGCCGGCTGGGCATGTATAATGTCGACCCGGCGGTGCAGTTCTGGGCAACGCCGCCGGTGCATGGGGTGCTGACGCCCCTTGTCGTGCATCTTGCCAATTACACCTTCAAACTGCCCGACAATGTCAGCTTCGCCGAAGGCGCCATGGTCGAGCCTTTTGCCGTGGGCATGCAGGCGGCCACCAAGGCGCGGATCACGCCCGGCGATACGGCGGTGGTGCTTGGTGCGGGCCCCATCGGGGTCATGGTGGCGCTGGCGGCGCTGGCCGGTGGCTGTGCGCGCGTCATCGTCGCCGATCTCGCCCAGCCCAAGCTCGACATTGCCGCGCAGTATCAGGGGCTCATTCCGGTCAATATCCGCGACAAGGACATAGTCGCCGAAGTGGCGCGGCTCACCGAAGGATGGGGCGCCGATGTCATTTTCGAGTGCTCGGGTTCGCCCCATGCCTGGAAGACCATCATGGATCTGCCGCGTCCGGGTGGCTGCATCGTGGTGGTCGGCCTGCCGGTCGAGCCGGTGGCGGTCGACGTGGCTGGGGCCTCGGTCAAGGAACTGCGCATCGAAAACGTGTTCCGCTATGCCCATCAATATGATCGCGCCATTGCGCTGATCGCTTCGGGCAAAGTCGATCTCAAGCCGCTGATCTCGGAAACCTTCGCCTTCAAGGACGCGATCAAGGCGTTCGATCGTGCGGTCGAGGCGCGGCCCACCGATGTCAAATTGCAGATCAAGGTGGCTGCCGAATAGGGGAGGCGAATATGGACCTGGGGCTGAAAGGCAAGATTGCCGTCATTACCGGCGGTACGGTGGGCATCGGTCTGGCCATTGCCGAAGGGCTGGCGGCCGAGGGCTGCAATCTGGTGCTGGTGGGGCGGGATGGCGCGCGGGCGCAAGCCGAAGCAGATCGCCTTGCCACCGAGTTCGGGGTGCGGGCAATAGCGGTCTCGGCCGATGTGGCGACGGCCGCCGGCTGTGACGCGGTGATCGCGGCCGCCGGCGCTGTCGATATCCTCGTCAACAATGCCGGCACTGGCTCCAACGAAACCATCCAGGAAGCCGACGACGCCAAGTGGCAATATTATTGGGATCTGCACGTCATGGCCGCGGTGCGGCTGGCGCGCGGACTGGTCCCGGGCATGAAGCAACGCGGCGGTGGTGCGATCATCCACAATGCCTCGATCTGCGCGGTGCAGCCGCTGTGGTACGAGCCCATTTACAACACCACCAAGGCCGCCTTGATGATGTTCTCCAAGACGCTGGCCAATGAGCTGGTGGGCGACAATATTCGCGTCAACACCGTCAATCCCGGGCTGGTGCTGACGCCGGACTGGATCAAGACCGCCAGGCAGATCGCCGGCGAGGACGGCTACCAGGCCCATCTGCAGGCAGTTGCCGACGAGGCCGGCGGGATGAAACGCTTCGCCGCGCCCGAAGAGGTGGCCAATTTCATCGTCTTCCTCTGCTCGGACAAGGCCAGCTACTCGACCGGCAGCACTTATTTCGTCGATGGCGGCTGGCTCAAGACCGTCTAGGGCGTTTCGCCCCGAGAACGTCTGGCGCGGCAGGTGCACCGAGCCTCCTGCCGGCCCTGCGGGGAACCGGTGAGCCGAATGGGGTGTTGTGGGGGCAGCGTCACAATGGGAGGCCCCGAGCATGGAAGTCGGCAACAGTTTTGGTCTGGTCGATACCTACCTCCCCACGCCGATCATCGCCATAAGGCTGCTGCTGGCCGCGGTGTTCGGAGCCATGATCGGTGTCGAGCGCGAAATCCATACCGCTCAGGCGGGGTTGCGTACCCATATTCTGGTTTCCGTGGCGGCGGCGCTCTTCACCATACTGGCCTTTGAAATCTACCACACGCTGGGCACGACCGAGACGGTGCAGGCCGATCCGATCCGTGCCGTCGAGGCGGTTACCGCCGGTATCGCCTTTCTCGGGGCCGGCGCGATCTTTCGCAGCGGGGCGGGCGTGAGCGGGCTCACTACCGGCGCCGGCATGTGGCTGGCGGGCGCGGTCGGCGTGGCCACGGCGCTCGGCCATTATGTGGTTGCGGGCGGCGTGGCGCTTCTGGCCGTGCTGGTCATGGCGTCGCTGCGCGTCTTTGCCCACCGGGTGGTGGGACAAAGGGAGGCCGCGCTGGCGGAGAGCAAAAACAAGGAAATTTAGCAGAGGGGGCCGCGGGGAGAAGCGGAACGCTTGCCGGCGCGCTGAGGGACAGGCGCGATCCAGCACAATGCTTCTCCCCCCGTACGGTTCGCGACCGGGAGGTGTCGCGCCCGTGCCCTTCGTGCCGGCATCCCCGAGGGGGAAGGGCACGTCCGATCACTGGCGGTGCAAACCGGTGACCGTATTCAGCGACGGAGAACGCACTTGGGAATGCAGGCTTGGTCGGGGGACCATAACTGCAGCGCTGTTCTCCGTCTAAGGCATGCAACCTGTGGACGCAGGTGTCACATGCCAACCGCATCGGGGCGCTGCGATTGCGCCCAGAAACTCACGATATCAGCCGCCTCGTGCCGATAGGCATCTAGCTCGGCATGGCGGCAGAATACTGCCGTGGCGCCAGCGGCGAGCAGCGCTTCGCGGGCTTGCAGCCCTGCGATCTGCGCCATCACCGCGATGCGCACGCCCTTCGGGCGCAGCACCGCCTGATTGCGCGCCAGGAATTCGAGATTGGCGCCGCTATGAGACTTGAGGTCCACGATCACCAGGTCCGGCCAGTCGCCGCCGGCGTCGGCAAGCAGCGCCAGAAGGGCCGCTTCGCCTGAAGCGGCGTCGCCGAGATGACGGACATCGGGCGAGCCCTGGCCGAGCAGCATGCGGGTCAGCAGATATGCCGAATGCCCATCATCATCGATCAGGGCGATAAAGGAATTGTCGTGGGACGCAGCACTCATGGGACACCTCTTGCCCCGCGCCGCGCGGGACAATTCGAAAGCAAAAACTTCGCCCTGCGCGTCGACAAGACCGGCGCGGGCAGATGGATTTATAACGGGTGGTCAAATCATCCGGCGGGGCCTAGCCGTCGGAAAAAGCGCCGAGTGCAACACATCGACTGGCCGGCATATGGTGGATGTCCGGGAAGCTGAACAGGCAAACTGAGGTAAAACTGATGTAACCCGGCTTGCGTTTTACATGTAACGCGCCGAAAGTCATCTGCTGATGAGAGGGGGAGATTTGGTGGCGGGGGACCCAAATCGGGATGATATTGAACGGGCGCTCGCCAAAGTGCTCGATTGGCCCGAGATCGCCCGCTCCCCGCAATTGGCCCGCTTCATCGACTATATCGTGCGGCGCAAGCTCGACGGCGACGAGCAGTCGATCAAGGCCTATTCCATTGCCGTCGATGTGCTCGGCCGGCCGCCTGATTTCGATCCGCAATCCGATCCCATCGTGCGCGTGCAGGCGCGTCGGTTACGTGCGCTGCTCGAGCAATATTATCGCACCGATGGCGCCGGGGACGTGGTGCATATCCATTTGCCGGTGGGCCGTTACATCCCCGACTTCCTCGCCGCCGGTGCCGCGTCCAAAGCCGAAATAGAGCAGGACATGGCGCCCCCACAACCGCCGCCGCCAGCTGTCTCCGTCGCTCCGCCGCGCCGAAAACGTGGCGAAATCACCGTGCCGTGGTTCGTGCTGGTGGTTGGGATATTCGCCATCCTGGCCCTGGCCTATTCGCTGCTGACCCTCGGCCCCCGCCAGCCCGTGCAGGCCAGTCCCGCAGGCCTGCTCAGTCGCCCCATCGCCTCGGTGGTGGAATTTCAAAGCCTCACCGGCGATCCCGCCGACACACGTCTCGCCGCCGGGCTGGCGGTAGAGCTGGTCACCGATCTCGACCAGTTCGAGACCATCACCACGCTTTACGGCGGTAGCATGGGCGGCAGCGCCGCCGGCAATGGCGTCGACTATATTCTCAGCGGCATCGTGCGGCGCGAGGGGCAGATGCTGCAATATAGCGCCATCCTCACCGAAGTTGTCACCAGCTCGGTGGTGTGGAGCAAGGTGGTGTCACTGACCCCGGAGGAGGCGGCGCGCCCGGACGTGCTGGATTACGTGTCGGGACTGCTGGGCCGGGTGCTGGGCAGTCCGCGCGGACCGGTGCATGCCAAGGCGCGGGCGCTGCTGCTCAATGGCTCGCTCAGCGCCGCCGACGAAAATCTCTATCTCTGCCGCATGCTCTTCGACCTCTATCGCGAGCGTGAAAATGCAGCCATGGCGGAACGGGCCTCGAACTGCTTCCAGACCCTGCCTGAGCGCGACCGGCGCTCCGGCCAGGCGCTGGCTGGCCTCGCCAGTCTCCTGGTCGAGACCACCGGCGCCGATTCCGGCGGGCGTTCGCGCATGGAGGTGGTGGACCTTGCCCAGGTCATGCTGAACGAAGCGATCGAAGCATCGCCCACCAGCGGCTTTGTCTGGGAGCAGCGCGCGCGCCTGTTCGAAGCCATGGGGCGCCATGGCGAGGCGGAGGCGGCCTATGGTTCGGCGCTGCAACTCAATTCCGCCAATACCGACACCATTGCGGCCCGGGCCCGACACCTGGCCTTTACCGGCCGGCTCGAGGCCGCCGAGGCGCTGGCCTGGGGCGCCATCAACACCGCGCCCGATGCACCGGCCTGGTATCTCTGCGTGCCGCTGCTGGTGGCGCTCAAGGATGGAGAGTTTGCCGCAGCCATGGAGCTGGCGGAGCGCTATGCCGAGACCGACCGGGAACTGGGGCCTATCCTCACCATCATGGCGGCGCAGGGGCTGGGCGACGGGGAAATGGTCAATCGCTACCTGCCGCGCGTGCTCGATGTGCAGGCCTTCCGCCGCGCCGGGGTGCTGACGCAATTGCGCCGCCGCATTACCGATGACGATTTGCTGGCGCGGGTGCGGCAGTCGCTGGTCGCCGCCGGCCTCTCACCCGCGGCCCTGGTCGGCCCCTTCTGACCCCTGCTAGAGCTTTTCACGCTCTTGTTGACGCGGCTCCATCGCTCCCTCCCCCCTTGAGGGGGAGGGCCGGGGTGGGGGGTGGTTCAGTGATTCACTGATAGACCCCCTCCCTCAATCCCTCCCCTCAAGGGGGAGGGAGGCGAGAGCGCCCAGCGTCCACCTCGGTTTGAAATGATTTAGTGCGTTGAGGCGTGGCTGAAGAGGTTGATCACCAACACGCCCGCCAGGATCAGCCCGATACCGATCAGGGCCGGCAGGTCCAGCGTCTGGCCATAGGCGAAAAAGGCGATGATGGAGACGAGGATAATGCCGACGCCAGACCAGATGGCGTAGCCGATACCAACCGGGATGGTCTGCAGCGCCAGCGAGAAGAAATAGAAGGTGATGACATAGCCCACCACCACCACGACGCTGGGCACCAATTGGGTGAACCCCGCCGAGGCGCGCAGGAAGGAGGTGGCGATGACCTCGCCGACAATGGCAATGGCCAGGTAAAGTGCCCCGTTCATGCCGCACTCTCCGCAAAATGGTCCCGGCACAAGGCCACGAAGCGGTCGCCGCGCTGCTCGAAATTCTTGAACTGATTATAGGACGGCGCGCCGGGCGACAGGATGAGGGTATCGAACCGCGTCCGCAGACCGGCCAGCGCAGAGATCGCGTCTTCGAGTGTGGGGGCCTCCACCACTTCGATCTGTGGCGCCGCAGCCCGTACCTGCTGGGCCAGGCGCAGCCCCGTCACCGGCAATGTGGCCAATGTGGTGACGCCGCGCCCGTGTAACAGGCCGGCAAGCTCGGCATAGTCCTGCTCGCGCTCGTGGCCGCCGGCGATCAGGGCAATGCGGCGCCCGGGATAGGCCGCCAGCGCCGCCTTGGTGGCTTCGGGCGTCGTCGAGATGGAGTCGTCGACAATGGTCAGCGCGGCCAGCCTGTGCTCTTCGAGCCGATGGGGCAGGGGGCGGAAGGCGGCAATCCCTCGCAATACGCCGTCCATGGTGCCGCCGACGGCGAGAGCGATCTGCGCTGCCAGGAGGGCATTGTCGAGATTATGGGCGCCGCGCAGGCGCGAATGGGCGCTGGCATTCTCGATGGCCAATGCCTCCTCCGGCGTGAGATCGCGCAGCAGCCGGCGATGGTCGCGCACGGCGCGGGCCACCAGAGCATTGCCCTTGGCCGCGGCGCCAAGAGCCACGGTAAGTGGTCCGTCGCGATCCACCAGATGGAGCTTGTCGGCATAATAGCGCTCGACCGAACCGTGCCAGTCCACATGCTCGGGGTAGAGATTGGTGATTGCCGCCACGTCGGGCAGAAAATCCATATCGGCGGTCTGGTAGCTCGAGAGCTCGAAAATCACCACCTGATGCTTGTCGGCGATATCGAGCGGGGCAAGCCCGACATTGCCGGCCAGCCCCGCATCGATGCGCGATTGCACCAGCATCAGATGGGTCAGCGTCGCCGTCGTCGACTTGCCCTTGGTGCCGGTAATGGCGATGACGGTGCGGTCGCGCCGATAGGTCCTGCCCCAGAGATTGAGGTTGGAGGTGACCGCGATGCCATGCGCCCGCGCCGTCTCGAAGATCGGCTTGTAGCGAGACACGCCCGGGCTTTTGACGATAAGGCCGAAGCGGCCCGCCGCCATGGCGTCGGGCAGATCGGCAATGGCGATCTGTTCGGTCTCGGCAATATCGGCCGTGCCGCTGTCGACGGCCACGAAAACCTTCAGGTCAGGTTGGCTTGCCTTGAGAAAAGCGCGGGTGGAGAGGGCTTCCTTGCCCGCCCCATAGAGCAGGATCGGCGCGTCAAACCGCATAGGCGGCCACCTTGGCGGCCAGCGCCGGCGGGATATGATGGTCGCGGCTGTCGGTCAGACATTCGGCCATGGCCAATTGCAGCTTCTCTTCGCCATATTGGGCGAAGAGGTCGGCCTTGACCGCGCGCACCACGGCATCCTCATGCCAGTCGGCATGGCGGGTCAGCGTATAGAAGCATGCCGCCGCCTCGAGAATTTCACCCACGCATTCCCATGGCTTTTGCCCCGTCAGTCCCGCCAGTTCGCGGAAGGAATGCTCGTTCTTGGGTTCATCGAGCAGGTTCTTGCCAAAAATGGCGAGCAGCCGCTCCTTCTTCATGAAGGGCGCGAAGATCAGGAACACGAAATGGCATTTCGGGCATTCCCCGCACCAGAGCGGCCCGTCATTGCCGGTCAGGCGGAAATTGCGGTTGCAGCTCGAAAATACCGCATCGAACTTGGTGCTTTGTGTGAAGAGCGAGGCGATGCGCGCTTCCGAATAGGGGCGCAGCAGCGAGAAATATTTGAGCGCGCCGCCGGTGGCATTGGCCAGCGTGTCGGCGATCAGCAATTCGAAGCCCAGGGACTTGGAATATTGGTGATTGGTCTCGCGCCCGTCGAAAACCACATTGCCCTCGCTGGCGGAGCGCTCGTTGGAGAGCACGATCTGGCTATAGCCGTAGAGCAGGGCGCAGAGCGCCGCGATCATCGAATTGATGGCGGTGGAGGGCACGTGGCCATTGTAATAGCCCGGTTCCTTGCCCAGCCGGATCATCTCCGGATCGAGCGTGCGGGTGACGTAAAGCGGGGCTGTGCCGATGGCGGCGACCGAAGTCAGGATCGGGCCCTTGGGATTGACCGCAAAGGGGGTAAAATCGACGCCCGTATGGGTGAGCAGATCGACGCTGACCAGGCTGTCCTTGCCACCGCCGATGGGCAGCAGCGTGCGGTCGGGCAGGTCCAGCGCCGGCTGGCGCGCCCCCGGGTCGGTAGGGGCGACGAGGCTCAGCTTGCCGAAGCGAGAGAGCTCGTTGCGGGCATAGAATTCGCCGAGCCCATTTTCATAGACATCGATGACAAAGGCGCGCTCGGCATCGGTCAGCGCAATTTCGGGAGCCTCTATGGCAAAGGGCGCGCGCAGCTTGAAATAGCTGACGCCCAGCACCAGCCCGGTCAATCCAAGCAGCTTGGCAAAGGCCGGCGATACCGCCATCGCAGCATCCGCCCCCATGGGCAGTTGCAGTGTCTCGGTGAAGCTGAGATCGTTGAGGCGGTAGAAAAAGCGGGCTTCGCCCGTTGCCGGGTCGAAGGAAGGACGCTCGATGCGGAAGAATTCGGTCACGGGCAACTCGCTGGATGTTCTCTCCATATAGGTGATTTGCGCGTGTGGCGGGAGTGGGGTTTCGGCAGCGCGGTTATGGGTAGTCGGCTGCATCACGGCCATTGGCGCATAGGTCACATGGCCTGCTGACCTAAAGTCAAGCCACCGCCGCGCCTTCGCTTACAGATCGATCAATAGATCCGCATCTGCATGCGCATGACGATTTCCGAGCCGAGGCGCTGGAAGCCGAATTCGCGCATGGTGCATTGCCAGCCTTCGCCGGCGCGCTCGATGCGGAAGAGGTTGTAGCGGGCGGGATCGTCGATGGTGCCGCCCTTGGCGGCGCTGGCCGCGGCCACCCCGATCACCGGCACTTCATGGTCCTTGCCGGGAATATGGTGGATGGAAGACCGGTGTGTGTGGCCATGCAGCACCAGTTCGGCGCCATGCTCGGCGATGACCTGGCGGAACAGGCGGTGGCCCTTGAGGCCGAAGGAGGGGTGCTGCAATTCCGCATTGGGCGGGTGGTGGATCAGCACGGTGCGGAAATAGCCGGCATCGCCCATCAGCTTGAGGATACGCGCCAGGCGGGCGGCCTGTTTTTCCTCGAAGCGGCCGATGGCCATGAAGGGCGCGGTGGGCACGGCGCTCGAGCAGGAGATGATGGCTAGGTCGCCGACGCGGCGCACGAAGGGAAATGCCTCCCCTTCCAGCGTCTCGCCCTTGAGATAATCGCCCCAGTCCTCCTGCGCCGTCGCCAGGGCGCCGGGCACATAGGCATCGTGATTGCCGGGACAGACCGCGACCGTGTCGCTGGGCCCGAGGGCCCTTAGCCAGTCGCCGGCCCGTTCGATTTCGACGGGCAGCGCCAGATTAGTCATGTCGCCGGTGACGGCGGTGAAATCGGCGTTCTGGCCCTGCATATGGGCGACCAGCTGGGCCAGGGTTTCGCTGTTCAGCTCCCCATGCCGCTTCAGCTTCCAGTTGAGAAAGCCGGTCAGGCGTTTGCCGACCAGGTCACGCGGCCTGATGGCAGGCATGGGCGAGAGGTGAATGTCGGAAATGTGAGCGAGGGTGATCATTGCGGCGGTTTTGCCAGAAGCCGGGCGCTAAGAAAACGCTCAATCGTGCAATCGCACGATTTTGTCACGCGGACCTCTCTGCTAGAGCAGAGGCGAATGGTTCGGCCAGCACGGAGACAGGCAGATGATGAATCGCTTCCAGCGCGTGCGCGCCAAGGTGTTTTTGACCCTCAAGGGTCTCTGGCATCGCATGACCATGGGTACCCGCGTCATGGTGGTGGATGGCGACAAGGTCCTGCTGATCCGCCACACCTATGTGCCCGGCTGGCAGTTTCCAGGGGGCGGCGTCGGCCCCGGCGAGACTTTCGAGGAGGCCGGCGCCCGCGAAACGCTGGAGGAAACCGGCTATCGCGTGCTCGGCGCGATGCAGCTTTTCGGGCTCTATCACAATACCAGCCCGGTCACGAACCGCGACCACGTCGCCTTTTACGTCGCCACAAGCTTTGAAAAGGCCTTCGATCGCAAGCCCGACCACGAGATCGCCGAAGTGGGCTGGTTCGATCGCCACGCCTTGCCCGAAAAGGTCACCCCGGCAACCAGCCAGCGCATCGATGAATATTTCGATCGAGTCGAAAAGCGCGCCGTCTGGGGCTATTGATCGCGTCGCGACTTCCGTCTTTGCCCGGCTTGACCGGGCAATCCACTTCTTGGGCGTGGGCCACCCGGTCGAGCCGGGTGGCGACGATGGCCAAGAAGCGCAGCTCGCAATCAATCCAAAAACGGCAGTTCCGGACCGACCGGGATGATCCGGTGCGGATTGATCGTGGTGTGGCTCCAGTAATAGTGCGTGCGGATATGGTCGAGATCGACCGTTTCCTTGACGCCGGGCACCTCGTACAGCGCCTTGAGATAATGGCTCAGGTTGGGGTAGTCGGCGATGCGCTTACGGTTGGTCTTGAAGTGGCCGACATAGACCGCGTCGAACCGCACCAGCGTGGTGAACAGCCGCCAATCCGCCTCGGTGATGGTGTCGCCGGTGAGATAGGCGGTCTCGCCCAAAATCCCCTCGACCCAGTCCAGCGCTTCGAACAGTTTTGCCACGGCCTCGTCATAGGCGGATTGGGTTGTGGCGAAGCCGGCCTTGTAGACGCCGTTGTTGATGTCGTCATAGACCCGCGCATTGATCGCGTCGATCTGCGGGCGCAAAGCCTCTGGATAGTAATCGTCGGTATTGCCGGTCAGCTCGTTGAAGGCCGAGTTGAGCATGCGGATGATCTCCGCACTTTCGTTCGAGACGATGGTGTTGCGCTGCTTGTCCCACAGGATCGGCACGGTGACGCGACCGGTATAATTGGGGTCGACCTCGGTATAGACCTGCCAGAGCAGGTCCTTGCCGAGCACGGCGTCGCCGGTCGAGCCTTCATCGGTCCTGAAACTCCAGCCGGTTTCGTCGGGCATCTTCGGTGAAACGACCGAGACCGAGATGAGCTTGTCCAGCTCCTTGAGCTTGCGGAAGATCAGGGTGCGGTGAGCCCAGGGACAGGCGAGCGACACATAGAGATGGTAGCGGTCGGCCTCGGCCGCAAAGCCGCCTTCGCCAGTGGGGCCGGGGGCGCCGTCGGCGGTCAGCCAGTTGCGGAAGCCCGCCTGCGAGCGCACGAACTTGCCGCCCGACTTTGAGGTGTCATACCACTGGGTGGACCATTTCCCGTCGATCAATTGTCCCATTTCGGGTTCCTTTTTGTCATCTTGCCGTCGGCTTTTGCGGCTCAACTGCCCAAGGCGCGGCAAAGTTGCGGTGTTGAGTGTCACCTAGCGATCCGGCGCCCGTCCATAAAGACGGCTTCTGCGTAACAATCCGTTGTGCAAATGGGACACAGCGGCCCGCTCCGAAGAGGAATTTACGATATGGGCCATGCATTTCTATTTACGCCCGGGCACGCTGGTGCTAATGCGGATTCAGACGTGGAGGCGTCCAGGATGGTAAAGGTATCGCAGATGAACCGACGACCCTAAGCGGTCGTTCAAGACAGTGCCCGCATGCGGCGCTGCAGCTCTATCTGCTCATCATCTTTACTTCTGGATTTGCCCGATGAACACGCAAATTGCGGCCGATGCCGTCGCTCACCCTGTTGCTGGCCAGCCTGTCGTCCGTGTCGCCACGGCGCATGACGATGCCTTTGTCGAAGAGTTGCAGGCCATTGCTTTCGGTCCCGGCCGCTTTGCGCGCACCGCCTTCCGGGTGCGGGAGCGGTTCCCCATCGACACCAGCCTCAGCCTCATTGCCGAAGTCGATGGCACGCCCTGCGGCTCGGTATGGATGACCCCGATCAGCGTCGGTGGCCGCAAGGGCTATCTGCTTGGGCCGCTGGCCACCCATCCCAATTTCCGCAAGCGCGGCGCCGGCAAGCTTTTGGCGCGGGAAGTCAGCGCGCGGGCACTGGCACGGGGCGAGGGCGATTTCGTGCTTCTCGTCGGCGACCAGGACTATTATTGCCCGCTCGGCTGGGAAACCACCACGCCCGGCAATATCCAGTTCCCCGGCCCGGTCGATCCCAATCGCGTGCTGCTGCTGTCCGACGACAAGGCTCTTGCCAAGACCCTGTCCGGCGCCATCGCCGCCTTCGACGCGCGCTGAAACCGTCGAAAAGGGATGCCAGAGTGTGGCAGCTTGACTAAAGTCAGGCTGCCCCTTGATCCGATCCGGAAGCCTTCTTGACCCTCGATCCGCACTTCACCCAGGGTTTGCGCCAGCGCCTCCTGCCCGAGCCGCCACCCTGGGCGCCAGCCGAAGAGCTGGTGCCGGACTGGCAGCCGCTGACCCCGTTCAGCCGCCCGCCCGTGCCTGCTGCGGTGTTGATCGCGCTAGTGAGGCGTCCCGAGGGATTCACTGTGCTTTATACTGAACGCTCTCCCGATTTGCGGGCCCATTCCGGGCAGGTCGCTTTTCCCGGCGGCAAGATCGACAAGACCGATGCCGGCGCCGGCGCCGCCGCCCTGCGCGAAGCCTGGGAAGAGGTCGGCATGGAAGCAGGTGACGCCGAAGTCCTCGGCTACATGCCCACCTATTATACCGGCACCAATTATCTCATCGTGCCGGTGGTGGCCGAGGTCAGTCCCAGCGGCCCATTCGTGCCCAATCCGGGCGAGGTGCATTCGGTGTTCGAAGTGCCGCTCAGCCGTATTCTCGACGACGCCACCTATGGCCGCTACCACATCAGCCGCGGCGGCAAGCAGCATTCGACCTGGCAGATCGATCACGACGGCCACACCATCTGGGGCATCACAGCCAATCTGACGCGCCGGTTTCGTGATCTGGCGCTGGGCGAGGTGGCGGCATGATCCCGGACCGGTTGGATGATGTGGAGTGGCTGGCGCGGCCCGCAGTGCAGGCGATTTTCGCTGCCCTGGGCGGTGCCGAGGGGCAGACCCGTGCCGTTGGCGGAGTGGTGCGCGACAGTCTCATCGGTCGCATCGGCCAGGTCAGCGATATCGACATGGCTACGCAATTGCTGCCAGTGACGGTCATGCAGCGCGCCAAGGCCGCCGGGATATCCGCCTATCCCACCGGCATCGACCATGGCACCGTCACCCTCAAGCTCGACGATACAGTTGTCGAGGTGACGACCCTGCGCGAGGACGTCGCCACCGATGGCCGTCACGCCGAGGTGCGGTTCGGCATGGATTGGCGGGCCGATGCCGAG
This sequence comes from Devosia sp. 63-57, assembly GCF_001899045.1. Classification (NCBI taxonomy): domain Bacteria; kingdom Pseudomonadati; phylum Pseudomonadota; class Alphaproteobacteria; order Hyphomicrobiales; family Devosiaceae; genus Devosia; species Devosia sp. 63-57. The sequence goes on along the minus strand of NZ_MKUY01000003.1, from coordinate 950,458 downwards.
CGGCGCGATTTCACCCTCAATGCCCTCTATTGCCATGCCGATGGCACGCTGTTCGATCCGCTTGGCGGCGCCGCCGATCTGGTCAATGGCCGAGTACGGTTTATCGGCGAGGCCAGCCGCCGCATCGCCGAGGACGGGCTGCGCGTCTATCGCTTCTTCCGCTTTTCGGCCAGCCATGGCGGCGAAAACTTCGACCCCGATGGGCTCGCCGCCTGTGCGACCGCCGTCGGCAATCTCGACCATCTCTCCCGCGAGCGCGTCGGAAGCGAAATGCTGCGCATGCTGGCGCTGCCGCGCATTGCCCGTACCTTGGCGGTGATGCGTGAAATCGGTCTTGTCTCCTCGGACGAGGCAGTGCTGAAATCCCTGCTGCGCTACGAATCCTTTGGCGGGAAGGGCGCCGCTGCCCGGCTGGTTCTGCTTGGCATTGACCGGCTCGAAGCCTTGCGCGCGGACTGGCGGTTGTCCAATGCGGTGATGGAAGAGGCGTCCGCCATTGCTGACGCCGCCCAGTTGATCGCCAGCGATCAGACCGCCCGCGCCGCCTACACCCATGCCGAACGGGCCGTCGAAGGACTGGCCGTCGCCGCAGCGCGGGAAAACTGGCCGCGCGAGCGCCTCGCCGAAACCGCACGCGATCTCGCCCGCCTCCCGGTGGCTCCACTGCCGGTCAGCGGCAAGGACTTTATCGCCAAGGGACTAAAGCCCGGCCCCGATATCGGCACCGCCCTGGCCCGCGCCGAAACCCTTTGGATCGACAGCGCATTTTCGCTGTCGCGGGAGCGATTGATAGAAGGCGCATTGGGGCAGATCGGCTAGGACAAAAAGAAAGCGGCACCGCGTGGGATGCCGCCTTTGTCGTCTTACATCAGTTCGGTCAGTGTCGGGTCTTGGCCCCGTCATCGACATCGAAAATGCGTTCCTTGATGCGCTCGATCATGTCGGGGCGCACTTCGGTTTCGCCGTTGAGGTTTTTCATGTTCTCGACGGCTCGGCGGACCACCTCGGCTTCCGTTTCCGCCTGGGCATGCCAGGTCGAACCGGGGATGAGCGTGCCAGAATCAAAGCGTTTCATTGCTGAATCTCCTTCGTTCACATGCGTGGACGCGTCTTGAACAACGTAGGGTCTCAGAAAAGGTTGCCTCAGTCGTCGGGAAATATACCGATCTCGGACAATCCTTCGAGCCAGGTGCTGCCATTGCGCCGGATGACTTGGCGGGGCTGTGTGCCTGTTTCTTCAGCAATCGCGTCAGCCAGCATCGTCGAATGGGTCACCACCCAGACCTGCGTGCGCGCGGCGGCGCGGGAAATGGCGCGGGCGAGGGCGGGCAGCAGGTCCGGATGCAGCGAGGCCTCGGGTTCGTTGAGCGCGATGAAGGGCGGCAGTCGATAGGCGAGCAGTGCGCCGAGCAGCGCCAGGAACTGCAACGTGCCGTCGGAAAGCTCCGCCGCGCCAAAGGCCCGCTTGGGCATGTCGGGAAATATCATGGCGAAGCTGGCGAATTTCTCCGGCACCGGAATTTCCAGTCGCGCCCCGGGAAAAGCCTGGTCGATGGCAGCATCGAGGTCTGTGGTGTCGCCGCGAATATGTTTGAGCGTCGCCAGCACCGCGCCGAGATTGCCGCCGTCCGAATCCAGCATGGGCGCGGTAATGGCCAGCGCCGGGCGCCGCAATGGCGACTGCGGATCGGTGCGAAAGCCATGGTAAAAGCGCCAGCTGGCGAGCAAATGGCGCACCATGTCGACCTCTGGCAGCGTGCCGCGCAGCGCCGACAAGGCGGTTTCGCTGGCGAGGAGCGGGTCATCCATCTGCCGGCGCGGGCCGCTGTCGTCGCGATACCACAGCGCGGAGCGATCGCGCTGCAACAGCGTCACCGGCCTGCGCCCGGGCAGAATCAGCGTCTCGGACTTGATCTGCGGCTCTTCGGCGAACACGGCCTCATAGCGGGAATCGCCGAAGCCGACCTCGACGCCATAGCGGGGCAGGGTGGTGCCTTCGCCATCATCGGCCACGAGGCCCACCTCCAGCGCCAGCCGCGGCTTGTCGGTGACGCCGCGCTGGCCGGCCCACAGCACCGCGCCCAGTCCGCCCTCACGCGCAATGGCCATGGCCAGATCGCCAGTTGCCGCCAGGTGCAGCATCTCGAGGGCGCGGTAGAGATTGGTCTTGCCCACGCCATTGCCGCCGGTCAAAACCGTCAGGCGCCGCAGCGGAAAGCGGATGGCGCGGATGGAGCGGTAGCCCTTGATTTCGAGATCGGAGAGGGACATGCGTTCGTTCGGTAGTTCTCAGGCGCCAATCAGGCGCGGTGGTGCGATTATGACCAAAGCCAGGCCCATGTCACTGCGCGATCGGCTATGGCCGCGCATGGGATTGCGCCGCTATCTCACCTATCTGCAAAAGCGCCTCATGCGTCTTTCGGGCAGTCCGCATGCCATTGCCGCCGGGGTGGCGGCAGGGGCCTCGGTGGCCATGCTGCCGCTGTTCGGGCTGCACTTTCTCCTGGGCCTGGCGCTGGCCTTCCTGACCCGCGGCAGCCTCCTCGCCGCTGCCATCGGCGCGCTTTGGGGCAATCCGCTGACCTTCCCGCTTTTCGTTGCCGCCGGTTATGGTCTGGGCGACTGGATGCGCGGTGGCGGCGGCATGAGCCCGGAAGAAGCTGAGATCGTCCATGCGGTGGCGCAGAAGCTGCCGCACGGCCTGATCTCGAGCGATTTCGAGGCCATCTGGCCGACCTTCAGCACCAGCTTGATCGGCTCGATCCCGCTGGCCATCGCCGTCTATGCGCTGGCCTATATCCTGGTGCGCTGGCTGGTGCAGCGCTTCCGTGCCGCGCGGGCGCAACGCCTTCTGGCTCGGAAATAGTCGCTCACGGCCACTTCACCGCCGGAGGCATGGACGAGAGAATCGAGTTCACATTGCCGCCGGTCTTGAGCCCGAAGGTCGTGCCGCGGTCATAGAGCAGGTTGAATTCGACATAGCGCCCGCGCCGCACCAATTGTTCGTCGCGCTCCGCCTCGCTCCAGGGCTTTTCGAAATTGCGGCGCACCAGTTTGGGATAGATGTCGAGAAAGGCCTCGCCCACCGCCTGGGTGAAGGCAAAATCGGCGTCCCAGTCGCCCGAATTGAAATGGTCGTAGAAAATGCCGCCAATGCCGCGATGTTCATTGCGGTGCGGCAGGAAGAAATACTCGTCGCACCAGGCCTTGAAGCGCTCGTAATCGACGCCGGGTCGGTTCGCGCAGGCCGCCTGCATGGCGGCGTGGAAATCGACGCTATCGGGATCTGTCTGGGTGCGGCGATTGTCGAGCACCGGGGTGAGGTCGGCGCCGCCGCCCCACCATTGCTTGCCAGTGACGATCATGCGCGTGTTCATATGCACCGCCGGAACATGCGGGTTCCAGGGGTGCACGATCAGCGAAATGCCCGAGGACCAGAATTCCGTGCCCGCTTCCGTGCCCGGCATCTGGCGGGCAAAATCCTCGCTGAAATGCCCATGCACGGTCGAGATATGCACGCCTGCCTTTTCGAAGACGCGACCATGCAGCATGCCCATTTCGCCGCCGCCACCGGCTTCACGATCCCAGGGGGAGCGCTCGAACGTGCCCGGCGCCCTATCGGCGTGAATGGCAATGGCCTCGCGCTCGATGGCTTCGAATGCAGCATGGATGCGATCGCGTAAGCTGCGGAACCAGGCGCTGGCGGTGGATTTCTTGGTGTCGATATCGGCAGGTAAGGTCATGGCAGGGGATTGGACCCTTGGGCGAGCGATGTAAAGCGGCCAGTCTGCCGCATGGCTTCGCTCAATACCATCGCTCCGGCAATGGCAACGTTGAGCGAGCGCAAGCCGGACTGCATGGGAATGCGGACGCGCAGGTCCGATGCCTCGGCCACCGCGTCAGGCACGCCGGCGCTTTCGCGCCCCAGCATCAGGATGTCATTCTCATTATACTGCACCGCGAAGGCCGACTGGCTGGATTTGGTGGTCAGCAGGACCAGCCGTTTCTCCGCGCTGCGCCGCCACTCCTGAAAGGCCGCAAAACTGTCATGCTCGACCAGGTTCGCCCGGTCCAGATAGTCCATGCCCGAGCGCGCGAGATTGCGCTGGGTGATGGCGAAGCCGGCCGGATGGATGACATGAACGGGTACGCCCATGCAGGCGCCCAGCCGCAGCAAGGTGCCGGTATTGGCGGCGATATCGGGCTGGTAGAGAGCGAGCTCGAGCGTCATGGGGCGTGCTCTGGCGCAAACAAGGTGAAACTGCCGAGATTGTCGTGGGTATAGTGTCGCACTTGATCTATGTCATGTGGCGCGCACTGGACAAGTGCATGTGACAGTGCAAAAAGAGCCGAACCTGACGGGCCGCTTGAGGGCGGACGGCTGTCGATTCTGCATATGCAGGCGATGAAGCCGCGGCCGGTTCCGTCAATTGTGCATCGTACGGGGATACGGACCTTGGCCACGCAAGCAGAACATTCAACCACGAACCGGCGTGACTTTCTTTACGTCGCCACGGGCGCTGTGGGTGCCGTCGGCGCCGCCGCCGTGGTCTGGCCGCTGATCAACCAGCTCAATCCAGACGCATCGACCCTGGCTTTGGCCAGTATCGAATATGATATCAGCGCTATCCCTGAAGGCCAGTCGGTGACCATCACCTGGCGCGGCCTGCCCGTATTCGTGCGTCACCGCACGCAGAAGGAAATCGACGAGGCGCTGGCCGTGCCGATGAGCGATCTCAAGGATCCCGAGACCGACGAGCAGCGCACCAAGCCGGGTCACGAACAGTGGCTGATCATGATCGCCAACTGCACGCATCTGGGGTGCATCCCGGTTGGCGAGTCCGGCGATTTCGATGGCTGGTTCTGCCCATGCCACGGTTCGCACTATGACTCTGCCGGCCGTATCCGCCGCGGTCCCGCGCCGAAGAACCTGGTCGTTCCGCCTTATGAATTCGTCAGCGATACGCTGGTCCAGATCGGTTAGTGGGGGCTTTTCCGATGTCCGAACATTCTATCTACACCCCGGGAAATGCCGTCGAGAAGTGGCTGGATGACCGTCTGCCGGTCGTCCGCTTCGCCAAAGAACATCTCATGGACTTCCCCACCCCGAAGAACCTCAATTACTGGTGGACCTTCGGCGCGATCCTGGTCATGTGCCTTGGCGTTCAGATCGTCACCGGCATCATTCTGGCCATGCACTATGCCCCGAATGTGGGCCTGGCCTTTGACTCGGTCGAGCACATTCGCCGCGACGTCAATGGCGGCCGCATCATCCAGGCTACCCACGCCGTGGGCGCCTCGATGTTCTTCGTGGCCCTCTACATCCACATGTTCCGTGGCCTGTTCTACGGTTCCTACAAGGCGCCGCGAGAGATCCTGTGGATCCTGGGCGTGCTGATCTTCATCCTGACCATGGCGACCGCCTTCATGGGCTACATCCTGCCCTGGGGCCAGATGTCGTTCTGGGGTGCTACGGTTATCTCGAACATCTTCTCGGCCATTCCGCTGGTCGGCGAGAACATCAAGCAGCTGGTGCTGGGCGGCTTCGCCGTCGGCAACCCGACGCTCAACCGCTTCTTCTCGTTGCACTATCTGCTGCCGTTCATCATCGCTGCCGTCGTGGCGCTGCACATCTGGGCGCTGCACGTTCCGGGCAACAACAACCCGGTCGGCGTTGAAGTCAAGGACAGCCGCGACACCGTTCCCTTCCATCCGTACTACACGATGAAGGACCTGTTCGCGATGGTGCTGTTCATGATCCCGTTTGCCTGGTTCGTGTTCTTCGCACCCGACATTCTGGGTCACCCCGACAACTACATCATGGCCAACAGCCAGGTGACGCCGGCGCATATCGTGCCCGAATGGTACCTCTTGCCCTTCTACACCATCCTGCGCGCCATCGACTTCAACGTGCTGTTCATCGACTCCAAGCTTGGCGGCGTGATCGCCATGGCCGGCTCGATGATCGTGCTGCTGATCCTGCCGTGGCTCGATACGTCCAAGGTGCGCTCGGGTTCGTTCCGCCCGATGTTCAAGTGGTTCTATGCCCTGTTCGTGCTGAACTTCCTGGGCCTGGCCTATCTCGGCGCCCAGCCGGCCGAGGGCATCTACACCATGCTCGCCAAGGTCTGCACCGCTTACTACTTCATCTACTTCCTGGTCATCCTGCCGGTGCTGTCGCGGATCGAGACGCCCAAGCCGCTGCCGACCAGCATTTCCGAGAGCGTTCTCGGCAAGTCCAAAGCGTGATTGGGGCGACTGTCATGTTCAAGAACAAGATCATCATCGCCGCTCTAGCCGCCGTCATGGGCATGTCCGCCGCGGCTTCGGTCCAGGCCGCAGAGGGTGGTGCACACCCCGAGCGCGTCAACTGGAGCTTTGCCGGCATTTTCGGCACCTATGACCAGAACCAGCTGCAGCGCGGCTTCCAGGTGTTCCGGGAAGTCTGCTCCAGCTGCCATGGCGCCCACCTGATCGCCTTCCGCACGCTGAGTGAAGAGGGTGGCCCGAGCTTCTCCGAAGCTCAGGTCAAGGCGCTGGCCGCCGAATATGAAGTGACCGACCCAACCGCTGAAGGCGGCAAGCGTCCGGCTGTTCCGGCCGATCGCTGGCCCTCGCCCTTCGCGAGCGACCAGGAAGCCCGCGATGCCATGGGTGGCGCGCTGCCGCCCGACTTCTCGGTGCTGGCCAAGGCCCGCGGCGTCTCCGACCCGTTCCCGACCTGGATCTTCAACTACTTCACCGGTTACCAGGAAGGCGGCCCGGACTATATCCACGCGCTGCTCAACGGCTACCATGAGGAAGTCCCCGAGAATGCCCCGGAAGGCTTCGAGCTGGCCGACGGCAAGTATTACAACGACTACTTCCCCGGCCACGCCATCGGTATGGCACCGCCGCTGTCCGATGGTGCGATCACCTATACACCGGGCGAAGATGGCGTGACCGTCCCCGAGACGCTGGACCAGTATTCGCGTGACGTCTCTGCCTTCATGATGTGGATGGCCGAGCCGCACCTGGTGAGCCGCAAGCAGACCGGTTTTGTCGTGCTGCTGTTCCTCGTCCTGTTCGCTGGTCTCATGTACGCCACCAAGCGCAAGATCTGGGCCGGCATCGAGCACTAAGGCCGGTGCAAATCGAATTCTGTCAGGGGCCTGCGGGCCCCTGATGCATTTGCGGCGCCCGATTTGCGCCGACCGACAAATTTGGCGCGCCATTTGTCCTTAGGGTCTTGTCATCACCGGCTCCTGCCGTGATATTTGGGTTAGTCACAAAGGATCATGCCATGTCGGCCATTCGCCTTGCGGTCACCGTTGTCAGCGCTGCGATCACCGTCAGCCGCCATCCGGTGGTGCGGGCGGGCATGCAGGCTGTGGTCAATAATCCCAAGGCGCGCGAAACCGCGATCACCACCACGCGCAATGTCGCCTATAATGCCGGCGTGATTGCCCGACACGTGCTGGGCCGCAACAAGCCCTGACGCTGTCCGCCGGACCCTTTGTTCCCTGCTGCCCAACCGCAAGGCCGTCGATGTCTCTCGATCTCAAGTCGCTCGTCCGCACCATCCCGGATTATCCCAAGAAGGGCATTCTGTTCCGCGACATCACCACGCTGATCGAGCATCCCGAGGGGTTCAAGGAAAGCGTCGAGCGACTGGCCGCCACCTATCGCGGGCAGGGCATCACCCATGTCGCCGGTATCGAGGCGCGCGGCTTCATCTTCGGGGCTGGGGTGGCCATCGCGCTGGGCGTCGGTTTCATCCCGATCCGCAAGAAGGGCAAGCTGCCCGGCGAAACCATCGGCCAGAACTACGCGCTTGAATATGGCGTCGATACCATCGAGATCCATGCCGATGTGGTGAGCGCCGGCCACAAGGTGCTGCTGGTCGATGACCTGATCGCCACCGGCGGCACCGCCATTGCCGCGGTGGGCTTGCTGCGCCGCACCGGCGCCAGCTGCGATGACGCCGCCTTCGTCATCGATCTGCCAGATATTGGCGGTGCCGCGAAGCTGGCGGCCGAAGGCGTCAGGGTACAGTCCCTCATCGCCTTCGAAGGGCACTAGACCATTTCAACCTGAATTGGTTTCTGGGCACTTTCGCCTCCCTCCCCCTTGAGGGGAGGGATTGAGGGAGGGGGTCCATCAGTGATCACTAAATGACCCCCACCCCGGCCCTCCCCTCAAGGGGGAGGGGGCGATAGGTCCTCATCAACCAGAACGTGAAACGCACTAAGCGCAAAGCGCCGCCTCACCAGCTGCTGCGGCCGTCCACGGCTTCCACCACCACGGCCGACCAGTCGAGATCGTCCACGGTGTTGAGATTGACGGCATAGATGCGTTCGGTCGGCATGCCGCCGGCATTGCCGTCCTTGGGCGTACCATCGGCATTATACATCGACGCCCAGTCCGGCGAATCGCCCCAGGTCTGCATGCCGCATTTACTGCAGAAGTGATGCTGGTTGAGCCCGCTGGCGGAATAGGTTGCGTCGCCATCAAGCGAGACGAAGTCCAGTTCCCCCGGCTTGTAATAGGCCCAGACCGCGCCGGTGCGGGCACAAAAGCTGCAATTGCAGGATTTTGCCTGGCTCGGCTGCGCCGGGAGCGCAATCTTGGTCGAACCGCAATGGCAGGTGGCAATCAGGGGCATGGCGTCTCTCCTCTCGGGACGGATCAACCCTAGCCTCGCCTCGTGACAGCGCCTGTCAGCACGATCCCGAAGGCAACCAGAACCTGAGACGCATCAGCGCCTGGAGGCACCCCCGCCCGCCCTCGGATCAAGTCCGAGGGCGGCACCGTGATGCGGGATAGTCAGATGCCTAAGCAATGCGGGCCCCACCGCCTCAGGCGGCCATGGCCTCGCGGCGGTCGATCAGGCAGAACTGGTTGCCTTCGGGATCGCGCATCACCGTATAGGTGGGCAGGACGCGGTCGACGCTGGCGCCCACCGCCTTGAGGCGTTCCACCTCACTGGCGCGGTCGGAGACGTCGACGTCGAAATGCACCCGATTATTGTCGGGGCGTTGGCCATCGACGTTCTGGAAGCAGATCGAGGGGCCGGGCCCGTCGATCATCACCGTGGTCGGGGCTTCCGGATCCAGCCCCAGGGCCAGGCTCAGGGCGGCATTGGTGGCGGCGTCACTCTGGCGGACGGAATAGCCTTCGAGCAGATTGGCCCAGAAAGCGGCCAAGGTTGTTGGTTCTTCGCAGTCGAAGACGATTTCGTGGATGGCACCCATTGCCGATCTCCTCTGTCGTTCTCCCAATTCGTTAATAAGCAATTGCGGCAAGAGTGGCGCGAGGCCCGACACAGTCGCGCCGGGCCTCTTTTCCATCATTTCTGCTGCGGCTTTTCCAACAGCGCGGCCAAAGGAGGCAGGCTCGCCTCCGGCGGCCGCACGAGCGGATTGGCCTTGGCTTTCGCCGGCGGCGGTATCGGCTTGCCGTGGCGCGGCACATCATGGCTGTGACGCACGGGGAGGGGGCGCTGGAACTGGTTTTTAGGCATGAATTATCCTTTCCCGCCCGGCAGATGGCGCGGGCTGGTCCGATCGACATGAGCGCGCAAGTACGCGCGGTGACTGCGGGAAAAGACGTCGGGCTGGTGGAAAGACGGAGCGCGATACCGAGGCGTTCAAAGGTCAACTCGATGCTCTCCATCCCCCTCGATAATGCGAGAGAGGAAAGAGCTTCGGCTTCAACAGATTTTGAAATGCCTCAGGCGAACCGGTGCACGGTGATCCACAAATGCTCTCGCATCCAATCAGCCACCACGACAGCGTCGCGCACAAGGCGCGGGGCGAGCGTGGCATAGACGTCTGGAGCGGGCTTTCAGATCATTTTCGTGCAGAACCTCCGTGTGGTCCGCAAAGACTAGACAAGCCAAGGGGCCGGCGTCAACCGCCGGCCCCCTATTGTGATCAGCCTGGTCGCCGAGCCGATCAGGGCTCGAGCTGGCCGGTCTTGGGCTCGTCCTCGGCGCTGATATTGGGCTCGTTGCGGGTCTTCCACAGCGAGTAGAGCACGCCGGCGGCCAGGATGCCGATGGTCACGCCCAGCGACAGCATGGTGTCGATCTTGATGTCGAGCGGCACTAGGAAAATCTTGATGCCGATGAGCACCAGGATCACCGCCAGAGATACCTGCAGGTAGCGGAAGCGGTTCATGGCCGCTGCGAGGGCGAAATAGAGCGCGCGCAGGCCCAGGATAGCGAAGATGTTCGAGGTATAGACGATGAAAGTGTCCTGGGTGACCGCGAACACCGCCGGCACGGAGTCGACGGCAAAGATCAGGTCGACGATCTCGACCATGATCAGCGCCACGCCGAGCGGGGTCAGCCACAGCACCAGTTTGCCGGTCTTCTTGTCGGGCTCGCGCACCATGAAATTGCGGCCGCGCAGCGCATCGGTGATGCGGAACCGCTTGCGCAGGAACTTGAAGATGCCGTTCTTTTCGAGATCCGGCTCCTCGTCCTGGTGGCTGAACATCTTGATGCCGGTGAACACCAGGAAGGCGCCGAAGATGAAGAGGATCCAGTCGAACTGATGCACCAGGGCTGCACCGACGCCGATGAGCACAGCGCGGAACAGGATCACGCCCAGAATGCCCCAGAACAGCACGCGGTGCTGGTAAAGCCTTGGAATACCGAGGAAACCGAAAATGGTGGCGATGACGAACATGTTGTCCATCGCCAATGATTGCTCGATCAGATAGCCGGTATAAAACTCGAGACCGGCCTGCGCGCCACGCTGGAACCAGACCCAGACGCCGAACAACAGCGCAATGGTGACGTAGAAGCCATAGAGCAGCAGGCTCTCCTTGGCTTCGATCTCGTGCTCATCGCGATGCAGCACGCCGAGGTCGAAAACAAGCAAGCCGATAACGATCGCGATGAACGCGACCCAGAAATAGACGGGGGTACCGAGAAAATCGCCCGATAGGGCGGCAAGTAGCGATTCCATCGCCGGACCTTCTCCATGTAATAGGTGGAGTAACTCCGACATCGCCATGGAGAGTCCATGACCAGAGGGGCCCGGCGTTACGCGATGAAAATGCGCGAAATCGCCGAAAGTTTCAAGCCCCCTCGCTGTGCGAAGCGGTTTCCGCCTGCTGCCAATGCGCCGATCTGGCCAGGACGTTCGGGCCAAAATACTGGCGCACAACAAGATTTGACGTCAGCATGGGTCATCAGCAGATCGCTCATCCTGCCCCAAGGCTATCGCATATGGTCTTCAGCGCTGCCCCCCAACGATCGGCAGCGCAACTTGGCGCTTTGTATTGGGACGGTGCTTCCCATCCACCGATCCGCCCTCGGGCTGCGTTGTGGGTCGGGCACGACGTGCCAAGACGGAGCTGCAGCGCGCGCCCTGCCGAGCTCAGGCTGTTTTTTTGGCAATATCTGTCTCAGTACGCGATGCGGCTCCTCCCCCTTCTTCAGGGGGAGGCTGGGTGGGGGTGTGCAGAGCGCTCAATGGGCCGCTAACGCCCCATCAATCCGAACCTGAAGCGATTTAGCGCGGCGTGCAGAGCATGACGATCGCCTGCGCGGTTTCCAGCTGCAGGGCGACGCCATAGGTGGGGTCGCTGACGGTGCGGCCGGCCTGGATACCGGCATTGGCGCGCAGATTGCCATCATTGAGGCCGACGCCATCCTGGTAGGGGGTCAGCGTGCCGGTGCCGGAATTGGGGTCGCCGACGGTGCGTGAGGCCCAGCCATAGACATTGCCATAGATGGTCAGGATGCCGGCGCGATTGGTGGTCGCGTCGCGACAGCTCCAATTGCCTTGGTAGGTCTGGGCCAGAGCAGGCGCAGCGGAAAGGGCGGTGATGGCAAGGCAAAGGGCGAATCGGCGCATGGATGCAGAGTGCCGATGCGGCCCCGGGCTTTCAAGAGCCTCGCTGCAATATGCGCGCCATTCCCGGCACCTTGGCCAGCATCAACATCAGCCGCACTCCCAGCGGCATGCGATAGTCGCGCAGCTTGGAGAAGCCGACAATCTCGGCCTGGTAGACCAGTTCGTCGCGCTGGTTCACTGCCGTCAGGCGATTGATCAGCAGTCCCCAGCCCGGCAGCGAATTGGATGGCCGCTTGCTCGTCACCACCAGCTGGTAGCTGACCGTGTCTCCCGGCCGAACCGGCGCCTTGAATTCCATCGAATTGACGCCGGGGGAGGGCCCCGAGACGCCCGGCGAGCGCCCCTCGGCCCGCAGCCGTTCGGCTTCGGCGTCGAGTGCGTCCACCATCTTGCGATGCCCGATGCTCACCGTGTGCCAGCCGCTGGCGATCAACCCGCCGAAATGGCTCTCCTTGGCCAGTTCGGGGTCGATATGAAAATACTGCGGATCATATTGGGTGGCGAAGCGGATGATTTCGTCCTGGGTGAATGTATGGTCGCCCAGCGCAAACTCTTCATCGATGACGATATCCTCGAACCAGCGGGTCATGCCGCGACCTCCCGGCATTCGACCAGATTGGCGAGGCGCATGGTCATCACCGGCTCGTTCTTCTGGTTGCGGATGTCGAAGTCGAGCGTGACAATGCCCCATTGTGGCTGACTGCCCGACCGCCGGAGATCAACGATGGTGACCGTGCCGCCAATGGTGTCGCCCACCATGACCGGTTTTTTCCATTTGAGGTCGGTAAATCCCAGCCCGCCGCAGGACGCGATCCTGGACAGAAAGCTGTCGACCAGCATGCGCAGGCTGAGCCCGCCCGTCTGCCAGCCGCTCGAGGCCAGCCCGCCCAACAGGCTCGCCTTGGCCGCCGCCTCGTCGAGGTGAAAGGGCAGGGGGTCGAATTCCCGCGCAAAGGTGACGATCATGTCCTTGGTAACCGTGGTGCGGCCAAGGGTGATCACTTCGCCAATGGCGAGGTCTTCGAAATGGCGGCGATCTTTGGTTACAGCATTGGTCATTGTCTTGCCCTATACGTCAACCGTGGTTTTGCCATGCTGGCCCGCGCAGGGCAAGTCGCTAGCCTGCTTCCTGGCGGGTGGCGCGAAACTGCAGCGGCGACAGCCCGCGCGCGCGTCGAAAGGCTTTAGCCAGATAATTGCCATCGGCAAAGCCCGTGGCGCGCGCAATCTCGGTCACCGTCATTTCCGTTGCCAGCAGCAGGCGCTCGATGCGGTCCAGCCGCCGGGCATGCACATAGTCCGATGGCGATATCCCGGTGGCCGCCGAGAAGCGCCGCACGAAATGCGCGCGCGACATTTCGGCCAGCGATGCAAGGCGCTCGACCTGCAGCGGCGCTGACAGATTGGCGTCGATATAGGCGGTGACTCGTGCAATTGCCGCCGGCAGTTCCCGCTCGGGCAGGGGCCGCGCCGCAAAGGCGGCGTCGTGCAGTGCCGACATGGCAGCATAGGCGGCGGACGAAGCGGCGCCTGGCGTCGGGTCGGGCAAAGTGAGAATATCGAGACAGGCCGCTGCCAGCCGGTCGACCAGTCCGGAACCTGGTTTCAGCACCGGCCCGGCGCCGTCGAGTATTTCCCGCGCCAGGCGCAGGGCCTCGCGGCCATTGAGCAGCAGCCAGAAATACTCCCAGTGTCCGCCCCGCTCGAGCCAATAGCGGTGGGCATGCGGCATGGTCACCAGCATGGTGTCGCCCGGCGTCAGGCGGAATTGGGTGCCGGCATAATCAAGCCGTCCTTCGCCCACCGTGGTGTGCTGGATCACGAGGAAAGGCGCGGTGCCGCGGTTCAGCCCGTCCCAGGAATAGACTTCGTTCATGCGCTGCTCATAGCCGGCGCTGACGGCCATGCAATGCAGCGGCGCGACGCTGCGCGGCAGCTCCACGCGGCGCAGGTCATGACCGTGATCGAGAAGATGTTTGAGCACAAAATTACCCGGGTTCGCACAAGCTTTCTCTACACCGTCCGCCGCGTTGACGCTAGCAATAGCGACAGAAGTCAGGGTGCGCGGCACCATGGGAGGATTGCATGTCGTTCAAGGTCACAGTCATCGGCGCGGGATCGGTGGGGTTCACCAAGACCCTGATTTCCGACCTCTTGAAAGTTCCTGAATTCGCCGGGTGTGAATTCGCGCTCACCGATATCAACCCGCACAATCTTGACATGGTGAAGCAGATCATCGAGACCATCGTCTCGGTCAACAAGCTGCCGGCCAAAGTTACCGCCACCACCGATCGCCGTGCCGCCCTCACTGGCGCGCGCTATGTCATGAGCTGCGTCCGCGTCGGCGGCCTCGAGGCCTTCGCCACCGATATTTCAATCCCGCTCAAATATGGCGTCGATCAGTGCGTGGGCGACACCATTTGCGCCGGCGGCATTCTCTATGGTCAGCGCAACATTCCGGTCATTCTCGACTTCTGCAAGGATATTCGCGAGGTCGCGGAGCCTGGCGCGCTGTTCCTCAACTATGCCAATCCCATGGCGATGAACACCTGGGCTGCCGATCTCTATGGCGGCGTCAATGTCGTCGGTCTCTGCCACGGCGTGCAGCACGGCGCGCATCAGATTGCCGAGGTGCTTGGTGTCACCGATGACGAGCTCGACTATGTCTGCTCGGGCATCAATCACCAGACCTGGTATATCGATATCCGCGCCAAGGGCCGGAAGATCGAAAAGGACGAGCTGATCGCCGGCTTCGAGGCGCATCCGGTCTATTCCAAGACCGAGAAGGTGCGCATCGACGTGCTCAAGCGCTTCGGCGTCTATTCCACCGAGAGCAATGGCCACCTTTCCGAATACCTGCCCTGGTATCGTAAGCGTCCGGACGAGATCAATCGCTGGATCGATATGAGCCACTGGATCCATGGCGAAACCGGCGGCTATCTCCGCTACTCCACCGAGCGCCGTAACTGGTTCGAGACCGATTTCCCGGTGTTCAAGCAGGAAGCCGCCAAGCCGCTGAGCGAATACAAGCGCACCAGCGAGCATGCCAGCTACATCATCGAGGCCATCGAAACCGGCCGCCCCTATCGCGGCCACTTCAATCGCCGCAACAACGGTATCATCACCAATCTGCCTGACGACGCCATCATCGAGAGCCCCGGCTATGTCGATCGCTTCGGCATCAACATGATCGAGGGCATCACCCTGCCGACCGCCTGCGCCGCCACCTGCTCGGTGTCGGTTTCGGTGCAGCGTCTGTCGGTTGAGGCCGCCATGACGGGCGATATCGAGACGCTCAAGCTGGCCGTGCTGCACGATCCGCTGGTCGGCGCCATCTGCACGCCCGACGAAGTCTGGGCCATGGTCGATGAAATGGTGGTGGCGCAGGCCGAGTGGCTGCCGCAATTCGCCGACGCCGTGCCTGCGGCCAGGGAGCGCGTTGCCAAGTCCACGGTCAAGACCCGCGACTGGGACGGCGCCGCCCGCAAGCGCGTCCGCTCGGTCGAAGAACTCCGCGAACTGGGCAGCGCCCATAGCTGACAGACGCGACCTCCAAGCATCAATGGGCTCCGGCGAAAGTCGGGGCCACTTGTATTTATGAGCGCCGAATTTCAGCTTTGGCGTTATGGCATCATGATATATGGTATCAAAAGGTAATACCGGAGGTCGGCATGGCCGTTTCTGTCAAACTCGACGACGATATGCGCGAGCGCATCCAGGCGCTGGCCGAGAGCAAGCAGCGTTCGGCGCACTGGATCATGCGCGAAGCCATCCGGGGTTATGTGGAGCGCGAGGAGGCTCGCCGTCGGTTCGATGAAGCTACGGTAGAAGCACTTGAGGAATTTGAGGCAACGGGGCTTCATTTGACGGCGGAGGAGGTTTTTGGGTGGCTTGACACGTGGGGTACTGACGAGGAGACAGAGGCGCCCCCTTGCCACACCTGAACTTTTCCATTGCCGCTCAACGAGACCTCGAGCGCACGCGCAAATTTCTGTCCGAGAAAAATCCGTCTGCAGCGAAGCGAGCGTCTCAGGCGATCAAGGCGCATACCAAAGCTTTGGCATCGGCCCCTGAAATTGGTCGTCCGCATCCGACGCTAGCCGATATCCGCGAGCTGATCATTCCGTTTGGCGATGGTGGCTACATAGCGCGCTATCGGTATTACCCTGAACAGGACGCGGTCTATATCCTGCGTATCTGGCATCAGCGTGAAGCTGAACGCTAACAGCGCGACGCCGGCTTATTCGAGTTCCGTGCTACAAGGTCCGGCTTTCTAAGAACTGGTACCGTCTGTCTTGTCGCCCATCCCGCCGCCCCATAGCTTCATTGCAGGGAGGAACGCGGCATGGATATACCAGCCCATTTTGTCATCGTCGGCGGCGGCACGGCCGGGTGGATCGCGGCCTTCATCATTCAGGACGAGGCGCGGCGGCGCGGGCTGAATTTCCGGATTTCCGTGGTCGAAAGTTCGCGCATTCCCACGGTCGGCGTCGGCGAGGCGACCACCGCGGCCTTTCGCGTGCTGCTGAAACATTTCGGCATCGACGAGTTCGAGTTCTTCCGCAAGACCGATGCCAGCTTCAAGCTGGGCATTCGCCACGAAGACTGGCGCCGCAAGGGGTTTACCTATTACGGCCCCATCGATGACCCGCATCAGGTGGTTCAGTCGCCGCCGGGGGCGCCTAGCGACTATCTCAATGTGTATGCCGTTGCCGCGGGCCGGGCGGTGCAGGACATGCATCTGTTCCAGCCGTTGCTCGAACAGAAGAAAGCACCCTATGGCAGAAAAGCCGACGGCTCGCTGATCCCGCTGGGGCCGTTCCATCACGCCTTCCATTTCGATCAGGCATTGGTGGGCAAATTCTTCGCATCCAAATCCAAAGGCGTCGACAAGGTCGATGCACAGGTGGAAGGCGTCGAGCGGGATGGAGAAACCGGCGATATCACCGCATTGGTGCTGGACGACAATGCACGCCTCGAGGGCGATTTCTTCATCGACGCCACCGGCTTTCGCAAGCAGATCATAGTCAAGGCGCTCGAGGCGCCCTGGGTCAGCTATGCCCATGAATTGCCGGTCAACCGGGCGCTGCCGTTCTGGGTGGATGTAAAGCCCGGCGAGGAATTGGCCAATTATACCCGCGCCTGGGCGCAGAGTTCGGGCTGGATGTGGCAGATTCCGACGCGCACCCGCTATGGCTGCGGCTATGTCTATTCCGACGAATTCTCGACGCCCGAGCAGGCCAAGGACGAAGTCGAGCGCGTGCTGGGCCACGAGATCGAGGTGCGCGGCGATATCCGCTTCCAGATCGGCCGGCTGGAAAAGGCCTGGATCGGCAATTGCGTTGCCGTCGGGCTCTCCTCGAGCTTTCTCGAGCCGCTCGAATCCACCTCCATTCACGGCACTATCGTACAGATGATGCTGTTCGCGCAGCGTTACATGGACCATCCCAACCGTATCAGTCCTGCTGCCCGCGACGATTACAATGCCCGCGTCGGCCGACAGGTCGATGACTTCCGCACCTTCGTCAACACGCACTATGTCACCGAGCGCGACGACACGCCGTTCTGGCGCGAGGTGCGCGCCAACCGCATCCATCCCGAGACCAGGGAGCGACTGGCGCGTTGGTCGCGGGAAATGCCGCGCAACGACCACTTCCCCAACTATCTCGGCGGCTTGCCGCATATCGAGACCCAACTGCATTATCCCGTGCTCAATGGGTTGGGCCTGCTCGATCAAAACCTGGCGCGGCGGGAAATGGAGGCCGATCCGAAGCTACGCCGTTTTGCCCAGCAGACCTTTGATGGTCTGGTCAAGGAATACCGCGCCGCCGCCAAGCAGGCGCTCGGCCATGCCGAGTTTTTGCGGATCGTGCAGGAGATGGGGTGATTAGGTTGACATCGCGGCCGATACGACCCAATTGGAGCCCAACCAATTCCCGGAGACACCCATGGGCTTCAAGATGGGCATTGTCGGCCTGCCGAATGTCGGCAAGTCGACGCTTTTTAATGCATTGACCCGCACCGCCGCCGCGGCGGCCGCCAATTTCCCGTTCTGCACCATCGAGCCCAATGTGGGCGAGGTGCCGGTGCCCGACAAGCGCCTGGAAAAGCTCGCCCAGATCGGCAAGTCGATCAATGTGCAGCCGGCGCGCATGAGCTTTGTCGACATTGCGGGCCTGGTAAAGGGCGCCTCCAAGGGTGAGGGCCTGGGCAATCAGTTCCTCGCCAATATCCGCGAATGCGACGCCATCGCCTATGTGCTGCGCTGCTTTGAAGACAGCAACATTATCCACGTTGCCAATCGAGTCGATCCGCTGGCCGATGCCGAAGTGGTCGAGACCGAGTTGATGCTGGCCGATCTCGAAAGCCTCGAAAAGCGCCGTGCCGGCGTCGAAAAGAAGGCCAAGGGCAATGACAAGGACGCCAAGACCACGCTCGATCTCATCGATCGGGCGCTGGTGCTGTTGCGCGACGGCAAGTCGGCGCGCTTCGTCGAGCGCTCCAACGAGGAGGAAAAGGCCTTCCAGGAGCTGCAGCTCCTCACCTCCAAGCCCGTGCTCTATGTCTGCAATGTCGATGAAGGCTCGGCCGAAGCCGGCAATGCCATGAGCGCCAAGGTCGCCGACTATGCCAAGGCCAACGATGCCGGTGTCGTGGTGATATCTGCCGAAATCGAGAGCCAGTTGGCCCAGCTCCCCGATGCCGAACAGGCCGAATATCTCGAAAGCCTCGGCCTGCACGAGCCGGGCCTTAATCGCCTGATCCGCGAAGCTTACGATCTTCTGGGCCTGCAGACCTATTTCACTGTCGGTCCCAAGGAAAGCCGTGCCTGGACCATCCACAAGGGCGACAAGGCCCCGCAGGCGGCCGGCGTCATCCATACCGATTTCGAGCGCGGCTTCATCCGCGCCCAGACCATCGCCTATGACGATTTCGTCGCGCTTGGCGGCGAAGTCGCGGCCAAGGAAGCCGGCAAGGCCCGCGATGAAGGCAAGGAATATGTCGTCAAGGACGGCGATGTGATGCTGTTCAAGTTTAACACTTAAGCGCGTGCCGCTCCGCGGCAAAATCCCTCCAGTGGAGGGATTTTAGCGCTTAAGGCCACGAGACTTCGGCGTGTGTCCGCTTGGACAAGCATCGCCAGTGGCGATGCGCAAACGCCGAAGGCCGCGAGAGCTACGCTCGAGTGGCAGCTCGAATGGCACGAAGGCTGAGCAAATACGGACCGGACCGCCTGCAAGCAGCAGCCTTTTACCCGAAATCTTCTGGCCAGTCCCTGGCGGTGTGCATCACCGCCAGGACTTCGACATCGTCCCGGATGCGATAGGCGACAATATAGGGCAAGTCGGCAAAGACCAGTTCGCGGGTGTCTTTTACCCTGCCCATGCGGCTTGCCGAAGGATTGTCGGCGAGAATGCGCTCCGTGCGCTCATGTAAGGTGTTGACCAGCCTGAAGGCCGCTGTTGGGCTTTCCGCCGCGACATAGCCACCGATCTCTTCAAGGTCGCGCAGGGCCGGAATTGTCCAGCGCACGCGCATCATGCTGGACGAAATTTGCTCAGCACGGCGTTGATATCCTTGTCGTGGGCGAACTCTCCCGCATCGGCAGCAGCAATCCCGGCCGCCACCCGCTCGACAAAGCGCTCCTGCCACTCCAGCGAATGACCGTTCTGCAGTGCATCGGCGATGATTTCTGATGGGCTCAGCCGCGTCCGCTCCGCGATCGCAGCGACGCGGGCCTCAAGTTCTGGCGTGATATGGACCGTAACGCTCATGAAGAGAATATGGTCTGTTTCAGCAGCTTTGGAAAGCCATCCGCCCGACTACCCAATCGTGTCCTTGCGCATCTGGCTCGGCGTCATCCCATAGGCATTGCGGAAATGCTCGTAAAACTGGGTCTGGCTGACAAAGCCGGATTGAAACGCGACATTGGCGATGGAGAGGCTGCCATCGAATAGCAGCGAGCGGGCGCGGATCAGGCGCATGCGGGTGACGAATTTCTGCACCGAGATGTGCATCACTTTGGTGAAGAGGTTGGTGGCATAGTTGGGGTGCAGTCCCACCACCTTGGCGATCTCCTCGGCCGATAGCGTATCGGTGATGTTCTCGACAATATGGCGCACCATGCGCACCACATAGCGCACCGGGGTCGAGGTGCGGGTGCGCGTGCCCGAGCGTTCCACCCAGGCCGGCAACAGCGTGTCCCAGCCGGTAATGGCGGCGCGGCGGAACATGGTGCCGATCTCGGCGCGCACCAGGTCGGTGCGCAGAGAATTGCCGCTGCGATAATCGGCATGCCAGCGTTCGAGCGTGTCGAGCCCGATGCATTCGGGCGATAGCTGGATGACGCCGCCGCCCATCAGCGTCTCGGTCAGCCGGCCCAGTTGCGGCATTTCGAGAAAAGCGTCCATGGGCAGGTAGATATTGAGCTGCTTGCCATCGCCCACCGCGCGCAGGTCGGTGGTCTGGTGCGGAATGCCGGCCCAGAAGGCGATGAGCCGGTCCGGCCCCACGGTCACCGGGCCGCCATCGAAGACGTAGTCCATCTCGCCCTGGGTCAGCCAGTTGAATTCGATATGTCCATGGGTGTGCGGCTGGGCCATGATCTGGGGCGCAAAGGCGCGAATGCCGAAGCGGCCGAAGGCCTTGCCGGTGGCATAAAAGCGCCGGTCCGGCCTTGGGGTGGGGCGGGGCGGTTTCTCGCGCGCCGAGGTGGGTACCCTGCCGATTTCCTCTTCAATCATACTTTTGCGCTCGATCTTAGAAACCCGGAACTAGTCTCTATCATTCCGGATTGTTTCCCGCGTGGCAAGGCGTAGGCTTTGCTCATGCACGGGGAATGGCCGAGGGAGTGAGCGGCCACGACAGCAATGTCGCCAGCCCGGCAAAAATGGGAGGTTCTATTGAGAAAGCCTATCTATGCCCTTGGCGGGGCAGGACTTTTGCTGTCCGTTTCCATGCTGGCCCTGCCGGCGCAGGAGCTGACCGGCGAGCTACCCGATCCGCCGGAGTTTGCCGCGCAGAGCGAGCCGGTCTTTGTCAGCATTTCTGACATCCAGGAATACAAGGCGCTGCCGGAATATCACGAGCCCGATTGGGTGACCTCGAAATATGTCGATGCCGGCACGCTGCCGCCCGTCGCCGAGCGCCTGCCCAAGGAGCCGCTGGTCTACAAGGCCGGCAATATGCCCGACGGCATTGGTGTTTATGGCGACACCATGCGCCACGTCATCGGCGGCCGGCCGGAAGGCTGGAACTATATTGGCGGCCAGAGCCAGGGCTGGGGCGGCATCGATATCGGGCTTTCCGAATGTCTGACGCGCACCGGTCCTTTGTTCATGGTCAAGGCCGACGAGCTCGAGCCGATGCCGAACCTGGCCAAGAGCTGGGAATGGTCCGAGGACGGCAAGGAACTGACCATGCACCTGATCGAGGGTGCGAAATGGTCCGACGGCGATCCGTTCGACAGCGAAGACGTGATGTTCTACTGGAACGACAACGTCAACGATCCCAATGTCACCCCGCTCAACGGCGCGACGCCCGAATCCTTCGGCGTGGGCACGACGCTTGAGGCCATTGACGCCTACACCATCAAGTGGACGTTCCAGGAAGCCTTCCCCACCCAATATCTCTACACTATGGCCTATGGCACCTTCTGCCCGGGCCCCAGCCACATGCTGAAACCGCAGCATCCGAAATACTCGAGCAATACCTACGAGCAGTACAAGAACGCCTTCCCGCCCGAATATATGAACATGCCGGTCATGGGCGCCTGGGTGCCGGTGGAATACCGGCCGGACGACATCATCGTCATGCGCCGCAACCCCTATTACTGGAAGGTCGACGAAAACGGTAACCAGCTGCCCTATCTCAACGAGATGCATTATCGCCTCTCGACCTGGGCCGATCGTGATGTTCAGGCCGTGGCCGGCTCGGGCGACTTCTCCAACCTCGAACAGGCTGAAAGTTATGTGGAATCCCTGCGCCGCTCGGCCGAGGAAGCCGCTCCGGCCCGCCTGCAGTTCGGTGCCCGCACCATCGGCTATGCGCTGCGCATGAACTTCTCGGCCAATGGCTGGGGTGAGCCCGATGCCCGTGCCCAGGCCGTGCGCGAGCTCAACCGCAATCTCGACTTCCGCAAGGCCGTCTCCATCGCGCTGGATCGTCAGCGGCTGGGCGACTCGCTGGTGCGGGGTCCGTTCACCGCCATCTATCCGGGCGGCCTCTATGCCGGCACCACCTACTACGACAAGGACTCGACCGTCTATTATCCCTACAATCTGGAAGCGGCCAACAAGCTGCTCGACGATCTCGGGCTGATCGACACCGATGGCAATGGAATCCGCAACTTCCCCGCCGGCACCGCCAATGGCGCCGATGTGGAGATCACCGTCCTCGCCAATTCCGATTATGGCACCGACAGCAATCTGGCCGAAGGCGTCATCGCCCAGATGGAGCCGCTGGGGCTGCGCGTCATCGGCAATCTGCAGCAGGGCACGGCGCGTGACGACATGGCCCAGGCCGGCACTTTCGACTGGTCGGTGGAACGCCAGACCGCTGAAATGGTCGCGGTGGTGCAGAATACGGCGGCACTCGCGCCGACCGGTCCGCGCATCTTCCCGTTCCATCGTGCGGGTTCCGACGGCACACTCGATCTCCTGCCATTCGAGCAGGAACTGGTCGATGTAGTGAACCAGTTCATCGCCACCAGCGACAATGCCGAACGCGCAGAGTTGATGAAGCAGTATCAGCGCATTTTCACCGAAAATGTCTATTCGGTGGGCCTCACCCAATATCCGGGTGCGCTGATCATCAACAAGCGCTTTGCCAATATCCCGGCCGGTGCTCCGATCTTCATGTTCAACTGGGCTGAAGACAACATCATCCGTGAGCGTGTCTTCGTGCCGGAAGACAAGCAGGGCAATTACGAACTGCATCCGGAAACGCTTCCGGGCGAGCCTGGCGGCGCCGGCGCCGTCTGATCGCAATCCATGAGGGGCGGTTCGCGCCGCCCCTCTTCCTCCTGACCTCCATCGGGGGCGGGCCAGGCTGACCCAACTCGATACGCATCGAGAGTGCAGAGGCCGCTGAACTCACTCGATAGTCACCCCGGCGGAGGCCGGGGACCATCCTGACATTTGGAGATGGATCCCGGCTCAAGTCCGGGATGACAACCGGTGGGGCACTGACAAGGGGTAAGGGACTTACCTCGATATAAGGGGCGCAAATGCTTCGATTTCTGACCTTCCGCATTCTTGGCGCCATACCGCTGCTGTTCCTGCTCAGCATCGTGACCTTCGCCATCATCCAGGCGCCTCCGGGCGACTATGCGGACTATATCCGGTCCATGCTGATCAACCAGGGCGGCGTGCGGCCCGACCTGGCCGAGATCCAGGCCGAAGCCTATCGCCAGGCCAATGGCCTAAACGACCCGCTGATCATCCAGTATTTCCGCTGGATCACCGGCATCGTCACCCGCTTCGATTTCGGCCATTCGCTCTATTACAACAAGCCGGTTGGCAATGTGATCGCCGAGCGCCTGCCGCCGACCATTCTCCTGGCGCTGGTCTGCCATATCCTGGCCTCGCTGCTCGGCATCGGCCTCGGCATCATCGCCGCCACCCGCCAATA
Organism: Devosia sp. 63-57; assembly: GCF_001899045.1. Lineage (NCBI taxonomy): Bacteria > Pseudomonadati > Pseudomonadota > Alphaproteobacteria > Hyphomicrobiales > Devosiaceae > Devosia > Devosia sp. 63-57. The sequence continues at coordinate 926,978 of NZ_MKUY01000003.1, read as the reverse complement.
TAGCTGGGTCGATACGCTGCTTGGCATCATCTCCTTTCTGGGCATGACCATCCCGCGGTTCCTCTTCGCCATCATCATCATGTATGTGCTGGTGTTCCGCATCGGTGTGAACGAAATCGGAAGTTTCAACTCCGCATATTGGGGCGGTCAGCCCTGGGGCTGGGGGCGGTTCGTCGATCTGGTGGCCCATGTGTGGCCAGTCGTCTTCATCGCCACCTTCGGTGGGCTCGCCTATAATATGCGCGTCATGCGCGCCAATCTTCTCGATGTGCTCAATAGCCAATATGTCGAGACGGCGCGCGCCAAGGGCCTGCCGGAAGGCGCCGTCATCATGCGCCATGCCGTGCCCAATGCGCTCCATCCCCTGGTGGCCTATCAGGGCGTTGTTCTGCCCTACATGCTCACCGGCGAAATCGAAGTGGCCATCGTCTTCGGCCTTGCCACTGTCGGTCCCGCCATTGTCGGCTCCATGGCGGTGGGCGACGTTTTCGTCACCGCCAGCTTCATGCTGGTGCTCGCCACCACGCTCATCATCGGCAACATCATCGCCGACCTGCTGCTGGTCGCCCTCGATCCGCGTATTCGTCTCGGAGGAGGCACGGAATGAGCCGCACCGACACCCATTCGTCCATTCCCCTGCCCACCGACGTCGCGGGTGGCCCCCAGCCGACGCCGGCCGAAGAGTCCGATGTGGCGCCTGTCGTCGGCCGTCACGGCTCGGGCAACGAGACCTATGCCACGCTGGTCTGGCGCCGCTTCCGCCGCTCGCCCATGGGCATGATCGGCCTGGTGCTGGTCGCAGCGCTGCTCATCATGTCGATCTTCGCTGATTTCTTCGCGCCGATGGACCCCAAGCAGACCAATCTGCCCTTCGCCCCGCCGGATCTGATTGCCTTCGAGGACGCGGCCGGCAATTTCAGCCTGCTCCCCCATATCTATCCCATCGGCGATACCGGCGAGTTCGATCCGATCACCTTCCAGCCCCTGACCGGGCCGGTAAAGGACGATCCCACCCCGGTCGGCTTCTTCGTCGAGGGCTATAGCTACAACATCCTCTGGGTGATCCCCTCGAACATCCATTTCTTCGGCTCGACCGATGGCCGGCCGCTGCAGCTTCTGGGCACCGACAAATTCGGGCGCGACATTCTCTCGCGCGGGATCATCGGCTCGCGCATATCGTTGATGATCGCCTTGGCGGTGGTCACCATCACCACCATTGTCGGTACGCTGGTCGGCATTACCTCCGGCTATATTGGTGGGCGGCTCGATGCCTGGGTGCAGCGCTTCGTCGAATTCGTCCTCGCCTTCCCGCAATTGCCGCTCTATCTGGCGCTGACCTCGCTGATCCCGGTCACTGCCCCGTCCAATGTGTTCCTCACCTTCGTCATCTTCGTCATGGCGGTTCTGGGTTGGGCGCAACTGAGCCGCGAAGTGCGTTCCAAGACCCTGTCGCTGGCGCGCATCGAATATGTACGCGCGGCCATTGCCGTCGGCGCGTCCGACCGGCGCATCATCCTGCGCCATATCCTGCCCAATGTGCTCAGCCACATCATCGTCTCGATCACCCTCGCCATCCCGGCCGTGGTGCTGCTCGAGAGCTTTCTCGGCTTCCTCGGCTTTGCGGTGAAACCGCCACTGATTTCCTGGGGCCTGATGCTGCAGGACACCGGCACCTTCTCGGTGATCGGTTCCTATCCCTGGATCCTCACCCCTGTGATTTTCGTCCTGATCACCGTCTTCGCCTTCAACGCCCTGGGCGATGGACTGCGGGACGCGGTGGACCCCTATTAAGGAGCGCGCGATGAGCACCACCAATCTGGCGCCCGCCGAACGGCACGATCTGGGTACTCATGGGCGCGAGCTGATCCTCGATGCCCGCAATATCGGAGTCGACTTCAAGGTGGAGGGCGGGACGGTGCACGCCGTGCGCGACGTGTCCTTCCAATTGCACAAGGGCGAGACCATTGCCCTGGTCGGGGAAAGCGGCTCGGGCAAGTCGGTGACCGCCCGCACCATCATGAAGCTCCTCACCAAACGCGCCACCATCCTGCCGGAGACACGCATCACCCTGGCGGGCCGGGATGTCGTCACCATGAGCGATCGCGACATGCGCAAGATGCGCGGCAATGACATTGCCATGATCTTCCAGGAGCCGATGAGCTCGCTCAATCCGGTCTATACGATCGGCCAGCAGATCTGCGAAATCATCCACCTGCATAACCGCGTGTCGCGGCAGGAGGCGATGAACCGGGCCGAAAAACTGCTCGAGGAAGTGCAGATCCCCGAGCCGCGCGCCCGTCTCAACAATTATCCGCACCAGCTTTCGGGCGGCCAGCGCCAGCGCGTCATGATCGCCATGGCCCTGGCCAATCGCCCCGACGTGCTGATCGCCGACGAGCCGACCACGGCGCTCGACGTCACCGTGCAGGCGCAGATCCTCAACCTGATCAAGGACCTCAAGGACAAGTACGGCATGGCGGTGATCCTCATCACCCATGACCTGACCATCGTCCGGCAGTTCTCCGAATATGTCTATGTGATGCAGAACGGGCGGGTGCAGGAGCATAACGAGACAGCGGCCCTGTTTGCCAATCCGCAGCATGCCTATACGCGTCATCTGCTCGCCTCCGAGCCGCGCGGCACGGCGCTGCCACTGGCCGAGGGCGTCCATGACACCGTGCTCGAGGGCAAGGAGGTGAAGGTCGCCTTCACGCTCAAGCGCGGCAGCTTCCTCAAACCCGATTTCTTCGAGCTCAAGGCCGTCGATAATCTCGACATAAAGCTCATGCGCAATGAAACGCTGGGGATCGTTGGCGAGAGCGGCTCGGGCAAGACCACGTTCGGGCAGGCGCTGATCCGGCTGATCAACAATCAGGGTGGCCAGATCTGGTTTGATGGCGAACGCATCGATGGCAAGGACCGCAAGGCCATGCGCCCGCTGCGCAGCCGCATGCAGATCGTCTTCCAGGACCCCTTCGCGTCGCTCAATCCGCGCATGTCGATCCGTCAGATCATCGAAGAGGGGCTGATCGTCAACGGCATCGGTGCCAATGGGCGTGAACGCGGCGAGCGCGTGCAGCAGGCGCTGAAGGATGCGGGCATGCCCGACAATATCCTGGCGCGCTTTCCGCACGAATTCTCCGGCGGGCAGCGGCAGCGCATCGCCATCGCCAGGGCGATCGCGCTCGAGCCGGAATTCATCCTGCTCGACGAGCCGACCTCGGCGCTCGACCTGTCCGTCCAGGCCCAGATCATCGACCTCTTGCGCAAGCTGCAGGACGAGAAGGGTCTCTCCTACCTCTTCATTTCGCACGATCTCAAAGTCGTGCGGGCCCTCTGTCACCGGGTGATGGTGATGCAACACGGCAAGATCGTGGAGCAGGGGCCAGTGAACGAAGTCCTGATTAACCCCCAAACCGATTACACGCGTCGCCTTGTGCGCGCCGCGTTCGAAATTGCCGCCTAACTCCCGGAGCATTCCCCAAATGGCAAATCCCAAAATCACTTTCATCGGCGCCGGCTCGTCGGTGTTCATGAAGAACATTGTCGGCGACATCCTGCAGCGCCCCGCGCTTGCCGGCGCCGAAATCCGGCTCATGGACATCAATCCGACCCGGCTCGAGGAAAGCGCGGTCATTGCCGGCAAGCTGGTCAACACGCTGGGCGTGCCGGCGACCGTCAAGACCTTTGACAATCAGCGGCAGGCGCTGGATGGCACCAATTTCGTCGTCGTCTGCTTCCAGATCGGCGGCTACGAGCCCTCGACTGTCGTCGATTTCGACGTGCCCAAGAAATACAATCTGCGCCAGACCATTGCCGATACGCTGGGTGTCGGCGGCATCATGCGCGGCCTGCGCACTGTGCCGCATCTGTGGAGCATCTGCGAGGATATGCTCGAGGTGGCGCCCAATGCGATCATGCTGCAATATGTCAACCCGATGGCCATCAACACCTGGGCCATTTCGGAAAAGTACCCGACCATCAAGCAGGTTGGCCTCTGCCATTCGGTGCAGGGCACGGCGCATGAACTGGCGCACGATCTCGGCATTCCCTACGAGGAAATCCGCTATCGCTCGGCCGGCATCAACCACATGGCCTTCTACCTCAATTTCGAGCATCGCCAGCCCGATGGCAGCTACAAGAACCTCTATCCGGACCTGCATCGCGCCTATGCCGAAGGCCGCGCGCCCAAGCCGGGCTGGAACCCGCGCTGCCCCAACAAGGTGCGCTACGAGATGATGACGCGGCTGGGCTATTTCGTCACCGAAAGCTCCGAGCACTTCGCCGAATACACGCCCTATTTCATCAAGGAGGGCCGCGAAGACATCATCGAGAAATTCGGCATTCCGCTGGACGAATATCCCAAGCGCTGCGTCGAGCAGATCGCCAGCTGGAAGCGCACCAGCGAGGAATATCGCAATGCCAACCGCATCGAGGTGAAGGCCTCAAAGGAATATGCCAGCTCCATCGTCAATTCGGTGTGGACCGGCGAACCCTCGGTGATCTACGGCAATCTGCGCAATAATGGCGTCATCACCTCGCTGCCCAATGCGGCCGCCGTCGAAGTGCCGTGCCTCGTCGACGACAATGGCCTGCAACCCACCTATATCGGCGAGCTGCCGCCCCAGCTCACGGCGCTGATCCGCACCAATATCAATGTGCAGGAACTCACCGTCCGCGCGCTGATCGAGGAAAATCGCGAGCACATCTACCACGCTGCGATGATGGACCCGCATACGGCGGCCGAGCTCGATCTCGACCAGATCTGGAACCTCGTCGATGACCTCATCGCCGCCCACGGCACCTGGCTCCCCGAATGGGCCCGCGGCCCCCGCAAAGCGCAGGTGGCGTAGGCCATAATCCGGCCCCTTGGCCCTCGTCCTCCCTCCCCACAAGGGGAGGGAGGTGTTCACTTTGGGCGCATTGGGAGGCGCTTCGGCTTCGGCTCCTGCTCTCCCTCCCCCTTCTACAGGGGGAGGTTAGGTGGGGGTGCTGCAGGTTCAGCAAACTCCCATCAATGAACGAAGTCCTGGATGGATCAGCGCCTGCCCCCTCATTCCCAGGCCCACAAGGGGGAGGGAGGCGAAAGAGCAGTTAAGGCGGTTCTCAACACGCCCCCGCCGCCTCTATTCCGCAACCCCGAACCGGCCCGACTGCAGCGCATCCACGACCGACTTCAACGCTCCATCTCGATCCTGCCCGGAAACCGAGAGGACATGCGCCTCGAATGGCCCCAGCGCCATGAATTCGGCATGCAGGTCTGCGACCACATTCGGGTCGCTCAGGCTATCACCGCCCCGCAGAACGCACCGATCGATCGCCTCGGCGGCAGTCGTGCGCAACACGATATAGTGCAGCGGCAGGCCCAATGCCTGAAAGGCCGGCAGCCAGCTCGGCCGCACCACGCCATCGAGCACCACGAAATAGCCGTGGCGGGCATAATGGCCAGCGACGTCAGCTGCGATCTGCATGATCATGCGGTTCTGCTCATGCGCCTCTTCGAGCCAGGGGTCGATATGGCCATGCTTGATATAGCCCCAGAAATCATCGGAATGCAGATGCACCTTGGGCCCGCCGGGCAGGTGCGCCAGCGCCTCGGCCGTCGTGGTTTTTCCGGAGCCAGGATGGCCCGACAGCAGTAGAATGTGGCCTCGAAAACTGATCATCATGGTCCTCCCGCTGCGGCACTTACCAATGCCGACCCAATTTGTCACGGCGGCGATCCGTTGCGCGACCTCGGCCCGATGCCACGGCAGCGACACCAAGAATATGCGCTGGGCTATTGCCACCCGATGCGATCTATCGGACACTCGTCCGGTGATAAAGAGATCGGCTATCATCCTGCTCGGATTGGTGATTTGCTATTTCCCGAGCTACGTCAACCCGCTGCTTCGCTGGTGGGGTCTTGATGTCGGGCCCGAGGGGCCGGCATCCATCATCCTGTGGAATTGGCTGGCTGTTCTCGCCGTCGTCGCGTTCATTATCCTTGTCGAAAGACGGACGCTGGCGTCGATCCTGATCAGGCGTCCGGATGGCAAGGACATCGAGACCGCCCTTTTCTATTGGGGCATCGCGATGGCCTGGTCGTGGCTCGCCATGACCCTTTTGCCGCCAGCAGACGATCCTGGCACGGCGAGCCTCGTGGCCCTGCCGATCCCGGTTCTTGTTGCCATGATCGTCACGGCGGCCATCACCGAAGAAGTTCTCTATCGCGGCTATCCGATCGAGCGGATCAACGAATTGACAGCCTCGCGCTGGATCGGGCCGGCGGTCAGCTTTGCCATCTTTGTTGCCCCGCACCTGGCCTTTTTCGGCCCCACCTGGTTTCTCTATCACGGTGGCGGCACCGTCATGATCTATGCGCTCTATCTGCGGCGGCGCAATCTGCCAGCCTGCATGCTGCTGCACCTCCTGGTCAATCTGCCGATCCTCATTCCGGCATCGGGTCTTTTTGGCTAGACCATTTCAAACAGAGGTGGACCCAAAGCGCTTTTGCCTCCCTCCCTCTCAAGGGGAGGGGGCGATGGAGCCGCGTCAACCAGACCGTGAAACGCTCTAGCAGGCCGAGGTCTTTCGCGGCGCGCCTTCCGCTGGTGGCAAGGCGATGTATTCTTCGCTCGCCAAGGTGCTCGGACCCTGCACAACAACAAACTTATCCCCGCCCGAAAACCCTGCGGCATAATCCGCTCATTCCCGTTACACACGCGGCCCCGACGCAGGGCCGGGCGGGAAGGATCGGACGGGGAGGGCGCTCCCCTGCCGGGGTAGAAATTTGGCAGCCGGACCTGCAACATTGGTTCCGCCTGAGACCAGACCCCTTAAGCAAGCCGATACCGTGACGAACGGCCAGTGGCTCATGTCTTTGAACGTTCGACTTTCTGGGCCACTGGCCGTCCGTTACCGTGCAACCGCTCGGCCACGAGGCCAAGCGGGTATTTGGCATGCCCGGAATCTAGCCGCGAACCCGTAGAAGCGCGCTACTCGCCCTTGCCGAAGAGCTTGTTGAGCATGTCGGCCATGGGGCCGCTCTTGGGCATCTCAGCCTGCGGCTTGGCGGGGCGCGCCTGTCGGATATGGCTCTGGGCGGGCTTGGCGGCCGAAGCCTTGGAGGCCGCAGCCGGTTTTTCCTCCTCGCCACCCTGCACGGCCAGCGCCAGCTTGTTCATGAAGCCGTTGTCGTCGCCCTTGAGCAGCAGGGGCGCCTGGCGGGCGATCTCGTCGAGCAGCGGATCGAGCCAGGCCTTGTCTGACTTGGCGAAGTCGCCCAGCACATGCGGGGTGACGAATTCCTTGCCGGGATGGCCGATGCCGAGGCGGACGCGCTTATAGTCGAGCCCGATCTGCGGATCGATGGACCTCAGGCCATTATGGCCGCCATTGCCGCCGCCGATCTTGACCCGCACCTTGCCGGGCGCCAGGTCGAGTTCGTCGTAGAAGACGATGACCTCGCCAACCGGGATTTTGAAAAAGCGCGTCACCTGCTGCACGCTGTCGCCGGACTTGTTCATGAAGGTCTGCGGCTTGAGCAGCAGCACGCGCTCATTGCCGATATTGCCCTCGGCGATCAGGCCCGCATGCTTGGATTTCCAGCCGGAAATGCCATGGGCCGAGGCGATGGCGTCGATAGCCATGAAGCCGATATTGTGGCGATTGCCGGCATATTGGTTGCCGGGATTGCCGAGGCCGACGAGCAGTTTCATGGGTCCAAGCCTTACAAATGACTGAGGCGGCCGTGGGGCCGCCTCAAACAGGTTTGCCAATCCGGAAGACTTACTCTTCGGAAGCGGCTTCTTCTTCGCCTTCGTCACCGGCCGACTTGAGCGCCGACGGAGCAACGACGGTCGCGATGGTGAAGTCGCGGTCGGTGATCGTCGGGGTCACGCCCTTGGGCAGGGTCACGGCCGAGATGTGGATCGAGTCGCCGATTTCATAGCCGGAGAGATCAACGGTGATCTCGTCGGGAATGGCGTTGGCGGGAGCCAGCACTTCGACTGTGTGACGCACGACGTTGAGGGTGCCGCCACGCTTGAGGCCGGGGCTCTTCTCGTCGTTGACGAAGTTCACATGCACTTCCACGGTCAGCTTGGCATTGCCAGAGACGCGCAGGAAGTCGATGTGCATCGGCTGGTCCTTGACCACGTCGAGCTGGTAATCGCGCGGGATCACCTTGTGGATGGTGCCATCGACGTCCAGGTTCAGGACGTGCGACTTGAAGCCGCCGGCATAGATCGCCTTGTGGGCGTCCTTGTAAGCGACGGACACGGTGACGGGGGGCTTCTTGTCACCATAAATAACAGCGGGAACGAGTCCCTGACGACGAGCTTCGCGAGCGGCCCCCTTGCCCACTCCGTTGCGCGCCTGTGCCTTGAGCACCTTGGTCTCAGCCATGGAAAACATCCATTGGGTTGGTGTATGCGTCATCACAACGACATACGCGCCCGTCCTCCAGGGGTGACGAGCGCTTCATGGGGCTGGGCTATAGAGGATTTGTCCTGGCTGGGCAAGGAAGTTGAGCACTCCTCAGCCACGCAAAACCGGGGGATTTCGCGTCGCGAGGCATGGTCGGTCACATTTTCGTCAGAAGGCGCGCTGCTGATGCGCACTTCATTGATCGATTTAGGACTAAAAATGAAATCCAGTGCCGCTTTTGCCGTCGCTCTTGCAACTCTTGCGCTGTTTCCAATCCCCGCCCATGCCGCCCCGAAATTCTCCTTCGGCACCGATGGCGGCGAATATGCCAATGACGGCGAATGCGACGACCCGCGCTTCGAGGGCAAGGGCATGACGCGCACCTTCCTGTTGAGCGACGACATTCTCAACGACGCCACCGACTGCCGCGCCGCCTATGAGGCCGGCACGATCAGGTTGCGCGGCATCGACGACAATGGCGTCCCCGATTTCGGCGACGACAAGGGCGAATATGCGAACGACGGAGAGTGCGACGACATGCGCTTCACCGGCGAAGGCATGACCGCCACGCCGCTGCTCGAGGAAGACATCATGCATGATGCCACCGATTGCGGCACCGCCTATGCGGCCGGCAAGCTGCAGTTAATCCTCAAGTAAGCCTGGTCGCGTCGTATAAAACAGCAGCCGGCGGCTGCCGTCGGCTTTGGTATAGCTGCGGCAGCCCTGGTGCAATCTCGTGGCACTGCGAATCGAGGCCATATTCTCCGGCGCCACGATCGAGACGATGTCCGGGGCGTCGGTATTGTCCCAGCCCCAGGCGAGCACGGCGCGCCCCGCCTCGATGGCATAGCCGTGGCCGCGATGGTTCTGGGTGACGTGATAGCCGAGTTCAAGTTGGCGTCCGCGGTCAGTGTTCTGCCAGGTGAGGCCGCAATCGCCGACAAACGCGCCGGACTTGTCGCAGATCGCCCAAAGGCCGAAGCCATATTCGCGATAATTGTCGAGGTTCCAGTCGATCCAGCGCAGGGCGGCCGCTTGGTCCTGATAGGTTGGATAAAACTGCGCCGCATAATCGTCGGCAAACAGCGCCCTAACGTCCGCCTGGTCGCTGGTCTGGAACCGGCGGAAGACCAGGCGATCTGCCTCGGGCAGGGGAGTCATCAGTCAAACAGGCTCGACACACTCTGTTCGCTGGCGGTGCGGGCAATGGCCTCGCCGATCAGCGGAGCGATGTTCATGCGCCGGATATTGGCGGCGAGCTTGGTCGCTTCGGTGTCGACGATGGAATCGGTCACCACCAGTTCCTTGAGCTTGGAGCCGGCGATACGCTCGGAGGCGGCGCCCGACAGCACGCCATGGGTGATATAGGCCGATACTTCCTTGGCGCCGGCCTTGAGCAGGGCCTCAGCCGCATTGACCAGGGTGCCGCCGCTATCGACGATATCGTCGATGAGAATGCAGGCCTGTCCGGACACGTCACCGATGATGTTCATCACCTCGGAGACGCCGGCGCGCGGACGGCGCTTGTCGACAATGGCGAGATCGGTGCCGAGGCGCTGGGCAACGGCACGGGCACGCGCCACGCCGCCGACATCGGGCGAGACGATCATGGTGTTCTCGAGCTTGTAATTGTCGAGAATGTCCCGGGTGATGATCGGCGCGGCATAGAGATTGTCGGTCGGAATATCGAAAAAGCCCTGGATCTGGGCGGCATGCAGATCGAGCGTGATGACGCGATTGACGCCGGCTTCCACGATCAGATTGGCCACCAGCTTGGCCGAAATCGGGGTGCGGCCGGTGGCGCGACGATCCTGGCGGGCATAGCCGAAATAGGGCAGCACCGCGGTGATCCGGCGCGCCGAGGAGCGGCGCAGCGCATCGACGATGATGAGCAATTCCATCAGGTTGTCGTTGGCCGGATAGCTCGTCGACTGCAGGATGAAGACGTCCTCGCCACGCACATTCTCGTGGATCTCGACATAGACCTCGTTGTCGGCGAAGCGTTTCACCGTGCAATCGGTCAGGGGGAGTTCGAGATAGCTGGCGACAGCCTGAGCCAGCGGGCGGTTGGAGTTGCCGGTCACCAGCTTCATGGACGCGATCCTGTCTCAACGGGTCCTGGGGGAGGACCATCCAGTTTCGCGGGCAGCTTTAGCTTGTCGCTGCCTGCCTGACAACGCAACAAATGGATGACAGAAGAAAATGGGTTACCGGGTTGCAACCAGGGCAATCTGCCGCCCGGTGCCCGTTCCGCGATGGGTGGCGAAGCGATGCGAGAAATAGCGCTCCGGCTGGCCATAGGTGCAGCCACCCACGCGCTCGACCGTCGCGATTCCGGCGGCGCGCAACTGCTCCTCGACCAGCCCTGGCAGGTCGAAATGCGGCTTGCCGCCCGGCGGCGTCACAAAATAGCGGTCGGCATCGGGGTGAAGGGCCAGCACATCGGCGCGGAATTGCTCGCCCACTTCGTAATTGGGCTGGGTAATGGTGGGCCCAATCGCGGCGGTGATCCGCGATGGCTCGGCCCCCAGCGTCACCATGGCTTTTACGGTCGCCGCTGCAATGCCGTCCACCGCGCCCCGCCAGCCGGCATGGGCCGCCCCGACCACCCCGGCCTCGGCGTCGGCCAAGAGAATCGGCGTGCAGTCGGCGGTGAGAATGCCCAGCACCAGACCGGGCCGGTCGGTGACCATGGCGTCGGCCTCGATCGTGCCGGGCGCGATGGGGCCGGTAATGGTCTCGACCCGGGCCGAATGCACTTGCCGTAACAGGCAGAGGGCATCGGGCGCAAAGCCGAGTGCCGCCAGCGCCCCGGCGCGATTGGCCGCCACCGCTTCGGCATCGTCGCCCACGGCGGTCGACATATTATTGCCCGCGAAATCGCCCAGCGACGCCCCGCCTTCGCGGCCGAAAAAGCCATGCGGCACGGCAGCAAGTCCAGTGCTGGTGCTGAACCCAGTCACGCCACAAATCCCGGCGGCACCAGGCCCGGACTATGGGCGCAGAACACCTTGAAAAGCTCGCCCATCTGCTGGGCGCTGGTCAGCCGCTCCTCGGCCAGGCGCACATCGGCGGCGGCCTCGGGATTGGCCCGGGCCAGGGCGCTTGCCCGTTCGCCTATGCCAAGCCGGGTCAAAAATTCGCCTTGGGTGACCAGCGGCTGGGCCGCAAGCCCCGCCTGACGTGCGGCGCCGCCGAGCACGGCAAAATCGACATGGGCAGAGAGATCGACCGCGCCGGGATCGGACAGGACATCGGCGAAAGCGTGGTTGCGCACGCCCTGCAGCGTTTCGCCGGTCTGGCTGTGGGCATAGCCATAGTCGATGGCCAGCATGGCGCCACCCTGGCGGGCAATGGCGCGGGACAGGCGGGACATCACTTCGCCGCTGGCAAAATGCACCTCGAACACACTGTCCGGCGCTGCATCCGCCGCCGCAGGCGGCATGGACTCGGCTGGAATCGGCGTCGGCGACAGGCCGAAGACGCGCTGGCCATCGGCCAGGCCGATCTGGCGCTCATGCCAGCCGTCATCCTTGCGCACGAACTGTCGGATCGGCAGCGCATCGAAGAATTCATTGGCCACCACCATGAGCGGGGTATCGCCCAACTGGTCGAAGGACTCGATCCATTGCGCATCATACGCAGCCAGGCGCTGCTTCTGCTGAGCGATCAGCACCGGGCTGGTTTCGAACAACCGCAATTGCACCGCCTCGCGAAAGCCCGGCGCGCGACAGGCAACGCGCATGATATCGGCCATCAGCGTGCCGCGCCCCGGCCCCAGCTCCAGCAGGGTAAAGGGCTTTGGCTCGTCCATCTGTTGCCAGAGATTGACCAGGAAAAACCCGATCAACTCGCCGAACATCTGCGAAATCTCCGGCGCGGTGATGAAATCGCCATCGGCGCCGACGGCGTTCTGGGCACGATAATAGCCCTTGGTCGGATGCGTCAGGCAGAGGCCCATATAGGTTGCCACCGAAATGGGCCCCGTGGTGCGAATCTGCAGGTCGATCTGGTCGGAAAGCGAAAGGGTCGGGTTCACGTCAATAATTCCGATTTGTCGGGGCAGGAGGGGTGTTCAAATCCCGCCGTTCAAGGGCGCAGCTTGTTCTCCGGGCGGGTCAGCGCAAAGATCACCAGACCCAGCCCCGCGACAACCATGGGCAGGCTCAAGACCATGCCCATGGTCAGCCAACCGCCATAGAGATAGCCGATCTGGATATCGGGCAGGCGAACCAGTTCCACAAGAATGCGCGAGACCCCATAGCCGATGCCGAATATGCCGGCGACGAGGCCCGGCTTGCGCAGGGCGTAGAACACGTGTGTCGCCACGCGAATGATGAGGAACAGCAGCAGTCCCTCCATTGCCGCTTCATAGAGCTGGCTGGGATGGCGGGCGACCTGCAGCGGGTCGGTCGGGAACACCACGCCCCAGGGCAGGTCGGTGGGCGCGCCATAGAGCTCGGAATTGATGAAATTGGCGATGCGCACAAGGAAGATGCCGATAGTGGCCACGGCCCCCATCAGGTCGAGCGCCGAGAGCCAATTGCCACCCTTGGACCGGGTGAACAGGATCGCTGCCAGCATCAGCCCGATCATGCCGCCATGATAGGACATGCCGCCATCCAGAGTGTTGAACACCTGGATAGGGTCCTGGGCGTATTGCTGGAAGTCGTAGAACAGCACATAGCCGGTGCGGCCGCCGATCACGATGGCCAGCATGGCCCAGAAGGCGAAGTCCCAGATGTCATTGGCCTTGAAGGGCGGCGTGCCCCGATGCCACAGCCGCTCATTGCGCAGCAGCAGCCAGCCATAGGCGGCGCCCAGCAGCACGCCGAACAGATAGCCCAGCGCATACCAGCGGATATCCACGGGGCCGATGGAAAAGGCGATGGGGTGAATATTGGGGAAGGGCAAGGGCGGTCCTCTGTGCTGGCGCGGACCATTGCCGCTTCGCCTGGTCTGGTCAAGTCGGGATGGCTGGCCTACATATCAAGCATTGCTGAGCCCTGCGGGCCGCCTCTCAAGGAATTGGAACTGCCATGAACCAGAACAACAGGATTTTCGACGGGCTGGGCCGGGTGATGAACGAGGCCGCAGGCGTTGCCGATGGCGTTCGCCGCGAGGTCGAGACGGTGGTCAAGTCGCAGGCCCAGAGAATCATCAACGACATGGAATTGGTCAAGCGCGAGGAATTCGACGCCTTGCGTGAACTGGTCCAGGTGCAGGGCGAAGAAATCGATGCGCTGCGCAAGGAACTCGCCGCGCTGCGCGGTGGCGACAAGCCTGCGGTCTGATCCTTGCGGCTCGCCGTTCTTTCCGATGTCCATGGTAACAGCCCGGCACTCGATGCGGTGCTCGAGGATCTGGCGCGGCACAGTTTCGATGCCGTCCTGTGCCTCGGCGACCATGTCAGCGGCCCCATCGATCCGGCCGGCGCCGCCGAGCGGCTGATGGGGCTGGGCGCCCTCTGCATCCAGGGCAATCATGATCGCTGGGTGCTGGACGCACAGGGTGCACGCGCCGGCGCCGTCGATATTTTCGCCCGCAACCTGCTGACGCCGACGCAAATCGAGTGGCTGGCGGGGCAGGGCGCCGAGGCTCGTCTGGGCACCGACATCTATCTTTGCCACGGCGCGCCACAGGGCGACGAAATTCCCTGGCTCGACAATTTCTACAAGGGCCGCACCACCACTCTGCCGTCGGAAGCCGAAGTGACCAGCGCGGCCCTGGGCCTCACCGCCGACGTCATGCTTTGCGGCCACACCCATGTGCCCCGGACCGTCCGGCTCCGCGACGGAAGGCTGATCGTCAATCCCGGCTCGGTGGGCATGCAATTGGTGCGCGGCTCCCCCGATGCCCATTATGCCATCCTCGAACAGCGTCGCGCCGGGTGGCAGACGGCATTGGTGGCCATCCCCTATGATACCGAAGCTGCGGCACGCATGGCCGAAGCCAACGGCTTCCCGCAATGGGCCGAGGCCATCCGCTTCGGCTGGGCCGGCCCCGAGCATTTGTTTTAGGCCTCCCAGTCCCGGGGTGCTCGGGACGGCGCTGCCTGGCTGATGCAGCCTAACAATTGGTAAACGCCGCTAAATCGGCGCCGCTCTTGGACTTAACGGCCTGTTAAGACTTTGCGGCCCATCGTCATCCACAAGAGATTGCCCCCATCGCGTCCGCCCGCGTCCCCTGAATCAGGAACGCGGTGTAGATTTGTCCTCGTGGACGATTCGTAGACCCCGGAGGGGGGCGCGACCTGTTCCCCGCTTACACGCCAGTATCGCGCGGCGCATTCTTGCCGCAAGCAGATCAACAGCGCCTACGAGGACGGAATCCGCTTATGTCATTGATTGAATACGAGCCCGATCGGTCGTCCCATCCGGTGGACCTTGTCGAGCACATCGCATCGATCAACGACTGGACATTCGAGCGCCAGGATGCCGACGAAATCTCCATCTCGGTGCGCGGCGGCTGGAGCGATTACCATGTCTCCTTCAACTGGATGGAAGACCTCGAGTCGCTCCACATCGCCTGTGCCTTCGACCTCAAGGTGCCCGATGCCCGGCGTTCCGAAGTGAGACAGTTGATCAGCCTGATCAATGAACAGCTCTGGATCGGCCATTTCGACATCTGGAACAAGGAGGGCGTGGTGCTGTTCCGCAACTCGCATCTCTTGACCGGCGGCGCCGACGTTTCCCCGCAACAATGCGAGGCCCTGCTGCGTTCTGCCACCGATAGCTGCGACCTCTATTACCAGGCCTTCCAGTTCGTGGTGTGGGCCGGCAAGTCGGCGGCCGACGCGCTCAGCCATGTGATGTTCGAAACAGTGGGTGAAGCCTGATGTCTTCCTTGCGCAATCTCGGACCGGTCATGCTCGTCGGGGCCGGGAAAATGGGTCTGGCCATGGCCCGCGGCTGGCTGGATGCCGGCCTGCCGCCCAGCAGTCTGGTGCTGGTCGATCCGGCACCGAGCGACGATGCCAGGGTGCTGGCCGACGATTATGATCTCGTCATCAACAGTCAGGCCTCGGGCCTCGTTCCCAACGTCCTGGTGCTGGCAGTCAAGCCGCAGATCATCGGGCCAGTGATGGCAGGGCTGCTGCCGGTCGTGGGCCCGCAGACACTGGTGCTCTCCATCGCCGCCGGCATTTCCATCGCCCGGCTTTCCGAAGGGTTGGGCACCGGCCGCATCGTTCGCACCATGCCCAATACGCCCGCCCAGTTGGGCAAGGGCATTACCGGCGCCGTCGCCGGTCCAGAGGTTGGGCACGATGATCGCGGCAATGCCGATGCCTTGCTGGCTGCTGCCGGGCCGGTGGTCTGGTTCGACGCCGAGAGCGATCTCGATGCCGTCACGGCGGTCTCCGGTTCTGGCCCGGCCTATGTCTTCAATCTCGTCGAAGCCCTTGCCGCTGCCGGACAGGCACAGGGTCTCCCCGAGCATGTGGCGATGAAGCTGGCCCGTCAGACGGTCATTGGCGCTGCGGCTCTGCTCGAAGCCGATCCGGCGCCGGCTAGTGTCTTGCGCCAGAACGTGACCTCCCCGAATGGCACCACAGCTGCCGCTCTGGCCGTGCTGATGGCGCCCGACGGGCTGACGCCATTGATGGAAAAGGCGGTTGCCGCCGCCCGGCAGCGCAGCGAGGAGTTGGGTCGGGGCTGAGGGGCTTAGTTCATCACTTTATCCCGCGCCCCCAAACTCGAGCGGATGGCCCTGATCTGAGTGCTCAGCGCGCTATCGCCAGCTTTTCGGATCTCCTGCTCGGCGCTGTCCAGCTCGATATGGGCCGCCATCAGGTCGGTGCGATTGCCATCGCGGCGGAAGCGGCGCGCATAGGCGATCGCCAGATTGATCATGGTGGCGGCATCGGCGCTGGCGCCGGTTGTCGAGGTGATTTCGAGGGCCGCACGCAGGGTCTCGATCGCTGCCCCCAGATGGTCCTGCGTCGTGTCCGACTGGCGGATATCCTCGCGGATGAAGGCGGCACCGATTGCCGCATTGAGGTCTCCGAGACGATCATCGTCTCCGGTCAGCGTTGCCAGCGCCAGCGCCGAACGCAGCAGCGCGATGGCATCGGCATCTCGCCCCGCGGCGCTTTCCTGTCGCGCGGCCTGAAAGAGTTTTGCCGTTTCCAGCCGCAGTCTCTCCAGTTCTATAGAACGATGTGGAATTTTAGAGCCCCCTGGTATGCACTGGTGAACAGCCTGTTCGACCGGTGAAGGGTGGTCTCTATCCCGAGGGGGAAGGTATTGGGATTTTTACCCTAAGCGTGCAGCAATCTACAGTTTTTTGCGGTTTTCGCCGCGCCGGCCCTGTCACATTTTCTCGATGTGTCGGGAGTTTAGGCGGGCCGACATTAGAGATTGGCGGTGAGGCTCAGTCGATCCAGCACGGTGTGGTCATCGGCATTGACCATGCCGACGAGGAAGCGCCGCACCATTTCGGCCGCTTCCGGAGGCAAGGTGGCAAACGAAGCATCGATGCGGCTCGCCTGACTGGCGGACAGGCGGGCAAAAAACTCCCGCCCCTTGTCGGTGGCGTATAATAGCCGCTGACGGCGGTCGGCATGACCGGGCAATTGCTCGATATAGCCGTTGTCGATCAGCTGGCGGAGGACACGTGCGAGGCTTTGTTTGGTGATCTTTAGAATGTCGAGCAGATCGGCCACCGGCATGCCGGGACGCAGATTGACGAAATAGAGCACGCGATGGTGGGCTCGCCCGAAGCCCTGGCGGTCGAGCAGGGCATCGGCATCGCCGGTGAAATCGCGATAGGCGAAGAAAAACAGTCCCATCACGTCGAGCGGGAGATCGGGATGGCCATGCACAGCCGGATTTATGTCAGCTTTGTTGACATTTTTCTGCTGCGCTGTCATTGTCTCTCCAAAATCACCGCTTCGTTGTCTTATCCCAAAGCCATTCTGGTTTGCCAAGGGTACGGCCCTGGGGCATGATTGAGCAAATAGCCATTTCGACATGGCGGTAAAATCTAAACTCTGGAGAGGAACATGGCAGGCGTGCCCATGGACCAGCGTGATGGCTGGATCTGGTTCGACGGCGAACTCAAACCGTGGAAAGATGCAAAGATCCATGTGCTGACGCACGGCTTGCATTATGCCTCTTCGGTATTCGAAGGCGAACGCGCTTACGGCGGCGAGATCTTCAAGTCGCGCGAGCATACCGAGCGCCTGATTCGCTCGGCCGCGACGCTCGACATGCCGTTCCCCTATAGCGTTGACGAGATCGAGGCCGCCAAGCGTCTGGTTCTGGAAAAGAACGGCCTGGTCGATGCCTATATCCGTCCTGTCGCCTGGCGCGGCTCGGAGGAGCTGAGCGTTCCTGCCCGCAACAACAAGGTCCATGTGGCGATCGCCGCCTGGATCTGGCCCAGCTATTTCTCGGTCGAGGAAAAGCTCAAGGGCATTCGCCTCGAATGGAGCAAGTGGAAGCGCCCGTCGCCCGAGACTATCCCGTCCTCGGCCAAGGCCGCCGGCCTCTACATGATCTGCACCCTGTCCAAGGATGCGGCCATGGCCAATGGCTATGCCGATGCGCTGATGCTCGACTATCGGGGCTATGTGGCCGAGGCCACCGGCGCCAATGTGTTCTTCATCAAGGGCAAGGACATCACTACGCCCAAGCCGGATTGTTTCCTTAACGGCATCACCCGCCAGACGCTGATTGCGCTGGCCAAGGAAAATGGCTTCACCGTTACCGAACGCCATATCATGCCCGAGGAACTGAGCCAGTTTGACGAGTGCTTCCTGACCGGCACGGCCGCGGAAGTCACCCCCGTCTCGGTGATCGGCGACTATAAGTTCACTCCGGCCGATGGCTGCCGCACCCTGATCGACGCCTATTCGGCCGCGGTCCAGCCCAAGCGGGCAGCGGCGGAGTAAGATCGCGCCATTGAGTTTGAAAGGCCGGGCTGTCGTGCCCGGCTTTTTTGTTTATTGACGGCGCGCCCTCACCCGTCTCGGCCTATGGCCGATCCACCCTCTCCCCGAGGAGGAGCGGAACAGAGCGGGCAGCGGTCCATTCTTCTCCCTCTTGGGGAGAAGGTGGCGCGTAGCGCCGGATGAGGGGGTTATTGCGACCAGCGCTGCTGCGCATTGTCGTCCTCGGCCTTCGCCGCCACCCATTGCAGGCCCGCCGGCGTTTCCTCCTGCTTCCAGAAAGGCGCATCGGTCTTGAGGTAGTCCATCAGGAACTGGGCCGCATCGAATGCAGCCTGGCGGTGGGCTGAGAGCGTCATCACCATCATGATCGGCTCCCCCGGCACCAGGCGGCCATAGCGATGGATGATCCCGGCATCGGCGAGGCCGAAACGCTGAATCGCCTGCTCGCGCAGAGCCGCGATCTCGTTTTCGGCCAGTTGCGGATAGCATTCGAGGATCAGCGCCGAGATCGGTGCCTCCGGATGTGAGCGCACGAGACCGGTAAAGGTCACCATGGCCCCGGCCTCGAGATGAGCCGCCTGAAAGTCATTGGCTTCCTGGCCGGGATCGAACCTGTCCTCCGTGACCCGGATCATCCTATCCGCCGGTCATCGGCGGCAGGATGGCCACTTCGCGCGCGCCTGTTATCGGCGTATCCCAGGGCCGGATATGGGCGTCGATCGAGAGTTTGAAGATGGCTGGGTTTTCCATGGCCATGTCCAGCGCCTCATCGTTTTGGCGCAGCCAGGTCACCAGATCGGCCAGCGTCACCACTTCAGGTGGCGGATCGACTTCGTCGCTGGCGCGATTCAGTCGTTCGCGCAGCCAGGCGAAATAAAGGATCTTCACTTGCCGGTTCCCGACAGATGCGGCCAGGAGGCGCGCAGGTAATTCCAGCCGGTCCAGAGCGTGATCAGGCCAGCGGCCCACAGCACTACATCGGAGACAAGGCCAAGACCCGGCACGATGCGTTCGAGCAGAATGATGCCCAGGGCAATCAGCTGGATGGTGGTCTTCCACTTCGCCAACTGGCTGACCGGCAGCACCACGGCGGTATTGCCGAGAAATTCGCGCAGCCCGGAGACGAAGAATTCGCGGAACAGAATGGCGACGACTGGAATCATGTCCCAGCCGGAAAGGCTGCCGTCCCAGGCCAGGGCGGTGATGAGAATGCCCACCAGCAATTTGTCGGCAATGGGATCGAGCATGCGCCCCAGGTCGGAATACTGCCCCAGGGCCCGCGCGAGATAGCCATCCACCCAGTCGCTGGCGGCCGCCAGGACATAGAGCACCAGCGCAATGATGCGCATTGTGATGCTGCCATCCATCACCAGCCAGACGATCGGTATGATCGAAAGGATGCGGGCAATGGTGATGATGTTCGGGATGAGAAAGAGCGGGTTTCTGGCCATGAGGGGACAGAACAGGAATGGGCGCGAGGGGTCAAGGGGCGACGAGCGATGCAGTTTGGGTTTGCGCCGGCCCCCACCCCGCCTCCCCCTGAAACAGGGGGAGGAGCAGAGCTGCACGCTGAGAGGCCCGCATACGCGATCGGTCCCTCCCCCTGTTTCAGGGGGAGGTTAGGTGGGGGTTACGCAACCGCCTGAGCATTGACCCTGCGGCGCTGCTCCACCGCTTCGGCCAGTGCGCGTAGGGCCGTGACCGTGGTATCCCAGTCGATGCAGCCATCGGTGATGGACTGGCCGTAGACCAGCGCCTTGCCCCGCACCAGATCCTGCCGTCCGGCCACGAGGTTGGACTCCACCATCACGCCGATGATGCGCTTGTCGCCATTGGCCAGCTGGCTGCCGATATCGGCGAGAACCAGCGGCTGGTTTTCCGGATTTTTCGACGAATTGGCGTGGCTGGCATCCACCATGATGGCCGGGTTGAGGCCGGCCTTGATGGCGACCTGGGCGGCAGCGTCGACGCTTTGGGCATCGTAATTGGTGGTCTTGCCGCCGCGCAGGATGATGTGCCCGTCTTCGTTGCCCGTGGTGGCAGCGATGGCGGAACGCCCATCCTTGGTGACGGCGAGGAAATGGTGCGGATGCGAGGCCGACAGGACGGCGTCGAAGGCGATCTTCACATTGCCATCAGTGCCATTCTTGAAGCCGACCGGGCAGGAGAGGCCCGAGGCCAGCTCGCGGTGGATTTGGCTCTCGGTGGTGCGGGCGCCGATGGCAGCCCAGGAGACGAGATCGGCAATATATTGCGGCGTCGTCATATCGAGGAATTCGGCTGCGGCGGGCAGGCCGAGATTGTTGATGTCGAGCAGCAAAGCGCGCGCCGTGTGCAGGCCCTGAGTGATGTTGAAGCTGCCGTCGAGGTCGGGATCGTTGATCAGGCCCTTCCAGCCGACCGTGGTCCGCGGCTTTTCGAAATAGACGCGCATGATGATTTCGAGCCGATCGCCCAGCTCTGCGCGCAGGGCGTTAAGGCGGTGGGCATAGTCCATGGCCGCCTTGGGGTCATGGATGGAGCAGGGCCCTACGACAACGGCCAGGCGGTCGTCCTGGCCGGTCAAGATATTGTGGAAGGCGTGGCGGGCCGCCAGCACGGTGCGGGTCGCAGCATCGGTGCGCGGGTGCTGACGCATCACCTCGATGGGGGTGGTCAGCGGTTTTATTTCGGTAATGCGCAGGTCGTCGGTGGATTTGAGCATTCTGGTGGTCCTCGGTAGGTCTGACACGAGGGGCCACAAAAAAGCCGCCTCGGAAGTCGGGCGGCTGGCTTGCGATTTGGTCTGGTCTTGTCGGGATCAGGACGCGCGCGCAATAGCCTCCGCCGGGAGCGGATAGCTAAAGTACCAATAAAAGGTCGCTGCGTTGATCATGGCGCAAACCCTAGCGGGCCGTTTCATGGATGTCGAGTCCCGACTTTGGTCGCATTCGCCCCTGATCGGGGGCTGATGCCGCTGACCCCAGCCCCTATGCGTCGAAAGGCAGAAAGGGAGGACCGGCAATGAGGCGACTTACGATTGCACTGGCGGCGACGGCCATGCTCTCACCGGTGTCGGCGCAGCAGCTCAGTGCCGAAACGGACCAGGCGATGTGGTGTGCGACGGCGATTGCCCTGCTCGATGCCATGGGCGTCTATCCGGATAGCGCGCCCGATGCCATTGCCCTGTCGCGTCTCTGGTTGCAGCCGGCCTTCCGGGAATTCGACAGGCTCGGTCTCTCGGAAGACGCAGTCGCCGCTTTGGTTAGCAGTTATAATGATGAGCTATCGATGCAGCTGCCGAATTATCTCGTCAGCAGCGACCCGGATGCGCTGCGACTCGATATCAATGCGTGCATCGAGACGTAAGGGCCGGCGCTCGGCCGGCCCAGTCGGATATCACGGGATGCGATTGACGGCGTTGTCGATGCCGCCGATCTCGATCTTCGGCTCGGCGACGCCGTCGGCCAGCGACCAGTTCACCACCTGATCGGTGCCGGCAATGTCGATGCTGGTTTCGGAGGCCAGAGTCAGGTTGAGCGTCTGTTCGGCCCCATTGACCTGAACCTTGGCCGGTGCCCCGTTTCCATCCAGCGTGGCGGTCACGACATGGCCGGTTGTCTGCACCGAGAGATCGGCAATGCTTGCCGCCGACACGGTGTGATCGGCGCCCGACAGCGTCAGGGCCTTGGCCTTCTCGATCGATACCTGGTGACTGTCGCCATGGACGACGACATTGCCGCAGGTCCCTGTGAGGTCGATCTTGTTGCCCGAACCATAGATGCCGATATCGCGTCCCTCGCAGGGAATGTTTTGGGAAAGCCCGATGCCTTCGATGACGACTTCGTCTTCGGCCGGCGCATCAGCAGTCTGGGCATGGGCGGCCATCGGCAGGGCGAGAAGGACGGCGAGGGGCAGCAGATAACGCATGCGGTGAACACCTTGTTGTGAATGACAAGGGTCAATGTGCCGCCGAGTTGGGCATCAATGCGGCAGGGCGCGACTTTCTAGCTGCGGTTGAAGTGATCGTAGATCAGCTGCGCCATGGCCTTGGAGATGGTAGGAACGGCCTCGAGGTCGGCCAGGGATGCCCGGCCGACAGCCTTGGCCGAACCGAAATGGTTGAGCAGCGAGCGCTTGCGGGTCGGGCCGATGCCTTCGATTTCGTCCAGCGGGTTCTTCACCACGTCCTTCTTGCGCTTGGCGCGGTGGGTGCCGATGGCGAAGCGGTGGGCCTCGTCGCGCAGGCGCTGCACGTAATAGAGCACCGGATCGCGATGCGGCAGCATGAAGGCGTCCTTGCCTTCCATGAAGAATTTTTCGCGACCTGCATCGCGGTCTTCGCCTTTGGCGATGCCGATGAACGTAACTTCCTTGGGCAGATTCAATTCGGCGATGACGCCGCGCACTGCACTCATCTGGCCGGCGCCACCATCGATGAACACCACATCGGGCCAGTCGGGCATGCCGGTATTTTCATCCTCGGCATCGGTTTCGCTTTCGGCAGCCAGTCGGGCGAAGCGACGGGTCAGCACTTCGCGCATCATGCCGAAGTCATCGCCGGCCGAGATGTCGGATTTGATGTTGAAAGTGCGGTAATGCTTTTTCGAGAAGCCTTCCTCGCCCGCGACCACCATCGCCCCGACCATATTGGTGCCGGAGATGTGAGAGTTGTCATAGACCTCGATGCGGCGCGGGACGTCTTCGAGACCAAAGGTTTCGGCGACACCTTCGAGCAGGGTTCGGTGCGAAGCGCCCTCCGCCAATTGGCGGCTCAGCGCCTCGCGGGCATTGTTGAGCGCGTGGTTGACCAGGTCGCGCTTCTCGCCGCGCTTGGGCTGTTCGATATAGACCCGGCGCCCGGCGCGGGAGCTCAAGGCCTCTTCCATCACGTCCGGCTCGCTGAGTTCATGCGAAATCAGTACCAGGCGGGCCGGAGTGCGGTTTTCGTAGAACTGGCCGATAAAGGCTTCCAGCACTTCGGCATCGGTGAGACTTGCATCGGCGCGGGGGCGATAGGGGTAATTGCCCCAGTTCTGATAGGCGCGGAAGAAGAACACCTGCACGCAGAACTGCCCGCCTTCGTGATGGATGGCAAAGACATCGGCCTCTTCCACCGAACGAGCGGTCGCGTCACCCTGCGACTGGATCAGCGCCAATGCGGAGAGGCGGTCGCGGATCAGGGCGGCGCGCTCGAAATCGAGGTCCTCCGCCGCCTTGTTCATGTCGGCCTGCAAATGCTCCTGCACGCTGCGCGATTTGCCGGAGAGAAACTGCCGCGCGTCCTCCACCAGCTCGCCATAGGCCTCGAGGCCGATTTCGCGGGTGCAGGGGCCGGCGCAGCGCTTGATCTGATATTGCAGGCACGGCCTTGTGCGGGCGGCGTAGAAACTGTCCGAGCAGTTGCGCAGCAGGAACGCCTTTTGCAGGCTGGCAATAGTGCGGCCCACCGCGGTTGCTGAAGCAAACGGGCCGAAATAATGGCCAGGCCGGCGGCGGGTGCCGCGATGCTTGGTCAGCTCCGGCGCCTCGTGATCGGTGGCAATCAGGATATAGGGGAAGCTCTTGTCGTCGCGCAGCAGCACATTGTAGCGCGGCTTCAAGCGCTTGATCATGTTCGCTTCGAGCAGCAGCGCCTCGGATTCCGTCTCGGTGCGGACGAATTCCATGCTGACGGTCGAAGCGATCATGCGCTGCAGGCGCAGTTCCAGCCCGTCGGGACGGGTATAATTGGTGACGCGCGCCTTGAGATTGCGGGCTTTGCCCACATACATGACCTCGCCCTCGGCATCGAGCATGCGATAGACCCCCGGCGCTGCGGGGAGGGTGCGGACAAAGGCACGGATCACGTCCGGGCCGGATTTGGGCGGGGTCTGGTCTTCAGTCATTGTCGGGGTGTAGGGCCGCGTTTCGGCGAAAATTCGAGATGCTTGCCGCCATCCAGCGCCAGCATCTGCCCGGTCATGGATGGCAGGGCCAGAATGGCCAGCACGCCCTGTGCAATCTCGTCCGGCCCGGCATTGCGCTGCAGCGGCAGGGCTTTGACGCCGCGTTCGAACTCCGCCTCGCTCTGGCGCGAATGCGGCAGGACGGGGCCGGGGCCGATAGCGTTGACGCGAATATCGGGCGCCAGCGATTGCGCCAGGGTCTGCGTGGCCGTCCACAGCACGGACTTGGATAGGGTGTAGCTGAAATAGGCCGGGCTGGGGTGGAGCACCCGCTCGTCGACGATATTGATTATATTGCCCTCTGTGCCCCTGGGCAGCTGATTGGCGAAGTCGCGGGCGAGGAAAATCGGCGCCTCGGCATGGATGGCGAAATGCTGATCCCAGGTTTCTTCGTCGATATCGAGGGCGCTGTCAGGATCGAATAGCGAGGCATTGTTGACCAGGAGCGTCAGCGGCCCGAAGCAGGCGGCGGCCTTTTCGACCAGGGTCTGGCGCTGGCGGCGCTTGCCAAGATCGGCGCGCACCAATGCCGCGCGGCCGCCATCGGCTTGGATGGCCTTGCGCAGGGCGCGGGCGCCCTCGGCATTGCTGCGATAGTGGATCACCACCGCATATCCCGCGCGCGCCAGAGCCTGGGCAATGGTGGCGCCGATGCGATCCGAGGCCCCGGTGACCAGAGCGACGGCACCTTGTGGAGCGGATACATCGAGCGGGTGATTTGACATGGGCAGAACATAGGCTGGTTCGGGTGGTTTCTTCAATTGCCGCAAAGTGCTGACATGCTGCGACAGCAGGATGGCTCTTTCACGCTGGTGGAAACGGGCGTAGCCTTTCTCCGTTGCAAGGCGGAGGGCCTTGTTCATTGGGAGGGGACCACATGGAAGTCATCGTGCCTTTACTGGTGCAGCTGGTTGCCGGCGGCGCCGGCGGCAATGTCATCGGGCAATTGGTCAAATCGCTCAACCTGGGGACCGCAGGCAATTCGATTGTCGGTGCTATCGGCGGTCTGATCGGGACCTGGCTGGCCAGCCAGATTCCGGGCCTTGATTCCCTGGTCGGTGCAGCGGCGGGCGCAGCCGGCACGACCGGTGGCATCGATCTCGGCGCCCTGGCCGGGCAGGGAGTGACGGGGCTGGCCGGCGGCGGCGTCCTCACCGCCATTGCCGGCCTGATCAAATCGGCCATGGCAAAGCGCTAGGCCCTGCGCTAAGCAAGGCGCCTCGCGGCCAAGGCTGCGGGGCTTTTCGTCCCGGTCAGTTCCACAATGCAATCTCGTCCCGACACGCCGCGCGCCGATACGACCGGCCGCGCCATTCTTCTCACTCTGATCACGGTTGGCGTGTTTGGGGTTCAGGATGCCGTGTCGAAAATGCTGGTGCAGGACTATTCGCCCTTCCTCATCACCATGCTGCGCTATTGGGGTTTTGCCCTGTTCGCGCTGGTTCTGGTGGCCCGCCAGGCCCCGCTGCGGCAGGCCTTTCGTTCGCGCATGCCCGGCTGGCAAGTGATGCGCGGCGTGTTGCTGATCGGCGACATCTGGTTTTTCGCCATTGCGCTCAAGACCGTGTCCCTCGGTGAATTGCAGGCCATCGTCATTGTCTATCCGCTGCTGGTAACACTGTTCGCCATCCCCGTGCTGGGCGAAAAGGTCGGCGTCTTTCGCTTCGTCGCCGTTGGCGCTGGCTTCCTCGGCGCCATGGTGATCATGCGCCCCGGTGGCGTGCCGCTCGATTTGGGCGCGCTCTGTGCACTGGCCTCTGCAACGCTCTACGCCTTCTATATCGTCATCACCCGCAAGGTGAGCCAGGTCGATAGCGCGGCGACGAGCATGACCTATGTCGCCCTGGTGGGGCTGGTGCTGTCCAGCGTCGTCGGCGTGTTTTTCATCGAGCCGATGGGCTGGCGGGATGTAGCGCTGGTGGCGTTCATCACGCTGACCACCTGCGCCGGCCATGGCGTGATGGTGTTCGCGCTATCCATGGCGCCGGCCAGCGTCTTGCAGCCGTTCAACTATTTTTCCCTGCCTTGGGCGATTTTCCTCGGCGTGGCGCTGTTCGGCCAATGGATCGACCCCATCTCCATGCTAGGGGCCGGCATTATCGTGGCTGCCGGACTGGTGGTGATGGCGCGCGAGCGGGCGC
This sequence comes from Devosia sp. 63-57, assembly GCF_001899045.1. NCBI lineage: Bacteria > Pseudomonadati > Pseudomonadota > Alphaproteobacteria > Hyphomicrobiales > Devosiaceae > Devosia > Devosia sp. 63-57. The sequence continues at coordinate 900,606 of NZ_MKUY01000003.1, read as the reverse complement.
GAAAGGTGGTGCCACCGCCGGTGCCGCAGCAGGCGGGGCACGAATAGCAGTCGGCTCGGTTGCCATCGCGCCGGTCAGACCGCATATAAAGCGTCTGCGGAGGTATTGATGGGCATGTTGTTACAGATCGCGCTGGTGTTGCTGCTGGTCGGCGGCGGTTGGACGATGCTGACGCGTGGGCGCCGCACCGACCGCAAGGATGCGCTGACCATGCGCCGCGTCGATGCCTATATCGAGACCATCAGGCGAGAGCGCAACAATCCAGAACTCGCGGCGATGAGCGATAGCGAGTTGCGCGACCTGTTGCATTCGGGTGCCCGCAACATGCAGGTGGCCGAGCAGAAGAAGAACTGGGTGCTGCTCGGCTGCGGTGTCGCAACTTTGCTGGCGGCCATCGTGGTGGCCAATCAGGAAGGCTGGATGGGCTTCGGCATTGCCTTCGCCGTGGGCGCCATCGTGACCTATGGACTCAATGAGTTCCTGATCCGGCGCATGCGCGAGCCCCTGGCCCGGCACGGTATCGATGTGGAGCGTCTCAAGGTCGAATAGGCCAGCGCCGCCCGAGTGGGGCGGCGCCAGGGCATTGGTTTAGTTCCCGACGCAGAAATAGCCGTTGGGACCGTTGAAGCAGAAGCTGGCGCCAGGCCGGCTGGGGTAAGTGGGATAGACCGGATAGACCGGGCCCGGATTCCAGTGTGGCGGGCGCGGCGGACGCGGGTTCCAATGCGGAGGACGGGGCGGACGCGGGCGTTCCCAACCGTCGTTCCAGTCATTGCCGCCGCTGGCGAGGTAGCTCGACGACACCCAGCCATCGGGACCGCGCTTTTCCACATAGCACCACGAACCCTGGCAATATTGCACGTCGACCTGTTCGCCGCGACGCAGCGTATCGACGACGCGATAACCGGTGCCCGGCCCGTTGCGCACATTGACATTGCCCGTGGCGAAGGCGGGGGCGGCAGAAGCAGCCGCCGTGGTCGCTAATACCGCCAATGCAGCAAGGCCGGATGCCATAAGCTTCCGATTGAGAGCCATGGGGGTCTCCTTTCCCTGTTGAGGCATTCTTGCTCTGAACCCGCATCTAAGCGCATCGCGGATGAACCGAAGCTGAATGAAGTCTTAATGCTGCGGCGCGCGGAAAAGGGGCTTTGGCAGAAATGCGTCAGAGGCGAAGAAGCTCCACGAAGCGGGCAAGGGTCTTGCCGAAGGTCTTGCGCTGCTTGGACTTGAGTTCGCCCAGCAAGGCCTCTTCCAGCTGCGCCCAGTGGTCGGCGAGGGCGTTGCGGATGCGCACGCCGCGTTCGGTCAGGGCCACTCCCGGAACCAGCTCCGGGCCAACGGCCTGGCGAGTGACGAGGCCGCGATCGGTCAGGCGGTCAAGGCGGGTGGCGAGAGCGGATGGGGGCAGGCCCAACTCGTCGCTCAATTGCTGTTCGGTGGAGCCGGCGCGCCCAAGCTCGAACAAAATGGCGTCGTCACCAGGCTCGAGACCTTTCTCGAGCACCGGCACCAAGAGAGCCTTGTGCGCCAATTGGCCGGCTTCAATGAGCCGATAGAGCGCCGAACGAGAGGATGGCCTGGACATAGGCGGGAAAATAGTCCGAACTCCTTATGCGCGTCGATGAGCCTTCTATCCTATCGTTAATCGGACAACGACCAAGGGCTGTTATTGTTCAGCAGATGCAGATGAGTTATGCGTCGATTGACAGTAGCAAACGGCATAATGGACGCGAACGCGCCACCGCAGACGATCCCGGCGGCACGCGGATTGCTCCCAGAATGCAGCGATGAGCGGTGAACATGACTCAGGATCTCGCCCGTATCCGCGCCTTTGTGCAGGTGTTCGATTCCGGCGGGTTCTCGTCCGCAGCCCGCCAGCATGGGCGCTCCAAGGCGCTGCTCAGCAAATATGTCACCGATCTCGAGGATTATCTCGGCGTGCGGTTGATGAACCGCACCACCCGCAAGCTCAGCCTCACCGAAGCCGGGGAGGCTTATTATCGCGAGGCCTCGAGCCTGTTGCAGCAGCTCGATGATCTTGACGCCACCATCACCGACCAGACCGCCGAGCCGCGGGGCATGTTGCGCGTATCGGCGCCACGCAATTTCGGCGAGTCCACGCTGGCGCCGGCGATCTATCACTACCTGCTCAAATATCCCAAGGTGACGCTCGATCTGCGGCTCGAGGATCGCTATGTCGATCTCGTCGATGAGGGGATCGATGTGGCGCTGAGGATTTCGACGCTGGCCGACTCCTCGCTGATTGCCCGCAAGATCGCCGATATGCATGTGGTTACCGGCGCGGCGCCGAGTCTGTTGCAGAAGGTTGGCACGCCAAAGCACCCCGAAGATCTCCGCCACCTGCCCTGCATCGTCGACGTCAATCTGCAAGGCCAGTCCAACTGGAGGTTCGTGGAAGACGGCAAGACCATTTCCGTGCCGGTAAACGGGCCGCTGCGGGTCAATTCGCCACTGGCCGCGCGCAGTGCTGCCTCGATGGGCCTGGGCTTTGTGATGCTGCCCTCCTATCTGGCAGATCCGGCCATCGCAGCCGGCGAGCTGGTGCCGGTGCTGGCAGACTACCTGCCGACTGGCCAGACTCTGCAGGCGGTTTATCCGCATCGCCGCCATCTTGCCGGTAAGGTGAGGGCGTTGATCGACCATCTGGTCGATTGGTTTGCGACCCATCCCATTCACTAGATTGCCGCATTGCTGGGCGAAGCACGCGCAATGGTGCCTACACCGCATGACTGACGAACTGCGCCCCGCTGGGGTGCGCAAGGGGCTGGCTTTGAATTTCCTACGATCCTGCGCTGGCCTTGTACTTTCCGGCATGGCCCTGTTGGGTCTGGTGCAACCAGCGATCGCCCATCCGCATATCTTCATCGATGCCAAGGTCGATATCGGCTTCGACGCCGAGGGGCGCGTGCAGAGCCTGCACCATAGCTGGACCTTCGACACCGCCTTTTCGGTGTGGATGGTGCAGGGGCTGGATACCAATGGCGATGGCAGCGTCAGCCCTGAGGAAATGCAGGAGCTGGCCGACGAAAACATGGCCGCCCTCGCGGATTTCCATTTCTACACCTATGCCGGTGACGACATGGATTTCACCGCCGTCGGCGACCAGCACATGCGCTACGACAACAATCGCGTGACGCTTGAATTCACCATCGCCGCCAATCAGCCGCAGGCTCCCGGGCACCGGTTCGAACTGGGCATTTACGACCCGGAATACTATGTCGCCATCAGCGTGGCCGACTTGGCCGATGTCAATCTGCTGGAAGCGTCAAATGCCTGCACGGTGACGCTGGAACCGCCGAAACCGATGGATCGGACCACCGAAGAGCGTCTCTACGCTCTCGGCCCGGAAGTGCTGGAACTGCCGCCCGACCTGGCGGCGGCGATGCGCGGCACGCAGGGCCTCGTCGTCTTGTCCTGCGCGCATGCGCCGGTGCCGACCACGGCGATGGAGGCGGTGACGCAGATGGCACAGGCCAAGCCTGCGACCCCGTTTGGTGGACCGCCGCCGGAAGTGGGCCTCAACCTGCCGCGCACCGGCTTTTTCGGCTGGCTGCAACAGCAGCAACGCGATTTCTACGCTGCACTGACGGCGGCGCTCGATGGCTTGCGCACCGATGGGAATGCCTTCTGGATGCTGGGTGGCCTGAGTTTTCTCTATGGCATTTTCCACGCCGCCGGCCCCGGGCATGGCAAGGTGGTGATCTCGTCCTATGTGCTGGCCAATGAGCGGCAATTGCGCCAGGGCATCGTGCTTAGCGGGCTTTCAGCGCTGATGCAGGCCGTGGTGGCTGTTGCCTTCGTGTTGGTGCTGGCCGGCATATTGAATCTCACCAGCACGGCATTGGGCGATGCTGCCCACTGGGTCGGCGTGATCTCTTATGCGCTGGTGGCGCTATTGGGCCTCTGGCTGGTGCTGCGCAAGATTTTCGGCTGGGGGCACCATCATCATGGTCCCGCAGCGCAGCACGATCACGGCCACCGCCGCCGCGACCATTGGAATGATCCTGAGGATCACCATGGCCACGAGCATCACGATCACGATCACGACCATCATGACTGCGCTCACCATGACCATGGTGCGCATGGCCATGAGCATATGCATCACGCCATCGGCCCGGCCGATCTCAAGGGCAATTGGCGCGAACAGCTGGGCGTGGTGCTGGCGGTTGGCCTGCGGCCCTGCTCGGGCGCGCTGGTGGTGCTGGTCTTTGCCTTGTCGCAGGGTCTGCTGGCGGCTGGGATCGTCTCGGTGCTGCTGATGGCGCTGGGTACGGCGATCACTGTGGCCACACTGGCGACGCTGGCCGTCACCGCCAAGGGGCTCGTCAGCCGCATCGGCGGCGCCGACAGCGCCCTGGCCGGGCATGTGGTGTGGTGGGCCGAATTGCTGGGCGCCGTGGCGGTGTTGGGATTTGGCGTCCTCTTGCTGATTGCCAGCCTCTAGGGTTTGATCATGCTCAAATTGCAGCGCGACCCATCGCCGCCTTGCGATAAGAGCTGAAGCGGGTATGGTGCGGCCACCCTGGAATTCCTCCAAACTGGCCCATTGATGTCGCAAGTCCTGCCTCCGAACCATCCTGCCGTGCCCACACAGAAGGTCGGGGTGCTGCTGCTCAATCTGGGCACGCCCGATGCCACCGATTACTGGAGCGTCAGGCGCTATCTCAAGGAATTCCTCTCCGATCCGCGGGTGATCGAGACCAACAAATTCCTGTGGTGGCCGATCCTCAATCTCGTCATCCTCTCCTTCCGGCCGCAGAAAAGCGGCCACGCCTATGAGCAGATCTGGGACAAGGAAAAGAACGAGAGCCCATTGCGCGTCATCACCCGCGCCCAGACCGAAAACCTGGCAGAAAGACTATCCGGCGATGGCGTGATGGTGGAATATGCCATGCGCTACGGCAACCCATCGACCCAGTCGGTGCTGGAAAAGATGCAGAAGGCTGGCTGCCAGAAAATTCTCCTCGTGCCGCTCTACCCGCAATATTCTGCTACGACCACCGCCACCGCCAATGACAAGGCCTTCGACGCGCTCAAGACCATGCGCTGGCAGCCGGCGGTGCGCACGGCGCCGGCCTATTTCGACGATCCCGCCTATATCCGCGCGCTCGGCGATTCCATTCGCGACGGCGTGGCCAAGCTCGATTTCGAGCCGGACGTGGTGATCACCAGCTATCACGGCATGCCAGTGGAGTATCTGCAGAAGGGCGACCCGTACCACTGCCAGTGTTTCAAGACTACGCGGCTGGTTCGGGAGTATCTGGGCTGGGAGAAAGACAAGCTGATGGTCACCTTCCAGAGCCGGTTCGGCCCGACGGAATGGCTGCAGCCCTATACCGACAAGACGCTGGAAGCGCTGCCAGGCAAGGGCATCAAGAAGGTGGCGATCCTGGCGCCGGCTTTTTCGGCCGACTGTATCGAGACGCTGGAAGAAATCGCCATGGGCGGCAAGGATACCTTTATCGAGGCCGGTGGCGAGAAGTTCGCCTACATTCCCTGCCTCAATGACAGTGCCGGCGGCATGGATTTCGTCGAGACCATGGTGCGCCGCGAATTGAGCGGCTGGCTCTAAGCGCAGTTACCAACCGGCGCCGGCAAAATCGGGTGGGGTGACGTTGACCAGGCCACGACCGACGATCCAGCTGCGCTCGACCCAGCCGGTATCGGGAATGCGGCACCATTGCTTGGCACCGGCGCCCCAGAGCGGGTGACCGGCATCGCCCCAGCTGCCGAAGCGGGAATCGCTGTCCACCTGCGTGCAGTAGTCGATGGGGATTTCTGTGCCATTGGCGACGCGGCCCACCACGGCATAGCGATCGCCGGGGCCAGTGTGAACGGCGATATTGCCGCCGGATACACGGGCGGTGATGGTGACCGCCATGGCGGGTGCGGAGGCTGTGGCCAGCACGGCGGCGGCGAGAATCAGGGCGCGCATCGGCTTTCTCCCAGTGTTTTGCCCATTCTATCACCCGTCCATGCGTCGAGGAAAAGGCGGGCAGCGAACCGCAGCGCGCTGCCCGAAAACCCTAGAGATCGACCTTGGCGTTGTCGCCCATGTCAGGCGTGGCGCCGGTTACGGCCGCGAAAGCCATCTTGGCCAAGGAAACTGCTCGGTTGGGGCTGTCCCAGAGTTCGCCATCCTCGGGGGTGACGGTGATCAGGCGAATATCGGGGTCGTTGGCGTCTTCCCACCAGGCCTTGTCCCAGTCGCTCCACAGCTCGGTGATCTTGCCGCGATCATTGCTGAGCTTGGCCTTGCCGGAGACCACAGCATATTTGTGGCCGCCGCTATCGACCCAGGCGAGCGAGACGAATGGATAGCGCTCGATCTCGCCATTCTTGTGGCCCTCGACATCGACGAGGAAATAGATGGCGTGCTCTTCGCGATGCACCCGCGCCGAGAGCGGGCGGCTGCGCTGGCGTTCGCCATCCCAGGTGGTGAACATGCAGATATCGATTTTCTTGGCGAGCTCCCAGATGCGATCCTGCACTTCGGCGGGGGTCATATCGGTGTCGTCGTGATGGTCCTTGGTCATGAAACGGCTCCTGCGTTGGGATTGCAGGAGTAACGGGGAGCCAGGGCACCGGTTGCGCGCGATATTTTTGCGCGCCCGGTGATCCAAACCGGAACCGGCCTTAATTGGCCGGCGGATCGTGGTTGAACACATAAGGACGCGCCGAAGCGGTCAGATGGCGATAGCGCTCCTGATAGAGCAGCGCCGCCAGGGTCAGCCTTGCGATGACGACCGACAGATCGGCCATGGCCATGGGGATGCCGACATCGACCGGCAGGAAGCGTGGCAGGTCCCGGTGGCGGCGAAACAGGCGATTGGCGATATTGATGAGGCCATTGAGCGCCATCAGCGTTTCGCCGCTGACCGTGCCGCTGGGCTTGGTCTTGCGCAGCACGAAATTGAACGCCGCCAGTTCGCGGGCGAGGCGATTATAGGCGTCGATGGCACGGGGGCCGAGATCAGGTCTGGTCATGCTCACTCTCCTTTGCCGCCATTATCGCAGCATCGGCAAGGAGGGGGATAAGACCGGGCAGTGGACGCGCCGAAACCGCGCCCGGCCCGATGGCGTCGCGCTTTCCTCTTGCCCCGGGGCACCGAACCGGCGCGGGGCGGACCCGATGCCTGAGCACGGGTAACGGGCGGCCTTTGACCCAGACCGTTTTGGTAACGAGGGGAGCCAAAGGCCGCCCGTCACGGAAATCGGCTTGCTTAAGGGGTCTGGTCTCAGGCGGCACCATATTGCAGGCCCGGCTGCCAATTTTCTACCCCGGCAGGGGAGCGCCCTCCCCATCCGATCCTCCCCGCCCGACCCTGCGTCGGGACCGCGTAACCGGCGGGGATGGGAGGAGAATAAAACAGGGTTTTGGGGGCGGGGATAAGTTATTGGGGGTGCCCGGACGACGCCCCTTCTTCCCATGAGGGAGAAGGTGCCCAAAGGGCGGATGTGGGATAGCCCAACCAAGATGGATTGCCCGATCAAGTCGGGCAATGACGGCGTGGGGATATCGGTTCTCGCCTCATCGTCACCACCCGACTTGATTGGGTGGTTCATCTTTGTCGGGGCACAGCAGTTCACCCCCACCTAACCTCCTCCCTCGAACGGATCCACTACAGCCGTTCGCCCTTCGGGCCGGATCGGAGCCCTGCAGAAGGGGGAGGGACCCATCGAGAATGCGGCGCCTTTTTGGGCCCCTCTTCTCCTCCCCCTGTTACAGGGGGAGGCCGGGTGGGGGTGCTTTCCCCTAATACCTGACCCCACGCTTCGCCACGATCTGCGCGATGCGCTCGGTGTCGCCGGCATTGAGATAGCGCCCGCGTTCGAGGATTTCCAACACATACTCCTCATAGGTCAGCCCGATCAGCGAGGCGCGTTGAGCCCGGAGCTTTGCGATATCGTAGGGCGCGTCGAATGCCTTTTTCTTCGCCGCTGCCCAAATGAAATAGTTGCCAATGCCGTTCCTGCCCCAAGGCGGGGTGTGGGTGTCGTCATCATCAAGCGGCGGGCCGCCGTTGGAGAGGAGCGCTGTGGTCATGCGGGGAGTGTGGGGTTGGACGGGCAGGGTGTCCAATGAAGGGTTTTTATTGGGGGGATAGCGCGGGGTTATGTACTCAAGATCACGTCGGTCACGGCTCCTCCAGAGAGCGAATATTAAGCGCGGCGTCGCATCGCAGCGAGCCAAAAGTATCTGTGGGCGACTTCGTTAATCCCGCCTTTTTTAGTGCGTGAGGTCAACAGTTCGAATTACCATGTTTGCACATGACACAACCGTCCCGCGCCTGATCATTCACCTCGAAGATTTTGGACTAATAAATGCGAATTACAAACATTGATATTTCGAATTTTCGCGGCATCAAAAAACTGGAAGCGCGCGACCTTGGCGATACGATCATTGTTGCTGGTCAAAACGGATCGGGAAAGTCTTGTATTTTCGACGCGGTGCGGTTGGTAAAGTCGACGTATGGCGGCTACCAGCAGAATGAGTGGCAGCAGTTTTTCGGAGAGTTCCAGATCCAACTGCAGGGAAGGTCCCGGAATTTAGACGGGCTTTTCAATGACAAAAGAAAGCCCGTACGCATCGAAGTTGGCTTTCAACTCAGAGAGCGGGAGCGCGAATACATCAAGGCGAATCTTGCTGAGCTCACGGAGCAAACAATCTGGCGTACCCTCATCCCCGAAGCCTTCCAGTGGGGTGACTACACTCGGTCGCTATATACAGCGCAGTTTCGTGAGCGGCAGAGCGAAGTTGACGAGCGCCTTAAGGCGGTCATGCCGATTGTTGAAAGCGAGCTGACACACGCTTCTTTGGGCGCAACAATAGAAATTTCTCCTGAAGGATCAATAAATCTGTCAGAGGCAAATTTACTATCGATTGTTTTCAGCAATTACAGACCTAGACAAATTGGGGTGATCGATTTTCATGGTGCGCAAAGGCACTATGGTAGGGAAGTTGTTCAAGGCATAAACCTGAATTTGGATCAGCAGGAACAGCAATATAGCGCCCACTCTCTTTATAACTATAACAATAAGTATAATAATGTTAAAAGTGAGATGGCGGGAAATTACATCAAGGAGTTGTTGGCGGAAAAGGCAAGTGCTTCATTCAGGGCAGATCATTCCCTAGATAGGACGTTGAAAGAGTTGTTTGAGGCATTCTTTCCCAACAAAAATTTTCTAGGGCCGCAGCCGACGATTGATGGTTCTATGCGATTTCCAGTGAGGACAGCAGACGGAACCGAGCATGATCTGGATGAGCTCAGTTCAGGCGAAAAGGAGATATTGTATGGCTATCTCCGGATAAGAAGCTCCGCTCCACAAGACTCAATCATCCTGTTAGATGAGCCGGAGCTTCACCTTAATCCTCGGCTTATTCGCGGATTGCCGGACTTCTATAAACGTCATCTTGGGGAGGCCTTGCAAAACCAAATCTGGTTAGTAACGCACTCCGATGCGCTAATACGGGAAGCTGTGGGCAAACCTGGTTTTAGCGTCTTTCATATGGTCCCTGCTAGCGCTTCCATAGCTTCTGATGGTCAACTGAAGCAACTTGGTGGAGAAACCAGTGACTTGGACTTCGCCGTGGCCGACTTGGTCGGCGACCTTGCTGCGTACCGGCCGGGCGGGAAAGGGCTGCTTTTTGAGGGTGGTGGGGACTCTGAGTTCGACAAGAAATTCGTTCTTAAGTTGTTTCCTGAAGAGCTAGAAGGAGTGAACATACTTTCCGCCACAAACAAAGTTCGGGTAAAGCTTTTGCATGAGGTTTTAGAGCGTGCCTACGAACAGGGAGATATACCGACAAAATTCTTCGCAATAGTCGATGCCGACTTCGATGATGAAGGGTCAGACTTCCCTCAGAAAGTAAGGCGCTTCTCTTGGGATGTTTATCATATTGAAAACTACCTCCTCGGCGCTTCACATATCGCTTCCGTACTAAATGGGATCGTTGGTGAGGCGCGATATACGGCGGCATTAGTTGATACAAAGCTCGAAGCGGCTGCAAGGGAAATCGTCCCCTCAGTAATTTATGAGAAGTTGAGAAACTATGGCAATTCTTCGATTATAAGAGGAATAAATGCTAGTTTCGATCCTAAATCACCGTCGCCTTCGGAAGCTCTCAGAAAGTCTCTGGAGAAATCACAACAGAGAGTGAACGAACTACTTAACGGGCCCGCTTCGCTCGAAGCTATCAAAGCCTTTGAGCAGCAGACTCGGCAACAGGTGGAGACAGCTTTCGCAGATGGTAGTTGGCGAAAGCTATTGCCGGGACGAGACATAATCAAAAGATTTGTGGCGAATGAAAATCTCTCTGTGTCATACGAAATAGTTCGAAATCTAGTCGTCGCGAGAATGGCGGAAGTAGGTGACAAGCCCGTCGGGATGAGTTCCATCATCCAGAAGATTGCTGATGACTAGGTGTCTATAGACACTCTGGGGTGGGAGCGTGCTTGCCTTTACGGGAGAGGGTGCAGGACGTATTGGACGCAGTTAGCTAACCTCCCCCTCCAAGGTATCCAACTCCATCTCCCGCAGCCGCTTGACTTCGTCGGGACGAGGTTCGCACTCAGAGCGTGGGGTCGGCTTCGAGCACATCCAGCTCCATCTCGCGCAACCGCTTCACCTCATCCCTCAACCTTGCTGCTTTCTCAAACTCAAGGTTCGTTGCCGCCTCGCGCATTTCGCGTTCGAGGTCCTTGATGACCGTCGCCAGGTTGTCGCCGGTGACGGTCTTCTCTTTCCCGTCTTTGCCCTTGCCGATGGAAATCGTGACGTGGTCGCGTTCGGCGGTGGAGTCGATGATGTCGTTGATGCGGGCTTTGACCGATTGGGGGGTGATGCCGTTGGCGAGGTTGTAGGCGATCTGTTTTTCGCGGCGGCGGTTGGTTTCGGCCAGGGCGCGTTCCATCGAGCCGGTTTCCTTGTCGGCATAGAGGATCACCTTGCCGTCGACGTTACGCGCGGCGCGGCCGATGGTCTGGATGAGGGAGGTTTCGGAGCGCAAAAAACCTTCCTTGTCGGCGTCGAGAATGGCGACGAGGCCGCATTCGGGGATGTCGAGGCCTTCGCGGAGGAGGTTGATGCCGACAAGCACGTCGAAGGCGCCGAGGCGCAGGTCGCGGATGATCTCGATGCGCTCGATGGTGTCGACATCCGAGTGCATGTAGCGCACGCGGATGCCCTGCTCGTGCATATATTCGGTGAGGTCCTCGGCCATTTTCTTGGTGAGGACGGTGCACAGGGTGCGGTAGCCGGCCTTGATGGTCTGGCGGATTTCGTCGATGACGTCATCGACCTGATGGGTGGCCGGGCGGATTTCGACCGGGGGATCAATGAGGCCGGTGGGGCGGATGACCTGTTCGGCGAAGACGCCGCCGGTCTGTTCCATTTCCCAGGAGCCGGGCGTGGCCGAGACATAGACCGATTGCGGGCGCATGGCGTTCCACTCCTCGAAGCGGAGGGGGCGATTGTCCATGCAGCTGGGCAGGCGGAAGCCGTATTCGGCCAGGGTCGCCTTGCGGCGCAGGTCGCCGCGATACATGGCGCCGAGCTGGCCGATGGTGACGTGGCTTTCGTCGACGAAGACCAGCGCATTGTCGGGAAGATATTCGAACAGGGTCGGGGGCGGCTCGCCGGGCTTGCGGCCGGAAAAGTAGCGCGAATAATTCTCGATGCCGGCGCAGGAGCCGGTGGCTTCCATCATTTCGAGATCGAACAGGGTGCGCTGTTCCAGCCGCTGGGCTTCGAGGAAGCGGCCGGCGCCGTTGAGTTCCTGCAGGCGCGCCGCGAGCTCGGATTTGATCTGCTTGATCGCCTGGTTCATCGTGGTGCGCGGCGTCACGTGGTGGGAATTGGCGTAGACGCGGATGAAGGTGAGGTCGGCGGACTTCTTGCCGGTCAGGGGATCGAATTCGGTGATCGCCTCGACCTCGTTGCCGAAGAGTGTGACGCGCCAGGCGGCGGCTTCATAGTGGGCCGGGAAGATTTCCACGGTATCGCCGCGCACGCGAAACGTGCCGCGCACGAAGCCGGTATCGCCGCGCTTGTATTGCAGGGCGACGAGCTTGGCGAGCAGCTGGCGCTGGTCGATCTTTTCGCCCTTCTGCACGTCGATGGTCATGGCGGTGTAGTCTTCCACCGAGCCGATGCCGTAAATGCAGGACACCGAGGCGACGATGATCACGTCGTCGCGCTCGAGGATCGCGCGCGTGGCCGAGTGGCGCATGCGGTCGATCTGCTCGTTGATGGTCGATTCCTTCTCGATATAGGTATCGGTGCGCGGGACGTAGGCCTCGGGTTGGTAATAGTCGTAGTAGGAGACGAAATATTCGACCGCGTTGTCCGGGAAGAAGCCCTTGAACTCGGAATAGAGCTGGGCGGCGAGGGTCTTGTTGGGCGCGAGGATCAGCGCCGGGCGCTGGGTGCGGGCGATGACCTGGGCGGCGGTGAAGGTCTTGCCAGAGCCGGTGACGCCGAGCAGGACCTGATCGGTTTCGCCGTTTTCGACGCCTTCCACTAGTTCGGCGATGGCGGTGGGCTGGTCGCCGGCGGGCACGTAGTCGGTGGCGAGGCGGAAGGGCTTCGAGGCGCCGCGCTTGACCGGGCGCTCGGGGCGATGCGGCATCCAGGGCGCGGAGCCTTCCACTTCCTTGCGGCCGTGCAGGATGATCTGTTCGAGCGCCTTGACCGTGGCGGTGACGCCGACCGTGGTGGCGCCGGAAACGTCCTCGCCCTTCTTGGCCTTCTGCTTTTTCACCGAAGCATCGAGCGCCTCGCGCACCTTGGCCATGGCCTCGGGATCGGTGGCGGCGGCGCGGGCGATGTCGCGGCCGGTGAGCTTCTGGGCCGGCACATGGCCGAAGCCGGCCCGCGGAGCCTCGCCGAAACCGTCGAAATCGACGCGATCGACGGAGTTGATCTTGGTCTTGCCGGTCTTTTTCGCCATGCCGGTGGCGGTATCGTTGTTGGACTTGGTGGTGCGGCGCTTTTCGAGCGGCGTTTTCGGCGCTGCGGCTTCCTTCTCGGCGGCCTCGGCGCGATCCAGCGCGCGCTTGTTCTTCATCCGCTCGGCATAAAGCGGCTTGGAGGCGGCGATATCCTCGGCCTTCTCGATCTCGGCAAAGAACTCGTCGATGGAAAACTCGGCTTTGCCGGGGCGTGTGGATTTGGGGGCCATGGCGCGCTCTTGATCAGGACCGGGGCAGGATAGCAGGACCCATAGATGGGTGCGCTGTCAGCAGATGTCAGCAGGAAAACTGTTCACGACATGTAGCGGTTGCACCCTCTGAGCGAAAGGGCAAGGCGGTCCGCCGGCCCAGTAATTTGGCCGCTGGCGGTTTAAATCCGTGCTTTCGTCCCTATATTATCAGCTCGCTGTCGCGTGCATCGCTGCGCGGCCTCACTGGAAAAGGCGTTGAGCAATCCGCCGTACTTCACAGAAGGAAACAGCCATGACCACAGCCAAAATGGGTGATGTCGTCCGGATCAACTATACGGGTCGCCTGACCGACGGGACGCAGTTCGACAGTTCTGCCGGCCGGGCGCCGCTGGAATTCAGGATCGGCGAGGGGCAGGTCATCAAGGGCCTCGAAGCGCAGGTGGAGGGCATGGCGCCCGGCGACAGCCAAACCGTCACCATTCCCTGTGACCAGGCCTATGGCCAGCATCGCCCCGAAGCGGTGCAGACCCTGGACCGGGCCAAGCTGCCCAGCGGCCTCGATGTGCGGGTCGGCACGCAGCTGCAGGCGCGCACCAGCGATGGCGGCATGATGCCGATCACCGTGGTCGGACTGGATGACACCAGCGTCAAGGTCGACGCCAATCACCCGCTCGCCGGGCAGGACCTGGTATTCGATGTCGAACTGGTCGACATCGTCCAGGCGGCTTAAGCGCGGTGGTGTGAGCTGGCCGCCGGAAGGCGGCCGGCGGAGATTCGGTCGCGAAGCCGATATGGATTGCCGGACCGACCGGAGAGCGCCGGTCCGACGCATCGCTCAATCAGCTAGAGAGATGCATCGAGCGGTGGTAGGTTGGCCCGCTGGCGCACGGCCTCCTGGCTTGCGGCTGCCTGCGCGACGACATCGGCCACATCTACGCCGACCAGGGTCCCTGCTTGCTTGCGGACACGTCCGTCGACGATAACCGTATCGACGTTTGAGGGCAGGCCATTCTGGACCAGCAAGTATGTTTTATTGGTATTTGGCGCAGGCATCATATTGATCGCATCCATACGCACGGTGATGATGTCGGCGCGCTTGCCGACTGCGAGAGTGCCGACCTGGTCGCCGAGGCCTAGAACGTTGGCACCGCTGCTGGTGCCGATGGCCAGCGCATCGCGATAGCTCAACAACCAATCCGGCGCTGCCTGGGCGACCGCCCTAAGATTGGTGTTGTTGGCCTGCTGGATACGCCCAGCGTCGACGATCGTGCGGAGCATGGAGAAGGGGTCTGTTGGAGTCTGTGCCGTTACGTCGAGCGTCATGCTTATCTGGGAGAGCGGTACGCCACCAGCGAGAAGCGCGTGGATGGGCGGCAGCCCGGCGCCAATCATGGGGTCGGTACCGGGGCAGAGGGCGACGCCAATTCCCGTTTCTACGATCACCGCAATCTGCTCGGGCGTAACATCTGTCCCGTGCGTGTAGAGCATCTCCGGCCCCAGGAGGTCGGGACGGGCAATAGTGCCGCTGTGGTCGGTAATTGGGCGCAGCTTGAGGGAGCGGGCCAATTCGATACGCTCTGCGAGTGCGTCGCCTGCCCCATCAAGGATCATTCCCAGTCCGAGGCGGCCTTCGCCATTCTCAGCAATCCAGTCCAAAAGGCGCTGAATTTGCTCGCGGGTCGTGGGCTCACCACCGAGAAGAGCAGGAAGCCCTAGCTTGGCGCGAATGCCGATCTCCCGCAGCGCCTGCAGTTCAGCTTCTGCGTCTTCCACCGAATCCACGCCATGCGCCCAGTTGTGAGTGGTGGTGAAGCCAGCGTTGATGGCGTCGAGGGCAGCATATTTCAAGGCCGCGTAGTGATCCTCAGGGGTATAGACCGCGCCGAGGCCACGCAGAGCGAAGTAGGCGCTGGCGTCGTTGGCCATGCCGCGCCAAGTGCTGTTCCACATATGCCAGTGCGTGTCCACGAAACCAGGCATGACAACCGTGTTTCGTGCATCGATCACCATGGCGCCCGGAGCGGCAATCTCCGGAGCGATTTCGATAATTTCGCCATCGCGAATGTGGACATCGCCAATCTCAAGATCGCCTAGCGCGGGGTCCATGCTTAAGATATAGCCGCCACGCAGCAGAAGCTCATTGGCCTGGTCGGCATCGCTGTTGGTAGTCTGCGCAAAGGCCTTGCTGGCAAATCCAAGCGCAACCGCACCGCCGAGAGCGCCAAGGGCGCCACGACGCGATAGAACGAAGTTGCTTTCTTTATCCATTCAAATTTCCTCCCGGCCCGGTTGTCGAGCTCAGGAGATTTATGGCCGGTCCATGCGCCCCGGCTCAAATCGATTGATTTACGACCCGGTATAGACAGCGTTTATGCGGCCGGGTCTCGCCAATGGCGACACGCAGTTCCTGACGCAGCCATTGGAGACCGGCATCAGCACTAGCGCGGCTGTGCCATTGCATTGCCAGCCGCACCGGCGGGATGGAAAATGGTGGCTTGAAGTATTGTAGGTCTACCAAGCCAGAAAAAAGCTCAGTCGTCATAGCAGGAAATGTAGCCAGGCGCGTTGTGCCACTCACAAAAGAAGGCACAAGCGCGAAGTTGTCGAGGCGTACGCTGATCCGTCTATCAAAAACAGGAGTGCCTAAAACCGTATCTAGGTATGGTGTTTCAGCGATGTACACCTCTACGTGATCAGCCGCGCAAAAATCTTCTAGGGAAAGATTATTGCCAAACTGCCGTTGTCCGCACGCAATGACCGTGTGTTCCTCTTCAAAGAGGAGCTCCGCCGGATGCGCCGGACTTGCAACTTTCTCGGGGATGACGAGGAGATCAAGCTGTCCGCTTTCAAGCTGCGCTTGATTGTTGCCCTTTGGTGTAATCAACGCATATCGCAACTTTGGCGCCATCAGTTCTAGGCGCTGCAATGCCGCAGCAAGCAGGCCCACTAGAACCGTGTCTGCCGCAAGAATCCGAAACTCGCGGTCGGAAGTTTCCGGGTTGAAATTTCCTGGAGCTATCAGATGATCACTAATGTAGCTCAAGGTGTCGGCAGCTGGTGCACGCAGGCTTTCGCCTAACGGGGAAAGTGTGGCACTTCCGATGCCCGTAATCAGAAGCGGGTCGTCGAAATACTCGCGTAGCCGCGCTAGCGACGCGCTCATTGCCGGTTGAGTAATGCAGGTCCGTTCGGCAGCACGTGATACGCTGCGTGTGGCAAGCAGCGCATCAAGTGCAACAATCAAATTCAGGTCGAGACCTTTAAAGCGCATCCGTTCTCCTCCTGCCTCCCTAAGGTAGCAGCGAACTACGCCCTCGCCCTGCAGAATATGATCATTAGGTCCTCGCAAGCATCTAAACGAAAGCTGGCTGGTTACCTGGCTTCACCAATATGTTACGTGGTTTTTGGGACATCACTCAAACTACTTCCCCGGCTTCGTCGCAAACCAGATCAGATGCCGTGCGCCTTTGCCGTTGCTGCGTTCGCGGACGTGGGCTTCTTCGATTGCCATGCCGGATTGGCGGAGGCGTTTGGTGAAGGGGGCGTTGGGGTAGGCGGACCAGACGGCGAGGTGGCCGCCCGGTGTGAGGGCGGCCTTGGCGTTGGCGAGGCCGGTGGCGCTGTAGAGGCGGTCGTTTTCGGGGCGGAACAGGCCATCGGGGCCGTTATCGACATCGAGCAGGATGGCGTCGAAGGGTTTTCGGTCGCTGATGGCGGTGCGGACGTCGCCTTCGTGTATGGTGACGCGGGGATCGTCGAGGCTGGTGCCGTGGATCGGCGCGAGCGGGCCGCGGGCCCAGGCGATGACGGCGGGAACCAGTTCGGCAATGACGATCTCGGCATCGGGGCCGAAGGCGGCGAGGGCGGCACGCAGGGTGAAGCCCATGCCCAACCCGCCGATGAGAATGCGCGCCTTGGGTCGCTTGCCGACGCGGGCGGCGGAGAGCATGGCCAGCTGTTCTTCCGAGCCGTTCATGCGGCTGTTCATCAGCCCGATGGTGCCCGACATGATCGAAAACTCGCTGCCGCGTTGCATCAGCGTCAGCTTGCCGCCGCCGGGCATGGTGGTTTCGTCGAGCTTTTGCCAGGGGATCATGAGGGCTCTGCGCGCTGGAGGGGCGGTGGGGGTTCGGCCCATGACTAGGGGCCGGCCATGCATGCGTCAACAGGCCGGCATGGGATGCTCGGCCCAGGCGGCAGCGAGGCGGGCGATGCGCTGTAGCTGGCTGGTGCCAGCCGGATCGACCATGGAGTGGTCGAGCGCTGGAAACTCCCAGTAGGTGAGGTTGCAGCGGCCCTCGGCGGCGAAGCGGTCGGCCAAAGCGCGAACCGGCTGGACCGGGGCATTGTCGCGGCCGCCATGGATCAGCAGGAAGGGCGTGTCGGTCGCCTCGAGATAATCGGAGGAGCGGTGATCGAGGATATCGGCCCAGAAGCGATAGTTGTGGCCGGAAAGGACCGTGCTGCTATCGGGATTGGCGCGGGCCTCGGCAAAACCGGCCGCGACGCTGGACTTGCCCTCGGGCGGAACGGTGGAGAGCACCATTTCTCCGAAGGTGCCGCCCACGGAGCCTGAAAGCAGGATGGCGGCGGCGGGGTGGATGCGGGCGGCAAGCGCTTCCATGGCAAGGCCGCCTTCGGACCCGCCGAAGAGAATGATGTCCTGCGTGCCGCCGAGATGGGACAGGACCTGCTGATAATCGTCGATACGCTGAGACAGTGTGTAGTGGTCGAGAAATTCGGCAGGGCAGTCCGAGCTCATGGCCGTATCGGGGACGATGCCGACCTTTTCGACTATAAGAGCGGTATGGGCGGGGAAGGCCTGCCGTACAGTTGCAAGACTGTTGCTCGCTGCTGCCAGCGCGCAGCCTGAGCCCTGGGCCAGCACCAATAGGCCCGCGCTATCACCTTCGGCCAGGTCCAGCGTGAAGTGGATGAGGCTGCCATCGGGACGGGGCAGAGTATGGGTTTGCGGGGCGGCAGAGACCGGGCCGGCTGACAGGGCCATCAGCAGGGAGAGCAGCGCTTTCATCGGGATCACTCCGGGCAGATTTGCAAAGCGAGGGGGAGCAGCGACAGCGCGCCCAAGGTAACAAGTGGCACCAGGGCGGGAAGGCCGAGGCTCAGGCCGATTTCGCCCGGCATTTCCGGCGCTGGGAGAGTGATGCCCAGTTGCAGGGCCGTGGCCAATGCAATGCCGGAGAGTGCTCCGAGGAGCGGCCAGTGCAGGGTGGCGCGGCGGCGCTGTGCGGCGATGAGCAGGCCCCAGCCGATCAGCACCGGAAGCACGAGGAGCCCGAAGGCGAAAAGGCTGCCGAGATCGGTCATGAATGGGCGCAGGCTGGTGTCGGCGGCGATGGCCAGGGCGAGAATGGCGAGGACGATGGCCGCGACTTGCAGCAGAAGCGGCAGCACAAAGTATAACAGCGCGGGCCAGCGTGCGGCGGGACTGCGGAAGCGATCATTGGCGAGCATGGGCAGCAATAGCGAGTCGCGATTGCCCAGCCGCTGCTCAGCTTCGCGGCGGGCAGTCTCCGGCGACATGCCGGCGGCCTCGAGATGGTCGGCGATATCGTCGCGGTGATCGCACAATTCGCGGAGATAACGCTCGACATGGCGCGGAGCGAGGCCGGCGCCGAGCAGGTTTTCGCGCAGATCGCCCAACAGTTCACGCATGGCGCGGCTCTGCCAGAATGCCGGAAATGGCGTCATTGAGGTGGCGCCAGTGCTCTGCAAGCGCCTCCAGGCGGCCCACGCCATCAGGGGTGACGGTGTAATAGACGCGGCTGCGGCCATTGATGGTTTGACGCCTCGTGGTCAGGGCGCCATCGCGTTCGAGCCCGTGCAGCAAGGGATAGATGACACCTTCGGCAAAGGTGATGGCGTCGCCGCTGGCGGCGCGGATGGCCTGGACGATCTCATAGCCATACATTTCCCGATCGCGCAGCAGGCGCAGCACCAGCAATTCGGGAACGCCATTGAGAAAGGCGGATGGAGCAGGGGGCATGGATATATACCTTGTGACGCTAGGTATAATGCATCGGGACGATAGGTATGTCAAACCATGC
Organism: Devosia sp. 63-57; assembly: GCF_001899045.1. NCBI lineage: Bacteria > Pseudomonadati > Pseudomonadota > Alphaproteobacteria > Hyphomicrobiales > Devosiaceae > Devosia > Devosia sp. 63-57. The sequence goes on along the minus strand of NZ_MKUY01000003.1, from coordinate 881,352 downwards.
TGGTTGCGACAGGTCCCGAGACGACGCTCGACATTTGTTTCGGGGCCGTGTCGAAATGGGGGGCGGGGGATCGTCGCTGGGGTGAAGTGACGCCAGAGGAGTTCGGGTCTTGAAAATTGCGGGTTGGGTGTTGAGTGGGTTGATCGCGCTGTTCATGCTGGGAGCATCGGTGACGCCGAAACTCTTGCAGATGGATGTGGCGCTGGAGCCGCTGGCGGTGGTGGGATGGCCGGCAAAATATCTGGTGCTGATCGGGGTGATCGAGCTGGTTTGCGTGGTGCTATTTCTGATCCCGCGCACGGCGCTATTGGGCGCGGTGCTGTTTACCGGGCTTTTGGGTGCTGCGCTGGCGGCCAATCTGCGGGTGGATAATCCGCTGTTCAGCCATACGCTGTTCAGCCTCTATCTGGGGGGCGCGACCTGGATGGCCCTGTGGCTGCGCGAAAGCCGGGTGCGCGACGTGTTTCCGCTGGTGCGGCCATGAGCGGGGCGGGCACACAGGCGCTGCACTGCCGCTGCGGCAAGGTGCATATCGTGGTCAGCGGTGCGCCGATCATCCGTGCCGAATGCCATTGCAACAGCTGCCGCACGGCTGGCGCGCGTATCGAGGCCTTGCCCGGCGCGACGGCCTTTCGCGAGGACAATGGCGCGACACGCTTCGTGATGTACCGAAAGGATCGGGTGCGGATCGAGAGCGGACAGGACCTGCTGGTGGCCTATCACCTTGGCGGGTCGAGTACGCGACGGGTGGTCGCCAGCTGCTGCAACATGCCGGTTTTTCTCGAGTTCAAGGGCGGCCACTGGCTCAGCCTTTACGGAACGCTGTGGCCGGCAGGAATGGCACGACCTGATATTGCCACCGTGGTCGGCGATGCGCCGGCGGGCACGGTGCTCGATGACAGCGTACCATCGGGGAGCCTGGTGACAGCGGGATTTTTCGCGCGGCTGCTGGGGGCCTGGGTGGCGATGGGGTTCAAGGTGCCCAAGATTGATCTCGAGGGTCGCGAGGTGCGGCTCTAGCGCGCTTCACGGTCTGGCAGCACCGCGACGACCTCCGCATTTTGTGGGCACGATTTTACCAGTTCTCAGCAGTTTGCGGGTAGAGCTGGTATCATGCAGCAGCCTCTGACCCATAGCGGTGTCAATCTCTCGGAGCTCACATTCCTTGTGGCCGATCCGAGCGATCTCTATCGCGACCTCGGTCGGCGCCTGCTTTACGGCTTCGGTGCCGGCAAGGTGCTGGACGCGGCCGATGCGCCTGCGGCGGCGCGGCTGCTCACCGGCAGAACCGTGGATTTCCTGCTCTGCGCGGCCGACCTGCCGGGCTTCGGCAAGCCAGGCACGCCCAATGGCGGCATTGGCTTTGTCCGCTCAATCCGGCTCAATCCCAAGCATGCCGCGCGGTCCATCCCCATCATCGTGACTATGGGTACGGCATTGCGCATGTCGGTGGGGCAGGCGCGCGATTGCGGCGCCAATTTCGTGCTGAGCAAGCCGATCTCGCCCTCGGTGCTCTATGACCGGATTGCCTGGATCGCCCGTCGGCCGCGGCCTTTCTGGGATAGCCCGACCTATTTCGGGCCCGACCGACGTTTTCACGACGACGATTATGAGGGCGCGGCGCGGCGGCGTGCCTCCGATGGTGATGCAGTGGCGGAAAAGGACGTGGCCTGATCATGGGACAGCTTGTCGATGTCAGAGGCAAATTCCACGCTGCGGCCTGCCGCCCAGGAGGTGTCGATCGACGCGGGGCAATGCGCTCGGCTGAGATTTCGCTCAGCGATTTGCGTAGCTCGATTGAGGTTGCGGTGCGCGAGCGGTTGACGCCGTTGATCGAGGCGCTGCGGGCCTGGGACAGCGCCGATGTTGCGGCATGCTGCGACTGGGCGGCGGCGCTGCGCGACCTGGCAGGCCTGGCAGAAATGCACCTGCTCACCGAAGTGGCCATGCATTGCTTCGATTGCCTCGACCTCATCGCCATTGATGGCGCATCCATGAGCGGCGCCGAAGCGGCCTGCTATGCCGATGCGCTCGCCTTCGCCGCACAGGGTCAATGCAGCGGCCGCGACCTCACGCGCTACGGACCCCTGTTGCAGGACCTGGGAACGCTGACCGGGCGAATTGCGACGCGGCGGGTTCGGCAGGGATAGTCCCCTCCCGCATGGGGAGGGGTGACGCCGGATCAGAAAGCCTGGAAGCTCGAGATGGCGTTGTTGTAGGCGCCGAGCGATGGCTGGCTGGAGGCCGTAGTGGTGCAGCTGCCGGCATACCAGAAATTGGTACAGACGGTGACCTGGGCGCCGCCCTGGACCTGGATCGACGAGATGGAATCGTCCCATCCGCCCATCAGTTGCGGGTCGTTGGTGCCGGGCGCGACGCAGAACTGTGCGCCGGAATAATTGTTGCCCTTGAAGAAGCAGACGCGCGGCGTGACCGGGGCGGGCGGCGGCGGCGCATTGCCGATACCGATGGAGATATTGGGGCCGCCGGGTCCGATGGTCATGCCGAAGCTGAACGGAATATCTGGCTTTTTGTTGCCGCCACCGGAATTGCCGCTCGGCTGATAGGGCTGCAGATAGTTTTTCGACACCCAGCCATCCTTGCCGGCGCTGCGATCGACATAGCACCACGAACCCTGACACTGCTGCACATCGACGATTTCGCCAGCCGAAAGCGCGCCGAGCTTGGCATAGTTAGTGCCGGGGCCACTGCGGACATTGACGGCATTGGTGGCAATGCCGGGCTGGGCAAAGGCGACGGCAGTGGAGGCCAATGTGGCCGCGGCGACGGCGGCCGCGAGATAGAGACGTTTGGTGATCATGATGTTCCCTCATTGCTGTTGCGGACTGGGTCCGTTGCATGAGGGCAGTAGAGCCGTTTGGCGCTGAACTCGGCCTGAACGAGGTGTTTAGGTGCTTTGGCAAAAAGAGCCAGGCGTGGCTTCGCGGCAAAGAAAAACCCCGGGTGGAGGCCCGGGGGTGACGTTTTCCTGCCGCTGTGCCTGGGGCTGGTCAGTAAACGCGAATGGAGGTGAGGTTCTTGCGCAGCAGGCCATCGAGCACCGGCTGGCTGGCGACGATGCGTTCGCAATAGGACTGGAAATCGCGCGAGCGGCAGGCAGCAGCGGAGACATTGCCCTCCACTTTTACGGAGGCAAAGCTGTTGTCGAGACCCCAGCGCGCCAGGTCCGGGAAAACTTCACCCGAGCCGGCGCAGAAGGACGCACCGGAATAATTGGTGCCCTGATAGAAGCAGATCGTGCCTGGGCCGCCCGAAGCATAATTGAGATTGGGACCGGTCAGCGGGTCCTGCGAAGTCTGGCCGAAGCCGATATGGTCGCGGCTGGTCCAGCCTTTGCCGACGGGCGTCGATACCAGACACCAGAGCTTCTCGCAGCGCAGCACCTTGATGGCGAGATCCTGCTCGACTGTCCCGACTACATCGCCTGCCTGATGCGGCAGCGTGCGCAAAGTCAGCTGCGAGCGGCTCCAGCCATGCGAACCGGAAGGATCGAGCGCAGCGCTCGGCGTGACGGCCAGGGCGAGAACGACGAGGGCGGCGAGGTATTTCAACATTGGGCGCTGGTCCAAACAACAGGATCGCGCGGACGTTAACGCGGCCTAACCGATTTTGCAAAGCAAAGCGCCACCCCGAAGGATGGCGCCAAGCATATTATTGTCGGCGGCGAAAGTTTTAGCGCACGCGGACCGAGATGATGTAGTCGTCGAAATCGCCGAGGCTGGATGCGCTGGTTGTGTAGGTGCGGCAATCGCGGAAATTGGCTTCCGAGCAGACCTGCACATTCAGACCATCGGGATTGTCGAAGGACGAGATGCGGTCCGACCAGTCGCGCAGGTCGCGGCTGCTTTCGCCCTGGCTGAGGCAGAAGCTGTCGCCGCGCAGGCGCGAGCCTTCATAGAAGCACACTTCCGGGGTGTAAACCGGCTGCGGCCGCACGACGGGCGGGCGCGGCTGCTGCTGGTTGCCGACACCGATATTGATCTGCGGGCCGTTCGGGCCGCCAATGGTGAAGCCGAAGGACAGGCCGGGCTGGCTCGGATTGACCTGCTGGCCATTGGCCGCAAGGAAGGAGGCAGAGACCCAACCGTTGGAGCCACGGGCAGACACATAGCACCAGGAGGTCTGGCACTGCTGCACGTCGACCTGCTGGCCACGGCGCAGGGTGCTGACCACGGCGTAATTGGTACCCGGGCCGGAGCGGACATTGACATTGCTGGTCACGGTGCCGGGTGCAGCCTGTGCTGCAGGCAGGAACATGACGACAGCAGCGGCCGCGACGGCGACGCCGGTGAAGACATTGAACATGGTTTTGCGGGTTTGACGATGCATGGGTAGCTCCCTGATGCGCGGTTTGCCGGTCCCGAACTCGGGACCATGCTGGTGGCAACAGCGCACGATGTTATTGTTGGCAATAACGGGGGCGGGACGGATTGAGTTCCGTGCCGCCCGCCGCGAGATCAGTAGACGTCGATGGACGAAGCGCGACGGTCGATACCGGCCGGCAGACGGCCGGTGTCGGAACGCAGGGTCACGCAGGAGCCGCGGAAATTGGTGTCGACGCAGAGGTCGACGCGGGTATTGCGGCCAAAGACCTCAACCGAGCGGATGCGATCGTTCCAGTTCCGCGGCATGCGGCTGAAGCTGTCGCCACGATCAACGCAGAAGCTGTTTCCGCCAAAGTTGCGCTCGCTGTAGAAGCAGGCACCCGAGGATACCACCGGCGGCTGCGGCTGGGGCTTGGGTGGCTGTGGCCACGGCCACGGCTGGGGTTGCGGGGGCCAAGGCTGGGGCTGTGGCTGAGGCGGCCAGGGCTGCGGCGGCTGCGGCTGTGGGGGCTGCGGGCGCGGCGGATTGAGATCGCCGAAGCGCACATTGTTGGACATCATCCAGCCATTGGTGCCGGTCGAGCCGCCAATGCCGGTGATCTGGCACCAGCCATCATTGGTACAATTGGCGTCGACCGTGGCGCCTTCGGGGAGGATGGCCACAACGGACGAAGCGCGGCCGGGCGCGTCATAGACATTGCCCAGGCCAGTGACAAAGGCCGGTGCGGCCATGCTTGCCGAAATAGTGCCGAGAATTGCGAGGGCCGCGCCGAACACGGCGCCAAGTGTCTTGTTCATGAGCCAACTCCAAACAGGCACGCGTGTGCCGGTGCATCTTCAAAGCATATCCCGGCTGAACGCAATCTGAACGAAAAGGCTCGCAATCGGACGCGCTGGTTTACGCCTCTTTGGGCACCTGGCGCTTGTTGCCGTTGTCGTCGAGCGTCACATAGACGAAACGGGCCTCGGTAACGCGCTGGCGGACGTCGAGGCGGTTGCGGCGCACCCAGGCCTCGAGGCCTACGGTGATGGACGTGGTGCCGACCCGCTCAATGGTGGTGTAGACACAGAGCACGTCGCCAACCTTGACCGGGGCGATGAAGGTCATGGCTTCGACGGCAACGGTGACCACGCGACCCTGAGCGCGCTCGACGGCAGCAATGGCGCCGGCAATGTCCATCTGGCTCATGACCCAGCCGCCGAAAATGTCGCCGGCAGGATTGGTGTCGGCGGGCATGGCCAGGGTGCGGATAGTCAGGGTGCCATGCGGTTCGGTGGTGTCGTCATGCATCGAGTGGTCCTTTCACCGGCCAGCGGCCGAACGCTTCTTCCCAGTGCTTGCGGCAGAGGGAGACATAGTCGGCCTTTTCGGGCTCGACGGTGCTGCCCGCCGTCTGCACCCGGCCATGGGCATCGCGGCGCACCACCATGGTGGCCTTGGCGCCGCAATGGCAGATGGTGCGAATTTCGCGCAGGACGTCGGCAATTGCCAGCAGTTCCGCCGAGGCTTCGAAAGGCCGGCCAAGGAAATCGGTGCGCAGGCCATAGCACATCACCGGGACGCCGAGCCGGTCGGCAACGCGGGCCAGTTGCCAGACCTGTTCACGGGTGAGACACTGGACCTCGTCGAGAAAGACGCAGTCGACCTTGGCTTCGTCGGTATGGTCGCGGATGCGGTGATAGAGGTCGTCGCCCTCGGCATAGAGTTCGGCGGCTTCGGATATGCCCAGGCGCGAGCTGATGATCCCTGGACCGCCGCCGGCATAGGCGGCACAGGTATAGAGCAGCGGGCGCATGCCCCGTTCACGGTAGTTATAGGCGGCCTGCAGCAGCAGCGTGGATTTGCCGGCATTCATCGCTGCATAGGAGAAGTACAGCTTGGCCATCTCATGGGCTCCGGGTTGCGGCAGGGTTTCGAATAGGCAATAGACCCGATGCCGCCCCGCATGAAGCGGCGACGCGCAGCCATCAACAGTTCATTGAGGTCATCCGATGTCCGACAACGAGATCCTGGTGCGTCACGCCCGCAGTTCCGACAGTGCCGACATCAAGGCGCTGCTCGACCGCTCATGGCGCACCCATTGGGCGCCGCATCTGGATATGGGCGCATGGGCGCGTTACGAGGCGGCGCGGCCGGTGGAAGCCTATGTGGATGTCTATCTCGGCGCCATGATGGTGGCCGAGCGCGGTGGCGTGGTGGTAGGCATGTACCACCTCGATGACGGCATGCTGCACGCCATCCATGTTGATAGCTGGGCCATCGGCACCGGGGTGGGCGCAGCGTTGATGGCTCACGCCGAGGCGGCCGGGGCGCGACGGCTCGACGTGCGCGCCTTCAATGCGCGGGCCCGGGCTTTTTATGCGTCGCGCGGCTGGGTGGAAATCGACGAGCACGAGGACACCGAGATGGGCACGCCGGTGCGCTCGATCATCATGGAACGGCTCTGAGCAAAAAAAACGGCCGCACGAGGCGGCCAGATCCGGAGGTCATCCGGGCGGCATCCGTCATGGCGGGGGATGCCGGAACGTGGTGCATTGGGGCATGCAGCACGAGGGTCGCCGGGCGAATGGGGGCGCCGTGGTGACAAGAGCAGCCTAGGGGGTGCCGATGACGGTAGCGTGACGGCGTGTTCAGCCAGCGTTCAGGTGAGGGACAATAGGCTTGAGGCCGTTCTCGGGAGTTGTATTCATGAAATCCGTACTGCGTATCGTGACCCTGATCGGCCTCTTCGTGTCGGCCAGCATGCCGGTCTTTGCCTCGCCGGCGGGGGTGTGGGAACTCGAAACCCGCGACACCCGCTTCCGGCTGGAATTGTGCGGCGACGGCACACAATTGTGCGGAGAGCTCGTATGGCTGTCTGACGCCGACTATAACGAGCAGTACAAGCCCTATCTCAACGCGCCGATGGCCTACCAGATCAGGCAGGTGTCGCCGAGCCGCTGGAAGGGCGATATGCGCCTCTTCGGCCACAAGCTGGCCGGCACGATTACCCAGGTCAACGAGAACCAGATGACGCTGACCGGCTGCGCCTTTCTGGTGGCCTGCAAGACCTACCAGATGTTCCGGTACAGCAAATGATCCGATCTCTCGCGGCGCTGGCGGGGCTGTTGCTGGCGGCACCGGCGTTGGCCTCGCCTGCCGGCCTCTGGGAGATCGAAAGCCGGGATTCGCGCTATCAGGTTTCGCTCTGTGGGGACGGCACCCAATTGTGCGCCCGGCTGGTCTGGCTGGGCAATGGTGCCGACAGCCCACAGAACCTGCCCTATCTCAACACCATGCTGATCGATGGCGCGCGCCCGACAGGGCCGGGGCAATGGCAGGGCGATCTGCACCTTTATGGTCAGACCGCCGGCGGCACGATCACGCAGGTCAATGCGCAGGAAATGACGCTGCGCGGCTGTGTGGCGCTGGTCATATGCAAAACCTACCGGATGTTCCGGATCGGGGACTGATCTCGATCGACCCCACCAAGGAAGCGCATCTCGCGCGTTCGTCTGGTGAAAGCCGGTTTGAAATCCCGGTCCGGTGGGCTTGGATAAACGCTAACTATCCGAAATTTAGCCACATTTTCTGAGAACAGGCTTGGTTCACGCGGTCGTGACTGATAGCGACTGCGATGTAACGGCCCCGGCATCCTTGGTGTCCGCATGTCAAGCAGATGTGGCCAGGCGGGGTTATCAAGTCTGTTGCCGGCGTAGTCCTGCCGGGCGGCTATTCAGGATGAAGTGTTCAATGTCGGCTTTCTCTCAGGCGCTTCCCCAGCGCAAGCTAACCCTCGCTCCCAACCTGCTGAAGGGCCCGCGCGGATTTTTGTTCGCGGTGCTGATGTTTGCCGGCCTGCTGATCGGGATGAGCTGGTGGCAGGGGCCGGGACTGATCCGTGATCTGCAGATCAGCGCCAACCCGGCCTATCCCGACGCGGTCAAGACCATTGACGGCGAATGTTCGACGCGCCGTGGGCTGACCGATTGCGATGCGCGGCTGGTCTATTCGGTGAACGGGCAGCGCTATGACAACCATGTCAGCATGGCCTTCATCGATTTCCATTCCGGCGACTACATGGTCGAAGTGGTGATCTCGGGCGACAAGCCGGAACTGGCGACGCTGTCGCTGGGGCTGGACATGCTGTGGAACCGCCTGGCCGTTTTCGGCGTGTTCGCGCTGGTGTTTATCGCTGGTATCGCCGCCATGGTCTATGGCGCGCTCGGGGCGCAGCGCGGCAATCGCCAGCTGCAGCAGCCGGGTCGGTTGACGCTGGTACCGGTGGAACTCACCAATGTGCAGGAAAAGGGCAAGACGGCTTTCGTCACCTATGCCGAGAAGCTGGAAAAGGGCCGATCGCGCCGCACTGCCAATACCGAGTTTGCCGCCGGCGAAGTGCCGCTGATGGCGGCTCTGGCCGATGGCAGCGTGGTCGGCGTGGCGGCCAAGCACGAAGTGGGCGGGCTGCCGGTGCTGCTCGACAGCCAAATGCAGCGCATCACCGATCTCAGCGCTGCCGAGCGGCAGTCACTCCTCGATTCCCTGCCGCGGCCCAGCCAAAGCCAGGTGGACGTGGCCACCGGCAAGGCGCCGAAGAAGCTGCACTGGAAGCGGGGCCTCGCCACTTTCTTCGGCATCATTCTGCTGGCCGTCGTCGCGGTGGGCGCCTATTGGGTCTACTACGTGACCAGCAGCGAAACGCAATTCGACTCCATCGGCATGGAAATCAACGCCATGCTGCCCGAGCCGCTCAATCGCTGGGGTTGTGACCAGTTGCAGGCCCGTTTCGGCGATGATCGCGCGCCCTGGGGCTGCGTGGCCGCGGATTTTACCAGCTGGAAATAGGTGGCTCGAAGGCGGCCCCGAGCTCGGGGCCGCCAAAGTCAAAGGCTTTTGCCCCTCAGTTGGTATTGCGGGGAATATGGGTGCGGCGGCGGGCCCAGAGGGGTGGGACCGCTTCGACCATGAGAATGGCGGCGAAGATCAGTGTGGCGCCGGCATAGCCGATCACCGGCAGGCGCTCACCCAGGATCAGGAAACCGCCCAGCGCCGCGAACAGGCTTTCGGCCGAGAGAATGATGGCGGCATTGGCCGGAGGCACATGCTGTTGGCCGATAGCCTGGAAGGTGAAGGCCACAGCGGTGGACAGCACAGCCGCATAAGCGATTTCGATCCAGCCGCTCATGACGGCGTCGAGGGTGGGGGCCTCCAATCCCAGTGCCATGCCGCTGGCAGCAATGCCCCCGAACAGGAAGCTGAAGGCGGAGACGAAGATCGGCAGATTGGTGGCGCGAGCGGCTTCACCAAGCAGGATCACGTGCAGCGCCCAGAATACCGCGCTGCCCACGATCAGCCAGTCGCCGCTGTTGAAACTGTCGAGCCCGCCGCCATTGAGGTAGTAAATGCCGATAAGCGCCAGCGGCACGCCGATGAAGATGATCGGATGCGGGCGGGTGCGGAACAGGATGTAGCCCAGAAGCGGCACGAAGAAGACGTAGAGCCCGGTAAGGAAGCCGCCATTGGTGACGGTGGTGGTGGCCAGACCCGCCTGTTGCAGCCACGAGCCCATGAGGAAGACGAAACTGACGGCGCCGATCAGCAGCCAGTGGCGGCGGGTGAGATGGATGGGGCGGCGACGGCGCTCATAGAGCGCCAGCGGCAGGACCAATAGGCCGCCGATGAGATAGCGGACGCCGGTAAAGGTGAGCGGACCCATGGAGTCCATGGCCGATTTCTGGGCGATGAAGGCAAAGCCCCAGAAGATGGTGCAAAGCAGCAGCAGCGCGGTGGCAACGGGACGGGACATGGTTGGCTCGGAATATTCCCTCACTCGTCCGGCCTTTGGCCGAACCAGCCTCTCCCAGAGAGGGAAAGCGATAAGGGAGCGGTTGCTGATTGGCTGTGAGACCCCCACCCGACCTCCCCCTGAAGGAGGGGGAGGAGAAGGGGTCCGGGCTGGATCAAAGTTCGGCGTCGAGCGCCTTGATCAGTTGGTCGATCTCTTCGGGGCTGGTGTAGTGCACGAAGGAAAGGCGCAGGACGCCGTGATTGTTGGGGTCGATGCCCAAAGCTTCGAGCAGGCGCACGGCGTAGAAATTGCCACCCGAGGCCATGATGCCGTGCCTGGCCAGACGCCGCGCGACCTCGACGCCCGGCTCGCGGTGGCGAAGGGCGATAGTGGGTGCGCGGAGCGTCGGATCGTCAGGGCCGATGATCTGAACGTCATTGCGGCCCCGCAGATAATCGAGCAGTGGGGTGGCGAGAGCAATTTCCTGGGCCCGCATGGCGGTATGGGCGCGGCGGAACGGATCGGCCCCCGAGACGGCGTCGCCGGCGATCTCTGCGACCTGTTCGAAATAGTCGGCAATGCCGGCACTGGCGGCGATCTGGGCGTGGTCGGGGCCGGCCGGGGTCAGGCGATAACGCGGTTTGACCTCGTTGAAGTAGTGGCCCTGGTTGGGGAGCGCCGCCGCGAGTTCCGGGCGAATGGCCATGATGCCCTGATGGGGGCCGTAAACCTTGTAGGCGGAGAACATGTAGATGTCCGCGCCCAACTCCTGCAGATCGGGAATGCCGTGGGGCGCGTGGCTGACGCCATCGACCACCAGCACGCCGCCGACAGCGTGGACGCGGCGTGCGATTTCGGCCACCGGGTTGATTTCGCCGACCACATTGGAGCAGTGCGGCACGGTGACGAGCTTGACCTTGTCGTCGAGCAGGGCATCGAGCGCCGCGAGGTCGAGCCGGCCGGTGCGTGCATCGACCGACCATTCGCGCACGTCGACGCCGTGACGTGCAAGGCGCCGCCAATTGCCGCTATTGGCCTCGTGATCCTGATTGGTGACGACCACAGCATCGCCGGGCTTCAGCCAATCTGCGAAGGCATGGGCCAGGATATAGGTGTTGGCAGAGGTGGAGGGGCCGAAATGGATCCAGTCGGGCGTGACGTTGAAGGCCTGCGCCATGCGCTCGAAGGCCAGGTTCATCGCCTCGCCGGCTTCGGCTGACGCGGCATAGACGCCATAGGGCTGAACCTTGGTGGCTCGATAATAGTGGTCGAGCCGGTCCAGAACTGCGCTCGCCGTGTAGGAGCCGCCTGCATTTTCGAAAAAGGCCTGGCCCTGAAGGCTCGGCTCGGCAAAGGCGGGAAAGAGGGCGCGGATGCGCTGGGGATCGAGTGGCAGGGTGGTCATGAGATATCCAGTCGGCAGGTCCCCCGATTGGTAGTCGAGCCCGACGCAAAAGCAAACCCCGGCTGTTGAGAGCCGGGGTCGGGCAGCGCCGAAGGTTTGGGGGATTGACGCCACCTGGGGGTCCGGCCCGCCGCCGAAGGAAAACTGGCGGGCCCGGAGGTTTGGTCTTGGCGATCAGCCCTGCGGAGCGGGAGCCGGCGGGGCCGGAGGCGCGACGTCGTCGCCGCCCATTTCGCCCATGCCATTCATGCCGGGGGCGCCATGCGGGCCGGGACGGTGGTGACCGCCATTGCCCGGACCGCCGAACTTGCCCTGGGGCGGCGCCAGCTGGGCGACTTGCTCTTCGGAGAGGCTATCGAAGAACGCCTTGGCCGAAGGCCGGACTGCTTCGAGAGCGGCGAGTCGGGCCTTTTCGAGGGCAATCTGGTTGTCGAGACGCTGGCCGAAGGTCGGGGGAGTAACGGTTTCGCCTTCGGTCGGCGGGGTGGGGCGCAGGCCCTCAGTGGTAGTAGCGAACGTTTCCGCGGCCGAAAGGGCATCGGTCTTGAGGGTAGCGAGCAGGGTCTGCTGCTCGGTGGTCAGCTCCAGCCGATGGCTGAGGCGCACCAGGGCGATTTCGATGGCTTCGGCACCGCGTTCGAAGCCGAGCAGCTCGCCCATGCCGCCACCATGGCGGGGGCCGTCATTGCCGGGCTTGCCGGGGCGGAAACCGTTGGCTTCGGCGGGCTTGGCGGCCTGGCTATTTTCGGTCGGGATTGCCGTCTGGGCCATTGCCGGCGCCACGGCGGACAGGCCGAGCGTGGTGGTCATCAGGGCCACGATGGCGGAGGTATAAAGCGTCTTCATGGTCGTTATCCTTTGCATGGGATGTACCGGCGAAGCGGCACGAGAGGACCCTAGCGGAAGGAAACTGATCGCGACCTTGCGAGCGCATGAAGAGTTGGAGAGGTTGGTAAGGTGGTGCCACGCCGGTTGCTGCGGCATGACGCGCGCGGTGGGACCGGGCCTATGATAGGGCATCTGCGGCTCGGCAATTGGCCCTCGGGTCTAGCCCGAGGGCGGCGCCGTGCGCGGCGGCCTCAGCTGGCGATGTATTCGCGCAGGGCTTCGGCTTCGTGTTCCACAACCTCGATCTTGCGCTTGACCACGTCGCCGATGGAAATGATGCCGATCAGGGCGCCGGCTTCGGCCACGGGCATGTGGCGGATACGGCGATTGGTCATGCGCTCCATGACCTCGTCGATGCTGGTGCCGCGTTCGCAGGTGACCACACCCCTGGTCATGCAGGTGGCGACGGGCTTCTGCAGGGCGCCGGCGGGGTCCTTGCCCAGTTGGCGGACAATGTCGCGCTCGGACAGGATGCCCGCTATGGCGTCCTTGGCGTCGGTGATCACAACGGCACCGATATTGTGGGTGTTGAGCAGCGTCACGGCCTCTGCGAGCGTGGCGGTGTCGGGCAGGGTGTGAACGACGACACCCTTGGTCTGCAGGATGGTCTCGACAATCATGGGTCCTCTCCTCCTTGCGTTTGGAGTGTGGACCGGAAGGGGGCATGCGGCAATAGGCGGAAGGTCGAACACAAAAATGGCCGGCGCAGGGCCGGCCAGTTGGTCTTCAGGGGAGGTAAAGGGGATCAGCGCCGGTTGGGACGCGAGGTCCAGACCGAGTGCCGACGACGAACCGGCGCCGGCATGGGCAGCTTGCCGCGCCAGACATGGCGTGCAGCCTCGAACAAAAGCACCATGACCAGCAGGGTCAGCGGCACCATGAACACTGCAATCTGGGCATTGGGCTCGTGGACGAGATCGGCGGCGATGGCGGGCGAGACACCTGCCAGGAGAGCACCGGCTGCGCCCAGGCCGGTCAAGATCGTGGTCAGAAGGGCGAAGAGCCGAAACTTCTTCCGCCCGGGCGTCACAGATTTTTGCATGGGGGTCTGTACTCAACTTCGATGCAGAGGAGAAAACCACCGCAATGGGGTCTGACTGTGAGCCGAAGGCGGAGATGGGCGGGCCATTTGAGGGCAGAACTGTGGCGGGTTTTCTCTTCCGCTGGCTTCGGGCGCAGGCTAAAGGCTCTGGCGTTGCCATTGGCGCAGAGGTGCGACAGGGCGTTTCGAGGAGAGGTCACATGGGGTTTCTGTCTGAAGCATTGTCGCGCGTGGCGCCGTCGGCAACCGTGGCGATCAGCCAGAAAGCCCGGGTCATGGCACAGGAGGGTCGCGACATCATCGCGCTTTCCGCCGGCGAACCGGATTTCGACACGCCGCAGAATGTGCGCGACGCGGCCAAGCGTGCCATGGACGAGGGCAAGACGCGCTACACCAATGTTGACGGCATTGCCGAGCTCAAGGAAGCGGTGGCAGCCAAGTTCCGGCGCGATAACGGGCTCGATGTGACGGCGGCCGATTGCTTTGTCGGCTCGGGCGGCAAGCAGATCATTTTCAACGCGCTGCTGGCGACGCTCAATCCCGGCGACGAGGTGGTGGTGCCCGTGCCGTACTGGGTGAGCTATCCGGAGATCGTGCGGCTCTGTGGCGCAGAGCCGGTATTTGCGGTGGCTGATGCCTCGACCGGCTTCAAGCTCATGCCCGAGGTGCTGGAGGCGGCAATCACGCCCAGGACCAAGTGGCTGATCCTGAACACGCCGTCCAATCCGACCGGCGCAGCCTATACGGCGGAAGAATTGAAGGGGCTGGCAGCGGTGCTGATGCGCCATCCGCATGTGCATATCCTCACCGACGATATCTATGAAGTGCTGGTCTATGACGACAAGACCTTCGCCACCATTGCGCAGGTGGAGCCGGCGCTGCAGGCGCGGACGCTGACCATGAATGGGGTGTCCAAGTCCCATGCCATGACCGGCTGGCGCATTGGCTATTGCACCGGGCCCAAGCCGCTCCTGGCGGCGATGACCAAGCTGCAGGGACAGTCGACGACCAATGCGAGCTCGATCTCGCAATGGGCGGCGGTCGAGGCGCTCAACGGACCGCAGGAATTCCTGGCCGAGTGGCGCAAGGTGTTCCAGCAGCGGCGCGACATGGTGGTGGCCGGGCTCAACGCCAATACCGGGCTCGATTGCCTGACGCCGGAAGGCGCCTTCTATGTGTTTCCGTCCTGCCAGCGCCTGCTGGGCAAGACCAGCGCCGGTGGCGCTGTGCTGACGACCGACGAGGACTTCGTCATGGCGCTGCTGGAAGAAACCGGCGTGGCGCTGGTGCATGGCACGGCCTTCGGCCTGCCGGGCCATTTCCGCCTGAGCTACGCAGCGAGCAATGCCGAGCTTGAAGAGGCCGTGTCGCGTATTCAGCGGTTCTGCGCGGGGATCAGGTAGAGGGTAGTAGGCTAGCGCGCGACCAGGAGGCCTGCGAGGCTGCCATTGGCGCCGCTGCCGGACTGTTGATCATCTGCATGAGTTTGGAGGTGGTGCTGTAGCTGTCCAGCGCTGCCTGGTACATCTTGTCGGACCAGCCGGCGGCTTGGCGTTCCTCGGGGCTGAGCGAGGAGAAGGCGGCGATGACGTTCTGGCTGAAGGCGGTGGGGTCGCCGGATTTGGTGGCGTTCTGCAGGCCCGCCATCATGGTGGCGCTGCTTTTCTGACGCAGGGCGGTCTGGGCGGCGCGCACTTCTTCGTTGCTGAAGCGGCCATCGGTGTCGAGCACCATGGACGAGAGCGAACGGCTTGAGAAATTCGAGAGATCGATGAATTGGGCGCTGCTGCTGGAGCGGCTGAAACTGGGCACGCGGCCGGCGGCCTTGGCGTCGGCATAGAGGCGGTCGAGTGTGGTGCGGGCGTTTGAGGAGAGGTTCTCCATGCTCTGGCCCGCGCCGGTGCCGCCCGAATCTGCCAGCTTGAGATAGATGGAAACCGGATCGTGCTCGCCGGCTGATGGCAGGTTGCCAGGCCTGGTTTGCAACTGCTTGAGGCCTTCGGTCACGGCGTCGCGGCCGGCCTTCCAGTCGGCACTGGCCTTTTCCTCGGGGCCGAGGCCATCGAGATGGGCGGCGGCGGCCTTGTAGAGACCGGTATAGTCGCCGATCACCCGGGCAATGGCGGCGGGGCCGGCCAGCGCCGCTTCGAGGCGCCGTTGCATTTCGAGGCCAGCCGCAGCGCGCTCGTCCTCAGTGAAACTCTTGTCGCTGGAAATGGCGTAGAGCTCGCGGTTGTCGAGGCTGGAAAGGTCAACGGCCAGCTGTTGGTTCTTGATCGGGGAGGTGCGTCCGGCTTCCTCGAGCAGTTTTGCGAGCTTGCCGCGGGCATCGGTGATGACATCGGTGAAGCTGCGATCGGCAAGGGCGGCGCGCGCAGCGTCGGACAGGGTGACATTGGTCGCCGCGGCCGAGGCGCTAGTGCTCTCTTGGTGTGATTTGGCCACTGAGGCGGTGTTCGAACTGGTCGATGTCACAGCCGCACCATAGGTGCTGGCATAGTTCATATAAGCGAAATTGGGCGTTGAACTGATGGCGACCATGATCTGCCTCCGAACGGGACGGAGAGCGTGTTGCAAATTGCATGCCCGGAAAATGCCAATGAAATCAGTTCGAATCCCAAGGTCGGATTGGGCCGACGGCAAGAATTGCCGGGCAGGGTGTGCCGATTTCAGGAAAAAGGGGCCCAGAAACAGAGAGGCCCCGCCCGAGGGGAGGGGCGGGGCCAGAGGTTTTCGGCCGGGGCCGCTAACCTTGGAGGGGGCGGGTCACCACGAACCCGCCGTTGAATGCAGTATCTGCGAGCGGCAGGCGGACCACAAACGCTCAATGGGAAGTGCTGCCATGCAGAAACGCTGGGCAGGAAAACCAGGATTGGCGCGCAAAAAAAGAGGCTCCAACCGAAGTTGGAGCCTGATGATAGGGCCGAAGCCAAATCTAAAGTGTGGCCCGACGCAAGGGAGGAGGATTTGCGTCCGACCGGGTGGGCCCTGGCCGAGGGAGGAGGATACGGCCAAAACCCGGTGTCGAGTAACGCGGGTCCGAGGGAGGAGGATACGGAGCGGCGTCGCGTCGACAAGGACGAATATAGGTTTTGACCGTTTGGTCAGCAATGCATGAGTGGTCATGCCAGCTATGCATTAGGCACAGCGACATTCTGTCCATTTTCCGGGCAAGCCGACAGCTTGGTGACAGGATTGGTTCGGCGAAAATGTGCGCGGGCGATCGGGCAAAAAAAAGAGGCCCCAACCGAAGTTGGGGCCTGATGATAGGGCCGAAGCCAAATCGAAAGTGGGGCAGAGAGCAAGGGAGGAGGATATGCGCTCTGCCATGAGCTTTGGATCCAGGGAGGAGGAGAGGATCCGCAGCTCGGTGTCGCGATACGGGGTCCGAAGGGAGGAGGAGTTTCGGAGCGCGCCTCAGCGACAAATGCAATATGAACTCTACCGGATCGGTAGGCAATGCAAAGCCTGACATGCCAGCTATGCATTTTCGGAAGGGAGTGAACAAAAAATAAGGCTCCGCTCGAGGGGAGAGCGGAGCCCTGAAGGGTGCGAGCGCAAAGCTCGCTAGGAGGGAACGCAGCGGAAGCAAGGGAGGGAGGAGAAACATCCGCTGTGTGATGCCGATATAGGCAGACGCGCGGTGCCTGCCAACCCGGCCACTGACATGTCAGCCATGCGCGGATTGCGTGGCTCGGGAAATTCGATAATGAAATCAAAGAATCGGAGCTGTTTTGGGGTGGGCGATTGTCGAAGAAATCGCCCAATTTGAGGGCTCTGCGCCTGTTCTTTCGCCGTTCTGCCTATTTGTAGCCCTCGAAAGCCGAGGCCAGCGCCTGGCGCATTGTTGAGTCGGTGAACTGGATGTCGTCGAGGCGCCAGATCGGCGGTTTTCCCGTTTCCACCACCACCGGCACCAGCAGCAGGTGGTCGAGATAATCGGCATCGGGGCTATCGGAAAAGCGGTGGCCGATGGGAACCATGGTCTTGGTTTCGTCGCCCTCGGGAACGCCGACTTCGCAGCCATCGGCGTAGTCGGTCCAGCTCGACCAAGGCACGCCATCCCCCAGCGGAGGTTTCTCGTCCGGCGCAGCGGCCTGGATGGTGTCGCTGCGTTGCTGGGCATCGGCGATGGTGGCGGCGAGATCGGGCGTGAGCAGGGGCACGATGGGGCTCATGTCACCGGCAATGGCGGCGGTGCAAAAGATTGCGCCGATATCGAGCGGGGTAGGGGCTGTTTCTGCATGAGCGGCAGGCTGGCGGCTGCGAGCATGGACAAAGAAGCGGCGGCTTGGTGGAGCATGGAACAGTCCTCGCTGTGATTGCAGGACAGTTTACGGCATGGCCTCGAACCTGGCGAGAGCGGCGGAGACTTCGCCCATATGGGCCACGCGTCGATAGCGAGGATGATCGAGCGGCTCGTCGGCCTGCTCATAGGCCCAGGTGAGGTCGTGGGGGACATAGATAGCAAAGGCGCCGGCCTCAAGCGCCGGCACTATGTCGGAGCGCAGGGAATTGCCGACCATTACCGTGTGGTCGGGGCCCTCGGTATGGCGCTGGAAGACGCGTTCATAGGTGGACCGGGACTTGTCCGCGACGATTTCGATCGCGGCGAAATAGTCGGCAAGGCCCGAGGCGGCCAGCTTGCGCTCCTGGTCGAAGACATCGCCCTTGGTGATGAGGATCAGCCGATAGCGTGCTTCCAGTAGCTCCAGGGCCTGATCGACATAAGGCAGGGTTTCGATGGCAAAGTTGAGGAGCTCGCGGCCGGCGGCGAGGATTTCGGCGATGACCGTTCCAGGGACGCGGTGGTCTGTGACCTCGAGGGCGGTTTCGACCATGGACAGGGCAAAGCCTTTGGCGCCGAAGCCATAAAAGCGCAGGTTGCGCGTCACCGCATCGATCAGCCGTTGGTTGAGATCTGGAATGTCGGTGTACTCAGCGAGCAGATCGGCGAAGCGCTGCTGGGTGAGGCGGAAGAAATGCTCGTTCTGCCAGAGCGTGTCGTCGGCATCGAGGGCGACGGTGGTGATGCGGGGCATTTAGGCTCCGGCTGACGTAAAAACCCAGGCACAATCTGCCGCGTCGAATGGCCCTCGGATCAAGTCCGAGGGCGGCGCGGTGGGTGTGACGGGCGCCGAGATGGGCATGGCGAGCGTAGCGCCGGTTATCGCGCTGCGCGTCGCTGGTGTCCGAGGGTCAGAACGACCACTCGCGGGCCTTGGAGACGAGGAAGTCGCGGAAGACGCCGACGCGCTTGGAATTCTTGAGCGCCGGGGGATAGACGAAATAGGCCTCATAAGCGGGCAGTTCGATCTCGGGCAGCACCTGGACCAGACCGTCTTCCTTTTCCGTCACATAGGCGGGCAGCATGGCGATGCCGATGCCAGCGCGGGCGGCCTGCATCATGCCGTAGATGGCGTTGACCTTGAGCACGGCGCGGCGCGGGCTGGAATCGGAGCGGCCCATGCGCTCGAGATAGTTGATGTCGCCGAGATAGGAGGGGACCGGTTCGCCAAAGGAGATGATGCGGTGATTGTCCAGATCCTCGGCCGAGGACGGCATGCCGTGTTCGTCGATATAGGAATTGCTGGCATAGAAGTGGTTATGCACCGTGAACAGCTTGCGCTGGATCATTTCCGACTGATTGGGGCGGTGCAGGCGGATGGCCACGTCAGCCTCGCGCATGGCCAGGTCGAGCTCGGCATCGTTGAGGCGGATTTCGAGCTGGATCAGTGGATAGAGTTTCAAAAACTCGTCGAGGCGCGAGCTGAGCCAGGTGGAGCCTATACCCACCGTGGTGGTGACAATCAGCGGGCCGGTGGGGACGTCCTGGCTTTCGGACATCTGGGTTTCGACCTGCTGCAATTCCCAATGCATGCGGTGGGCGGTGCGGAACAGCTGTTCGCCGACTTCGGTGAGGACCAGTCCGCGGGCGTGGCGGATGAAGAGTTTCAGCCCCAGATCGTCTTCGAGCGCCGAAATCTGGCGGCTGACGGCCGACTGGCTCATGCCCAGCTTTTCGGCGGCGTGGGTGAAACTGCCCGACTCGGCGGCGGTATGGAAAATCCGGAGCTTGTCCCAGTCGAGCATTGTTGACGCTTTCTTTTCTCGTTGATCAGCCAGGCCGAGCCATGCCACCGGCCTTAGGCGACCGACGGGAAGAAATTGTGACAACCGAGGCGATTATCGCGGACATTTCGATGCCTATTCCGCCGCCTCGGCCAGTTCATGTTCGGCCAGGTAACGCTCGGCATCGAGCGCAGCCATGCAGCCCATGCCGGCCGCAGTTACGGCCTGGCGATAGACGTCGTCGGTAACGTCACCGGCAGCGAAGACGCCCGGAATATTGGTGTGGGTAGTGCCCGGCTTTACCTGAAGATAGCCACCGGGCTTCATGTCGAGCTTGCCCGAGAAGACCGAGGTGGCGGGAGCATGGCCAATGGCCACGAAGACGCCGTCGATCGGCTGCTCGTAGACTTCGCCGGAGAGGCGATTTTTTAGGGTAACGGTATTGACCGAGGGGGGCATCGGCGCGCCGCCGACCTCGACCACTTCGGTGTTCCAACGGACTTCGATCTTGGGGTTCTTGAACAGGCGGTCCTGCAAAATGCGCTCGGCGCGGAATTCGTCGCGGCGATGCACGACGATGACCTTTTCGGCGAAATTGGTGAGGAACAGAGCCTCCTCGACCGCGGTATTACCGCCGCCGACCACCAGCACCTGCTTGCCGCGATAGAAGAAGCCATCGCAGGTGGCGCAAGCTGAGACGCCAAAGCCCTGGAATTTCTGCTCGGAAGGCAGCCCCAGCCACTTGGCTTGGGCGCCGGTAGCGATGATAACGCTGTCGGCCGTGTAGGTGTCGCCGCTATCGCCGGTCAAAACGAAGGGACGGCGGTCGAAGTCGACATGGGTGATGATGTCGTTGACGATGCGCGTGCCGACATGCTCGGCCTGCGCCTTCATCTGATCCATGAGCCAGGGGCCCTGGATCACATCGGCAAAGCCGGGATAGTTTTCCACGTCGGTGGTGATGGTGAGCTGGCCGCCGGGCTGCAGGCCCTGGATCATCAAGGGTTCGAGCATGGCGCGTGCGGCATAGATGGCCGCAGTATAGCCGGCCGGGCCGGAGCCAATGATGACGACTTTCGCGTGCATCGCGACGCTTCTCCAAATGACAGGAATGCTCCCTCGCCCTCTAGTTAAGGGTCGAAGCGGGATGGTTTCAAGGCAAACTCACTCCCGCGCGACAGAACCACGCGGGAGTGTACAGAAAAATCACAGGATCGGGCTGGGATGCCTAGGAAATGGGCATCAGATGAACTGGATCTTGACGATCTCATAGCTGCGCGAGCCACCCGGGGCTGCGACTTCGAACGAATCGCCTTCTTCCTTGCCGATCATGGCGCGGGCGATGGGCGAGGAAATCGAGATGCGGCCGGCCGAGGCATCGGCTTCCGGATCGCCAACGATCTGATAAATCTTTTCTTCCTCGGTGTCCTCGTCGACAAAGGTGACGGTCGCACCGAACTTGACCTTGTCACCGCTTAGCTTGGTGACATCGATGATGTCGGCGAGCGCCAGAATGGTCTCGAGCTCCTTGATGCGGCCTTCGTTGAGGCTCTGCTGCTCCTTGGCGGCAGAATATTCAGCGTTTTCCGATAGGTCGCCATGGGCGCGCGCTTCGGCAATGGCGTCGATGATGCGGCGGCGCTCGTTGGCAGTGCGGTGATCGAACTCCGCGGAAAGGGCCTTGTGCCCCTGAACCGTCATCGGAATCTTGTCCATAATCGTATCGCCTCCATTCGCGTCGGCAAAATAAACCGGCGCGCAGGGCTGGTTCCTTACGGAGGCCGCGGCGCGCCATTAAAATGATAAGGCCGGTCGCAACCGGCGTGCTGCATCTCCGCCAAACTGCGTTCGGCCACGGCTTCACGACAAGTTTTCCAAGAGATGTGATGCAACTTGCCCGGCTGATGCGTTTCGGTCAAGTCAGTGTGGGGGCGGAGCCCAGCTCCTCTCCCCGTCAATTCAATAGTTTCGCACAACCATTGCAGGTGACACCCAGTCCATGACCAGATTTTCTTCAGCCACACTCGCTTTTCCCGCTCTCAGCCTGATGCTGGCCTCAGGGCCCGCCATGGCACAAACCGTTATCGACAGCAGCGCCGGCATGGTTGCGGCCACTGTTCTTGCCGAAGGGCTGGAGCATCCATGGGCATTGGCCATTCTGCCAGATGGGCGGTTTCTCGTGACCGAGCGCAGCGGGCAGTTGCTGGTGGTCAAGGATGGACGCTCTTTTGCCGTGGATGGTGTGCCCAATGTGGTGGATCGCGACCAGGGTGGGCTTTTGGATGTGGCGCTGGCGCCGGATTTTGAGAGCAGCGGACGCATCTATCTGACCTTTGCCGAGCCGGCGGAAGATGCCGGGTTGCAGCGCGGCGCCGGCACGGCCGTGATGGCGGCGCGGCTGGTGCTGGAGGAGGGCGCGGGGCGTCTGGAAGATCAGAACGTCATTTTCCGCATGAACAATTTCAACAATTCGACCCGCCATTTCGGCTCGCGTCTTGCGGTGGCCGAGGACGGCACCCTGTTCGTGACGCTGGGCGATCGCGGCGACATGGATCGGGCGCAGGATCCGCAGGACCTCGCCGGCGGGGTGGTCCGCATCGCTGCCGATGGCTCGGTGCCGGCCGATAATCCGCAGGTCGAGGGCTGGCGCCCCGAATTCTGGAGCATCGGCCATCGCAACCAGCAGGGCGCGACGCTACGGCCATCGGATGGGGCCCTGTTCACTGTCGAGCACGGCGCCCAAGGCGGCGACGAGGTCAATCTGGTGCATGCCGGGCGCAATTATGGCTGGCCGGTGATCACTTATGGGCGCGACTATTCGGGCCTGGCCATCGGCAAGGGCACCGAGGCGGAGGGGATGGAACAGCCGCTGCACTATTGGGACCCCTCGATTTCCCCCTCGGGGCTGGATTTCTACGAAGGCGAACTTTTCCCGGCCTGGCAGGGCGACCTGTTGAGCGGTGGCCTCAGCGGGCAGGTGCTGGTGCGGCTCGATGTCGAGGGTGACACCATCGTCGGCGAGGAGAGGCTGTTCGAGCAGCAATTGGGCCGTGTGCGTGACGTGCGCGTGGGACCCGATGGAGCCATCTACCTGCTGACGGATGACAGCAACGGAAAACTCCTTCGCGTGGCGCCAGAGGGGAAATAGGGCGCATCCGAAGCACAATAGCTTAGTGCTTTGCCTTGAGATCGTGGTGTTCCGGGCGGCCCTCGGGCAAGCCCCAGCAGCGGAATTGTGAAGGGGCGGGGCGTCGGACAAGAGGACGTCCGTCGCCTCACCACCAATCCCAAAAACAATGGGCGCCTCCAGTTTCGGAAGCGCCCATCTTGATCAGTTCTGAAGCGGTGAAATCAGCCGGCGACCAGATTGTCGGCGGCGGATTTGCCGGTCCGCTTGTCCTTGACGATTTCGTAGGTGACCTTCTGGCCCTCATCCAGGCCATTGAGACCGGACCGCTGGACAGCGGAAATGTGGACGAACACGTCGGCCCCACCCTCGTCCGGCTGAATGAAGCCATATCCCTTTTGGCCGTTGAACCACTTAACGGTGCCAGTTGCCATATTGCGCGTTCCCTCGTGCAGTCGCTGCTGGTGTGCGGTCCGGGCCATTGCACCTGGCCAGAACCTAAAAGATATCGAAATATCGGAAGATGTCGTCAGCAATGGCGAATGGCATTCGCGTCTTCAGATCAGTCGGCCGCAATATTCGATCCGATCAGCCTAGCCTGAAACCGAAGCCGCATCAATATGCCCCGTATGCACGACGAAACGCCCGGCGGAACAGGCGTTCGGCCAGGCTGATTGAAGCGATATCGCAGGATGTTTCGGTCCGCATTGGGCCGAAACAGGCGCACCGGTCAGGGAGGGAACGTTGCGCGCGGATGCCCGACGCGGCGTCGGACATGGCGACAATGATAACCAAGTTCGGCGGTGATGGAAGCACCCTCGTGAATGCATGACCCGGTTATCCCGAACGCACATGCATTTTTCTTGCGTCGACCCCGGTTTTGCGGCAAATCCCGCGCACCGCGCCAGCAGGGCCGGACCTTACGAAAGCAGTATCCGTCTTGAACAAGGCGTTCCATTCTTCGGGCGACGTGATTGCCGATCGCCGGGCCGACTATGCCCGCATGCTGGCCGAGGGCGGCGACCTTGCCGCCGCAGCCGAACTGATGGAGCAGGCGCTGGAACTGGCGCCGGACTGGGCGGCCGGCTGGGACCTTTTGGGTGGCTTTGAGGAAAAGCGCGGCAATGTGGCCTCGGCGATATCGGCCTGGCGGCGGCTCGAGGCGCTGGATGACGAAGGCGTGTTCGGGGCGCGGCTGAAGCTGGCGGCGCATAATGCTGCAGCGGCCGACGAGGGCACGGCGGTAAGCTATGTCGAGGCGCTGTTCGACCAATATGCACCGCAGTTCGAGCAGGCGCTGGTCGGCAAGCTCGGCTATCGCGTGCCCGAAATGCTCGACGACATGGTCGAAGCCGAAATGGCGCGGCTGGGGATCGAAGGCTTCGACAAGGCCGTCGATCTTGGTTGCGGCACCGGGCTCATGGGCTCACTGCTGCGCAAAAAGGTTGGCTTCCTCGAAGGCGTCGATATTTCGGCGGCAATGATTGCCGAGACGGCGCGTAAGGGCATTTACGACAGCCTGCAAAAGGCCGAGTTGGTGGCCGCGCTCAATGCGCGCCGGGCCGAGGCCGATCTGATGACGGCAGCCGATGTATTCATCTATTGTGGTGCCCTGCAGCCAGTGCTGGCGGCGCTGGTGCCGGCGCTGAAGCCGGGCGGGCTGGTGGCGTTTTCGCTCGAAGCCCATGATGGCCCGGAGGCACTGTTCCTGCGTCCGAGCCTGCGCTATGCCCATGGCATTGCTGCCACCCGCGACGCGCTGGTGGTAGCCGGACTTGAGGTGCTGCGCTTCGAGACGGCAACGCTCCGCTTCGACCGGGGTGCGCCGATCATCGGCATTCTGGTGGTGGCGCAGAAGCCGCCGGTGGAACTGACTGCGGCCAATGATGGCAGCGCCGGGGGCGATGTCGCCGCATAGCCAAAGTGCTTGGCGGATGGCAGAAAGGGGCACCGCAGCACGGAGCCTCCCCATGAATGCCATTCGCCATGATTTCCGTTCGGACACCGTTACGCGGCCCTCGCCGAGCATGCGCGCGGCCATGGCCGAGGCCGAGGTGGGCGATGACGTCTTTGGCGACGATCCTACAGTCAAGCTTTTGGAACAGCGCATGGCGGGACTTCTGGGCAAGGACGCAGCGCTGTTCGTGCCTTCGGGCACCATGTCCAACCTGCTAGGGCTGATGAGCCATTGCGGTCGCGGCGACGAATATATCGCCGGCCAGAAGGCGCATCTTTATGTCAATGAAGCCGGCGGCGCGGCGGTGCTGGGCTCGATCCAGCCGCAGCCGATCGCGCATCAGGCAGACGGCACTCTGGCGCTGGCGGAGATCGAAGCGGCGATCAAGCCGGACGATAGCCACTATGCGCGCACGCGGGTCATAGCGCTTGAGAACACCTTTGGCGGAAGAGCGCTGCCGATGGCCTATATGCTTGAAGTGGCCGATATCGCGCACAGGCATGGGCTGGGGCTGCATCTCGACGGCGCCAGGGCGTTCAATGCCGCTGCGGCCTTGGGTCTTGATATCAGCACCTTCGCGGCGCCGTTCGACACTGTCTCGATCTGCCTTTCCAAAGGCTTAGGTGCGCCGGTGGGCTCGGTGCTGGTTGGGCGCGAGGACCTGATCGCGTCTGCGCGGCGTACACGAAAAATGCTGGGAGGCGGGCTGCGGCAGGCGGGCGTGCTGGCCGCGGCCGGCCTTTATGCGCTGGAGCATAATGTGGCGCGGCTGGCGGATGACCACAGGCGAGCGCGGCAATTGGCCGAGGGGCTGGCGCGGCATGCCGCGCTAAGCGTTAGCATGCCGGACACCAATATCATCTGGGTCGATTCGGCGCCTGAGCTGGCGCACGGCCTGTCCGTCTATCTCGCGGAGCACGGCGTCGGGGTAACCGGTGGCCATGGGCAGAAACAGCGCTGGGTGACCCATCTCGATATCGGCGACGAGGATGTGACGGCAGCGCTGGCTGTGGTGGACATGTATTTCGCGTCGGGGCGCGCGCCCTCCTAGTAGCCCGGGCGCGGGGTGGCGGTGCGGAGGTAGTAGACGGTGCCGGCGACGTCGATGCGGCGGAAGGCGATGGAGGCGATGGCGTCGTCGTTGAGGGCGGTTTCCTGCCAGACCGTGTCGATGCCGTCTTCCTGTCCCAGATTGCGGTCGATGCCGATGAAGCGATAGGGCGCGATTCCTTGCGCGGCCTCGGGATGTTCGCCGCCGGTCCAGGCATAGGTGCCCGCTTCGGCATTGGCCCAGTAGCCGAGGACGGCGAGTTCGGCGATGGCGTGGGCAGGGGTCGCGACGCCGCCCATATCGGCCGGGTAAAGATCGGGCCAGCTGGGCAATGTGCCGGCGATGTCGTCCCATTGGGCGATGTCATCAAACAGGGCGGCCGTGTCGAGGCAGGGCCGGTCATTGCACCGGTCCTTGGTGGCCTCTTTATCGGAGATGACGCGACGGCTGGCGTCGACCAGCATGGCGGTGTTGCCCATGATCGGCTGGAACACGAAGCGCCAGGCCATGTGCTCCCCCAGGCCGAAGGCGGCTTCGTCGGCCACGTCGCCTTCGCCATAGGCCTCGACGGTTTCGGCGCGGATGATCTGGCCGAGATTATAGTGGCGTACCTCGATGAAGCTGACCGGCATGGGCGCGCCATCTTCCTCGACCAGCAGTTCGCCATAGGAGATGGCGGTGCGGGTGCGGATGGAATCGATCGCCGAGGTGGCGATCATCGCCGCTTTTTCCAGCGGACCCACGGCGCCGCCGGGGGCGATGGCGGTGCGGTCGAGCCATTCATTGGCCAGGCCGGTTTCGATAGCGAGCAGATCCTGCCGCTCGAAGCCTTCGGCACCGATAAAGGCGTTGATCTGCTCATCAAGGCTGTGCCCATGGGCCAGGCTGGTGGTGCCCAGCAGCATGGCGATGAGAATGACGTTCTGTTTCATATCTGCCCCCGATCGAAATATGCTCCACCCTAGATGGCGCAAGATGAACCCAAGCTGAGCGAATAGGGAGACGGAGCAATCCGTCTCCCCGCTATTCAACCTTTACGCCAGAAGTCATGCAACCCGGCGATGTCCGCGGAGGTGAGAAGCGGCATGGCCTGTGATAGCTGCTCGGTCGGCCAGTCCCACCATGCCATGTCGAGCAGCATGGCGATCTCATCGTCGCTAAACCGCTTGCGGATGGGCTTTGCCGGATTGCCGCCGACAATGGTGTAGGGCGCGACGTCTTTGGTCACCAGGGCACGGGTTCCGATCACCGCGCCATGCCCGACCTTGATGCCGGGCATGATGATGGCCTCGGAGCCGATCCAGACGTCGTTGCCGATTTCGGTGTCGCCTGCCGGCTGGAAAGCGTTGTTGGCATTGGCGAATTCTGGCGCATCGGGGAGGAAGGCGAATGGGAAGGTGGAGCCCCAGTCGTTCCGGTGGCCCTGATTGCCGGCCATGATGAAGGCCGCGCCTGAGCCGATAGAGCAGAAGGCGCCGATGATCAGCCGGTCGACGCCTGGCGTGGTCATCAGATAGCGGGCGCAGTCGTCGAAGCCGTGGCCGTGATAATAGCCGGAATAGTAGCTGTAACGGCCGACAACGATGTTGGGATTGGTGACCTGGCGGTCGAGCGGGATGCCCAGAAAGGGACTTTCGAAAAAGTTCGACATGGCTTTTCCATGAGGTTGCAGCCGCGAAACGGCGCAAGCGAATGCAGATTGTAGGGGGACCTGCGGGCGCGCAGGGGCATGCGCCGGCGCGCGCGCCGGTCGAAGGGCGTTTCCTCGGCGCGTGTCAGGCGCGCGGAAACGCTATGCAGGGGCTTCGGTCTGCGATCTTCATGGTGGGAATGCCATAGCCGGGTTCGCGGCGGAGGTCCAGCCAAGGGGCGCCTCGCCGCGAAAAAGCAAAGCGCCGTCCTGACGCCTCAGCGCCTTACTTGGCCATGGAATCGATCGGCGGTTTGCCGTCGGTGATAAAGCTCAGCTCGTAGGTGGCGCCGGATTTGGCGCGGGCCGAACAGGTGATCTGGGCTGGTTTTCCCTCAAAGGGATTTTCGAACACGCATGTGCCGCGGGCCGGGATGTCGGCGATGTCATCGGCCGAGGTGCCGATCAGCACCTTGTCGAGCTCCTGGTGGATTTCGTTGCCGATCACCTCGTCGGACATGCCGGAGAAGGTGAGGATGGTGTCACCGGAAAAGGCGTAGAGCCCAACGCGGCCGATGTCATAGACCATCTGCAGCACGCTGCCCTTGCACTCGTCGGTGAGATCGATGCCGTCGACCTCCAGAGACTGGCATGTGCCGTCGAGGTTGAACATGTTGACCGGCTCGGCGGCATAGGTGGGCGCAACCAGGGTCAGCACTGCGAGGGCGATGGGGAGTGATTTCATGTGGTCCTCCAGGGTCGGTGGAGGATAGGGGATGGGTGCTGGGCGTCAAGGTTGGGCGGGGAGGTGGAAATTACCCCCACCTGGCCTCCCCCTCTGAAAGGGGGAGGAATTGCATCGCGTTTGAAGGAGCTAAGTTGCCAGCCCAGAGTGCGGTCAGGCGGCGAAGTATTCCTGCAGGGCGCGGACCTGGAGGCCGCCCTGGCGCAGGGCGACGATCCCTTCCACCGCGGCCAGGGCACCGTCGATGGTGGTATAATAGGGGATCTTGGCCAGGAGCGCGGTGCGGCGGATGTCGCGGCTGTCGGAGATCGACTTGAGGCCATCCGTGGTGTTGATCACCAGCTGCACGCCGCCATTCTTCATCGAGTCCACGATGTGTGGACGGCCTTCGAGCACCTTGTTGATCTTGGTCGCGGGGACGTTGTTATCAACGAGATAGCGCTGGGTGCCGCCGGTGGCGAGGATTTCGAAACCGGCTTCGACCAGGTGGCGGGCCATGTCGACAATGTACTGCTTGTCGTCGTCGCGCACGGAGATGAAGGCCTTGCCCGAGGTCGGGACCTTCTGGCCGGCGCCCATCTGCGACTTGGCGAAGGCGATGGCGAAATTGGTGTCGAGACCGATGACTTCGCCGGTCGACTTCATTTCCGGGCCCAGGACCGTGTCGACGCCGGGGAAGCGGTTGAACGGGAACACGGCTTCCTTGACGGCGATATGCTTGAGCGTCTTTTCGGTGAGGCCGAAGCTCGAGAGCTTCTCGCCTGCCATGATGCGGCTGGCGATCTTGGCGATGGGCTCGCCGATGACCTTGGCAACGAAGGGCACGGTGCGGGAGGCGCGCGGATTGACCTCGATCAGGTAGATCGTGTCGTCCTTATAAGCATATTGCACGTTCATCAGGCCACCGACCTTGAGGGCGAAGGCCAGTTCGCGGGTCTGGCGCTTGAGTTCGGCAATGATCTCGGGCGGCAGGGTGCGCGGCGGCAGGGTGCAGGCGCTGTCGCCGGAGTGAATGCCGGCTTCCTCGATATGCTCCATGATGCCGGCGACGAAAACGTCTTCGCCGTCGCACAGGGCGTCGACGTCGATTTCCGTTGCACCGGAGAGATATGCGTCGAACAGCAGCGGATTGTCCGACAGTACAGAGTTGATCTGGCCGGTGCGGTCGTTGGGGTAGCGCTGCAGGATATCGGGCGGCACGAGGCCGGTCAGGGTATCCTGGATGTAGCTCTCGAATTCCTTGGCCGAGTGCACGATGGCCATGGCGCGGCCGCCCAGCACGTAGGACGGGCGGATGACCAGCGGATAGCCCAGGCGCTCGGCGACGAGGCGGGACTGTTCGAGGCTATAGGCAATACCGTTCTTGGGCTGGGTTAGCTCGAGACGGTTCAGAAGCTTCATGAACAGGTCGCGGTCTTCTGCGAGATCGATGGCATCCGGCTGGGTGCCGAGGATCGGCACGCCGGCCTTCTGCACGGCTTCGGCGAGATTGAGCGGGGTCTGGCCGCCGAACTGGACGATCACGCCGTGAAGGGTGCCATTCTGCTTTTCGGTGAGCAGGATTTCGATGACGTCTTCTTCGGTCAGCGGCTCGAAGTAGAGACGGTCCGAGGTGTCGTAGTCGGTCGAGACGGTTTCGGGGTTACAGTTGACCATGATGGTCTCGTAACCGGCATCGGCCAGCGCGAAGGCAGCGTGGCAGCAGCAATAGTCGAACTCGATGCCCTGTCCGATCCGGTTGGGGCCGCCGCCGAGAATGACGACCTTCTTGCGGTCAGACGGGCGTGCCTCGTCGTCGACCTTGCCGGCGAAGGGCGCTTCGTAGGTTGAGTACATATAAGCTGTGGGCGAGGCGAACTCGGCTGCGGAGGTATCGATGCGCTTGTAGGCGGGACGTACTTCGAGGCTATGGCGCAGCTTGCGGACATCGGCGGTCTTGATGCCGGCGAGCTGAGCAAGGCGGGCATCGGAAAAGCCCATCGACTTGAGCAGGCGCAGATTGACGGCGTCCTTGGGCAGGCCGAATTCCTTGACCTTCTGTTCCATGTCGACGATGCCGCGCATCTGCTCGAGGAACCATGGATCGATCTTGCAGGCTTCGAAGATGTCTTCGTTAGAAACACCCAGCCGCATGGCTTCGGCGACATGGAGAAGACGAGACGGCGTTGGGGTGCCGAGGGCGGCCTTGATGGCGTTCTTGTCCTCGCCTTCGCCGAGGCCCGGAATGCCGACTTCGTTGAGGCCGGTGAGACCCGTTTCGAGTGAGCGCAGGGCCTTTTGCAGCGATTCCTGGAAGGTGCGGCCGATGGCCATGGCTTCGCCGACCGACTTCATCGAGGTGGTCAGGCGATTGTCGGCGCCGGGGAACTTTTCGAAGGCGAAACGCGGGATCTTGGTGACGACATAGTCGATGGTCGGCTCGAACGAGGCCGGGGTGGCGCCGCCGGTAATGTCGTTTTCGAGTTCATCGAGCGTGTAGCCGACGGCCAGACGCGCAGCGACCTTAGCGATGGGGAAGCCGGTGGCCTTGGAGGCCAGCGCCGAGGAGCGCGAGACGCGCGGGTTCATCTCGATGACGACCATACGGCCATCGGCAGGGTTGATGCCGAACTGCACGTTGGAGCCGCCGGTTTCGACACCGATCTCGCGCAGCACCGCCAGCGAGGCGTCGCGCATGATCTGGTATTCCTTGTCGGTCAGCGTCAAGGCCGGGGCAACGGTGATGGAGTCGCCGGTGTGGACGCCCATCGGATCGATGTTCTCGATGGAGCAGATGATGATGCAGTTGTCCTTCTTATCGCGGACAACCTCCATCTCGTATTCCTTCCAGCCGAGCACGCTTTCCTCGACCAGAACTTCGTTGGTGGGCGAAGCGTCGATGCCGCTTTCGCAGATGGCGAGATATTCCTCGCGGTTATAGGCAATGCCGCCGCCGGTGCCGCCGAGGGTAAAGCTGGGGCGAATGATGGCCGGCAGGCCGATGACCTCAAGCGCCTGCAGGGCCTCGATGGTGTTGTGGGCGAGCATGGAACGCGGGGTCTCGAGCCCGATCTTCTTCATGGCGTCGCGGAACAGTTCGCGATCCTCGGCCTTGTCGATGGCCTCGGCGGTGGCGCCGATCATTTCCACGCCAAATTTCTCGAGCACGCCCATCTTGCGCAGCGACAGCGCGCAGTTGAGCGCCGTCTGGCCGCCCATCGTCGGCAGCAGCGCGTCGGGGCGTTCCTTCTCGATGATCTTGGCGACGACTTCGGGGGTGATCGGCTCCATATAGGTGGCGTCGGCCAGATCGGGATCGGTCATGATCGTCGCCGGGTTCGAGTTCACCAGAATGATCCGGTAGCCCTCTTCCTTGAGCGCCTTACAGGCCTGGGTGCCGGAATAGTCGAACTCGCAAGCCTGCCCGATGATGATGGGGCCCGCGCCGATGATGAGGATCGATTTGATGTCGGTACGCTTCGGCATTCGGGGCTCGCTCTGGCTATCTCTACGGAATTGCGGGCGAGGGAGAATCGCCCGAACACACCTGTCCGCGCGAAACCCGCGTTGCCGTTGAGCACAGCAGCGCAGGGAAAAAGACCGAACATGGTGGTTAAGCGGGCGGTGTAACGGAAGCGGAGCGGAAAGGGAAGGGGTTGCGGCGACTGAGGCATCTGCGCAAGGCGATCTTCCCCGATGAGCGTCTCATAACCGAGACCTTCTCTCTGCAGATCCCATTTTCCGGCAACTTGGATGATCCCTCAGCCGCCGCCGTGGTCCATTGGCCGCCTTAGGGGCTGGCGGCTGCATTCAGATCTTGCTGATCCCGACCTCGTATATTCTTGCCTTCACCGCCTCCCAGGCCTCCTTATCGTCCCAGAAGCGCTGGAGGAGGCAGGATTTGGGGCGATCGGAATGCTGGTATGGATTTTGGCCATAGATGATCTCGACGTGCCAGGGATCGAGCGACAGCTCGACCCGCATGATGAGGACCTTGATCACCACGCCGTCGATGGCGATGGGAGCGCCGAGGCGCGAGATTTCGGGCTCGATGCGTTGGCCTTCCTCGTCATAGGCCTCGGACGCGGCGTCGTAGAGTGCATTCCAGATGTCATCTGCCATAGTGCACTCCGGCGGCGCCTGCTCTCCTAGTAACGGGCGGGTTCGCAGATCTGGACGGGCTGGGGGTGGAGGAGGAAGGTTTTGTCGTCGATACCGGACTGGAGCGAGAAGCCGGAGTCGAAATCGTCTTCGCCACAGCTGGTGGACATGGCGATGGCGCCAACGGCGGCGAGATCGACGAGAATGTCGCCACCATTGCGGTTGCTGACCAGAACGCCGCCGCCATCGCATTCGACGCCACACCACATCTTGCCACCCTGTGCCATGCAGGGCCCGACGGCGTAACCCTCGGTGCCGTCGCGTAATTGGGCTTCCAGGCGGAAGACATATTGATCCGGGCTCATTGCGGTCTCCTCCATATAGGTGACGGTGAGGTCCATGGCCGTGACCTGCTGGTGCGGATGCTCGCGCAGATGCTGGGCGCTGTAGCTGCGGGACCAGCAGGCGGTGGCGCCGTCGCGCGCCTGGACGAAGGTGTCGAGCTCGCCGGCGGCGACCGAAAGGGTGGAGAGGATCAGGGCAGTGCCAAGAAACAGGGTCTTCTTTGGGAACATGGTTTACTCCGGATGTGAGCGCGTGGCTTAAAGGGCGGCGACTTGGCTGAAGAATTGTGCGCGCACGCGGGCGCCGGCGCCAGTGGGTTCGCTGGCCATGGCCTGGAACAGGCTGATCATGGTGCCGCACAGGGCCGGATTGGTGGGGTCCTGCTGGGCCAGGCCGGCGAGAGCCTCGTTGCTCATGCCAAGGGCGATCATGTGGTCGATCAGCGTCTGCCAATCGGCGTCGCTGGCGTCCTGGCGGGCCGTGGGGGCGGTGATGCCGTCGCGGGCGGCAACGAGCACGTGGACGATCTGCGCCAGTAGCAGGTCTTCATATTTGGCAGCGGCGGCGGTGCCGTCGAACACTGCGGGACCATTGACGCTGTAGTTGGCGCAGGCCAGTTCGCCTTCCCCTTCCAGCACCGAATTGGTGAGGCTGATGGTGGCATCGCCGAGGGCGGCGAGAGTGGCGTCGGAGGCGACGGCAACCTTGGCGGCATAGCTCTTGCGCAATTGCAGCAAGTGGCCCTGAACGAGCCCCGAGAGATCGCCGCCGCTGGCATGGGTCATCTGCGCATTGACGACGAGGTCCTGAAACTCGCTGGGGAAATTGGTCTTGAGGAAGCCGAAAAGTTCGGGCGCAGCCTGCAGCAATTCGGCTTCGAACGGATTGGGGACCGGCGCCTGTTGCGCCAGGGCCGCGCCGGCAAGGCTGACCGAGGCGCAGAGGCCGAACAGCAGCGGGCGGCAGGACTTTGATACGACGGCGGTGAGAAAACGCGGGAGGGACATGGTGCAGTGCCTTTATGCTGGTGCCGATCGCCCGGTGCGTTCGACTGACGCCACTTTTGACCGCGTTGGGGGCTGGGCGCTGTTCCCTGCGAAACAGGGCAGCTGCATTTGGCAACATGGTGGTGCGGAGACGCATCGAACTTGTGTTCGATGCCGATGGGGTATGGACTGCGCCAGAATGGCATTTGCCCACCCCGGCATAGGCCGGGGTGGGCAAGGGTCAGAGGCTGGAGGCCAGTTTGGGGCGATCAGTAACCGCCGCGCGAAGGCGCATTATAGGTCGGCTTGGGCGAATAGCTGTTCGAGCAATTGTTGTTCCAGCTGAGATAGCGGCCCGACACCCAACCCCAGCGGCCGTTCCACTGCACGCGATACCAGCCGTTTTCGACCGTGTCGGTTTCGACGCGGGTGCAGGCATAGATGCTGCCCAGCTTGGCATAATAGGTGCCCGGGCCATCGCGGAAGTTGACCGAGCCGGTGGTCCAGGCCGGGGCGGCCATGGCGGCGGTGGTGGTGGCGGCGATGACGGCAGCGGTCACAAGCAGTTTCTTGAACATGGTGCAGGTCCTTTTGTCTCTCCGGTCTCGCCCTGTGCGATCCGTTGGCAAGCAGAGTGGCGCACTCGGCCGGCAGGCGCTGTTCCGCAGGGAACAGGGCTTTGGGGGCTCAGATGAGCGCGGCCCGGTCTGGCCCCGTGTTCTGGCGGTCGTTCGCGATTTTCGAGGGGTTGGCGGCAGAGCCGATTGCCATGCTCGATGCCATGGCCATCCCAAGGCGCTGGATGGCGGGGGAAACCCTGTTCCAGCGTGGGGATGAGGGTGACTATGTTATCCTCGTGCATCAGGGGCGTATCAAGTTGTCGCTGCTGACCGCCAATGGGCGCGAGCTGACGCTGCGCTATGCCGAGCCAGGCGATATTCTGGGCGAATTGTCACTGCTCGATGGGCAGGCGCGTTCGGCCGATGCGACGGCGGCAGAGGCGGGGGAGGGACTGGTCCTGCGGCGCGCCGATTTCGAGCGGCTGCGGGCGCGGTTTCCCGATATTGCCGGGGCGATGATCCGCTATCTTGCCGGGCGCTTGCGCGACACAACCGAGCAGCTGGAATCGATCGCCATGTTTGAGATCGAGGCGCGGCTGGCCCGCTTTCTGTTGCTGACGCTACGACAATATTTCGAGGACGATATTCCCGAGACGCCGCAATTGCGGTTGGCATTGAACCAGTCGGAACTGGCGGCAATGCTGGGCGCCAGCCGGCCAAAGGTGAACAAGGCCATCCAGGCGCTTGAGGCTGCAAAGGCAATCAGCCGCAATGGCGATGTGCTCAGCTGCGACCTCGAACGGCTGATGTTGATCGCCGATCCGGCCCTGCAATGAGACGCGACTGGCGCCGCGCATTGCCGCTGGGTGTGGCGCTGTCCATGGCGATTGCCGGTGCAGGGCTGGTGTCCATGTTGCCGGAGCCGTGGGCGTTCTGGCGCGAACCGATGCTGGACCGGCTGGTGCTGCTGATGCCTGCAGCTGAAACCGGCGCGGTGGCGGTGGTCGATATTGCCTCGGCCAGACGCGATGGTTGGGATCGTCAGGATACGCAACGACTGGTGGCGGCGATTGCCGAGGCCGGGCCTTCGGTTGTGGCGCTCGATATCGTGCTCAGCGCCGATTGCCGCATGTCCGCTCAGAACACGGCACTGGCGACGGCGCTGGGGCGCGTGCCGGCGACGCTGGGCATTCTGCTCTCTGGCGATGATCGAGGGGTGCCTCGGCCGACGCCGACTATCGCCGCGACCGAGGGCCTGGCCCTGCCCGATATCTGGGTGGCAGCGGGGGCAGAACATGCCTGTGCCCAGTTCGAAGCGGCGGCCACGGGCAGTGGCGTCGCCTCGCTTGCCGGCGGGAGCGATGGCGTGGTCCGCGCAATCCCGGCTTTGGCGGTTGCGGGGGAACGGGCCTATCCGGGGCTCGCTGTCGATGCGGTGCGGCTGCATCAGAAGCTGGGGACCATCATTCTATCGGGTGATCCGGCGGAGATGCGGCTGGGGCCGTTGCAGCTGACGATCGGGCCAACTGCCAGCCTGCGCTTTCGCCCGAGCACGGACGAAGCGAGGATGGCCCGTACCGTCACTGCCGATGCGGTGATGTCGGGCGGCGCGGCGCGGACATTTCTTACGGGAAAGATCGTTTTCGTCGGCGACAGTGCGCCCGAAGCTGGGGCGTTGCGGGCGACGGCGCAAAGCCCGCTTTATCCATCGGTGCAGATCCATGCTGATCTGGCAGAGGGTATGCTGGCCGGTCGGCTACCGCTCCGGCCGGTATGGGCGCCTTTTATCGAGGGCAGCGCCGGCGTGGCGTTGGGACTGGTTGCCAGTGTCGCCGGAGCCCTGCTAGCGCCGGTGCTGGCGGGATTGATCGGGCTTGCACTGGTGATCGCATGGATCGGGGTGGCCGTCGTCACCGCGATATTGGCCGAAGTGCTGCTCGATCCGGTCGGGGTGCCGGCGGTGGTCACGATGGCGGGCCTGGCGGCAATGATCCTGCAGGCGGCGCGGACTCGGCGGGCTGAGATCGCCTTGCGGCGGCGCATCGGGCAATTGCTGCCGCCCGACGTGGTGTCGCGTTTCGTGCGCGAGCCAAGCCTGATGCGGCTGGAGGGCGAGGAGCGGGTGGTGACGGCGCTTTTCACCGATGTCGAGGGATTCACACAGACGATTTCGGGCATCGAGCCAAAACTGTTCGTGCGGGTGCTCGACGCCTATTTCACCGGCATGACACAGATTGTTCTGGCGCATGGCGGCATGATCGACAAGCTGGTGGGCGATGCGGTGCATGCGCTGTTCAATGCGCCGGCCGATCTGCCCGATCATGTCGACAGGGCCGTGGCCTGCGCGCTGCAATTGCACGAATTCGCCGAAGCCTTTCGGCAGCGGCCGGAAATGGTCGATATTCGCTTCGGGCGAACACGGATTGGCATCGAAACCGGCAGTGCCATCCTCGGGGATGTCGGGGCGGCGGATAAAATCGACTACACGGCCCATGGCGCCGCCATCAATCTGGCGGCGCGGCTGGAACAGGCCAATAAGCAATTGGGTACAAGCATCTGCATCGGGCCGCAGGCGGCACAGCTGACGCAGATGCCTTTGCGGGCGCTGGGGGAAATCGAGGTGCGCAGTTTCGGAATGGTCGAGGTGTTTACCCCGATGGGGGCATCTAGCGCGCCACCCTGACAAGGGCGAAGGCCTCGTCGATGCGACCCTGGCCCCAGGTGACGACTTCGCCCGGCGGTGCGCCGACAGCTGCAAACTCGACGCCTTCGCCAGCCTTGAGGGTGCGCGAAATGCCGGCACCAGTAACCTCGACGCTGCCGCGATCGACGAAGACGGAGAATTTCCCGCGAGTCGGGCCGGCGAAGAAGCGGGTGCCGCGCACGCCGATCTGTCCGAAGGCAGTCTTGATGGTCATGTCCAGCTTGGGCAGGTCCTCGGGACGGTCGAATAGCATGGCGCCACCGATCGACATCTCCCCGCCCTGATCGACGATGAATTGCTCGATGATCAACTGGCTATCGGCACCGAGATTGATGCGGGTCTTGTCTGCAAGGAGCAGGGCAGCAAAGCCGTTTTCGCGTGTGGTGACATTGTCGTCGAGCATCAGCACGTCATCGACGAGCAGGTCGCGGCTTGCTGCATCGCGCTCGATGGCGACCGGCCCGTCAATAGTGACGGCCTTGCCGACGGGGACGGCAGCGAAGGCCTGCCGGCCCATGAGGCCCGCGGCGCCTACTGCCAGTAGCCACAGAGCCTGGCGTCTGTCCAAGGGCAGGAAGTTGTTGTCGCGCACGTGCCAAATCCACGGTGATTTTCTATGTGCCATCACAGCGCGCGCGGGCGCTCCAGTCATCGAACAGACGTTCGATGACTGGCGGCAGGAGGCAACTAAGGTCGGGATAACATCCATCGGGGGGATTATCCCATGTTCAAGACTTTCGTCCTTGCCGCAGCCCTCACGCTGTCCGGCACAGCGTTGGCTTCGGCCGCCTGGACCACCGGCTCGGTCAATTTCCGCGACGGTCCGGGCACCAATTACGCCAAGCTCGGCACCATTGCGCGCTGCGTGCAGGTCGAAATCACCGACCAGCAATATGGTTGGTATCGCATTTCCTGGAACGGTCGTTGGGGCTGGGTTTCGGGTCGCTATATCAGTGCGGATGCCGGCTATTGCGGTTCGAATAATTCCGGCGGCGTCTATCGCAAGCCCTCGGGGTATTAAGCTGGTGGCGGCGATGCGGTTCCATGGCGTGGTGATCGGCGCCACGATGGCCGCTTTGGCTGGGGCGCCGACACAGGGGCAGGAGCAATGCCTCGCCGCCGACGCTCCCGCCACGCTGACGGGTTTCCTGGTGACCGGCATTTTTCCCGGACCGCCTGAATTTGCCAGCGTGCAGAAGGGCGACGCGCCTTATGAGGCGCAGTTCCTTTATATGCTCGAGCCGGTCTGCACCGGTGCAGTTGGGCCGCTGCAAATGGTGCAGCTTGCCTGTGCCGACACGCCGCTTGCGGCAGGTGAGGCGATTGCAGTCAGTGGGACGCTGTTCGAGGCCCATACCGGCTATCACCGGGCGCCGCTGCTGCTCGCCTGCGACTGAGCTCTCACCAGACCTGACGGCAAAGGGGATTTTCCGTGGTTTTGAACCGCATTCTCGCTGCGACTTCGATGCTGGCTTTGGCATGGGCGCTGAGTGGACCCGCGCTGGCCGAGGATGCGGCCCAGACATGTGATGCACTGGCGGCCAGTGCCTTTGACCAGACGCGACCGGACGGGGTTCCCGGCGTGCCCTTCGACGCCATCGATGTCGCGGCGGCGCAAGAGGCGTGTCTCGCGGCTCTGGCGGAAGCGCCGTCGCCCCGCATTGCCTTTCAGCTTGGTCGCGCCCTTCATCGGGCCGGCGCTTTGGACGATGCCATCGGCTACTACATGCAGGCCGTCGAAGCGGGTCATGCTGAGGCCATGGTCGGTCTCGCCGAGGCTGGCCGCCAGAAGAGCGCCGAGGAAAGTGCCGCACTGACCGAAGCGGCCAGTGCGGCTGGCAGCGTGATCGGACGCTATAATCTGGCGGTGCTGAAACGCGACGGCGATGGGCTGACGCAGGATATCGCCGGCGCCATTGCGCTGTTCGAAGCCTCGGCCGCGGCAGGCGATGCGGAGGCAGCATATAATCTCGGTGTGCTTTATGATGAGGGCGAGCTGGTGCTGCGCGACGTCGGCAAGGCGCGGCAATTCTATGAGGCGGCGGTGGCCGACGGGCATAGCTTCGCCCGCGTCAATCTGGGCTACCTGCTGCTCGAGGGCAAGCCGGACGAGCAGGCGCGCGCAGAGGCGCTGGCGCTGTTTCGACTGGCTGCCGAAGAGGATGGCGACATCAATGCCGGGTTGCAACTGGGGCTGATGCTGCAGGACGGTAGCGCGGCAGAGCAGGCGGAAAGCGAGACGCTGGTTCTGGCGGCGTTGCGCGACCGGGATTTCGAGCTCGGCCGTTTCTTGCAGCAGAGTGAAACCGGCATCAGCCAAAGCAATGTCAAAGCCATTCAGGGTGAGCTGGGGGTACCGGCAAGTGGCGTGGTCGATGCCGCAACGCTCGAGGCTCTGCGCCGCTATTTTGACCATATGCCTTAAGAGGTGGAGAGGGGCGCCGTTGAGCGCCCCCTTGTGGCATGTTTAGGGGTCAAGAACTGGATACAATAAGACTCAGCAATTGCTGGGCTTTTTCGTCGCCCATATCTGCGGCCCGTTCGAGCAGTTGGCCCGCCTTTGCCAGGTCCCGCGTTACGCCTTCGCCGCGCACATAGAGCATTGCGAGGCTAGTGAGCGAGGCGCGGTTACCCAAGACGATAGCGGTTTCATGCAACTCGGCAGCCTTGGCCTTGTCGACTGGGCCACCAATGCCACTTTCGGCATAGAGGGCCAGTTCATGCGCACCGGACGCATCGCCCAGATGAACGGCGAGACGCAGCAGGCGAGCCGATTCCATATCGCTTTGGTCCACCCCGATACCATCGAAATAGAGCTTGCCGAGCGTCGTCGCCGCCGGGCCGAAACCTGAATCGGCGGCCAGTTGCAGGAATTCGACTGCCAGAGCAGGGTCCTGCGCCACGCCGGTGCCATTGAGAAGGCTGATGGCGAGGCCCTGAAGGGCAGGGATGAATCCGGCTTCACCCGATTTGGCCAGCAATTGGGCGCCATATTCGGGCTGCACAGGACCGGCTTCGCCGTTGGAATAGAGAATGCCAGCAATGTATTGGCCGAGGGGGATGCCTTCGGCTGCGGCGCGATTGGCATAGTAGAAGGCGTCTTCGAAAGCGCCGGCCGCGTAATAGGCCCGGGCCATCCAGGCATTGAGACGATAGTCGTTGTCACCGGTACCAAGGGCGGCCCAGCAGGTCTCGATGGCCCGGTGTGGGTCGATCATCTCCACGGCCTTGCCGGTGGTTTCAAAGCCGGGCTCGAAGGGGCTCGCGGCCTCGAGAGCGCAGGCGGTTTCGGCCGTGTTGAATTCGCCGGCATGGGATGAGCCGGCAAGAGCCAAAGCGATGGTCAGGCTGGCGAGGGTGCGGGTGAACATGTTGGAGCCTCCGATCTCTATGGTGCGGTTCAGGCGAAAGCGCTCTGCGCCGGAGCGCGGTGGCGGATGGGCAGATCGGCGCTGCCGCGCAGGATCTTGGCGTCATCCTGACGATCGGTGGTATGGGAAGAGACGTTGGCGCTGATGGCGTCAGGGTCGGGAAGATTGGCGAAGGCGGGGTATGACAGCGCGAGAACGAAGAGGGTGATGGCGAAGCGGATCATGTGAGCCTCCTGGGCGGCGGGGTTTGGATGCACCCTTTCTAGAAGAGGCCGTGGGATGGCGCTGTTCCGCACGGAACAGCTGCGCATGCGGGAGCTGAGTAGGAAAGTTGCAGTGGCTGGCGATTGACAGAAGCGCCTCCGCCCCACACTTTCCCAAGTCATAGGCGGGACCGGACGATGACCGACGTTCTGAAGATGCTCGACCATGTCTATGAGGCGGGAGCTGATCCCGCACTCTGGCCTTCTGTCATGGCGCATCTCGCCGATGCTCTTGGCGCCCGCGAGGCGGTGCTGGGAGGCCTCGCGCTGGGGCAGACGCCGCTCTTCGTGGCGCCCCGCACCGACCCCGTCATGGTCGAAAGCTATGTCGCCCATTACCACGCGCAGAATCCGGTTCCGGCCGCCATGCGGGGCCAGGGGCTCAACCAGGTGCGCAGCGACGACGAACTCACCGATATCGAAGCCTTCCGGCGCAGTGCTTTTTTCAACGAATGGTGCGTCGTGCAAGGTTTTTTTCATGGCGCAGCGGTCAATGTCGCGTCGGGCGGCATCCTGGGCACGATCATGGTGAATTCTGTGCGGGCGCTCGATACTGCTGAGCTTGTCGCCTTTCAGCAGGTGGCCCCGCATCTGTCGCGCGCCTTACGCATCAATCAGCTCCTGATGGAAAGCCGCGCGGCGACGCTGAGCGCTTTTTCCGCGCTCGACATGACGGAGCGGGCGGTGTTTCTGGTCGATGCAGAGGGGCGGATTTCGGCCGGAAATACCTTGGCCGAAAACCTGGTTGGTCCGGGCAAGAGCCTGGTGCTGAGCAGGGGGCGGCTGACCTGCCATGCGCCTGCCGACACGGTGCGGCTGCAGCGGCTGGTGCAGCAATGCCTGTCCGGCCGGCTCGCTCAGCCTAATGCGACGCTCGACATTGCCCGCGAACCAAATCGCGCGCCATTGCAACTGGCCTGCCTACCAGTGACCGACGAAAGCGGCATACAGGCGCGTGCCGGATCGGTGCGGCTGATGCTCATCGTCAGCGATCCGGAAGAACGATTGCGGCGCAAGGCGGAACGTTTCGGTCAAGCCTATCGCCTTACGCCGGCGGAGGCCCATGTGGTACTTGAGCTCGCCATTGGCGGCGACCGCAGTGCATTGGCCGAGCGGCTGGGCATTTCCATCGCCACGGTGCGCAGCCAGCTCACCAGCATATTCGACAAGACCGGGGTGCGCCGGCAGGCGGAGCTGGTGCGCATGCTGATGGATCAGCTCTAGCCGATCACTGCGCCACGCCCCAGGGCCGCATGTCCGGAGCCGAACCTGCCCAGGAGATACGATCGACCAGCCAGGTGCCACGCGCTGTCGGCACCAGCTCCAGCGACAGAGCTTTGGGTTCGCCGTCATTGGTGACGGGGATGATGAGGAGGCCCTCGCTCGACATTGTTGGGGCGCCCAGCTGCGGCGTGATCAGCCTGATCGGCAGAAAGCCACCCTGGCTGGCCGCAAAGACCAGATTGTCGAAGGTCAGGACTGGCTCGGTG
This sequence comes from Devosia sp. 63-57, assembly GCF_001899045.1. Lineage (NCBI taxonomy): Bacteria > Pseudomonadati > Pseudomonadota > Alphaproteobacteria > Hyphomicrobiales > Devosiaceae > Devosia > Devosia sp. 63-57. The sequence goes on along the minus strand of NZ_MKUY01000003.1, from coordinate 839,519 downwards.
AGAACGGCATAATTGTCATCATCGCTGACGGAGGCACCTTCGGCGAGCACGGAGCCGGGGACCTGCCCGCCATTGTCGAGGCCGACGAATAGCGTATCGAGGCTGAAGCTCTGGATCGCTTCGGAAAAGCCGCGACGGGCGCGGGGCGAGAGAAGGAAATAGGCAGCGACATAGTCTTCCGCCATGAAGGCGCCGACAAACACCTTGGCGGCTTGTTCCGGCGTGTGGCTCTCGAGCCGTTCGATGATCGTCCTGTCTGCGGCGCTTACGGGTTGGCCCACGACCAGTGTCGATGCCAGCGCCAGGAAGGCGATTTTGCCAAAATTGTTCATCTGTGGTCCCCGTGTGAGGGACACTCTAGCCACGCCGAGCAAGGCGGCATCGGACATGTGTTCGATGGGCAACGGTAATCCGCGGCCACGGGCCGGGATGGAAGGCGGCGGGTGGACCGCCGCCTAAGGAATTACTTGAGGTTTTCGGCGAAGAAGTCGGCGATGGTGGTGTCGACCTTGGCGGTGACGTCGGGCTGATCGCTATAGAAGCCATAGCCGTGATCGGCATCAGGGATTTCGACGAGGGTCGCAGCCGGGTAGGCGGCACCGACCGACTGAGAGACGGCTGGGGGCACCACGGTGTCCTTGTCGCCATAGAGCACGACCATGGCGCCCTTGTAATTGCCGATGGCATCGAGCGGCCGGGAGGCGTTCATCTCGTCATACCAGGTCTTGCTGAGGTTCTGCGTCTGGCCCCACTGGGTCTTGTACTCGGCATAGCCCTTGTCGCTGCTGGCTTCGGCGTAGAGGCGGTCATATTCGGCCTGGCCACCCATGAAGCCCACCACCATTTCAGCGCCAGGATCGGCCGAGGGGGCGAGGAGGGCCATGGCCTTGTAGGGGTTGTCGGCAGAGCCGCCGATGGTCAGCGCAATGCGGCCGCCCATGGAATAGCCGAAAATGCCGAGTTTTTCGGTATCAACCGGATAGTTGGCCTCGACATAGGCCAGGCCCGCATTGGAATCCGAGATCATGTTGGAGAGGTAACCCTCAGTAAAAGGCTCCTTGCTGTCGCCAGTGCCGGGGAAATCCATGCGCACTGAGAGGATGCCCTTGTCGGCGAGGGCCTTGGCGATACGGCCGAAGCCGCCATTTTCCTGCCGGCCGCCGCCATGGCCGTGATTCATCACCACGACGGGGAACGGGCCTTCGCCATCCGGAACCACAACGGTCGCGGGGACGTCGCGATCGCCATTCTTGAAGGTAACGTCGGTGGAGGTTTCGGCCATTGCCAGGGGGATGGCGGCCAAGGTGAGAGAAGCGACAGCGAGGCCAATCCTGCCAAACTTGCTCAAGCGCATGATATCCATGTCCTTTTTAGTGACGATATGCATCGTCTGCCCCCTGAGCATCCGCCCGGAAAAGGTGGGGAGTCAAGGCGTGGCAGGGGCTTCCGCGACGGTGCCCCGCGCGCGATAGTGCAGCAGAAGCAGGAGGTCGCCATGGCGCAGACGCGGGTGCAGCATTTTTCGATTTCGCTCGACGGGTTCGGCACCGGGGAAGGGCTGAGCCAAGAGGCGCCCTTCGGCCACGCCGGGCAGAAGTTGCATCAGTGGATGTTCGCCACGCGCTGGGGCAAAACCATGTTCGGGCAGGCTGGGGGCACGCGCGGCGTCGACGACGCCATATTGCGCACCTTCGATGTCGGCATCGGTGCCGAGATCATGGGGTCGAACAAGTTCGGCTATCCCGGCTGGCAGGACGACGCCGGCTGGGATGGCTGGTGGGGCGAAGATCCGCCCTTTCACACGCCGGTTTTCGTAATGACCCGGCACAAGCGGGCGCCGCTGGCCATGGAGGGTGGCACGACATTTCATTTCACCGATGCGCCGCCTGCCGAAGTGCTTGCAATGGCCAAAGAGGCGGCAGGCGGGCGCGATGTGCGGATCGGAGGCGGCGTGCGCACGCTGCGAGCCTTTCTCGCCGAAGGACTGATCGACCACATGCATCTGGTGCAGGTGCCGGTGGTGCTGGGGCGCGGGCAGCGCCTGTGGGACGGCCTAGAGGGCATCGAGCAAAGGTACGACATCGAACTCACGCCGTCGCCGAGTGGGGTGGTGCACATGATGTTCACCCGCAAAGGGTGATCGGCCGGGTCATGGAATGTCCGCATTTGCGCGGCACCAGCGGGAACTGTCCTTCAGGCAATTCAGATGGTGATGTGCATGCGATTTCTTCGACCGGCCCTCGTTTTGATGCTGCTCGCGCCTGGCATCGCATTGGCGCAGGTGCCGCCCAGCCATGGTCCGGCAGAGGCGCAATTGTGTCGTTCACAGCTGGAACTGTTGATCGACGGCGGCAAGCTGTCAGAGGAAGAGGTTGCGCGCTTCGAGGCGCAGTGCGACTGCCTGGAGCAGCGGGCGACCAGAGGAAGTGACGCCCAATGCACTGACGGCGAATTGGGGTGATACCGGCGCCGTTTGGAGCTCAGCGCGGCCTGATCAGGCGCGCAAAATCTTCTCCATCTTGCGGCCCTGCGCCAATTCGTCGACCAGCTTGTCCATGTAGCGGATTTCGCGCATCAGCGGTTCTTCGATCTCCTCAATGCGCACGCCGCAGATCTTGCCGGTGATGAGGGCACGATTGTCATTGAGGGCAGGGGCCTTGGCGAAAAATTCCTCGAAGGTGGTTTTGTTGGCCAGTTCGGCCTCGAGCGCAGCCTGATCGTAGCCGGTCAGCCAGCGGATGACCTGGTCGAGCTCCTCCTTCGTACGGCCTTTGCGCTCCACCTTGGCGACGTAGTGGACGTAAACGCTGGCAACGCTCATGGCATAGATGCGATGGCCGTTCATGGCGCATGACCTGTCCTGGTTCCGGGGCGGGGAGTGTAACGCGCCTGGCCAGGCGCGGGCAAATCATGACATCACAGTGATGCAATAGGGACGATAGGATCGGCCCCAGGTGATTTGCATGACGGAAGGACGCCGAGACCGGATATGTGCCGGACGGCGTGAAATGCGATGGGAACTGAACTGCTCGAGGCGCCGGGCGCGCTTTATCTGGGAAGCGATGTGGTAGCGGCGCAATTGTCTGGGCCGCGCCATTTCCGCTCTGCGGCGGCGGCAATACGCTTCGCCATGGAGCAGGCAGCACCCGTCAGCCTGCGCGGCGCTGCCTTGCAGGTGGGCGGAGTGGTGCTGGATCGTGAGCAGATCCGCATGCTGCATCTGGACATGAAAGCGGTCGAAGCCGCGGCAATGCGCAGCGCCAGCCTCGCCCGGCAGGATGCGGGCTGGGCTGGGAGCAGCAGTAGTTTATGAAGGGGTAGGCCCGCTTTAGCGGGCGCCAGTCCGCTCGACGCGCTTGGGAGCAGCGATCAGGCCTTCGCGGATAGCCTGCTTGCGGGCATTCTTGCGAACGCGGCGCACAGCTTCGGCCTTGCGACGGACGCGCTCTTCAGACGGCTTTTCAAAATACTTGCGGAGCTTCATTTCGCGGAACACGCCTTCGCGCTGAAGACGCTTCTTCAAGACCCGGAGGGCCTGGTCGACATTATTGTCGCGTACCTGTACCTGCACTCAAAATTCCTGACTTGCTGCACGCCTCACCACGGGGGCAGGCGGGATCGAACGGATGCTCGACCGCGCCGGTCTATCAGCCATGGGCGGAAATGGCCATGGTGCAATTGGATTTTGTGGAAAAGTCTGCAAAGCCGCTTCCGCTTTGGGTACGTGGGCAAGACGCGAAGTGGCCTTCCCTCTAGAGCGGCAGCTTGAAGCCTTCGTGGGACTGGACGAAGCCTAGCCGCCGATAGAATCGGTGGGCGTCGGCGCGCAGCTTGTTGGAGGTGAGCTGGACCATTCCGCAGCCGGCGTCACGGCAAAAGCCGATAGCCCATTCGACCATCTGGCCACCGAGACCGTTGCCACGCTGATCAGCGCGGATATGGACGTTTTCCAGAATGCCCCGCTTCATGCCGAACGCCGGCATGCCGGGGATAAGACTGATCTGCAGGGTGCCGACCACTTCGCCTCGGCGCTCGGCTACCACGAGCTTTTGGTTGGGATCTGCCGCGATGGCGTCGAAAGCGGCACGGTAGCGCGGATCTCCGAGTGAGGCCGGATCGAGCGGCGGGGTGTCCTTGCCGCGTGAGTCGCCGGCATGACAGAGCGTCAGGATAGTGGCGATATCGTCGGGCGTGGCGTCGCGAATGTCGAGGTGGGGCATGGTCAGTTTGACTTGGGTGCGATGAGTCGGGCCAAGCCTAGCACGGCGATGGCGACAAGCGCGGGAAGGATCGCGATGGGGGAGCCCGCGGCAAGCAGCGCGCCGCTGCCTGCCCACATGATCGACGAGAAGGCCTCCGATAGCGTGGCGGCGCGCGAGGCGACCTGGCGGCGACGGAACATGGAGCGCTTGGCGGTGACGCGGAACCAGAGCTGAATGGCGGTGCTGGCGGCGGCAGCGAGACCGGCGAAAAGCGCCGTGATCAGCGCCATGCGCCAGGACATGACGAGTATCAGCAGCAGGATGGGCGCCAGGACGATGGCGATGACGGCAAGCACCGCCTCGACCTTGGCGCGCAATATCGTGGAAGGCAGGAGCGGGGCAGTGGCGACGAGATCATGGGCGTCTTCGCCGGAGATGGCGAGCCAGGCAAGGCCCCCAGCCAATTGACCTGCCGCCATGACCAGCACCGGCACGGCAACGACGAAATTGCCGTCGCCTCCGCCATAATTGACCCAGAGCAGCAGGGCCGGGGGCAGGAGATAGAGCAACTGCATCAACGTCTGCGACAGTAGCCAGGGGTCGCGCTGGAGCAGCCGCCATTCCTTGCGGCGCAGGGCTTGCCGCTGACTGATCGGGGCAAAGCCAGCACCACGCCGCCGCCGCTGACTGCGCACATGGCTGAGGCCGGCGGCAGCGGTTGCCAATCGCCCATAGGACGGAGCTGTCAGCAGGGTTGTGATGGCAAGGAGGGCGAGGCCGGCGACGAGGGCGGTGCCAGCGGCACCGATATCGCCCATCACGGCCCTGGCGGGCAGCCAGAGCAGACTGTCAAGGCTGGGGGCGGCATCGATCCACTCGGCGGACTGGAACAGGGCTAGCCGCGAAAAGCCCTCATGGGAAAGAATGGCGACGCCCTGAATGCCGATGGCGAAGCCGGCGCCGATGATGGCGGCAAGAATCTGGGCGATGAGCCGGGTCTTTTTTGGGCCCACGGCATGAAACAGCAGCAGCGTGACCAGCATGGCCAGCGTCGTCGACAGGCAGGCCAGGGCGGCGAGCACGAGGAAGGCAGCGAACCATTGCGGGCCGTCCTGCACCACCAGCACGATGACCAGTGGGCTTATCAAGGCCATGCCGAGCAGTGCGGTGGAGACGGCCACACCGCCGGCGCGCACGGCAAAGAGCCTGCGGCTGGAGGCGGGCGAGGACAGGATGAGATCGAGATCGGAGCGGGAATAATAGACCCGCGTCACCGCCTCCAGGGCCTGGGAGAGGGTGACGATCCAGAACAGAAAACCCATGCCGCTGACCAGCATCAGCGTCGATTTGTCGACGACGGCGCCGGCATCGAGCCAAGGGCGCACGGCGAACCAGGCGATCAGCGCGATGACGGCATAGACGGCAATGCCGCCCAGGGCGAAGCCGAGGAGGCGCACGCGGTGGCCGCCGCTGAGCATGGCGATGGTATCGCGCCAGTTGAGGCGCAGTTCGTGGCGGGCGAACCAGAGCAGGGATGCGGGGGCGGGAATCACGCCGCGTCCTGTTGCTGGGCGACGAGATCGAGGAATATTTCTTCGAGCGTCGTCTGTCGCCCGACGCGGGTGCGCAGCTCGGCGAGAGTCCCCTCAGCGATCAATCGGCCTTGGGCGATGACGCCGATGCGCTCGGCCATGCGTTCGGCGACTTCGAGAATGTGGGTGGTCATGATGACGGTGACGCCGCTTTCGACCTTGCCGCGCAGCACGTCCTTGACCTGACGGGCGGAGCCGGCATCGAGGCCGGTCAGCGGCTCGTCGAGAATGATCAGCTGAGGGTCGTGCACCAGGGCGCCGGCAAGGGCGACTTTTTGCGACATGCCCTTGGAGAAGCCGCCGCACAATTCGTTGGCATGCGGGCCAAGGCCGAGCCAATCGATGAGTTCATGCGCCGATTGACGGGCGCGCGCCGGCTCGACCTGCCAGAGGCCGGCGACGAATTCGAGATATTCGAGCGGGGTCAGCCGCTCATAGATCATCGGCTCGTCGGAGACCCAGGCGGTGAGGCGCTTGGCGGCCACCGGGTCGGCGAGCGCGTCGATGCCGAAGATGGAAATGCTGCCCGCATCAGGTTTGAGCAGACCCGCGACCATGCGCAGGATGGTGGTCTTGCCGGCGCCATTGGGGCCAAGCAGGGCGTAGAATTCGCCGGCACCGATGCTGAGATCGATCCCGTTGACCACCGGGCGGTCGAAGGCTTTGGTGAGGCCGGAAAGGCTGAGGGCGGCGGGCATGGCATACCTGTCTAAGGATATCGCCAGCCTAGGGTGCAGGCCTTTCCCGGCCGTTTATGGACAGAGTTAAAGTTTCTGGACGTGGGGGCGGGGGGCAGAGGCGGCAAGCCGCTCTCTGGCTTTTCCCAATCAAAATCCCGGGCCGACGGGATAATGCCATGCCCGGGATTGAACCAACGGCGATCAGGCGACAGTCAGCTTGACGTCGACATTGCCGCGGGTGGCGTTGGAATAGGGGCAGACTTCGTGGGCCTTGTGGACCAGGGCTTCGGCGTCTTCCTTGGAGAAGCCGGGAAGGGTCACCTTGAGCTCGACGGCGATGTTGAAGCCCTTGGCGCCTTCATTGGCGTTTTCGCCGAAGGACACGGCTGCGTCGATGGTGGTCTCGTCCGGCACCTTGATCTTTTCGCCGCGCGCCACGGCCTTGATGGCGCCGAGGAAGCAGGCGGAATAGCCGGCGGCGAAAAGCTGCTCGGGATTGGTGCCCGGGCCGTCATTGCCGCCCATGGCCTTGGGCGTGTCGAGGGTGACTTCCAGACGGCCGTCATCGGTCTTGCTGGTGCCGGTGCGGCCACCAGTGGTGTGGGCGTGGGCGGTGTAGACTGCGGATTTGATGCTCATCGGAAACTCTCCTTGCATTGGGTGGATTTTGTTTAATGCACAATTCGATTGTGCGCAATATAAATTTTTGGCATAGAATTGCCGGGCCGAAGACAGGGAAACGCGATGACGCCAGAAACGATGCCTTCCATCGACAGAATGTTGTGCTTTGCCGTCTACGCGGCCGGACATGCCTTCACGCGGTTCTACAAGCCGCGGCTCGACGCGCTGGAGCTGACCTATCCACAATACCTCGTATTCCTGGTGCTGTGGGAGCGGGACGACATTACCGTCAAAGCGCTCGGCGAGCGGCTGTTTCTCGATTCTGGAACCATTACCCCACTGGTCAAGCGGCTGGAGGCGCGGGGGCTGGTGTCGCGGCACCGCGATCCCGACGATGAGAGGCAGGTGCGTATCCGGCTGACCGAAGAAGGCGAGGCGCTGGAAAAGCAGGCGCTGTCCATTCCACTGGCGGTAATCGAGGGCACGGGAATGGGGCTGGATGGGGCCGATGCGTTGCGCCAGGAGCTGCTGGCCCTAAGGTCCCGGCTCGACGCGGCGCTGGGCGACAAGTAGCCGCTTAGCGCAAGCCCACCGCATCGACCTGCCCGGAGCGACAGCCGCCATCGACGGGGCTGGCGGCGGCGATAAGGCTGGCAAAATCGTCGGGACCGGTGATGTCGCCGGTGAGGCCAATGCGCAGCTCGGTGATCAAGGTGCGATTGCCATCTGCGGCGCAGGTCATGCTGACGCGCTCGCCGGCGCCTGGGCCGAAGGCGGCATCGAAGGCGTCACGCACCTGCGACAGGGTGATGCGCTTGCCGATGTTTGCGGCAAAGAGCTCGGCGACTGGGGAGGCATTGAGCGCCAGCATCATGTCGAGAGCATCGCTGAAATAGTCGCGCTGGCTGGCGCCATAGCAGGAGCCGTGCTTGGTCCATTGGTGACGGTCCAGTTGAGACTGCACGCCTGGCATGACGATTTCGAGATCACGGGTGAGGGCGATAGGCAGGTCGACACGCGGCAGGTCGCGCCAGCGTCCATCCTCGCTGGCATATTGGTCGGCCCGCGAGACGCCGCAATATTGATTGTCGCGTGGCTGCGGCCAGAGGCCATGCAGGGTGAAATTGGTGGCCTCGAAGCTATTGGGCTTCTGATTGCGGCACTCGCCGGCGCGGGGCACCGTTTCGCAGAAGGCCGGCTGCCAGTTGACGGCAAAGATATATTGGGTGCCGCGATAGGTGCGCGGGGCGGGCGCCGGGGGCGGCGTGTCCACCCTGCCTTCGGCGTCGGTGGCGCGGGTGCCGCAATCGACTTCGACCCAGCGGCGGTCCGGCTCGGCGCCTGGCACCACGATCCAGAGATGGGTGGGGCGATCCTTGTTGCCGGCGAGCAGGCTATAGGCCGTTCCTGGGCGCAGCGTGATATTCCCGGGATTGGTCTGGCGGCTGATGGATTGGTAGGCCGGGCAGGCCTTGGTGGCAGTGAAATAGCCGTCGAGCGGGGTTTCGGCCTGGGCCGGCAGGGCCAACAGCATGGATAGGAACACGAAAACCCAACGCATCATTGCCCAACTCCTTTGCCTTCTGTCCTGTTGCTCTAGCGTCTTGAAGCGTCGATTGCAAAGCGGGGCATTGCGCGCGTTCACGCGCCCCGCTAATCGTCGCCCATGACAACAGCCCCCTTTGAAATCTTTCTGGTTGCTACGCCTGGCCTTGAGGCGCCGCTGTGCGAGGAGGCGCGCGCGGCCGGTTTCGCCGATGCCAAGGTCGTGGATGGGGGCGTACGGTTTGACGGTGGCTGGCCGGATGTGTGGCGGGCCAATCTGGCATTGCGGGGTGCGACAAGGATACTGGCACGCATCGCCTCGTTCCGCGCCATGCATCTGGCGCAGTTGGACAAGCGGGCGCGTAAGGTGAACTGGGCGGAGTTCCTGCGGCCCGATGTGTCGGTGCAGGTAGAGGCGGCGTGCAAGCGCTCGCGCATCTATCATGCGGGCGCGGCGGCGCAGCGGGTGGCCACGGCGATCGCAGAGACGCTGGGCGCGCCGATTGCCGAGGAAGCCGAGGTGCGGGTGATGGTTCGGATCGAGGACGATCTCGTCACCATCAGCATCGACACCACCGGCGCCTCACTGCACAAGCGCGGCTTCAAGGAGGCGGTGAGCAAGGCGCCGATGCGCGAGACCATGGCGGCGATGTTCTTGCGCCAATGCGGTTTCTCCGGAACGGAGCCGGTCCTCGACCCCATGTGCGGCTCGGGGACTTTCCCAATCGAGGCGGCGGAGATTGCGCTGGGACTGTTGCCGGGGCGCGAGCGTGGCTTTGCCTTTCAGCACTTGCCCAGTTTCGACGCGAAGGCCTGGGACAAAACCAAGGGTGTGGCAAAAGTGCAGCCGACAATGCAGCGGTTCTATGGGTCGGATCGCGACGCCGGCGCCATCCGCATGGCGGAGGAGAACGCGGTGCGAGCCGGGGTCGCGGCGGCGACGCAGTTCAGCCAGGGCAATATTGAGGACCTGACGCCTCCGGAGGGGCCGCCGGGGCTGGTGATCGTCAATCCGCCCTATGGCAGCCGCATCGGCAGCAAGGGGCCGTTGATCTCGGTGCACCGCACCCTGGGGACCGTGTTGAAAACGCGCTTTGCCGGCTGGCGTGTGGCGATCATCACCGCCGACAAGCAATTGGCCCAGGCGACCGGGCTGAGCTTCGAGCCGATGTTGCCGCCTGTGCTGCATGGGGGCATTCGCGTGGCGCTGTATCGGACTGGCGTGCTTTAGGCTGGGCGTGTTTCTCGATGTGATGGAACGGTGAGGGACAGCGGGCGTTCACCTTTCACACGCATTTTCGAGGAGATATGAAAATGGACTGGAACCGTATCGAAGGCAGCTGGAAACAGTTTTCGGGCAAGGTCAAGGAACAGTGGGGCAAGCTCACTGACGATGACATTGCCCAGATCAATGGCAATCGCGAGCAGCTCGAAGGCAAGATCCAGGAGCGCTACGGCAAGGCCAAGGACGAAGTCCGCAAGGATATCGACGACTGGTCCAACCGCATGAACTAAGCTGGTCTGATCCAGTACATGAGCCCGGTCACTGACCGGGCTTTTTGTTGGTGACGCCATTTAGAAGATGATGATCAGCCCCATCACAGCGAGCAGGAGCATCAGGCCGATGCCGAGCAGCATCAGCACGAAGATGACCTTGGCGAGCCCGCCCGCGACACTGGCGACGCCGGAAAAGCCCATGGCGCCGGCGACCAGGGCGATGATGACCAGAATGATGAGAAGTTGCAGCATGGCAAAACTCGCTTGACGCTATTTGCCTATCAACGCCGCGCTGCGCCGGCGCGTTCCGCCGGCGTGCTTGAGGGTCAGGGCGCGAGACCCACCGGGATCGGCGGCGGGGTCTGCATGACGGTGATCTTCACCCGCTCATTGGCCGCCATATAGGGGTCGTTGGGGAAGAACGGATCGTCGTCGGCGCGGCCGACCACCGATTTGACGCGGTCATTGCCGAGGCCGAATTCACCGAGCGTGGAGCGCACGACATTGGCGCGGTCGGCTGACAGTTCCCAGGCGCCATAGCGGGGGTTGTCGTAACGGGCGCCGGCGGCGGTGTGGCCTGACACCGTGATCTGCGCATTGAGCTGCTGCAAGATGGGCGCGATGGCGGCAATGGCGGCGCGGGTCTGCTCGAGCGGATATTTCGAACCCTCGGGGAACATGCGCTTTCCCTGCTGGTCGACTATCTGGATATCGAGACCGTCTTCCGTCTGCTCGATCAACAGATTGTCCATGAATGGGGTGACTTCGGGCAGAGACTGCCAAGCCTGACGAATGCTGGCGGCGGCGCTATGGAATTTCTGGCTATCGACGGATTTGAGATTGAACTCGTTATCGCTCGACGCCTGCTGTTCGCTGCCGTTCTCGCGGGCCTGGCCGCCCACCTGGTCGGCTTCGGAGTTGGAGAGATCAGCCTGTCTTTCGGTCTGCGGCGATACCGGACCGGTGGCGGAGATATCGGTGGCCGAGCCCGACATCTGGCTGCCGGTCGAGTCCATGGCATTGCCGCCCATAATGCCGCCGGCGCCGCTATTGGAAAGGCTGACCGCAGCAGGGGCGAAATATTCGGCCAGGCCCTGCTTCTGCTCGGGCGTGGTCATGCTGATCAGCCACATGAGCAGGAAGAAAGCCATCATGGCGGTCACGAAGTCCGCATAGGCGATCTTCCAGGCACCGCCATGGTGTCCGTGCGCGGCCTTCTTGACCTTCTTGATGATGATCGGCTGGTCGTAATTGGCCATGGCGGCAACTTTCTAGCTGGCGGATCAGGCCGTGGCGGGCAGGTTGGCAGTCGCGGCTTCGACTTCGGCGAAGGTCGGACGCACTTCGCTCATCAGCGCCTTGCGGGCGAATTCGACAGCCATGACCGGCGGCTGGCCACCGATATGGGCTAGCAGGCCGACCTTGAGCGAGAGGTAATATTTGGACTCGGCTTCGAAGATATTCTTGAGCGACTGAGCCATGGGGCCGAAGAAACCATAGGCCACGAACACGCCGAAGAAGGTACCCACGAGAGCGCCGCCGATGAGGTGGCCCAGCACTTCGGGAGGCTCGGTAATGGCGCCCATGGTCTTGATCACGCCCAGCACGGCGGCCACGATGCCCAGGGCGGGGGTGCCGTCGGCGATGGACTGCATCGAGGAAACAATGCGTTCCTGTTCCTGGTGATGGGTTTCCAGTTCCTCGTCCATGAGTGCGTCCATCTCATGCACATTGTTGGAGCCCATGGTGACCATGCGCATGTAGTCGCAGACGAACTCCACCGCATGGTGGTTCTTGGCGAAGGACGGGAAGGCGTTGAATAGGGTGGAGTTGTGCGGGTCCTCGATATGCGGCTCGATGCCCAGAATACCCTTTTGCTGGATCAGCTTGTACATGGCGAACTGCACGCCGAGCAGCTCGACATAGGCCGCCTTGTTAAATTTTGGTCCCTTGATCAGCGTGCCGAACATGGAGGGCACCGCTTTCAGCACCGGGCCGGTATTGCCGATGATGAAGGCGCCGATGGCAGCGCCGAGAATAATAACGAATTCAAAGGGCTGCCAGAGAACTTCGACGTGTCCACCCATGGCGGAATAGCCGCCGAACACGCAGGCGAAAACGACGATCACACCAATTATCAGACGCATGGAGGCGACACTCGAACAAAGACGCTAGGTTGCGCGCCCTGGTGAAGTCTGCCCGGACCGCGGTCGCATATTGGCGGTGTCGAGCTTAACAGGCCGTGTATTTGCGGCGTTTGCAGGCCGTTGGAAGGCGATTTTCGCGGTCAGCTATTGTTCGCCACAAGGGCAATGGCGATGGTGCGCTCGAGCTCGATGAGATTGTCCGTCCACATTGCGCGAGGGCCGGCTGCTGCAAGACCCTCCGAGAACGCCGCGAGATCGCTGTCAGTGGTGGCGATGCCCTTTTTGAGAAGGCGCAGGGCGTCGAAGGCAGCCCGATCGACCACTTCGGGGTCTGCGTCGGCCAGACCAGCCTTGTAGAGCTGGCGCAAGTAGCTGAAGTCGTAGCCAGCCAGCGCGTCCATGCCGCCGAAATAGATCAACACCATGCATTCGACATCGAGTTGCGCGCAGTGCCAGAAGCGTCGTTCGGCACGTGCCGCGAGGAAGGTGCGCACCGGCTCTATCAGGCGTGGTTCGCCCGGGACGCAGAACCGATAGAGATCAAGCACCAATTGCGCCGTGCCCCTGTCATCGGGCGCCTGTGCCTCGCGATCGAGCCGGGCGGCGATCTCGGCCTCGAGCAAAAGCGTCCGGCGCTGATCCACCTTGTCCTTGAACGTCTCGAGAATGGAGGCCACCTGCCTGTCTGCCAGACGCAGGCGGCGCAGCGCGACATGCAGATCGCGATGGCCGCGCAGCGTGCGGATATAACCATCGAGCCGCTCAAGGCGGGTGTCGAGGGCTTGAACCACGCTGGCGATGAGGGCAGGGGAACCTTCAGTCAGCGGCCAATGCAGATACCAGTCGACCGGACCTTCGGCGCCTTCGCCCATATCGATCTGTTCGATAGCCAGCCCGGCGAGGCCCGCGAGCCAGACTTCCGACTGGCTGGCGCGCCATTGCTCGACGAGGGCCGCAGAGAGCATGTCGGCGGGGATGTCGGGCAAAAGCAGGCGCAGCTCGGCAAGCGCGGTTTCTGGGTCGAGGCTGGCAGTGGTTTCACCGAAGCGCCGCGCACCATCGCGCAGTTTCTGGGCTTCTTCCAGATTGGTCTGGGCCTGGCGCAGCTTGGCCTCGGTGATTTCGGGCGGATTGAGTTCGCTGGAAAGCCAGTCATACTCAGCCGCTTCGCCATGCTGGCCGACAGCCCAATCGAGCGCGCTTTGCAGGGCGAGATGGAATTCTGGGGTGTCATAAAAGTAGTCAGCCAATTGCGAGGCTGCGATCTCCGCCGCCCGGCGAGACACATTGGCATCGGTTGAGCCGATGGCGTCGCACAGGCGCGACAGCGACTTGCCCATGTCGAAATAGTCGAGGCTGCCAAAGCCCTGAAAATGCTCCAGCACCGCAGCGTCGAGGGCGAGATGCGCAATTTGACGCGACGGCGCCGGATGTCGGTCGAGTTCCATATGGGCTTCGGCCAGCAATTGTGGGAAGCGCGGAAAACAGTAGGGCGCCAGCTGATTGGCGATCTGCTCAGGGGAGATGTCCGGCATCTCTCCGGCGCTGGCGATTTCGAAGCGCAGCGTCTTCAGCATCAATTCAAGCGTACGCGGCGCGAAAAGCGCGGCGATTTCGTCGAGGCGAGCCGCAATCTCCGGCGCCGATGCCGCCGCCTTGCGTGAGCCGCGCTCGACATAGGTCAGGACGCCGCCAGGAGGGAGCCAATCAGAGAGCTGGTCCTGTCTCTCCAGCAGCAGCTCGGCGATCTGCAGGAGCAGGGGCGCGGCGGCGTGGTTCATCGCCTGACTGAGGCGGGTGCGCAGGATCGAATGCTTCTGCTCGGGCAAAGCCAGGGCCATGCCGGCCATGGCAGCCAGGATCGGTTGACGCTTGTGCTTGATCCAGGCGGCCTCGAGTAGATTGGACCTGTCATAGACGTTACTGCCTGGCATCGCCGCGTCGAGCACGCGAAAAGCTTCCGCAGGATGCACGTCGTCCGGCAATAGCAGGAGCGACTGCACCGCGCTGTTCTCGGCGTGGATGACGCTTTTAAGCAGGTCATTGGTGGCCTTGAAGCGGGCATCGAGGTGGTCAAAGGCCTTTTGTGCGGGACCGGGCGTTGGCGGTTTGAGCATGCTCTGGAGCTGCACGATGCCGAAGACGACGAGCGTAACCAGGCATATTGTGGCGAGGGTAATAAACAGGGACATGGGAAGAGCGCTCATGGCCCGAGCGTAGCGAGCGCGTGTGGCGACGCCAGCCCCGGTTTATGGGGGACGACCGTTGAGCGCGTGGCTACGCTCCCAAGAGTTGTGCCATGCGCACGTTGCGGCCCTCGGGTTTGACCCGAGGGCAGCGTGGAGCGTTGGAGGGCACCGAGGATTAGAGCGTTTCACGTTCTGTTTGACGCGGCTCCATCGCCCCTCCCCCCCTTGAGGGGGAGGGGGCGAAAGCGCCCTGAGTCCACCTCAGTTTGAAATGGTCTACTAGGCCCCCAGCGCAAAGCGCTGTTTTACAGCGTTATGCGGTAGATGCCGAAGCCGGCTTCGTCGGTTTGGCCGGTGGCTTCGATCTTGACCGCGGTGACGTCGGCAACGTGGGACGCTGCCTTGGGGCCGGTGGCGAACAGCACGGTGGTACCGCCTATTGGGGCGAGCGACCAGTTGCTGTCGGCCTTGGGGTCGATGGTGCCGTTCTCGATGATGAAGCGGACGATGATGTCGCGATTGGTATCGGGACCGACGAAAACAACGTTCTCCGCACCGGTGCCCGGGAAGGAACCGCCACCGCCGGCGCGATAATTGTTGGAAGCGATGATGAACTTGGCCTCGGGATCGATCGGGGCGCCATTATACATCAGCTCGACAATGCGGTTGGCATCGGGGTTGAGCGTCTCTTTGCCGTCGGACGAATATTTCGAGGGCTGGGTGAGGTCGATCTTGTAGGTAACCCCGTCGATGACGTCGAAATTGTAGGATGGGAAGTCCGGGTTGATCAGAGCAGCATCCTTGGCGCCGGCTTCGACCTGGTTGAAGATGCCGGCCGAACGCTCGAGCCAGTTCTTCACGTCGGCGCCGGTGACCAGCAGGGCCTGGATGGTGTTGGGATAGAGGTAGAGGTCGGCGACGTTCTTGATGGCGACCGGACCGACCGGCACGTCGGTGTAGTAATCCGGGCCACCACGGCCACCGGCCTTGAAGGGTGCTGCGGCCGACAGGATCGGCAGGCCTTCCCATTCGGTGCCTTTCATCATCTGGGCGATGTACCAGGACTGGGCCTGAGAGACGATCTGCACCGACGGATCGTCGGCCACGAGCGCGAAGTAGGAATAGAGTGGCGCAGCGGTCTCGCCGACCGGGCGGCGGATATAGTCGAGCGTTTCGGCATGAGCTTCAGCCACTACGGCCTCGACTTCGGGCATGGATTCGACGGTCGGCACATTCTTGTTGTCGACGCGCTCGACGATGGGGCGGGCTTCCACCGTATGCGAGGCAATCGTCCACTTGCCATCCGCATCAATCTCGAGCAGCAGATCGACCAGGCCCATATGCGAGCCCCAGAAGCCGGCCATCACAGCGGGCTTGCCCTGCAGCGTGCCGCTGGCCACGTCGACGCCGTCAAGGCCATCATAGGTGGCACTGGGGAAGACCAGGTGGCTGTGGCCAGTGAGAACCACGTCGATGCCCTCGACGCCTGCCAGGTGGAAGGAGGCGTTTTCCATGCCCGGCACATATTCGCCGGTGTCGATGCCCGAATGGGAGAGGGCGACGACGATGTCGGCACCCGCCTCGCGAATGGCCGGGACCCAGGCTTCGGCGGTCTCGACGATGTCGCGGACCACCACCTTGTCGGTGAGGTGCGAGGCATCCCAGGTCAGGATCTGCGGCGGCACGAAGCCGATGACGCCGATCTTGATGGTGTGCTTTGCACCGGCGCCGTCGACCAGTTCCTTTTCGATGATGCGGTAGGGCTCGATATAGGTATCATCGGCAGTGGGATTTTCGCCGAGCTCGTCGCCGCGCACCAGATTGGCGCAGACGACCGGGAAACCGGCGCCTTGCAGGGCACGATCGAGGAATTCAAGGCCGTAATTGAACTCGTGGTTGCCCAGCGTGCCGGCATCGTAGCCGAGGGTATTGAGTGCTGCGACGGCGGGGTGGATGTCACCCTGGTTAAGGCCCTTTTCATAGGCGTAGTAGTCGCCCATCGGATTGCCCTGGATCAGGTCACCATTGTCGAACAGCACCGCATTGCCGGCCTCGGCGCGGATGGATTCGATGATGGAGGCGGTGCGCGCCAGGCCCATCGTGTCGTTGGGGGCGTCGGCATAGTAGTCATAGGGCAGGATGGCGACGTGGATATCGGTCGTCTCGATGATACGCAGATGCGCCTGGTTCGCCTGGGCCATGACCGCGAAGGGGTGCATGGCGACCATGGCGCCCATACTGGCCGAGCCGACGAGGAAGCTGCGCCGGGAAATAGATGGCAGGAAGTTCATCGAATTTCTCCATGTGAAAACGCCTCAGCCATGGGGGCCGCGCTCCCATGGTACCCGGCATGTCGCCGGTTCGTGCGCGCCGGGCGAACCGGAGCGGGCTCGCTCATGCCGAATGGAGGTGACGCTGGCATGACGACAAAGCGTGAGGCTATGAGGATTTTACCATGCGGTCAAATTGTGACAACGAGGCCTAGAGGTCGGCGACGGCTTTTGCATAGGCCACTGCCAGGCGGTCTGCCGCCGCATCGAGCGCCTGCGAGAAAGCCTGTGACGCCTGCAGGGAATAGGCGGCAAGATCGGGCTCAGCCAGAGCCTGGGCAAGTTCGCGCAGAAGAACGGGGTCCACTGTACTGTAACTGGCGGATGTAGCGGCAAAGTAGCCCTCGACATATTGGTCGCGCAGAGTGCTGCCGATGCCGGCCACCCACGCGTCTGCCGCTTCGGCGCCGATGATGGGCTCGGCGCCGGTCTTCATCATGCGATAATATGCGTCCATGATGGCATTGGCTGTCTCGGGGCCATGCTGGCGCTCGAAAAGATCGACGTAAAGGGCGTTCTGGGCAGGGGAGGCGGCTTCGATGATCTTGGCTGCCTTGGCCACTTCTTCCTCGAAGGACAAGGTTCCGTCGGGATCCATCGTGGTCGTCTGTGCTGCCAGCTGCTTGGCCAGGTCAGATTGAAGATAGGCGACGGCGGCGGCGCGACTGTCCTGCATAAGGGCTGCATCGAGTGCCTGCAGATAGTCGGCTTCCAGCAGGGCCGGTGCAAAAGCGTCGTCCACCGCGCTCTGCCAGGCACCGACATAGGCCTCTGGAAAGCCGATTTCGGGCCGCAGGAGCGCCCGCAGGTCGCGCCCCAAATCGCGAAGCTGGGCTATGTTTGTGTCGCCCTCGGCCAGCACCTGCGTGTCGGCTTCCGCGGCATAGGCTGCCGGGCCCAGGAGCAAAGCCGCAGACACGGCCGCAGCCTTCAGCAGACGATTGAACGGCAAGACCATTTTGGGTTCTCCTTCGGTATCACTGAAAATGTGACGTCCGGAGAGGGGAGAACCTTGGTCGGGGGACGGTCAGCCTTTGACGAGTTTGGGATCGACCAATGCGCCCTTATGGCCGATGACGATGCCCGCGGCGCGGTGGGCGGCTTCGGCGGCTTCGCCCAGGCTCTTGCCGGTGAGGCGGGCGGAGAGATAGGCGCCATTGAAACTGTCGCCCGCTCCGGTCGCATCGACCACCTTGGCCCCCGGCTTCGGCGCCAGGCGCACGCGCTCATGGGCGGTAGCGATCAAAGCATCTTTGCTGCCGTCCTTGACCACGACCTCCTCGACACCGAGTTCGAGATAGCGGTCGGCGGTATCGTCGATGGTCTTGTCGCCAAACAGTGGGGCTTCGTCGCTGTGGGTGGGCAGGACGATGTCGCAGAGGCTGGCGGCGGCGGTCAACACGCCGGTCATGACACGCTGGTTGGTCCACAGAGCCGGACGAATATTGGTGTCGAAGGCGATTTTCGCGCCATTGTCCCGCGCCTTGACGATGGCGCCGAGCAGGCGGCCACGGGCGCGCGGGGCGAGAATGGCAAGGGTAATGCCGGAGAAATACACCAGTTCGGCCTTTTCGACGGCCTTGGCCAGGGCAGTTTTGTCGTCGGCCAACAGCTTGGCGGCGGACTGGTCGCGCCAATAGGTGAAGTGCCGGTCGCCCTTTTCCTGGTGGATCATGTAGAGACCGGGGCGGCGGCTGGGGATGGTCTGGATGTGTTCGGTGCCGATACCGTTGTCGTCGAGAAAGGCGCGGATGTCGTTGGAATAGCGGTCTTCACCCAGGGCGGTGACGTAGTCGACCGACCAGTCCTTGCCGAGCAAGGCGCGTAGGTACCAGGCGGTGTTGAGCGTGTCGCCGGCATAGCCGAGACGGTAGGTGCGGTCTTCACCGCCGCTCATCTCGATCATGCATTCGCCGATGGAAACGATACGCCTGGTCACGGGCTTGTCCTCCAAATTCCCTGGTTCGGTTATGCCGGTGCGGGCTTGCCCCGGCAAGGGCTTGCGACTACACAGGCTCCTATCTTACGCGTATCTTCCATACAAGATTGCGCGTGTCGCATGGGAGATCGCCGTGACCAATCCGCGCCTCAGTTCCAAGACGCTGGCCAGCCTCGCCAAGGGCACCAAACTGCCCGCCTATGATCGCGCAACGGTGACGCCGGGTATCGTGCATCTGGGCATTGGTGCGTTTCACCGGGCGCATATGGCTGTTTATGTCGATGATCTGCTGGCGAGCGATCCGAGCTGGGGCATTGTGGGCGCCAGCCTGCGCCGCCCCGATACCAAGGAGGCATTGGAGCCGCAGGATGGGCTCTATACCATTGCGGTACGCGACGCGGCAGGCACGCATCCGCGCGTCATTGGCTCGATCCTGTCGGTGATGGATGCCAATACGCAGCGCGAGGAATTGCTTGCACTGATGGCCGATCCGGCCATCCGCGTCGTCTCGCTCACCGTCACCGAAAAGGGCTATTGCCACGATCCGGCAACCGGCGAACTCGACCAGCGCCATCCCGATATCGTGCATGACCTGGCCAATCCCACCACCCCGAAATCGGCGCCGGGCATGCTGGTGGAGGCACTGGCGCGGCGCAAGGCTGCGGGGGTAGAGCCGTTCACCGTGATGAGCTGCGATAACCTGCCCAGCAATGGCCACACCGCCAAGCGCATCGTCACAAAATTTGCGGCCCTGCGCGATGCGGAGCTGGGCACCTGGGCGGAGAGCGTGGCTTTCCCGTCAACCATGGTTGACCGCATCGTGCCCTCCACCACCGATGCCGATCGCGCGGAGGTGTCGCAGCTGATCGGGGCAGAGGATGCCTGGCCGATCATGACGGAGCCTTTCACGCAGTGGGTGGTTGAAGACGACTTCCCCTCCGGCCGGCCGGCTTTCGAGAGGGCGGGTGCTCAGATGGTGGCCGATGTCGAGCCGTTCGAGTTGATGAAGCTGCGCATGCTCAACGGCTCACACTCGACCATGGCCTATTCGGGCTATCTCGGCGGTTACGAATATATCGCCGAGGTGATGGGCGATCCGGCCTATGTGAAGCTCATCCATGGGCTGATGACCGAGGAGGCGATGCCGACGCTCGACATGCCCGGTGTCGACCTCGGCGCCTATCGCGACGAGCTGCTGGAGCGCTTCCGCAACCCGGCCCTGAAGCATCGCACCTGGCAGATCGCCATGGACGGCAGCCAGAAGCTGCCCCAGCGTCTGCTCGGCACCATTCGCGACCGACTCAAGGCCGGGCAGGGCATCGAGCGGCTGGCTTTGGGCGTCGCGGCGTGGATGCGCTATGTGACCGGCATAGCCGAGGATGGCAGCGAAATCGATGTGCGCGATCCGCATGCGCTCAAGATGATGGCGATCGCGGCCGATGCCGGCGACGATCCGGAAGCGTTGTTCGATGGGCTCGTCGGCATGAGCGAGGTGTTCGGTGCCGACTTGCCGAACAATGCGATTTTTCGCCAAGCGGTGATCGGCCATCTGACCATGCTGTTCGAGGAGGGCGCGCGGGCGACCGTCGCGAAGGTGGCGAGCTAGGCCATTTCAAACGGAGGTGGAACCAGGGCTCTTTCGCCTTCCTCGCCCTTGAGGGGACTCTTCTTCTCCTCCTCTTCTACAGGGCGAGGTCGGGTCGGGGTGAACCTTTGCGCCTGAGTGGAACCCGTTCCCCCGCGCCACACTTACTGCTAGCGTCCGCAGGACTATCGAAAAGGCGTCGTTATCATGAAGTGGCAGGGTCGGGAGCGTAGCTCTAATATCGAGGATCGTCGGGGCCAGCGGTCCGGAGGCGGACTTGGGGGGCTCGGCGGCCTGGGCGGCAGTGGTGGCGGCTTTCGCATTCCCACTGGCGGCGGCGGGCGTGGGTCGAAGGGCGGTATTTCCAGCCTGATCGGCATCGTCGTGGTGCTGGGGATTATCTGGTTCGTCACCGGACAGAATCCGCTCGACATGATGACCGGCGGCAATTCCGGCACGATTCCCTCCTCCAGCAGCGCCTCGTCTCGGCAATTGCCAGCCCAGGGCGAGGACGAGCTTGCCGATTTCGTCGGCGTGGTGGTCAAGGAGACGGAAAACCTGTGGACCGACGTGTTTGCCGCGTCCGGCCAGAACTATCCCGAGCCCAAGGTGGTGCTGTTCACCGATCAGGTGAATACCGCTTGCGGCATGGCCGATGCTTCGGTTGGTCCATTCTATTGCCCGGGCGATTCCAAGGTCTATATCGACCTCAGCTTCTATGACGAGTTGCACCGCAAGTTCGGCGCGCCGGGCGATTTCGCCCAGGCCTATGTGCTGGCGCACGAAGTTGGCCACCACATCCAGAACCTCACCGGCGTGCTGCCAGAGTTCAATCGCCGTCGCCAGGCGATGAGCCAGGAACAGGCCAATGCCTATTCGGTGCGCGTCGAGCTGCAGGCCGATTGCTATGCCGGTGTGTGGGCCAATTATGCCGGCCAGCAGAACCTGCTCGAATCGGGGGATATCGAGGAAGCGCTGAACGCCGCCAACCAGATCGGCGACGACACGCTGCAAAAGCGCATGCAGGGCTTTGCGGTGCCTAAAACCTTCAACCATGGCACCTCCGCACAGCGCAAGACCTGGTTCCAGCGCGGCTACAGCTCCGGCGACCCGAACCAGTGCGATACATTCTCGGGGAGTGTCTAGGCGAACCGCAGCGAGGGTGAAGCGTTACGATCCGAAAAGGAGATCGTCATGCCTGCCAACCTCGCTTCGATAGCGTTCGAGCACTTTGCCGATGACGGGACTATCCCCAATAGCGTCCTGCCGGTGATCATGTACCGGCGGGTGCTGGCGGAGCCTTCGGCAGAGGCTTTCGAGGCGCTGTTCGATGGCAATGGCTGGCCCAGTGCCTGGCGCTACGGGGTCTATGACTTTCACCACTATCACTCCAACGCCCATGAATGCCTGGGCGTGGCGCGCGGCACGGCGCGACTGCAACTTGGTGGGCCGGAGGGGCGGGTGTTTGAGGTGTTGGCCGGTGATGTGCTCCTATTACCGGCAGGTGTCGGCCACAAAAATCTTGGCTCCAGCAGTGACTTTCTGGTGGTCGGTGCCTATCCACCGGGTTTCAGCCCGGACCTGATGCGCGGTGGCGACGGCGAACGGCCTCACGCCGATGCCCGCATTGCCGGGGTGCCTCTGCCCAGGAGCGATCCTGTCGGCGGGCAGGGTGGGCCGGTGCTGGACAATTGGGGCTAAGAAAAACCCCGGCGCGAGGGCCGGGGTTTTGGGTCAGGCTGCAGCGCCAGGAGCCACATATTCCGGCTTTTCGGGGAGGCCCTTCTCCCTGCGCACGTGATTGAGGAAGCGCGTAAAGAGATAGTGGCTGTCCTGCGGGCCGGGGCTGGCTTCGGGGTGGTATTGCACCGAGAAGATCGGCTTGCCGTCCACGGCCAGGCCGGCATTGGAGCCGTCGAAGAGCGAAATATGAGTCTGGGTGACGCCTGCGGGCAGCGTCTCGGCATCGACGGCAAAGCCGTGATTCATCGAGGTGATCTCGACCTTGCCTGTTGTCAGGTCCTTGACCGGGTGATTGGCGCCGTGATGGCCCTGATGCATTTTCGACGTCGTGCCGCCCAGGGCGATGCCCAGCAGCTGGTGTCCCAGGCAGATGCCGAACATCGGCTTGCCTGACTCCATCAGCTTCTGAATGGTCGGGACGGCATATTTGCCGGTTGCCGCCGGATCGCCGGGGCCGTTGGACAGGAAGATGGCATCAGGGTTGTGCGACATGACGTCAGCAGCCGATGCTGTCGCAGGGACGACGGTAACCTTGGCGCCCTGGTCGGCCAGGCAGCGCAGGATGTTGCGCTTGGCGCCGAAATCGATGGCGACCACGTGGAAGTCGGGCTTTTCGAGCGTGCCATAGCCCTCGTTCCAGACCCAGGAGGTCTGGTCCCAATGATAGGTCTGGGCCGTGGTGACTTCCTTGGCGAGGTCGAGGCCCTCGAGGCCTGGGAACGCCTTGAGTTCCGCCATGATCGAGCCCTCGTCGAACTGGCCGCTCGGTTCATGGGCGATGACGCCGTTGGGCATGCCGTTTTCGCGGATCAGCGCGGTGAGGGCACGGGTGTCGACGCCCGCGATCCCGACGATATTGCGCTTCTTGAGCCAGGCATCGAGCTTTTCGGCGGCGCGATAATTGGACGGGTTGGTGATGTCGGCCTTGAGCACGACGCCGCGCACGCCCGAAAGCGCGGCCATGTTCACCGTCTCGATGTCTTCGTCATTGGCGCCGACATTGCCGATATGGGGGAAGGTAAAGGTGATGATCTGCCCGGCATAGGATGGGTCGGTCAGCACTTCCTGGTAACCGGTCATGGCGGTGTTGAAGCAGACTTCGCCGGCCGCGTGGCCGACTGCGCCAATACCGTGCCCTTCCAGGCGTGTGCCGTCTGCCAGAATCAGAACTGCGGTCGCGGGGGTCTGCTGCCAGCCGGTCACTTTGGGTCTCCAAGCTCGGTTTTCTATGGTCGCGCAACGAGAACGGTGGCTGGGAGGCCTGCCATATGTCGCGGCGATGATGTCGGTTGAGGCCTCCTCTTAGGGGGCCCGGGCGGTCTGCGCAAGTGGCGTTGGCCGCGTTTCATCGCTATATGGGGGCAATTCCAGGCGAAGCAAGGAGCCGCAACCATGCGTGAAGACATCAGTGAAGGGCTCAAGCAGGCGCTCAAGGCCCGCGACCAGCGGCGCACCGGCACGCTGCGCGCCATCAATGCGGCCATTACGGATCGCGACATCGCCAATCGTGGCGATGGCAAGGGGCCGGCCACCCATGACGAGATTTTGTCGATCATCCAGAAGATGGTGAAGCAGCGCGAAGAGAGCTTTGCCATCTACGCCCAGGCCGGCCGCGCCGATCTCGCCACGGTGGAAAAGGAAGAAATCGACATTCTCAACGAGTTCCTGCCCAAGGGACTTTCGGAAGAGGAAGTGGCCGCCGCCATCGCTGCCGCGATTACGACGACGGGCGCCGAGGGGCCGAAAGACATGGGCAAGGTGATTGCCCAGCTCAAGGCGGATTATCCGGGGCGGATCGATTTCGGCAAGGTGAGCGGGCAGGTGCGGGCGGCGCTCAGCGCCTAAGGTCAGGCGACGAGGCGCAGGGCCGCGATATGGACCTGATTGCGGCCGGCGCTCTTGGCCTTGTAAAGAGCCGCATCGGCGCGGCTGAGCACCGATGAAAATGGCTCGTCCTGGCCGCCGACCGCCAGGCCGGCGCTGACGGTGGCCACCTGGCCATCCTGTCCGCGCGACAGGTTGAGTCCGGCAAAACGGGTGCGGATTCGTTCGGCAATCGCCTTGGCCCGCTCGCCATCCATGTCGCGCATGATGACGCAAAACTCTTCGCCACCGAGGCGGGCAATGGTGTCGGCGGCGCGCAATTCCTCACGCATGACATCGGCGAATTGCTGCAGCACATGGTCGCCGGCAGCGTGGCCCAAACGGTCATTGATCTGCTTGAAATGGTCGAGGTCGAACATCAGCACGGCCAGGCCGGTGGCGATGTGACCCTCGGGGTAGATGTCGAACAGGGCACGCCGATTGAGCACGCCGGTGAGGGCGTCTGTGTGCGCCTCCATGCGGTGATGCCGCGCATTGCGCGCATGATGGAGGGTGAGGGTAATGGCGCCAATGCCGGTAAGCCCCACCAGCGACATGATGGAATTGAAGTCCTCCGCCCAGTTATTGGGCGGACCATCGAGCACCCAACGTCCTTCAAGCAGCAAGACCAGCGCGCAGCAGGCGAAGGATATCGCGGTGAGAGTGTAAAGCACGGCATTGACGATCAAGGCGCCGCGGGCCTCCTTGCGGCTGCGCCAGTATTCGCGCCCACACAGCAGCATGAGCACGGCGCTACCGATGTTGAGCATGATGGTGCCGATGCCGGAGAGACCGACGATGATCGGTACGGCGGTGGTCATTACCGCCACCATCCCAATGACGAGGGCAGGAATGGTGCTGGCCGCCTCGTCGCGAAAAATCCGGGATCCGGCATAGATCAGCGCGAAGCCGATGAGCAGCAGCACAAAGGGCACGAGCTGAATGAACATGTCATAGGCGCCGTTGCGCAGGCCCATGGCAGCCATGGCGATGACAACAAGGCCAATGCCGCCGGCGCCAAACAGAAGGTAGGACTCGCGCCTGCTGTTCATCCAGCCGATAAGCAGGGCGATCATCAACGATCCGCTCGAGAAGGCGATGGCAATCAGCAATGACGCGTTGTCTATGACCATGCGGCTACCTGTACGTGGCAGCTCGCTCATAGGGTGCAAAGGGCAAAAGGTTTCTTACCGGCATTAACACAAATGCCGAAATAGTCACCGAGACCTTAACCGGAAACCTTTATTCCGCCGCAAGTGCCTGTGACTGGGGCGGCAGGACGCCGCTGCGTTTTTCCCAGACGCCTGAAAAGATGGCGACCAGTACGGCCAGCACCAGCGATACCGTGCCGATCAGCGGCAGGCTGGCATAGCCGAAGCCGCTCTCGAGCAGGTGCGCTCCCAGAATGGCGCCGATGGCGATGCCGATATTGAAGCCGGTGGGGATGAGTGCCGAGGCGAGGTTGGGGGCATCGCCAGCCCAGGCGAGCACGCGCGACTGCACCGGCGAGCCGAAGGCGAAATTGGCGCCGCCCCAGAGGACGGTGAGAATGGCCATGGGCAGGGCATAGGGGCTGGCCAGGTAAAGGCCCGCGAACAGCATGGCCTGCAGGGTGAGAATGGTGATCAGGGAGGGCATCAGCTTCCAGTCGGCGAGCCGCCCGCCGATGAATACGCCGATCGTGGAGCCGACGCCGTAGAGCAGCAGGATCCATGGCACGACACCGGGATCGAGCTTTGTCACCTGCAACAGCAATGGCGCGATATAGGTGAAGAGGCTGTACTGGCCGATCATCACCAGGATGACGATGATCAGTGAGGTGACGATCTGCTGGCGGCCCAGGGCCTTGATCTCGCGCCGGAAGCTGCCGATGGCGGCAGAGGCGCCTGCCTTGGCAGGCAGAAAGATGGCTATGGCCAGGGTGGCGGCGAGCCCCAGCGCGCCGACGGCCCAGAAAGTGGCGCGCCAGCCGAGCGCATTGCCGATGGCGGTGCCGCCGGGCACGCCCAGAATATTGGAGACGGTGAGGCCGGACAGGATCAGCGCGACGGCGAAGCCGCGCTTTTCGGGGGCGACGATGCTGACGGCGACAATGGCGGCGATGCCGAAATAGGTGCCGTGCACCACCGAGACCAGGAGACGCGCCAGCATCAGCGTCTCGAAATTGGGCGCCAGGGCAGAAAAGACCTGGCCCAAGGTGAAGACGGCTCCGAGCAGGATGATCAGCGTCTTCCGACTCATCTTCTTGCTGGCGACGGCCAGAAGCGGCCCGCCGACGGCGATGCCAATGGCGTAACCCGAAATCAGATAGCCGGCCACCGGCACGGTGACGCCCAGACCTGCCGCCACGTCCGGCAGCACGCCGGCAATGACGAATTCAGCGGTACCAAAGGCAAAAGCAGCCAGGAACAGGGCGAGAAGGGGGAGCGACATGGAGAATTTCCGCGCATGGAGCAGGGCCGGAGGTGCGCTCATCCCACATGCGGAAGTGCGCGGCAATGAACAAAATTCCTTGCCGACTTTAGAAACTCTAAAGCGGGCTGGGTATGGCAGGTCGCCGGGGCCTGCGCTAGAGTTCGGAGATCGGAGGCTCATGCCCCGTCATGGAGATGTGTGATGGCTATTTCGTCCCAGACAAAAAAACGGTTCGCGCTGGCAACGGCGCTGCGTGGCGTGCTGATGCTGCTCGCGGGTATCTACGCGATCATCTGGCCCCTGGAGGCACTGGCGGTGCTGGTGCTGTTTGGCGGTATCCTGCTCATCATCGACGGCGCACTGGGCCTGTGGAGCCTGACCTTTGGCGGCGGCAAATCCGGTAATTACTGGTTCGACGTGGTGGCCAATGCGGCCTCTCTCATCCTCGGAGTGCTCATCCTGATCAGCCCGCTGCTGGCGACGATCTTCACCGTCACGGTCATGTCCACCATGGTCGGTATCGCGGCCGTGTTCGTGGGCGTCATGCAGATCGTGGTGATCGTGCGCGAGCGGCAGAGCTATGCCCGCATCTGGCCTGTGGTGCTGTCGGGTGTGTCCTATGTGCTGCTGGGCCTGGTCTTCCTGCTCTTCCCGCTGCTCAGTGCCTCGGTCGGCATGATCATGGGCGGCGTGCTGCTGATCTTCTTCGCGGTGGGTCTGTTTGGTTGGGCCTGGCGCCTCTACCAGTCGAGCAAGGCCGCCTAGACCTAACGATAGCGAACGGTGACCCCGGCGACGTGGTCATCGTTCCGGTAGATTTTCGCGCCCGGTGGCAGACTCAGGGCGATTTCGCCGTCATCGGTCCATGCGGCGGCGAAGTCGGTGGCCTGGCCGACCGACACGAAACTGGCGGCGTCTTCCGGCATGGTTTCGCCCAGGGGCACCAGGGCGGCCTGGGCATTTGCCGGAGTGGTGCCGCCGCAATTGCGCGAGAAGACTACAAGGTCGAATGTGCCGTTCGGCGCGGACAGGCGACTGGTTTCACTGATCTGACATTGTGGGGCGAGGTCGCCCAGGAACCACAGGCCCGCGCCGACGACCAGGGCTGGCAGGGTGGTGAGGGCCAGAAGGGCGGGCAGGGAAAACCGGTTTGCCTGTGGCATGGTGTGGATAAGTTCCTTGTTCGTGACTTGGCCGCCAGGAGTGCCTAGATAGCACATATGCGCTTTTCAGATCAGTTCCTCGACGAGATCCGCCAGCGCCTGCCGATTACGCAGGTGGTGGGCGAGCACGTCCTGTGGGACAAGCGCAAGAGCCAGCCCGGCAAGGGCGATATGTGGGCCTGCTGCCCGTTCCATGCCGAAAAGAGCCCGAGCTTTCACGCCGACGACCGGCGCGGCATTTATCATTGCTTCGGCTGCGGCGCGAGCGGGGACCATTTCCGCTTTCTGACGGAAAAGGCGGGGATGAGCTTCCCCGAGGCAGTGGAGAAGCTGGCGGGCATGGCCGGCGTGCCGATGCCGGCGCGGGACGAGAAGACCGAGCGGCGCGAGGCGGCGCAGAAAAGCCTGCTCGACGTGATGGAAATCGCCACGGCCTATTTCGAGGCGGCGCTGGCCCACAATATCGGGGCGCGGGCCCGGGGCTATCTGTTCGAGCGCGGTGTGTCGCCAACCAGCCAGGCACGGTTCCGCATCGGCTTTGCCCCTGATAGCCGCAACGGGCTCAAGGAACATCTGGCGGCCAATGGTGTCTCGGCGCAGGCCATGGTCGATACCGGCCTCGTCACCAGCCGGGACGGCGATGCCCTGACCTATGATCGGTTTCGCAATCGCGTGATGTTCCCGATCACTGATTTCCGCGGACGGGTGATCGCCTTTGGCGGGCGGGCGCTGAGCGCCGATGTGCCGGCAAAATACCTCAATTCGCCGGAGACCGAGCTCTTTCACAAGCGGCAGACGCTCTACAACGGCCATAGCGCCAAGGGTGCAACGCGCGACGGGGCGACGCTGATCGTCGTCGAAGGCTATCTTGACGTAATCGCCGCGGTCTCGGCGGGCTTCGAGGGCGCGGTGGCGCCACTCGGTACGGCGCTGACCGAAGAGCATGTGCAATTGCTGTGGCGGATGAGCGATACGCCGGTCTTGTGCTTTGACGGCGACAAGGCAGGCCTCAAGGCGGCGGAGCGCGCCGCCGATCTGATCATGCCGCATCTCAAGCCTGGCAAGACCGTCAAGATCGCAACGCTCCCCGAGGGGCTTGACCCGGACGACCTGATCAAGGCGCAGGGCAGGGCGGCCTTTGCCGAAGTGATCGAGAAGGCGCGCAGCCTTTCGGACATGGTGTGGAGTTTCGAGACGGGCGGTCTCGTGCCGGAGGCGCCGGAAGAGCGCGCGGCGATGCAGGCGCGGTTACGCGAACGCGCCAATGCCATCCAGGATGCCAATGTCCGCTTCCACTATGCCCAGGCCTTCGATGAAAAGCTCAAGGCCTTCTTCGCGCCGATCCGGCAGGGGCGTGACGCCTATCGCGGCGGCAAGCCGGCCTATGGACAAAGCGGCGCCTATGGTTTTCCGGCCCGGGGCACACCGCGTTCGGTGGTGTCTGACACTTTGCGCAACTCTCGGTTGGTACGCGGGAGCGCTGTGGTCGATGCCTCGCCCCGCGAGGCCATCATCATCCTGACGCTGGTCAATCATCCGGCATTGGTCGAGGACAAGTTCGAAACGCTGGCGGCCATCGACTGCGAAACGCCCACCGCGCAGAAGGTGCTGTCCGATATTCTGGCACTGGCAGTGCGCCATCACGATATCAGTGCCGAAGATTTGCGGGCAGCGCTGGGGGTGCGCGGCCATGGCCCGTCCCTCGATAGAATGACCGATACGCTGGCGCGGCAGGGGGTATGGCAGGTGAGCCAGGAGACTGCTCTGGTCGATGCCGAGATCGGATTGAGTCACGCCCTGGCCTTGCATAACAAGAAAGTTCAGCTAAATAGAGAGCTGAAGGCAGCCGAAGCGGCGCTGGGCGAAGACCCGAGCGATGAAACCTTTGAAAGGCTGCGGGACATCAAGAACCAGATTACCACTGTCGATGGCACAGAGGCATTGATCGAAGGCTTTGGTTCGCTATCGGGACGCGCAACTCGCAGTTTTTAGGGACGTTACCCTGAAGGCGGCGACGATGCGCGATTTTGCGTTGTGGCGAATCGGTGCCGCAGCGCCCTAGGCGAACTAAATTGGCGCGGGCCGTTAACGGTCCGGTGACCAAACCTTTACCTTGTCTTGAGTTGTCACCACATAAGACACAGCCGGGACCACCCGCCCAATGGGTCCCGAGGAGTACCAGATGGCCACCAAGGTTGCGAACAAAGCCAGCAAGGACACCGAGAAGCCGGAAGCCGGCGCCCCGGAAGCGTCCAATGACAGTCCGCTGATCGACCAGAACGATGCGGCCGTCAAAAAGCTGATCAAGGTCGCCAAGAAGCGCGGCTATGTGACCTATGAAGAGCTCAATGCCGTCCTGCCCTCCGACGAGGTAAGCTCGGAGCAGATCGAAGACTTCATGTCGATGTTCTCCGAAATGGGCATCAATGTCGTCGACGAGGACGAGGTCGAAGAGACTGAAGTCGAGAAGGACGAGGACGATAGCGGCACCGAGGTCGCTACCTCGGCCGGCACCGCGCTCGCCAGCACCTCCAATACCAAATCGGGCAGCGACCGCACCGACGACCCCGTGCGCATGTATCTGCGCGAAATGGGCTCGGTCGAGCTTCTGAGCCGCGAGGGCGAGATCGCCATCGCCAAGCGCATCGAGGCCGGCCGCGAGACCATGATCGAAGGTCTGTGCGAAAGCCCGCTGACCTTCCAGGCCATTATCATCTGGCGCGACCAGCTCGCCCAGGGCGAAATCCTGCTGCGCGACATCATCGACCTCGAAGCCACCTATGCCGGCCCCGATGCCAAGCAGGCGGCGCCCGAGATCCCGGTGGCCCCGGCCCGCCCCGAGCCCGAGCCTGCCAAGGAAAAGGCCAAGCCTGCGCCCAAGCGCGCCTCGAGCGGCGATGACGACGACTATGTGCCGGAAGAGCCCGAGCCGCCGCAGGACCCGGTCGAGGACGACGACGACGAATTCGACAACGCCCTGTCGCTGTCGGCCATGGAAGCCGAGCTCAAGCCGCAGGTGGTGGAGACCTTCAACCGCATCGCCGAGGCCTATGGCCAGATGCGCGAAATGCAGGATCGCCATGCCGAGGATCGTTCGGCCACCGTATCCGACGCCGAGAACGAACGCCTGGGCGCGCTGCGCGGCGAGGTGATCGCCGACGTGAAGTCGCTGTCGCTGAACACCAGCCGTATCGAAAGCCTGGTCGAGCAGCTCTACGACATCAACAAGCGCCTGGTGCGCTTCGAGGGGCGCCTGCTGCGCCTTGCGGAAAGCTATGGCGTCAAGCGCGAGAAGTTCCTCGAGAACTATTATGGCCGCGAGCTCGACCCCAGCTGGGAATGGGAAGTCGAGAATTTCGATGGCAAGGGCTGGGGCGAGTTTGCCCGCCGCGAAGTCGACACCATCAAGGAAATCCGCACCGAGATCGCCACGCTGGCGACCGAGACGGGCCTCGATATCGCCGAATATCGCCGCATCGTGCACAAGGTGCAGAAGGGCGAACGCGAAGCCGCCATCGCCAAGAAGGAGATGGTCGAGGCCAATCTGCGTCTCGTGATCTCCATCGCCAAGAAGTACACCAATCGTGGCTTGCAGTTCCTCGACCTGATCCAGGAGGGCAATATCGGGTTGATGAAGGCCGTCGATAAGTTCGAATATCGCCGCGGCTACAAGTTCTCGACCTATGCGACCTGGTGGATCCGTCAGGCGATCACCCGCTCGATCGCCGATCAGGCGCGCACCATCCGTATTCCGGTGCACATGATCGAGACGATCAACAAGATCGTACGTACGTCGCGCCAGATGTTGCACGAGATCGGGCGCGAGCCGACGCCGGAAGAGTTGTCCGAGAAGCTGCAAATGCCGCTCGACAAGGTCCGCAAGGTGCTCAAGATCGCCAAGGAGCCGATCTCGCTTGAAACCCCGATCGGTGACGAGGAAGATTCGAACCTCGGCGATTTCATCCAGGACGTGAACGCGATCCAGCCGATCGATGCGGCCATCCAGTCGAACCTGCGTGAAACCACCACGCGCGTTCTGGCCTCGCTGACCCCGCGCGAAGAGCGCGTGCTGCGCATGCGCTTCGGTATCGGCATGAACACCGACCATACGCTGGAGGAAGTCGGCCAGCAGTTCTCGGTGACGCGCGAGCGTATCCGTCAGATCGAAGCCAAGGCGCTGCGCAAGCTCAAGCATCCGAGCCGGAGCCGGAAGCTGCGGAGCTTCCTCGACAATTAGGAGCCGCCCATGGCGGCTTCCCGTCTCAAACTCACTTCGCTTCGCACCGCTGTTCCGTTCAAGCTGGTGGTGACGTTTTCGGACGGGACGTCGGGAACGTTCAATGCGGCGCCGATGCTGGCGGAGCGGGGCGAGGGGACGGAGCCGTTGCGGGATCGGGCGTATTTCTCGCAGGTCGAACTGGTCAATGGCAAGCCGATCTGGCCGAACTACTTTGACATCTCGCCGCTTTGGCTGCAGGAGGAGATGGACAAGCGTGGTGAGCTGGAGCGACCCCGGCCCGAGCGCAAAAGCAGATATTAAGGAGGCCGCCCATGTCGTTTTTCAAGAAGCTGTTCGGTGGCGGTTCCGCCAGTGCTGAACCGGCGGGGGAAAAGACCCTCGGCGAAGAGACCTACAAGGGCTATCTGATCAAGGCCATCGAGATGAAGGTGGGCAGCGAGTATCAGCTGGCCGGCCTTATCGAGAAAGGTTTTGACGGCGAGTTGAAGACCTATCGCTACATTCGTGCCGACCGCATGAGCTCGGTGGACGACCTCGTTTCGCTGGCCCTGGGCAAGGGCCGCCAGATCATCGACGAGCAGGGCGACGGCATTTTCCGCTGATCGCCCGCACGCCTGTACGTATTGACCGCGAGCCGTCCCGGCTCGCGGTTCGCTTTTGAAAGGACCATAGAAAATGGCCAGGAAACCTACCGCGCGGACCGAGTTCGTGATGTTCGACATCGTCTATGAAGACGGCAGCCAGCGCTCGAACCGCAAGGTGGATGCGAACCTGTTGGGTGGCCTCGACGGCGACGAACCCGCCAAGGCCGCCATCGAGGAACAGGACCGCGCCATCTCCGAAAAGTCCGGCGTGCCGCCGCTGGCCATCAAGTCGATCAAGCGCAGCGGCAAATAGACTCCCTCCCGCGAGTTGACCTCGCGGGGAGAGCCTCGCGGCTTTCCGGGTCTAGCCCAGGGCCTTGTCGATTGCCGGTTTAACCACTGAGCCGTAGAGCTCGATGGACTTCATGACCTGGTCGTGTGGCAGGGTGCCGACGCTCAGCTGCAGGCCGAACCGGTCGTGGCCGAACCATTCGTGCTGCATGAGGATCTTGTCGATGACCTCTTGCGGAGAGCCGACATAATAGGCGCCTTCCGGCGTCGTTCCGGCATCGAACTGTGCCCGCGTTCCCGGAGGCCAGCCGCGTTCGGCGCCGATCTTGCTCATTACCGCATTGTGGGCGGGGAAGGCGGTGTCGCGTGCCTCCTGGCTGGTGGTGGCAATGAAGCCGTGGCCGGAGACGCCAAGCTTGAGCTTTGCGGCGTCGTGGCCGACCTTGGCGCCGGTCTGGCGATAGAGTTCGGTCAGCGGTTGGAACTGGCGCGGCCGTCCGCCGATGATGGCGATCATTAGCGGCAGGCCGTAATAGGCAGCGCGGGCCACCGAATTGGGTGTGCCGCCGACCGCGATCCATAGCGGCAGCGGGCTCTGGATGGGCTTGGGATAGATTTCCAGCCCGGGAATGGGCTTGGTGTGCTTGCTGCCAGGCCAGGCCACTTTGCCGCCTTCGCGGATTTTCAGCAGCATTTCGAGCTTTTCCTCGAACAGATCGTCATAGTCATCGAGGTTAAGGCCGAAGAGCGGGAAGCTCTCGATGAATGAGCCGCGGCCGGCCATGATTTCGGCGCGGCCATTGCTGATGAGATCGAGCGTGGCGAATTGCTGCCAGACGCGAACCGGATCTTCCGAACTCAGCACAGTCACGGCGGTCGAAAGACGGATCGATTTGGTGCGGGCGGCGGCAGCCGCCAGAATGGTCACCGGAGCGGACGCGACATAGTCAGAGCGATGATGTTCGCCGAGGCCGTAAAAGGCCAGCCCCAGCTGGTCGGCCAGCTCGATTTCCTCGATCAGGTCCGCAAGACGCTCGGCGGGCGATTGCAGCCGATTGCCGTTGAGCGGATCGGGGGTGTTCTCGGCAAAGGAATATAGACCAAGTTCCATGAGTGTTCTCCTTGCCGGCAGATGTGGCCGCCTGGGCCCCTGGCTTCAAGAACGCACATGAGTGTTACCGCGCGGCGTGGTGTCCGCGCGGTGTCCAGGATCGATCAGACGTTGCTGGTGTCCGGGGTGTAGGCAAAAGGCGAGACCGGGCTCGATGCCGGTTGCGGGGCCTTTTCGCCGGCCTGACGATGAATTTCTGCGACCAAAGCCGGGTCGAGCTTCAGCTTCACTGCCAGCGCTTCGAGATAGGCCTGTTCCGCCGATGTGTCGGCCGAGATGGCAACGAGGGAGGCGGCGTAAATCTCGGCGGCATGCTCGGGCGTGTCGGCGCGGGCCGCCACAGCGTTGATGTCGAGCGGCGAGCTCAGTTCGTCGAACACCCAGGCTTTTTCTTCGGCCGAGAGCGACATGGTCTTGAGCTTGTCGAAGATGACTTCCTTTTCGGTCGCGTCGATGCGGCCGTCGGCCTTGGCGGCGGCGATCATGGCGCGGACCAGGGTCTTGCCCAGTTCTTCATGCTCGGCGGCATTAGCGGTTGAGGGGATAAAGGCATCTTCCGAGGGCGCAGGGGCGGCGCCGGGCTGGCCCTGTTGATAGTTCTGCCAGGCCTTGTATGCGAGGCCGCCCACAGCGGCCAGCGCACCCGCCTTGACGGCAGTGCCGAGTAGCTTGCCCGGCTTGCCGCCGGAGAACAGCATGCCGGCGGCGAGGCCAGCCGCGCCGGTCATGGCGGTGCGCTGTGCATTCTTGTCGGTCTGCAGGGTCTTGATGATCTGGTCGATATTGAACATGGAAGCTCCCTTGGGTTCGGTCTGAGATGGGGTGGAGAAGGCCGTTTCGCAACGGCGCAGGCGGCCGAGAGTGGCCTCGGCCGCGAAATTTCCGGTTGTCTCGTCGGAGGGCACAAAAAAACCCCGGACTGTCCGGGGTTTTCTTTGCCTGGCGGGAGTAACCAGGGACCTATCGCTGATTAAGCGCCGGGAGCAGCGGGTTCAGCAACAGGGGCCGGGGTGGCTTCAACGCCAGCCGGCGTATCAGCGGCCGGAGCCGGAGTTTCCGTAGTCACGGCCGGAGCTTCGGTCATCGGAGCGGCGTCAACGCCGGTCGCCGGAGCTTCAGTCATGGGAGCCGGCGCGATCGCCGGGTCGGTGGTCAGCGGAGCTTCCACAGCGGGAACGCCGTTGACGTCGACAGTGGTCGTCGGGCCGGAGTTAGCCGAGAAGACCAGGTAACCAATGGCCAGCAGGGCCAGTGCAACGATGATGCCGACGAACCAGCCGGTGCCGTTGCTTTCACGGGTATAGACGGTACGGTTGCCGTCCTGGGTGTAGACGGTATCGCGTTCGGGGGTAGCCATCATTTGCTCCTTTGTTTCAACGCTGGCTAAGAAACGCGGAGTTTTGGGGTTCGTTCCCGGAACTGTGATTTGACGCTGAACTTGTGATCTGAAACGCTTTTTGCTTGCTATTACAAAAAGTTAACACCCTAGACTAGAGGTCTGGAGCGTCGTTCTTTTGTGGCTTTTTTGAGATTTTATCGATCACGGCCAGGAAAAGTGCCGAGATGATGAAGGTCACGTGCAACACGGTGTACCAGAGAATCTGCTCATTGGTGTAACGCGGGACGTTGAGGAAGATCTGCAGGAGGTGGATCGAGGAGATGGCGACGATGGTCGAGGCCACCTTGATCTTGAGCGAGCCAGCATCGATCTGGCCCAGCCAATGCACATCGCCCTCATTGTCAAAACGCGAAACGAAGTTTTCGTAGCCCGAGATGATGACCATCACGACCAGGCTGGCGATCAGTGCGGCGTCGATCAGGCCGAGAATCTTGAGAATGGTTTCGGTCTCGTCGAGATCGAAAAGATGGCTGCCGAAATCCCAGAGCTTGATGCCGAAGGTGACCGCGTAGAGCAATAGCGCGATGCCGAGGCCGATATAGAAGACCACAAGCAGCCAGCGCGAGGCGAGGATGACGCGTTCGACAAGGATTTCGAGGTTCTTCATGGCGGCTCCGGAGCGGGACGCGCATGGATATCAAGCCTATGGCGGCGCGCAAGATGGCAAATGGCGTGCCGGCTGAGCCCAACTAAAAAAGGCCGGGCACTGGGCCCGGCCTCCTATATTCGCGGTTCGTATCAGGCGTCGATGCGCCGGATCGATCAGTTGCTGGCGACCGTGATCAGCGGGGTGATGCGGCGGATGGTGACGCGACGGTTTTCGCGTTCTGCCGCCTCGGTGCGGATCTTGAGGTAGCGCTCGCCATAGCCCTGGGTGGCCAGGTTTTCCGGCGGAATATTGTAGAAGTCGGTCAGAATGCGAGCCACCGTGGCGGCGCGCAGATCGGACAGACGCAGGTTGGAAATGTCGGAGCCCACGGCGTCGGTATGGCCTTCGATCAGGAAGGTTTCGTTGGGGTTCCGGCTCAGCAGAGCCTGCATGGCATTGGCGACGTTGGACAGCGAAGCGACCTGATCACGGCTGATGGTTGCAGCGCCGGTATCGAAGGTCAGGTTACCGACTTCCAGCTTGCGCACGCTGTCACGGATACGGGCCGAGCGCTTGACCTCGTCAATCGAGTAGAGGCGGGCAACCTGTTCCACCGGCGGCTGGCTGAAGAAGGTTTCAACCTCGCGTTCGTCGGCATAGCGGGCGTCGAGCACGTAGTCACGTACCGGGATGTTGAGACGCAGGGGCGGCAGATCTGCACCCGGATCACGCCACTCCACCAGATTGGCGTCATAGCGATCATCAAAGGTGGCCAAGACATATTCGCGACCATCTGGGGCAATACGCGAACGGCGCAGAATGTCGCCATTGCGGTTGCGCACGGTCACGATCTGGGTGCCATCGGGGCGGGTGATCACTTCACGCACGCGGCCATTGCTGAGATTTTCGTAGTAAATCTCGTCCTGCTGCGGGTTGTAGAAGCGGTCAGTATCCTGCCCGATGGAATTGACGATCAGCTGCGTACCAACCTGCAGGATCACCTGGGTGATGACGTCACCGGTATTGGCCTCGCGCACCGGCGTCTGCTCGATGACGGTGATGTTGTTCTGCTGGCCGATATTGTTCTGCGTGTTGTTGGTGACGTTGTTCTGGGTATTGTTGGTGGTGTTGTTGGTGACGTTGTTCGTCACGTTGTTAATATTGGTGATGTTGTTGACGTAGTTGTTGACCACCGTCTGGGTGACTGTGGTGTTGCCGGTGGCCTGGATTTCCGTGCCGGACTCGGCGGTGGCCGAAGCAACCGGTTCGGCGGCAAAGGCGCGCATCTGCTCTGACTGGGCCAGGGCGTCCGTTTCCGGTGGCGGCGGGGGCGGCTCGGTGGAGACAGCAGGCGTTGCGGTAGGCGCGACAGGCGCGGGCTGGCCGTCCTGCGTCGGGGCAACGGGGGCCACTTCCTGGTCCTTGGCGCTGTCGAGCACCGGGGCAATCTGCTCTTCGGTCACGCCGGCAGGCAGGTCCTCGATCACCTCGACCGGCTGGCCGGCATCGTTGACGGCTTCGGGAGCAGCAGGAGCATCTGCCGGGCGCTGTTCCACCGGCTGCGGGGCCACGGGAGGCTGTTCGGCAGGCTGCTGCTCAGCAGGCGCGGCAGGCTGGACTGCGGCCGGCACTTCGGGCAATGACAGGCCATATTGAGCGAGACAGGCGTTGACATCGCCTAGCCCTGCCTCGGCACACAGGCGCTCGATTTCGGCGCGGGCCGCGGCCATGCGGTTTTGGGCGTCGGTCTGGTCACCGCCGCCGAGCATGTCGGCAAAGGCGCCGTTGAAAAGGTCGACCTGTGCGGCAAGTGCGGCACTGAGGTCGGCTTGGGGCTGAGCGACAGGAGCCTCGGGCGCGGGCTGTTCCGCAGCCGGCTGTTCGACCTGCGCGGGCTGTTCGACGGGAGCAGGTTCCTCCACCGGCGCGGGGGCGGGCTGCTCGATAGCGGGTTCGGGCTGCGGGGCTTCGACCGGGGCAGGTTCCTCGACAGCAGGGGCAGGAGCGGGTTCTTCGACCGGCGCAGGCTCTTCAACTGCAGGGGCAGGTTCGGGCTGCGGCTCCTCAATCACCGGCTCGGGCTGGGGTTCCGGCTCGGGCTGGGGAACATCGACCGGGGCGGGTTCTGGAACGGGCTCGGGGGCAGGAGCAGGCGGTGGGGCGCTCTGGCCACCGGAGGCCGCAGCGATACATTCTTCGATGCTGGCGAAGCCATTGACGATGCAGAGCTCGGTGAGCGGGCCCTGGGCAGCGTCGATCGCAGCCTGATCACCCGAAGCCTGTGCTGCGAGATAGGCGCTGACGGCCGACTGCAAATCTGCATCCTGGGCCTGGGCGGCGATCGGGGCAAAGGCCATGAGGCCGATGCTGGTTCCGGTGAGAAGCCAGGTCTTGAGGCGCATAAGCATTATCCTTTTTGTGTTCTTGCACACGTCTTGCCGAGCATGGTGGGGCTTACCTGAACGCATTCTGAACGGTTGACGAAAGACGCTATTCCGGCCCACAGCCCCGGAACTCCCGGAACGCGGGCCTTTGCGGTTGGTTCCGAGATTTTGCCCTCGCAGAGGTTCCAAGCAATTGAGACAGGAATGGGGCGAGTGGACGTCTCGCGCCAATGCGGGCCTCCCCGCCAGGGTGCGAGCATGCTAGGAGAGGAGCACATGAGACAGGCCATCGACACCATCCGCATCGAAACCAGCGGGCAACGCCTTTACGAGGTGACGCGGCATGTGCGGGCCTTCGTGCGCCAGTCGAGCATCGAAACAGGTCTCCTCACGGTTTATGTCAGGCACACGTCGTGCTCGCTGCTGATTCAGGAAAATGCCGATCCGGACGTGCAGGTCGACATGCTTGGCTTCTTTGACCGGCTGGTGCCCGAGGGCATGAGCTGGCTCGAGCATACGCTCGAAGGGCCAGACGACATGCCAGCCCATATCAAGGCGGCACTCACGCAGACGTCGATCGGCGTGCCCGTGGCGAATGGGGCGCCGGTATTCGGCACCTGGCAGGGGCTCTATCTCTTCGAGCATCGTCACGAGCGCCATGGGCGCGAACTCGTT
This sequence comes from Devosia sp. 63-57, assembly GCF_001899045.1. Classification (NCBI taxonomy): domain Bacteria; kingdom Pseudomonadati; phylum Pseudomonadota; class Alphaproteobacteria; order Hyphomicrobiales; family Devosiaceae; genus Devosia; species Devosia sp. 63-57. Next base: position 800,735 of record NZ_MKUY01000003.1, on the reverse strand, counting down.
CTGCATATCATCGGAGAATGATCTTGGATCTGGCAAGCCTGGCGGCCTACTGGCCCTTTCTACTCGGTCTATTGGCAACCGGTTTCGTGTCGGGGGTGGCAGCGGGCCTGCTGGGCATTGGCGGCGGCGCGGTGATCGTGCCAGTACTCGCCAACGCGCTGCTGCTTTTGGGCTATGATACGGATGTGGTGCAGCATGTGGCGGTGGGGTCCTCGCTCGCGATCATCATTCCCACCGGGATCATGAGCGCGCGCGCCCATTTCAAGCGCGGATCGCTGGATATGCGCATCCTCAAGCTGTGGGCGCCGCTGGTGGTCTTGGGAACACTGGTGGGCGGGCTGATCGCCGGCTGGTTCTCGGGCGATGTGCTGCGCATCATTTTTGCGGTGATGGCGTTCCTGATCGCGGCCAACATCCTTTTCGCCTGGCAAACCCGACTTATGGGGCATCTGAGCGGTTCAGCCACGACGCACCGGGTGATGGCGCTGATCGTCGGCTTTCTCTCCGCCTTCATGGGCATAGGCGGCGGATCGCTGACCGTGCCGACCTTGGTGGCCTTCGGCGAGACCATGCATAAGGCGGTGGGGACATCGGCGGCCATCGGCGTGGGCATCGCCTTGGCTGGAACGGTCGGCTATGTGGCGTCGGGCTGGTCGGTCGCCGGCCTGCCGCCGCTGAGCCTGGGCTATGTCAACCTGGTGGCACTGGTGCTGGTGGGGGGCATGGCGGCGCTTTGCGCACCCCTCGGGGCGGCGTTGGCGCATCGGATGAGCCAGCAGACACTGAAATATGTGTTCGCCGCGTTCCTGGTGGCGGTCGGGCTCAACATGCTTTGGAAGGTGCTGGCGGGGTAAAAAGGGTTGGTGGGGACGGGTGACTACGGTGGACCGTCCCCACCGCCCAAGCCCCCTCTGAGGGGGGAATCGGGGAGCTTCGGGCGACGGGGCCAAGATGGCGCCCCGAAGCGATGGGCCTGCATTGGCGCGACGGGTTTGTCCGAAAAGTGGCAAACCCGCCTTAATCCACTGCTTTACTTATCGGTGTTGCCCAATTCCCACTGCACATTCACCGTGACCGCGAAGGTCAGCTCGCCCGCTTCGACAGGAACGTCGGCGCCGGACTGCAGTTCCGCCCTGGCATACATGGCATAGGGCTGCGGGCTGCCGAAGTCCTGGGTTTCGCGAATGGAATCGAGGTCGCCCAGCTCGGCGCCGGCGACGCCGGCATAAAGCTCGGCCTTGGCGCGAGCATCGGCGAAAGCGGCCTTGCGGGCTTCGTTGAGCAGTTCGGACGGATCGGAAACCGAGAAGCTGACGCCATTGACGGTGTTGGCGCCGACGGTCACCGACTTGTCGAGAATGGAGCCGAGGTCTTCAAGATCGCGCACCACTACGGTGACGGAATTGGCGACCTGATAGCCGTTGATCTTGGGCGGAAGGGTATAGCCAAGATCGTCGCGGGCGTCGGAATAGACATAGTTCGGATTGACCGAGAAGCCGGACGTCTGGATGTCGCGAGCTTCGATGCCGGCTTCCTTGAGGGCGGCGATCAGGTCCGCCATGGCGGCGGTATTGGCGTCGAGCGCTTCGCGGGCGGTGGCACCCTGGGTGGTCACCCCGGACATGACGGTGGCCATGTCGGGCGCCGCGCGCACTTCACCACGCCCATCAATGGCAATCGTGCCGGCATAGGCGGGCAGGGCGGTGGCGAGGAGGGCGAAGGGAACGAGGACGCTGCGGATGCGCATGGCAAACTCCTGATAAACATGCTGCTCGGATAAGGGAGGTTTCCCGAGCCAATGCGTCCTTAATGCGGCGCAGATGAACCGAAGTTGAACAAGCCTGTTAGGTTAGGGTGGAAAGGAGCCAAGCATGTGGGAACTCGCCAGCTATGTGGTGACCGTTATTGGCCTGCCCATGGCCATCATGTTCTATATTCTCGACCGGCTTAAGCAACGGGCGCAGGAGGAGGAAGAGACCTATCTGCACCTCAGCGACGAATATGTGGGCTTCATGAAGCTGGCACTGGAGCATGCGGATCTGCGCCTGCTCGATCCCAAGGCGACCATTGGCCTCGACGAGGAACAGCGTACGCGCAAATCGGTGCTCTTCGGCATTCTGATCTCGCTGTTCGAGCGCGCCTATATCCTGACCTATACCGAGCAGATGCGCGGGGCTGACCTGCGCCGCTGGCGCTCCTGGGAGGACTGGATGCGCGAATGGTGCCGCCGGGAGGATTTTCGCAGTGCCATGGCCGTGCATCTGGCGGGGGAGGATCCCGAATTCACGCTGTACCTCGAAGCGCTGGCCAAAGAAGAGGAGGAGGCTGTGCGGACCCAAGCCAGTAAAGTATGATTTATTCGCGATCTGCGCTTGCACTGCTTGGCGCGCCCGGGTTAGTCACAGCCTGACATTTTACTCTGGCCGGCGGAGATGAGCGTGAACCACATTCCTCAAGGTGTTCTGATCGGCCGCGCCAAGGTGCCCGGCATCGCCCATCCTGTGGTGGTGACGGTCCGCGACGGGCAACTCGTCGATATCACCGCACCTGGCCTTGCCACGGTGCGCGACTACGCCGAAAGCGCCGACCCTGCCGGTCTCGTTTCCAAGGCCAAAGGCCGGGTGATCGGCGACGCGCAGGCAATCCTTGCCAATTCGGTTGCTGGCGCCAGCAAGGCCGATCTGCCCACACTGCTGGCTCCCATCGACCTGCAGGCAATCAAGGCTTCAGGCGTGACCTTCGTGGTGTCGCTGCTGGAGCGGGTGATCGAGGAGCAGGCACGGGGCGACAAGTCGCGCGCCGATGCACTGCGCAGTGAAATCCTCGACCTCATCGGTACCGATCTCAGCCAGCTGGTGCCCGGCTCGGACGCCGCCATGAAGGTCAAGGCCGCGCTGATCAAAAAGGGCGTGTGGAGCCAGTATCTGGAAGTGGGCATTGGCCCGGACGCCGAGATTTTCACCAAGGGCCAGCCGATGAGTGCGGTTGGCTACGGCGCCGAGGTGGGGTTGCACCCGATTTCGAGCTGGAACAATCCCGAGCCGGAAGTGGCGCTCCTGGTCACCAGCGCGGGCAAGATCATCGGTGCGACGCTGGGCAATGACGTCAACCTGCGCGACGTCGAAGGCAGGTCGGCCCTGCTGCTGGGCAAGGCCAAGGACAATAATGCCTCAGCTTCGCTGGGGCCGTTCGTGCGTCTGTTCGACGGGGATTTCACGCTGGAGACAGTCGAGAACGCCGATATCAGCCTGCGCGTGGAAGGCCAGGACGGTTTCGTGCTCGAAGGCGGTTCCAACATGGCGCAGATTTCGCGCACTCCGGCCTCGCTGGTGGCGGCGACCATCGGCGATCATCACCAATATCCCGACGGGCTAGTGCTCTACCTCGGCACCATGTTCGCTCCGGTCAAGGATCGCGACGGCGCCGGCAAGGGTTTTACCCACAAGGTGGGCGACATTGTCTCGATTTCGACACCGAGCCTGGGTACGCTCTCGAACCGCGTAAACCTCTCGACCAAATGCCCGCCCTGGACCTATGGCGCAAGCCATCTCCTGCGCGACCTCAGCCGCGCCGGGCTGCTCTGACCATCCCAATCCTGCCCGGCTGAAGTCGGGCCCGTCCGTTTTTCGAAAGGCTCTTCCATGACCGAACTGCACAAAAACCTCATCGATGGCGAATGGGTGGGCAGCGATGGCGTTGAGAACATCAACCCGTCCAATATCAATGAAGTTGTGGGCGTCTATGCCCGCGCCACGGCCGAGGAAACCAAGCAGGCGATCGCCGCCGCCAAGGCCGCGTTCCCGGCCTGGTCGCGCTCGGGCATTCTCGAGCGCCACGCCATCCTCTCCAAGGCCAGTCAGGAAATCCTGGCGCGCAAGCAGGAACTGGGCGAGCTGTTGAGCCGCGAAGAGGGCAAGACCCTGCCCGAAGGCATTGGCGAGGTGACCCGCGCCGCGCAGATTTTCGACTTTTTCGCCGGCGAAACGCTGCGTCTGGCCGGGGAAATCCTGCCCAGCGCGCGTCCGGGACTGACGGTCGAAATCACCCGCGAGCCGGTTGGCATCATCGGCATCATCACGCCGTGGAACTTCCCTATCGCCATTCCGGCCTGGAAGATGGCGCCGGCCCTGGCCTATGGCAATACCGTGGTCATCAAGCCGGCCGATTTGGTTCCGGGTTCGACCTGGGCCATCGTCGATATCCTGGTGCGGGCGGGCCTGCCCAAGGGCGTGGTCAACCTGGTGATGGGCAAGGGCTCGGTCGTGGGCCAGACCATGCTCGACAGCCCCGACGTCGCTGCGATCTCGTTCACCGGCTCGGTCGGTACCGGCAAGCGCGTGGCCGAGGCTTCGATCAAGGTGGGTCGCAAGTTCCAGCTCGAAATGGGCGGCAAGAACCCGACCATCGTGCTCGATGACGCCGATCTCAAGGTGGCCGTGGAGAGCGTGGCGCAGTCCGCGTTCTTCTCGACCGGCCAGCGCTGCACAGCCTCGAGCCGCGTCATCGTCACCGAAGGCATCCACGACAAGTTCGTGGCCGCTCTGGCCGAGCGCACCAGCAATCTGCGCGTCGGCGACGCGCTGGACAAGAACACCGAGATCGGCCCGGTTGTCGATCCGAGCCAGCTCAAGCAGGACACCGACTATATCGAGATCGGCAAGGGCGAGGGCGCCACGCTGGCCGCTGGTGGCGATCGCGTGAAGAAGGATACCGAGGGCTATTTCCTGCAGCCGACGCTGTTTACCGGCGCGACCAATCAGATGCGTATTGCCCGCGAGGAAATCTTCGGGCCGGTAGCCGCCGTCATCAAGGTGAAGGATTACGAGGAGGCCCTCGCCACGGCCAACGATACCGAGTTCGGCCTGTCGGCCGGCATCGTCACCACCTCGCTGAAATATGCGACGCACTTCAAGCGCAATTCGGAAGCCGGCATGGTCATGGTCAATGTGCCGACCGCGGGCGTGGACTTCCACGTGCCCTTCGGTGGTCGCAAGGGTTCGTCCTACGGTCCACGCGAGCAGGGCAAGTATGCGGCCGAGTTCTTCACCATCGTCAAGACGGCCTATACCGCCGCCGGCTAAGACTGACGGATTGGATTTATGAACGGGGCCCCTAGTGGGCCCCGTTTTTGTTTGCTGCAGTGCGGTGGGGGGGAGGCGCCTGTGCGTCTCTGACGGATTATCCCGCCTGCATCTTGGGCTGGGTGGCCTTGGCGATGAGGGTGCAGAGCTTGTAGATGCCGATTTCGATCTGGGCGGCGTCGCAGAGCGAAAAACTCAGGCGCATGGTGTTGCGGCCGGTGCCGTCGGCATGGAAGGCACCGCCGGGCACGAAAGCCACGTCCTGGGCGATGGCGAGCGGCAGCAGCGCCGCCGCGTCGATTCCCTCGGGCAAAGTGACCCAGATGAAGAGGCCGCCTTCGGGGCGGGTCCAGGAGACCCCGCTCGGCGCGTGGCGCTCGAGTGCGGACAGCATGGCGTCGCGACGGGTCCTGTAGGTCTGGCGGGCGCGGGCGACAGTGGTGTCGAAACCGGCGACGGCCGCGTGATGGATGACGCGCTGGTTGAACGTGGCGGTGTGCAGGTCGGCGCCTTGCTTCAGCAGCGCCAGCTTGTGGATCAGCGCGGCCGGACCGCAAATCCAGCCAATGCGCATGCCGGGGGACAGCGTCTTGGAGAAGGTGCCGCAGTAAAGCGTGCGCGACGCGTCGATGCTGCCGCAGCGGGCGATGTCGAGCGCGGCGATGGGGGCGATATTCTCGCCCTCATAGCGCAGGTCGGTATAGGCGGCATCCTCGATGACCAGCGCATCGAGCGCCTCGGCCCGGTCGAGCGCCGCCAGTCGCTCGCGCTCGCTCATGGTGTCGCCGCTGGGATTGGCGAAATCGGGGATGAGATAGATCAGCTTGGGCGTAACGCCGTCCATGGCGAGCGGCGCATCCTGCTGGGCGAAGCGTGCGCCGTGGGCGGTGAGGCATTGCAGGGCCCCCAGATAGGTGGGACGCGAGACGAGAACGGTGTCGCCGGGATCGAGCATCAGCCGGCCGATCAGGTCCAGCCCCTGCTGCGAGCCGGAGGTGATGAGGATATTGTCGAGTCCGGCCGGGATGCCCTTGCGGGCCATGGAGTCGGCGATCCACTGCCGGAGCGGCGCAAAACCCTCGGTGGTCGAATATTGCAGCGCCTCGCGAGCACTGGCGGGACCGGAGAAAATCTCGCGCACTGCAGCATCCACCAGATCGACGCCAAGGAGCGAAGGATCGGGAATGCCGCCAGCAAAGGAAATCATCGAGGGCTTGCCCACCAGCTTGAGCAGCTCGCGGATTTCAGAGGCCTTTGCGGCCTTGGCGCGGGCAGACAGGCGGAAACCGGACGACGACATTTTTCTCGCTCCATGATCGGGGGTGGGGCGATGCAATCAGCTTGGCCAATATATGTCAATAGTGCTGACCTAAATTGTGCCCGTCCGCCTACTTGCTGCGCTGCGTCATGGCCACGCCGCCGAGAATGAGTGCGACGCCCAGAGCGCTGGCCCAGAAGGTGGTGGGAGCGCCGCGCGCCAAATCGAAAATCACCCCCGAAACCATCTGCCCGCCAATGACCAGGAGCGCGCTGTTGACGGCGCCGATCCGTGGGATGAGCCAGGACCCCGCGGTGACGAAGACCACGCCCAGGGGGCCGCCGAGATAGACCCACCAGGGGGCGTCCGCGGCGCCTGGGCCGATGAGATTGCCGAGGACAAGGCCGATGGCGGTGAGAAAGACGAAGCCGATAATGTGGTTGAAGAAGGAGGCGATGAGCGGCGAGGTCGAGAGCGCCAGCCGGCCATTGAGCTGGCGGCTGAGCCCGACCAGGACGCCCGCCGTTATGGCGTAGAGAACGAAGAGGGTCATGCCGCGCCACCCATGCCGAAGAAGATGATGATGAGGCTACCAGCCGTGATCAGCACCACTGCACCGGCATCGCGCACGGTGAGGCGCCGGCTTGGCAGGCCGAAGAGGCCCCACTTGTCTGCAGCGAGGCTGAACGCGACCTGTCCCGCGAGGCCGAGCGCCAGAGTGCCGGCAAGGGCCAGGGGCGTGTTGACGGCGGTTGAGGTCAGCATGACCGTCGCCGCGCCGGAAATGCCGCCGAGATAGGCCCAGAGCGGGGCCTTGTTGCGCACTGCTGTTACGGCCGCCTTGTCGCGAAACCACAAAAGGCCCAGCACGATGACGGCCGCGACGGTGCCGGTGCCATGTGCCAGCCACGACGAGTACAGCGCGCCGCCATAGCGCCCGGCCTCGGCATTGATGAACACGGCGAAGGTAAGCAGACCGCCAGAGGCAAAGGCAGCCAGCAGATGCAGCAGCTTGGGGCGCTGAGGGGAGAGGGAAGACATGGACACCGACTCGTACAGGAACGGCAAAGGCTAACATGGCATGTTACGTCATGCGCAACAGGGCATTAGCCCCTGCCATGCTGAGCCTTGTGTCGCACTGCGGCGGTTAGTTCCAGAGTTGGCAAAAGATGGCGGCGCCGAGGGTAAAGCCGTTGTCGTGAATGTTGGTCCCGGTTTGGCCGCCCAGATGACCATCCGAGAAGCTCACGCTGTCGCCATTGATAAGGAACGTGCCTTCGGTGCGGTCGTCCAGATCGCTATAGGTGCTGGCATCGTGGATGTTCAGGCCCATGCCGAGCAGAATGGTCGAGCCCGAATAGCAGGCATATTCGCCGGCTGGCAGTGTTGTTTCCGTGGCTGCTACCGGCGCGGTGCCGTCCGCCGATATCAGCATCGAGGCGCTCCATACGTCGGTGAGGGTTTGCGGATCGCCATCCTTGTGGATGGTGCAGGCGCTGCCGTCTATGGCGACGACGGTGGCGAGCGCGCCTGCCGGCGTCTTCACCTTCTGCCCCAGCTGGCAGGACTGCAAGGCCTGGGCATTGGCAGGAAACACGGTGACGGAGGCGAGCAAGGGTGCAAACAGGGCGGCGAAAGCGACAGATTTCATTTGCAAATATCCTGATCCTGGCCTGGACGAATTGGTCCCCCGCGCCACCAACCTAGCCTTATATGCTCAGTGATTCAATAAAAACTTGTTTGATCTGGCAGGGCTGCTCCGCGTCGGCACGGCCCTGCGGAAAGGTGGCCATTGGGCGCCGAGGCCTTGGCACCAATCGCGCCCCGGTGCGTTGTCGTGGGCTGTTAGATGGGAAAGTGGAGCCATGCCGAAAGCGTCGCGACGGATTGCTATCGTGGGGGGAGGGCCCTCGGCGGTCTATATCGTCAGAAATTTGCTGCAAAAGGCAGGGCGTTTCCACATCACCGTTTTCGAGGCCGGGCAGGCAGTGGGCAGCGGTATTCCCTATGCCGAGGATCAGAACGGGCCGCAGATGATGGCCAATATCACCTCGGTGGAAATCCCCCCGGTGCTGGTGTCGCTGGCGGATTGGTTGCGCGCCGGCGATGGAGACGTGCTACGCCGGTTTGGCTTGAAGCGTGAAGACATTGGAGAGCGCGACTTTTATCCGCGCATCCTCATCGGCGCCTACTATGTCGATCAGTTGAACCGGCTGAAACAGGCCGGAGAGGCGGCGGGCCACCGCGTTGTCCTGGAAGCCGGGGTGTCTGTGCACGACATTGAGCCTCGCCCGGATGGCTTTGCGCTCACGGTACAGCAGAATGGCCGGACCGCCCGCCAGGCATTCGATGCCGTGTTCATGGCCACCGGGCATTTGACGGAGATGAAAAAGCCCAAGCGCGTGAGCGGGCTTTATCGTTCGCCCTATCCCACCCAGGCGCTCGAACTTGGGCCCGACAGGGCGGCGCTGGTATTGGGCAGTTCGCTCAGCGCCATCGATGCCGTGATTGCCCTGGCTACACGCTATGGCAGTTTTCGCGGCGATGGTGAGGTCGTGGACTATGTGGCGCGGTCGGACCGCCCACTGCGTCTGGTCATGGCCTCGCGCAAGGGCATTTTGCCCGAGGCTGACTTCTACTATCCCATCCCCGAAGAGCCCCTGTTCATTTTCTCGCCGGCCCGCTTGGCGGCGATGACGGCAGAGGGCCGGAGCGGCCTGCTGTCCCGCGCCATGGCCCTGTTCCGGCAACAGCTCGTCGCTGATGATCCGGAATTTGTCGATCGGCTGGGTATCACCAGGTTTACCCCTGAAAATTTCGCACGGGCCTATTTCAACCTGCGCCAGGCGCGCCACGGTTTTAGTCCGGTATCCGCAAATCTGGCGGAAGCGAAGGCCAACCACGGTCGCAAGCACGTGGTGATGTGGCGCTATACGTTGATGCGCGCGCATGAGGCATTTTCCGGCATAGTGCCCTTTCTCGACCGCGACGATCTCAAGCGCTTCCGGGCGCATATGGCGCCGGTGTTCAGCGACGCCTATGGCTGCGTGCCGCATATATCCATAGAGCGGCTCCTGGCGCTGCACCGTGCTGGCTGTCTCGAGATCGTAGCCTTGGGCGATGGCGGTTCGATCCGCTATGGAAAGGGAAGGTTTGCGCTCCCCGGCTGCGGCCGGGACCAGGATTTTGGGGTGTTGATCGATGCGCGCGGGCAGCAGGCAGAGACCATGGCCAGCCTCGGTTTCGCCAAGCTGGATCAGGCGCTTGAAAGGACCGACTTCTTCAGGCGCAGCGGTGCTGGGGGCGAAGAGGATCAGTTCCGGCTGCCCCTCGATCCCCCGCTCAGCCGCGATATTTTCTGCCTCTCGATCCCGCTGATGATGCATCGCTATCCATTCGCCCAGGGGCTGGTGGCCTGTGCGGAAGCGGCGGAAGTCGCTGCCGGCGCGTTATAGGGGCGTGCTGGCATCGTATCGCCACCGCCTCGAACACTTTCGCGCCAAGTCGGAACATTTTCACCGGCGCTACCGTTGGCCCGACGACATATCGTCTTGACGCCAGCGAGGAGAATTTCCATGGCGAACCAATCGGTGGGCCTGCATGTCGAAGATAGTGGCGGCACTGGCCGGCCAGTCGTCCTGATCCATGGCTGGCCGTTATCCGGCAAGGCCTGGGAGCATCAGGTGCCTGCCCTGTCGGCGGCGGGGTTTCGGGTGATCACTTATGATCGCAGGGGCTTTGGGGCCTCCGAAAAGCCCGACAGCGGCTTTGATTATTCGACCCTCGCCAATGACCTGGCCGATGTCATCGCCGCCAAGGGGCTCGATGACGTGACGCTGGTGGGCTTTTCCATGGGTGGCGGGGAAGTGGCGCGCTATGTGGCTGAGCATGGCGAAAGCAAGCTGCATTCTGTGGTTTTCGCCGCTGCGGTACCGCCCTACATGATGAAAACGCCAGACAATCCCGAAGGGCCGCTGACCGAAGACAAGGCCAAGGAGATGGAGGCCGGAATCAAGGCCGACCGTGCTGCGTTTTTCGAGCAATTCACCAAGGACTTCTTCTCCGCCAATGGCGAATTGAAGGTGTCCGAAGAGGAACGGCAGAAGGCCATTGCGCTCTGCCATCAGTCGGACCAAACGGCGGCTCTTGGCTGCATGGAGGCCTTCGGCACCACCGATTTTCGAGACGACCTGAAGGCTGTCAGCGTGCCGGCGCTCATCATCCACGGCGACGCCGATGGTATCGTGCCGCTGGAGGGTTCCGGCGCCAGGACGCATGCGGCCATTCCGGGCAGTGAATTGGTCGTGGTCCCCGGCGCGCCGCATGGCTTCAATGTCAGCCATGCCGAGGACTTCAACCGCCACCTCATCGCGTTTCTGCGCAAGTAGGACGCGTCTCGAGGCAAGCAGAAAAGGGCCCGCTTCGTGCGGGCCTTTTCATTGCGCTGCGCTGGGCGGATCGGCGGCGGGGACAATCCACACCTGTTCGGGCGGTGTGGAGGGAAAGACCCATTTGGTCCAGTTTTCCATAAGCCATTTGCAGCTCACGGCGCCGGTTGGTCCTGCGTCCGGGGGAAGGACTTGCGGGATGCGGCCAGCCTTGTATCCGGTAGCGACCAGCAGGGCATTCTCCTGGTCGGGGATAACGACAAGCATGAATTCCACCCAATCCTCATAGGGCAGGATTGCGGGAAATCTCAGGCGCATGCCAGTGTAGATCATGCTGTCGGGCCAATCGGCCAGGCGTATGAGAGACATGGGTTTCCACATTGTAGGCGAGAGGGGCGAGGCCGCGATAGTAGCAGGCCCGTTGCCTCCTGGCATAGGTGAGCTGAATGGGTAGACACGTGCCAATTTGGATGATGGCGCTGGCCTTTGCGCTGCTGTCCAGCCCCTCATCGGGGCAGGACAGTATCGAGGGGGATCTGCCGGCGGGGGCGTCATTCGACGGGATGAGCGACCACGCAAGCATGTTCGATCTCTACCAGATGGCCCGCATTGCTCTGGACGTGCGAGGCAGGCAGGCGGAGGTCGACACAGCCGGGCTAGCTGCGGCATTGGAGGATGCGCTGGCGGCGAATGGATATGGTGGCTCGCGCATTGTGGTTGGGCCAATTACGGCAGGCATGTGCTCGGGCGATGGTGTGATCGAAACGCGGGTCGATCCCGAGGTTGGTGGGGAAGAGCTGTCCGTTGCGGTGGCCAGCGCGGTGTGGATTTCGCAGCTGACGGTAGGCCATGCCGGCGTTGCGGATGACATGGAGTTCGCGCAGGCCTGCCAGGCCGCACCGAATTAGCCTTTGAAAGGTCTGTCGTCGTCGTCCGATGCGCTCGACCGAGGCCGAGCGACCGTCCCGCCTAGACGTGTCGTTACCTAGACGAACGCCTCACGCCACCTGCGCGAAGCGTTCGTCGAAGGCGTAGCCGGCGCCGCGGACGGTGCGGATGGGGTCTGCCTCCTTGCCGCGGTTGATGGCGCGGCGGAGGCGGCCGATATGCACGTCGACGGTGCGTTCATCGACATAGACGTCATTGCCCCAGACGCCGTCGAGCAGCTGTTCGCGGGAATAGACGCGGCCGGGATGGCGCATGAGATACTCGAGCAGGCGATATTCGGTGGGGCCGAGATGGACGTCGCGATTGGCGCGGCGGACGCGGTGGGTGGTGCGGTCGAGCTCGAGATCGCCGACCTTGAGTGCGGCAGTGACGAGATTGGGATTGGCGCGGCGCAACAGGGCGTGGATGCGCGCCACCAGTTCCGGCACGGAGAAGGGCTTTACCACATAGTCGTCGGCGCCGGTGGACAGGCCGCGAACGCGCTCTTCCTCTTCGCCGCGGGCGGTCAGCATGATGATGGGGACGCGGGCGGTTTCATCACGGGCGCGCAGGCGACGACACAGCTCGATGCCGGAGATTTCGGGCAGCATCCAGTCGAGCAGGATCAGGTCCGGCAGCTTTTCCTGGATGGCATGCTGCGCCTCGTCGCCGGTTTCGGCGGTGACGACACGAAATCCCTCGGCTTCGAGGTTGTAGCGCAGCAGGATGGCGATGTCGCTTTCGTCTTCGACGATGAGGATGGTCGCGGGCATATGGATGTGCTCCGTCGGTCGGCACCATATGGTGCCGTGTATGTGGTTATATCCCGCCATTCGAGCACAGCTCTCATGGCCTTAGCGGCTTGAAAGGCTCCACCGGAGCCTTTCATCTGCTGAGCAGACCGCTCGCTAAGCCTTGATCTGCTGGCGCTGCAATTGCTGTTCTTCGGCGGTCAGCTGCTTGCCGGTGGCCAGGTAATAGGCGCGTTCGGCGATATTTGTCGCATGGTCGCCGATACGCTCGAGGTTCTTGGCGCAGAACAGCAGATGCGTGCAGGTGGTGATGTTGCGCGGATCTTCGAGCATATAGGTGAGGAGTTCGCGGAAGAGCGAGGTGTGCATGGCGTCGACTTCGTCGTCGCGGTTGCAGACTTCCACCGCTTCCTTGGCCTCGCGATTGGCGTAGGCGTCGAGCGCATCCTTGACCTGACGCAGAACCAGCGCGGTCATGTTCTTGACGCCGTTGTAGAAGGTCGGCTGCAAATTGATGCCTTCGAGCTTCAATGAACGGCGGGCCAGCTGCTTGGCCATGTCACCGATGCGTTCGAGGTCGTTGGCAACGTGAATGGCGGTGATGATCGAACGCAGGTCTGATGCCATGGGCTGGCGGCGGGCAATCATCGAGACGGCCATGTCATCGATCTTGCGCTGCATGTCATCGATGCGCTGGTCGGCGATGATGGTGACATCGGCGAGTTCGCGGTCGAGCTTGAGCAAGGCGCGGGTGCCGTTCTCGATGGCAACCTCGACCTGGCCGCCCATTTCGGCGATGGCCTGGGCGAGCGTGGCAAGCTCTTCATTATAGGAGGTGACGATGTGTTCGGCGCCGGTATTTGGCATGTCTGTGTCCTTTCCCGCGCTTAGCCGATGCGGCCCATGATGTAGTCCTGGGTCTGCTTGTTCACCGGGTTTGTGAATATCTCTTCAGTGTCGCCCTGTTCGATGAGATTGCCCAGATGGAAGAAGGCGGTTTTCTGGGAGACGCGCGCGGCCTGCTGCATCGAGTGGGTGACGATGACGATGGTATAGTTGGCGCGCAGCTCGTCGATCAGCTCTTCGATGATCGCGGTGGCGATCGGGTCGAGGGCGGAGCAGGGCTCGTCCATGAGGATGACTTCTGGGCCGACGGCGATGGCGCGGGCAATGCACAGGCGCTGCTGCTGGCCACCGGAGAGGCCGGTGCCGGGCTCCTGCAGGCGGTCCTTCACTTCTTCGAACAGGCCGGCCTTGCGGAGCGAGGAGGTGACGATTTCGTCGAGGTCGGTCTTGCTGCGCGCCAGGCCATGGATGCGCGGGCCGTAGGCGACGTTGTCATAGATCGACTTGGGGAAGGGATTGGGCTTCTGGAACACCATGCCGACGCGGGCGCGCAGTTCGACCACGTCCAGGTCCTGGGCGTAGATGTCCTGCCCGTCGAGTTCGATCTTGCCACCGACCTTGGCGCCTTCGATCGTGTCGTTCATGCGGTTGATGCAGCGCAGGAAGGTCGACTTGCCGCAGCCCGACGGCCCGATGAAGGCGGTGACGGCGCGGTCGGGGATGTCGATCGAGATGCCGTGCAGGGCCTGCTTGGCGCCGTAATGGACGGTCACGTCGCGGGCGGTAAGACGAATATTGGGCTCGATCATATCCATGGGGTCCAGTTTGGCGCTGAGGCTCTTGGCAGCGGTCGGCTTAACTTTTCCAGCAAGCAAATCCATTTTGAGGCTCCTTCGCGGATTGTAGTCCTGCGGACTTCAATCCGCTCGTTGTTTCTTTGGCATGTCCTGGTCGAAAAACCGGCGACCACTTGTTCGGGACAAGCCCCTAAGCGCGCTTTTCAAGGCGGGATCGCAGGAAGATTGCGATGGCATTGAGGGTGATCATGAAAGCCAGCAGCACCATGATGGCGGCGGATGTGCGCGGCTCAAAGAAATTGCGGTTCTCATTGCCCTGCCAGAGATAGATCTGCACGGGCAGGGCAGTGGCCTGCTCGATGGGCGTGGCGGGGACCGAGGCCACAAAGGCATTCATGCCGATGAGCAGGAGCGGTGCCGTTTCGCCCATCGCCTGCGCCACGCCGATAATGGTTGCGGTGAGGATGGACGGGAAGGTGACCGGCAGGACGTGGTGGAACACCATCTGTGTCTTGCTGGCACCCATGCCAAGCGCGGCCTGGCGCAGGGCCGGGGAAACGCCCTTCAAGGCGGCGCGGGTGGCGATGATGATGGTGGGCAGGGTCATCAGGGTCAGCACGAGGCCACCAGCCAGCGGGGCGGAGAGCGGCAGGCGGAACCAGTTGATGAAGACGGCGGCGCCGAGCAGGCCGAAGACGATGGAGGGCACGGCGGCGAGGTTGTTGATGTTGACCTCGATGAGATCGGTAAGACGCGACTTGGGCGCAAACTCTTCGAGATAGATGGCTGAGCCAACCCCGAGCGGAACGGCGAGCACGATGACGATCAGCATCATCCAGAAGGTGCCCATCAGCGCGCCGAGCAGACCGGCGGATGCCGGGGCGGAGCGGCTGTCGACATTGGTGAACAGCGACCAGGCAAAGCCCTGGGTGATGATGCCGTTGGCTTCGAACGTGTCGATCAGGCTGCGAGCGGCGGGGGGAAGCTGCTGCTGGGTGTCGCCCAGGTCACGGTTGATATTGCCCTTGACCCAGTTGTCAGCATTGGCCGAGGCCAGCAGGTCGACTTCGGCGGTCTTGCCGAGCAGGTCGGGATTTTCGACGAAGAGCTGGCGCACGCGGTGGCGGGCGTCGGTTTCGACGACGGTCAGCAGCTGGCGGCTATCGATCTCAAGATCCGCCGGCGCGGCTTTGCGCAAGGCGGCCTCGATGACATTGTTCCAGTTCAGCATCGCCACCTGGCGTTCCCAGGCGAGGCGGGCAGAGCGGAAATCGGCATCGGACTGGCCCGCAGCGCGCACCGGGGCGGGCTCGACCTTGATCAGTTCGGGATCGAAGCTGACCTCGAGATGAATGTTGGACTGGGTAAAGGCGGGGATGCCCTTGCGCAGCACGTCGGTGAACAGCAGCGCCACGAAACCCAGTGCCAGGCAGATGGCAATGATGCCGAAGGCGCGGAAGAGACGTTCGCCGGTATGGCGACGGGTGAGGCCGTCACGCACCAGTTTGCGGCGTTCGGCGGCGGAAGCGAGCGTGGTGTCGGTCATTCGTACTGCTCCCGGAAGCGGCGGACGATGTAGAGGGCGACGATGTTGAGGCAGAGCGTCATGATGAAGAGGGTGAGGCCCAGCGCAAAGGCGACGAGCGATTGCGGGCCGGTAAAGTCGGTGTCGCCGGTCAGCTGGTTCACGATCGAGACGGTGATGGTAGAGACCGGCTCCAGCGGATTGCCGCGCAGGATCGGGGCGTTGCCGGCGGCGAGCACCACGATCATGGTTTCGCCGATGGCGCGGCTGACGGCGAGCAGGAAGGCACCGACAATGCCGGGCAGGGCCGCAGGCAGCAGCACGTTGCGGATGGTTTCCGACTGGGTGGCGCCCAGGCCATAGGCGCCATCGCGGAGCGAGCGCGGCACCTGGTTGAGAATGTCGTCGGAGAGCGAGGAGATGAAGGGGATGATCATCACGCCCATGACGAGGCCCGCAGTGAGCGCCGAGGTGGCGCTGATCGGCAGGCCGATGGCATTGCCGAAATCACGCAGGAACGGACCGACCGTCACCAGGGCGAAGAAGCCGTAGACGATGGTGGGGATGCCGGCGAGGATTTCGATGATCGGCTTGACGATCTTGCGCACATTGGCGTGGGCATATTGGTTGAGGTAGATGGCGGCCATCAGCCCGACGGGCACGGCCACCAGCATGGCGATGGCCGAGATCATCAACGTGCCCGAGAGCAGCGGCAGCAAGCCATACTGGCCGGCATCACCGGCACCCGTGGAGCTGAACTTGGGGGCCCAGACGGTGCCGAAGAAGAAGTCCAGCGGGTTGATGAAGGTAAAGAAGCGGAAGGCTTCGGTGACCAGCGAGGCGACGATGCCCAGCGTGGTCAGGATCGCGACGCCGGAACAGGCGATGAGCAGCCAGGAAATGAAGCGCTCGACCTCGTTGCGGGCCCGCAGCCGCGGGGTGATGCGGCGCTGCGCATAGAGCAGGCCGAGAACGCCCAGCCCGGCGGCAGAGGCGATCATGATAAGGAAGGAGAGGAGCTGGAAGCGGGCGAGGTTCTCGCCGGCAGCCTGCTCGAAGGGGCGGAGTTCACCGGTGACGCCAAAGCCGGATGCCAGGTCGCGGATGCGCTGCATCTGCTGGTTGAGGCCAGTCTGGTCGAGGCTCTGCAGCACGTCGCTGGGGATCTGCGAGACGGTGTACCAATGGGTGACGCCGGGCGAGAAGAAGGCCCAGATCGCCAGCACCAGCAGGGCAGGAACCAGGGTCCAGAGCACAACCAATGTGCCGTGATACTGGCCGCGAGAATGGACGCGCACGCCGTTGGGCGTGGCCAGCGATCGGCTTTTGGACCAACCGAGCTGATAGGCGAAGCCCAGCAGCACGAGGAGAAGTCCGGCGACGATGATTGTGTTCACTTTGACGCTTTCCTGGCTGGCCCGGAAGAGAAGCGGGCCGCCGGGTGATCCGGCGGCCCCTCAGAGCGATTACTTGGCGGCCTGGAAGGCGGCCAGGACTTCGGCGGTCTTTTCAGCCGGCTGCGGGATCAGACCGGCGGATTCGAGAATGCCGCCCTGGCCCGAAACGGCGTCGGACAGGAAGTATTCGGTGTATTCGGCAAGGCCCGGAATGGTGCCGATATGCTGACCCTTGACGTAGAAGTACAGCGGACGGCTGACCGGATATTCGCCCGAGGCGACGGTGTCGAGCGACGGGGTGACGCCGTCGATGGTGGCGACCTTGAGGGTGTCCTTGTTCTGCTCGAAGAAGGACAGGCCGAACACGCCAACAGTGTTGGGGTTGGAGGTCAGGCGAGCCAGGGTCTCGGTGTAGTCACCCGAGATCTCGACCACGACGTCCTGGCGGAAGGTGGTTTCGACGGCTTCGAGCTCTTCCTTGGACAGGCCTTCCGGCAGGCCGGCAGCTTCGGCGCCCTTCTTGACGACCTTCTCCTGGAACACTTCACGGGTGCCGTGGTTGGAGCCCGGGATGGCCAGAGCGATCGGCTGGGCCGGCAGGGACGCGTCGATCTGGTCCCAGGTGGTGTAGGGATTGTCGACGAGCTGGCCGTCGACCGGCACCTTGGCAGCAATGGCCTTGAACACCTGGACCGGGGTCAGGGCGAAATCGGCGCCCGAAGCGGCGGAGGCGAAGACGATGCCGTCGAAGCCGAACTGGACTTCGCGGATGTCGGTCACGCCATTGGCGGTGCAGGCTTCGCGCTCGCTGTCCTTGATCGGACGGCTGGCATTGGCGATGTCGATGGTGTTTTCGCCGACGCCTTCACAAAACTGGCGGAAGCCGCCGCCGGTGCCGCCCGAACCCACGACCGGGGTCTTGAACTCGGGGAAGGTGGCGCCGAACTCTTCGGCCACGATCGAGGCGAAGGGGAGGACGGTGGACGAGCCGGCGATCTGGATGGTGTCGCGCGACTGGGCAAAAGCCGGGGTGCCGAAGGCGGCGAGCGCGATCACGGCGGCGCTGGCGAAAAGTGCGGTTTTCATTGAAAGTTCCCTTTCGGAATTCGGTTTCCAACATGGCCAGCCGAAGGATCGGGCCGCCTTGTGACGCGGCAGACCATAGGAGTGCTCGGCGACAGTTTTATTGCGGTTGCGTGACTGGTTTGTGACGGTATAAAATATTGAAAAGATGGGTGTTTTTCCACTGATCGCATTGCGTATCCGCGTTTTGTGACATGTTGTCACCAGCGCTTTGATGGGGACTCTGACGCAGGCTTGCCGTGGCGGTGGGCGTGGGAGGTTCTGCCTGCTCTAGCGCAGCAGCGGGCGCAGGTCGGCCTGAAGCTTGCGCATCAAGGGCAGGAAATGGGCGATCATGCGTGAGGTCGGGGCGCGGGCAGTCTGGGCGCCGATATTGAGGGCGGCGACCACCGCCCCACCGGCATTGAACAGCGGCACGGCGATGGAGCAGAGGCCCAGCTCCAGTTCCTGGTCGATCACCGCAAAGCCCTGGGCGGCGATGACTTCGAGCTCGGTGACAATATCAACGAGATTGGCCTTGGTGTGGGTCGTGTACGCCACGATATCCGAGCGGGCGAGGATGGATTGTGCTTCGCCCGGAGGCAGTGCGGCCAGCAGAATGCGGCCCATGGAGGTGCAATAGGCCGGCAGCCGCGCGCCGGGCGCCAGATTGATCGACATGACGCGGCGGGTCGAGGCACGGGCGACATAGAGGGTATCGGTGCCGTCGAGCACCGCCGCCGAAGTGCTCTCATTGGTGGCGCGGGACAATTCCTCGAGAAAGGGCTGGATCAGCCGGGGCAGCGAGGTGGTCGCGAGATAGGAATGACCCAGATGCAGCACGCGCGGCGTTAGCTCGAAAAACTTGCCGTCATAGGTGGCATAGCCGAGATGGGCGAGCGTCAGGAGGCACCGCCGTGCAGTGGCCCGCTCGAGCCCGGTGCGCTGCGCGACCTCGGTGATCGACATGCGCGCATGTTCCTCATCGAAGGATTCGATGACCGAAAGCCCTTTGATCAGCCCATTGATGAGGTCACCCTGGCGCATGCGTTCGCTTTTCGACATTTGTGCGAATGGCGCACAGTCTAGTGGTGGGCAGCCGGGATGTGAAGGCTTGGCGCGGCTGGGTGTTAGTGGTGCACTATGGCTTCTTGGCGGAAGGTATCACACCCCCTTTGACAGCCGCCCCGACCCTGCTATGAGGCACAGCAAGGGCCTATAGCTCAATGGTTAGAGCCGACCGCTCATAACGGTCTGGTTCCAGGTTCGAGTCCTGGTGGGCCCACCAGGTATAGCGGCGGTTTCCGAGGAATCGGGAGCCGCCGCTTTTGTTTTCGGGTCAGTCGGCGGCGAGGGCCTGGCAATCGACTTCGATGGCGGCGCCGAGCGGGATGGCCGGGACGACGAGGGTGGAACGGGTTGGCGGGCTCTGTGGGAAGACCTCGCGGAACACTTCGTTCATCGGGGCGAAATCATCGACGCTGGTGACGAGGACTATGCACTTGACCGTCTGGTCGAGTGTGGTGCCGGCCTGTTCGAGAATGGTTTTCACATGGGCGAAGGCCTGGCGTGCTTCGGCCTGGATGCCGCCGGGGACCAGTTCTGACTTGCCGGGAACCGTGCCGAGAACACCGCCGACATAGACCATGTCGCCAGCACGGACCGCACCGGAATAGGGCAGGCCATCGACCACCGGCGATGGGTAGGCGATGCGCTCGCCGGCCTGAGCCAGAGGTGCGGCGGCGAAGGAAAGGGCAACAGCGGCAGCGAGGCCGAGCATCTTCAGATTGGGCATGGTGGTTTCCTCATTGGGTCAGGTTGCAGTCCGGTCGGCCAGGTCGGCGTCATGCAGGCGCCGTTGCCAGAAGGGGTGGCTCGTAAAGCGCCGTTCGCGCGCATAGATGCTGCGGCGTTCGCCGAGATAGTGTTCGACGCCGAGGCGGAGGCGGGTCGCATAGTCGGCTAGAGCGTCGTGGTCGCCCCCTATGGCCTTTGCGGCAGCCTTTGCCGCTTCCACACCGGTCCAGAGCGCGGTGGTCATGCCATGGGCCGAGAGCGGGTCGAAGGAAATGGCGGCGTCGCCAACCGCCAGCCAGTCGGAACCGGCGGCCTGCTCAAGCCAGACTGTGCCGGCGCTGGCGAGCCCTGGAGGGCCGGACAGCGCGTAGCCGGCGCTTTCGACCCATTGGGAGATGTAGCGCGTGTCGGCCACGAGCGCCTGCCACAGGTCGGGGCGTTGGCCGATGCGGCGCGGCAAGAGGTCCGGATCGGAGTAGAAATTCAGCGCCAGCCGGCGATCAGCGAGGAGTGTGGCGTACCACCAGCCGCCCGAAACGGCCTCGATGATGGTGGCCGGGGTCGGGTCGATGTCGGTTTCGACCTGCGAGAGAAAGGCATAGGCGGCGACGAGGCGATCGACGCGCTTCTGTCGAGCCTGCGCGCGGCCCAACAGGCTTTTGCGGCCGGTGGCATCGATGACGAGGTCGGCTGATAAGGTGGCGCCGCTGGCGGTGGATAGAGTCCAGGCGCCGGGCTGGCGTTGCACGGTCAGAACAGTGTCGCGGAGGCGGGTGATATCGGCAAGCGCGGCTGTCTCGGCGATCAGGCTTGCCTCGAAGCGTGGCCGGTCGATGACATGACCGAGGCCGCCGGGCTGGGCGGCGGCATGGCGTTCGAGCAGGGCATCGCTGCCCCAGGACGTGTAGCTGGCCTGGGATTGCCGATGGGCGGGATCGGCGAGGAGAGCGCCCAAGCCCAGTTCATCGAGCAATGGCAGCGCGGCGGCGGCGAGGCTTTCGCCCGGCTTATCCTCGAATACGGTTTCTGGCGCGATCCATGCGACCGCAATGCCCTGTTGCGCCAGCGTCAGGGCGGCGGCGCAGCCGGCAATGCCGCCGCCGATGACGGCGACGGGCCAATGGGATCGAGGGGGCGCTGACATGGCGGTGGCGCCGTGGGTCAGCCCATGTCGCCGTCGTCAGCGACCCAGTCAAAACGCTGCTCCATAGAGCCGCGACCGACTTCCACGAACAGCTGTTGCGGGATGGCTTCGGGGCGGTCGGGATCGGTCGGGCCGGGGCGCTGCACCACAAAACCCATCTGTTGCCAGACGGCGATCATGTTGCGGATGCCGTCCCAATAGCTGGCATTGGCGTGATAGCCGATGCCCGGCACGCCGCGGGCCCACCAGACGCGGTTTTCGAAGAATTTCACCCGCTGCTCGGCGCTGAGATCGGTGCGCATCAGCTGGTTGTAGTGCTCCTCGGGCAGCACATCGACCGGCAGCAGGGCCGGCCACCAGACCGGCACCGGGAAATCGGTCTGCATGGCGACGCGCTGGCAGCTGAAGGCGTCGGGCTGCCAGGGCAGGCCCATCCAGCGGGTGAGGTCGCCGGCCATTTGCGGGCCGATCGGGGCGTCCTCACCGGTCGTGGCGGTGGTGAAATCCAGGATGCGGCCGACATTCTGCACCAGCGAGGCGCGATTGCCACGGGCGATGCGGAAGGCTTCGGCCTCGGGGTCGGCAGCACGGGCATAGAGCGCGGGCAGGCGCAGATAGTAGGAGAGCTCGACGCCGGGATGGAAGGCGCCCCCGGAGCAGGGCTCGAGCGCGGCTTCGGTCAGGGCATGGGGGCGCTGCTCGACCGGCAGCTGGTCGAGGTCGGTGACCTGGTCGAGCGCCACGTCGGCGAAGTCGTTGTCAAAGGCGCCTTCAGCCCAGAGGCGCAGGCGTTCATATTGCAGTTTGGGGAACTGGAACCACTGCAGCGGGCTGCCATTATGATCGACGCCATCGCCCGGCATCAGCGGGATCTTGAAGTGCTCTTCCTTATAGGCGTTGGGGCCCATATTGTAAGGGTCGCGGAAAGCCGAAAACACCTTTTGGCGAAACGCCTTGTTGGCTTCGCTTGGGTCGGCGAGCTGGGCCAGATAGGCCTCGCTCGAGAAGTCGCCGACATCCAGCCAGCCCTGGCGCAGATTGGAGGCCGCTGAGACCCATTCCATCAGCGCCAGGCGCCGGAAGGTGGGATAGATGTGCTGGCGGAAAGAGAGCGGCGTGGCCGGCGGCTCGACCCACTTCTGCTCCCAGTTCATGTTCTCGATCACGTCGTAAAGCGTGCTGATCGAGGGGATTTCCGGGGCGAAATCGGGGCCGACACAGGCGATCCAGGCGCCGTCGGCATCGAGCACCTGACCATCGGGCAGGGTGACCTTGGCGTCCACCGGGCCATCGCACCAGTCGTCGTGCCAGCCGTCATTGTCGGCAAAATTGGTGATGGCGGTGCCGCGTGGCGAGCGGGAGATACCATCGGCCGGAACCACCAGCAGGCGGCCGTCGGCATCGGTGCGCACCTGGCCCAGGCCGACATCGACGCTGTCCCAGAAGCGGCCCTTCATGGCATAGGCGCTGTCCTCGCCGGTCCAGTTCACCTCGGTGCCTGAGATCGTCACCGCGCCGGGATCGATGACCAGCATCTTTTCGCGCTGCTCATTGCTGGCGAAATACTGATTGCGCATGCGGGTCGGCATGCCGGGCGCATTGGCGCCGTTGTCGTGGGCGTTGACGAAGCCGTACCAGGCGGCCTTGGTGTTGGCGACATGGACGCGCCACTCGATCTTGGCATCGGCAGCGGTCAGTTCCTTGATCACCCGGCCCTCGGCGTCGAAGGCAAAAACGCGGAAGCGCTGCACCTGCTTCTTGATCAGCGAACTGCCATCCTTGAAACCGCCTTCGGGATTGGCGGGGACGCCGGGCAGTTCGGGGGCGTAGAACCATTTCTGGCTGCCACCGACGCGGCTGATGCCGAGGGCGGGATAGATGCCGACACGGGCGATGGCGGCGCCTTCTGGCGCGGCTTCGATCGCTGGCGTCGCTGCGACGGCCAGCTTGGGCACGAAGGGCAGGCCGAAAGCCGCCATGCCCGTTACCCCGGCAATGCCCGCCAGGAAATCGCGCCGCCGAATCGTCTTGGTGTCAACCATCTGTCCCTCCTCAAAAATCACAATTTCTTAGGCCCGAGAGATTTGCCAATGTGTAAACGGCAGCCTGCGGTTCCTATCGATGTGCCATGACGAGGCGAAGGCAGCGGCAATTGCGCCCTTGCCGAAGCCAGCATGGTTCCGGCAGATAGGGGTATTGCGCCGCATCGATGCTGATGCCGCCCACGCAATTTTCTTCGTTCATCGCCGTCCTGCGGATGGCATTGGGGTTCGTCGAGCCCAGATTGCCGGATAGACTATGACCACCATTCTTCGGGCCGAGATCGAGACATTTGCTGTCGCGGGGCGCTTTACCATTGCGCGGGGCAGCCGCACCGAGCAGCGCGTGGTGCGGGTAGAGCTCGAACGGAACGGCGTGGTGGCGCTGGGCGAATGCGTGCCCTATGCGCGTTACGGCGAAACGCCGGAAGAGACGCTGGCGACCATTTTGGCGCTGGGGCCACAGATCGCCGCCGGCCTGGATCGGGCGCAATTGCAATCGGCATTGCCGCCGGGTGCGGCCCGCAATGGTATCGATTGTGCCTTCTGGTCGCTGGAAGCACGGCTGGCGGGGGCCGATATTGCGGATCTGGCGGGCGTCGATTGGCCCAAGACTATGACTACCGCCTTTACCATCAGCCTCGATACGCCCGAAGCGATGGCGGCGGCGGCGCAGAAGGCTGCACATATGCCGCTGTTGAAGCTCAAGCTCGGCGCGGCGGGCGATCTCGAGCGGCTGGCGGCGGTGCGCGCTGCCGTGCCGAAGGCGCGGCTGGTAGTCGATGCCAATGAGGGTTGGGCCGTTGCTGATCTGCCGGCTTTGCTTGCGGCCTGCGCCGATGCAGGGGTGGAGCTGGTTGAGCAGCCGTTGCCGGCGAGCGACGATGCCGCCCTGGGCGATATTGAACATGCGGTGCCGGTCTGCGCCGATGAAAGTGCCCATGCGCTCAAGGGCTTGGAGGCCCTGGTGGGCCGTTATGATGCCATCAACGTCAAGCTCGACAAGACCGGCGGCTTGACCGAGGCGCTGGCGGTGGCGCGGCGGGCCGAGGCTCTGGGGCTGTCGATGATGGTGGGCTGCATGCTCAGCACCTCTCTGTCCATGCTGCCCGCCTCGGTGCTGGCCGGTTTCGCCCGCTGGGTCGATCTCGATGGCCCGCTGCTGCTGGCCCATGACCGGCCAGGCGGCCTGCGCTTTGCCGAAGGGGTGATCGATCGCTCGGGCGCAACG
The DNA here is from genome assembly GCF_001899045.1 of Devosia sp. 63-57. NCBI lineage: Bacteria > Pseudomonadati > Pseudomonadota > Alphaproteobacteria > Hyphomicrobiales > Devosiaceae > Devosia > Devosia sp. 63-57. Next base: position 776,491 of record NZ_MKUY01000003.1, on the reverse strand, counting down.
CTTTGGGGATAGTGTGCATCCCTATTTCGGGTGCGTGACGTCGCGCGTCTTTTGCAGCGCATCTACTGTCTGTTCGTAGCGCAGATGCGCGACGCCGAGGAACAGGCAGTCGACAATGGCCAATTGGGCAATGCGGCTGACCATGGCTCCGGCGCGCAATCGGCTTTCGCGCGCATGGCTGATCAGCCGTTCATCGGCGGCCTGGGCCAGGGGCGAATCGGCTGCGCCGGTGATGGCGATGGTGAGCGCCCCGGCCTGGCGGGCGATTTCGAGATAGCGCACGGTATCGGCAGTGTTCCCGGAATGGGAAAAGCCGATGGCAATGGTTCCCGGCGGCGACAGCAGCGCCGCGGACCAAGCCTCATGCGGATCGGCCATCAGGAAGGCATTGCGGCCGACGCGGAACAGCTTGTGGTGCAGGTCCTGGGCCACAAACTGGCTGGCGCCGATGCCGAAGAGCAGGATGCGCTGGGCGGTGTCGAGGGCGGCGACCACGCGTTCCAGCGCGGTGAAATCGAGGCTGGAGACGGTTTCGTCAATGGCCAGCATTTCCAGCGTTGCGACCTTGGAGGCCATTTCCTGCAGCGTGTCCGAGCGGGCGATCTCCGCGCCCAGCGTCAGGCCGGGCCCATATTGTGCCGCCTCGCGCCCCAGTTCGGTGGCCAGTGACATGCGCAGCTGCGCATAACCGGAAAGGCCCAGCGTCCGGCAGAAGCGCACAATGGTGGCGACCGAGGTTTTGCAGGCGGTGGCGAGATCGGAAATGGTCTTGTCGAGCACCACGCCCGGATTGTCGCGGATGACCGAGGCCACCCGTTGCATGGCGGGGGTGAACTTGTCGGCGGATGCCTCGATGGTCGACTGAATGCCCACTCTTTTCGTCCCCGCTCTCTCCCAGGCGTCGCGGGCCGGGCAGGGCGACGCGAACGGGCGGAACAGTACAGAAATTTCCGGCGCTGTGAAACAAAAGTTCAGACTTGTTGGAAAGTCTGAAAATCGTTGACAGGCAGGCTCCAGACTTCCTAGGCTTCATCCCAAGGTCACGCTCGCCCTCGGCCTCTGCGGCCGGTCGGTTGCGGGAGAGGGAGGGGTGGCCAGGACAGCATTTGCACTCCGCTTCTGGGCGGAACGCTATCCAAAGGAGGGATACGACAATGCAATGGACCACGCCGCGCAAGCTGATCGCCGGACTTGCCATCGCCACCGCGCTTTCGACCTCGGTGTTTGCCCTGCCGGTACAGGCTGCGAGCCTGCGCATGGCCTGGTCGCAGGACGCCACCGGTCTTGACCCGCACAAGCAGACGGCCTTCTCGTCGCTGCGCCTGCTCGAACTCATCTATGAGCCGCTGGTGCGCCTCGATGCCGAGCTGAACGTCGTTCCCGCCATCGCCACGAGCTGGGAATTCGCCTCCGACGCCAAGACGCTGACCTTCAAGCTCGACCCCAACGCCAAGTTCACCAATGGCGCGCAGGTCACTTCGGCAGACGTGAAGGCCTCGTTTGAGCGTATCCTCGACGAAGCCACCTCCGCCGCTGCCCGCTCCAACTTCCTGTCCATCGCCAGCATCGATACACCCGATGCCGAGACGGTGGTGTTCAACCTGTCCACTGCTGACGTGCCGATCCTGGTCGCCATGGCCACGATCAATGCCGCCATTCTGCCGGCCAGCGAAATCACCGCCGGTAGCGTCGGCACCACGGCTTTGGGTTCGGGCCCGTTCAAGCTCGATTCCTGGGAGCCCAATGCCAAGGAAGTGCTGAGCGCCAATGCCGACTGGGCCGGTGGCGACCTTGCCATCGATGGCATCACCATCTCCGTGCTGCCGGACGAAACCGCGATCCTCGCCTCGCTGCGCGCCGGCCAGACCGACTTCGCGCTGCTGAACGACCCGCTGGTCGCCACCATGGTGCCGAGCGAGCCGAACCTCGAGCTCAACCGCGTCGGCGTGCTGGCCTACAACGTGCTCCAGCTCAACCCGTCGCGGGCGCCGATGGACAATCTCCTCGTGCGTCAGGCCATGTCCTGCGCCATCAACCGCCAGGAAATCATCGACGCGGCGCTGGCCGGCGAAGGCAAGGTGACCGGCCCCCTGACCATGCCGGCCTTCGCCCAGGATCCGAGCACGCTGTTCTGCTATGAGCAGGACGTCGAGAAGGCCAAGGCGCTGATGGCCGAGGCTGGTGTCGATGGCTTCACCGCCAAGGTGATCGCCGCTACCGGCGAGCCGCCGGTTGCCGCCTCCGAAGCCCAGGTGCTGCAGGCCCAGCTGGCCGAAATCGGCATCAATCTCGAAATCGAGATCATGGAACTCAACGTCTATGTCGACACCTGGCTCAAGGGTGATTTCGACATGGCCGTGGCCCAGAATGGCGGCCGTCCGGACCCGTTCCCGATGTATAACCGCTATTTCACCAAGGACGGCAATCTGGTGAAGGTCTCGAACTTCACCGATGACGAGCTCGATAGCCTGATGAAGCAGGGCCAGGCCGAAACCGATCCGGCCAAGCGCGTCGAAATCTTCCACACCTTCGAAAGCCGCCTGGCCGAGCTTTCGCCCTGGCTGTGGCTCTCGACCGGCTACAGCTACACGGCCCAGCTCAAGACCGTCACAGGCTTTGAATCCTCGCCGACAGGCACGCTGTTCGGCCTGACCAAGGTGTCGATCCAGTAAGATCAGCCTTTTCCAAATTGCTCCTCCCCTCTTCACGGAGGGGAGGGGTTTGGCCTTCCTGGCCAGCCACTCCTGAACGGGAGGCGGCGAGGTGGCTTTGCTGTCCGATTGTGTTTGAATGAAGCAGGTACGGAGAACGACTTGCCATGAATTATGTGGCGCAGCGCCTGCTGACATTCCCCTTCATCCTCCTGGGCGTGTCGATCCTGGTCTTCGTGTCGATCCGGCGGATCCCGGGCGATGCGATCATCGCCATGCTCGGCACCGAGGCCGGCATGATGACCCCGGCGCAACGCGCGGCGCTGGCGGCCTATTTCGGCATCGATCAACCGGTCTGGATCCAATATTGGCGCTGGCTCTCCGGCCTGTTCCAGGGCGATCTCGGCATTTCCTCGATCTATGCAAAGCCGGTGCTCTCGGTCATTCTCGAGCGCTTTCCGCTGACCCTGCAGCTGGCGCTGATGTCCATGGTCATCGCGCTCAGCGTCGGCGTGCCGCTTGGCGTTCTGGCCGCGACGCGCAATGAAAAGCCCACCGATCTCGTGGTGCGCATCCTGGCCATGCTTGGCCAGTCGACGCCGGCCTTCGTCATCGGCATTCTCATCATCTATGTGCTCTCGGTCTATTTCGGCATGGTGCCGGCCATGGGTACGTTCACCCCGCTTTTCGTCGATCCTCTGGCCAGTATCGGGCAATTGTTCTTCCCGGCGGTGACGCTGGGCTTTGCCTTCGCCGCCTCGGTCATGCGCATTTCGCGCTCGGCCATGCTCGATGTCCTGAGCGACGACTATATCCGCACCGCCCGTTCCAAGGGCGCCTCGTCGATGAGCGTGGTGTGGCGCCATGCGCTGCCCAATGCGCTGATCCCAGTGGTGACGCTGTCGGGGGTGGAGTTCGGCTACCTCCTCGGCGGCGCCGTCATCGTCGAACAGATTTTCGCGCTGCCGGGCCTTGGCCGGCTGGTGCTCGATGCCATTACGCAGCGCGACTATGCGCTGGTGCAGGGAACCGTCTTGTTCATCGCCTTCAACTTCCTCGTCGTGAACCTTCTGGTCGATCTGGCCTATGTCGCTCTCGATCCGCGTATCCGGTTGGGAGGCCGCTGATGGGCAAGGTATTTTCCGCGCTGATCCGGCATCCGTCCGGACGCATCGGCGTCTTCATCATCGGCCTCTACCTCATCGCCGCCCTTCTGGGCGCGCTGGGGCTGACCCCCAACAATGCGCTGAAGCAGTTCATGCTCGACCGGCTGAAGCCGCCCAGCGCCAGCTTCTGGATGGGCACCGACCTGCTCGGTCGCGACACCTTCAGCCGGCTGATGGTTGGTATCGGCCAGTCGATGATCATCGCCTTCCTCTCGGTGGCGGTGGCAACCATTGCCGGAACCATTATCGGCCTGCTCGCGGCCTGGTGGGGTTCGCTCTGGGACGGCATCCTGATGCGCATCATGGATGTGCTGCTGGCCTTTCCGGCAATCCTTCTGGCGCTCTTGATCATCGCCATTGTCGGCCCGGGCACCTTCACCAGCGTCGCCGCCATCGGCATCGTCTATACGCCGATCTTTGCCCGCGTGGTGCGCGGGCCGGCGCTGTCGCTGAAACAGCGCGATTTCGTCGACGCCGCGCGCACCTTCGGCAGTTCGCAGCGCTATATTCTGACCCGGCACCTGTTGCTGAACCTGGTCGCGCCGCTGGCGGTGCAGGTGACCCTGGCACTGGCCTGGGCCCTGCTGACCGAGGCGGGGCTGTCCTTTCTCGGGCTGGGCACGCAGCCACCGACGCCCTCGCTCGGCCTCATGCTGTCGGAAAGCAAGAATCTCATGCAGCAGGCGCCCTGGCTGATGATCTTCCCGGCGCTGACCATCATGCTCGGCATTTTGGGGTTCAACCTCACCGGCGATGCCCTGCGCGATATTCTCGATCCGCGCACCCAGAGGAGGACGGCATGAGCACGCTGCTTTCCGTTCGCGATCTGCGCGTCGGCTTCGGCCGCGATCCCAGGGCCAATGAAGTGGTGCGTGGGGTCAGCTTCGACCTCGACCGGGGCCAGACGCTTGCCATTGTCGGCGAGTCCGGTTCGGGCAAGTCGGTGACAGCGCTATCGATCAATCGCCTTGTCGATTTCGGTGGCGGCACGGTCACCGGCGGCTCCATTCTCCTCACCCGGGAAGACGGCAGCGTGCTCGACGTGGCAAAGGCCCAGGAAAAGACCCTGCGCCATATTCGCGGCAGCGAAGTGGGGATGATTTTCCAGGAGCCGATGACCTCGCTCAATCCGGTGCACACGATCGGTGCGCAGATCGAGGAGGCGTTCAAGCTCAATCGCGGCCTTGTGGGGGCTGCGGCCAAGCAGGCGGCGCTCGATGTGCTCGATCGCGTGCGCATCCCCGATGCCAGGACGCGGCTCGGCTATTATCCGCATCAACTCTCGGGCGGCATGCGTCAGCGCGTCATGATCGCCATGGCGCTGGCCAGTGCGCCCCGCCTGCTGATTGCCGACGAGCCGACCACCGCGCTCGACGTGACGGTGCAGGCCCAGATCATGGCGCTGCTCGCCGAATTGCGTGCCGAGACCGACATGGCGATGATCTTCATCACCCACGATATCGGCCTTGTGGCCGGTATTGCCGACCGCATCATGGTGATGCAGCAAGGCGTGGCGGTGGAGCAGAACGATACCGGCGCGGTGCTCGATCATCCGCGGCACGACTATACCAGGCATCTGCTGCAGGCCGTGCCGCATTTCACCGCCGGGCAGTCGGTGCGCGAGGATGGCGCCCGCACCGAAACCCGGCAGCCGGTGGTGGCGGTGGACGATCTGGTGGTGCGGTTTGCTGTCGGCAAGGGGCTGTTCAAGCCAAAATCCGCCGTGCATGCCGTCGATGGCGTCAGCTTCGAATTGATGCCGGGCGAGACCCTGGCCATTGTGGGCGAGTCCGGCTCGGGCAAGTCGACCACGGCCAAGGCGCTGCTCGGCCTGGTGAGCCGGCAGCGCGGTGAGATCGCAACGGCGGCGGGGCGGTCGAAGCGTCCGATCCAGATGGTGTTCCAGGACCCGTTCGCTTCGCTCAATCCCCGGCTCAATGTCGAGGCGCTCTTGGCCGAGCCGTCCATCGCCAATGGCCAGAAGCTGGACGACACGCTGCGCAAGCGCATGGCCTTTCTGCTCGAACGCGTGGGCCTGCCGCAGGACGCGCTGGTGCGCTTTCCGCACCAATTCTCCGGTGGGCAGCGCCAACGCCTCTGCATCGCGCGGGCGCTGATGCTCAATCCCGACGTGGTGGTGCTGGACGAAGCCGTGTCGGCGCTCGACGTGTCGGTGCAGGCCAAGGTGCTGGACCTGCTGGTCGATCTGCAGCGCGAATTCGGGCTGGCCTATCTCTTCATTTCCCACGACATGGCGGTGGTGGAGCGCATCGCCCACCGGATTGCGGTCATGTATGCCGGGCAGGTGGTCGAGATCGGCGACGCACGCGCTGTGCTCTCCGACCCGCAACACAGTTATACCAAGCGACTGATCTCGGCTGTTCCGGCGGTGGAGCGGCGCAAGCAGCATTTTGCCGTCGACGTGACGCAGGTGCCCTCGCTGGTGCGCCCGGCCGGCTATGAGCCGCCCCCGGCAGCCTGGCGCGATGCCGGCGCCGATCATCGCGTGCGGCTGGAGGATGGACGATGAGCGCTGTGCACGATCAACTCGAGCGCGCCTTTGTGCCGCTGGACGCTGCCGTTGAGGCGGGCCGTATTCCCGGCGGCGTGCTGGGCGTGGTCGATGCATCCGGCAATCGCGCCGTGCGCGCCATCGGCTTCGCCCAGACCGTGCCGGAGCGCCGGCCGATGCGGGAGGACACCTGGTTCGATCTCGCCTCGATCAGCAAGGTGGCGTTCACCACCGACCGCATCATCGCGCTGGCGGCGGAAGGGCGGATCGATCTCGATGCGCCTTTGACCACGGTTCTGCCCGACTATCGACACTACAATCTCGACAATTGGGAACGTCGGGTCACCTTCCGGCAGTGCCTCGGGCACCAGACGCCGTTTCCGGCGGTGTTCCCGCTCTACACCTATGGCCGCGATCCCGACCTGTTGCGTACCTTCCTGTTGCAGCACGAGTTTGCGGCGGGGCCATCGGTCTATTCCGACATCAACTATATCCTGCTCGGCCTCGCGCTGGAGCGCATCGAGGGCAAATGGATCCGCGATATGGACCCCGGCCCCGGCTTTGCCTGGTCGGCCGAACCGGCCAATGCGGCGGCGACCGAGGACTGCTACTGGCGCCACCGCGTGCTGGTGGGCGAGGTGCATGACGACAATTGCTCGGCGCTGCAGGGCGCCGGCCATGCTGGGCTCTTCGGCACGGTGGCCTCGATGCTCGATTTCGCCGCCGACAAGCTGGCCAATGCCGGTTCGGACGCGCTCATCCGCACGCCGCTTTCGGCGCGGCGCACCCATGGCTGGGAACGGCCCTATGACGGCTGGTCGGGCGGCGAATTGTGCACACCCCAAACCATCGGCCATACCGGCTTTACCGGCACCGGCATCTGGATCGACTTCGCGCGCGGCCAGGCCTGGACCCTGCTGACCAACCGGGTGCACCCCACGCGCCATTTCGACAGCGGCATCTTTGCGCTGCGCCGGGCCGTGGGTGACCTGATCAACGCTGAATAGGAGACGGCGATGCAGCCGATCTGGGCCATTGGGCTGATGACGGGAACCGTGCTCGACGGCAATATCGACGTGGCCCTGTTGCGCAGCGATGGCGAAAGCGTCGACAGTTTCGGCGCCTATACGCTGGCGCCCTATCCGCAATCGATCCGCGACCTGCTCGAGGAAACCCTGGCACAGGCCCGCGTGTGGAATTTCGAGGGCCCCGAGCCTGCTATCTTCGCTGAAGCCGAAGATGCGCTGACCCGCGCGCAGTCCGCGGCAGTGCTCGATCTGGTCAAGCAGGCCGGCCTCATGCCTCAAGACATAGGCGTCATCGGCTTCCATGGCCAGTCCGTGCTGCATCGCGCTCCGCAGCCGGGACGCATCGGCGCGACGCGGCAATTGGGCAATGGCGCCCTGATGCATGAGCTCACCGGCATCAAGGTCGCCTATGATTTCCGCTCCGCCGATGTGCGCGCCGGCGGGCAGGGGGCGCCTTTGGCGGCGCTCTATCATCAGGCGCTGCTCAGGAAGATTGGCGCGACCGACGGCAAGACGGCGGTGCTAAATCTGGGTGGCGTCGCCAATGTCACCTTCTGGGATGGCAAGGACACATTGGTGGCCTTCGATACCGGCCCGGCCAATGCGCCAATCAATGATTTCATCAAGGGCCTTGGCCTGGGCGACATGGACCGCGATGGCGAGCGCGCCTTGCGCGGGACAGTGGACGAAGCGCGGCTCAAAAAGCTGCTGACCCACCCCTATCTCAGCGCGCCTTATCCCAAGTCGCTCGATCGTTTCGACTTCCTCTACACCATGGCCGATGGCCTCAATGCCGATGATGGTGCCGCAACGCTCACCGCGTTCACCACCGGCGCCGTGGGAAAGGCGCTCGATCTCTTGCCGCAGCGGCCGGAAAAGCTCGTCGTCTGCGGCGGTGGCCGGCACAATCCGGCGATCATGAAAATGCTGCCCGACCGGGCTGGCGTGGTGGCGGTGCCCGCTGAGGCCGTGGGTTGGCGCGGTGATGCCATCGAGGCGGAATGCTTCGCTTTCCTCGCGGTGCGCGTGCTGCGCGGCCTGCCCATCAGCTTCCCCACCACCACCGGCGCGCCGCATCCGCTGACCGGTGGCGTGCTGGCCGCCTGACGCCATGGATGCGCCGCTTCTGGAGCTGACTGAAACGCCTGATGCCGCCGATCTGGCAGCACTGGGCGCGAACCTCACGGCGTTCAACGATGCCGATGCCGGTCCCTCGGATCGGCGGCCGCTGGCGGTCTTCGTGCGCGGTGAGAATGGGCTGGTGGCGGGTCTGTCCGGCTATACGGGCTGGGGCTGGCTCTATGTGCAATGGCTCTGGGTCGATGAGAGCCTGCGCGGGCAGGGTATGGCCGGACAGCTGCTGGCAAAAGCCGAGGCGGAGGCCAGGCAGCGCGGCTGCCACGGCGCCTATATCGACACCTTTAATCCCCATGGCCTTCACGTCTACCAGAAGGCGGGCTATCAGGTCTTCGGAGAGCTGCCCGATTTTCCCAAGGGCCGCACTCGCACTTTCCTGTCCAAGAGCCTTTCATGAACCAGAGCACAAAGGGCGTCCTGCTGAGCGCCGGCGGCATTGCCATCATGTGCAGCATGGATGCCGTAGCCAAGGCGCTGGGCGGGCAGGTCTCCACCTTCCAGATCGTCTTCGTGCGCTTTCTCGGCGCCGCGATCTGGCTGGCTTTGTGGATCGTGTTGACGCGAGGGCAATGGCCAAAGCTTACGGATCTGGGACGGCAGGCGCTGCGCGGAGCACTGCTGGTGGCGACCGCCACGATGTTCTTCTACGCCGTCGGCCGCCTGCCGCTGGCGGTGGTGGCGGCGCTCGGCATGACGGCGCCGCTTTATGTGACCCTGCTCGGGGCCGTGGTGTTCAAGGAAAGGCTCAACGGGCCGGCCTGGCTGGCCTTGCTGCTCGGCGCATTGGGTGCGGGGATCATCATTCTGGGTGGTGATGGTGCCGAGATCGGCGCGGGTGCCGGTGAGCCGCTGGCCTGGGCCGCGGCGCTGCTGGCGCCATTCACCTATGCGCTGGTGCTGGCACTGCTGAAACATCACTCGAGCAGCGAGCAGCCGGCGGCGATGACGCTGGGGCAGTCGCTTGTCGCTGCCGTGCTGGTGTTGCCGCTGGCCTTTGGCCCATTGCCGGAGCTGACGCCGCCGACGCTGGGTCTGATGGGGCTGATCGGTTTTCTCGGCGCCGCCGGCTTTGTGCTGGTCATAAACGGGCTGCGGTTGATCCCCGTCTCGGTATTCGCGGTGATCGACTATACGGCTTTGCTGTGGGCGGCGGTGCTGGGCTTCGTCTTTTTCGGCGAAATTCCGCAACTGGCTTTCTGGGCCGGCGCCATTCTCATCGTCGGCGCCTGCGTGATCAATACCAGGCGCTCCGCACGGGCAGCGACGGCCCAATAAGGCGCCGCCGGGCGTCTCAGCCGTGTTTGTCTTCGTCCGGCTTTTCGATGGCGCCGCGGCTCTGCAGCTGGAAGGCGACCATGCTCCACAGCAGGGCCCAAGCGGCCCCCAGGCACCAGCCCGCCAGAATATCGCTGGGAAAATGCACGCCCATATAGAGACGGCTTAGCCCGACGATGAGGGTGAGGAAGACCGCGAGCGAGAAGATGAAGATGCGCTGCTGCCGCGTCGGCGCGAAACGCGAGAGCACGGCGCCCAGGGTCAGATAGGTTACCGCCGAAATCAGCGAATGGCCGCTCGGAAAGCTGGAGGTGAACTGGTGCGACATGACCTCGAGCTCGGGGCGGGGGCGGTTGTAGCTCATCTTCAGCACGGTGCTGAGAATGGTACCGGTGACGACCGACACGGCCACCACCGCCGCCTCGATGCGCTTGTGGGCCAGCAGCAGGTAGGAGCATACCCCGATAACGATCAGCCCCAGCAGCGCAAAACTGCCCAGGGAGGTGATATCGCGCACCATTTCGTGCATCCAGGTGGGGCCGATCACCTGATTGGGATTGGCCGGGTCGCGGAACAGCATGAGGATGGAGCGGTCGAAGGCCTCGACCTCGCCTTCGATCATCAGGTCGGCGATGAAGAGAAAGGTCAGCACCAGCCCCGAAACCAGGCCGATGGAGATCAGCAGCCTTGTCTCGTTGGTAACGAACTGGCGCAGTTTCTGGACGAGGGGGGAACGATTGAGCGTGTCGAACATCTGCTTCTCGGTTTGCCACTGGCAACGCCTGGTGCCACCAGACGTTCCGCGCTGCCCGATCAGGCGCGGCGCGTCGCCGATCTTGTGCTGATCTCGGCGCTCGAAAGCAAGTCATCGATAAAGGCCGGGCGATGGAACAGAAAGCCCTGGCCATAGCTGATGCCGGTATGGTCCTGGAGATAGAGCAGCTCGTTCTCGGTTTCGATTCCCTCTGCCACCACGCTGACATTGAGCGCCTTGCCCAATGACTCGATGGCCCGCAGGATCGATTGGTGGTCACCGCGATTGTCGATATCCTTGATGAAGGAGCGATCGATCTTGATCTCGTCGGCAGTGATATTGGCCAAGAGCGAAAGCGAGGAATAGCCAGTGCCGAAATCATCGATGGATATGCCGATGCCGGCGCTGCGCAAATGCGGCAGAACCTGAGACTGGAAGGCCTCGGCCTTGAGGAAGGATTCCTCGGTGAGTTCGAAGGTGAAACGCTCCGCCCGGCCCGAATTGGTCAATTGGCGGATGATCTGCTTCATGAAGCCGGGGCGCGAGGCCTGGTCGGCGGAGACGTTGAAGCTGTATTTGACACTGTCGCCGAAGCGGGCGTCGAGCGCCGGCAGACGGCCCAAAAGCTCTTCGAGTTGCATGCTGGCAATGCCGTCGAGCAGGCCCAGTTCACTCGCCGGCTGCAGGAAAGTGCCGGGGGCGTGGATGTGGCCGCGTTCGTCCACCCAGCGCACCAGTACCTCAAAGCCGAGGATCTGGCGGGTGCGGGTATCGAACTTGCCCTGCAGCACGCATTTGAACCGCTGATTTTCAAAGGCCTCGCGCAGGCGCTGTTCCAGCCGCAGCCGGTCCGACATGGCCCGGCCCAGCGAACGGCTGAAGAATTCGGTGCCGCCCTTGGACACGGATTTGGCGCGATACATGGCGGCGTCGGCATTGCGGCGCAGCGCCTCGTAGCTGGCGCCGTGGGTGGGATAGAGTGCCACCCCGATCGAACCCGAGGTCTTGATCTGCGTGCCTTCGATATCGAAGGGCCGTTCGAGCAGCTTGTGGATGCGCGCCATCAGTGCCGAGACGTCGCGCCGTTCCTCATAGGGGTCGAGCACGACGACGAATTCGTCGCCGCTGATGCGGCCGAGAATGTCGGATTTGCGGATCTGGGAGCGAATGCGGTTGGCCACCCCGGTCAGCAGCGCATCGCCCATGGTATGGCCGTAGAGGTCGTTGACGCGCTTGAAGTCGTCGAGATCGATGAAGGCCAAAGCCAGCTTCTCGTTCATGCCCCTCTCTGCGAGGCGGGCATCTACCAGCTCCTCGATATAGGTGCGGTTGGGCAGGCCTGTGAGCTGGTCGTGGTTGGCACGGAAGGCGAGCGTTTCCTGGCTTTCGGTGAGCTGATGCGTCAGCTGCTTGAGCCGCTGGCTTTCCACCTCGCTGCGCTGGGCGTTGCGGGCGGCAAGGGCGTGTGAGGCGAGCAGGGAAAATTTGCCGGCAAGCGCCACATGCGCGCGGTCGAAGCCCGGCTCGCCTTCTTTGCGCAGCAGGATCAGCAGACCCCTGCGCCCGCGCTGACCCAGCGGCAGATACAGCGCCGGCTGATTGCTGGCGAGCCTGGCATCGCCCGACAGCCGGCAGGTATCGAGTTCGTGGCTGGACAGCGTGGTGACGATCCGCCCGCTCAGCACCTTATTGATGCGGCTATCGGGCCGCCAACGCGATCCGGTGAGGCCGGGATCATTTGATGCCACGCAGTCGAGAATGTCCTCGCTGGGCGAAGCCTGCTCCAGCACGATGGCCAGTTGTGCCTCGAACATGGGCAGCAAGGCGTCGAAGACACTGGCAAAGGGGTCGTCGCCGCCGGGAACCACCAGCAGGGCATCGAGCGCATTGAGCAGGGTGGTGGCGTGTCCCTTTTCGCGGCGCAGCACATCGATCTCTCGCTGCATCGAGACGATGGTTTCCCGCAATTCCTCCGAATTGGCCATGTCAGCGCCCAAACGCAATCGCCGAGATCATGAGATTGCCATGGGCATTGTGTCCAAGCACCTGCCCCTGTTCGCCAAAGGTAAAGCAGCCGATAAAGGGACTGCCGTCAAAACTCTCGGCAATGGTGGTGGCGACCTCGTCCATCTGGTCGTCCACGGCCAGGCGGCAGCCGGCGCAGTAAACGACGAGACCGCCCGCAAGACTTTCAGGACCGCCCGACAGGCCGTTGGCGGCGGCGGTGGCAACCTTGCCGGCGCGTTCGACCAGCCGGGTCTTGTCACCGCGCATGCTGAACAGGGTTGTGCCCTCGGCGATATCGGCAAAGGTGCAGAGCGAACCATCGGCCAGCACCTGGTCGGGATGGACGACGAGATAGTGCGGCACATCGCCAATCTTGCCCACGTCGATACCCAATGGATGCATGGTGGTTTCCATCAGGATATTGCCACCGCCCAGCTTCTCGGCCACCGCGCCCTGGGTCCAGCGATTGTAGACCTGGGCTGCAGGCTCGCCGTCGATGGAGACGATGGTGCGACCGCGGGCGCTGGTGACGACCCCCGAACTGCCGAGCGGTTCATAGGCGACCTTGGTGACGACGCCGCTGGGGCCGGCCGGCTCGTAACCGCCCTGAAAGGCAAAGCTGATGCCGCCCGAGGAGAACAGTACCGCCACCACCAGTCCATGAGCCATGGGACCATCGGGGCCGAGTTGCCGCCAGCGTCCGGCCACGGTGTTGTCGGCAGAACTGCCGCCAATGATGGGGCAGCGGTCGCCGACGACGCGGCGCAGGCCCTCGATCACCAGCTCTTCCTGGCCGGGGGCCTGATACACCCAGACCAGTTCGGGCAGCTCGCCGGGGCAATTTGCATTCGCGAGGGCACGGTGCAGCGTCGCTTCGGCCACGCTGGCAATGTCGCCCTGCAATGAGGCAGTGGCGACGCCGTATTCTCCGTTCGGATCGATGACGGCGAGCAGGCCGATGGAGCCCTCGCCGCCCAACCCCTGTGCGCTCATGGCGCCGCCGCATGAGGTGCCGCCGATGACGGGCACACCGGCGAAATGGTCTTCGAGAAAGGCGTGGATCAGGCGGTCGTCATGGCGTTCATCGTAGAAGATGCAGGCGAAGGATACCTGATCCCGCAGCCCGGCGCATTGCACCGACAACGATTTCAATGCCTGATCTGTCTCCTCGGCGGCTGCGACAAATGAATGAACCGAAACCATGACTTTGTGCCTTCTGGCGCTGTTATTGGTGTTCGAACAAGCGAATGCCCCAAGGCTATGGGGTCAAAGGTCAACATATACTTATGACACTTGCCTGCTCGCAGACTTCGCGCCGGAAAGGTGAATGATCTGTTTGCCTGCGCTCCTGTGTTTGTCCGCTGGCACACGGCGCGCTTGGCCGCGATCGGGACTCTCCGCTATAGGATGAGACCGGAAAGGGCCAAGGTATGACCGAAGACAACCATGGTGCATCCTCGCAACGGCGCCAGCGCGTCACGTTGCGCACCATTGCTGAAGCCACCGGGCTCAGCCTCTCCACCGTGTCGCTGGCTTTGCGCGGCGGCTCAACTCTCAAGCAAGACACGCGCGACAAGGTCACAGAGACCGCCCGGCAGCTGGGTTATGTGCCCGATCGCGCCGGCGTGCGACTGCGCACCGGCAAGACCAATGTGATTGCCCTGGTCATGGACGGAACCGAGGACTCTGTGGATTTCGCCCGGCAGATGATCCAGGGCATCGGCCAGGCGCTGAAGGGCACGGCCTATCACCTGACGGTGACGCCCGAATTCGACCGCCAGCAATCCACCGACACCATCCGGCACATCCTGCACAACCGCAATGCCGACGGCGTCATCATCACCCATACGGGCCGGCAGGACAGGCGAGTGCAACTGATGATCGAGGCGGGCTTTCCCTTTGTCAGCCATGGCCGCACCGCCTTTCAGGCGCGCCATCCCTATTACGATCTCCATGCGGAGAATTTTGCGGCGCTGGCCGTGGCGCGGCTGGCTGAAAAAGGCTGTCGGCGCGTTGCGCTGATCATTGGCGATAACACCACCATGAACTACCACAACATCGTCGGCAGTTTTCGCGACAGCACGGTCCGGCTGGGGCTCGTGGGCGAGGTGCTGGAGGGCGTGCACACGCCCGCCGACCTGCGCCAATTGGGGCTGGGTTTTGCGCAGGCGGCGCCGGATGCGCGACCGGACGGCATTATCTGCGACAGCGAAATGCGCACCATCGCGTTGATCGGCGGCTTGCAGGATGGTGGCTTGCCGCCGGGTCGCGGGATCGAGCTGATCTACAAGCAGACCTCCGGCATCCTGCCGGCGCTGTCCCCGCATCTCGATGCCATCGGCGAGGATGTGCTGGGGGCCGGGGAGGCGCTGACGCGCCTGCTGCTCAGGCGCATCGAGGGCGCGCCGGCAACCGAGTTGCAAGTGCTGGCCGAGCCGGTGCCGAACTGGGTCTAGTCTCTAACGCACCAACGCACCGAGCAGTCCATTGAGATCGTCGAGCACCACATCGGCGCCAAAGGTTTCTACCGGTTCGGTGACATAGCCGCCGCGCACCACGATGGAAAAGATGCCGGCGCGGCGCGCGGAGTCGATGTCGGCGGCGCTGTCGCCGACCATGGCGGCTTCCCTCGGGGAGACGCCGAGACGCTCGCAGGCGGCCAGCAGCATGTCGGGTGCGGGCTTGAGGGCGAGGCCTGCGCCATCGCCGATGATGGCACCAAAGTAGGGCCGCCAGGCGAAGTGGTCGACAATGGTTTCGGTGGCAGTCAGCAGCTTATTGGTCACCAATGCCATGGGCATGGCCTCTGCGTGCAACTGCTTCAGCACTGCCATGGCGCCCGGCATCGGCACGGTGGCACCGGTAAGATAACGACCATAGATTTCGTGCATGTCATTGAGCCGGGTGACCAGGCTTTGCGGGGTGAACTGACGCGCCGTATAAGCGCGCTGGACCAGCACATTGACGCCCCGGCCGATCATGCGGCGCACCTCATCGACCGAAAAGGGCGGCAGCTCGTCCAGCCCCATCAGTTCGTTGAGAGCGCCGGCAATATCAGGCACGGAATCGATCAGGGTGCCGTCGAGATCGAACAGCACGGCGCGGCGACCGGAATGGCTCATAGGAATAGGCGTCCTTGCTGTAGGCGACGGGATCAGGGCGAGGCGGGCATGTGGCCGCCCAGCGCCGTGGTGATGGCGGCGGCGGTGTCGATCACCAATGCGCCGATTTCGGGGAGACGGTCGGGCGGTACGCGCGAGGCGAGGCCGCTGATGGAAATGGCGCAAAAGGCTTCGCCGCGTGCATTGAACACCGGCGCGGCCACGCAGCGCAGGCCGGTGAGGAATTCCTCGTCATCGAGCGCATAGCCGCTTTGGCGCACGGTGTTGAGCGCGGCCATGAATTCGGCCTGGCCGGGCAGGGTGTGGGCGGTCAGCCGTCGCCAGGGGCCCTTGGGGAGGATTGGCGGCACCGCATCCTCGGGATAGGTGGCCAGAATGGCCTTGCCCATGCCGGTGGCATAGATGGGCGAGCGGCCACCGACGGTGGAGGTGGCGCGCATGATCTCGCGGCTTTCCACCTGCGCCAGGGTCACCAGTTCGCCCTCTTCGATAATCCCGAGATTGGCGGTTTCACGCGTCCGATCACGCAGGGTCTTGAGGAAGGGAATGGCCACGGCGACGAAATTGCGGTGGCGGGTGAAGGCGGCGCCGACCGCAAAGGCCTGCCGCCCCACATGCCAGAGCCCGTCGCTGCGGTCGAACTCGACGAAACGCCGCTTTTGCAGCGTCGTCAGCAGGCGATGGGCGGTGGAGGCGGACAATTGGCAGCGTTCCGCCAGATCGGTGAGCCGCAGTCCATCTTCGTCCTGGCCCAAGGCTTCCAGCAGGCTCAAGGCCCGTTCCACCGACTGGACCGATCCGTCGCGCTTCTCGGCTGGGGCTTTGGCTTGGGTGTTCATGAGGCGATGCTACACTGGTTTCAAAAGCACATTCCACCATGCGGAAAAGAAAAATGCCGCCAATCGACTGACCGAACGGCCAATTCTATGGCTTGAGCTGACGCATTTTGGAAGCGATGGAGCTGGCTGCCATGTCCTCTTATGTCGATCGTTCTGGCCTCAAGGTCGATGCCGGTCTCGCCACATTCGTGGAGAACGAGGCGCTGCCGGGGACCGGGCTCAATGCGGGGCAGTTCTGGGGCGGCTACGCGGCATTGCTGCGCGAGCTCGCGCCCCGCAACAAGGCGCTGCTCGAAACGCGGGACCGGTTGCAAAGCCAGATCGACGACTGGCACCGCCAGCATCGCGGCCAGGCCATCGACCCCGCCGCCTACCGCGCCTTCCTCACCGAGATCGGCTATCTCGTGCCGCAGGGTCCCGACTTCACCATAGGCACCGGCAAGGTCGATGCCGAGATCGCCACGCTGGCGGGGCCGCAACTGGTGGTGCCGGTAATGAATGCCCGCTTCGCGCTCAATGCCGCCAATGCGCGCTGGGGCAGCCTCTATGACGCGCTCTATGGCTCGGATGCCATCGAGCAATCCGGCGATCTCTTGCCGGGCAAGGGCTATAATCCGGCGCGCGGCGCGGCCGTGGTGACGCGGGCGGCGCAGTTTCTGGACCAGGCCGTTCCGCTGTCCGGCGGCAGCCATGCGGGTGCCCGTAGCTATGCCGTGATCGATGGCGCGGTGCGCGTCACGCTCGCTGACGGCACCGAGACCGGTCTCATCGATCCCAGCGCCTTTGTCGGGACGACGGGGCAGGGCGCCACGCAATCGCTGCTGTTCCGTCACCATCAATTGCATCTCGAACTGCTGTTCGATCCGGAGAGCGCGATCGGCAAGCTCAGCCCCTCCGGCCTCAAGGATGTGGTGGTCGAGGCGGCGCTGACGGCGATCCAGGACTGCGAGGATTCCGTCGCGGCGGTGGATGCCGAGGACAAGGTGGTGGCCTATCGCAACTGGCTGGGCCTGATGACGGGCGACCTGACCGAGAGTTTCGAAAAGGGCGGCAAGTCTATGACGCGCCGGCTCAATCCGGACCGCAGCTTCGTCGCGCCGGACGGCAAGGCGTTGACGCTGCCAGGGCGCAGTCTGCTGCTGGTGCGCAATGTCGGGCATCTGATGACCACCGATGCGGTGCTGCTGGACGGCGCTGAAACCCCCGAAGGCATTCTCGATGGCATGGTGACGAGCCTCTGCGCCATGCATGACCTGGCCAAGACCTCCGGCCCGCGCAATAGCCGCGCCGGCAGCGTCTACATCGTCAAGCCCAAGATGCATGGGCCCGAGGAAGCCGCCTTCGCCAATGATCTCTTCGACCGCATCGAGGATGTGCTGGGCCTGGCCCGCAACACGCTCAAGATCGGGGTCATGGACGAGGAGCGCCGTACCTCGGCCAATCTCAAGGAGACCATCCGCGCCGTGAAGGACCGTCTGGTGTTCATCAATACCGGCTTCCTCGACCGCACGGGTGACGAAATCCATACCTCGATGCAGGCCGGACCGGTGCTGCCCAAGAACGACATGAAGGGCTCCGCCTGGCTCTCTGCCTACGAGGACAACAATGTCGATGTGGGCCTGGCGGCCGGCCTCTCCGGTCATGCGCAGATCGGCAAGGGCATGTGGGCCAAGCCCGACGCCATGGCGGAAATGCTCGCCACCAAGGCCGGTCATCCCAAGGCCGGGGCCAACACCGCCTGGGTGCCCTCGCCAACCGCCGCCACTTTGCATGCGCTGCATTATCACGAGGTCGATGTGCCCAAGGTGCAGGCCGAGCTCCGCCATCGCACGCCGGCAGACCTCGGCAAGATCCTGACCCCGCCGCTGCTTGCGGGCCGCAATCTCTCCGAAGAGGAGGTGCGGCGCGAGCTCGACAATTCCTGCCAGTCGATCCTGGGTTATGTGGTGCGCTGGATCGACCAGGGCATTGGCTGTTCCAAGGTGCCCGACATCAATGACGTGGCGCTGATGGAAGACCGCGCCACCTTGCGCATTTCGGCCCAGCACCTGGCCAATTGGCTGTTGCACGGCGTCACCACGCGCGAAGCGGTCGAGGCGGCGTTCCGGCGCATGGCCGTGGCGGTGGATCGGCAGAATGAAGGCGATCCGCTCTACCAGCCCATGGCCCCGGCTTATGACGGCATCGCCTTCAATGCGGCGCGCGAACTGGTGTTCGAAGGCGTGTCGCAGCCTTCAGGCTATACCGAGCCCATCCTTCACCGCCGCCGCCGGCAAGCCAAGGCAGCGCAGCGGGGGTGACCCGGAAAGGCCCCGTGATCAGGCCTTCTTGGAGATGCGCTGGTAGGCGACCTTGGAGACGATGTTGCCCATGCCGATGGCTTCGTTGGTCTTGATGGAGTTCAGCGAATTGGCCACGGCGGCGAATTGCTGGAACCGCTCGTAGCCCGCCTTGCGGCGTTCGCGCCAGACCTGCATCTGCTCGTACGAGGACATCTGGGACATTTTGCTTACACTTGCCATGCCAAAAAGGCTGACAAGAAAAGGTTAGCAAATCCTGAACTGGCCCTAATGCTGGAAGATCACGAGGCCGGCGGCGCCTGCCATCATGGCGCCGGCGGTCTTGTTGAGGCGGCTGAGCGCCCGTTCGCTGCGGAACAGTTCGCGCGCCGCCGAAGCCAGCCAGGCATAGCCGCAGGCAATCACCAGCAGCACCACGACCACGATGGTGGTCAGCTCGATGAAGGCGACCGGGTTCATCTCGCCCAGCGGCACCACGGTGGGCAGGATGGCGAGGTAGAAGACGATGGTCTTGGGATTGCCCATGGTCAGCGAAAAACCGGCAAGGAAGGTCTTCCACGGGTCTTCGTTCTTGGGCTTCATCTGTTCGGAGCCGGGGCGGGCGGTCCAGAATTTGTAGGCGATGTAAAGGAGATAAGCCGCGCCGGCCCAGCGCACCACGATAAAGACCGGGCCGAAATAGGTGGCGATCGCGGCCAGGCCAAAGACGGCGAACAGGAAATAGACCAGGTCGCCCGCCAGAATGCCAAGCACCATGGGGAAGGCGCCCTTGAAACCGCCGCCCAGCGCCCGCGCCACCACGGCGGCCACGCCCGGCCCCGGAACCAGCACCGCAATGGCATAGGCAATGGTGAAGGTGGTGAGGGTGAAAACGTCCATCTGCCGGCATCCCGAAATTAGCGGGCGGACCCTACTCCCCGGCTCGCCGATTTGCCAGAGCGCTTGACGTTGCCTCCTCACGCATTATGTTCTGCGCATCGCAACCCGACCGGACGGTACGCAATGGATCGCATCCTCAACGCAAAGCCCACCTGCATTGCCCTTGAGGAAATCTCGATCCATGCCTTTTTCCATTACCCTGTCGCGGTTGACCTATACCGGTCCTGATAGCCGCACTCTCTTTTCCAATCTTGATCTCAGCTTCGGTGCCGGGCGCACTGGCCTTGTCGGCCGCAATGGCGTCGGCAAGACCACGCTTCTGCGCCTGATCTCAGGCGAGCTCACCCCCACCTCCGGCAGCATCGCGGTGAGCGGGCGCCTTGGCGTTTTGCGCCAGGAGGTGCAGCCGGGTCCCGAGGACACCATTGCCGATCTGTTCGGCGTGCGGGCGGGGCTGGCGCTGCTCGAACGTGCCATGGCGGGCGAGGCCGATGCGGAGGCGCTGGCCGAGGTGGACTGGACGCTCGATGCGCGGCTGGCTGAAGCGCTGGCCGGATTGCAGCTCCACGTGTCGGCGCAAACGCTGCTCTCGACACTGTCGGGCGGGCAGCGGACGCGCGCGGCACTGGCGGCTTTGGTGTTCGACGCGCCCGACATCATCCTTCTCGATGAACCGACCAATAATCTCGATTCCGAAGGCCGGCTGGCAGTGGCCGAGATGCTGAAGTCCTGGCGCGGCGCGGCCGTGGTCATCAGCCACGACCGCACGCTGCTCGACACCATGGATGCCATTGTCGAGCTCACCAGCCTCGGCGCCAGCACTTATGGCGGCAATTACACGCTCTATCGCGAGCGCAAGGCGCTGGAGCTGGCCTCGGCGCAGCACGATTTCGATGTTGCCGACCGGCAGGTCCGGGATGCGGCACGGGCGGCACAGGAGGCCCGCGAGCGGCAGGAAAAACGCAATGCCTCCGGCAAGCGGACGGCCGCCAAGGGCGGCATACCGCGCATCCTGTTCGGTGGGCTCAAGCGCCGGGCCGAGGAAACCACCGGCGGTCTCGACTGGCTGGCCGAAAGGCAGACCGACGCTGCCCGGGCGGAGGCGGAGACGGCGCGGGCCCGCATCGAGGTGTTGACGCCCTTCGCGGTAAAACTGCCGTCGAGCGGACTGCATGCGGGCAAGCTGGTGCTGCGCGCCACCGATCTCAGCGGCGGCTATGACACCGAGCATCCGATCATCCGCAATGCCGCATTCGAGATCATCGGTCCGGAGCGTGTCGCCATTACCGGCCCAAACGGCGCGGGCAAGACCACTCTGTTGAAACTGCTGACCGGGCAGCTGCCGCCTAGCAGCGGCACCGTGACGCTTGGCGGCGAGATGGCACTGCTCGACCAGCAGGTCGGCCTGCTCGACCGCGGCCAGTCCATTCTCGACAATTTCCGCCGCATCAATCCTGATAGTCCGATCAATGACTGCCGGGCGCTGCTCGCCGCCTTCAAGTTCCGCAACGATGCGGCGCTGCAAATGGTGGGCACGCTGAGTGGTGGTGAGATGCTGCGCGCCGGCCTCGCCTGTGCGCTCGGTGGCACGCGGCCGCCCATTCTGGTGGTGCTGGACGAGCCGACCAACCACCTCGATATCGAGGCCATCGAAGTGGTGGAAGCGGGCCTCCGCGCCTATGACGGCGCGCTCCTCGTCATCAGCCACGACCGGACATTTCTAAACAATATCGGGGTGGAACGGGAGGTGGTTCTGGGGTGAGGGTGGTGAGTAGACAACGCTTCAAACATTCAGGACGTCACCCTCGGGCTTGACCCGAGGGGTCTGCACTTGGCCGAGGCATCCAAAAGTTGAGAACCCTCGGCTCAAGGCCGAGGGTGACGATCGGTGGGTGTGTGACGCATCTGACCTCCCAAGGTCGGGCCGTCACTGCTGCTCTTGTGTTGGAGCGGGCGACCCTAGAGCGTTTCACGTTCTGGCTGACGCGGCTCTATCGCCCCCTCCCCCCTTGAGGGGGAGGGCCGGGGTGGGGGGTGGTCCAGCGATCCACTGATGGACCCCCACCCTCAATCCCTCCCCTCAAGGGGGAGGGAGGCGAAAGCGCCCTGAGTCCACCTTAGTTGGAAATGGTCTAGGGCAGCCGCGCCAGGCGCTCGGTGAGCAGGGCGAAGAAGCCTTCGGCATCGGCCGAACGCAGATAGTTGGCGTTGCGGGGGCGGTCGGTGACGTGCCAGTAGTCGACCACGGTCATGCCCACCGTGAGCTCGCTGGCCGTTTCGATTGCGACATTGCAGACGCGTCCGGCGAACAGTTCTGGCTTGAGCAGATAGGCGATGACGGTGGGGTCGTGCAGCGGGGCGCCGTCCCAGCCATATTTCTTGAGGTCGAACCCCTCAGAGAAGGTCAGCATGTCATAGACCGCCTGGCCGCTCTTGTTGCCCAACCCCTTGATGGCGTCGAGCCGCGGCTTGGTGGATTGCACCATATGGGTGACGTCGAGCGGCAGGATGGTGATCGGCGCGCCGCAGCGCATGACGATATCGGCGGCTTCCGGGTCCACATAGATGTTGAATTCGGCCGCCGGGGTGATGTTGCCGACCTCGAAATAGGCGCCGCCCATCAAGACGATTTCCTGGATACGCTCGGCGATGCGGGGCTCCTTGACCAGCGCCATGGCGACATTGGTCAGCGGGCCCAGTGCGCAGATGGTGATGGTCTTGGGCTCGGCGCTCATCAGCGTTTCGATGAGGTAGTCGACGCCGTGCTGGGCCTGAAGCGGAATGGTGGGATCGGGCAGGACCGGGCCGTTGAGTCCAGTATCGCCATGCACATGCTCGGCGGTCACCAGGGTGCGGCGCATCGGGCGGGAGCAGCCGGCATAGACGGGCACTTCGCGACGGCCGGAGAGCTCGACCACCTTGCGCGCATTATTGGCATTGTGGTGCAGGCCGACATTGCCGGCCACGGCGACGACTGCCAGCACGTCGATCTCCGCGGGCGAAGCAAGCGCCAACAGGATGGCGACGGCATCGTCCTGGCCGGGATCGGTGTCGATGATGATTTTGCGCGACATGAAGCACTCTTCGAATCTGGTCTCTAACCCATCAATCCTAGCCAAGCGCCGGGCTCAGGTCGACGGGGTGCGCGGTCTCGGAACGAAAGCGTTGAGCGAACGTTAATGGCCATCTGCACAGCACCAGGACCTGAAATGAGCCGCACCCCGGCACGCCCGCTTGCCAGCGACATGGACGAAAGCCAGTTCGAGCGCGTGCTCAACAATATCGCCCGACTGGCACTGGTGTTTATCGGCGTCGCTGTGCTGCTGGTCATGCTGCAATTGGGGCAGGTGTTTCTAGCGCCGGTGACGCTTGCAGTGGTTGTCGGCTTGATGTTCGGCCCGGTGGCAGATCGCGTCGAAGGATGGGGCGTGCCGCCGGCTTTATCGGCGGCAGTGGTGGTGCTCCTCCTGCTCGGCGTCATCTTCAGTTTCGCGGTGCTGTTCGCCGTGCCGCTCAGCGAATGGGTGGCGCGGGCGCCGTTGATCTGGTCCAAGCTACAAGGCCAATTGGCCAATTTCCGCGAGCCACTGCAGGCGATCAGTGATTTCCAGTCGCAGGTCGGCGAAGTGCTGGGCTCCGGTTCAGCCATGGCGGTGACCGTCGAGGATGGCAGCACCGTCACCAGCGTCGCCATGCTCGCCCCGGCCATGCTGGCGCAGGTGCTGATCTTTCTCGCCAGCCTTTATTTCTTCGTCGCCACCCGCGACCATATCCGCATTTCCGTGCTGTCTCTTTGCGTCACCCGCCGCATGCGCTGGCGGACGGCGCATGTGTTCCGCGATGTCGAACAGAAGGTCAGCCGGTTCCTGCTCTCCATCACCATGATCAATTTCTGCGTCGGCTGTGCAGTGACGCTGGCCATGTGGATCATCGGCATGCCCTCGCCGCTGCTCTGGGGCGCCATGGCGGCGGTGCTGAACTACATCCCCTATGTGGGGCAGGGCATCATGATCCTGGTGCTGGTGGCGGTTGGCCTGGGCACGCAGACCAATATCGAGCAGATCGTGCTGCCGGCGCTCTGCTATATGGGCATCAACTTTGTCGAGGGGCAGATCGTTACGCCGCATTTCATCGGCCGCACGCTGACCCTCAATCCCTTCATCATTTTTCTGTCCATCACCTTCTGGCTCTGGGCCTGGGGTCCGGTGGGCGGCTTGATCGCCGTGCCGACCCTGCTCATCGCCACCTCGATCATTTCCCATGCTTTGCCCAGCAAGCCGGTGACGCCCAAGCGCCCGGTGCGGCGCACCCGCGGCATGACTGCGCGCCAGGAATTGCTGGCCAATGCGGCGCAGGCGATCAAGGAACAGAAGCAGGAGGAAGAGGCCGATCCGCGCAAGAAGGAGCGCTTGGCGCCGCCAGAGGGCACCGCGCCCACTGGTGTCGAACCCGCCTGACACTTGCCTGTCTGCCATGCCCTCGTGCCGCTTGACGATTACGGGGCGGTGCGAGCACTCTCACATCCCGATTTCTCAGGATGTTGTCTATGGCAGGCGAAGTTGCAGCGCATGTGGCGGAGGCCGCGCATGGCGGCATCGACCTTATCCCGGTGGTGGCGCTGCTTGCCGCCGGCGTTGTGGCGGTGCCTATCTTCAAGCGGCTGGGTCTGGGTTCGGTGCTGGGCTATCTCGCCGCCGGCCTGCTGCTCGGCCCCTCTGGGATCGGGCTGATCACCGATCCGGCTTCGGTGCTGCATCTGGCCGAGCTGGGTGTGGTGATGTTCCTGTTCATCATCGGCCTCGAAATGGAGCCGTCCAAGCTCTGGGCGCTGCGCAAGCAGATATTCGGGCTCGGCGTGGTGCAGGTGAGCATATGCGGCGCACTGCTGACTGGCGTCGGCGTTCTGCTCGGCTTCACCCCGGTAGTGGCGTTCGTGTTCGGCATGGGCTTTGTGCTCACCTCCACCGCCATCGTCATGCAGATCCTGGGCGAACGCGGCGAACTGGCCAGCGATAGCGGCCAGAAAATGGTGTCGATCCTGTTGCTCGAAGACCTCGCCATCGTGCCGCTTCTGGCGGTGGTGGCGCTGCTCGCGCCTTCAACCGGCGATGCGAGCCTTCTGACGCGTCTTGCCGGTTTCGGCGGCGCCATAGGTGCCATTCTGCTGCTGATCTTCCTCGGACGACGCATCATGAACCCGTTCTTCGGGCTTTTGGCGCAAGCCCGGGTCCGTGAAGTGATGACGGCGGCAGCATTGCTGGTGGTGCTGGGGGCGGCACTGTTGTTCCAGATCAGCGGGCTGTCCATGGCCATGGGTGCGTTTCTCGCCGGCGTGCTGCTCTCCACCTCCACCTTCCGCCACCAGCTCGAGGCCGATGTCGAGCCATTTCGCGGCCTGCTGCTCGGCCTTTTCTTCCTCGCCGTGGGCATGTCGCTGGAACTCGATATCGTTGCCGCCAACTGGCAGGTGATCGCGCTGGCCGTCGTTGCTTTCATGCTGGTCAAGGCATTGGCCATCTATGTCATCGCCCGGCTGCTGAAGTCCGATCATGGCGAAGCGCTGGAGCGGGCCGTGCTGATGGGGCAGGGCGGCGAATTCGCCTTCGTGCTCTACACCACTGCCGTGTCGTCCGGGCTCATCGACGGACCCTCCAATGCCATCTTCACCGCCACCGTCATCTTGTCCATGGTGATTACGCCCTTTGCGCTGATCCCGATGCGCCGGCTGATGCCCAAGAAGGTGCAGTCACTCGATGGCGTCGATGTCGCCGAGGGGCTGGAGGAACGGGTGCTGCTGATCGGCTTTGGTCGCTTCGGGCAGATCGCCAGCCAGGCGCTGCTGGGGCAAGGGCATGGGATCTCGATCATCGACAATGATGTGGAGATGATCCAGGCTGCCGCCACTTTCGGCTTCAAGGTCTATTATGGCGACGGTACGCGGCTCGATATTCTGCATGCCGCCGGTGCGGTCCATGCAGAGCTGGTGCTCATTTGCGTCAACGACAAGACCGCCTCCACCCGGATTGCAGAGCTGATGCGCCACGAGTTCCCGCTGGCCAAGGTCATGGTCCGCTCCTTCGACCGCGGCCATGCGCTGGAGCTGCGCGAGATCGGCGTCGAGTATGAGCTGCGCGAAACCTTCGAATCCGCCATCGCCTTCGGCTCGCAGGCCATTCGCATCATGGGCGCAGACGAGTTGGAAATCGAACAGGCGGTAGAAGGACTTCGGCAGCGCGACCGCATGCGATTCGAAGCGCAATTGCTGGGTGGATTGCAGGCCGGACGCGATCTGCTGCTCTCCAACGCGGTCGATCAGGCACGCGAAAGTGGCGTGGCTGTCGATCCCGCCGCGACCGAGGCGCGCGCCCAGGCCAGTGTCAGCAAGGCAACGCAGAACTGAAGTGGACGCATTTTGCGCCGGGAGAGCCCTTTCGACATGGGCAATGCGAGGGGGCTTTTCCGTGCACAAATAAAGTGCAAGACTAGCCGTATTCTGAGGGGAATATCGTTATGAACACTGGATCGCGTGATGCCGCAAAAGCCGATCGTCTACGATGCCCCTACGCCCGAACGCCGTGCGACGACTGTTGAGGCCATCCAGGCCGAAATCCTCGAACGGCTGATCTATTCGGTCGGCAAGGATCCCATTGTCGCCCGTCCGCATGACTGGTTGCGCGCCACCATCCTGGCCGTGCGCGACCGCATCATGGACCGCTGGATGGAATCCTCGCGCGAAACGTGGCGGACATCGCACAAGCGCGTCTATTACCTCAGCCTCGAATTCCTCATCGGCCGGCTCATGCGTGATGCGATGAGCAATGTGGGCCTGATGGAGCCGGTGCAGCAGGCGCTCAAGAACCTCAATGTCGATCTGGGCGACCTGATCAACATGGAGCCCGATGCGGCGCTGGGCAATGGCGGCCTCGGCCGTTTGGCCGCCTGCTTTCTCGAATCCATGTCCTCGGTCGGTATTCCCGCCTATGGCTATGGCATCCGTTATGTCCACGGCCTGTTCCGCCAGGAAATGAGCGAAGGCTGGCAGGTCGAACTGCCGGAAGACTGGCTCGCCCATGGCAATCCCTGGGAGTTCGAACGCCGTGAAAGCGCCTATGAGGTCGGCTTTGGCGGTCATGTCGAGCCGGTCACCGATCCCGATGGAGAGGTGCGCCAGGAATGGCAGCCCAATGAGCACCTGCTCGCGGTGGCCTATGATACCCCGATCGTGGGTTGGCGCGGCGCGCGGGTGAATACGCTGCGCCTCTGGAGCGCGCAGCCCATCGACCCCATCCTGCTCGACAAGTTCAATTCGGGCGACCATATCGGCGCGCTGGAGGAAAGCTCCAAGGCCGAAGCGATCACTCGCGTGCTCTATCCGGCCGATTCCACCCCTGCGGGTCAGGAATTGCGCCTGCGCCAGGAATTCTTCTTCTCCTCGGCCTCGCTGCAGGACATCGTGCGCCGGCATTTGCAGCAATATGGCGATCTGGGCTCGCTGCCCGACAAGGTGGCCATCCAGCTCAACGATACCCATCCGGCCATCTCGGTGGCCGAACTGATGCGCATCCTCATCGATGAGCATGGCCTCAAATGGGATTATGCCTGGAAGCTCACCAAGGGCACGTTCGGCTACACCAACCACACGCTCCTGCCAGAGGCCCTCGAGAGCTGGCCTGTGGCGCTGCTGGAGCGGCTTTTGCCGCGCCACATGCAGATCGTCTATCAGATCAATGCCGAAGTTCTGACCGAGGCGCGCACCCGCGTCGGCTTCACCGATCAGCAGATTGCCGCGGTGTCGCTGATCGACGAAAACGGTGGCCGCCGCGTGCGTATGGGCCAGCTGGCCTTTGTCGGCTCGCATTCGATCAATGGCGTTTCGGCGCTGCATACCGAGTTGATGAAGCAGACGGTTTTTGCCGACCTGCACAAGCTCTATCCCGAGCGCATCAACAACAAGACCAATGGCATCACGCCGCGCCGCTGGCTGATGCAGTGCAATCCCAGCCTCACCAAGCTGATCAGCGAGCGGATCGGTCCCGATTTCCTCGACGACACCGACAAGCTCAAGGGCCTGTTGCCCAGCGCCGAGGATCCCGGCTTCCAGCAGCAATTCGCTGCCATCAAGCTCGAGAACAAGCGGCGCCTGGCGCGGCTGATCAAGGATCGCGTCAATATCACGGTGTCGCCCGAGGCGCTGTTCGATGTGCAGATCAAGCGCATCCATGAATACAAGCGGCAGCTGCTCAACGTGCTGCATGCGGTGGCGCTCTATGACGACATCCGCGCGCATCCGGAACGGGAATGGGTGCCGCGCGTCAAGATTTTCGCCGGCAAGGCGGCGCCCAGTTACTGGAACGCCAAGTTGATCATCAAGCTGATCAACGACGTGGCTCGGGTCATCAACAATGATCCGGCCGTGCGCGGCCTGCTCAAGGTGGTGTTCCTGCCGAACTACAATGTGAGCCTGGCGGAAATCATCGTCCCGGGCGCCGATCTCTCCGAGCAGATTTCGACGGCGGGCATGGAGGCCTCGGGCACCGGCAACATGAAGTTCATGGCCAATGGCGCGCTTACCATCGGCACCATGGACGGCGCCAATGTGGAGATGCACAAGGAAGTGGGGGCCGACAATATCGTCATCTTCGGCCTTTCCACCGAAGAGGTCGAAGAGCGGCGTGGCCGGTCGGAAGTGCCGCGTTCGGTGATCGATGCCTCGCCGCGCCTGCGGGAAGTGCTCGATTCCATCGCCTCGGGCGTGTTCTCGCCGGACGATCCGCATCGCTATCGCGATCTGGTGGGCGGGCTTTATGACCATGACTGGTTCATGGTGGCCCGCGATTTCGACGCCTATTGCGCCGCTCAGGCCAAGGTGGACGCCATCTGGCGCGATCGGTCCAAGTGGAACGCCATCGCGATCCGCAACACCGCCAGCGTCGGCTTCTTCTCGTCCGATCGCACGATCCGGCAATATGCCGCCGACATCTGGAACGTGCCGACAGCGTAAAATGAGCAGGGTGTGCGGGCAGAGGCTGACACGAGAAATCAGGCCCGCCACCGAGCATCTGTATGAGGGTCTGAGGCGTTACGCCTGACAGGCCACAGGGGGAGTATAGGCGTGAGCAAGGAAAACTGGCAGGCCGAGGGCTGGGAAGTCGAGGCAGTGGTGGCGGGTCGTCACCCCAATGCCTTCGCCTTTCTCGGGCTGCATCAAGTCGATGGCGTCTGGGTGCTGCGGGCTTTCGTGCCGCATGCCGAAACGCTGACGGCCTTTACGCTCGACGGCAAGGAACTGGGCCATCTCTATCCGCGCCATGCCGCCGGCTTCTTCGAAGGCAAGGTGGCGGTCGACCAGCCCCAGCCCATTCGCTATCGCGCCGGCAATGCCGGTGGTGACTGGGATGTCTTCGACCCCTATTCCTTCGGGCCGGTGCTCGGGCCGATGGACGATTACTATATCGGTGAAGGCAGCCATCTGCGCTTGTTCGATAAGCTGGGCGCCCACGAGATGGAATTCGAGGGCATCCACGGCACCCATTTCGCCGTCTGGGCCCCCAATGCCCAGCGCGTCTCGGTTGTCGGCCCCTGGAACAATTGGGATGGTCGCCGCCATCCGATGCGCAACCGCCAGGGCATCTGGGAAGTGTTCATTCCGGTTCTGGGCACCGGCACCATCTACAAATACGAAATCGTCGGGCCCGATGGCCAGGTCCTGCCGCTCAAGGCCGACCCCTTTGCCCGCCAGGCGGAACTGCGGCCGCGAACGGCCTCTATCGTGCCTGATCCGACGCCCTTCACCTGGACCGACCAGAAATATATGGAAGAGCGCGCCACCCATGATTGGCGGCGCACCCCGATGTCCATCTACGAGGTGCATCTGGGCTCCTGGCGCCGCCGGCCCGATGGCTCGTTCCTGAGCTATGACCAGCTGGCCGAGCAGCTGGTGCCCTATGTCGCCGATATGGGCTATACCCATCTCGAATTCCTGCCCATTTCCGAGCATCCTTTCGATCCGAGCTGGGGCTATCAGCCCACCGGTCTGTTTGCGCCAACCGCGCGCTTCGGCGATCCGGCCGGCTTTGCGCGGCTGGTCAATGCCGCGCACGAGGCGGGTCTTGGTGTCATCCTCGACTGGGTACCGGCGCACTTCCCAACCGACGCGCATGGCCTCAGCAATTTCGATGGCACCGCGCTCTACGAGCATGCCGATCCGCGCCAGGGGTTCCACCCCGACTGGAATACCGCGATCTACAATTTCGGGCGCAAGGAAGTTTCGTCCTTCCTCACCAATAATGCGCTGTTCTGGTTCGAGAAATTCCATATCGACGGGCTGCGCGTCGATGCGGTGGCCTCGATGCTCTATCTCGACTATTCCCGCCAGCCGGGGGAATGGGTGCCCAACAAGCATGGCGGCAACCAGAACCTGGAAGCGGTGGCGTTCCTGCAGCGTGTCAATGCCGAGGTCTATGCCCAGTTTCCCGGCGCCTTCATGATCGCCGAGGAATCCACCTCCTGGCCCGGCGTCAGCGCCCCCACCTTTGCAGGCGGGCTGGGCTTCGGGTTCAAGTGGAACATGGGCTTCATGAACGACACGCTGCGTTACATGAGCCGTAATCCGATCCATCGCCGCTTCCACCACAACGACCTGACCTTCGGCATGGTCTATGCCTATAGCGAAAACTTCGTCCTGCCGCTCAGCCATGACGAGGTGGTGCACGGCAAGGGTTCGCTGCTCAACAAGATGCCGGGCGACGACTGGCAGCAATTCGCCAATCTGCGCGCTTATCTCGCCTTTATGTGGGGTTATCCGGGCAAGAAGCTCTTGTTCATGGGCCAGGAATTCGCCCAGCGCGAGGAATGGGCCGAGGGCAAGGCGCTCGACTGGTGGCTGCTGGATTCGTCGCCCCATGAAGGCATGAGGCGGCTGGTCTCGGACCTCAACGCCGCCTATCGCAGCCTGCCGGCGCTGCATGAACGCGATTGCGAGCCGGATGGGTTCGAATGGGTCAATGCCAATGACCACGCCAATTCGGTGCTGGCCTGGCTGCGCAAGGCGCCGGGTGCCGATCCGGTGCTCGTCATCACCAATCTCACCCCTGTGCCGCGCAGTGGCTACAAGGTGCCCATGCCATTGGCCGGGCGCTGGGTGGAACGCATCAATACCGATGCCGGCTGGTATGCCGGCGGGAACACCGGGAACCAGGGTGCCGTTGTGGCCAAGGCCGTTGAGGGGCGGCATTGGCCGGCGGAGGCAGAGATCTACCTGCCGCCGCTGGCAACACTGTTTCTCAAATTTGAGCCGGAATGACCGGTTCGGGCGCATACGTTCCGGTTCAATCCGGACAGTAGTGGAGGGAACTTAAATGGCAGATTATCGTGTACCATCGCCGCTGGCGCGTGAGGCAATGGCCTATGTGCTGGCCGGTGGCCGCGGCACGCGGCTGATGGAACTGACCGACCGGCGCGCCAAGCCGGCCGTCTATTTCGGCGGCAAGTCGCGCATCATCGACTTTGCTTTGTCCAATGCCATCAATTCGGGCATTCGCCGTATTTCGGTGGCGACGCAATATCAGGCGCACAGCCTTATCCGTCACCTGTCGCGCGGCTGGAACTTCCTGCGCCAGGAACGTAACGAGAGCTTTGACGTGCTGCCTGCCTCCCAGCGCGTGGCCGAGGACATGTGGTATGCCGGCACGGCCGATGCCGTGTACCAGAACATGGACATTATCGAGGATTACGGCGCCCGCTATATCGTCATCCTGGCGGGCGACCATATCTACAAGATGGACTACGAAATCATGCTCCGCCAGCATGTGGACACCGGCGCCGACGTGACCATCGGGTGTCTGGAAGTGCCCCGCATGGAAGCCACCGGCTTTGGCGTCATGCATGTGGATGGCCGCGACCGGGTGATCGATTTCGTCGAGAAGCCCAAGGACCCGCCGGGTATCCCCGACAAGCCGGAAATGGCGCTGGCCTCGATGGGCATCTATGTGTTCGAAACCCGCTTCCTCATGGAACAGCTGCGCCGCGACGCCGCCACCGAGGGGTCCAGCCGCGATTTCGGCAAGGACATCATTCCCTATATCGTCAAGAACGGCACCGCCTGGGCGCATCGGTTCACCCGCTCGTGCGTCCGCTCCAGCAATGAAACCGTCGCCTATTGGCGCGACGTGGGCACG
This sequence comes from Devosia sp. 63-57, assembly GCF_001899045.1. Taxonomy (NCBI): domain Bacteria; kingdom Pseudomonadati; phylum Pseudomonadota; class Alphaproteobacteria; order Hyphomicrobiales; family Devosiaceae; genus Devosia; species Devosia sp. 63-57. Next base: position 744,645 of record NZ_MKUY01000003.1, on the reverse strand, counting down.
GTCGATGCCTATTGGAAGGCCAATATCGACCTGACCGACATCAATCCGCAGCTCGATCTCTACGATCGCGACTGGCCGATCTGGACCTATGCCGAGATCACCCCGCCGGCCAAGTTCGTGCACGATTTCGACGGCCGCCGCGGCTCTGCCGTGAACTCGCTGGTCTCGGGCGATTGCATCATCTCGGGCGGCCATCTGCAGCGCACATTGCTCTCCACCGGCAGCCGGGTTCACTCCTATTCGGTGCTCGAAGAGGCGGTGGTGCTGCCCTATTGCGATATCGGGCGCAATGCGCGGCTCAAGAAGGTGGTGATCGATCGCGGCGTTTCCATCCCCGAGGGTTTGGTCGTCGGCGAGGATCCTGAATTCGACGCCAAGTGGTTCCGTCGCACCGAAGAGGGCGTGACGCTCATCACCCAGGCCATGGTCAATCGCTACCTGGCCGACCGATGATCGAAGTCCTTTCCGTAACCTCGGAAGTCTATCCACTGATCAAGACCGGGGGCCTGGCCGATGTGGCCGGGGCCCTGCCGGGCGCGCTAAGCGGCTCCGGGGTGACCATGCGCACCCTGGTTCCCGGTTATCCCGCGGTCATGGCCAGGCTCAGCGGCGGCCGCGAGGTTGCCAGCTTTGCCGATCTCTTTGGCGTTCGCGGCCGGCTGGTCGCCGGCCGGGTGGATGGGCTCGATCTCATCGTGCTCGATGCCCCAGCGCTTTATGACCGGCCCGGCAATCCCTATGTGGGGCCGGAAGGCTGGGACTGGCCGGACAATTGGAAGCGGTTTGCGGCCCTGTCCTGGGTAGCGTCCGAACTAGGGCTGGGCCTCGTCGAAGGCTATCGCCCGCAGGTCATCCACGCCCATGACTGGCAGGCGGGCCTGGTGCCGGCCTATGTCAAATACGGCCCTTCACCGACGCTGAAGACGGTGATGACCGTCCACAATATGGCGTTCCAGGGCACGTTCGGGGCCGAGATCTTCGGCCAGCTGCGCTTGCCCGAGCACGCCTTTTCGGTGGAGGGCGTCGAATATTACGGTGGCGTCGGCTATCTCAAGGCCGGCGTCGAATGCGCGGATGTGGTGACCACCGTATCGCCCAGCTATGCCGGCGAAATCCGCACCCCCGCCTTCGGCATGGGGCTCGAGGGCCTGCTCAACAACCGCTCGGCGACGGTCTTCGGCGTGCTCAACGGCATCGACATGGATGCCTGGAACCCTGCGACTGACCCGGCACTGGCCCAGACCTATACCGCCAGCACCATGCAGAACCGGCTCGCCAACAAGCGCGCCGTGCAGGAGGCCTTCGGCCTCGACCAGGCCGATGGTCCGCTCTTTGCGGTCGTCAGTCGCCTCACCTGGCAGAAGGGCATCGACCTTCTTGCCGCCAATATCGACCTCATGGTCGCCGAAGGCGCGCAGCTGGCGGTGCTGGGATCGGGCGATGCCGAGCTCGAAAACGCTGTCCGCAGCGCCACCATGCGCCATCCCGGCAGGGTGGGGCTCGTGACGGGCTATAATGAAAAGCTCAGCCATCTCGTCCAGGGCGGCGCCGATGTGATGATGGTGCCCTCGCGCTTCGAACCCTGCGGTCTCACACAGCTCTACGCCCTGCGCTATGGCTGCGTGCCGCTGGTCAGTCGCGTCGGCGGGCTCAACGACACCGTGATCGACGCCAATGTGGCAGCGCTGCAGGCCGAGGTTGCAACAGGCGTGCAATTCGCTCCGCCGAGCGAAACCGCCTTGGCCGACGCCATCAGGCGCACGCTGGCGCTCTATGCGGACGAGAAATCCTGGAAAAAAATGCAGAGGCGCGGGATGAAGTCGGATGTCAGCTGGGCGACCAGCGCAGCCCGCTATGCCCAGCTCTATGCCTCATTGATCGGACTTTCGACAGATGACAGTGCAGACGATTAAGACCACCCCCTTTTCTGACCAGAAGCCCGGCACGTCGGGCCTGCGCAAGCGCGTGACGGTCTGGCAGCAGCCCAATTATGTCGAGAACTACATCCAGGCGATCTTCGATAGCCTCGAAGGCTTTGCCGGGCAGACGCTGGTGATCGGCGGCGATGGACGCTTCTACAACGATGTCGCCATCCAGAAGGCCATCCGCATTGCCGCTGCCAATGGCTTCGGCAAGGTGCTGGTGGGGCAGGGCGGCCTGCTCTCGACGCCAGCGGCCAGCAATATCATTCGCCACTACAAGGCCTTTGGCGGCCTGGTGTTGTCTGCCAGCCACAATCCCGGCGGCCCCGACGGCGATTTCGGCATCAAGTACAATATCGGCAATGGCGGCCCGGCGCCGGAGAAGATCACGGACGCGGTCTTTTCCCGCTCCAAGGTGATCGACAGCTATAAGAGCGAGGACACGCCCGATATCGATCTGGGCACCATCGGCACCCAGAAAGTCGGCGACATGACCGTCGAGGTGATCGACCCGGTCACCGATTATGCGGCGCTGATGCAGACGCTGTTCGATTTCGACGCCATTCGCGCGCTGTTCGCCGGCGGGTTCCGCATGACCTTCGACGCTATGCACGCCGTGACCGGCCCCTATGCCCATGCCATTCTCGAAGGCATCTTGGGCGCGCCCAAGGGCACGGTGATCAATGGCGTGCCTTCGCCCAGCTTCAATGACGGCCACCCCGATCCGAACCTGGTCTATTGCAAGGACATGTTCGACCTGCTGATGACCGAGGCCGGCCCCGATTTTGGCGCCGCGTCGGATGGCGATGGCGATCGCAACCTGATTATCGGCAAGAACCGGTTCGTCACGCCCTCGGACTCGCTGGCGCTGCTTGCGGCCAATGCGCATCTGGCGCCTGGCTACAATGGTGGCATTGCCGGTATCGCCCGCTCCATGCCCACCAGCGCTGCCGCCGATCGCGTGGCCGAAAAACTCGGCATCGAGATGCACGAGACGCCGACCGGCTGGAAGTTCTTCGGCAATCTGCTCGATGCCGGCCGGGTCACCATTTGTGGCGAGGAAAGCGCCGGCACCGGTTCCGACCATGTGCGCGAAAAGGACGGACTTTGGGCCGTGCTGCTCTGGCTCAATATCCTCGCCGTGCGCAAGCAGGGCGTCGATCAGATCGTGCGCGAACATTGGGCGACCTATGGGCGAAATTACTATACGCGCCACGACTATGAGGAAGTAGACACGGCCATTGCCAATGCCCTGGTCGATGATCTGCGCGGGCGCCTGGCGAGCCTGCCCGGTCAGGTGTTCGACGGACTCGAAGTCGCCTATGCCGACGACTTCACCTATCACGACCCGGTGGACGGCTCGACCAGCGCCAAACAGGGGATTCGCATCGGCTTTACCGATGGCTCGCGAATAGTCCTGCGCCTGTCTGGAACCGGCACTGTGGGCGCCACGTTGCGGCTCTACCTCGAACGATATGAGCCCGCCGATGGAAACCACGATCTCGACACCCAGTCAGCCCTCCAACCTCTCATCGAGCTTTGCGAGCGGCTTGCCGGGGTCCAGGCACGAACCCAACGCACCGAGCCCAGCGTCATTACCTAGATCGGCCCTGTCTATGAAACCTGAACTGGTCCCGCATGCCGGACGCACCGACACTCTCGGTGCGACGGTCACGCCTGAGGGCATCAATTTTGCCGTCTACTCGGAAAGCGCGACTGCGCTCTGGGTGTGCATCTTCGACGATCTGGACCAGGAAATCGGTCGGTTCGAGCTCGACGTGCACGAGGACCATATCCATGCCGGGCTGGTGGCCAATGTCGGCCCCGGCACGCGCTACGGCCTGCGCGCCGATGGCCCCTATGATCCGGACCAGGGCTTTTTCTTCGATCCGAACAAGCTTCTGGTCGATCCCTATGCCCGCCATCTCGACCGCGTCTTCGTGCGCTCGCCGCGCCTGCGGCTGGGCCGCGAAGAGGCCGTCGATACAGCGCCGCTGGTGCCCAAGGCCATCGTTCCCGGCGCGGCCAATGAGCCCATCCTGCCCCGCAAGAAGGCCCCGGGCCTGTTCTACGAGGTCAATGTCCGCGGCTTCACCATGCGCCACCCTTCGGTGCAGGGCCCGCTGCGCGGCACCATTGCCGGCATGACCACCAAATGGGTGGTCGACCATTTCAAGCATCTGGGCGTCGACACCGTCCAATTGATGCCCACGGCTGCCTGGATCGACGAAGGCCATCTGCCGGCGCTCGGGCTGACCAATGCCTGGGGCTATAATCCGGTCGCCTATTTCGCCGTCGATCCCCGCCTGGCGCCGCGCGGCCCACAAGAATTGCGGGTGATGACCGATACCTACCGCAAGGCGGGCATCTCGGTGATCCTCGACGTGGTCTATAACCACACCGGCGAGGGCGATGCGCAGGGTCCCATCCTCTCGCTGATGGGGCTCGATCCGCAGACCTATTATCGCTTCGTCGAGGTCGACGGGAAGAAGTTCCTGGTCAACGATACCGGCACCGGCAACACGCTACGCGGCGACCACCCGGCGGTGCAGCGCCTGGTCATCGACAGCCTGCGCTATTATGTCGAAGAGCTTGGCGTGTCCGGCTTCCGCTTCGATCTCGCCACCGTGCTTGGCCGCGATCCCGGTTTCAATCCGGAAGCCGAGATGCTGAAAAAGATCAAGGCCGATCCGGTGCTGAGCAAGGCGATCCTCGTCGCCGAACCGTGGGATCCGGGTCCGGGCGGCTATGCCCTGGGCAAGTTTGGCCAGGAGTTCCAGGAGCACAACGACACCTATCGCGACGAGATCCGCGCCTTCTGGAAGGGCGAGCCGGCCAAGATCGGGGCGCTGGCGGGCAAGGTTGCCGGCTCAGCCGAGATTTTCGACGTGGCTGGCCGCAAGCCCAGCCATGGCGTCAACATGCTGGCCGTGCATGACGGGTTCACCCTGCGCGATCTCGTCAGCTACAACGACAAGCACAATGATGCCAATGGCGAGAACAATCGCGATGGCCACAACCACAATTCCTCCTGGAATTGCGGCGTCGAAGGCGAGACCGACGACGAGGGCATCAACGCCGCCCGCAAGCGCGATGTCCGCGCCATGCTGGCCACCCTGTTCCTGTCGCGCGGCACGCCGCTGATTCAGCAGGGCGACGAGCTCTACCGGACCCAGCAGGGCAATAACAATGCCTATGCTCAGGACAATGAGATCACCTGGGTGGACTGGGACAATGCCGATGGCGATCTGGTCAATTTCGTCGCCGCCCTCAATGTGTTCCGCCACGAGCATACGGCGCTGATCCACGATCACTTCCTGAGCGGGCAGGATCGCAACGGCGTGCGCGATGTGGTGTGGCTGCATCCGGATGGTCGCGAGATGAACGAGGGCGATTGGAACGATGCCAGTGCCTCGGTGCTCGGCATGCTCCTGCACCACAAGGACGATGAAGTGCTCGTCTGGTTCAACCGCCGTATCGAACCGGTGGTGGCGCGCCTCCCCGAAGGCGACTGGGCCGTTGGAATCCAGTCCGACCCAAACGCCGAAATCGCCTTCACCGAAGGCACGGCGACGCTGTCATCGCGGTCGGTGGTCGCCCTGGTGCGGCCGCAGCCATGATCGTCAGGCCGGGGCGGGGTGACATCGGTTTGGGGCCAGTTCAGTTCAACGCTGAAACGCTCCATGCCGTTTGAAACTGAGGTGGACTCTGGACGCTTTGCCTCCCTCTGCCTCAAGAGGGAGAGAGATCAGGAGTCGAAGCATAGAGCGTTTTATGTTCTGGTTGTCGCGGCTCCATCGCCCCCTCCCTCTTGAGGGGAGGGCCGGGGTGGGGGTCGTTTAGTAATCCACTGATGGACCCCCTCCCTCAATCCCTCCCCTCAAGTGGGAGGGAGGCGAAAGCGCTGAGAGTAAATATTGCCCCCTTAAGGAGAGGGCCGGGGTGCGCGGCGAGAGCCCAATAACGAATTACCGGATTTCAAACTTGTTTTGACACAACCGAAAAGCCCTACTGCCGAAGCAGCGGGGCTTTCGTCATTGAAGCCACCTCTACTCCGCCGCCTGCGCTGCGAACCCGCCGTGCTTTTCGATGAAGCCGATGATCTCATCGAGGCTTTCGCGGCGCAGCAGGTCAGTGAACACATAGGGCCGCCCGTCGCGCACCTTCTGGGTGTCGCTTTCCATGACCTCAAGGCTCGCGCCGACATAGGGCGCGAGGTCGGTATGGGTGATCACCAGCAGGTCGGAGCGGGAAATGGCCGGTCCGCCCTTGCGGGGGATTTTTTCGCCCTGGGCCACCGAGATCACATAGATGGTGATATCGGCCAGATCCGGCGAAAAAGTCGCCGCCAGATTGTCGCCGCCGCTCTCGATCAGGATGATATCGAGATCGGGGAATTTGCGGTTGAGCTCGTCGATGGCAGCGAGGTTGAGCGAGGCATCCTCGCGAATGGCGGTGTGTGGGCAGCCCCCGGTTTCCACCCCGACAATGCGGTCTTCCGAGATCGCCTGCACCCGCGAGAGGATCAGCGCGTCCTCGCGGGTATAGATGTCATTGGTGACCACGGCCATGGAATAGCGGTCGCGCATGGTCTTGAGCAGCATTTCGCATAAGGTCGTCTTGCCCGACCCGACGGGGCCGCCAATGCCGATGCGCAGGGGACCGTTGAGGCTTTTGGGCATGATCACTTCCTGTCCTAGATGAGACGCATGATGGAAAGGGCGGCAAAGCCCAGGCCGATGGCGATGCAGAGCGGGGAATAGACCCGCCGGTCGTTGAGGCGGAAATTGGGTTCCGGCGTCTGCGCCGCCCACCAGGCAGTATAGCCGACGATGCCGCGCGCCAGGAACAATAGCGCGAAGCCGAAGCCGCCCACGGTCATCAGTTCGGCGCCGCTGTCATGGTCGGCCAGCGCCAGCGCATAGATGCCGGTGCCCAGTGTGAACAGCGAAACGCCGAACGAGGCCCAGCGCGGCGGCATGCGTTCGATCCCGGCGGTGCCCACCACGGTCTGGGCCAGCAGCTTTTCGCCGCGGATCGGCCAGGTGCGGCCCAGCGACCAGATGAAATGGGCAAAGGACACCGCGAACAGGGCAATGAAGAGCATGGACGAGATGAACATGTTCATGAGCGGAATATCCTTGTGGGCAGCGTTTCGTGCTGCATTTGTGCGATATCGGCGCCATAGGCTACGCTGCCGATATCGTCCAGTGTGGCATGCTGGCACAGATCGGCGAGCGCAGCCACCTGCGGCTCCAGCGCTGCCATGATGGCGAGGCCATCGGTCTGCCCGATGGGCACCAGCCGCACCGCCACCGAGACCTGGCTATGCACGGTGGCCGTGAGGAAGGCGATCAGCGTGTCGCGCGTGTCGATATGATGGGCACCGGCCAACGCCCCCACCGCCACTGAGTATGGGCAGGGTTTTGGCAGCGTCAGCGGCCTGTCGGTCGGCCAGGCGGCGCTGGCCAGCACGAAAGCATTGCCGGTCGCAATCGTCTCGGCATGGCGTTCGCGCGCCGGGGCAAGCGCGAGGCAGAGATCGGCCAGGTCAGTCAGCCGCGCCTGATCGTTATGGCCGGCATGGGCGTGGGCCAGAAGGATGGCATCGGTCTTGAGCCCGCCATGCAGCAGCGTGCCCGCAATCCAGTCCTGGGCGCTGGCGCGGTCGTGCACGCGTCCATCGACAATGGCGGTTTCGAGGCCCGCGGACCAGGCGAATGCGCCCACTGGGAAGGCGGGTGACAACCAGGTCAGCAGTTTTTGCAGCGCGGCGCTCAACGGCGATTCAGCAAAGCGTGGCTGGTGTCGCCATGGGCATGGGCATAGGCGCCATGCTCGGCGAAGAATGGCTCGGTGACAGTCTCGACCGTCGCGCCCAGCCCTTCGAGCATGGTCTTGAGCACATGGTCGCGCTTGATGAGAATGCGGTTGGGATCGAGCTGCGCCGGGGTGTGGCGATTGCCGATATGCCAGGCCAGCCGCAGCAGATGCCCAGCATCATTGGCGCGGACAGCATAGAGCAGTTCTTCGGCGGCGATCACCTGCACCAGCCTTCCATCTTCCAGCCTGAGCAGGCTCTCATGCTCGAGGCTTACGGTTTGCGGCAAATCCAGTAGAATCTCGCTACCACCGGAGAGGCGCAGCACCTTGCGGCGCAGGCGGCGTTGGTCGTGGTCGAGGCGGATGGTGTCAAAGGCATCTTTGGCCTCGTTGCCAGGCGGCAAAATTTCACTGACCCGTGGCGGCATGGCGATTACCCGTAGAAATATCGTGAGACAAGGAAGAGTTGGTAGACATAGTGCACGCAGACAATGGTCAAGTGCACCGCCCGGCTACTGCTGTTCCAGCCAAGAATGCACACCAGAATGCCGCCCAACGGCTGCGCGAGATAGCTCGGTCCCATGCGCTCAAACCGTTCGGGCCCCTTGATGAGGGTGTCGATCACATCAAGCACGGCCACTGCAGCAAAAAAGCCAAAGAACCATTTCCTGCGGCTGAGAAAGTAGTGTTCGTAGCTGTCATATTCGGCAATGCTGTCCGGTGAGAGCAGGGCACACAGGAAGAACAGCATCATCGCATAGGTGACGAGGAAGATCGTCACGCCGAAGGTCCAGGTCTCGATCCGGACAAGCGCCAGTTGCCACCACCAGAACAGCACCAGCTCGATGATCAGCGAGCCGACCCAGAGCAGGTGCAGCAGCGATGGCGGATTTTTGTCCGGATGCTGCACGAAGCCCGCCAGCTTCGTCAGCAGGCGCGTCAGGCCAAGGCCGATGACGGTGCCCAGCAGAATGCGAATATGCGGAAAAACTTCTGCTGCGGAGAAATGGTCCATAGCCGTGTATTATGGCGTCGAACCGGTTTCGGTGCAGCTGGCGAGCGGAGCGGCGTTTTCGTCCTGCATCAGGTCGCGCAGCGTGCCTTCGCCCTGGTGGCTCCACCATTCATAGGGGCCGGAGACATAGCGGGCGCCGGAGCCTGAAATGGTGGTGGCAAAGACATGGTTCTGCCCGTCCACCGGCACGATGGCGAGGAAATTGGGGGCGGCATTGATATATTGCACGGTGAGCGCCGTGCCGTTCTCGCACTGATAGACGACGATATTGCGCTCGATATCGCCCGTGCTTTCAAGCGTCAGCGTCAGGGCGGCCGAGGCCGTCGCCGGCGCAGCGATCGGGGCCGGCGTTTCACTGGTGGCCGGTGCGGCGGGGGTTTCGCTCTGCGCCAAAGCAGGGGCGGCGCCAAGCAGCGTAGAGAACGTGGCGGCGAGCAGAAGTCTGGTCTTGGTCATGGCGATCTCCAGGGGACGAAAATGGGCGAAGCGCCCAGATTCGACCCTCCCCACAATCATGGCGATTGCGAGGTCTGGCAAGGCTTTGCGCCTCTAGAACAGGAAGTAACGCTGCGCCATGGGCAGGACCGTGGCCGGCTCGCAGGTCAGCAGCACCCCATCGGCGCGCACCTCGTAGGTTTCGGGGTGCACGTCGATGACAGGAGTGGCGGTGTTGAGTTTCATGGCCGCCTTGCCGATGCCGGAACGGGTATTGCTCACCGGCAGCAATTGCTTGTCGACCCCCAGCCGCCCGCGCAGGCCGGCATTATGGGCGGCCTGGGAGATGAATACCACCGATGAGCGGCTGACCAGCTTGCCATAGGCGCCGAACATCGGCCGGTAATGCATGGGCTGCGGCGTGGGGATCGAGGCATTGGGGTCGCCCATCGGCGCGGCGGCGATGGAGCCGCCCAGCAGCACCATATCCGGCTTCACGCCAAAGAAGGCGGGGTTCCACAGGACGAGGTCGGCGCGCTTTCCCACTTCCACCGAGCCGATATGCTGGCTCATGCCATGCGCGATGGCTGGATTGATGGTGTATTTGGCGATGTAGCGGCGCACGCGATAGTTGTCGTTGTTGCCGCTTTCCTCCGGTAGGCGACCACGCTGGCGCTTCATCTTGTCGGCGGTCTGCCAGGTGCGGATCAGCACTTCGCCGACGCGGCCCATGGCCTGGCTGTCCGACGAAATCACCGACAGCGCCCCCATGTCATGAAGAATGTCTTCCGCCGCGATGGTTTCCTTGCGGATGCGGCTTTCGGCAAAGGCCACGTCTTCGGGGATGGACTGGTCGAGATGGTGGCAGACCATGAGCATGTCGAGATGTTCGGCAATGGTGTTTTGCGTATAGGGCCGGGTCGGATTGGTCGAGGAGGGGATGACGTTCGGCAGGCCCGCAACCTTCAGAATATCCGGCGCATGGCCGCCACCGGCGCCTTCGGTGTGGAAGGCATGGATGGTGCGGCCCTTGAAAGCGCCTACCGTGTCCTCGACAAAGCCGCTTTCATTGAGCGTGTCGGTATGGATCATCACCTGCACGTCAAAGGCGTCCGCGACGGACAGGCAATTGTCGATAGCGGCGGGGGTGGTGCCCCAATCCTCGTGCAGCTTGAGGCAGGAGGCGCCAGCGAGGATCATTTCCTCCAGCGGGGCAGGGACAGAAGCATTGCCCTTGCCGGCCAGCGCCAGGTTCATCGGGAAGGCGTCGAAACTCTCGATCATGCGCTCGATATGCCAAGCGCCGGTGCAAGTGGTGGCCAGGGTGCCATGGGCAGGGCCGGAGCCGCCGCCAAGCATGGTGGTGACCCCGCTCATCAGCGCTTCCTCGATCTGCTGCGGGCAGATGAAATGGATATGCGCGTCCATGCCCCCCGCGGTGATGATCTTGCCCTCGCCGGCAATTGCTTCAGTCGAGGGCCCGATGATGATGTCGATACCCGGCTGCGTATCGGGATTGCCGGCCTTGCCGATGCCGACGATCACGCCGTTCTTGAGCCCGATATCGGCCTTGTAGATGCCGGTGTGATCAACGATCAGCGCATTGGTGATGACGGTATCGACCGCGCCCTCGGCGCGCGTGCGCTGCGATTGGCCCATGCCGTCGCGGATCACCTTGCCGCCGCCGAACTTCACCTCCTCGCCATAGATGGTGAAATCCTTCTCCACCTCGATGAAGAGTTCGGTATCGGCCAGGCGCACTTTGTCGCCGGTGGTCGGGCCATACATATCGGCATAGGTGGCGCGTGAAATGCGGGCGGGCATGGGATGGCTCCGGGTCAGGCTGGGACGGTGGGAAGGACCGGTGCGAGGCCGGTTCCTGCAACAAATCTGAGGTCTATATTCAAATATACGGCCATCCGTTTCGGCCCTATTCTTGCTCCCGTTTCGGAGGGAGAGAGGCTGAAATGACCTTGAGGGTATTCGCGACAATTGTCTGTGCCGGCTTTCTTGCCGGAAGTGCTGCCATGGCCGCCGAGCCGAGCGTCGAGCGCGGCGACTATATCGTCAACTCCATCGGTGCCTGCGGCAGCTGCCACACCCCGTTCGGTCCGAATGGGCCGGATATGAGCAAGGCGCTGGGCGGGCGCGTCGTGGAGGACAGCGAGGCTTTCACCGCCATTGCGCCCAATATCACGCCCGGGGGCGAAATCGCCGGCTGGAGCGATGAGGAACTGGGCCGGGCCATTCGCGAAGGCGTCCGCCCCGATGGCTCGATCATCGGGCCGCCCATGCCGTTCGAGGTCTATCACGGCATTTCCGACACTGATCTGGCGTCGATCGTGATGTATCTGCGCAGCATTCCGGCGGTGGAGAACGATCCCGGCAAGTCCGAATATCGCATTCCGCTGCCCCCGGCCTGGGGCCCGCCGGTGACCAGCGTCGCCGATGTGCCTGCGGGCGTCTCGGTCGAATACGGCGCCTATCTCGCCGGACCGCTGGGCCATTGCACGGTCTGCCACACGCCCTTTGGCCCCAATGGGGCGCCGCAGTTCGAGACGCTGCTGGGGGCCGGCGGCAATGAATTCCACGGGCCGTGGGGCACCTCGGTTTCCGCCAATATCACCCCGACCGAGCTGGCCCAGTTCAGCGACGCAGAGGTGGAAACCATGATCCGCAAGGGCATGCGTCCGGGCGACGTGGCGATGTTCCCGCCCATGTCCTACCCGCATTACGACCGGATGAGCGCCGACGATATGGCCGCGCTGATCCTCTATCTCCGCAGCCTCGAACCCAAGCCGTTCCAGTAGGCGGCAGATCGCAGCGGCTTCCACCGCTCCGCCCTCGGGCTCTATCGCCTCCCTCCCCCTTGAGGGGAGGGACTGAGGGTGGGGGTCCATCAGTGAAACGCTGAACCACCCCCCACCCCGGCCCTCCCCCTCAAGGGGGGAGGGAGGACAGGAGCCTAAGCGCCCGAGCGTTGTGATGGGGCCACGAGCCCCCGAAAAGCTTGCTTCTGAATACTGGCCATCGCCCAATATGTGGGCGTGAAACCTGCTTTGCCCCGCCGAGACTAGTTCTTCGGCTTGGCCTTCTGCGTATTGTACACCGAAACCGTATGATCGATCACGCCGTCCAGCAATTGCTCGCCGGCAGCCATGATGGCGTCGGCACGCTGGGTGGCGGCGATCAGCGAGATCGACAGCAGCTGGATGGCGTAGGAATGCTTGATCCGGCCCGCCTTGTGATGCTCGTTGCCCTGGGCCTCGAAGGTCTTGAGCAGGTTGGAATAGGTTTCGCCTGTCATCACCGACTTGGCGCCGCTCCAGCTGGTCTGCTCGAGCTTGGCCGCCAGCTCGCCGGCAAGGCTGCCCACCAGCGCCATGGCTTCGCCATCCTGCGATCCGACTTCCTGAAGGTCCTTCAGCACGGCGGTAAAGCGCTGCTTGAATTCGGCTTCCTTGCTCGGGGAAGTGGTCTGCTCGGTCATGATCGGGTCCCGGCCTGTTGATGCGTGCGGCGGACCTTAAAGCAGCTTTCGGCCCGCAGCGCCATGGCGCCGGGCCTGAATTTGCAATGTCGCCGCCCCGCCTCACAGCGGGCCCATGACCTGCTGGCGGAAGCCGTAGATGCGGCGATCGCCCGAGATCGGCACCAGCCTGACCTCGCGGGCCTGGCCCGGCTCGAAGCGCACGGCAGTGCCCGCGGCAATGTCGAGCCGCATGCCGCGCGCCGCTTCGCGCGCAAAACTCAGCCCCGCATTGGTCTCGTAGAAGTGGTAATGCGAGCCGACCTGGATCGGGCGGTCGCCGGTATTGGCGACCTCGATGGTGATGACGGGCGCACCGACATTGAGTTCGATATCGCCCTGGGCCGGAATGATTTCGCCGGGGATCATCGCGCTTCTCCTCAGGCGCCGAAGGCGAGATAGAGCCCGCCCAGCGCCGTTGCCGCGCCCGCGACGCGGGTCAGCAGCTTGCCGCTGACGCGGGACAGCAGCACCCCAGCACCAATACCGACGGCATGCAGCAGGGCGGTGGCGAGCATGAAGCCGATGGCGAACTGCCAGGCGCCGGCCTCGCCCAGCTCACCGCCATGGGCATGGCCATGGAAGAAGGCGAAGAAGCCGACCATGGCCGCCACTGCCGGGGTCGGGATGGGCAGGGCCAGGGCAATGGCGATGCCGATAAAGATAACCGAGGCCAGGATCACCGGCTCTACGAAGGGCAGGGGCACGCCGGCAATGGCCAATGCAAAGCCCACGGCCATGGTCCCGACGAAGGCGGCGGGGACCATCCAGATGGCGCGTCCACCCTGTTGCGCGGCCCAGAGGCCGACCGCGATCATCGCCAGAATATGGTCGAGGCCGAACAGCGGGTGGCTGAAGCCGGCGGCAAAGGAGCCGTGCTCACCCGGATCCAGGTGGGCAAAGGCGGGAAGGGTGGCGGCGGCCGAAATGGCCAGGACCAGCAGGCTGCGCTTAAGCATGGTTTGCCTCTCTTATCGAATGGGTTGGTGGACGGTGACCAGCTTGGTGCCGTCAGGAAAGGTGGCTTCCACCTGCACGTCGTGGATCATCTCGGCGATGCCCTCCATCACCTGCTCGCGGGTGATGACGTGGGCGCCGGCTTCCATCAGTTCGGCCACCGGGCGGCCGTCGCGGGCGCCTTCCACCACAAAGTCGGTGATGAGAGCGATGGCCTCGGGATGGTTGAGCTTGACGCCGCGTTCCAGGCGCTTGCGGGCGACGATGGCGGCCATGGCCACCAGCAGCTTGTCTTTTTCGCGGGGAGTGAGGTTCATCTTCTGCGTCCTAGAGGTGCCAGAGGCGCGGCAGGCTGCCGGCGCCGGTGAGTTCGAGCAAGGTTGGAACGATCAGCCGCCGCAGTGCAAGCCCGCTCCGCGCCATGGCCCGGATCACCAGGCGTTCGCCATTGGCGCTGGCAGCGATTTGCCCATTTGCGGGCAGAATGGTGCGGATGCGGTCGCGCAGTATTTCGGCGCGGTCGGCATCGGCCGCGATATGGACGATGGAGGCGAAGGCCCGACAATGGGCCAGCAGCGACAGGCCATCGCGCTCGCTGCCGGCTCCGGTCAGCTGCGTGGCCTCGGCATGGATGAGCCGGCCACAGCGATAAATGCGCCAGTTGTCGCGCAGTTCGGCGTCGCGCGCTTCCTCGCCCATGGCATCGCGCCCCAGCAGGATGGCCTCGATGGCGGTAAGGGTCGCGCCCGCGTCGAGTTCGATGTCCAGCCGACGGTCGAGCTTGCTGGCTTCGAACAGGATGGTTTCCTGCGGCAGCCAGTCCAGATGCGCGCCCGCGCCAACCTTGAGCCGGGTTTCGACCCTGGCGGTATCGCCGGTCGAACGATAGCTGCGCTCGCAGGCCTGAGTGGTCACCACCAGATGTCCGCCCGCCGCCACCTCGGCGCGCCACTGCAACTGATCTCCGCCGGTAATGCCGCCCGCCGTATTGATCAATACCGCCTCGAGGGCGCTGGAATGGGTGTTGGGCAGGCGGATCTTGCCGCAGCCATCCTGGAACAATTGGTCGAGCCGGGTGCGCCCGTCACGCTGCTTGGTGACGATGGCTGCGGCGCCCCGGGCGCGCTGCAGTTGCGGGGTGGTTGCGATCACGTTTTTCAAAAGCGTATTTTTCATCGCAACCCAATGCTCCCGACCTCGTTATCAGGGTGAGCGCAAACGCTTTCATCACGATTTATCAAGAGGTTACGAACATGACTCTCAAATCGACTCTGTCCGTTGTCGCCATCGCCGCTGGTCTTGCCATGTCGGTTCCGGCTTTCGCTCAGACCATGATCAATGGTGCTGAAGTGTCTGAATCCGACCTCGCCGTCGTCCAGGCCCACTGCGATACCCTCAAGCTGCGCGATACCTCTGACTCGCAGGCTGGCCAGCCGCAGGGTGATGCCGCTGCCGAGACGCCGGTCGAGAACGCCCAGGCTGAAACCGACGCTGCCAATACCTCGACCTCTCCTACGGTCGACCTGGACACGATCGACCTGCAGGCCTGTATCGACGCTGGTCTGGTCACGGCTAACTAAGTCGCAGATCATCGTATTACCCACTGCACCCGGCTTCGGCCGGGTGCATTGCTTTTTACACCATCAAATGCCGGCGCACATCGTCCCGATCGAGGTCGCTCGCGGGACCTGAATGCATGATTTCCCCGCGATCCATCACATAGATATCGTCGGCAATCTCGCGGCAGAAATCGAGGAACTGCTCGACCAAGAGGATGGTCATGCCCTTCTCGTCGCGCAGAAATTGCAGCGCCCGGCCGATATCCTTGATGATCGAGGGCTGGATACCCTCGGTGGGTTCGTCCAGAACCAGCACTTTGGGTCGGGTGACCAGCGCGCGGCCGATTGCCAGCTGCTGTTGCTGGCCACCCGAGAGATCGCCGCCCCGCCGCCCAAGCATGGACTTGAGCACCGGGAACAGCTCGAAAATGTAGTCGGGAATATTGCGCTCGCCGCGCTTCAGGCCGGCATAGCCGGTCTCGAGGTTTTCCTTGACCGTCAGCAGCGGGAAAATCTCGCGTCCCTGCGGCACATAGCCGATCCCCATCCACGCGCGCTTGTAGGGTGCCGCTTTTTTCAGCACTTCGCTGCCGAAAGTTATGGCACCCGATGAGATGTGGTTGATGCCGGTGATGGCGCGCAGCGTCGAGGATTTTCCGACGCCGTTGCGGCCGAGTACCGCCGTGATCCGCCCGGGTTCGCAAGTCAGCGAAATCTTCTTCAGGGCCTGCGCTGCACCGTAGTGGAGGTCGATGGCGTCGATCGAGAGCGCTGATGTCATCGTCCCAGATACCTTTCGATCACGATGGGATTGGCACTGACCTGGTCCAGCGTGCCCTCGGCTAGCACCGCGCCTTCGGCCAGGCACACCACGCGCGAGCCCAGTGCGCGCACAAAGCTCATGTCGTGTTCGACGACGACAACCGACCGGGTTTTTGCGATCTCACGCAGCAATTTCGCAGTCTCCTCGGTCTCGCTATCGGTCATGCCCGCCACCGGTTCGTCGACCAGCAGCAGCTTGGGATCTTGTGCAAGCAGCATGCCAATCTCCAGCCATTGCTTCTGCCCATGGCTGAGATTGGCCGCGAACTCGTCCTTGCGATGGAGCAGGCGCACAGTTTCGAGGATTTCTGTGATGCGGGCGATGTCGTCGGCGCTGGCCGTGTAGAACAGCGCCGGAAAGATGCCGCGCGGCTTTTTCAGCGCCATTTCCAGATTGTCCCAGACCGTGTGGCTCTCGAACACGGTGGGCTTCTGGAATTTGCGGCCAATGCCGAGATTGGCAATGGCTGCCTCGTCCATCTTGGTGAGGTCGGTGCGGCCATCGAACAGCACCTCACCAGCGTCCGGCCTGGTCTTGCCGGTGATGATATCCATCATCGTGGTCTTGCCGGCGCCATTGGGGCCGATAATGGCCAGCATTTCGGCCGGTCCGACGATGATCGAAAGCCCGTTAATGGCCTTGAAGCCGTCGAAGGCCACCGAGACGCCATCGAGGTAGAGCATCGTGTCCTGTGCCTTGCTCATGGCTTTACTCCGCAGGCTTGGGCTGGATTGCTGGGGCGAAGCTGGCCGGGTCCTCGCCCTTTTCCATGTCGCTGGATTGTTCTGGGGTCGCCGGCGGCGCATCGGCAACCGGCTTGCGCCGGCCAAAGATTTGCGCCCATAGCCCGACAATGCCCTTGGGCAGGAACAGGGTTGAGACCACGAAAAGCGCGCCGAGTGCGAACAGCCAAAGCTCGGGCAGGGTGGTGGTGAACCAGGATTTGCCCAGATTGACCACGATGGCGCCGATGATCGGCCCGATCAGCGTGCCGCGTCCGCCCACGGCCGTCCAGATCACCACTTCGATGGAATTGCCCGGCTCGAATTCGCCGGGATTGATGATGCCCACCTGCGGCACATAAAGCGCCCCGGCAATCCCGGCCATGATGGCCGACACCGTGAAGGCAAACAGCTTCACATATTCGACGCGATAGCCAAGAAAGCGCGTGCGGCTTTCGGCATCGCGCACCGCGACCATCACCTTGCCCAGCTTGGAATTGACGATCAGCGAGCAGATCAGCACCGAGATGGCCAGCGCGATGGCGGTGGCGGCAAACAGCGCCAGCCGCGTCGTCTGTGCCTGCACCGGGGCGCCCAGAATGTCCTTGAAATCGGTCAGCCCATTATTGCCGCCAAAGCCCATATCGTTGCGGAAGAAGGCCAAGAGCAGCGCGAAGGTCATGGCCTGCGTCATGATCGAGAGATAGACGCCGGTGACGCGACTGCGGAAGGCGAAGAAACCGAAGATAAAGGCGAGGAGACCGGGGACCAGCACTACCATGGCCATGGCGAACCAGAAATTGTCGAAGCCCAACCAATACCAGGGCAGTTCCTTCCAGTTGAGGAACACCATGAAGTCGGGCAGGACCGGATTGCCATAGACGCCGCGCGTGCCGATCTGGCGCATGAGGTACATGCCCATGGCATAGCCACCGAGCGCGAAAAACGCCCCATGGCCCAGCGAAAGAATGCCGCAATAGCCCCAGACCAGATCCAGTGCGAGCGCGAGGATGGCATAGGCCAGGTACTTGCCCATCAGCGAGACCAGATAGGTCGGCACATGGCCGAATTGCCCCGGCGGGATCAGCAGATTGGCCATGGGCACGAGCACGGCCACGGCGAGGAAGATAGAGATGACCCAGATGGCTTTGCGGTCGAGCGCGCGGAACAGGGCTTGGGTCAGCATGGGCAGGCACTCCGCATTGCGTCGATGATGCAGTGAGCCATCGGCTCCTGCGCCTCCCTCCCCCTTGAGGGGAGGGACTGAGGGAGGGGGTGGTTATGTTCGTCACTGATGGACCCCCCACCCCGGCCCTCCCCCTCAAGGGGGGAGGGAGCGAAGGAACCAAAGCTTCTGAGCGTCATCATCACTGCTCCACCGCCCGGCCCTTGAGCGCGAACAGCCCTCTTGGACGCCGCTGGATGAAGAGGATGATCAGCACCAGGATCAGGATCTTGCCCAGCACTGCGCCGGCATAGGGTTCGAGGAATTTGTTGGCCACGCCCAGCGTCAGGGCGCCGACCAGCGTGCCCCAGAGATTGCCGACGCCGCCGAAGACCACGACCATGAAACTGTCGATGATGTAGTTCTGGCCCAGGTTCGGCGAGATATTGTCGATCTGGGTCAGCGCCACGCCCGCCAGACCGGCAATGCCCGAGCCCAGCCCGAAGGTCATGGCGTCGACAAAGGGGGTGCGGATGCCCATGGCCGAGGCCATGCGGCGGTTCTGCGTCACGGCGCGCATCTGCAGCCCCAGCGGCGTGCGGTTGAGCACCAGCAGCAGCATGAAGAACACGATCAACGCGAAAATGACGATCCAGAACCGGCCATAGGTGATGGAGAGGCCGAAGAATTCGGTCGAGCCGCTCATCCATGTGGGGGCGATGACCATCTGGTTGGTCGGCCCGAAAATCGAGCGCACCGTCTGTTGCAGGATCAGCGAAATGCCCCAGGTGGCGAGCAGGGTTTCAAGCGGGCGGCCATAGAGCCAGCGAATGACGCCGCGCTCGATGCCGACGCCAATGGCCCCGGTGACGAGGAAGGCGCAGGGCAGGGCGATCAGCAGCGAGTAATCCAGCAGTCCCGGAAAATTCTGGCGGATGACCAACTGCACCATGAAGGTCGTATAGGCGCCCAGCATCACCATCTCGCCATGTGCCATGTTGATGACGCCCATGACCCCGAAGGTGATGGCCAGGCCAATGGCGGCCAGCAGCAGCACCGAGCCCAGCGAAATGCCGAACCACACATTCTGCAAGGCACCCCACACAGCGCGTTCCTGTTCAAGACCGGCCAGGGCCGACTGGATCGTGGGGCGCAGCTCTTCGGGTGCGGAGTTCAGCGCGCCGGTCAGAATGGTTATGGCGGCGCGCCCGGCATTGGCGGCGACCTGCGGCACGGCGGCACTCTTGTCGTCGATGCTGGCGTCGTCGCTGGCGAGGATGGTCACCGCCCGCGCCGTCTGCATGGCCTTGAGCACATTGGCGTCGGTTTCCTCGGCAATGGCCTCATCCAGCAGCGGCAGAATGGCGGGATCGGGCTTGGCCATGAAAGCGTTGGCGGCAGAGAGACGGGTCGCCGCACTCTCGCTCATCAAGGTCATGCCGCTCACCGCCACCGAAACGTCGCGGCGCAGGCTGTTATTGATGCGGATGCGCGCGAAATCGGCGCCTTCGGCTGGATCGATCGCTTCGCCGGATACCGGATCGACATACGCCGCGCCGCGCTGGATGGCGACGAGGCCTGATGTCTTGTCGGCATAGAGCGTGCCATCGGCGAGAGCCTGCAAAGCGGGGACGACGCTGGTATCGCCGGTCGCGGCCAGATCGGTGACGATCTGCCCCAATTCCTTGAGGCTGGCCTGGCCCATTGATTGTACGAGGGCCGGAATGTCTGCGCTGGCATCCTGGCCGTGGGCATTTGGAAATATCAGGAACGGCAGGGCCATAAGCACCAGGCGAATTGCGCGGAGAATGGTCATGGTTCTGGCGTCCTTGGTTTTTGGTGTGGTGTGGAGAGAACCCCCACCCGGCCTCCCCCTTAAGGAGGGGGAGGGGAAGATTTGTGCTTGGGTGAGATCTCGCCTCAGCCACCGGCCCATCCCTCCCCCTGCTTCAGGGGGAGGTTAGGTGGGGGTGGCCCTTGACTTACTGCGCCGCGGCGCCGCAGGTTTTGGTTTCGGTATTGTAGTTGCCGCAGTTGATCGGGGCGGTCCAATCGGCTTCCAGCATCTTGGATTCCGGCAGATAGTCGGACCAGGCATCGCCGGGGACGAGATCTTCGGTTTCCCAGACCACGAAGAACTGGCCATCATCCTGGATTTCACCGATCAGCACCGGCTTGGTGATGTGGTGGTTCGGGAGCATCTTGGCCATGCCGCCGGTCAGGTTCGGGGTTTCCAGCCCGACAATAGCGTCGATGACGGCGTCTGAATCGGTGGTGCCGGCAGCTTCGACAGCCTTCACCCAGAGGTTGAAGCCGATCATATGGGCTTCCATCGGGTCATTGGTGACGCGCTTGTCGTCGCCGATATAGTCGTGCCAGGCCTTGATGAACTCGGCATTCTCGGGCGTATCGACGCTCATGAAGTAGTTCCAGGCGGCCAGGTGCCCCACCAGCGGGGTGGTGTCGAAGCCGGAGAGTTCTTCCTCGCCCACCGAGAAGGCCACGACCGGGATATCCTCGGCCTTGATGCCCTGGTTGCCCAGCTCACGGTAGAACGGCACGTTGGCATCGCCGTTGATGGTCGAGACCACGGCGGTCTTCTTGCCGGCCGAACCGAAAGCCTTGATATCGGAGACGATGGTCTGCCAATCGGAATGACCGAAGGGCGTGTAGTTGATCATGATGTCTTCGGCGGCCACACCCTTGTCGAGCAGGTATTGCTCGAGGATCTTGTTGGTGGTCTGCGGATAGACATAGTCGGTGCCGGCCAGCACCCAGCGCTCGACGCCCTCGTCATTCATCAGATAGTCGACGGCCGGAATGGCCTGCTGGTTGGGCGAAGCGCCGGTATAGAAGACGTTGCGCTGGCTTTCCTCGCCCTCATATTGGACGGGGTAGAACAGCAGGCTGTTCAGTTCCTCGAACACCGGCAGCACCGACTTGCGGCACACCGAGGTCCAGCAGCCGAACACGGCGTCGACATCGTCCACCTCGATCAACTGGCGGGCCAGTTCGGCGGCCAGCGGCCAGTCGGAAGCGATATCGACCACGACGGGTTCGATCTGCTTGCCGAGAAGACCGCCCTTGGCGTTTTGCTGTTCGATCAGGAACAGCATCGTGTCCTTGAGCGTGGTTTCGGAAATGGCCATCGTGCCCGACAGCGAATGCAGAATGCCGACCTTGATGGTGTCGTCCTGGGCCATGACCGGCGTCATGGACAGCGAGACGCTGCCGGCGAGAACCGCAGCGAGCAGAGCGCTTTTGGCGCTGAAATAGGTCATTGTGTTAGTCCCTCTGAAGATTTGTTCCCCGAGACACCAAGGGAGGCGTCTGGGGAGACACTGGGACCATTCTTAACTTGAGCCCTATACGTCGATTGACGTAACCGCCCAGCGGCACACCGCGCGCCGGTCAGCGAAAGGCCTGAAAAACCGCGTGATTTCGGTTGGTTTCATGCTAATGAAGGCCCTGGCGATTTTTTGGGCAACGCGCAAAACTGGTTAAGGCCTGGGCGGATCATGGCACGGCAGAGGATCATTCCGGTCAGGCGCGCATATAATCGCTGGGTCGCCAACCAAACCCTGGAAGACTATGCGCTGCGCTTCACGGCCAAGTCGGCGCGGCGCTTTTCCAATGACCGAATCTCGCAGACCGCCATCGGCGCCATCTCGTTCCTTGCGCTCGAAGCCATCGGCGGCGCCATCACCCTCAGCTATGGCACCACCAATGCGCTGATCGCCATTCTGATCGCTTCCATCGCCATTCTGCTGGTCGGCGTGCCCATTGCGCGCTACGCCACCCGGCATGGCGTCGATGTCGATCTGCTCACCCGTGGAGCGAGCTTTGGCTATATCGGCTCGACCATCACATCGCTGATCTATGCCAGCTTCACCTTCATCCTCTTCGCCATCGAAGCCTCGATTATGGCCAGCGCCTTGCAGCTGGCTTTCGGCCTGCCGCTCTGGATCGGCTACATCATTTCCGCCGTGGCGGTGATCCCGCTGGTCACCCACGGCATCCGCATGATCAGCCGCTTCCAGCTCATCACCCAGCCATTCTGGATCGTGCTCAACGTCCTGCCTTTCGTTTTCATCGCCTTCATGGATTGGGAGAAGTTCGATCTCTGGCGCGCCTTCAATGGCCTGGGCCAGCCCGAAGGCGCGGCCGGCAGTATCGCTGCCTTCGACGTCGCCAAGTTCGGCGCTGCTTCCGCCGTCATCCTGGCGCTGATGACCCAGATCGGCGAACAGGTGGATTTCCTGCGCTTCCTCCCCGCCGAGGGCGCGCCGAAATGGCGGCAGAAGCTTGGCATCTTTCTCGCCGGGGCAGGGTGGGTGGCCGTGGGGGCGCCCAAGCTGATCGCCGGCTCGTTCCTCGCCTTCCTCGCCCTATCCTCCGGGGTCTCCCCCGAACACGCCTCCGAGCCGGGCTATATGTATGCCGTCGCCTTCGGCTACATGATTCCCAATGAATTCGTGGCGCTGATGCTGATGGCCGGCTTCGTGGTCATCAGCCAGCTCAAGATCAATGTCATGAACGCCTATGCCGGCTCGCTGGCCTGGTCGAACTTCTTCTCCCGCCTCACCCATAGCCATCCCGGCCGCGTCGTCTGGCTGTTGTTCAACGTCGCCATCGCGCTCCTGTTGATGGAGCTGGGCATTTATCGTTTGCTCGAAGAGACGCTTGGCACCTTCTCGATCATTGCCATGGCCTGGCTCTGCTCGATCTCTGCAGACCTCTTCGTCAACAAGCCATTGGGCCTGGCCCCTCCGGGCATCGAGTTCAAGCGCGCCCATCTCTACGACATCAATCCGGTGGGCGTCGGCTCGATGCTGCTCTCGGCCACCATTGCGCTCGCCGCCCATTTCGGTCTCTTCGGCGAGATGGCGGCGGCGCTTGCGCCCTATATTGCCCTTGTCGTCTGCTTCATCGCCTCGCCCACCATCGCCTGGGCCACCAGGGGCAAATACTATCTTGCCCGCAAGCCGCGCAAAGCCTGGGCCAACAAGACTGTTGTCACCTGCTCGATCTGCGAACATCCTTTCGAGCCAGAGGACATGGCCTGGTGTCCCGCCTATGCGGCGCCGATCTGCTCGCTCTGCTGTTCGCTCGATGCGCGCTGCCATGACATGTGCAAGCCCAAGGCGCATTTCCGGGCTCAGACCCACGCCGTCGCCGCGACGGTGTTGCCGCAATGGATGATCGACAAGCTCCAGAGCCGGTTGGGCCGTTACGGCATCTCCATGGCCGTAGCCACAGCCATTCTCGCCGGCATTTTGGGCCTCATCTACTATTTCGCGGGTCGCTCGGCCCCGCACACAGCCGATGTGGTGGGCGGCACGCTGCTCGTCGTCTTCTTCGTCTTCGCCGTCGCCGCCGGGATCATGACCTGGTTTCTGGTCCTGGCGCATGACAGCCGCCTCGTCGCCGAGGAGGAAAGCTCCCGGCAAAACACGTTGCTGCTCAAGGAAATCGACGCGCATGGCCGCACCGATGCCGAATTGCAGCGCGCCAAGGAAAAGGCCGAGGCCGCCAATCAGGCCAAGAGCCGCTACGTCGTCGGCCTCAGTCACGAATTGCGCACGCCGCTCAATGCAGTGATGGGCTATGCGCAGGTCCTGGAACGCGACGCCGCCATGCCCGAAAATCGCCGGGGTTCGGTGCAGGTCATCCGCCGCAGCGCCGAGCATCTGTCCGGTCTCATCGATGGCCTGCTCGATATTTCCAAGATCGAGGCCGGGCGGCTGCAGGTCTATTCCAACGAGATCAACCTGCAGGATTTCCTCGACCAGCTTGTCGACATGTTCCGCCTGCAGGCCCAGGCCAAGGGGCTGGAATTCCGCCACAGTCGCGCCAAGGCGCTGCCCGCCTATGTGCGCACGGACGAAAAGCGGCTGCGGCAGATCCTCGTCAACCTGCTCTCCAACGCCATCAAGTTCACCAGTGCCGGCCATGTCAGCTTCGATGTCGGCTATCGCATGCAGGTGGCGACTTTCACCATCGAGGATAGCGGTTCCGGCATCACGGCAGACGATCTCCCCCACATCTTCGAGCCCTTCGTGCGCGGCGAGGCCGAGAAAAACCGCTTCACCCCCGGCCTTGGCCTCGGTCTCACCATCACCAAGCTCCTCACCGAAACGCTGGGCGGGGAAATCACCGTCACCAGCACGCCGGGGCAGGGGACCCGCTTTATGGCCCGGCTCATGCTGGCCAAGGTCGAGCGGCCAGCCAAGCGCCTCGCCAACACGCAGCCGATCACCGGTTATACCGGCCCGGCGCGCACCATCATGGTGGTGGACGACAACGAAGACCACCGCGAGCTCATGCGCCAGATGCTCGAGCCGCTGGGCTTTGCGGTGGTGTCGGCAGAGAGTGGGGACGAGTGTTTGGCCAAGCTCGATGCATGGGCTTGGCCGTCCAAGCAGCGATCGGCCTCCCTCACACCGGCCGCAACCCCACCCAAGATCGTCACGCCACCACAGATCGTCACCCTCGGGCTCGACCCGAGGGCTCTTAACTTGCCCAATTCTCCACAAGTGCAGGCCCCTCGGGTCAAGCCCGAGGGTGACGCTTCGAGCGAGGGGATGGCAGCATTTGCCCCCCATCTTTACTTCATCGACATCCGCATGCCGGGGATGAGCGGCTGGGACCTCGTCGCCGCGCTGCGCGAGCGCGGCATCGCTGCCCCCATCATCATGCTCTCGGCCAATATCGGCGATGGCGCTAATCCCACCGGCGCCGATGCCGGTCATTCCGACACGCTGGCCAAGCCCTTCGAGCTCAACCAGCTGATCGACAAGCTGGGCACGCATCTGGCGATAGACTGGACCCATGCCGTGCCGCCATCCGCTCCGGCCGCCCAGACTGCCGCGCTAAAATCCCCCGGCGCCGAGGCCTTGCGCGATCTCGCCAATCTGGGGCAAATCGGCCATGTACGGGGGATCGAGACAAGGCTGACGGAACTGGCCGCCGATCCAGCCAATCTGCCATTGGTGGCGGTGCTGCGCCGCCATATGGAAAATTTTGATTTCGAGGCTTATGCCGAAGCGCTGGAGCGGGTGAGCCATGAGCAGGATTGAGAAAGAACAGGACATCGTCCTCCTGGTAGACGATTCCCCGGAATCACTCGGCTTTCTCACTGCGGCGCTGGAGGATGCCGGCGTCACCGTGCTGGTGGCGCGCTCCGGCGACATGGCGCTCAACATCGTCGAGCGGGTCATTCCCGATGTGGTGCTGATGGATGCGGTCATGCCGGGTCTTGACGGTTTCGAGACCTGCCGCCGCATGAAGGCGCTGGCGACGCTCGCCCATGTCCCCGTCATCTTCATGACCGGGCTGACCGAGACCGAGCATATCGTGCATGCGCTTGAAAGCGGCGGTGTCGATTATCTCAGCAAGCCGATCAATGTCGATGAATTGCGCGCTCGCATTCGTGTTCACCTGGCCAATGCCCGCCGCGCCCAGAGCGCCCGCATCGCGCTCGATGCCGCCGGCCGGCATCTGGTCGCGTTTGCCGCCTATGGCACGGTGTTGTGGTCCACGCCACAGGCCAATCGCTTGCTCGAACGCTCCGGCATGGATGCGCGGGTGCAGGCCGAGATGTCGGCCAATTTCGCCGCCTGGCACCTGCTCGAGGGCGCACAGGCCCAGCCCGGCGACGCCTTTTCGCTGGGTGGCAATGGCGCCACTGGTCTGCAGTTTTCCTATCTCGGCATGGTCGGCGGCGATGAATATCTGTTCCGCCTGAGCCGCATGCAGGCGGAGGGGCAGGAGGACGCCCTGCGCCAGCAGTTCGGCCTGACCCAGCGCGAAAGCGAAGTGCTGCTGTGGATCGCCCGCGGCAAGTCCAATCGCGATATCGGCGACATTCTGGGCCTCAGCCCGCGCACGGTGAACAAGCATCTCGAGCAGGTCTACACCAAGCTCGGTGTCGAAAACCGCGCCTCCGCTGCCATCAAGGCCATCCAGGCCATGCAGGCACCATTCGAGCTGTAGATCAATTCAAACTGAGGTGGGCCCAGGCGCTTTCGCCTCCCTCCCCCCTGAGGGGAGGGATTGAGGGTGGGGGGCCATCAATGTGTCACTGAACTACCCCCCACCCCAGCCCTCCCCCTCAAGGGGGGAGGGAGCGATAGAGCTGCATCATTCAGAACGTGAAAAGCTCCAGGGCGAGGTTTTTGTAGCGACCCATCACATTACGGGCCTGCGGGGTTGCCCAGGCCGTTCCACCCCAATCCCGATCACAATTTTCTCAGCCGCAACTGCCTGCGGAACCCATCGCAATTTGTCTCGTTGAATGGGCACGTCGACTGCTGAAGCAGCGACACCGGAATTGGGGGAAAGCCAACAGAGCCTCCCCCTTCGAAGGGTGGATGGACGTAAAGGTTGACGCTCCTTTACGGCCGCCCCGCTGGGCGCGAAACCTCGGTTTCGCGCCCTTCTTTTTGTGCTGCGCAAATGCGGCCCAACTCTCCTCCGAGTCCATCATCGTTAGCGCCGTGTGAACGGCAATCGACTGAGTATTTTTACTGTCTGTTTATTGCGCCGTTTTCTGTGATGAAACGGAATCAGTACTGTTTCGTATTTTTCCTATGCGACCAATCCGGCGCAGAAGGAGAAGGAACGATGAAACGTACACACGCTACATTTATGTCCCTCGTCTTGCTTTCGGGGGTATCTCTGCCAGCCTATGCAGATAGTCTGCTCGGCATTATCGGCAGCGGGGATAGCAACTCACTCATCACAGTGGGATCGGGCGATGCGTCTGATTCCGGCCTCGTGAATATTGGTCTGGGTGGCCAGAACCAGGTGCTCGATGTCCAGGTGGGCAGCGGCAACCAACCTCTCGCCAATGCCACCGTTGGAAGTGGTGGGGATAATGGCCTCGTCAATGCTAATGTCGGCCTGCTCGACCGCAATGTGACTGTCGATGCGCAGGTGGGCGGCGACAGTCTCGCCAATGTCGACGTCAATATCGGCGGCGGCGGCAACAATGGCGGTGGCGGCAATAATGGCGGCAATAACGGTGGCGGCGGAAATAACGGCGGCAACGGTGGCAACGGTGGCAATGGCGGTAACGGCGGCAACAATGGTGGCGGCAACGGCGTCGCTATCAGCGGTTCAGGTGGCGTCAGCGGCAGCAATTGCGTGGCCACGCCTGCCTCCCAGATTGAACGCCTGATCCAGTCCACCCGCATCGACGGCTCGTGGCAGCGCGCCAGCAATGTCGCCATCCGTCGCGTCGATATCTGCCCGGAAGTGCAGACCTGGCTGGCTGCGGCGCTCTCCAATAGCGGGCTCGGACAATCGCTGCGCTCCGCGATTGCTGCCGACCCGCTGGTCAATGCCTCGATCACCCGCTCCAGCTATAACGCCAATCGGGTGTTCGCGGTGGAGCAGAAGGGCAATCAGTTGACCGTTTTCGTCTACTGATCCAGCCCAATTGAGCACCAACATGCCCATAAAATAGGCATTTGAAAGTATTGGCGCCGATGTAAGCAGTTTCTGCTTGCATCGGCGTTTTTGCTGGGCTTGATTTCCCTCAAGACAAGAATGGGGACGTCAAGACATGCTTTCACGCCGATCCTTCTCCACCGCCCTGGCACTGGCCGCGGGTCTCAGCATTTCCGGCTTCTCGGTACTGCCGGCCATGGCGCAGACCGACATCAAGTTCACGCTGGACTGGCGTTTCGAAGGTCCGGCGGCCGGGTTCCTGTTGGCGCAGGACAATGGCTATTTCGCCGAGGAAGGACTCAACGTCACCATCGATACCGGCAATGGCTCGGTCGAGGCCATCCCGCGCGTCGCGACCGGCGCCTATCAGATGGGCTTTGGCGACATCAACTCGTTGATCAAGTTCCTCGACGAAGATCCGGCCCAGCCAGTCACGGCCGTGATGATGGTCTATGACAAGCCGGTCTTTTCCATCATCGGCCGCAAGTCGCTGGGGATCACCGACGATCCGAAGTCGCTCGAGGGCAAGAAGCTCGGCGCGCCGCCGCCCGATGGGGCCTTTGCCCAGTGGCCTGCCTTCATCGAAGCGGCCGGGCTAGACGCCTCCACCATCACCATCGAATCCATCGGCTTTCCGGTGCGCGAGCCGATGCTGGCCTCCGGCGATGTCGATGGCGTCTTCGGCTTCGCCTTTTCCGTCATTCTCAATCTCAAGGCCAATGGCGTGCCGGATGATGACATTTCCACCATCCTCTTCGCCGATCACGGCCTCAATCTCTATGGCAATGCGGTGCTGGTGAACGAGACCTTTGCTGCCGAAAATCCCGAGGCGGTCAAGGGCTTCCTTCGTGCCCTGGCCAAGGGCTTTGCCGATGCCGTGGCCGATCCAGCCGCCGGTGCCGCTGCCGTTCTGGCCCGCAATGAAACGCTCAATCTCGAAACCGAAACCGAGCGTCTGACCATGGCCAATGAGATGAATATCAAGACCCCCTATGTCGTCGAAAACGGCTTTGGCGGTATCGACGAGGCGCGCCTGGCCGCCTCCATCGAGACGCTGAAGATTTCCATGGGCCTCAAGGGCAATGTCACCGCCGCGGAGGTTTTCGACGCCCAGTATCTGCCGCCCGCCGCAGAGCGCATGCTGCCCTGAGGCTACTGGCAGTCTCCCGGGCGTGAGGGCGCCCGGGCTATCCGCCCCAGAACGTTCTTTCGAGGGAACGAGGATGTTCTGGGGCGGGTCCTTTTCCGCCCACCCGCCTGCCAAGGAGCCGCCATGACCTCCCCCCTGGTCTCCATCGAAAATGTCGACATGCGCTATGGCGGGCCAGATGGCACGCTGGCGGTGAGCGGGCTTAACCTCAGGATCAATCGCGGCGAGTTCGTCGCCGTTGTCGGGCCCTCCGGCTGTGGCAAGTCCACGCTGATGAAGCTGACCACCGGGCTCCATATCCCGCAATCCGGCGTCGTCATCGTCGCCAATAGCCAGGTGACCAAGCCGGTCTCGATCGTCGGCATGGCCTTCCAGAACCCCACCATGTTGCCCTGGCGCACGACGCTCGAAAACATTCTCCTGCCGCTCGAAATCGTCGAGAAGCACCGCCATCGGCTGCGCGCCCACAAGGCGGAATACATTGCCAAGGCCGAAAAGCTGCTCGAAACCGTCGGGCTGAAGGGCTTTGGCGACAAATTTCCCTGGCAGCTATCGGGCGGCATGCAGCAGCGCGCCAATCTCTGCCGCGCCCTCATTCACGAGCCGGAACTGCTTATGCTCGACGAGCCCTTCGGCGCGCTCGATGCCTTCACCCGCGAGGAGCTGTGGTGCGTCATCCGCGATCTGCATGCCGCCCAAGGCGTCACCATCGTGCTCGTCACCCATGACCTGCGCGAAAGCGTCTTCCTGGCCGACAAGGTGGTGGTCATGTCCGCCCGTCCGGGGCGGGTGATTTCCGAGCATGTCGTGCCCTTCGTCCGGCCGCGCCAGCTCGAGCTGCTCTACGAGCCGGATTTCAACGACATGGTGCAGAAGCTGCACGGGGAAATCGCCACTGCGAGGGCCGCCGCATGACCACATTCGAGACGGTAACGCCCGTCGCCACCCCGCCCAAGCCCATGTTCAGGATCAATTGGGTGCGCCTGGCCCCCTTCCTCTACACCATCGGCCTCTTCGTCATCTGGGAGCTGGCAGTGCGCGTTTCCGGCCTGCCGCACACCATCCTGCCGGCGCCGTCCCGGGTGTTCGAAGCTATTGTCCAGTACTGGTCACCGATCTGGAAGAATTCGGTGCAGACGCTCTACACCACCGTGCTGGGCTTCCTCATCGCCGTGGTGGCGGGGCTGGGCATAGGCCTCTTCATCGGCTGGTCGAAAACCATCTATGCCGGGCTCTATCCGATCATGATCGGCTTCAACGCCATTCCCAAGGTGGCGCTGGTGCCCATCCTCGTCATCTGGTTCGGTATCGGCACCGTGCCCGCGGTGCTCACCGCGTTCCTGATTTCCTTCTTTCCCATCGTGGTCAATGTCGCCACCGGACTTGCCACCATCGAGCCTGAAACCGAGGACGTGCTGCGCGCGCTGGGCGCCAAGAAAATGGACATCATGCTCAAGGTGGGCATTCCCCGCTCCATGCCCTATTTCTTCGGCTCGCTGAAAGTCGCCATCACCCTGGCCTTTGTCGGTTCGGTGGTCAGCGAAACCGTGGCTTCCAATTCGGGCCTCGGCAATATGATGGCCTCGGCGCAATCCAACTTTAACGTGCCGCTGGTCTTTGCGGGCCTGCTCATGCTCGCCGTCGAGGGCATCGCCATGTATGCGCTGATGGCGTGGGTGGAAAAGCGCATGACCGGCTGGGCGCATCGCTCGACCATGGCAAACTGAGGGGCAGCCGTCCGGCGCCGCACGAACTGTCACAAAACCGCAATCGGGGTATGGCCAATGGTGGCGATACCCCGGAGTGCCTTATCGTGACCGAACCTGCATTCAACCGCCTCGACCAGCTCACCATAGAACTCGACCGCATTCGCGACGAGATCGCCGACAGTTTCGACGAAGAGCTCGAGCTGCAATTCGAGGATGACCATCTCGAGGCGCTGGCGGAGGACAGCGAGCGGGAAGGGCGCAAGTCGCTCGATCGCAAGATCTACTTCCGCGAGCTGTTCCGCCTGCAGCACGAACTGGTGCGCCTGCAGGATTGGATCGTGCACAACAAGCTCAAGGTTGCGGTGATTTTCGAGGGCCGAGACTCCGCCGGCAAGGGCGGCGCGATCAAGCGCATCACCCAGCGTCTCAATCCGCGCGTCTGCCGCGTCGTCGCGCTGCCGGCGCCGTCCGATCGCGAGAAGACCCAGTGGTATTTCCAGCGTTACGTGTCGCACCTGCCGGCTGCCGGCGAAATGGTGCTGTTCGATCGCTCCTGGTACAATCGGGCCGGGGTCGAGCGGGTCATGGGCTTTTGCACCCCCGACGAGCTGGAGGAATTCTTCCGCACCGTGCCCGAATTCGAAAAGATGCTGCTGCGCTCCGGCATCATCCTCATCAAGTTCTGGTTCTCGATCACCAATGAGGAGCAGGAATTCCGCTTCCGCATGCGCATCCAGGATCCGCTCAAACAGTGGAAGCTGTCGCCCATGGACATGGAATCCCGCCGCCACTGGGAAGACTATACCAAGGCCAAGGAAGACATGCTCGGCCGCACCCACACCGCCGACTCCCCCTGGTGGGTGGTCGAGGCCGACGACAAGAAGCGGGCCCGGCTCAACTGTATCGCTCACCTACTCTCGGCCATCCCCTATGGCGAGGTGCCCAAGCAGCAGATCGTCCTGCCCGAGCGTATCCGTCACCCCGATTATCACCGTGGCCCGGTGCCCGACGAGATGTATGTCAAAGACGTCTACTGACCGGCGGGCGCGTGGCGTCCGCATGTGTTGATCATTTCTCTTTCGCCTTTGTTTACGCGCCTCGGTCATGCTTCCCGCAGAGGAGCAGGGTGTGACCGAGGCCAATCTGACAGAGCTGCGGGCGGGGCTGCTGGCATGTCGCCAGATGAGCCGCACCGGGCGTTCGACCGAAGGCCTGATCGAGGCCCAGCGGCTGCTCGTGGTTGCCCGCAAGCTCGGCGATCCCGGCCTCACGGCTGCGTGCCTCACCCATATCGGCTGGTTCTGCCTGCAACTGGGCTATGCCGATGAGGGCCTGGCCTCGGCCAGCGAAGCCAAGGCGCTCTATTTCGAAACCGACAATCACGACGGCCAGGCCTTCGCCACCGCTGTCTATTCCTGGCTGCTGGTCGAGTTGGGCCTCAGCGATCTCGGTTTCACCGAAGCCGATGCCGCCGTCCAGATGGCGCGCCACACGGCGCTGCCGGCGCTTCTGAGCTTTGTCTTCGGCTGCAAGGGCATGGCACTGATGATGTGCCGGCAGGATCAGCTGGCCTATCCGCTGCTCGAGGAGGCGCTGGCCCTCGCCGAAAAGGGCGATGATCCCTCCACCACGGCGATGACACTGGTCAATATGGGTTTTTCCGTCGTCTCGCAGGCCGAATTCGCCGAAGCGGCGGGCCATGTCGAGGACGGTCTGCGCCTGCGGCGCAAGGCGATGATGTTCAACGACCGCGCCATCGACACGGCGCGCGCCTGCGGCGATTTGTGGAACCTGCGCATTGCACTGTGCAATGGCGCCGAGCTGGCTCAGGGTCTGGGCTATCGTGAGATGGCGCGCGCCTTTCTCGATGAGTGGGACAGCCTGCCCGGCACGGTCGGGCCGCGCAGCCGCATCCACTATCTCTATACGCGCGGCGAATTGCTGACCGCCTGGGGTCAGTTGGACGAAGCCCTTGCGGTCTGCAAGGAGGCGGTCCGGCTGGCCGCCAACGGCGCCAATCTCGATCACCGGGTCAATACCTTGCGCCGGCTGTCCGATGTCGAGGCGGCCTTGGGCAATCACCAGGGCGCGCTCGAGCATTACCGCGCCTTCCACGAGGCCTTTGTCTACCAGATGGGCGAGAGCACCCGCCGCCGCGCCCAGGTCACCGAAATGCAGCTCGAAAATGAGCGCCTGCGGCTGCGCGCCGATCGCCTCGAGGAGGAGGCCAGCAAGGATGCCCTAACCGGCATTTTCAATCGCCGCGCCTTCGAAAGCCATTTCGAGCGCATCCAGGGCGAGGTGTTCTCATTCGCCATTCTCGACATCGACCACTTCAAGTCGGTCAATGACCGCTTCTCGCACATGACCGGCGATGCGGTGCTGCAGCGGCTCGCTGGCGTGCTCGGCGCCTGGGGCGATCCCGTATCTGCCTATCGGCTGGGCGGCGAGGAATTCGCCCTCATCGTCGCCGGCAGGGGCCAGGTGGAGGCGATGCCGATCATGGAGGCCATCCGGGTGGCGCTGGAGCAAACCCTGTGGTCCGATCTGGCGCCAGGTCTCGCGATCACCGTCAGCATAGGCCTCGTGGACTCGGTGCAGTTCGCCGGCCGCTCGGTGATTTCCGAGGCCGACCGGCGCCTCTATGCCGCCAAGACGCAGGGCCGCAATCGCGTCGTCGGTGGCTTCGATACCGAGCCGGTATCCCTGCGCGCCTGATCCGGTGCCTTTCCTGCGGCACGAGAAGCGCCGCCCCCGTTGCCCCGCTGTGCCGCATGGCCTACATAGGCGCCAACCCACACAGAATCCCTTTGAAGAGGTCATGACGCCATGGCGCGCCAGTTCATCTACCACATGCACGGAATGAGTAAGGCCTATGCAGGCGGCAAGAAGGTGCTGGACAACATCCACCTCTCCTTCTACCCCGACGCCAAGATCGGCATTCTCGGCCCGAACGGGTCGGGCAAGTCGACCCTGCTCAAGATCATGGCCGGCATCGATACCGAGTTCACCGGCGAAGCCTGGGCGGCCGATGGCGCCAAGATCGGCTATCTCGCCCAAGAGCCGCAGCTCGATCCGGCGCTGAACGTGCTCGGCAATGTGATGATGGGCGTCAAGGAAAAGAAGGACGTCGTTGACCGCTACAACGAGTTGATGATGAACTATTCCGACGAGACCGCCGACGAGGCGACCAAACTCCAGGACATCATCGACGCCCAGAACCTGTGGGATCTCGAATCCCAGGTCGAAGTGGCCATGGAAGCCCTGGGCTGCCCGCCCGGCGATGCCGACGTCACCAATCTTTCGGGCGGTGAAAAGCGCCGCGTGGCGCTCTGCGCGCTGCTGCTCAGCAAGCCCGACCTCTTGCTGCTCGACGAACCGACCAACCATCTCGACGCCGAAACCACCGCCTGGCTCGAACGCCACCTGCGCGAATTCGAAGGCGCGGTGCTGATCATCACCCACGACCGCTACTTCCTCGACAATGTCACCGGCTGGATCCTCGAGCTCGATCGCGGCCGCGGCGTGCCCTATGAAGGCAACTACTCCGCCTATCTCGACGCCAAGGCCAAGCGCTTCGCCCAGGAAAAGAGCGAAGACGCCGCCCGCGCCAAGGTGCTGGAACGCGAAAAGGCCTGGATGGGCATGTCGCCGCAGGCACGCCAGTCCAAGTCCAAGGCGCGTATCAAGGCCTATGACGAACTGGTCAAGATCAACGAGGCCCGCACCCAGTCGCACACGGCACAGATCATCATTCCGCCGGGTGAGCGCCTGGGCCAGAACGTGATCACTGTCGAGGGCATCTCCAAATCCTTCGGTGATCGCCTGTTGATCGACAATCTCAGCTTCAAGCTGCCCCCGGGCGGCATTGTCGGCATTATCGGGCCGAACGGCGCCGGCAAGACCACCTTGTTCAAGATGCTGACCGGCCAGGAGCAGCCCGATGCGGGAAGTATCACCGTCGCCGAAAACGTGCATCTGGGCTATGTCGACCAGAGCCGTGACTCGCTCGATCCCAACAAGACCGTGTGGGACGAAATCTCCGGTGGCGACGATGTGCTGATGCTGGGCAAGCGCGAAATGAATTCTCGCGCCTATACCTCGACCTTCAATTTCAAGGGCGGCGATCAGCAGCAGAAGGTGGGCAATCTTTCGGGCGGGCAGCGCAATCGCGTGCATCTGGCCAAGATGCTGAAGAGCGGCGCCAACGTCCTGCTGCTTGACGAACCGACCAACGATCTCGACACCGAAACCCTCGCCGCTTTGGAAGAAGCGCTGGAGGAATTCGCCGGCTGCGCCGTGATCATCAGCCACGATCGCATGTTCCTCGATCGCCTGGCCACCCACATGCTCGCTTTCGAAGGCGACAGCCATGTCGAATGGTTCGAAGGCAATTTCCAGGACTACGAAGCCGACAAGGTCCGCCGCCTCGGCGCCGATGCGGTCAATCCCAAGCGCGCCACCTACAAGCCGCTGACGCGATAGGCTGCGTCGGGACTACGGTCCAGGACAAATACCAAGGCGGCGGCTGCAAGGTCGCCGCTTTGGTGTGGATTGCGGCACTGCAAGTCTGGGTGGCCGCGCGTGACGACGCAGTCATTCGTCGTGGTTCATTCCAGCCAGAAGACGTTCTTCACCAGCTGCAAATGCAAGCGGCAGCCTCGCTCCTGCCGTCTTGGATGCAGCGGCCAATGCAAAACAACGGAACGTCGTGGCTTTGCGGTAGTCTGTACGTGCCCACTTGCGCTAAATCGCCCGACTGAGC
Organism: Devosia sp. 63-57; assembly: GCF_001899045.1. Lineage (NCBI taxonomy): Bacteria > Pseudomonadati > Pseudomonadota > Alphaproteobacteria > Hyphomicrobiales > Devosiaceae > Devosia > Devosia sp. 63-57. Next base: position 709,618 of record NZ_MKUY01000003.1, on the reverse strand, counting down.
GCCTCCCATCCATTCACGGCAAAGCGCTCGTAGACCACTGCGAGGTGCTTTTTAAGGGCTTCATTGCTCAGCCCGAGCGTGTTCAGGCTGTCCTGACGGGAGCCGCCAGCAGCTGCGACCAGCGCGATGCGTTGTTGCAACGGGGAAAGACCGGCCGCGATAACATGCTCCACCTTGCTGAGGCGCGCGGGAACGTGCAGCTCCAGTGACACCAGAACCGAAGAGCCGGCACCGGGTTGAGCCGGCGCGCGCAGGGGTTCGGCGACCATCTGCAACCGGCCTGTGGGCACCACCATTGCGCGGTGAACAGGTCGATCCTCCGTTGCTGCCAGAGCACAGGCTTGTCGCACAAACAGCGGGGGCAGAGTGATTGGGCTATCGAGCCGCACGCCCTGACCCACCAGGTTCACGTTCCTCAGAATCGCCGTGGCGTCCCCGCCCATGAGCGTGATGCGGGAGTCATCGCCGGACACGATAAGATAGCCCCTGCGGCCATCGCTGCGCCATTCGCCACTGTCGGGGGGACTGGCCACGGCGCGACGCAGGCTTGCCTCGGTCAGGGCCAGCACTTTTGCATCGCCACTGCGAAACGGCTGCCGTTCGCCCCTGAACAGCAGGACGATCAGGCGCGGCTTGCCGTCGAGCTCGACACGCAGATCGAGCGCGTGATGATGCCCGCTCGGCCGGACCAGCATGTTGAACGTGTTCGACTTGAAATAGGCCGCGTCGGCCGTCAGCAGTTTTCCCATGGCTGAGCCGGTGTAGCGAGCGAGGGCATGCACGTTGATTTCGTGCTCACCCACGAACAGGCGTTCGAACTCGTTGATGAACAGATCACGCGCGCTGTCAGGGGAGTCTTCGTGGTGGAATCCTGCCGGCATGCCACGCTCATCCATCCAGAACAGCGACGCCGCTTCGGCGCCCACCAGTTCGCGTAGCAGGCGACACACGACCGGCGCGATGGGTTCGAGCCCCATGCCGGCGCGACAGAACAGGTCCAGCTCATGCAGCTTTCGCTTGTTCACCGCTTCGCCAACTCCGACGGGGCAACGGATTCTCCCCGCGCGGGGAATGTTTACCGCTCACGCCCACGAATATGGTGCGGCGCTGGCCAGCGTGAATGGTCAAGCCAAGTTACGGCAGATCAACTAGGAATCAAAGCCATGTTCCACAACTGCTTTCCGGTTGCCAAAGCCGGATGTGCCGCACTGGCCGGCATCGCGTTTGCGGTCGCGTTTGCGGGCGCAATCGCAATGGCCCAGGACATTGAGGGCTCAAGCGACCACCCCTTGGTCGGGCGCTATGATGGAGCAGAAATCCGGGTCTATGCGAAATCCGATTTTGACCGCGTGAGCCTGGTCTCTGCACCCTTGCCCAAGAATTTTGCCACCACCGGCATACCCGACGAGGACGCGGTGACTGTCGAGGGCAAGTCCTTCCAGATCGTCTATCGCGACCCCGGCGACCGCTCTTCGCTGGAGATCGATGCCAACTTCAAGCAGAGCCTGGCCAGCAAGGGCTTTGAAACCGTTTTCGAGTGTTTCAACGCCGAGTGCATTTCCGGATCGACGAGTTACTACGTCTTTGGCGGGCTGGTCGACGATGAGGCGCGCAACGCCCGCTACGGCACGGAAATAGCCTACCGGCTGGAAAAGCTCTCGGCGCCGACCGGGGATGTCTATGTGTCCATCCTGACCGGCCGGGGTGGCGACGCCTATAGCGCCATCCGGGTAGTGGAAACCAAACCGATGGAGACCGACCGCATCGTGTTCATCGATGCAGGCGCCATGAAGACCGGGCTCGATCAGACCGGGCATGTGGCGCTCTACGGCATCTATTTCGACACCGACAAGAGTACCCTCAAACCGGAATCCGCGCCCACCCTGGCCGAAATCGCCAAGCTGTTGAGCGCCAATCCGGAACTCGATCTGATCGTCACCCGCCATACCGACAATCAGGGCGCCTTCGATTACAATGTCGGTCTATCCGAACGGCGGGCCCTGGCGGTCACGGCAGCACTGGTGACAGGGCAGGGCGTCGCCGCCAGCCGGCTGACGCCGTTCGGTGCCGGCATGTCGGCTCCGGTCGCCGACAACGACAATGAGGCCGGCCGCGCCTTGAACCGCCGCGTCGAGCTGGTGAAACGATGATCCGGCAGGGTTCGATCGCCGTTGTGGCGACAATGCTCCTCGTCAGTGTTCCCGCGCTGGGCGCAGATGGGATCATGGTCCGCGGACCAATCCCCACCGCCGAGCAAGCCAATGACGCCTTCAGCCGCAATCCTGAATACCAGGCGGATATTGGCAATATCAAAGCGGTGCTCGCTTGCGTCCCTGCCGTATGGGAAGACACCACAACCATGCCGCAGGAGCGCGACTGGTGGTGTCTGGCAGAAACCCAGCTGGCCAACAATGACCGCAAACTGGCCGAATTCGCCCTGATGTTCGATCCCGGGGCCAAGCGCTTCGAGACGCTCGAAGGTGAATATATGGGCATGTGCCCCCTGGCCAGGGACGTACAGAGCACGCTGTTGCCAATGGTCACGATGAGCGGCGTTACCGGGCTCGAAAAGGGTCAGTTATCGCCAGGCAACTTTGCCATCGACATGAGTTTTGACCAGCAGCTGCCGAGCGCGTTGCTGGAGGGGCCGCCATACCTGTTTTACTGCGACTATATCGGCAGGCGCGGCAAGGCCAACTACCTGCTCAAAACGTTCGTGACCTATGACGCAGGCGGCTACCACTTTACCCCACACAGCTTCGAACAGCTGTTCAATGATGACGGCCAACTGGTCGACCAAAACGGCAAGGTCCTTGATGATCAATCGTAAAATCCTGGTACTCACCCTGACCGCTTGCGTGTCTTCGGCGCAGGCGGAAAACCGCCTCGAACCTGGTCTCTGGCGCGCCCAAACCAGCATGAACGGTCAAGCGCTGAGTGAGCCGGCGGAGACCTGCATTTCAGAAGAGGGCGCCAAGACGTCCAACGGTACCGACGATGAGGTCAAGCAAGCCATCGTGGATGAGACCACGCGCAATGGTTGTGCCGCCAGTGAGATCACCATCGATGGCGCCCGCATCATCTTCACCACGTCCTGCCAGGGGATCAGCTCGGTGACCGACATCACGTATGAGGGAACCCACTATTCGGGCACGCTTACCACCCAGCTTCCGACCGGCAGCACCACGCTCGATGTCGCTGGTGACTGGGTGGGTGCCTGCAACGCCGAATGAGGCCGTGGCTGTCGTAACAATGGAGTGTCGCTCGGGCCGGTGATTGGCGTCGTCGTCGACCTCTCGGCGGCGAATTTAGCGCGCGGGGAGGGTGTCGACGACGCGGTGACACCCACGACGTCGGGTGACGCCACAGGCCTGGCCGGCCTAGCAACGGCTTGGTGGCAAAACCGCGCATCGGCAAAAACATGTGGGTGCTCGCCCGCCAATTGCCGTAAGCTCCTCAAATCGCGATTTTTTCGATGCCACGGAACCGCCGCGCGCCTTGTGCGTTTATGGGTCGGATGGGGCTCGTAAATCCGTCGTTTTCAGGGGCATCAATTCATGGCTGAGGTTGACTACGAGCGCATCTTCGAAGCGCTTCCCAGCCCCTTCATGATCGTCGATACCAAGCTTGCCTATGTCGCCGTCAACGCTGCGTATACCGAAGCCGTCGGTCGGCATCGCGAAGCGCTGGTCGGGCGCAATCTTTTCGACCTTTTTCCCAATGATGACGAGAGCGGCATCCGCTTGAAGCAGTCGCTCGAGCGGGTGATCGCCACCGGCGAGCGCGATACGCTGGCTTATCTGCCCTATCCGATCGCCAGCGACCAGGGCGTGGTGGAAAACCGCTACTGGACCGCCGTGCATGTGCCGATCACCGGCCCTGACGGCAAGGTCGCCTATGTCATGCAGAACACGGTCGATGTGACCGATTTCGCCCGCATCCGCGAGGCGGAATCGCTGCCCTTCACCTCGCTCCATGCCGAAACGCGCCTGCTCGAGCGCACCCGCGAGGCCGAGGAGGCGGTGGTCGGTTTCCGTCGCCTGTTCCAGCAGGCGCCGGCATTTTTCGCGGTGTTGACCGGCCCCGATCACGTGTTCACCTTTGCCTCCGATTCCTATGCCCGTCTCGTCGGCGGCCGCAATGTCGTGGGTATGAGCGTGGCCTCGGCCCTGCCCGAAGTGGTGGGGCAGGGCTTTGTAGACCTGTTGGACCGGGTCTACAGAGAAGGCTATATCCATAATCAGGAGGGGGCGCGCGTCATGCTGGTGCGCGAGGCCGGCGGCATTCCGGAGGAGACCTTCCTCGATTTTGCCTATCACCCGATCCGCGATGCCGAGGGCGGTATCACCGGCGTTTTCGTGCAGGGCATGGACCGCACCGAAGCGGTGCGGGCGGCCCGCCAGCAGCGCCTCCTGATCGACGAGCTCAACCACCGCGTCAAAAATACCCTCGCTGCCGTACAATCCATTGCCAGCCAGACCCTGCGTGCCACCGCCGATCCGCAGCAGGCGCGTCGGGCCTTCGAGGCGCGCATCATGGCCCTGTCCAAGGCCCATAGCCTGCTCAGCGAACGCCAGTGGCACGATACCGAGATCGGCACGCTGATCGGCCAGCAGCTCAGCGCCTTCGGCGACGGGCGCGTCGAGCAGAGCGGGCCGACGCTGATGCTCAATTCCAAGGCCACCATTGCCCTGGCACTGCTGGTGCATGAACTGGGCGTTAATGCTGCCCGGCATGGTTCGCTGTCTGTGCCGCAGGGGCGCATTTACGTCGATTGGTCGCAGGCCGAAGATGGCAGGCTGGTGCTGCATTGGCGTGAGCGCGGCGGACCGCCGACAGGGCAGCCGGATCGCACCGGCTTCGGCACGCGGCTGCTCAACAGTGTCGTGGCCGGCGAATTGGGCGGTGAGCTCAATGCACGCTATGAGCCGGATGGCTTTGCCGCCGATTTCGAGATTCCCCCACAGGCCTATAGCGCAGCGGAGTTCGAGCATGTCTAGCCACCAGGGGCTGCGGGTCTTTATCGTCGAGGACGAGACGCTGGTCCTGTTCAACCTCGAGGATATTCTGGGCGAGCTCGGCTGCGTCGTCGTCGGGCAGGCCATGCGCCTCGAACAGGCCGAAAAGCTCGCCGCCACGGTGGAGCGGCCCGATTGCGCCATTCTCGACGTCAATCTCGGCGGCAAGCGGGTGTTTCCTGTCGCCGAGATCCTGGTGCGGCGCGGCGTGCCCGTCATTTTCGCCACCGGTTATGGCGCCGCCGGTCTGCCGGAGGAATGGCGTGGCCATCCTGTGGTCTTAAAGCCCTATACGCGCGACGACCTGGTGCGGGCCATCGACGCGCTGCCGGCGCACCACAACGCCTCCCTTTACTAATCCTCCATCTCCTCCGCGAAAACCCGTTGGGTTTGCTGGACTTTCTGCAATATGCTGTGCATAGCAGCGGGCAGGGGTCCGACGGGTTTCGCGTTCTGGGGGAATGCATGAGAATTTATCTGACGGGGGCAGCATTGGCTTTCGGCCTTGCCCTCGCCGGTGTGGCCAATGCCGCGCCGGGGCAGTGTTCGATGACCGGCTTCGACAGTTTTGATTGCGACGTGGTGGTCGATGGCGGCGGTATCACTTTCGATCTGCCCGATGGCTCCACCTTCGTCTTTGCCCATGTCGCCGATGGCGCGGGTCTGGGCTACCGTATCGCGCCCGAGGCGCGGCCAGGCCAATTGCCCGAAGAACTGGGGGCCTTTGCGCCCATCGAGGCCGAGCCGGGCTGCTGGCTGGGCGACAAGGACAATCTCAAATTCTGTGCGGCGGTGCTTCAATGACCAAATTCGTCTTCCTCGCGGCCAGTCTCGGCCTTGCCCTCCTCGCCAGCCCGGCGCTGGCCAAGGACGCAAAGTGCTACACTTCCGATGATGGGGAATATGCCTGCCGCTTCGAGATGCTCGACAAGGATGGCAGCTTCAAGATCACCGCGCGTGGCAAGCCGAGCTTCGAATTGACCATCGACAGTCCCGGCAAGGCCTTTGTCAGCGCCCAGTTCGAGCCGGGCGGCCGCTATGTGTCGCTGCCGGGCACCTATATTCGCTCCAAGGCCGACCGCGCCTGCTGGGTCAGCGACGCCACCGAAGCCGAGCTCTGCGCGTGGTAGGCCAGAATTTCACCGTCAAGGTCGGCGGGGCCAGCCTCGCCGGCATCCAGATGGGGGAGGGGCTGCCGATCGTCTTCCTCCATGCCGGTGTTTGCGACAAGCGCATGTGGACCGAGCAGATGCAGGTCGTCGCCGACGACGGCTGGCATGCCATTGCCTATGACCGGCGCGGCTATGGCGAGACCGAAAGCCCGGATGAGCCGTTCAGCCATCTCGACGATCTCGAGGCGGTGCTCGATGCCTTCGGCATTCATGCGGCGCTGTTTGTCGGCTGCTCCATGGGCGGTGGCCTCGCCGTCGATTTCGCCCTGCGCCATCCCGGCCGGGTGTTGGGCCTTGTGCTCATCGGCACGTCCATCACCGGCGCACCCTGGACCGCCACCGCCGAGGAAACGGCCATCGAAATGGCCGAGGAAGACGCCTGGGAACGCGGTGATCTCGACCTGGTCAATCGCGTGCAGGCGCATGAATGGCTCGATGGTCCGCGCACCCAAAGCGGTCGCGTCGGTGGCGATGCCCGCGCTCTATTCTTCGACATGAACGCCAAGGCGCTGGCCAAGCCGAACCTTACCCAGGAAGAGGGGCGCCCCGCTGCCTGGACCCGCGTGGAGCAGGTTTCCGCGCCCGCGCTGCTCATCGTCGGCGACGAGGATTTCACCGCCCTGGTCGAGCGGCACGAGACGCTGTCGGAAAGCATGCCCAACGCCTTTGCCGTGGTACTGGAGGGCGTCGCCCACATCCCCAGCATCGAGCGCCCTGATCTCGTGAACTCCCTGCTGCTGCAATTCCTCGACGCGCTCGTCGGTGACGACGATGAGGACGAGGAAGACGACGAGAATTCAGAGGGTTAGGCCATTTCGGTTCATCGCTGAATCGGGGCCTGGCGACCAGCTGATAGATTGAATCAGGTGCTTGCGGCAGTGATTCAACAGGATCGGTTCTTGATTCAGGATTGTCCGCTAAGGCGCTGAAAGTGAAGTGGTTTTCACGAGCGGCGTCGGCCATCGGATCAAGTGCGAGGGCGGTGCTCTGGACGGGGGATGCCTTGGGGTTATGACGAAGTCGCTGAGGCTTCGGCTCCTGCTCCCCCTCCCCCTTCTACAGGGGGAGGTTAGGTGGGCGTGCTGCAGGTTCAGCAGACTCCAATCAGCGAACGGATTCTCAGATGGTTCAGCACCCCCACCCTCATTCCCTGCCCTCAAGGGGGAGGGAGGCCCAAGAGCCCTGACACTGGTTATCAATGCGCCCAAACTAAACACCCACCCACACACAGATCGTCACCCTCGGGCCTGACCCGAGGGCTCTTCACTTGGCGATCGCGTGGATGAGAAAAGTGCCCTCGGGTCTTCGCCCGAGGGTGACGAGCGGGTGGGGGGCGAGGTCGGTGAGCGATGGACCAATAGAACCCAGCTCCTCGCCCCTATGCCAAATCCACACCAAACCGCTTGCACAACGTGTCGAGCGCGCTGCCGGGTTCGGGCCTAGGCATGTCAGCGCGACCGCGCTGGGTGATCTGGCTGCGCCAGACATGGATGGCGCGGGTGTCGGGAGCAAGGAAGGTGTCGATGCTGCTGCCCGCCTTGAGCAGGCTGGGTACCGCCTCATAGCGGACCGGATAAAACACCGTGCTGGGCAGGATCGGGCTGATGCCCAGCACGCGGCAATAATGGGTCAGCGCGAAGGGGCCGGTGGCGCCATATTGCATGTCTTCGGGTTTCACCCGCTGGCCCGCCAATCGGCGCACTGCGACTTCGAGGCGACGGAACGGCGGCAGATGCGGTTCGAACAGCGGCCGCTTGTCCTGGGTGAAGATCGACAGCATGGCGTCGAGCAGGGGGCTTTCCGGCGGAATACGCAGCACGGCGCCATTGATCGAGCCGGGCCGCTCATAGCTGACGATGAGCGGCGGCAGATCGGTCAGCGGCTTGAGGCAAATGACGTCGAGATCGGCCCAGATGCCGCGCTGTTCGGCCATGAGACTGGCGCGGAAATAGTCGGAGAATACGCCGGGCGTGCCGCGACCCTTGTAGAAGACAAGCTTGTCGCGTGGCAGCACTTCGGCGGCGTCGCGCTGCACCACGCCCTCGGGCAGGCCGGCGACGCCCTCATAGCTATAGACCTCGACGCGATGGCCGGCGGCGAGAAAGCTGGCCGCTGAAAGGCGCTCAAGCCAGGAGGCGGGACCATGCCAGAAGGTCGCAATAACGGGTAGCACCAGACACCCCACGGGAAACGATGTGGGCGTTCAATGCCATCGCTATGCCGGGAGCACAAGGTGCCCCCGCCTGTCGCATCAGGCGCTGACCGCTTCGCGTTCGCTGCGCGCGGTCTTCTTGCGGAAGGAATGGGCGCGCCACAGTTCGAAAATGTTTACCGCCTCTTCCACGTCGAGGGCCTTGAAGCGCGACTGCACCATCTGCTTGTCGCTCTCGGTTGGCAGGTCGCGCCAGGGCAGGGTCGCGACGATGGCGTCGAACAGGTCAGGCCCGATGCGGCTGGCGCGCAACGCGACGGTGATGGCGACATAGTCCTGGCTGGCGAGCCACTTGACCACGATTTCGGGGGCCACGCGCAGCATCACCGCAATGGTGGCAGCGGCATGGTGGCCATAGCCGAAACGGGCGAAACGGGTCAGCGCGCGTTCGTTGAGCTGGCGGCGGTCCTCGAGGCCCTTGACCTGATTATAGGCGACTTTCCATTCCTGCGCGTTGAAGCCGGCGCGGTTGCGCATGCGGTTATAGATGACCGCATTGAGCTTGCCGGCGGTGACCGGATCGACCGCCGGGGCGGTTGTGCCGAGCGATTGCAGCACCTTGTCGGCCACCGCGTCGATCTCGTCGCGCAGCGATTTCCAGTCGATATCGGAGCGGCCCCGCAGGTCGGCGGCGATCTCGCTGTCGCTCTTGGCGCGCTTGACCAGCTGGGTCAGCGTGGCGCGATCGAACTCCGCCTTGGGGTTGCGCACCAGCTGCACCACCGAGGGCGTCTCGCCATGGCTGACAATGGCCTCGCCGACGCGCTCATGAACCACGGCGCGCTTGGCGATGGCGATGCGATGATCTTCGGTATGGCGGGCGACGATGTCGATGAGATCGTCGTCGGAAAGCACGGCGGAAAATTCGAGCAGCGGGCGGGCCACTTCGATCACGTCGCTGGCGAGACGCAACACCACAGTGCCTGGAGCGCGATCGAGCGGGGCAAGGATTTTGGCCACATGCGCCCGCGCTTCGACCTCGACCAGCGCGGCGAGCTGGCACAGCGCCTCGTCATACTGGGCGACCTGGTCGTCGTCGCAATGGGCGGACACGAAACTGAAGAGTTGCGCCATATTGCGGAACAGCTGTTCGCGCTCGGCGGCACTGCCATCGCCATTGAGTACGCGGAAACTGGCAAACGCCCGGTGGCCTTCAACAAATTCGGTCATAGGCAGGTTTCTCTTAAGGTGGGTGCCAACGGAACGCCACTGTGAAGGCTCACCTGCTTGAAGCCTCTGAAAACGACGGGGATGATTTGATTAAAATGCGAAGGGACGGTGGGACGCGGTTGCATCCTCACTCACCGGTGAAAAGCTCTAGAAGGCCAACAGCGCATAAAAAACCCCGGGAGATGTTCTCCCGGGGGGCCGCTTTGGAGGCGTTGAGGCCAAGCGCTTAGCGCAGGTCGAACCGATCCGCGTTCATGACCTTGACCCAGGCGGTAACGAAGTCCTTGGTGAACTTGTCGCCCGCATCCGACTGGCCATAGACTTCGGCCAGGGCGCGCAGCTGCGAGTGCGAGCCGAAGATCAGGTCGACGCGGGTGCCGGTCCACTTGATTTCACCACTCCTGCGGTCACGACCCTCATAGACGCCCTCTTCGCCGGCCTTGGGCGACCAGACCGTGTCCATGCTGAGCAGGTTGCGGAAGAAGTCGTTGCTGAGCGTTTCCGGACGGTCGGTGAAGACGCCGTGATCGTTGACGCCGACCTTGAGCACACGCAGGCCACCGAGCAGTGCGGTCATTTCCGGACCCGTCAGGCGCAGGAGCTGGGCGCGGTCGATCAGCGCTTCTTCCTGCTGCATGAAGGCACGCTTGCTGTAATAGTTGCGGAAGCCATCGGCACGCGGTTCGAGCGCGGCGAAGGACTGCGCATCGGTCTGTTCGGCGGAAGCGTCCATCCGGCCCGGCGTGAAGGGCACGGTGACGCCGTTGCCGGCCGCCTTTTCGATGCCGACGCCGCCGGCCAGCACGATCAGGTCGGCCAGCGAGACCTTCTTGCCGGAGCTCTGGAAATCGGCCTGGATCGCTTCGAGCACGCCCAGAACCTTGGACAGCCGGGCCGGGTTATTGACCTCCCAATCCTTCTGCGGGGCGAGGCGGATGCGCGCGCCATTGGCGCCGCCGCGCTTGTCCGAACCACGGAAGGTTGCGGCGGAAGCCCAGGCGGTCGAGACCAGTTCGGACACCGAAAGGCCCGAGGCGAGGATTTTCTGCTTGAGCGCAGCGATGTCGGCGTCGTTGACCAGTTCATGATCGACCGCCGGGATGACGTCCTGCCAGATCAGGTCTTCCGCAGGCACTTCGGGGCCGAGATAGCGGACCTTGGGGCCCATGTCGCGATGGGTCAGCTTGAACCAGGCGCGGGCGAAGGCGTCGGCGAACTGTTCCGGGTTTTCCAGGAACCGGCGCGAGATCGGGCCATAGATCGGATCGAAGCGCAGGCTGAGGTCGGTGGTCAGCATGGTCGGACGATGCTTGCGCAGGGGATCGAAGGCGTCGGGAATGACCTGGTCATCGGTCTTGGCGACCCACTGCTTGGCGCCGGCCGGGCTGGTGGTCAGTTCCCACTCGTAATTGAACAGGTTCTCGAAGAAGAAATTGCTCCAGCGCGCCGGGGTCTGCGTCCAGGTGACTTCGAGGCCCGAAGTGATGGAATGGGTGCCGCGGCCGCTCTCATAGGAGCTCTTCCAGCCCAGGCCCTGATCTTCGAGATCGGCGCCTTCCGGCTCGGCGGCGATGAGCGAAGGATCGCCGGCGCCATGGGTCTTGCCGAAGGTATGGCCGCCGGCGATCAGCGCCACGGTTTCCTCGTCATTCATGGCCATGCGGCGGAAGGTTTCGCGAATGTCGCGCGCAGCGGCGACCGGGTCGGGATTGCCGTTCGGGCCCTCGGGATTGACATAGATGAGGCCCATCTGCACGGCGCCCAGCGGCTCGGAGAGCTGGCGTTCGCCCGAATAGCGCTCATCGCCCAGCCATGTGCCTTCCGGGCCCCAGAACAGCTCCTCGGGCTCCCAAACATCTGCGCGGCCACCGGCGAAACCGAAGGTCTTGAAGCCCATGGATTCGAGCGCGACATTGCCGGTGAGGATCAGGAGATCCGCCCAGGAAATGGCATTGCCGTATTTCTGCTTGATCGGCCAGAGCAGACGACGGGCCTTGTCGAGATTGGCATTGTCGGGCCAGGAATTGAGCGGCGCGAAACGCTGCTGGCCCTGTCCGGCGCCGCCACGACCATCGGTGATGCGATAGGTACCGGCGCTGTGCCAGGCCATGCGGATGAACAGGCCGCCATAGTGACCGAAATCGGCCGGCCACCAGTCCTGGCTGTCGGTCATCAGCGCATGCAGGTCAGCCTTGACCGCATCGAGATCGAGCCCCTTGAAGGCCTCTGCATAATCGAAGTCGGGCCCGAGCGGATCGGATAGGGACGAATTGCGGTGCAGCATCGACAGGTCGAGCTGCTTGGGCCACCAGTCGCGATTGCTGCGGACCGAGCGGCGGCCATGGTCAACCGGGCATTTGCCGGCGCCGGATTGCTCGGCTGAGTTCGGACGATCGTTCATGAGGGGCTCCTTTGCTGCTTGCAGGGGTTATAGGCAGGTGACAAACATTAGGCCAATCGATAATTCTTCCTATATCGATAGGACAAACTTATCATGACAATCTCGCTCAAACAGATGCGCTACGCCGTGGCGGTGGCCAAGGCCGGCCATTTCGGCCGCGCGGCCGAGGCGTCTGCCGTGTCGCAGCCGGCTTTGTCGCAGCAGATTCTGGCACTGGAGCAAATCTGTGGCGCCGCCTTGTTCGACCGCCACAAGAATGGCGTGCGCACCACGCCATTCGGCGGCGAATTCCTGGCGCTGGCGCAGGAGGCGATCAAGAGCGCCGAGGCGGTGGATGCCTTCGCCCAGGCGCAACAAGGCCTGCCCCGGCGCGCAGTGCGTTTCGGTCTGATCCCGACGGTCGCGCCCTATCTCCTGCCCGAAATCTTCCCGGCCCTGACCCGCGGCCTGCCGGAATTGCGCTTCACGGTCAGCGAAAGCCGCACCGAGGCGCTGTTGGCGGGGCTCGAAGATGGCAGTCTCGATATCGCCCTGATCGCCACCGAACCGACCAGCCAGGGCCCGCGGCTCTGCGTGGCGCCGCTCTTCGACGACCCCTTTGTGCTGGCCATGCCGCGCAGCGAGGCCACATCCGGCCCGGTATCGCTGGGCGAACTGGCGCCCGACCGTATACTGCTGCTCGACGAGGGCCACTGCTTCCGCGACCAGACCATTGCCGCCTGCCGGCTGGATGGCGAACGCAGCGCCCGCACCTTTGCGGCCACCTCGCTTTCGACCATTGTCGAATTCGTCGCCAATGGTCAGGGGGTAACGCTGTTGCCGCGCATCGCTTTGCGCAAGGAGGCCAGCGATCCGCGCATTGCCGTGCATATGCTGGACGAAAATGCGCCGGGCCGGCGCTTGCGACTGGTGTGGCGCGAGGCGACGCCCTTTGCCTCAACCTTCAACCAGATCGCCGACGTGATCCGCGGCACGCGCCCGGCTGCGCTGACGGAAGCTGTCATAGCTGAACACCGCCAGTGACAGCCAGATCAGCGCAAAGCTTACCAGGCGCACCGTGTTGAGATGCTCGCCGAACATGAAGATGGCGAGCAGGAACTGGATGGACGGCGCCAGATATTGCAGCATGCCGATGGTGGTGAGGCGCAGCCTGCGCACCCCATAGGCAAAGAGCAGAAGCGGCACGGCAGTCGCCGGTCCGGTGAGCATAAACAGTGCCATCATGCCGGGATCGGCATGCACGCCCGGCCCGCTGGTGGCAAAGGTAAAGACCACGAACGCCAGAGCGAAAGGCGCCACCACCAGGGTTTCGACGAAAAGTCCGGTGGCCGGACCGGTCTTGGCGGTCTTGCGAATAAAGCCATAGAAGCCGAAGGACACTGCCAGGCCCAGCGCGATATAGGGCACGCCGCCCAGGCCAACCGCTTGCAGCAGAATGGCGACGACAGCAATGGCGATGGCAATGGTCTGCAGCCGGTTCTGCCGCTCGCCCAGCAACACCATGCCGATGGCGATATTGACCAGCGGATTGATGAAATAGCCGAAGCTGGCCTGCAGCACCTCACCCACCTCCACTGCCCAGACATAGAGCAGCCAATTGCCCGCCAGCAGTGCCGCCGAAATGGCGATGACGCCCATGCGGCGCGGATCGCGCAGAATGCCGATAATTTCCGGATAGAGCCTGGAAAACAGGACCACCACCGCCATGAGCAGCAGCGACCACAATGTGCGCTCGGCCACGATCAACACGGCCCCGGCTGGCTCCAGCAGGCGGAAGAGAATGGGCAGGAATCCCCAGAGCAGATAGGCGCAAAGCGCGGCGACGACACCATTGCGGCTCTCGACGCTTTCGGCCGAAGGCACCGATGGCGTGTGGCCGGGGCTCTGTGCGGAACGGGTCATGATGGGCTCCACGCCACGATGGGCGTGTGTCGGCTCTAGCAGTGTCGTGGTGCTGCGACAAATCAGACTTTGTGATCTCGATCACTTGTATTGCTGATGGGTGGGGCCAACCTTTCGGTGTGCAAGGCGTTTGACTTACGAACCGCCGCGGCGGTTCCGGCCAAATGCACAACAGCAGGAGCAGCAGATGAAAAAGACCGTAACCTGGATCTTGATCGCCGACGGCACGCAGGCCCGCGTGCTCGAACATAACGGCCCCGGCAAGGGACTGACGGTAATCAATGACCTCGACTGGTCCATCCCGCCGCTGCAATCGCAGGATATCGACACAGACCGGCCCGGACGCGGCTTCTCGTCAGGCAGTCACCGCAGCGCCATGGAACCCAAGACCGATCCGGCCCAGCACCGCGAAGCTGAATTCGTGCGCTCGGTCGCCGAGGTGCTCGACCGCAAGGCACAGGACGGTGCCTATGACCGCCTGGTCATCGCCGCCGCCCCCATCGCCCTGGGCAATTTGCGCAAGGTGATGTCCGCCCACGTCAAAAAGACCGTGGTCGCCGAGCTCGACAAGGACCTCACCAACCTGCCCACAGCTCAGCTCGACAAGCATTTCGACGGCATTATAGCGGTATAGGCGCGCCGGTTTCACACCGGCCAGTCCTGACCACCGGGCAGTGCCCAACTCTCCCTAACCCACAGATCGTCACCCTCGGGCAAAGACCCGAGGGCCATACACTTTACCGCACGATCCCCAATCGCAGCCTCTCGGGTCGGACCCGAGGGCGGGAACCGGCTTGCCGCCGCTTGCAACCTCCTCGCCCCAGCGCCCCCACCGAAAATCCCCCTAGACCTCCCTGAAAATAAGACATAAAGAAATCTTTATATCAGGTGGGTGCGATGCGTGGTTTGAACGATCTGGTGGGGATGCTGAAGGCGGCGGGGGAGAGTACCCGCCTGCGTCTGCTTGCCCTGCTGGCCGAAGGCGACCATTCCGTCAAGGACCTTACCGAAATCCTCGGGCAGAGCCAGCCGCGCGTGTCGCGCCATCTCAAGTTGCTGGCCGATGCCGGCCTGATCCGCCGTTATGCCGAGGGCGCCTGGGCCTATTATGGGCTGGCGCCGGCCGGGGAGGGCGGCGATCTCGCGCGCTGGCTGATCGATCGGCTCGATCCCTCCGATGCCGCCTATCGCGGCGATCGCACGCGGCAGGCCGAAATCCGCGCCGTGCAACAGGCAGAGGCCGCCGCCTATTTTGCGAAAGTTGCGGAAAGCTGGGACCTGCTCAAGACCCTCCACGTGCCCGAGGCCGCCGTTGAAGCGGCCGTGCTCGGTGCTCTGAGTGGTCGCCAGGTCGATCTGGTGATCGATCTGGGCACCGGCACCGGCCGCATGCTCGAAGTTCTCGCGCCCGCCTATAAACGCGGTATTGGCCTCGATTCGAGCCGTGAGATGCTGGCGGTGGCCCGGTCCAGGCTGGCCTCTTCGGGCCTTGCCCATGCCCAGGTGCGGCTGGCCGACATTGCCGATCTCGACGCTGATATTGGCCTCGGCGATGTCATCGTCATCCACCAGGTGCTGCACTATTTCGACGATCCTGGCCGCATGCTGGCCCAGGCCCGTACGCTTTTGAGGCCCGGCGGGGAAATTCTCATCGTCGATTTTGCGCCCCACGATCTTGAATTCCTGCGCGCCGATCATGCCCATCGGCGCCTCGGTCTCTCCCAGGAGCAGATGCAGGGTTGGGCCGAGGCGGCCGGGCTCGTCGTGCGTTCATCGCGCGAATTCCCTAGCGATAATCAAGACCGCGGCCTGACCGTGTGCCTCTGGCACCTCGGCGACCGCACCAATACGGATAAAGCCTGATGCTCGATGACAATCTGCGCGCCAGCCGCAAGACGGCAGACCAGCGCCCGCCCTTGCAGCTTTCCTTCGAGTTCTTTCCGCCCAAGACCGACGCCATGGAAGATCGGTTCTGGGAGAGCATTCACAAGCTTGCCCCGCTGCAGCCGCGCTTTGTCTCGGTGACCTATGGCGCCGGCGGCTCGACGCGCGAGCGTACGTTGCGCATGGTGCGTCGCATTACCGCCGATACCGGCGTGGCGGCTGCAGCGCACCTGACCTGCGTCGGGGCATCGCGCGACGAAGTTGATGAAGTCGTGCGCGGCTATCGAGAGGCCGGGGTAAAATCCATCGTCGCCCTGCGCGGCGATCCGCCCGAAGGCGTCGGCCAGCCGTTCACGCCGCATCCGGATGGCTATCGCAATGCCGCCGATCTCGTGGCCGGCATTCGTGGTATCGGCGATTTCGATATTTCCGTCGCCGCCTATCCGGAAAAGCATCCGCAGAGTGTCGACTGGGATGCCGATATCGACAATCTCAAGCGCAAGCTCGATGCCGGGGCCAGTCGCGCCATCACCCAGATGTTCTTCCGCAATGCCGATTACCTCCGCTATCTCGAGCGGGCGCGCAAGGCGGGGATCACGGCGCCGATCGTGCCTGGTATCCAGCCCATCCACAGTTTTAGGCAGATTTCCGGTTTCGCGGCCCGCTGTGGCGCCTCGATTCCCGATTGGATGGCCGAGCGCTTTGCCGGCCTCGAGGACGATCCGGAGACGCATGCGCTTGTTGCCGCCGCCGTCGCTGCCGAGCAGGTCACCGAGCTGCTCGACGAGGGCGTCACCGAATTCCATTTCTATACGCTCAACCGCTCCAATCTGGTGCTGGCGCTGGCCCGATTGCTTGGTCGTCGGTCATAGAGCGCTTCCAGCAAAAGTGGCGACGGTTTTGCGCTTCGGAAGCGCGACAAAGGTCTGATGCTCACGGGATGCTGAACCGCCGTTCAGCATCCATTCATATTGCGGTCAGCTAAATGGGCAGCCATGTCGCAGCCCCTCGTCCAATTCTGGCCACGAAACTGCGCTTTGACGCCCCCAAGGGGCGAATTCAGCGGAATGATGAGCACATGCAGATAGATCGCCGTATCACCAATGGCCTGGCCTGGGCCGGGGCATTCCTGGTCGTCGGCATCCCGGCGGCCGACTTCGCCGCGCGCCAATTTTTCCCCGGCGATGCACCGCAAATGGCTGTCGTCCAGGCCGAAGCGGAGCCTGCTCCTGTGACGGAAAAGCCAGTCGAAACAAGTGCCAAGCCTGCCGAAACTGTCGCGCCAGCACCGGTGCAGACAGCCGCGGTGAACCCGGTCCAGAGCAAGGACGTGGTCGACAATTTCGTGCAGTCCGGTCGCCCCATGCCCAGCTATATTACCGGCGCCGAACCCGCTGAAAAGCCTGCCACGCGCCCGGCCATCGCCGCCGATCCCAAGCCCGAGGCGGTGCCTGCCACGCAAACGCAGCCCGCTCAGGCCCCCAAGCCTGATCCCGTCGTCGTCGCCGCCGTGCCCCCGGCAAAAGTGGCCCCCATCCCCATGCCGGCGAGCATGCGACCGCCGGCTCCCGTGGCGCCGCTAATCGTCGAAGCGCCAGCGCAACGCCCTCTGATCATTGAGAATTCCGCGCCGATCGTCACGGCACAGGACCTTGAGGATTGGGAGAGCGGACCGCTGTCGGACTTTCTGGCACGCCGCCAGGCCCAGACCTCCGCTTCATCCTCGGCCGACTATGTCACCGATTACGATCCCAACGGTTTCTTCCTCGACCAAGGCCCGAGCAATTCGGCGCAATATCGCCGTTTTCCGCGCGCCTATGAGGACGATAGCGTCTACTATTCCTTCGGCCAGTAGTGTCCCAACCATGCGCTGGGCGGCATAGACCGGGCGGGACCGAAGGCGTAAACTCGCCACCAGGACGGTTCGTCCGTCCAGCGGTTTGGAAAGGGCCCGGCAATGCTGTTATGTGTACGCAAGGCCGATGAAAATTGTGATGTGTGGCAACGGCTTGCCAGCTTTTTTGGCTCGTTCAGCCAGCGCACCGGCATGGCCGGCCACATCGCCAATATCCTCGATCCGGATACCTGGATGCCCGGTGGGCGCGATGCTGCGTTCACCCTGGCGCTGATCGCGCTTTCCGCCAAGATGGCTGTTGCCGATGGCGTGGTCACCGCCTCGGAAGTGCGCGCCTTCAACGCCACGGTCGAAATCGCCAAGGGGCAGGAGCCGCAGGTCGAGCGCCTCTTCAACCTCGCCAAGCAGGACATCGCCGGCTACGAATCCTATGCCCGCAAGGTGGCGCGCTTCTTCGCCGACACGCCCGAAACCCTTGAGCACGTGCTCGACGGCCTCTTCTTCATCGCCACCGCCGACGGCATGGTGCACGAATCAGAGCTCGACTACCTGCGCAATGTCAGCCAGATTTTCGGCTTCGATGAGGTGCGCTTCGAGCAGATCGCTTCCCAGCACGTGATGCTGGAAGAGGGCGTCGATCCCTATCTGGTGCTGGGGCTGTCCCATGATGCCCCGCCCGAGGAAGTCCGCCGGGTCTATCGGCTTTTGGTGGCCGAGCACCATCCGGACCGGCTGATTGCCAAGGGTGTGCCCGAGGATCTGATCGATGTCGCTACCGCCCGTATGTCCGCGATCAACCTGGCCTATCAGGCCATCACCAAGCCGCGCCCGCAGCCTTTGCTCACTTGACGGGGTGGGGCCTCGCCCCCTAGATCGGCGCGCCAGTTGACCGGGTGACCGCTGGCATGGGGGTAACCCCATGCTGGAGGAAAGTCCGGGCTCCATCGAAACACGGTGACGGCTAACAGCCGCCGGGGGCGACCCCAGGGAAAGTGCCACAGAAAGCAAACCGCCCCGGTCCGCCGGGGTAAGGGTGAAAGGGTGCGGTAAGAGCGCACCGGGTGCCTGGTGACAGGGATCGCACGGTAAACCCCACCGGGAGCAAGACCAAATAGGGATGACGCGAAGCCTCGGCTTCAGCCTGTTTCGAGGCCATGTCATCCGGGTTGGTTGCACGAGCGCGTCCAGCAATGGCCGCCATAGATGAATGGTCACCACGTCGCGGCAACGCGGCCCTACAGAACCCGGCTTATAGGTCAACTGGCGTTGACTCCCTGCCTCCATCGCCGCTAAACGATGGCCCCTCCGCCGCATCGACCGGCGGGCACACGCTTGTTGGAGTTCTCGGCGCGATGCCCCTGGCTACCCCTCATTATCTCATCGACGAAAACGCCCTGGACCGGAATCTGGCCAAGGTGGACCGATTGCGGGCTTTGTCGGGGGCCAAATGCGTGTTTGCGCTCAAGGCTTTCGCCACCTGGTCGACCTTCGCCCAGATCGCTCCGCACATGGATGGCTCCACGTCCTCCTCGCTCAATGAGGTCAAGCTCGGCCGGGAGAAGTTCGGCGGAGAGACGCACGCCTATTCGGTCGCCTGGTCCGATGACGAGATCGACGAGGCAATTGCCAATGCGGACAAGGTCATCTTCAATTCGATCAGCCAGTTCGAGCGCTACGCCGCCAAGGCCGCGCACCTGCCGATCGGCATCCGCGTCAATCCGGGCATCAGCCATTCCCATTTCGACCTTGCCGATCCCGCCCGCCCGTTCAGCCGGCTGGGCGAACGCGATCCCCAGCGCATCGAAAGCGTCATGGATCGGGCCTCGGGCTTCATGATCCACTGCAATTGCGAGAACGACTCCTTTGAGTCCTTTTCGGCGCTACTCGACCAGTTCGAAGCCAAGCTGGGTCATTTCTTCGAACGGCTGGATTGGGTCAGCTTCGGCGGCGGGCTGCATTTTACCGGCGAGGGTTATGCGCTCGAGGCGCTCGCCGCCCGGCTCAAGGCCTTTGCCGAGCGCTATCGGCTGCAGGTCTATCTCGAGCCCGGCGATGCCGTGGTCACGCAGACGACGACGCTGGAAGTGTCGGTGCTCGATATCGTCGATAATGAAAAGCAGATCGCCATTGTCGATTCCGCGGTCGAAGCCCATATGCTGGATCTGCTCGTCTATCGTGAGACGGCTCATGTGGAGCCAGATGCGGGTCCGCATCGTTATGTGATTGCCGGCAAATCCTGCCTTGCCGGCGACGTGTTCGGAGAGTTCGATTTTCCGGAAGCGCTCAAGGTCGGCGACCGTATCTCCCTGCTCAATGCCGGGGGATACACCATGGTCAAGAAGAACTGGTTCAACGGCGTCAACATGCCCGCCATTGCCATCCGCAGGAAGAACGGCGACGTCGAACTTGTCAGATCGTTCGATTATGCCGACTATGTCGCCAGCCTGTCATAAGGACAGGCTGATCCCGTTACCCCTTGAAAAGGTGTTTCGTGCCAATTGAAAAAGAACGTTCTGATCATCGGCGCCGGAGGTGTCGCGCAGGTAGCTGCCTTTAAGGCAGCAATGCACAATGACGTGCTCGGAGACATTCACATTGCCTCCCGCACCCTGTCGAAATGCGAGACCATTATTGGCAGCATACTCGACAAGAAGGCGCTGAAGCGCCCGGGCATATTGGCCGCCCACAGGCTCGACGCCATGGATGTCGAGGCGACAAAGGCCCTGATCGGGCAGACCAAGAGCCAGATCGTGCTCAATGCCGGCTCGTCCTTCCTCAATATGAGCGTGTTACGCGCCTGTATCGACATGGGCGTTGCCTATATCGACACGGCCATCCACGAAGACCCCACCAAGGTGTGCGAGACGCCGCCCTGGTATGGCAATTATGAGTGGACCCATCGCGAGGAATGCGAGCGCAAGGGCGTTACCGCCGTGCTCGGCGCCGGCTTCGATCCCGGCGTGGTCAATGCCTATGCGGCGCTGGCCGCCAATGCCTATTTCGACCGCGTGGACTCCATCGATATCATCGATGTCAATGCCGGTAGCCATGGCCGCTATTTCGCGACCAATTTCGACCCCGAGATCAATTTCCGGGAATTCACCGGCACGGTGTGGAGCTGGCAGGAAAGCCAGTGGACCGCCAACAAGATGTTCGAGGTCAAGCGCACCGACGAGCTGCCGATGGTCGGTTCGCAGACCACCTACCTTACCGGTCATGATGAGGTGCATTCTCTCTCGGCCAATCTCGACGTGCCAGACATCCGTTTCTGGATGGGATTTGGCGAGCACTATATCAACGTCTTCACGGTGCTGAACAATCTCGGCCTGTTGTCGGAAAAGCCTGTGGTCACGGCCGAAGGGCTGGAAGTGGTGCCGCTCAAGGTGGTCAAGGCCGTGCTGCCCGACCCGATGTCGCTGGCGCCCAACTACAAGGGCAAGACCTTTATCGGCGATCTGGTGAAGGGCGTGCGTGACGGCGTCGAAACCGAACTCCTGGTCTACAATATCAGCGACCACGAGGAGGCCTTTGCCGAGACCAATAGCCAGGCGATTTCCTATACCGCCGGCGTGCCCGCCATCGCCGCAGCCATGCTGATCGCGCGCGGCGAATGGGATTGCCACCACATGGCCAATGTCGAGGAACTGCCGCCGGTGCCGTTCATCGCCTTGCTCGAGACTCTGGGCCTGCCGACGCGGGTACGTGACGCCAAGGGTGACCGCGCCTTCGATCCCGGCGAGTTCCGCCACGATCGGCGACAGTCGGCCCGCGCCGGCGCCTGATAGGGTTCGAGACGGCCGGGTTCGCCCCGGCCGTTTTCTTTTGCGCGACGCGATTTACCATAGCGCGATTATCGAGTGGATGGCGGCAGGTGGCACTGGCGTCAACAGTCCTTCATGGTTAAAACTGCGTTAATCATGCAGGAACTGGTGTGGAGGTCTTGCCGTGTCGAGCGCTGAAATGCTGACGCAGCCTCAAGGGTTGCGACTGTCACCCACCGGCCTTCCCAGTGTTCCGGTGCTGGGGCATCTGCTCGATATCCGCAAGGACATGCTGGGCTTTTTCGAGCGCTGCGCCCGCGAGCATGGCGATGTGTCGCTGATCAAGCTGGCGACCGCCGAAGCGGTGTTGATCAACAATTCCGACCTGATCGAAGAGGTGCTGGTCGAAAAGGCAGACAAGTTCGTCAAGAACCACTTCTTCTGGCGCCAGCTCGACGCCATCATGGGCGGCGGCCTGTTCACGGCCGAGGACGGCGAATGGCGCAAGCAGCGCAAGCATTCCTCTCCGGCCTTCCGCAGCCAGGAACTCGAAGCCTATGCGCCGCATATGGTGCAACTGGTCGATCAGCTGGTGGGCAGCTGGAAGGATGGCCAGGAATTCGACATGCACCGGGAAATCCTGGCGCTGGGGCTGAAGATCTCGGCCAAGACGCTGCTCAATGCCGATGTCGAGCAGGATATTGAGGATCTCGAAAAGGCTGCCTATTGGCTGAT
The DNA here is from genome assembly GCF_001899045.1 of Devosia sp. 63-57. Classification (NCBI taxonomy): domain Bacteria; kingdom Pseudomonadati; phylum Pseudomonadota; class Alphaproteobacteria; order Hyphomicrobiales; family Devosiaceae; genus Devosia; species Devosia sp. 63-57. The sequence continues at coordinate 687,508 of NZ_MKUY01000003.1, read as the reverse complement.
CGATGAAATCGCCGCGCGTTTCTCACGGCCTTTCGTCATTCCCGATGCGGTTCCGCTGCCCGGCCATATCCGCTATTTGAAGGGCGTGGCCTATCTCGACCGGCTGGTCTATCGCGTCATCGACGAGTTCCGCTCCGGCAAGATCGAGCCGGCCGGGTTCCTGGCCTCGCTAATGGCGGTGCGGGACGAGGACGGCAAGCCGCTCAGCGACAAGCAGTTGCGCGACCAGGTGCTGACCATGCTCTTGGCCGGCTACGAGACCACGGCGCTCTCCATGTCCTTCGGCTTCGACCTGCTGGGGCAGAACCGGGACTACCAGGACCGCATGGCTGCCGAAGTGCGCGCGGTAACGGGCGACCGGCCGGTGACCTATGAGGACCTGCCCAAGCTGCCGCTGACCGAATGGGCTGTTATCGAAACCATGCGCGTGCTGCCGCCGGCCTGGGCTGTGGGGCGCGAAGCGCGCGAAGATGTCGAGATTGGCGATTACCTGATCCGCAAGGGAACCGGGGTGATCATCAGCTCCTGGGTCACCCATCGCGACCCACGCTATTTCGACGATCCTACCAGCTTCCGGCCGGAACGCTGGGCCGGCGACTTCCGCCGCAAGCTGCCGCGCTTTGCCTATTACCCCTTTGGCGGGGGGCCGCGCATCTGCATCGGCAATCGCTTTGCGATGATGGAGGCGATGCTGTTCCTCGCCACCATCGCCAAGCGTTTCGACGTCGAACGGCTGACCGAGCGGCCCTACAAGCTCCTGCCATCAATCACCATACGTCCGACGGGCGGCATCTGGGTGCGTCTGCACGAGCGCAAATAGGGTGCGGCGGCCGCACCCCGTTTGTTCGCTGAATCACGCGGCGTCGATGCGCGCCGGGGCCGGAACCGGAATGACCTCGGCGGCGACGCGCTGGTCGCGACGACGTTCCTCGGTCACCACATCGGCGGCAAAACGGTAGAGCAGGGCGTTGAAGATGTTGGGATGGGTCATGAAGGGGACATGCGCCGCGCCATCGACGACATGGCACTTGCCGTCCCAGAGATTGGCATAGGCGAGGCCCTCGACATAGCTGCGACGCACCAGCGGATCACTCTCTCCGTTCACCATGGCCAGCGGAATGGGGGAAGTCTCGATCACCTGCCGCTCATCGGCGCTTTCCCGACGCAACAGGCTGGAACCGAAATGGGCGCGCATGCGGCCATCGGAACGCAGGATCATGTCGATCTGTTCTTCGCTGATCTCGTCGCCATAGCAGAGACGGGCAAAGCGCTCGGCATCGTAATGGGTAAACTCGGGCTTGACCGCGAGCAGCATGTCCCAGCGCGTCTGGAAGGCCCAGAGCAGGCTCAGCGGGTTATGCCCGACCGGCGAAGCGCCGCTGACCATGGCGCCGGCGATACGCCCGGAATGGCGCTGCATCATTTCCATGGTCACCTGGCCGCCCAGCGACCATCCCATGACGATCGCGCGCGACAGGGAAAGCCGGTCCATTGCCGCCGCCACGATATCGGCAAGGCCGGTGACGGTATAGTCGACCTGCGGCGTGCGTGCCGGCGAAGACGCACCGTGGCCGGGCAGGTCCAGTGCAATCACCCTGTGTGTATCGCCGAGCGGACCGTCCAATTGCTTGGAGAAAACCCCGGCATTGGCACCGGCGCCGTGCAGCATGAGGATGGGAAAACCGCTGCCCGCGCTCTCATAGGCGGCTAGTTGGGTCTGGGGCAGGGCGATGTTTGTCTGACTGACGGGCACGGGGGCACACTCCAAGAGTGTCCCCAGGTTTCCACATAGAGTTGTAAGCCGGGTTTCCAGAACTGGTTAAGATATGTTTCATATGCCGTGAGTTAGACGGTGGCGGGGGCGCAGGAAAATGGAAATGCTGCTGGATGGGCTGATCAGCCTCGTCGCAATTGGTGTGCTGGTCGCCTATGCTTGGTCGGTCAAGGCGCACTTCTTTTCCGAAGTCATGGGGCCGGGCGCCCGCGCCATCGCTGCCATGGTGGTGATCACCGCTGTGGTCTACTTCTATCTGACCTGGTTCCAGAGCCAGCCGCCGCTGGCTGCTCTGGCCGGGCTGGTGGTGATGCTCGCAGGCGCGGCGCTTTTTGCGGTCACCATTCGCGCCTCCCGTGCCGCCCGACTGCGATTCGTCTTCGACGATGCCCACCCCCACACGCTGCTCAACGAGGGGCCCTATCGCTATGTGCGACACCCCTTCTATGTGTCCTATTGCCTGTTCTGGATGGGCTGGGCGCTCTCGACCTGGTCGGCCTGGGCGCTCATCAATATCGCGATCATGCTGGTGCTCTATGTGCGCGCCGCGCAGGTTGAGGAGCGCAAGTTTGCCCAGTCGCCGCTGGGTGCGGATTATGCCGCCTATCGCGGGCGGGTGGGCTTCTTCATCCCGCGATTGGGCTAAGCCTCGAAAATCACCGATACCTTTGTGCCGGGACCCTGTCCGTAGGAGACATTGGCGCCCAGGCTGTGGGCCATTGCGCGCACGATGCGGCTGCCAAGGCCGGTGCCCTGCGGCTTGCCGGTGCCTGACCAGCCGATGCCGTCATCCTCGACCAGCAGGTGAATCTGCGCTTCCTGCCGCTCCATGCGCACCCGCACCTCACCCGGCTCGCGGCCGGAATAGGCGTATTTGAGCGCGTTGGTGACCAGTTCGGTGACGATCACGCCCAGCGATGCCACTTTTTCGGTGGGCAGCGGGAAGCTCTCGACGGCGAGGTGAATGCTGGCCGTGCGGCCTTCGGCCTGCATCGAGGTTTCGATCTCGCCCATCAGGCTGCCGAGATAGTCGGCGACCTGCACAAAGCGCACGTCCTCGGAGGTGTAAAGATGTCGATGTACGCCGGCGATCGCCTGGATGCGGGCCTGGGTCTCGGCAAGTGCGCGCTTGGCCTCGGGGTCATCGAGGGCATTGGCCTGCAGGCCCACCAGGGCCGCCACCATGGCCAGCGAATTGGCGACGCGGTGATTGACCTCGCCCAGGAGCATTTCTGCGCGTTCGCGCGCTTCGCGCACTTCGCGCTCGGCATTGGCCTTGGCACGGTTCAGCCGTACGCGGTCCATGGCGTGGTCGATTGCGGCGGATAGCAGCTCGAGGAATTCCTCTGCCAGCGTCTTTGGCACGAAGTCGGTGGCCCCCGATTTCAGCGCCGCCACCGCGATTGCGGTTTCTTCCGATCCGGTCACGTAGACCACCGCCGGGCGGTCTTCCATGTCGGCCATACCGGCCAGCACGTCGAGCCCGGTTCCGGTGGGCAGATAGTGATCGAGGGCGACTACGTCGACCAGGCCTGAGCGGATGGCGGCCAGCCCCTCATCGGCCGTCGAGGCATGCATGAACTGATAGCCGCGCCGCACCATGGCCTTCTGGACGAGGCGAGCCAGGCCCGGATCGTCATCGATATAAAGAACTTGCGGGGTGCGGTGGGGCATAATGGTTCAGTTGGACTCAGGGATTTGCATGACCGAGAAGAATAACCCGAGCTGCTTGATGGCGTGGGCAAACCCGTCATAGTCGACCGGCTTGGTGATGTAGACGTTGGCGCCCAGGTCATAGCAGCGCTGGATTTCGCGCTGGTCATCGGTGGTGGTGAGCACGACCACGGGGGAGCGTTTGGTGTGCTCGTTGTTCTTCACCTTCTCCAGGATGTCGATACCGGTCATATCGGGCAGGTTGAGGTCGAGCAAGACCAGTAATTGTCGCCCCTTGTTGACGAGGCCCGTTCCATCGGGGCCCAGCAAGTAGGCCAGGGCATCGGTGCCATTGGCAAAGGGCACGATTTCATTGGCGACGCCGGCGCGGCGAATGTTCTTCTCGATGAGGCGGGCGTGGCCTTCATCGTCTTCGATCATGATGATGGTGACGGGACGTGCGTCGTTCATTGCCCTGTATTCCCCAGATAGCTGCGCACGTCGCGCGGCAGGTTGATGATGAAAGTGGTGCCTTCGCCCAGCTTGGAGCTGAGCGTGATATCCCCACCCAGGCTACGCACCATGGTGCGCACATGGGCAAGGCCGATGCCTTCGCCAGGCTGGTTCTGCGAGCCGGAGCGGCGGAACAGCTCGAAGACGCGTTCATGGTCGGTATCGGCGATGCCGCGGCCATTGTCCTGGACTTCGATAGCCACCCGGTTGCCGGGCAGGTGACGCGCGCGAATCTCGACCACCAGCGGCCGCTCGGGTTGCTGGTATTTGATGGCGTTGTCGAGCAGATTACCCAGCACCTGCTCGAGCGAGAGTTTGTCGGTGACCAGTTTGGCCACCCGCACGTCGGTATTGATGCGCCCGTCCTTGTCCGCCACTTGGTGGTGTACCGCCGCTGCCGTGGCCTCGATCACTTCTGCCAGGTCCAACGTCTCGGGCTTGAGCTGGCGGCGGCCCTCGCGCGAAATCTTGAGAATGGCATTGATGAGACCGTCCATCTTGCGCGTCGCCGCGCGGATGAAGGTCACCGCCTCGGGCAGGTCTTCGGTGGCGGCGAGCCTGGCCTCTTCATAGGCGGGCGTGGCTTCGGGGGGATGCGAGGCCATGTAGTCGCGCAAGGTGGCGACGCTGGTCTCGAGCTCGCTGGTAAAGCCCATGACATTGACGAGCGGGGCGCGCAGATCGTGGGTCACGATATAGGCGAAGCGCTGGATTTCCTCATTGGCTTTGCCCAGGTCCGAAGTGCGTTCGCGCACCCGTTCCTCGAGGCTGGCATTGGCTTCTTCGATGGCGCGGCGGGCCTGGGCCAGTTCCTGCATGTAAGAGAGCACGGTCCAGATGGCGCCGGCGACGACGATCAGAATGAACAGCCCGCCGATGATGGATACCCATCGCAGAGCGGAGGTGGTGTTGCGCTGGTTGGTCACGCCTTCTGCGAGGCGGTTGTCCACCGCCTGCAGCAGTGCCTCCAGGAATTGTCGCGAGGAGTCCATCGCGGCCTTGCCAGCATCGGTGCGCACCTGCTCGATCGCCGCATCCACATTGCCTTGCCGCACGAGGTCCACGGTCTCGGCAAGCTCATTGAGCTTGAACCGGATATCGGCTTCAAGCTTGTCGAGCGGCGCTGCGGCCTCGGGGTAGGGCGCCAGAACGTCGCGCAATTCGGCCAGTTCGGCCTCGATCTTGGGAAGCGCCTGCTCGTAGGGCTCGAGGTATTTTTCTTCCTGGGTGATGATATAGCCGCGCTGTCCGGTCTCCGCATCCTGCAGGGTGGTGCGCAGATCGACGGCAGCGCGGCGGGCCACACGGCCCTCGAGCACTTCATCGAAATAAACCTGCGAACGCTCGACCAGCCAGACATTGGTGCCCACGATACCCAGCAGTGCCAGGAGACCGACGAGCAGCAGCAGCGCGGTGGACCTGACAAAGGTCTTGCTGGTTATAGGCATTGGACGCTTTTCCTCAACACTGGTGCCTTCATCACCCGAACCAGCGCCCAGCACAATATGCATAGATTAAGTCTGGTCACTTTTCGTTCCGTGGCGACGCTCCGCCGCAGCGCGCCATGGGAAACAGAATCTTAAGCGTCGCTATGCAAACTTGGGCAAAGTTAATGTATCCGGTCGGTGACCGGCAGTGGAGTTATGGCCGATATGGGCAAGCGTTCCATGCCCGATAGCGATGCGGCTGCTGGCCCGCACCGGCCCGTCCTCTTGGACGAAGTAGTGGCGGCGCTGGGGCCTCTGGTCGGTTGCACGGTGGTCGATGGCACATTCGGCGCGGGCGGCTATTCGCGCGCCTTGCTCGAGGCGGGCGCGTCGGTAATCGGCATTGATCGCGACCCGACCGTGGCGCCGCATGTCGAGGCGCTTACCGCCGATTTCCCGCAACGCTTTTCTTTTGTTGCCGGCACGTTTTCCGAACTGGACCAGCTGGCCCAGCCGTTTGGCGCCATTGACGCGGTAGTGCTCGATATTGGCGTGTCCTCCATGCAGCTCGACCAGGCCGAACGCGGCTTTTCTTTCATGCGCGACGGCCCGCTCGACATGCGCATGAGCCGCTCCGGGCCCAGCGCCGCCGATCTTGTCAACGAGCTCGAACAGGACGACCTGGCCAATCTGCTCTATGCCTTTGGGGAAGAGCGCAAGTCGCGGCGCATCGCCCAGTTCATTGTCGCTGCGCGCAATGAGGCGCCGATCGCCACGACCCTGGAGCTGGCGCGAATCATCGAGAAGGCCATTGGCCGCAAACCGGGGGATGCTCATCCGGCGACCCGCTCGTTCCAGGCGTTGCGCATTGCGGTGAATGGCGAATTCGACCAACTGGTCGAAGGCCTGTTCGCGGCAGAGCGTCTCTTGTCCGAGGGTGGCCGACTGGCTGTGGTCAGCTTCCATTCGCTCGAAGACCGCATCGTCAAACGCTTCTTCGATCCCGACAAGGGCGGGCCGACGGCGTCCCGGCATCTGCCGCAGATGGCCGCCGAGGCGCGCCGCTGGCATCCTGTCGCAAAGGCCGTGAAATCGGGCGAGGCCGAGCTGGCCCAAAACCCCCGTGCGCGTTCCGCTGTGCTGCGCTCTGCCATCCGCACCAGTGAGGCGGCGCGCCCCGTCCGGCTCGACGGGCTCAGCGTGCCGCAGGTGGGAGGCGCCGCATGATCCGCAGCCTTAACATCTTCCTGATCTTTGCCAGCATCGCCATGCTGGCGGGCGTCTATGCGCTCAAGTTCTCCATCGAGGGCACTGCGGCGGAGCGCACGGCGATGCAGTCCTTCATCCATGAGCAGGAAGGCCAGTTGTCGCTGCTGCAGGCCGACTGGGCGGTGTTGAACCAGCCCGGCCATGTGGAGCCGATCGTGCGGCGACATGAGGCGGAGCTGGCGATTGGCCCGGTCAAGCAGGAGCAGTTCGGTTCGTTTGCAGCCCTGCCCATGCGTCCGGCCAAGCCGAACAGCGCCGCTATGGATGCGCTGTTCGAATCCATCGCTGCCGGCATCGACCCCATCGATGCCATCCTTGAACTGGAAGGGATCGAATAATGGCCATTGCCGATCACTTCGCTGCCACCATCGCCCTCGACGGCGCGCGCAAGCAGCGTGGCAATCTCACCCAGGCCCGCATTCGCTGGATGATCCTGGCGCTGGTCATCGGCTTCGGCCTGGTCGGTGCCCGCCTCGTTCAGCTTGGCATGGTGGTACCCGACCAAACCATCGAAGGGCAGACGCGCGACGCCATCCAGGCCAGCCGCCCGCCGATTCTCGACCGCAATGGGCTGGAAATGGCCGTCGATATCCGCGTGCCCTCGCTCTATGCCGAGCCGCGCCGCATCATCGACGTGGAGGAGGCGGTGCAGAAGCTGCGCACCGTCCTGCCGAATCTGGACGAAAAATGGCTGCGCAATCGCCTCACCGGCGACAAGGGCTTCGTGTGGGTGCAGCGCGAGCTGACGCCCTCGATCCAGGAACAGGTGATGCGGCTGGGCATTCCCGGCATCGACTTCATCACCGAATCCAAGCGCTTCTATCCCGGCATGAACGAGGCCGCCCATATTCTGGGTTCGACCAATGTCGACAATCAGGGCATTGCCGGCATCGAGCGGCGCATGGACACCGAATCGGTGGCGCTGCTGCAGGAGCTGGGGCTGGCGCGCGGCAATGCGCTGACCCCGGTCGAGCTCAGCGTCGACATGCGGGTGCAGCACATCATGCACGACCAGTTGGTCGATGCGATGACCCGCTACCAGGCCATCGCCGCCGCCGGCGTGATGGTTGATATCTATACCGGCGAAGTCATCGCCCTGGCTTCGGTGCCCGATTTCAACCCCAATGAGCCGGCGACTGCGCTGGTCAAGGACACGTTCAACCGCATCACCGCCGGTATCTTCGAGCCGGGCTCCACCTTCAAGACCGTGACCTTTGCCGGGGCGCTGGATAGTGGCGCGGTGAAGCTGACCGACCAGTTCGATGCGCGTTATGGCGTGCGCTTCGGCCGCTTCACCATCGACGACTTCCACGGCAAGCACCGCATTCTCAGCCTCTCGGAAGTCTACAAATACTCGTCCAATATCGGCACGATCAAAATCATGCAGGCCATGGGCAAGGACAATTTCCGTGCCTTCCTGTCGCGCATGAAGTTCGACCAGCGCGTCCCGTTCGAACTGCCGGAAATGCGTGTCCCCTCCGTGCCAAAGGACCTGTCCGAGGTCGGTGCGGCGACCGCCTCGTTCGGCCACGGCCTGTCGGTGTCGCCGCTGCATCTGGTCACCGCCTATGCCGCTTTCGCCAATGGCGGCAATTACGTTCCGCCGACGCTCTACAAGCGCGACATCGCCGAGGCCGAGCCGCTTTACGAGCGTGTGGTCAGCCCCACGACCAGCGAGGCCATGCGTTATCTGATGCGCCTCAACGCGCTCGAAGGCTCGGGCAGCCAGATGAATCGCGCCGCCCAGGGCTATCGCGTCGGTGGCAAGACCGGCACCGCCGAAAAGGTGGTCGATGGCCGCTATTCGTCGAGCAAGGTCACCAACTTCTTCGCCTCGGCTTTCCCGCTCGACAATCCCCGCTATGCCATGGTGATCATGATCGACGAGCCCAAGGCTGAAAACCCTCAGTCGGGCACCACTGCCGGCTGGAATGCCGGCGCCGTGACCGGGCGTATCGTCCAGCGCGCCGCGCCGATGCTGGGCGTGGCGCCCGACTTCAGCGAAGCGCTCGACCGCGACATTGTTCCTCCCGTTCTCCGCTAGATCGATCCAGAAGGATTTGCATTCGTGTCACTCAGCGTCACACAACTGCTCGAAGGCTCCGGTGCCAAGCCCAAAAAGGGGCTCGGCGCCGTCTTTGGGCTGAATTCGGATAGTCGGCGGATCGAGCCGGGCGATATCTTCTTCGCCCTGCCGGGCAACAAGGTGCATGGCAACCAGTTCGTGTCCGATGCGGTCGAGCGTGGCGCGCTGGCAGTGGTGACCGACATGGCGCCGCCTGGTGATCCCGGCGTGCCGGTGATCGTGGTGCAGGACGTGCGCGCCGCCTATGCCCGAGCGGCCAGCCGGGTGTTCGAGCCGCAGCCGGAAATTCTCGTCGCCGTCACCGGCACCAATGGCAAGACCTCCGTCGCCTCCTTTGTGCGCCAGATCTGGGATCATGCCGGCATCGGCGGCGCCAGCATCGGCACGCTGGGCGTCGAGACCGCCAAGCGCCGCATCGAAGGCGCGCTGACTACGCCGGATTCGCGTACGCTGCACCAGGCGATGCGCGCGCTCAAGGCGCAGGGCATCGACCATGTCGCGCTCGAGGCCTCGAGCCACGGTCTCGACCAGCATCGTCTCGACGGCATTCATTTCGAGGCCGTCGCCTTCACCAATCTCAGCCGCGACCATCTCGACTACCACGCCGACATGGACGAATACCGCAACGCCAAGCTGCGCCTGTTCACTGACCTCCTGGTCGATGGTGGCGCCGCCATCGTCAATGTCGACGATCCCGAGCACGAGCAGTTCATGTTCGCCGCCCTTTCGGCCAGCGCCACGCTGCTGACCGTAGGCCGGGAAGGCGCCTATATCGAAATTCTCTCCATCCAGCCCGAAGGCTATGGCCAGCGCGTCGAAGTGCGCCATATCGGCGAGAAAGTCAGCTTCCACCTCAGAATCCCGGGCGAATTCCAGGTGTCGAACGCGCTGATCGCGGCGGCCCTGGCCATGTCCTCGGGCGTCGACAAGGCCGATGCCTTTGCCGCCCTGCCGGAACTGGTTGGCGCGCGCGGCCGTCTTGAACTGGTCGCCGAGCACAATGGCGCTGCCATTTTCGTCGATTATTCGCACAAGCCCGAAGCCCTGCGCACCGCGCTCACCACGCTGCGTCCCTATGCGCCGGGCAAGCTCCGCGTCGTTTTCGGCTGCGGTGGCGATCGCGACAAGGGCAAGCGCCCTCAAATGGGCGAAATTGCCAGCCAGCTTGCCGATGACGTGATTGTCACCGACGACAATCCGCGCACCGAGGACCCGGCCGCCATTCGCGCCGAAGTCCTGGCCGGTGCCAAGGGGGCAAGGGAAATCGGTGACCGCAAGCAAGCCATTGTCGAGGCCATCGCCTCGCTGCAGAAGGGCGACGTCCTGCTCGTCGCCGGCAAGGGCCACGAGACCTACCAGATCATCGGCAGCACCAAGCACCACTTCTCCGACCACGAGGTCGTGCTTGAGGCGATCAAGGGGTAATTCTGGCCCCGCCAATAGGGTCTGCGATTTGGGAAGCCCCGCATGCGCGGTGTCTTCTGCTTCCCTCCCCCTTGAGGGGAGGGATCGAGGGAGGGGGTCCATCAGTGACGCACGAAACTACCCCCTCCCAAGCTTTGCTACGGCCTCTCGGCCTAGCGTCGCTACCCTCCCCCCAAGGGGGAGGGGCGCTAAAGCCAATAGGCCAGTGATACTCGGGCAGTTCAAATGACCCCACCTCTCTTCACCCTCGCTGCAGTTCTCGACGCCACCAGGGGGCGGGCCGAGGGCGTTGCGGCAGAGGCGATCAATTCCATCTCCATCGACTCGCGCGAACTGGGCCCCGATGCGCTGTTCGTCGCCATCAAGGGCGACCGCTTCGATGGCCATGATTTCGTCGATACCGCTTTGGCCAATGGTGCGGCGGCGGCACTGGTGAGCGAAGGGCGCAGCGCCGGCCCGGGCCGCATTCATGTTGCCGATGCGCTGGATGGCTTGCGCGATCTGGGGCGCGCCGCGCGGGCCCGCAGCCGGGCCTTCATCGTCGGGGTGACGGGAAGCGTCGGCAAGACCACCACCAAGGAAGCCCTGCGCACAGTGTTCGAAGCGGCCGGCCAGACCCACGCCTCGATCAAGAGCTTCAACAATCACTGGGGCGTGCCGCTGATGCTGGCGCGCATGCCGGAAAATGCGCAGTTCGGCGTGTTCGAAATGGGCATGAATGCGCCCGAGGAAATCCGGCCGCTGAGCCGCATGGTCCGGCCGCATGTTGCTGTCATCACCTCGATCGCGCCGGTGCATCTGGAAGGGCTTGGCAGCATCGAGGCCATTGCCCGCGCCAAGGCCGAGATTTTCGACGGACTGGAGCCGGGCGGCACTGCCGTCATCAATGCCGATCATGGACAATTGCAGCTATTGCTCGATGCGGCCGCGGCGGCAGGCGTTGCCAATGTCGTCACCTTCGGCTTCGCCCGTGGCGTCGATTGGCAGATTCTCGATCCGCAGACCGATGCATCCGCGTCCAGCGCCACCATTCTGCATGGCGAGCAAAGCTATAAGCTCGGCCTGGCCGTGCCTGGGCGGCATATGCTCTCCAATGCCACGGCGGCGCTGGCGGTTGCGCATCTGGCCGGCATCGCGCCGGAGGTGGCGCTGCGGGCGCTTGCCGGCCTTGCAGCCCAGCCGGGCCGTGGCGAACGCCTGCGACTGGGGCCGGACGATAAGCCGCTGCTGGTCGTCAACGAAAGCTATAATGCCAATCCGGTGGCCGTCGTGGCGGCGCTGTCGGTGTTCGGCCAGATCGAGCCGGCAGGCGGGCGCAAGGTGTTGGTGCTGGGCGACATGCTCGAGCTCGGGCCACAAGCCGACCAATTGCATGCCGGCCTTGCAGACGCCGTTCGTGACAGCGGCGCAGAACGCATTTATCTCGTCGGCCCACACATGGCGGCGCTGGCCGCCGCGTTGCCAGATGCTGTAATGGCCGGACATTTCCCGAGCGCCGCGGAAGCGGTGAACGTGATTGTCGACGACCTTGCCTATGGCGACGCTCTTATGGTCAAAGGGTCAAATGGTGTCGGGCTTTCCCGCCTCGTCAGTGCAATCACGACGCGGTTCGGGCAAAGCTAAGTCACCCAACCAGGATAGCGGACAGCAATGCTCTATTTTCTCGGCCAGTTGGGTGAGCAATTCGCCGCCTTCAACGTGTTCCGCTACATCACCTTCCGCACGGCCGGAGCGGTGATTACTGCACTGTTCTTCGTGTTTCTTTTCGGCCCCGGCATGATCGCGCTGTTGCGCCTCAAGCAGGGCAGGGGCCAGCCGATCCGCGAGGATGGTCCTCAGGGGCACCTGCTGACCAAGAAGGGCACGCCCACCATGGGCGGGCTGATGATCCTCTCCGGCGCGGTGATCTCGACGCTGCTCTGGTCCAATCTCAGCAATGGCTATGTCTGGGTGGTGCTGTTCGTCACCATCGGCTTCGGCGCCATCGGCTTTTACGATGACTATCTCAAGGTCAAGCGCATGAGCCACAAGGGCTTCGGCTCCAAGCAGCGCCTCTTGCTCGAAGCCTTGATCGGCGGCATCGCGGCTTTCGCCATTTCCCAGCTGGCGGCTGGCGCCTATGGCACCTCGCTGCTGTTCCCCTTTGTCAAGGATCTGGCGCTCAATCTGGGCTATTTCTACATCCTGTTCGGCGGCTTCGTTGTCGTCGCGGCAGGCAATTCGGTCAATCTCACCGATGGGCTCGATGGGCTCGCCATCGTGCCGGTGATGGTTGCTGCCGCCTGCTTCGGTCTCATCGCCTATCTCGTCGGCAGCCAGAACTATGCCGATTACCTGCTGCTCAATGCCGTCCCCGGTACCGCCGAACTGACGGTGGTCTGCGGTGCGCTGATCGGCGCCGGGCTCGGCTTCCTGTGGTTCAACGCCCCGCCGGCACAGATTTTCATGGGCGATACCGGCTCGCTCGCCCTGGGCGGTGCGCTCGGAACCATCGCCGTGGCCACCAAGCACGAGCTGGTGCTGGCCATTATCGGCGGTCTCTTCGTGCTCGAAGCCGTCTCGGTAATCGTGCAGGTCGCCTCGTTCCGCCTCACCGGCAAACGTGTCTTCCGCATGGCGCCGATCCACCACCATTTCGAGCATCTGGGCTGGACCGAAAGCCAGGTGGTGATCCGGTTCTGGATCATTTCCTTCGTCCTGGCGCTGATCGGCCTCTCAAGCCTCAAGCTGCGTTAGGCGGCACTTTCAGACCCAATCTGTAAAAGGGCGGCCCCAGGGTCGCCCTTTCTGTGGTCACGGTCTCGTGTCCACCATGTTCGATACCAGGCGAAACTTTGGGCGCGTCTCTTCGTAGCTCTATTGACGATAGCACAGTCGTCCGAGCCATCCCCAAGCCGCCATCTTCCCTGAGCGGCGCAACAACGAGGAGACTACCCATGACTGCTACCGCCCGTTTTACCCTTGTCGCCGCCCTGCTTGCCGGCACGGCTTCGCTTGCCACCGCCGCCCATGCCGCCTCCGCCATCGGCCTTGTCGATGGCAAGACCCTGGTGATGTTTGATACCGAAACCCGCGCCGTCTCCGGCACCATGGACGTGACCGGCGTCGACGGTCTGGCCGGCATCGACGTTCGCCCCGCCGACAAGATGCTCTATGGCGTCACGCTTTCCGGCGATGTGGTCACCATCGACACCGCCACCGGTGCCGCCACCGTCAAGTCCACCCTGTCGGAAAAGCTCCCGAGTTTTGAAGGCGCAATTGTCGACTTCAATCCCATGGCCGACCGCCTGCGCCTGATGGGCACGGATGGCACCAATCACCGCGTCAATGTCGACGACGGCTCGGTGACCGTCGATGGTTCGCTGGCCTACGAGGCTGGTGACATGCATGAAGGCGAGACGCCCGCCATCGTGGCGGCTGCCTATACCAATTCCATCGGCAAGCCCGAAGCCACCAAGATGTTCGACATCGATGCGACCATCGTGGCGCTGGTGCAGCAGGTCGCGCCCAATGACGGTACGCTCAAGGCCATCGGCAAGCTCGGGGTCGAGGGTGGCAGCAGCTATGCCTTCGATATCTCGGCGACCGAAGACCTGACCAATACCGCTTATCTCGTGGTCGATAATGTGCTGCATACGGTGGATCTCGACAGTGGCGCGGCCAAGGCCTGGGGGGCTATCGAGGGCGTTGACGGTATGATCAGCGATATCGCCATCCTGCAGTAGTGCTGGATCGGGGAGGGGCTTTCCGGCCTCCCTTTGCATCGCTCCCCTGCCTCCCGGGAGCGATGGCTTGCGGTGAACGCCTCGGGCTCTTGCCCGGGGCGTTTTCGTCAGTGGCGCTGACTCGCAAAACGCGAAATCCCTTACCAAATCGGTAACCATCGACAGTTACAATTCGATGCAGTTTGTATCGAGTACCAGTGTTGCGCCGATGATGTTCTCCCGCGCCGAAAAAACCCCGCTGGCCGAGTGGTGGTGGTCGATTGATCGCGAATTGCTCGGCGCCCTGGTGCTGCTTCTGGCTTGCGGCATGGTGCTCAGCTTCGGCGCCAGCCCGCCGGTGGCCGAGCGCATCGGGCTCAACGAATGGTATTTCGTGCTTCGCCACGGGCTTTTCGTACTTCTCGCCATTCCCGTCATGCTGGCCACCTCCTTGCTCAGCCATCGCCAGGCGCGCTTTGCAGCGCTCGGCGTGCTGATCGTCATGACGCTGCTGTTATGGGCAACCTTGCGCTTCGGCACCGAAGTAAAGGGCGCGCGGCGCTGGATCACCATTGCCGGCCAGTCAGTGCAGCCCTCTGAATTCGTCAAGCCGGCCTTTGCCGTGATCGGCGCCTGGTTGTTCTCCGAATTCATGATCCATCGCAACGTGCCGGGGCGGACCCTGGCGACGATAATCATGCTGGCCATCGTCTCGGGCCTCTTGCTGCAGCCCGATATCGGCCAGACGGCGCTTGTCTTCGCCACCTGGGCGGTGCTGCTGTTCCTGTCCGGCATTTCCTGGTGGATCATTTTCGGCCTTGCCGGTGCGGCCGGTGGCCTGCTCTTCGGCGCCTATCTGTTCTTCCCGCACTTCGCCCGCCGCATCGATACCTTCATCAACCCTGATGGCGGCGGCAATACCTACCAGATCGACCGCGCCCTGCAGTCGCTGCTCGAGGGCGGCTGGTTCGGCCGGGGGCCGGGCGAGTCGATCGCCAAGAAGCTCATCCCCGACGCCCATGCCGACTATGTGTTCTCCGCCGCCGCCGGCGAATTCGGCATTCTGTTCTGCATGGGTCTCGTCGGCGTCATCGCCTTCATCGTGATCCGCGCCATGATCGCGGCCCAACGCCAGACCAGCCTGTTCGCGCGTCTTGCCGCATCGACAATTGCCATCCAGTTCGCCATGCAGTCCGGCATCAATCTTGCGGTGAATCTCAACCTCATCCCGCCCAAGGGCATGACGCTGCCATTCGTGTCCTATGGCGGCACGTCGATGATTGCGGTCGCCTTTGCCATGGGCCTGATGCTGGCCTTTACCCGAACCAAGCCAGAGGAACGCATGGCCACCGGACTTCCCTCCTATCGCAGCGCCGTGGTCGCGCCCGCCGAATGAAGACCTTCGTTCTCATGGCCGGCGGCACGGGTGGACATCTCTTCCCGGCCATGGCCCTTGCCCAGGAACTGATCCGCCGCGGCCATGCCGTCGAGCTGATGACCGATCATCGCGTCGACAGCTATGGCGCCGATTTTCCGGCCCGCCAGATCCACATCATTCCCGCCGCCACGCCCTCGCTCAGCAATCCGATAAAATTCGTCGGCGCCGGCTTCACCATCCTGCGTGGTGTCGCCACCGCCTTGGGCAAGCTGCGCAAGACGCGGCCGGACGCGGTTATCGGCTTTGGTGGCTATCCCACTTTTCCGCCGTTTATCGCTGCCAGCCTGCTCGGTATTCCGGGTATCCTGCACGAGCAGAATGCGGTGATGGGGCGGGCCAATCGGGCGCTCACCCGTTTTGCCGATGTGCTGGCGCTGAGCTTTGCCAAGACGCGCTTTGCCGATGCGGCCTCGCTCGAAAAGATCGTCACCGGCAATCCCGTGCGCGACCGGGTGCGGCCGCTGGCCGGCCGTCCCTATCCGCTGCTCGATGATCGCGGCACCATCCGTCTCGTCGTCACCGGCGGCAGCCAGGGCGCGCGGGTGCTGTCGGACCTGGTGCCGGCCGCCATCGCTCTGCTACCCGACGCTTTGCGCAATCGCCTCCAGATCGTGCAGCAGGCCCGGCCCGAGGATATCGACCGGGTGGCCGAGAGCTACCGCCAGTCGCGCACCAGCGTGTCGCTGGCCAGTTTCATCGGCGATCTGCCCGATCGCATCGCCGATGCCCATCTGGTGATCTGCCGGGCAGGGGCCTCCACCATTACCGAGCTTGCAGTGATCGGCCGTCCGGCCATCCTGATCCCGCTGCCGGGCGCGCTGGATTCCGACCAGAAGTATAATGCCCTGTTCCTGCAGGAGGGCGGCGGCGGCTGGATGGAAGAGCAGGCCACGCTTTCACCGCAATCGCTTGCCACTCGCCTGACCGAACTGCTGAGCGACCCGCCGCGCCTGGCCGCGGCTGCATCGGCCGCCCGCGCCTTGGGCCAGCCCCGCGCCGTGGAAAAGCTGGCCGACCTCGCCGAACTGCTGGCCGGCCGAAATACCCAGATCGAAGGAAGACAATTATCATGAAGATGCCGCGTAACATGGGTCCGGTGCATTTCATCGGCATTGGCGGCATCGGCATGAGCGGTATCGCCGAAATCCTGCACAACCAGGGCTATACGGTCCAAGGCTCGGACGCCTCAGCCAATACCAATGTACAGCGCCTGCGCGACATGGGGATCAAGGTCGAGATCGGCCAGAGCGGCGACAATCTCGGCCAGGCCGAAGTGGTGGTCGTCTCCTCCGCCATCCGCAAGGACAATCCCGAACTGGTAGCGGCCCGCGCCAAGGCTTTGCCCATCGTGCGGCGCGCCGAAATGCTGGCCGAGATCATGCGCTTCAAGACCGCCATCGCCATTGGCGGCACCCATGGCAAGACCACGACCACGACGCTGGTCGCCACACTCCTCGACGCCGGCAATCTCGATCCCACCGTCATCAATGGTGGCATCATCAATGCCTATGGCACCAATGCCCGTCTGGGTGCCGGTGAGTGGATGGTGGTGGAGGCCGACGAGAGCGACGGCACCTTCGTCAAGCTGCCCGCCGACGTTGCCGTGGTGACCAATATCGACCCCGAACATCTCGACCACTATGGCGATTTCGATGGGGTCAAAAAGGCCTTCCACCAGTTCGTCGAGAACGTGCCCTTCTACGGCTTCGCGGTCATGTGCCTCGACCACCCGATCGTGCAGTCGCTGGTCGGCGATATCCGCGACCGCCGCGTCATCACCTATGGCCGCAATCCGCAGGCCGATGTGCGCCTCGTCGATCTCGAAAATCATGACGGCGTCCAGCATTTCGCCGTCGAAATCCGCGACCGTATCCGCCAGACGCAATTGCGCATCGACGGGCTGCAATTGCCGATGCCGGGCGTGCACAATGCGCTCAACGCCACCGCCGCCATCGCCGTGGCCGACCAGTTGCATGTCCCTGCCGAAGCCATCCGCAAGGGTCTCAAGGGCTTCACCGGGGTGAAGCGCCGCTTCACCAAGACCGGCGAGGCCGGCGGCGTCACCGTCATCGATGATTACGGCCATCACCCGGTCGAGATCGCCGCCGTGCTCAAGGCCGCCCGTCAGTCGGCGCGCGGTGAGGTCATCGCCGTGGTACAGCCGCACCGCTTCTCGCGCGTCCACGACCTGTTCGACGATTTCGCCGCCTGCTTCAACGATGCCGATACCGTCATCGTCGCGCCGATCTATGCGGCGGGCGAACAGCCCGTCCCGGGCGTCACCCATGAGGAACTGGTCAACCGCATCCGGGCCCGCGGCCATCGCGATGCCCGGGTGCTCGATAGCCATGAGGCTCTGGCGCCGCTGCTCGCCTCGCGCGTCAACGAGGGCGATTATGTCGTCTGCCTCGGTGCCGGCAACATCACCCAATGGGCCGCTGCGCTGCCGGGCGAATTGGAAGCGCTGATGGGGGCGGGAGCCACCTCATGACAAAACATGTCGCCGTCCTGATGGGGGGGCTCTCCAATGAGCGCCCGGTATCGCTGAGTTCGGGCAAGGGCTGTGCCGAGGCGCTGCGCCGCGCCGGTTATCGGGTGACCGAAGTTGATGTCGGCTACGACATTGCCGAACGCCTGCGCGCGCTTCAGCCCGATGTCGCTTTCAATGCCCTGCATGGCCGTTTTGGAGAGGACGGGACCATCCAGGGCGTGCTGGAATTCCTGCGCATTCCCTATACCCATTCGGGCGTGCTGGCCTCGGCCTTGGCGCTGGACAAGCACCAGGCCAAGATCATGCTCAAGGCCGCCGGCATTCCGGTCACCGATCACGTGATCGCCGGCCGCGCCGAAGTGGGCCGGGCCCATGTCATGAAGCCGCCCTATGTGGTCAAGCCCATCGCCGATGGCTCGAGCTTCGGCGTCTTGATCGTCAAGGCCGACCAGTCCCATCCGCCGCAGGAAATTCTGGGTGCTGATTGGGATGGCGGCGAGACGCTGATGGTCGAGCGCTATATTCCCGGCCGCGAACTGACCTGCGCGGTGATGGGCGGGGTGGCACTGCCGGTGACCGAGATCGTCACCGATCTGGCCTTCTACAATTATGAGGCGAAGTATTCTGCCGGTGGATCACATCACGTGTTACCGGCGCAGATTTCACCGAAAATTTACGACAAAGTCCAAAAGATGAGCCTGATGGCGCATGAAGCGCTGGGCTGTCGCGGCATCACGCGCACCGACTTCCGGTACAATGATGCGGCGGGCGAAGATGGCGAGCTTGTCTGTCTGGAAATCAACACCCAGCCGGGCATGACCCCCACCTCGCTGGCGCCCGAGCAGGCGCTGCATGCGGGCCACTCCTTTGAGGATCTGGTCTCCTGGATGGTGGAGGACGCGAGTTGCAACAGGTAAAGAGCGAGGCTTTTCTCGCCGGAGCGCGGATGGTCGATCCCCGCGCACTGCCTGTTCCTGCCCGGCCGCAGCGGCAGCGGCTGGCGGGGCGTTTTACGCGCATCCGCGTGCTGCATGGCCGTGCCATCCGCCGTGGCCTGTGGATCGCCGCCGCTCTTGTCGGCGCATTGACGCTTTATCAGGTGCGCGAACCGATCGGTGCCTTTGCCGGTACCCTTGGAACGCTCGCGCAAGGCGAGTTTGCCGAAGCCGGCATGGCCATTGGCGAGATTTCGATCACCGGGCAGACACTGACCTCCGAGCAGGCGATCTTCGACGCGCTGGGCATTCAGCCCAATGCCTCGACCCTGGCCTTCGACGTGGAAGCGGCCCGCCAGCGTGTCGCGCAATTGCCGGCCGTCGATACGGTCAGCGTCCGCAAGACCTATCCTGGCGACGTGTCGGTGGTGATTGCCGAGAAAATCCCGGTCGCCCGCTGGCGGGTTGATGGCGTCACCTTCGTCATCGACGGGGCAGGCGAGCAGATCGGCGAGGATCGTGGCGCTTACAGTGACCTGCCGCTGGTGATCGGCGACGGCGCCGCTGACGATGCGCTGGCCATGATCCGGGCGCTCGATGGTTTCCCGCATCTGCGCAATGGCCTCGTGGCGCTGTCCCGTATCGCCGACCGGCGCTGGGACATGATCTACGACACCGGCCTCCGGGTGCAGCTGCCCGAGCAAGGCGTGGCGCAGGCCTTGCGCAAGCTCACCTCTTATCAGAACGAATTCCAACTGCTCGACCGCGATGTCAGCATCATCGATCTGCGGATCGACACCATCGTGGCCGTGCGCCCCAACAAGACCGAAGACACCGAAAAATCATGATGACCGATGCGATGACCTCGCGGCTCCGCCCCGTTCTGCCGGGCAAGACCACCCTGGTGGCCGTGCTGGACATCGGCTCGACCAAGATCTGCTGCGTCATCGCCCGCCTCACGCCCCGCGCCGAGGGCAAGGCACTGCGCGGACGCACCCATCAGGCCGAGGTGATCGGTTTCGGCTATGGCCCGTCTTCCGGCGTCAAGAGCGGTGTCGTCACCGATATCGAAAAGGCCGAGCAGGCGATCCGCACCGTGGTCGGCATGGCCGAGCGCGCTGCCGGTCTGACGCTGGAATCCGTCCTGGTCAACGTCACTGCCGGTCGGCTGGGTTCCGAAACCTTCTCCGCCGCCGTGTCGCTCGACGGACAGGAGGTCGAGAAGGCCGATATCGTGCGCGTGCTCAAGGCGGTCAATTCCCGCTCGGTGCGCCCGGAACGCTCGATCATCCATGCATTGCCGATCGGTTACGCCCTGGATGGCCAGAAGGGCATTCGCGATCCCCATGGCATGGTGGGCGAAAAGCTCGGTGTCGACGTCGCGGTGATTTCGGCCGAGACGCTGGCCATGCGCAATCTTGAACTGGTGTTGCATCGCTGCCACCTGCAGATCGAGGCACTGGTCGCCACTCCCTATGCCTCGGGTCTCGCGACCCTCGTCGATGACGAGGCGCAATTGGGCGTTGCCTGCATCGACTTCGGCGGGGCCACCACCACCGTTTCGGTCTTCAATGACGGCCATATGGTCTATGCCGATGCCATCGCCATTGGCGGGCATCACCTGACCCTCGACATTGCCCGCCAGCTCTCGGTCAGCGTTGCCGATGCCGAACGGCTCAAGACGTTGCATGGTTCGGTCCTGCCGGGCCAGGCCGACGAGCGCGAGATGATCCCGATCCAGCCGGTCGGGGCCAGCCATGACGAGGCGCCGGGGCAGGTGGCCCGTTCGGTGCTGACCCGCATCATGCGACCGCGCATCGAGGAAATCCTCACCGCGGTGCGCGACCGCATGCAGGCCACCGGCATGATGGATGTCTGCGGCCGCCGCTTCGTGCTCACTGGTGGGGCCAGCGAAATGACCGGCCTGCCCGAAGTCGCCCGCCGCACTCTGGCGCGCAATGTGCGCAATGGCCGGCCCATGGGCATTGCTGGCCTGCCCGAGATCGCCAAGGGCGCCGCCTTTGCCAGTGTCGCCGGCATGCTCATCTATCCGCAGGTCTGCAGCCAGGAATATGCCGAGCCGCGCGGCACCCGTAAGCTCACCGGTACCGATGGCTATTTCGCCCGCGTCGGCAACTGGCTGCGCACGAGCTTCTGATTTTTTTGACGGTCCGCTGGTCTTGAGCCGCGCCCACAGATGCTGGGGTGCGGGCGGCCTTTCATGGTTAACGCTTCCTGAATGCGTAACGCCCCGATGTCGCATTTTGCCTTTTCGTTAACGCGAAGGCTTCAATTGTTAGGACGCGGTTAACGAATTGGAGGGTAAATCTTAATCAACCACGCCACTATGGGGCCATTTATGACCATCAACCTCACCATCCCGGACATTCAGGAACTCAAGCCCCGCATCACCGTGTTCGGTGTCGGCGGTGGTGGCGGCAACGCCGTTAACAACATGATCGAATCCGGCCTGGACGGTGTCGATTTCGTCGTCGCCAATACCGACGCACAGGCGCTTTCCCTCAGCAAGGCACAGCGAATCATTCAGCTCGGCGTCGGTGTCACCGAAGGCCTGGGCGCCGGCTCGCACCCGGAAGTGGGTCGCGCTGCAGCCGAGGAAAGCTGGGACGAGATCAACGACCATCTCAGCGGTTCGCACATGGTGTTCATCACTGCCGGCATGGGCGGTGGCACGGGCACCGGCGCAGCACCCGTCGTGGCGCGCGCCGCTCGCGAGCAGGGCATCCTGACGGTTGGCGTGGTGACCAAGCCGTTCAATTTCGAAGGCAACCGCCGCAGCCGTCTGGCCGAGGACGGGATCGATGAGCTGCATCGCCATGTCGATACGCTGATCGTCATTCCGAACCAGAACCTGTTCCGCGTCGCTAACGAAAAGACCACCTTTGCCGACGCCTTCGCGATGGCCGACCAGGTGCTGTTCTCCGGCGTGGCCTGCATCACCGACCTCATGGTCAAGGAAGGCCTGATCAACCTCGACTTCGCCGACGTGCGCGCCGTCATGCGCGGCATGGGCAAGGCGATGATGGGCACCGGCGAAGCCTCTGGTGAAGATCGCGCCCGCCACGCCGCCGAGGCTGCCATTGCCAATCCGCTGCTCGACGATGTGTCGATGCACGGCGCTCGTGGCCTGCTGATCTCCATCACCGGCGGTCCGGACCTGACCCTTTACGAAGTCGACGAAGCGGCCAGCCGCATCCGCGAGGAAGTCGACGTGGACGCCAATATCATTCTCGGCGCCACCTACGATCCGAACCTCAACGGCACGATCCGCGTGTCCGTGGTGGCCACCGGTACCGACGCCACCATGGTCCAGGCGCTCGAGCCGGCCAAGCCGCATGCCTCGCGCACCCCGCTTTCGGTCAAGCGCCATGTGCCCGTCGAGCCGACCCGTTCGGTCGTGCCGCCGGCTCCCGAGCCGGTCATTGCCGAGGTCGAAGAGATCGGCCAGCAGGTGGAAGCCGCCGTTGCCGAGGCCTTTGCCGCCCAGCGCCCGCTGCAGCAGTCCATGCTCGAAGATGACGGCGTTTTCGTCGAGCCCTATACCCCGGCCGCCGAAATCCATCACGAGCCCGAAGAGGTTCAGATGGTCGAAGAACAGCCGATTCCGAGCGTCTATGTGCCCTCGCACGCAGCCCGCCCCGAAGGTCAGCGCCGCATGCCGCGCACCGAGGAGCTTCCGGCTGTTGCGCGCCGGACACAGGACGCGCAGGAACGTCATGAGGCTGAACCGCGAAATGCCCGTGCCCTGTTCAAGCGCCTGGCGTCCAATGTCGGCCTGAACCTGGGTCAGCAGGCCGCTGAAACCCGTCAGGAGCCCCGCACTTCGACCGCCGACGACGCCGCTGCCCGCAGCGCAATTGAGGCCGGTGGTGCAAGGGCTTCGCGGGTTCCGCCCGCTAGCGAAGGCGCTCGTGGCACCCTCGATAACCAAGGTCGCCAGCCGGCCCAGCCGCAGCAGAAGGATCACCTGGAGATCCCGGCCTTCCTGCGCAAGCACGGTTAATTCCCTGTAAAGGAAACCCTGAAACATGGCTCGGCGCGGCTTTCGCGCCGAGTTTTTTTTAGCTAGGTGTTTGGCGAGCGTGAATGTTCGGCGGAGTATCCCTACAGTATGAACAAGCTTTCGACACGCCAGCGCACGCTCGCCGGTGAGATCAAGTTCGCCGGTTACGGTGTGCACAGCGCCCAGCCGGTTACCCTCGTCATTGGTCCGGCCGCTCCCGACAGCGGCTACCTCATTCGCCGCGAGATCGGCGAAAACAGCTTTACCCAGCCCGTTCCGGTCCACTTCTCCCGCGTCAGCCGCACCACGCTGTGCACCACGCTCGACCTGGGCGACAGCGTCAGCGCTGCCACGGTGGAGCACGTCACCTCCGCCCTCTCCGGCATGGGCGTCGACAATGCGCTGATCACGCTGGACGGGCCGGAATGCCCGATCATGGATGGCAGCGCCTATCCCTTCGCCACCGCGATTCTCGAGGTCGGCCTCGAAATTCAGCCGGCGCAGAAGAAATTCCTCAAGGTCATGCGCGCCGTCACCGTGCGCAACAATGACGCCTTCGCCGCGCTCGAGCCCTATAATGGCCGGGCACTCGACCTCGAGATCGACTTCGACTCCAAGGTCATCGGCCGCCAGCGCATGATTTTCGACTGGACGCCGCGCCGCTATTTCGAGGACGTGTCGCGCGCCCGTACCTTCGGTTTCGCCCGCGACGCCAAGATACTGCGTCAGGCCGGCTATGCCCTGGGCTCCAGCCTCGACAATTCCATCACCGTGCATGAGGATCGTATCCTCAATCCCGGCGGGCTGCGCTTCGAAGACGAATTCGTCCGGCACAAGCTGCTCGACGCGATTGGTGATCTGTCGCTGGGCGGCATGGCGATCTGGGGCCGTTTTCGCTCCTACAAGGGCGGGCACGCGCTCAATGCCCATGTTTTGGCCGGTCTCTTTTCCAGCGAAGCCAATTATGAGATAGTCACGGCCGATGAGCTGCCGCTGGAATTCGAGGCCTTCGATGACCAGCCGGACGGCTTGGAGGTTCATCACTATCTGCGGTCCGTGCGCTGATCCGGTCTTCCGGCCCTCGGCGACGCCACAGTTTTGATCCATTTGCTAATTACGCCGCAGCCCAATGCGGTATTTGAGGAACGGGGCAGTTCGTGAAGCTTGACGTTGTAAGCCAGTTTTCCCGCGGGGCCGTTCGGCTCGCTGCCATGGCGGTCGTGGCCTCGTTTCTCGCAGCCTGTTCGGGCATGAATCTGTTTGGCCCGCCCAAGGTCAAGGAAGAGCCGATCATTCCGGCCGCTGCGCTGTATCAGGGCGCGCTGGACGATATGGATCGCCAGTACTACCAGACCGCCATCAAGAAGCTCGAGCAGCTCGAACGCCAGCATCCGCGCGATCCGCTGACCGAGAAGGGCAAGCTGATGCAGGTCTATGCGAATTATCGCACCGGCAAGTTTGAGCCGGCCATTCTGGCCGCCGACCGCTATCTGGCGCTCTATCCCAATGGCAAGGACGTGCCTTATGTCCTCTGGCTCAAGGGCACGTCCTATTTCGCGCAGATCAAGGACATCACCCGTGACCAGCAGCTGTCGCGCGACGCCATCGACACCTATACGCTGCTGATCAACAACTATCCCAAGTCCGAGCATGCCAAGGACGCCAAGGACAAGCTCCTCGTCGCCTATGACCAGCTTGCCGGCAAGGAAATGTCGGTCGGCCGCTACTATCTCGGCAATGGTCAGTACACCGCCGCCATCAACCGCTTCCGCGAAGTGGTCGAGAAGTGGCAGACCTCGACGCATATCGAGGAAGCCCTCTACCGCCTGACCGAAGGCTATCTGCTGCTCGGCCTCACCAACGAAGCCATGTCCGCCGCCGCCGTACTCGGTCACAACTACCCGTCCAGCGACTGGTACAAGCGGGCTTTCGAACTGCTCGGCAAGCAGGGCCTGGCGCCAAACCTCAATTCGGGCAGCTGGCTGGCAGCCCATCGCAGCTAAGCCTTGTGCACACGAATTTGAAAAGGGCCCCGATCGGGGCCCTTTTTGTTTGGCCGAGAGGCAAATGGTCAGCCTGGCGCGACAGGGCAACAAGCACAGTGGTGGGCGGTAAAAAGCGTGCCAGCGCCTGGACCATTTCAACTTAGGCCATTTCAACTTGAGGTGGACTTTGGGCGCTTTCGCTTCCCTCCCCCTTGAGGGGAGGGATTGAGGGAGGGGGTCCATCAGTGGATCGCTAAACAACCCCCTCCCAACCTCCCCCTGAAGAAGGGGGAGGAGCTGCATCCAGTTGTGGGCAAGAGTCAGTCAAAAGCACCAGTCCGTCCCCCTCGCCCTTGCGGGGAGGGTTGGGGTGGGGGATGAGACCCCTGTGCCAATTCGCCATATGCGATAGCCCTCCCCCTCCTTCAGGGAAATGTTCACTTTGAGCGCATTGGGAAGCGCTTAGGCTTCGGTTTTGCTCTCCCTCCCCCTTCTACAGGGGGAGGTTAGGTGGGGGTGCTGCAGGTTCAGCAAACGCCCATCAACGAACGGAGTCCTGGAGGGTTCAGCACCCCAATCCTCATTCCCAGTCCATTCGAGCACCACGCAAATCCGTGTTGCCAATTTGTTCTGGTTTGCTATCATGCGGATCGGCCTCGTGCTGCTCGTCTTTGCTGTGGAAGCGGTGATGGCGCGCCCGTGAACCGGGCAGGGCGGTGCTATAGCGGGGTGGTCGGTCCAATTCGGAAAGCTCGGACATGCTCAACGCGCTGTCGGTCCGTAATATCGTTCTTATCGATCAACTCGATCTGGCGCTCGATGCCGGGATGACGGTGCTCACCGGCGAGACCGGAGCTGGAAAATCCATCCTGCTCGATGCGCTGACGCTGGCCTTGGGCGGTCGCGGCGACGCTTCGCTGGTGCGCCAGGGGCAGGACAGCGGGCAGGTGGTGGCCGTGCTGGAGCTGGCGGCTGATCATCCGGCACGGGCGCTGCTGCGCGACAATGCCATTGCCGATGACGAGGACGTGATCCTGCGCCGCGTGCAATTCGCCGATGGCCGGACCCGCGCCTTCATCAACGATCAGCCGGTATCAGCCTCGCTGCTGCAAAAGGTGGGCGGGCAGATCGTCGAAATTCACGGCCAGCACGACGACCGGGCGCTGGTCGATGTGGCGACACACCGCGCGGCGCTCGACGCTTTCGGCGAGCTGGCCCAGCACGCCAATGCGGTGCGGGAATGCTGGGCGGCCTTGGCCGAAATCCAGCAGTCCGTCTCCGAACAGCGGACCCTGGTGGCCGAGGCCATCGCCGCCGAAGAATATGCCCGCCACACGGTGGACGAGTTGGGCAAGCTCAAGCCGGTGCTGGGCGAAGAGGACGAACTGGCCGAGCGCCGCCAGCAATTGCAGCAGGCCGAAAAGGCCTCCTCCGACGTGGTCGAGATCGACGATATCCTCAATGGCGCCAACGCCCCCGGTCCGGCACTGGCGGGGCTGATGCGCCGGCTGATCCGCAAGGTGGATGGCGGCGCCTCCCTGTTCCAGCCGCTGGTCGAGGCGCTCGATGCCAGCCTGATCACATTGGATCGCACCACTGATGCGCTCGAAGAGCTCAAGCGCGAAATGGCCTTCGATCCGGCGGAATTGGAGGCGGTCGAGGAGCGACTCTTCGCCCTGCGCGCTGCGGCGCGCAAACACCAGACCAGCTGTGATGGCCTGGTCGAGGTCTTGGCCAAATATGAGGGCGATCTCGATACGCTGCAAAGCGGGGAAAGCCGGTTGCGGGCGCTCGAAGCCGAGGAAGCGACGGCACGCGCCCGCTATCGCGAGGCGGCCGATATTCTCAGCAACGGCCGCAAGAAGGCAGCCAAGGCGCTGAGCAAGGCCGTGGAAGCCGAATTGCCCGATCTCAAACTGGGCGCGGCCAGGTTCATCGTCGATCACCAGATCGATGGCGAGCGGGTGGCCGCCACCGGTTTCGACCAGATCGCCTTCCACGTGCAGACCAATCCGGGCACCGCGCCCGGGCCGCTGCTCAAGGTGGCCTCGGGCGGCGAATTGAGCCGCTTCCTCCTGGCGCTCAAAGTGGTGCTGGCCGATCGCGGCTCGGCGCCGGTGCTCATTTTCGACGAAATCGACACCGGCGTTGGTGGTGCCGTCGCCGACGCCATTGGCCGACGCCTGGCGCGGCTGGCCGGCACCGTGCAGGTGCTGACGGTCACTCATGCGCCACAGGTGGCGGCGCGAGCCAATCGGCACCTCTTGATCGAAAAGCAGATGGTCAATGAGGGCGCCTTCATGCGCACCCATGTCCGCCCGCTCGACAAGCCGGCGCGCCAGGAGGAGGTAGCCCGCATGCTGGCCGGTGCCGAGATCACCGACGAAGCCCGCGCTGCTGCCAAGAAATTGCTTGGGGCTGTGGGATAAGGTTTCCCGTTTCTATCCCTGCCCAACCTGCCCTGTTACGGGGAGAAGGCTGACGGAACCGTAATGGCATCGCAGTCTGCCCCGATCTGTTCCTCCCCCCTATCAGGGAGAGGCTAGGAGGGGGTATCCTTTTGACAGAATCCCTCGTTGAGTAGCCCCATGTCCGACCTCACCCTCACAGACGTCGCCGACCTTTCCGAGGACGAGGCGCGTGCCGAGCTAGAGCGGTTGGCCGCTGCCATAGCAGCGGCAGACATTGCCTATCACCAGAATGATGCGCCCGAGATCACCGACGCCGAATATGACGCGCTCAAGCGCCGTAACGACGCCATCGAAGAGGCTTTCCCGGAACTGGTGCGGACCGACACGCCCACCGGCAAGGTTGGCGCCGCCCCGGCCGAGGGCTTTGCCAAGGTACGCCACGGCGTGCCGATGCTCAGCCTCGCCAAGGCCTATACCGATGAGGACGTGACCGACTTCATCGAGCGCGGCCATCGCTTCTTCCAGCGCGACGAGGGGCTGGCCCTGGCCTTCACGGCCGAACCGAAGATCGACGGGCTCTCGGCCTCGCTGCGCTACGAAAACGGTGTCTTCGTGCAGGGCGCGACCCGCGGCGACGGCACGGTGGGCGAGGACATCACCGCCAATCTCAGAACCATCAAGGATATTCCCGAACGCCTCGCCGGCTCTGGCTGGCCAGAGGTGATCGAGATCAGGGGCGAGGTCTATATGACCTATGCCGAGTTCCAGGCGCTCAAGGAGCGCTCGGCCGCCATTGGCGGGCAGGACTATGTCAATCCGCGCAACACCGCCGCCGGTTCGCTGCGCCAGAAAGATCCTTCGATCACCGCCAGCCGCAACCTCAAATTCTTTGCCTATGCCTGGGGTTTTACCAGTGCCGATCCGGCACCGACCCAGTTCGAGGCGGTGCAGAAATTTGCCGAATGGGGGTTCAAGATCAGCCCGCTGATGGTGCGCGCCACTTCGGCCGAGGAACTGATCGCCCATTACAAGACCATCGAGGCCCAGCGCTCCTCGCTCGGCTACGATATCGACGGCGTGGTCTATAAGGTCGACCAGCTCGAGCTGCAGCGGCGCTGGGGGTTTGTGACCGGCGAGCCGCGCTGGGCCATTGCCCATAAATTCCCCGCCGAACGGGCTACGACCGTGGTGCGCGGCATCGATATCCAGGTGGGCCGCACCGGCACCTTGGCGCCGGTGGCCCGGCTCGATCCGGTCAGCGTCGGCGGCGTCACTGTGGTCAATGTCACCCTGCACAATGAGGACTATATCAAGGGTCTCGACAGCAAGGGCGACCCCATCCGCGACGGCAAGGATATCCGCATCGGTGACACCGTTGTCATCCAGCGCGCCGGCGACGTCATTCCGCAAATCGTCGATGTGCTGATCGAAAAGCGCCCCCCTGAGGCGCAGCCCTATGAAATGCGCGACACCTGCCCGGTGTGTGGCTCGCCCGCTGTGCGCGAGGTCAACGAAAAGACCGGCAAGGCCGATTCGCGTCGTCGCTGCACCGGCGAACTCAGCTGCCCCGCCCAGGCGGTCGAGAGTCTCAAGCATTTCGTCTCCCGGGGGGCGCTCGATATCGAGGGGCTCGGCGCGGAAAATATCGAACTGTTCTTTTCCAAGGGCCTGCTCAGCACCGCTGCCGACATCTTCACGCTTCGGGATCGCCGCCCTGCGGTGCAGCAGGCTTTGGCCGAGCGGCGCGAGGAGCAGGCGCGGGCGCGTGAGGCCGCCTCGGGCAAGACGCGCAAGAATGTCCGCAGCGTCGAAGACCGCAATTATGAAGGCCTCGACAAGCTCTTTGCCGCCATCGACGCCCGCCGCGAGCCCGAACTCGATCGCTTCATCTTCGCGCTGGGCATCCGTCATATCGGCGAAACCACTGCCGCGGCCCTGGCGCGCAATTTCGGCACCATCGAGGAGGTCATTCGCGTCGGCAAGGAAACCGCCGCCGCCGCGGACCCGATGGTGGCCTTCCCCTCGATCGACGGCATTGGCGGCACCGTGATCGAGGCGCTGGTCGACTTTTTCGGCAATGAGCGCAATGACGCGGTGCTCGACGCACTGCTGCTGCAGGTCAAGCCGAAGCCCTATGTGGTCACCATTTCGGCCGACAGCCAGATTGCCGGCAAGACGGTGGTGTTCACCGGCTCCCTCGAAAAAATGACACGATCTGAAGCCAAGGCTATGGCCGAACGGCTCGGCGCCAAGGTCGCTGGCTCGGTGTCGGCCAAGACCGATATTCTGGTGGCCGGGCCCGGTGCTGGCTCCAAGCTCAAGTCGGCCGCGGCGCTGGGTGTCGAGGTGATCAGCGAAGACGAGTGGTTCGAACGCGTCGGCAAATAGTTTTGGGAGGGTGAGGATGCGCCTGGTTATGGGAATGGCGCTGGCGGCAGTTATGGCCCCCGGCGCAGCGATCGCCAGCCCCCTGGGCGAGAAATTGCCCGACCTGCTCTATGCTGGGACGGCCACCGCCGAGCGCGACGCCTATGCCACCGCCTGCGACGAGGGCGACGCGGAAGCCTGTTTCGGCGTCGGCCTCATCGATCTTATCCTCACCGCCGAGGGCTTTTCCCAGGCCCTCTATCGCCACGGTGCCACCGCGCCCGACATGCCGGCGGCGGCCATGCTGCTTGGCATTGGCGAGGCGCAGGTCGCAGCCTCGGGCAATCCCGACCCCGAGCCGCTGACCTATGATGGGCTGCGCCAGGTGCTCGACGATTTTGTCACCGGGCTCGATCAGGCGCAGCAAGGTTTTGTGCTGGCGGCGGAATTCGACGACGACTTTGTCCTGCTCATCGATCCGCTGCGTGTGCGGCTCGACCTCAATGGCGACGGCACCGCTTCTGAGGGCGAGACGCTGGCGCAGCTGCTTGGCGATGCCATCGAGTTGCCGCAGGGCAAGAGCAAGGACGGGCGGACAGCGCCCGTTGATACCACGATCGGTTTTGATCGCGCCGATGCCCTGTGGTTCGCCGGTTATACGCAGATCACGGCCGCGCCGGTCGATCTGCTCCTGGCCCATGATTTTTCCCAGTTCTTCGACACGGCGCTGCACCGGGTGTTTCCCCGCGCCGGCCTGCCGATGCAGGATTTTTCCAAGCCGCGCGGCACGCTGATGATGGACGCCGAAAGCGACGGGTTCATCGCCGATATGATTGCGGCCATCCACACGGCGTCCTTCCCAGTGGAGGATCGTGCCCGTCTCGCCGGCGTGCTCGAGCGCATGCGCAGCGTCACGGCGCTGTCGCGGCGCAATTGGGAAGCGATCCTGGCTGAAACCGATGACAATCGCGAGCTGGTGCCCTCGCCGACCCAGACCTCGCTGGTTCCAGGCATGGCCGTGACCCAGGAGGTTGTCGATGCGTGGATGGAAACGCTCGACACCGTGGAGCAGATCCTGGCCGGTGATCTGCTGATCCCGCATTGGCGCTTCCGCCAGGGGTTCAGCCTGCCGGCCTATTTCGAAACGGCGACCGAAACTGACCTCATCATGCTGCTGACCGGGCAGGGCGCCTTACCCTTCCTGCGCGATGGGCCAGTGGCCGATGAACAGAGCTTTGCGGCCGGCAATCGCGTCTTCGGCGACAACTGGCCCAATTTCATCGTGTGGTTCAATTGATGCGCCGGCTGCTGGCCCTCGCCATGGCGCTGGTGCTGGCCGTACCGCTGGCGCTTGCCGGCGACCGGAGCGATCCCGCTGCTGTCGTCGAGCAATTCTATGCCGGCTATGCCCAGATCAACTACGATGGCAATGACCACGCCTTGCGCTCGGCGGCGCTCAATGCGCTGGTTGAAGAGAATAACCGCCTGCAACTCCAGGGCCTGCCCGGCGCGCTCGATTTTGATCCCTTTCTCGGTGCCTATCCCGGCGCGGTGGTCACCCATGAAATCGGCGATATCAGCATGGATGGTGAGACCGCCGCCGTTGCTGTCGCCTTTCACAATGATCGCGTGCCGGGCACGGTCACCGTCGAACTGGTGCGTGAAGATGGCACCTGGCGCATCGATGATGTCGTCTCGACCATGGCCGGCAAATCCTATCGCATGACTGAT
This sequence comes from Devosia sp. 63-57, assembly GCF_001899045.1. Classification (NCBI taxonomy): domain Bacteria; kingdom Pseudomonadati; phylum Pseudomonadota; class Alphaproteobacteria; order Hyphomicrobiales; family Devosiaceae; genus Devosia; species Devosia sp. 63-57. Next base: position 656,275 of record NZ_MKUY01000003.1, on the reverse strand, counting down.
CTTTACGCGGCCGGCTTCACCCGCGCCGCGCAGGCCGCAGCAGCGGCCCCAACAGCCCCTTAACCCCCTGGAGTCTCCAATGCGTCTTGTTTCCCTCGTGACCGGATTGTTCCTGGCCTTTGGCAGTCTTGCCAGTGCCCAGGCTTATGACACGCCCCAGGCCCTGCTCGAGGCCTTTTACGAGCCCTATTTCAGCGACAATTTCTACGACGACGAGTCGGTGTTCCGCTCGGCTGCGCTCAACGCCCTTTACGATGCCGATGCCAACAGCACGCCGGAAGGCGAAATGGGCGCGCTGGACTTCGATCCCTATGTCGATGGCCAGGACTATATGCTGTCCGATCTGGTGATCGGCACACCGGAAATTTCTGGTGACACGGCAGTGGTCGAGGTGGACTTCAAGAATTTCGATCAGCCGATGACCATCTACTACGATCTGGTCAAGGAAGATGGCGGTTGGAAGATCGACGACGTCTACCGCACCGATGGCGAATATCCCTACCGCCTGAGCGAAATCTTCCTCTCGGCGCAGCCGGCGCAGTAGCGGCGCTTGGCCTTCGGGCCGAGCCGGGACAACCCGCCCCCATGGTGTCAAGCCGGCGAAGGCCGGGATCCATATCGAGTTCTGGGTGAGATGTTGCCAAAAGCGCCGCCCGAACTCCCTCCCCTCTTGAGGGGGCGGGCCGGGGTGGGGGTGCTGAACCATCCACGAATCCGTTCGTTCAGGGGAGTTTGCGGAACCTGCCGCACCCCCACCTAACCTCCCCCTGTAGAGGGGGGAGGGAGAGCAGGAGCTGAAGCCTCGGCGCCTCCCGACCCGATCAAGGTGAACACTTACCCTCAAAGGGGAGGGCTATGGCATACGGACATATTGGCCACGGGCTGTCGTCCCCCACCCAAGCCTTTTCGCTTCAAATCTCTCCACTGGAGAGATTTGCCCTTCCGGACAGGTCAAAGCCCGCAAGGGGGAGGGAGTCCGGCCCGTGCTTTTGGCTAGGTTTTTCCTCAGACGCGATGCGGCTCCTCCCCCTTCTTCAGGGGGAGGTTGGGTGGGGGTGTGCAGAGTGCTCAAACCCATATGCGATAGCCCTCCCCTCAAAGGGGAGGTGGCGATGAAGCCGCATCAACCACGTGAAACGCTCTAATCAGATCGCCGCCGTTGCCTGCTGCAGCCAGGTCTTCACGTCGCCGCTGACGCGGGGGCCGATTTCGGCCCAGACCTGAGCGTGGAACTGGTTGAGCCAGTCCCGCTCGCCTGCGGTTAGCAGCGCCGTGTCGATCAGCCGCGTGTCGATGGGTGCCAGCGTGATGGTCTCGAATTCGAGATAGCCCGGAAAGGCCGGTGCTTCGCGCACCACCACCAGGTTTTCGATGCGGATGCCGTATTCGCCGGCCTTGTAGTAGCCCGGCTCGTTGGAAATGACATTGCCGGCTTCCAGTGGGCTGGTATAGCGCGGCGCAATGCCGATCGGGCCTTCATGCACGCCGAGATAGGCGCCCACACCATGGCCGGTGCCGTGGCTATAGCTGATACCGTCCTGCCAGAGGAACTGGCGCGCCAGGATATCGATCTGCGCTCCGGTGGTGCCCTTGGGGAAGCGCGCCTGGGAAATGGCGATCATGCCCTTGAGCACGCGGGTATAGCGATCCTTCTGCTCGGCTGTTGCCGGGCCGGTGGAGAGGGTGCGGGTAATGTCGGTCGTGCCCGATAGATATTGCGCGCCGCTGTCCACCAGCATGATTTCGCCGGGGTTGAGCCGGCGGTCGGTCTTTTCGGTGACGCGATAGTGGACGATGGCGCCATTGGGACCAGCGCCTGAAATGGTGTCGAAACTGGCATCGACGCAGGTTTCTTCCTCACGACGGAAGGCTTCGAGCGCGGTGACGATGGCGATTTCGGTGAGCTCGCCCTTAGGGGCCTCGGTGTCGAACCAGGCGAGGAATTTTGCCAGCGCCACGCCATCGAGCTTATGGGCTTCGCGCATGCCCGCCAGTTCCGCCTCGTTCTTGCGTGACTTGGGCAGCAATACCGGATCGCGCTGTTCGATCAGCCTGGCGCCGGCCTCGGCCAGGGCCTCCGCAATGGCAGAGGGTGCAGTATCGGGATCGATCTGGACGGCCTTGGCCCCGTTGCCGAGTGCAGTCAGGGCGGCAGGAAGATTAGCGACGTCGTCGATCTCGGCCACGCCGGAGAGCGCCTGGCGCAGCTCGGGCGTGATCTTGGCCGCCGCGAGATAAAGCGTCGGCAGGCCGGTGGCCGGGACCACGGCAAAGCTCAGCACGAAGGGCGTGTTGGGCACGTCATGGCCGCGCATATTGAGCAGCCAACAGATCGACTCGGGCAAAGTGAGCACCGTGGCATCGGCACCAGTGGCACTCAGCGTACCCTGAATATCGGCGATCTTGTCGCTGGCGGTGCGGCCGGCGCGGTTGTGGCCGAGAAATTCGATGGCGCTGACCGGCGGGGCCGGGCGATCGGTCCAGATCGAATCGATCAGATTGTCCACGGGCACCAGCGTGGCGTGGCCCTTGAGCTTGTCGGCCAGGTCGCGCAACCCGCCCGGCGTGTGCAGCCAGCGGTCATAGGCGACCCTGGCGCCTTTGGGCACGAAGGCGCGGATATCGACATTAGCGCCGTTGACTTCGTGCACGGTGAAAATCGACGTATCGGTCTGCGCCGGAGCTTGCAGGGTATAGCGGTTATCGACGATCAGGTCGGCGCGGTCGCGACCGACGACCGCCAGCCCCGCCGAGCCGGTAAAGCCGCTGATATAGGCCAGGCGCGCCTCGCTTGCCGGTACCGACTCGCCCCGATGTGCGTCGGCTCGCGGCACCAGGAACGCGTCGACGCCCGCCTTGGCCATGGCGGTGCGCAGGGCGGCGACGCGCGGTGCGACATGGCTGGGGTCGGCCTTTTCGGTAAAGGTCTGGAACTTGGCGGGCGGGAAAGGGGAGGGCGTCATCGCGATATCCTGGCGCCGGAGTGCGCTCCGGTCATGGCTGGCTTGTGGCATTGGCGCTGGTGAAAGCGCCGGGGCAGCCTATCTTATTCGATAGAGATCAGGAGATGAAAATGGCCAAGCAGAACAATTTCTTCCAGCGCGCACTGAACGCTCTCGTCGAAGGACGCACCCGCCAGGCCGAGCGCTATATCGCCCAGTTCGAGCGCGACCAGTCGCGTGTGCATAACAAGGTGAACGCGCGTTAACCGCGCTCTGCAATCTGGTCATGGCTGGCTTGACGCCATGCCCCTAACGCCGGTTCGGCAAATCGCCTATATGGAGAGTGTCGGAGGGCAATAGACCTTCCGCCGCATGGAGTAGAAAATGACTGAGAGCAAGAACGACTTCCACAAGGCACTTGGGGGTCTCATTGATGCCCGCGGCCGGGAAGCCACTCGCCAGGTCAGCTATCGCATGCAGCACCAGCTGATCGGCGCGGTTACCAAGCGCCCCTAACAGGCTGCTGCACGTAAGTTGCTGACGATCCAAGCCCATCCCCGAAGCCCGCTTCGGGGATTTTGCTTTTTGGGACCTAATCTTGTCCTTCTCCCACTCGGGGAGAGGTGGCCCGGCAAAGCCGGGTCGGTGAGGGGGTGTCCGCCGCTTTGTAAGCGAGACTATTTCCCTTTAGCGCTTCTGCAGGATCAGCGTCGTCCAGTCCTTGCGTTTGAGGTGCTCGACCAGCGTGAATCCGGCGGCCTGGTAGGCGGCGATGACGCCGTCGGCCTGCGTATTGAGAATGCCCGACAGGATGGCCTTGCCGCTCGACTGGGTGATTTCGCCCATTTCCGGCGCGAGCTCGGTCAGCGGACCGGCCAGGATATTGGCGACGACGAGGTCATAGGGTGCGCGCGCCTGGATCTCGGCATGGTCGAGGCCGGTGGCCTCGATGGTATCGATCTGTGCACCGACGCCATTGTCCCGGGCGTTTTCTATGGTGGTGGTCACCGCGATGGGGTCGATATCTGTCGCGAGGATTTTCGCGTCGACCCGCTTGGCCAAAGCAATCGCCAAGACGCCGGTGCCGGTGCCGACATCGATCATGCGGCTGGGCGTACGCTTGCGCAAAACCATCTCGATGGCTTCAAGGCACCCGGTGGTGGTCTCGTGATGCCCGGTTCCGAAGGCCTGCGCCGCCTCGATCCGCATCGGGGTCAGCCCTTCGGGCACATCTTCAGTGGAATGGCTGCCATAGACGTAGAAGCCGCCGGCAATAACCGGGGCGAGACCTTCGAGCGATTTTGCGACCCAGTTGATCTCGGGGTCGATGGCCTCGACGGTGAAGCTCACTTCGCCGCCCAGAACCTCGCGCGCGAGGGCATTGAACGCCTCGACATCGGGCGGACTGTCGCACGTGGCTTCGAACACCCACTCGCCGGTTTCTTCATTTTCATGCGCCGAAGCGGTCAGCGCCAGCTCGTCGCGCTCGGCCACGGCGTCGACCAGCGCATAGGCCTGTTCCTTGCTGAGGGAAACGGAAAGCTGGTCAACTGACATGGGCACACCTTGGCTGAATTGCGCTCTCATTGCTGCACCTGAGGTGGGCGAGTCAATGGCGGCAGCAGCCGATGGCCGCTTTCCCGTTCATCTTCCGTTCATAATGCGGTCAGCAAGCGGGCTGGCGCGGCCTCATCCTTTCTTGATGAAGCTCTCCAGCACCTTCTTGGTACCGGCCTTTTCGAAGTCGATGGTCAGCTTGTTGCCCTCGATGCTGATCACTTCGCCATAGCCGAATTTGAGGTGGAACACCCGCTCGCCGCGCGCGAAGCCGCTCGTCTGGCTGCCCAGATCGACTGACCGGGCCACGAGTTCGCCCTCTATAGTGAGCGGCCCGCCGCCCTTGCGATTGGCCTGATTGGCCCGAGCCCGCTGCCAGCCCGGGGTCTCATAGACGCTCTCGAACGGGTCTGCCTTGTTGAACCGACTGGCCGCGCCGCCACCATAACCATAGCCGCCATAGGCCGAGCCGCGGTCGGTGACCTCGACGGCATCGGGCGGCAATTCGTCGACGAAACGGGAGGGAATGGCCGATTGCCAGAGGCCGTGAATGCGGCGGTTCTGGGCGGCGGAGATGCGCACGCGCTTGCGGCCACGGGTGATCCCGACATAGCCCAGACGCCGTTCTTCCTCGAGCCCGGCGCGTCCGCTTTCGTCCATGGAACGTTGGCTGGGGAAGGTGCCGTCCTCCCAGCCGGGCAGAAAAACGGTGTTGAATTCCAATCCTTTGGCTGAGTGCAGGGTCATGATGGTGACCGCATCGGTGGCGTCGGCATTGTCGCGGTCCATCACCAGGGCGATGTGTTCGAGGAAACCGCCAAGGGTCTCGAATTCCTCCATGGCGCGGCTGAGTTCCTTGAGGTTTTCCTTGCGCCCCTGGCTTTCCGCCGACTTGTCGGCGCTGAGCATGTCGGTATAGCCGCTTTCCTCGAGGATCTGTTCGACCAGTTCGTAGGGCTGCAGGCTTTCGCTGCGCCGCGCCCAGTCGTCGAACTGGCCCACCAGCGCGCGCAGGGTGGTGCGCTGCTTGGGCTTGAGCTCCTCGGTTTCGACCAGCAGGCGGGTGGCGTTGAGCAGCGGCAGGTTCATGCTGCGCGCCGTTTCCATCAGCATCTTGACGGTGGAATCGCCGAGGCCGCGCTTGGGCACGTTGACGATGCGCTCGAAGGCGAGATCGTCGGCCGGCTGTGCGACAAGGCGCAGATAGGCCAGGGCATCGCGGATTTCCTTGCGCTCATAGAAGCGCGGACCGCCGATGACGCGGTAATTGATCCCCAGGGTGATGAAGCGCTCTTCGAATTCGCGCATCTGGAAGGAGGCGCGCACCAGAATGGCCATGGAATTGAGCGGCTCGCCCTGGCGCTGATACTGCTCGATTTCCTCGCCGACAGTGCGGGCTTCTTCTTCGCTATCATAGACTTGGGTGAAGGAAAGCGGCTCGCCGCCCTCGGCAATGTCGGTGAACAGCGTCTTGCCCAACCGGCCTTCATTATAAGCAATGAGGGTCGAAGCGGCCTTCAGGATATTGGCGGTGGAGCGATAGTTGCGCTCCAGCTTGATTACCTTCGCACCGGGGAAATCGCTCTCGAAGCGCAAGATATTGTCCACCTCGGCGCCGCGCCAGCCATATATGGACTGATCGTCGTCGCCCACGACGCAGATATTGGCTTCCGGGGCCGGCTTGCCCTGGGCGAGCAGGCGCAGCCAGAGATATTGGGCGGTGTTGCTGTCCTGATATTCGTCCACCAGCATGTATTTGAACTTGCGGTGATATTCGGCGAGCACTTCAGGATTTTCGCGAAACAGCCGAATGCATTCGAGCAAGAGGTCGCCGAAATCGGCAGCGTTGAGCGCCTTGAGGCGCGCCTGGTAATCGTAATAGAGCTTGCCGCCCTTGCCATTGGCATAATAGGCGCTGTCGGACGCCGGGACGTCCTTGGGCAACAGGCCTCGGTTCTTCCAGGCGTCGAGCATGCCCGCAAACTGGCGGGCCGGCCACCGCTTTTCGTCGATATTTTCCGCTTCCAGCAGTTGCTTGATGACGCGGATCTGGTCGTCGGTGTCGAGAATGGTGAATTGCGGCTTGAGATCGACCAGTTCGGCATGCTGGCGCAGGATGCGGGCCGAGATCGAGTGGAAGGTGCCCATCCAGGGCAGGCCATCGAGCGCCGGCACCAGTTCGTGAATGCGCTTCTTCATCTCGGCGGCGGCCTTGTTGGTAAAGGTCACAGCGAGAATCTGGCTGCCCCAGGCTATGCGCTGGTTGAGAATATGGGCGATGCGGGTGGTGAGAACGCGGGTCTTGCCGGTGCCGGCGCCGGCCAGAACCAGCAGCGGCCCCTCGGTCGTCAGCACGGCATCGCGCTGCTCGGCATTGAGACCGGCGAGATAGTCCGGCTCGCGCCGGTTCAACTGACTGGTAATCGGGCCCGCGGCGGGGCGCGGCAGGGGAGCGGGGTCGGCCATGCGTGCTTAATTTCCTCGGGTCCGGCGGGCGGAGCTGTCGCACGAGACCTTGACGAATCTTGGTTTGTTCTGGTCGCCAATATAGGGAGCCGGGCGGCCGCTGTATAGAAGCGGGCGCTGTCACAGAGCCGTCACGCCAGTGTCACGCAAGTGTTTTGCCGCCGGCCTATGCGGTCCCCGACACCATTGGGGGATGTTTCCATGACCTTGCGTCTTCGTCTTGCCGCGCTCAGCGCTGCACTGCTTGTTTCCACGGCCGGCGTGCATGCCGCCGAAGTCTTCAACCGCGTCGCCAGCTTTCCGGTGGCGCTCAATGCGCCCGATGCGGCAGCGACCTCGTCCGAAATCATCGCCGCAACCGAAGACGGCATGACGCTTATCTATTCCGACAGCCCCGGCGGCGGCATCGGCTTTATCGACATCACCGAAGCCAGCGCCCCCAAAGCTGCTGGCTATTTGGCGCTCCAAGGAGAGCCGACTTCGGTCACCATCATCGGCGACAAGGCCTATGTCGGGGTGAACACCTCCGAGAGCTACACGGAACCATCAGGCAAGCTGGTGGTGGTGGATATCGCCAGCCAGGCTATCGATGCCGAATATGATCTTGGCGGTCAGCCGGATTCCGTGGCCCGCAACAAGACCGGCTCGCTGGTGGCGATTGCCATCGAAAACGAGCGCGATGAGGACGCCGGTGACGGTGGCCTGCCGCAAATGCCGGCCGGCTTGCTGGTGATTTTCGATGTGGCGGCGCAAGGCCTCAAGACGGTGGACGTCACCGGCCTTGCCGATGTGTTCGGCGAGGATCCTGAGCCAGAATTCGTTGCGTTCAACGACAATGACGAGATCGCCCTGACGCTGCAGGAGAACAATTATATCCTGATCGTCGATGGCAAGACCGCCGCGGTGACGGGCCATTTCTCCGCCGGGGTAACCTCGGTCGCCGATGTCGACACCAAGAAGGATGGCGCGCTGCGCTTTACTGGCAGCCAGACCGAGGTGCCGCGTGAGCCGGACTCAGTCAAATGGCTCGACAATGACCGTATCGTCATTGCCAATGAAGGCGACTGGAAGGGCGGTTCGCGCGGCTTTTCCATTCTGTCCCGCACTGGCGAAGTCCTGTTCGACAGCGGCAATGCCCTCGACCACTATGCGGCCCAGCTTGGCCACTATCCCGAGCATCGCAACAAGAAGGGCGTGGAGCCCGAAGGCATCGAAGTCGCGACCTTCGGCGACACCCAGTACATTTTCGTCGCCGAAGAGCGGGCCTCGCTGATTGCCGTCTACAAGGATACCGGCGCCGAGCCCGAATTCGTCCAGGCGCTGCCCTCGGGTATTTCGCCTGAGGGCCTGGTGGCCATTCCGTCGCGCAATCTCCTCGCCACCGCCAACGAAGTCGATCTGCGCGAAGATGGCGGCATCGGCAGCCATGTCATGGTCTATGAACTGGCCGAAGGCGAAGCCAGCTATCCGCAGCTGATTTCCGATCTTGACGCGGACGGCCGCCCGATCGGCTGGGCCGCCATTTCCGGCGCCGTGGCCGATGCCGAAAAGCCAGGCATTCTCTACGCGGTCAGCGACAGTGTGTTCTATGCCGAGCCCGCCATCTACACGATCGATGCGACAACTCAGCCGGCGCATATCACCAACAAGACCGTGATCAGCCGCAATGGCGATGCCGCCCAGAAGCTCGATCTGGAAGGCATTACGCTCGACGGCAAGGGTGGATTTTGGCTGGCTTCGGAAGGCAATTCCGACAAGCTGTTCCCGCATGCGCTGTTTCATGTCGATGCCGATGGCAAGATCGTTGCAGAAGTGCCGTTCCCGGCGGCGCTGCTGGCGGGCCAGACCCGTTTCGGCGCCGAAGGCATTGCCCGCACCGGCGAGGGAGACGATGAAACGCTTTGGGTCGCTGTGCAGCGCGAATGGGGCGACGATCCCAAGGGCCAGGTGAAGCTCCTCGCCTACAAGCCTGCGTCCAAGACCTGGGGTGCAGTGGCCTATCCGCTGGAAACCCCGGCTGAAGGCGCCTGGGTGGGCGTCAGCGAGATCACAGTACATGGCGACTACGCCTATATCGTCGAGCGCGATAACCAGATCGGCGAGCGGGCGCAGCTCAAGGCGCTCTATCGCGTCAAGCTGGCAGACATGATTCCGGCCGAGCTCGGCGGGGAACTGCCGGTGGTCAGCAAGGAGCTGGTGCACGATTTCATTCCGGACCTGGCCGCCAACAATGGCTATGTGCTCGACAAGGTCGAGAGCTTTGCCATCGATGCCGACGGCACGGGCTATGTCATCACCGACAATGACGGCGTCGATGACTCCTCGGGCGAAACCTTCTTCTGGACCATCGCGCTGAACTAAGGCGTTCTGCTCATGGACTGACAGACGGCTGGGCCCGAAAGGCCCAGCCGTTTTCATATGGTCAAATCGCGTGCATTCGTCTTGCGCGACAGCGGCAAGTGCCTACACTCACGGCGGTTTCAAGCGGACAACACGCCCACAGTGCTCAATCGAGTTTATATCGCGGTCGGCCTTCTCGCCATTCTGGTGCTGGCCAGTGCCTTCATCGCCCCTCGCTTCATCCAATGGAGCGACTATCGCGATCGCATGGAGGAACTCGCCAGCACGGTCCTGGGTGAAGACGTGACGATTCGTGGCGATATCGAGTTTTCACTTTTGCCCCAGCCGCGGCTGAGTTTTACCGATGTGGTGGTGGGTGTCGCCGAGGCGCCTTCTGCGACCGTGGCTGGGGTCGAAGCCGAATTTGCGCTGATGGATTTTCTGCGCGACAATTATCACGTCACCTCGCTGGTGCTCTACCAGCCGGTGGTGGAACTCGCCATCGACGAAAACGGGCTCTTCGGCAGCGGCATCGATATGTCTGGCGCCGGGGCCGGGGTTGCCCTGGCGCATGCCCGTATCGAGCGCGGCAGCGTCAGGCTGTCGGACCTGCGCTCGGGCGAGCTTTATGCGGCATCGGGCATTGATGGCGACCTGCGACTCTCGAGCTTTTCCGGACCGTTCCAGTTTCAGGGCGCCATGGATTCCGGCGGCAGTCGCTACGAGGTGCGGTTCAATTCCGGGACGCTGGATGGTGATGGCAATACCAAGATTTCGGCCTATCTGCGGGACCTGGGTGGCGCTTTTTCCATCGGCGCCGATGGCATGTTCGCCGCCGGCGTGGCGCCTAAATTCGACGGGACACTGACTTATAAGCAGGCGCCGGAGCAGGCCGCTGGGGCGAGCGATATTCGCGGATCGCTGGTGCTCGAAAGCAAGGTGACGGCCTCCACCGATCGCGTGGTGCTGTCTGGTTATACGCTTCATCCCGACGAGAACCGGGCCGGTATGCGGCTGACCGGTTCGGCCAGCGTGCAGCTTGGCGAGCGGCGCAGTTTCGACGCGGTCGTCTCGGGCGGGGTGTTCTCGCTGCCACCGAGGGCGGCCACCGAAGTGCCGGCGCAACTGCCCTATGAGGTGGTGCGGCTTCTGGCGGAACTGCCGGCGCCGCTAATCCCGCCCATGGAAGGCACACTCGATATCGATCTGGCCGAGGTTGGGCTGCGCGGCTTTTCGCTGCGCGATCTCCGGCTCGATGCCACCAGCGACGGCAAGAGCTGGGATATTGCGCAGGCCGTCGCCCGGCTGCCGGGGGATGGCGAGCTGCGCTTTGCCGGCAAACTTTCCAACGAGGATGGCGCGCCGGGTTTCCGGGGCACTGTCGCTCTGAGCGCAGCGCGCCTCGATGCGCTGGCGCAGCTGTGGCGCCGGCCACGGGAGGACAATCCGCTGTTCAACATGCCCGGTGGGCTGGAAGGACGGGTCATCCTTGGCAGTGGCGCGCTGGGCCTGAGCAGCGGCGTCATGACGCTTGATGGCCAAAGTCATGGCTTCGAGCTGCGGCTGGGTTTCGGCGAGGAAAAGCGGCTCGATGCGGTGCTCAATCTCGATGATCTCGACGTCAGGCACACTGCGGCCTTGCAGGCGCTGGCCCCCGACATCACCGCCGATGGCAGCTTCGCCCTGAGCTTTCCCGAGGGCAGTTTTCTCCTTACCGCGCAGACGTTTGACCTGATGGGGCTGCCGGCGACCGATGTGGTGGCCGAGGGTCAATGGTCGCCGACCGCTATTCGCCTCTCGCGTCTTGGCGCCGGCGATTGGGGTGGCGTGGGATTCAATGGCGCCGTGCGTGTCGCCGGAACGCTGGATGCGCCGCAAGTGACCGGGTCGGGCCAGCTGTCAGTGGCTGACGCCACCGCGCCGGGTCTGGCCAAGCTCTATGAGTTGGCGGCGTTGCCGCAGGGGTGGCGGGCGGGGCTGGTGCGCGCCTGGCCGGCCAATCTGCGGGTGGCGCTGGAAGACAGTGAAACCGGCGCCGGTCAGGTGCTGACGCTGAATGGTAGCCTCGATGGCTCAAAATTCGACCTGCGCACCGAGATGACCGAGGGCCTGCCGGCGCTGGCCCGCGCTGATCTCCGCCTCGTCGCCTCGCTGGAGGCGGATGAAGGCGGTGATCTGGTCGAACAGCTGGGGCTGGGGCCGGTAGAACTGTTCGCGGGTGAGGGGAGCGGGCTCGCCAGTCTGTTCCTCGAGGGCAATCTGTCCACGGGCCTGGACGGGCGCGTGGCGCTGGGGCAGGGGAGCGATATCCTCAGCTATTCCGGCCATATCGATATTGGCGAAGCAGGGGTGTTGAGCGGTGAGGGTACGCTTGATGCGACGCTCGCTGAAGCCGGAGGTCTCGCGACACTCTTGGGCGCGCTTGGCGCCAGCCTGCCCGGCGTCGATGCCAATGCGACGCTGAGCTTCGAGGGTAGTCAGCGCATGACGCTCTCGGACATTACCGGCGTATCCGGCCGCCAGAGCTTTACCGGCCAGTTGAGCATGGCGCCTGTGGGCCAGGTGCCCAGCTTCACCGGCTCGCTGGATATGGAAAGCCTCGACGTGACAGCTCTTGCCGCCAGCATTTTCGGTGCGGAGGGCATGGTGCCCGGGGCGCAGGTGTGGCCCGAAGGGCCATTGGCGCTCAATCCGGGTCTACGGCCAACGCGCGGCGAAATTGCTGTGCGTGCCGATACGCTGTTCTCAGGTGCGCAGACGCTGGCGGGTGCCACCAGCTTCGCCTATTCCTGGGACCAGCAGGCGATCGGGCTCGACAGGTTCGAGACCGAGATCGGCGGCGGTACGCTGTCGCTGGTGATCGGGCAATGCTGTGCCGGGGCGCTGTCGGACCGCACGCTGGCCGGACGATTGAGCCTTGCCGGCGTCGAAATGGGCGCGCTGCTGCCAACGGCACCAGGCCTGTCAGGTCGTGTCGATGCGGGCCTGCAGTTCGAGGGCACTGGCGCCAGCCTGGCCGATGCCATGGCGGCGATGACTGGTGAGGGCAATTTCGCCATCGCCGATTTTGCGGCGCAGGGCCTTACGCCTGGCGTTTATCCGGCTACGGCGGCACTCACCGATGTGCTCAATACCGATGCCGAGGCGCTGCAGACACTGATCGGAATGTCGCTGTCGCAGGGTGATTTCACCGCCAAGGACGCGCGCGGGACCGTTGCCATTGCCGGTGGCGTGGTGCGAGTGGCCAATCTCATTGTGGATGGTGAAGGTGGTCGACTGGCAGGAAGCGTCAATCTCGATCTCAGCCGGCTTGCCATTGATGGCGCCTTCGTGCTGACGCCTCTCGGCTATGTCGATCCGACCGGGTTGATCGAAAACGACAATGCCCGCATCGTGGCCCGGCTTGCGGGAACGCTGATGGCGCCCTTGGCCAGCATCGACCTTACCGAAATGGTCGCCGCCATCCAGGTGCGGGCGAATGAGCTGGAAGTGGACCGACTTGAGGAATTGCGGCTTGCCGATGAAGAGCGCCAGCGCGCAGCGGCCGAAGAACGCAATCGGCTGATTGCCGAGCAACGCCGCCTGGCGGCTGAGGAAGCGGCCCGCAAGGCAGCGGAAGATGCCGCCCGCGCGCCGGTGGTAACGCCTGAAACTCCAGAAGAAACGGCTCCAGGCAGTAGCCTTCTGGTCGAGCCAAATCAGCCGCAGGGCCCGCTCAACCTCGGTTTCCAACCGGGGGTGAGCGTCAATCAGCCTGTTGGCCCACCGGTCAACCAACCGTTCCAGTTCTAGATTTTGTCGCTGGTTCCGTCCCGATACCAGGCGAGCACCGTCAGGCGTGCGGCCGAGGACAGATTGGGCACGGTGCGCGTTTCGTCGATCAGGCGCACGAGGCCTGCCATGCTTAATTCGCGCGCGGCGCAGATGGCTTCCAAGCCCGCCCAGAATTCGGGCTCGAGCGCCATGGAGGTTCGATGGCCGGCAATGGAGAAAGAGCGCTTTTCCATGGCCCTGCGGCCCTAAATCAGGGCTTCTTGCGGAAGGCGTCGAGACTGACGACCTTTTCGCCCGACGGCTCGGCCGTTGCTTCTCCTGCTTCGGCGGCCTCAGTTGCTGCATCGGCACGAGCCTCAGTGTCCTCGTCTTCGCGGGCAGCCGTGCTCGGGTCGAACTGCAGGCCGAACTGCACGGAAGGGTCGAAGAAACCCTTGATGGCAGCGAAGGGAATGACGAGGATTTCAGGCTGGCCGTCGAAGCTAAGGCCGACCTCGAACGTGCTTTCGGTGACCTTGAGATCCCAGAACTGGTTCTGGATGACGATGGTCATTTCCTTGTCGTACTGTGTCAGCAGCTTTTCGCTGAGGCGGACGCCCGGAGCGCGGGTAGCGAAGGAAATGAAGAAGTGATGGTCGCCGGGCAGGCCGGTGCGCGAGACTTCGGCCAGCACCTTGCGCACGACGCCGCGCAGGGCTTCCTGGGCGAGAATGTCGTAACGCATGTGATCTTCGGCCATCTTGTCCTCGCTTTTGGTCTAATCGGCTGGGACAGGGCAGCCCTAGAATCCCGAACGGCCCATATCAGCCCTACGTTCCCAAAGATTTCAAGGACAAAGGCGTGGCAAATTTGGGGAAGAGAGGAAGTGCAGGCTTCTGTTGCCAGGTGCCTGCGAACCCCGCCTGTCGCCCGGCTAGGGGCGGAGGACTTAAATTCCCAGTGCTAGCACCGCATTACGCAGCGAGAGCAACCGGAGCCTTATTGTTGTCATTAGCAACTATAAGTTTCGGACCGATAACGGTGGTACCTCACCGAGCAAAAGCACACTCTTTACGCCCTCGTCGATCCTATTTCGTCCCCATTGGCTACCCCGCGAGGGGTAGATGGTGGAGACGCCGGGTACCGCCCCCGGGTCCGATGGGTTTATTACAATGACCGTTTATCGCCATAGCCCTTACGGGCACCCCCTATATAGGTGACCCGAACGCCGGATGCAAACTCCTCGAAGCGATTCAGGAGTGGTTAAGGGCTAGTCCTCATCCTCCCCGCCACGGAGGGCAGGATGCGCGACCGTCGATTCCTTTATTCCAATCCCGGGCACCAACCCCTGCGTGGTCGCAGGCGACGCGGATTTTCCGGACTTGTTCCGATGGTGCTGGTGGCTGGCCTGGCGGGCGCCGTTGGCGGCTTGATGCTTGAACGGACCGGTGTCGGGGATTGGCTCATGGCACCAGCGGCGCCGCGGGTCACCGTTGAGCAGGCGGCACGACATTTCGCCCTGTGCTCCGGGGCGTCCCGCAACACCTGTGTGGTGGACGGGGATACGTTCTGGCTCGACGGCATCAAGATTCGGATCGCCGATATCAACACGCCGGAAATCGGCGCGCCGCAATGCGCGGCCGAGGCTGCGCTGGGTCGCAGGGCAATGGAGCGGTTGAGGGAATTGCTGAATGAGGGGACCTTCTCGCTGGTCGGCATTGATCGCGACGAAGATCAGTATGGCCGCAAACTGCGCATCGTCGAACGCAACGGCCGCTCGGTTGGGGCGGTGCTGGTGGCCGAGGGGTTGGCGCATGAATGGCGTGGACGGCGCGAAAGCTGGTGTTGAACCGGTGTTATGGCTTATCTCGGTCGGTGAGCTGTAAGGAGGCGCCGCGTGTCGCTGCCCGTCATCGAAGGTAGAAGCTGCGAGGGATGCACGGCTTGCTGTGAATTCCCGCCTATTCGCACCGAAAAGCTGCAGAAGCCGGCCAATACGCTGTGCCCGCACTGCGCAGAAGGACAAGGCTGCACGGTCTATGACGTGCGCCCGGATGTGTGCCGTGGCTTTTATTGCGGCTGGTTCTTCGTGCCGGAACTGACGCCGGATTGGCATCCGGCCGAAAGCGGTGTCGTCATCCGGTCCGAGCATTTCGAAGAGAATACCATCACCTTGCTGATCCTGCGCCTTTCGGGCTTTCTCGTGTCGGAGAATTTTGCCGGCATGATTGGGGCCTGGGTGGAGCAGGGTGTCGGGGTGGAGTTCGAGCGGGTCGGTCCGCCCGGCCATTTGCCGGCGAAGATGCGCATGAACGAACTGCTGGAAGACGCTGTGGCTGCGCGTGATCTCAGGGCCATGCAGACCATGTTCGCCTGGGCGCTGGCACATATCGACAAGACGCACACATGGGAGCCGGACGATACGGTGCTGCGCAGCGCGCTCGCCTGAACCTAGCCGTTCCACTTCATGCGCATGTAGACGCCACCGGCTTCCAGCTCCTCCAGCATCTGCTCCAGATGTTTGAGCTTGGTCTCCTCGCGCTTCACCTTGTTGATCCACAGCAAGTAGTCATTGCGCTGGTAGGCCGGCCGCGCCTGGTACTTTTCCATGAGACCGCGTTCTTCGAGGGCCTGCCGCACAAAGTCGGGCATGTCTTGTCGTGGCCGCAGCGGGCGCAGAACCGGGCTCATGATCGTTGCTCCTATCGGTTGGTCCCAGTGACTATCACGAAATGTGCTGTCGCCTCCTGTCAGTGCTCCATGCGGTATTCATGTACCGCTTTAGGGTGGGCCGGTTTTGCGATAGCGTCGTGACCAGGTCTCTCCATCCATTTCCGAGATAGTCATGGCGTCCGACCCGACAAGCAAGCTGATCCATGCCGCCACGCATTTTCTGGGCAAGCCGCCCGATGCCTTGACCAACCAGGAGCGGGTTATTCTCGAGCGGGCCATCAGCAAGCGTGCCCTCTCCCGCGATCCGACCTTGGCTTTCGACGATGGGCTGACCTTCGGGCAAAGGCTGGCGGACGGGGTGGCTGCCTTTGGCGGGTCCTGGGCCTTTATCATCGGCTTTGGCGTCTGCCTGCTGCTCTGGACCGGGGCCAATCTGCTGCTGCGCGGTGCGGCCTTCGACCCTTATCCCTTCATCTTCCTCAATCTGATGCTGTCCATGCTCGCCGCCATTCAGGCGCCCGTGATCATGATGAGCCAGAACCGGCAGGCTGCCAAGGATCGCGAGGTCTCCGCGCATGACTACGAGGTCAACCTCAAGGCCGAGATCGAGATCATGGCGCTGCATGATAAGGTTGATCGGTTGCGCGAAGAGGATTTGCGCAACTTGATTCTGCGGCAGCAGGACCAGATCGAGCGCCTGACACGGCTGGTGGAGAAGCACGTGGCGGGAGGCGAAGACAAAGGCGAATCGGCTTAGTCTTGCCCGCCATGCAGCCCTATCTGAAACTCCTCTCCGATATTCTCGAAACCGGCACCGACAAGTCGGACCGCACCGGTACCGGCACGCGCTCGCTCTTCGGCTACCAGATGCGCTTCGATCTTTCGAAGGGCTTTCCGCTGCTGACGACCAAGAAGCTGCATCTCAAGTCCATCATTTATGAGCTGCTGTGGTTCATACGTGGCGAGACAAATGTGCGCTGGTTGCAGGAGCGCGGCGTCAAGATCTGGGACGAATGGGCGGACGACAATGGAGATCTCGGCCCGGTCTATGGCAGCCAGTGGCGCAGCTGGCCAGCGCCTGATGGGCGCAAGATCGACCAGATCGCCAACCTGATCCAGTCCATCAAAACCAAGCCCGATAGCCGTCGGCATATCGTTTCGGCCTGGAATCCGGCGGAAGTGGACGAGATGGCGCTGCCACCCTGCCACTGCCTGTTCCAGTTCTATGTCGCCAATGGCAGGCTCAGCTGCCAGCTCTATCAGCGTTCGGCCGACACGTTTCTGGGCGTACCCTTCAACATCGCGTCCTATGCGCTGCTGACCCATATGGTGGCGCAGGTCTGCGATCTCGAGGTCGGTGATTTCGTCCACACCTTCGGCGACGTGCATCTCTACGCCAACCACTTTGAGCAGGCCCAGTTGCAACTCACCCGCGAACCGCGCCCACTGCCGCGCCTGGTCATGAACCCCGAGCGCAAGGCGCTGGAAGACTTCGTCTTCGAGGATTTCGCCTTCGAGGGATACGATCCGCATCCCCATATCAAGGCCGAAGTCTCGGTATGAGCCGGTCGCTGGGCGAGCTCTCCGACAAGGTGTCGGAAGTGGCGGCGGTGCTGACCAGCCGAAATGGCATTGCGGCCGATAGCGATTGGCTGATGCTCAAGCTGCAGGAGGAGCTGGGGGAACTGACCGCAGAGCACTTGCGCCTCAGCGGCCGAAAGAAGCGCGAGGGGCTAGATGAGAACGCCATCATTGCGGCCCGCAACGATGAGGCAGCCGACTTGCTGGCTATTCTGCTGCTCTACGCTCGCCACCACGACATCGATCTTGAAGCTGCGGTCGAGCGGAAATGGCTCAAGCATCTTCGCCCGGTCACCAAAACCGGCTAACCTGATCATTGCCTGAAATGCAGGGATGGGCTGTTCTCGTCCCGTGATCCAATACGAAGTCCTGAGGGAGACGGGATTATGCGCAAGTTTGCACTTGCCCTGATGGTGAGCTGCCTGGCCCTGCCGGCACTGGCCAACGACACGACGGCCCAACTTGGCGCTGGCGGCCTGGTCTTCGTAGGCAATGACGCGATCCAGATGGCCTCGGAAGACCTTTACGTGTCGCCGAGCGAGGTTCGTGTCACCTACGAATTCAACAACGTCACCGATGAGGACCAGACGGTCCTGGTCGCCTTTCCGATGCCCGATATCGAGGGCAGCGGCGATTTCATGGTCGATGTGCCGATCCAGACGGCCGGTGGCGAGGGCCGCCCGGCCATCGATGACCCCAACAATCTTTTCGGCTTCGCCACGACCTTCAATGGCGAGCCGGTGGATGCCGAACTGCACCAATATGCCTTCGCGCATAATATCGACTATTCCGATCTGCTGCGCGGCATGGGCGTGCCGCTGGAGCCGTTCGGTGAAGCGACCTATGAGGCGTTGAAGAGGCTCGATGAGGCCGATGCGCTCAAACTCGTCCATTTGGGCATGGTCTACCGCTCCGAATATGATGCCGGTAACGGCATGGAGTGGGAATATGTGCCGCTTTGGACGCTGCGCTCGACTTATAGCTGGGAAGCGACCTTTGCGCCCGGTATCTCCGATGTCGTTCACTCCTACCAGCCGAGCGTCGGCGGCACGGTGGCCACGACCTTCATGCCGACAAAGGGCGACGAGTATTCCCGCCAGCGCTATGACGAATATGTCGCCAAATTCTGTGTGGACGACAATCTGGTCAGCACGTTGCGCAAGAAGGAAATCACCCGCGACGGCTGGACGTCCTACCCCTTTGTCGAAAACTGGATTTCCTACATCTGGTCGACGGGCAACAACTGGTCCGGCCCCATCGGCAAGTTCACCCTGACCGTCGACAAGGGCAGCCCCGACAACCTGGTGTCGTTCTGCGGGGAGGGCGTCAAGAAGATCGGTCCCACCACCTTCCAGATGACCCAGACGGACTGGTACCCGCCCTATGACCAAGAGCTGGAAATCCTGCTTTTGATCCCGGTGGACTGGTTCGACGGGGAATAGGTCCCCGCTATTACTTATGACGGAGGCGCAAGGGCATGAGCCTTGCCATACGTGCTGCCCAGCCCGGCGATGCCGGGCTGATCCTCGATTTTATCAAGGCGCTGGCCGAATACGAAAAGCTCTCCCACGAGGTGGTGGCCAGCGCCGACGATCTCGAGCGCGACCTGTTCGGCGTTGAACCCAAGGTGTTTTGTGAAATTGCCGAATGGGCGGGCAAGCCGGTCGGATTCGCGCTCTGGTTCTATACCTATTCGACCTTCCAGGGCCGGCACGGCATCTGGCTCGAAGATCTCTATGTCGATCCTTCAATGCGCGGCAAGGGCATCGGCAAGGCGTTGCTGGTGCATCTGGCTCAGCGTTGTGTGCAGGAGAATCTCGGACGGTTCGAGTGGTGGGTGCTCGACTGGAACGAGCCCTCCATCACCTTCTACAAGAGTCAGGGTGGCGTCATGCAGGATGAATGGACCAAGGTGCGCATCGACGGCGCCGCGCTGGCGAAATTGGGTGCCGCATGAACGTCCGCATCGCCCTCATCGCTGCCGTGGCGGAAAATCAGGTGATCGGCGCCGATCAGTCGATTCCCTGGCGCATCCCCTCCGATTTCGCCTGGTTCAAGGCTCAGACCATGGGCAAACCGATGGTCATGGGGCGCAAGCAGTTCGAGACATTTCCCCGGCCCTTGCCAGGACGGCCGCACATCGTGGTCACGCGTCAGCCGGACTATGCTCCGGACGGTGTATCAGTCGTGCATTCGCTGGAAGAGGGGTTGGCGCTGGGGCGCGAGCTGGCTGCGACGGCTGGCGTGGACGAGGTCATGGTGATCGGGGGCGGCGACATATACGCGCAGGCCATGGCACATGCCGACCGGCTCTATATCTCGCACATTGCGGCCGCGCCTGAGGGTGATGTGTGTTTTCCGCCGATAGACGGGCATGTCTGGACAATCGTGGGCGAACCCGATGTGGCGGCCAGTCCTGCGGACTCCTCTGCCTACACGATCAAGATCTATGAGCGTGTTCGCGCCGCCGCGCATTGATCGGCAGCGCTGCTTGCCTATATATGGCAACAATGATTTTTCGAAGACACCGAAAGGAATGCGATGCCTTGGGAGAATAATGGAGGCGGAGGTGGCCGCAATACGGGCGGTCCCTGGGGCCAGGCGCCTGGCGGTGGCGGCGGTCCACGCCGGCCGAGTGGTGGCGGCAACACTCCCAATCTCGAAGACATCCTCAATCGTGGACGTGACCAGTTCAAGGGCGGCGTCCCGGGCGGACGCTGGGCCATTGTCGGCGGCATCATAGCGCTGCTGGCCTTTTGGGGCGTCAATTCCGTCTATACGATCAACCCGCAGGAAGTGGGCGTCGAGCTGCGCTTCGGCAAGCCCAAGCCCGAACTGTCGGGTCCGGGCCTGCACTTCATGCTGTGGCCGGTCGAAACCGTCGAACGTGCCACCACGACCGTCAACCAGACCCAGATCGGTGCGGCCAATGCCAGCGGCGCCCGTGCGGCCAATGTGTCAGACGGGTTGATGCTGTCGGGCGACCAGAACATCGTCAATGTGCAGTTCTCGGTCTTCTGGGCCATCGGTGATCCGGTTGCCTATCTCTTCAATGTGCGTGACCAGGAATCCATGGTCCGCTACGCTGCCGAAAGCGCCATGCGCGAAGTCGTCGGCCGTCGCCCGGCGCAGGACATCTACTCGGACGACCGCTCCGGTATCTCCGCCGAAGTGTTGCGCATCGTGCAGGCCACGCTGCAAAGCTACGGTCTGGGCGTTACAGTCAGCCAGGTGCTGATCGAAAATGCCGGGCCGCCGTCCGAAGTGATCGATGCCTTCAACGAAGTGCAGCGCGCCCGTCAGGACGAAACCCGTCTGCAGGAAGAAGCTCGCTCCTACGCCAACACCCTTCTGGGTGATGCGCGCGGTCGTGCTGCGGCCCTGCGCGAAGAAGCCGCGGCCTACACCAACCGCGTGGTGCAGGAAGCAACCGGTGAGGCCCAGCGCTTCAACGCCATCTACGCAGAATATGTGAATGCGCCGGAGGTGACGCGCAAGCGCCTCTTCCTCGAGACCATGGAAGAAGTGCTCGGCAAGTCCGAGAAGGTTCTCATCGAGAATGGCGCGGATGGTTCGGGTGTCGTCCCTTACCTGCCGCTGCCGGAACTGCGCTCGCGCGCTAACACCTCGACGGGGAACTGAGCATGACGAACCGCCTCTTCATTATCGGCGCCGTCATCGTCGCCGCGATCTATGTTTTCTTCTCCTCCATCTACATCGTGGACGAGCGCGAACAGGCTATCGTCATGCGTTTCGGCCAGATCACCGATGTGCGCACCGAGCCGGGCATCTACTTCAAGATCCCGACCGACGTGGTGGACAGCGTCCAGATCATCGACGATCGTCTGCTGCGTTATGATATTGCCAATATGCGTGTTCAGGTGTCGGGCAACGCCTTCTATCAGGTCGATGCCTTCCTGACCTACCGCATTGCCAATGCTCGCCTGTTCCGCGAACGTGCGACGGGCCAATTGTCGGTGGCAGAAGCCCGTATCGGCGCCAGCCTCGATGCAGCGCTGCGTCAGGTCTATGGTCTGCGCGAATTCACCGACGCTCTGTCGGATCAACGCGCGCAGATGATGCAGGAAACCCGCGACCTCATCCGTACGGACCTGGCAGAACTCGGCCTCGATATTGTCGACGTCCGCATCCTGCGCACTGACCTCGACTCCGACGTCTCGGCCACGACCTTCGAGCGTATGCGTGCCGAGCGTCTTGCCGAAGCCGCGCTGCTTCGCGCTCGCGGTCAGGAGCAGGCACAAAGCCTGCGGGCTATCGCTGATCGTCAGTCGGTTGAAATCGTCGCCGCCGCGACCCGCGATGCAGAGATTATCCGTGGTCAGGGCGATGCCGATCGGAACCGGATCTTTGCTGCCGCCTATGGCCAGGACGCGGAATTCTTCGAGTTCTACCGTTCGATGGAATCCTACCGCACGGCTCTCGCTGGCACCGGCACCACCATGGTCCTCTCGCCCGACAGTGCCTTCTTCCGCTACTTCGGTTCGGATGGCCAGCTGCCGGCAGCGAGCACGACTTTCGCACCACCGCTGCCGCAGGAAGACATTGCGCCGAGCCTGCCGACCACGTCCGACGAGCCTGCTCTGGATGGTCTCGGTATCGAGGAAACCGTCGCCCCCAGCATGACGCTGGAAGATGGTTCCCAACTGGCTCCGACCGTTGGAACGGAAGCTCCGGCGCCGATCGAGCCCGTGGCGCCCGCGCCGGCGGAGCCGGTCGCGCCCGCTGCGGGCCAGTAAGCCAGGCCGCAGTCCCCAAAAGAATGGGCCGGTGGGTTTTCCCACCGGCCCATTTGCATTTAAGCTGGATCTCCTGATCAGCGTACGATGTCTTCGTCCGCATAGCCTTGCAGATAGAGCAGGGCGGTGAGGTCGCCATGGTCGATGCGGATGCCGGCGGCTTCGGCGACGGCCGGCTTGGCATGCAGGGCGACGCCGAAACCTGCAATGCCGATCATGTCGAGATCGTTGGCGCCATCGCCCACCGCGATGGTCTGCGATAGGTCGAGGTCATGCTCGGCGGCCAGAGCAATCAGGCGCTCCCGCTTGGTGCTCTTGTCGACAATGGGCTTGGTGACAGTGCCGGTCAGCCGGTCGCCGTCGAATTCGAGCACATTGGCAATGGCCTCATCGAAGCCAATACGCTTGCCGAAATAGTCGGCAAAAAAGGTAAAGCCGCCCGAGACCAGCGAGGTATAGGCGCCGTAGGCCTTCATGGTCTGTACCAAGGCGCGGCCGCCGGGCGCCAAGGTGATGGCTTCGCGGCGCACTTCCTCGATCGCCTTGCGCTCCAGCCCCTTGAGCAGGGAGACGCGGGTATCCAGCGCCTGTTCGAAATCCAGCTCGCCGCGCATGGCGCGCTCGGTGATCTCGGCAACCTGCGGCTTGATGTCGAGCGCGGCGGCGAGTTCATCGATGCATTCCTGCTCGATCATGGTGGAATCCATGTCGGCGATCAGCAGTTTCTTGCGGCGGCCCTGGGTCGGCACGATATTGGCGTCCACGGCGCGCTGCCCCAGCACGTCGCGCGCGGTGGCGAGGGCGTCTGGCGCGGTCGGCTCGAGAATTTCACAAGCGATGCCGTGATTGAGCCAGTTGAGTTCTCCGCCGGTTTGCTGCACCACAGCAGCGGCCAGCGCGGGGTCCAGTTCCGGGTCTGCAGGATTGGCAGTGAGCAAGAGTACCGGCATGGCGGTGGTGACTTTCGGGAGTGTTGGATGAAGGCCCAAAGGCGTGCGGTCCTGATAGCGGGTCCGACTGCCAGCGGCAAGTCGGCCATGGCGCTGGCGCGTGCGCAGCGGGGGGGCGGCATCATCGTCAATGCCGACGCCATGCAGGTCTATTCCGGGCTCAGGATCATCACGGCACGGCCCTCGGCCGAGGACGAGCGGCTGGTCGAACACCGGCTCTATGGGATGGTATCGCCCGCCACGCGCTTTTCAACCGGCCAGTGGCTCAGCGCGGTGGCCGAGGTGATCGCCGACGCCGACCCGGCGCGCGAGTTGATTTTTGTCGGCGGTACCGGTCTCTATTTCGATGCGCTGACCCGCGGCTTTGCCGAAGTGCCTGTCATTCCCGATGCCGTCACCGCTGCGGTGCAGGCCGAGATAGAGGGGCTGGATGCGACGGCCCGCATGCAGCGGCTTATCGCGGAAGATCCCCAAACTGCCGCTCGTCTCAAGGTGGCCGATCCGCAACGCGTGATCCGGGCGCTGGCGGTCAAGCGCGCGACCGGGCAACCACTATCCCATTTTCAACAGGCGCATATGCCGGCTCTGCTTGATGGCTGGGCGGTGGGGCGGCTGGTGCTGGCGCCCGATCGCGAGGTGCTGCGAGCGCGCATAACCCGTCGTTTCGAAACCATGTTTGCCCAAGGGGCGGTTGAGGAAGTCGAAAACCTGCGGGCGCAAAAGCTCGATCCAAGCCTGCCTGCCCTCAAGGCCATTGGCGTGCCCGAGATTTCAGACTGGCTCGACGGGCGGACGGGGCGCGAAGAGGCAATTGCCCTCTCGATCATCGCCACCCACCAATATGCCAAACGGCAGCGGACCTGGTTCCGCAACCGCATGAGCGACTGGCCCCGACTCGACCCGCTCTAAGCGCTGGTCGGCTTCAGTGCGTCGAGCAGGCCGAGCCGCTCACGCATGGCAAAGCGCGTCACCAGCACCACGGCTACGAAGCTGAGGCCAACGGCGAGCCCGGTCCACACGCCGACACCGCGCCAGCCGGCAAAGTCGCTGAGCAGATAGCCGACCGGCAGGCCGATGCCCCAATAGCCCAGAATGGCGAAGAGCATCGGGATCTTGGTGTCGCTCAACCCGCGCAGCGCATGTGCAGCCGCCACCTGCGCGCCATCGGCGAGCTGGAACAAGCCGGCGACGGCCAGGAACGAGGCTGCGAGCGCAAGGGCATTGGCGTTTTCCGGATTGTTGGGGTCGAGGAAAATCGTCACCAGCACCGGGCCCATGGTCAGGAACAGCACGCAGGACAGGACCATGAAGCCCGTTCCCAGCATGAACGAGGTCCAGCCCGCCAGCTTGATGCCCTCCGCATCGCGTCGGCCATAGGCGATGCCGACGCGAACCGTGGCCGCGATTCCCAGCCCCAGTGGCACCATGAAAGCCATGGACGCGCATTGCAGCGCCACGGCGTGCGCCGCAAGTTCGTCAGTGCCCAGGCGCCCGATGAGCAGGGCTGCGGCGGTGAACATGCCCACTTCGGCGACAACGGTCAGCGCGATGGGCAGGCCGATGCGGAAAATGGCGCGGAAATGGCCCCAGTCAGCGCGCCAGAACCGGATCAGGATATGGAAGCGCCCAAAGCGCCGATGCCGCACCACATAGGTCAGCATGGCCAGGAACATGATGATGTTGGTGGTCAGCGTGGCGATGGCGGCCCCGCGCAATTCCAGGCGCGGCATGCCGAAATGCCCGAAGATCAGGGTATAGGCGACGGCGGCGTTCACCACCACGCCGAGTACGGTAATCACCAGCACCACGCGGGTAGCGTCAAAGGCCGAGAGCAGCGAGCGCAGGGCAATGATCCCCAAAGCCGGGAACAGCGACCAGGCAACGATCTGCAGGAATTGTTCGGCCATGGCCGTGGTCGCGGGGTCCTGTCCGAGGCGCTCGTAGATCGGCCGGACCTGCAGCACCAGCGGCAGCAGCAGCGTCGACATGATGATGGTGACCCAGAACCCCTGACGGACGATGCGGCGGATCGCCTTGATGTCGCGTGCGCCCCGCGCCTGCGCCACCAGTGGCGCGACGGCACCGACAATGCTAACGCCGAACAGTAGAATGGGCATGAAGAAGGATGTGGCCAACGTGCCGGCGGCCAGATAGTCGGGCCCCAGCCAACCGAGCAGGATCACGTCGGTTGTGTGCAGCGCATTCTGCGCCAGCTGCGCAATCACCAGTGGCCAGGCCAACGCAAAGGTTGCCCGCAATTCCCGCAACCAGCCATTGGCAGGCGCGGGTTCAGGTAGCGTCACGCCCGGTGACGCGACTATCTCGCTCATTGTCGTTTCCCAATCTCGCGCCCATGCTCTATGCCAAAGCAGCGATTTGGGGAAGCCGGATGCCGCAAGTGGATAAGTTGGGAACGCTACGGCGCGTGCTGCTGGGCATTGCCGGGCTGTTGGGCGCCATTGGCGTCGCCGCCGCGGCGCGTGCGTCGCATAGCAGTGACAGTCGCAATATCGCCGCCATTGCCACGATCTTCCTCGCCCATGCCCCGGTGCTGGTTGCGCTTGGTCTTGCGGCGCGCGGCCGGGTCATGGTTTGGTCTGGGATAGCCCTGGCTTTCGGGACTATTTTGTTCGGGCTCGATCTGGCGCTGCGCGAGCAACTGGGGCAGGGCGCCTTCCCAGGCGCTGCGCCGCTCGGGGGCGGATTGATGATCCTCGCCTGGCTCGGCCTCGTCGTGGCGGCGGTGCTGTGGCGGCCGAATACAGATTTCACTAAATAAGTATTAAATCTGACCGGAACCTTTAGCAGGCCGACGCATTTATGCTGCGACGATGTCGTTGGAGGTATTCATGCACAAGATCCTGATCATTGCCGCTACCGCGCTTTCCCTGGCGGCCTGCACCACCACCCAGCAGGGTGCGACGGTCGGTGCCATCGGCGGCGCCATTGTTGGTGCGAGCGCGACGGGCGGAAATATTGTCGGAACCGCTGTCGGTGCTGGCATCGGCGGTGTGGTCGGCGCAGCAGCCGGCAATGTTCTGGGCAAGGTTGAAGGCAGCAATGATCGCTGCGTCTATCAGCGTCCGAACGGCACGCGCTATATTGACACCTGCCCGCGCGGTTAAAACGTCCCCCAAAGCCACAGCGCCCCCTGTGGCTTTAGCGCCCTCCCAGGCGCCCAGGCACCCGGCCGGTCATCCTGCCGGGTGTCTTGCTGTCTGCAGTCTGGCCTTGAAAATAATCGCCGAAAACTATAGTTTATTGCAACGTGCCACTTGTCTTGCGCTATCTGAACGACCGGCCTGTCCGGAAACTTGGCTACCTCCTGATCTCGTGAATCGTAAGTCCAAATTCCTCGCACGGGGACTGGATAAACCCTTCCGCCGCATCAGCGGCATAACAGACCAAGAGGTCCAGACATGGCTGCCATTACCGGTACCGTGAAATTCTTCAACACCACCAAGGGCTACGGCTTCATCTCTCCTGACAATGGTGAGAAGGACGCATTCGTTCACATCTCCGCCGTTCAGCGTTCGGGCCTGCAGGGCCTTTTCGAAGGCGACAAGGTGAGCTTCGAGCTGCAGACCGGCCGTGATGGCAAGGTTTCGGCCACCGACCTGACCCTGCTGAGCTAATCGCCGGCCCGTGTTTGGGAATGGGCCCTTCGGGGCCCTTTCTTTTTTTGGGCGGTAGACACCTGCCCCATGTCGTGCGAGAGAGCCGGACAATCCCTTAGACGGAGCCGGCCATGGTGCGCGATTTCCTCAAAAATTGGAGCCCCCGGGTCGAGACTCCCGCCAGCCTGCGCCAGGCCGGTGCCATGCCCTATGCCATTGTCGACGGGCGCATGGCCTTCCTGCTGATCACTTCGCGCCGCAGCGGCAAGTGGATTTTCCCAAAGGGAGCCATTGAGCCCAATATGACGCCGTGGGAAAGCGCCGCACTCGAGGCGATGGAAGAGGCCGGGGTAACCGGTGATATCGCGCCCACCGCAGTCGGCAGCTATCGCGCCGGCATGGGTACAGACAGTGCGACGCTGGTCGATGTCGATCTCTATCCGCTCCGCGTTATCCAGCAGCATGATGTCTGGCGTGAGCAGGACCAACGGTTGCGCCATTGGGCGACGCTGGCAGAAGCGCGCCGGCTCCTCGCTGACAAGTCCCTGGCGCGCCTGGCGGCACGCCTGCATGAGCAGATTGTCGGGAACTAGCCGACGATCAGGTCGAGCCCCAGGAACAAAAGGCCAGAGAGCAAGGCCGAAGCAGGCACGGTCACGACCCAGGCGGCCGCGATGCTGTAGACGTGGTGGCGCCGGACCAACAGGCGCCCCTCGGTCTTGCGCGCATTGGCCAGAGCGTCTTCCGGTGTGGCATTGAGCTGGGTGGCATCGACGAAGCGCGCATTGACCGGAACGGCCGTGCCTTCCATGTCTCGCCGCGAGATGTATTCGCGCAGGAAGCCGACGCCGAACACCGCGCCGACCGCAATATGCGTCGATGAAACCGGCATGCCCAGCGCCGATGCGATCAGCACGGTGATGGCAGCAGACAGAGCGGCGCAGAAGGCCCGGATTTCATTGAGCTTGGTGATCTGCTCGCCGACGGTGCGGATCAGGCGCGGCCCGAATAGGGCCAGGCCCAGCGAGATGCCGATGGCGCCAATGGCAAGCACCCAGAAGGGCAGGACGATATTGGCGACTTCTCCATGGCCGGTTTCAAGTGCCGTCACGATGGCCGCGAAGGGGCCGATGGCGTTGGCGACGTCATTTGCACCATGGGCGAAGGAGAGCAGGGCGGCCGAGACCACCAATGGCAGGCGGAACAGTGTCGCCACATGCTTCTTGCGGTTCTCCATGTTCATGGACTGCTTGCGCACCCAGGGCATGGAAATGATCCAGCCCAGGGCTGCAAAGACTACGCCGAGGATTGCCGTGGTCCAGACATCGGGGGACCAGACGCGGCTCAGCCCCTTGGTGGCCAGATACATAGCGAAAACGCCGGTCATGACGGCGACGAAGATCGGCACCCAGATGCGGGCGGCAGAAATCTTGTCGATGCGATTGGTGATGGTCGACATGATCACCGCCAGCATGCCGGCTGCGGCGATGCCGCCCAAGACCGGCGAAATGACCCAGCTCGAGGCGATGGCGCCGATCGTGGGCCAGTTGACGACGCCGAAGCCGGCTGCGGCGATACCCGAGCCGACCACGCCGCCGACTACTGCGTGGGTGGTGGACACCGGTGCCCCGATATAGGTGGCGAGATTGACCCAGAGCGCGGAGGCCAGAAGCGCTGCCATCATCACCATAACGAAGGTCGAGGTATCGAATTCGGCCGAGGTCAACAGGTCCCGTGCGACGGTATTGACCACGTCGCCACCGGCGAGCAGGGCGCCTGCGGCTTCGAAAATGGCGGCAATGAAGAGCGCGCCCACCATGGACACGGCGCGAGAACCGACTGCAGGGCCCATATTGTTGGCCACGTCATTGGCGCCGACATTCAGCGCCATATAGCCGGCAATGATGGCACCGATGACGACCACATAGGTCGTTGGGCCTTGAACCACCGAGAAGCTGGCCCAGACGGCTGCAACCAGCAGGAACACCAGCGCTATGCCCGGCGCGGCCAGGGCGCGGCCAAGGTCGTGCGTTGCCGTCTCCAGGCCAGTGACCCGCTGCAAGTCCTTGTCGAGGGCGCTTTTGCTCATGTCATCGAACCGTCATAATCTGTGCCAGTGCCCCATAGCATTGTCTGACGCTCTGGCCACCTGTTTTGCAACCATCAGGCCGGCGGTCCACGCATTTTAAAGGCGGCAAGGCAGGAGCAGTGACGGTGCGGGGCCGCGTGGTGGATGCCGGAACGCATCGACACTTGACTTGCGCTGCTGCTTGCTCCTATCAATGCGCCGTCAGATTTTTTGGAGCGGTCCAGTGCGGGCACTCATTCTCGTAGTTTGCAGGCGCATCGGCAACGTGGGGTAAATCCCCGCGCGATAGCTGATGCGCCGAACACAAGGTCCCAAACGGGGCCTTTTTTATTGCCTTTTTTCCGCCGCGCGGGAGAGGCGGCAGGTGACGGACAAGACCCCGGAAGGGGCAAGGAATTAGGAAGGGCTGACAATGGCCGAGAAAATGACCGGCGCTGAAATGGTGATCCAGGCGCTGACCGATCAGGGGGTCGAGCATATCTTCGGCTATCCCGGTGGTGCGGCTTTGCCGATCTATGACGCGATGTTCCAGCAGGATTTCGTCAAGCACATCCTGGTGCGCCACGAGCAGGGCGCGACCCATATGGCCGAAGGCTATGCGCGCTCCACCGGCAAGCCCGGCGTGGTTCTGGTCACTTCCGGCCCCGGCGCGACCAATGCGGTCACCGGCCTTACCGATGCCTTGATGGATTCCATCCCGCTGGTCTGCATCACCGCCCAGGTTCCCACGACGCTGATCGGCACCGACGGTTTCCAGGAGTGCGATACTGTCGGCATTACCCGCTCCTGCACCAAGCACAATTATCTCGTGAAGAACGTCGCCGACCTGCCGCGCGTCCTGCATGAGGCCTTCCACATTGCCACGACCGGTCGTCCCGGCCCGGTGGTCATCGACATTCCCAAAGACGTGCAGTTTGCGGTCGGCGACTATTACAAGCCCGAACCCGGCACGCTGCGTCACAAGTCCTACCGTCCCAAGGTGGACGGCGATGCCGCCGCGATTGAAGCGGCGGTCGATCTCATGCTCAAGGCCGAGCGCCCGATTTTCTATACGGGTGGCGGCGTCATCAATGCCGGTCCCGAAGCCTCGGAAAACCTGCGCGAGCTGGCCGAGCTCACCGGCTTCCCGGTGACTTCGACGCTGATGGGCCTCGGTGCCTTCCCGGCCTCCAATCCGCAATGGATGGGCATGCTGGGCATGCACGGGACCTATGAAGCCAATATGGCGATGCATGACTGCGACGTCATGATCAATATCGGCGCACGCTTTGACGACCGCATCACCGGTCGCGTCGATGCCTTTTCGCCCAATAGCCGCAAGATCCACGTCGATATCGACCCGTCCTCGATCAACAAGATCATCCGCGTCGATGTGCCGATCGTGGGGGATTGCAATCGCGTGCTCGAAGAGATGATCCGCATCTGGCGGTCCAAGACCAATCAGCCGCGCTCGGAAGCGCTGGCGCCGTGGTGGAGCCAGATCGAAAAGTGGCGTTCGGTCAATTCGCTCGGGTTCAAGAATTCCGACACCACCATCAAGCCGCAATGGGCCATCCAGCGTCTCTACGAGGCGACCAGGAAGCAGGCCAAGGAGGTGTACATCACCACCGAGGTCGGCCAGCACCAGATGTGGGCGGCCCAGCATTTCCATTTCGACCAGCCCAATCGCTGGATGACCTCGGGTGGTCTGGGAACCATGGGTTATGGCCTGCCGGCTGCGGTCGGCGTGCAGGTGGCCCATCCCGATGCGCTGGTGATCGACATTGCCGGCGAAGCCTCGGTGCAGATGACGATGCAGGAAATCTCGACCGCAGTGCAGTATCGCCTGCCGATCAAGATATTCATCCTCAACAATGAGCGCATGGGCATGGTTCGCCAGTGGCAGGACCTGCTGCATGGTTCGCGCTATGCGCATTCCTATTCGGAATCGCTGCCCGACTTCGTCAAGCTGGCCGAGGCCTATGGGGCCAAGGGCATCAAGTGCGATACGCCGGCCCAGCTCGATGCCGCAATTGCCGAGATGATCGACTATGACGGTCCGGTGCTGTTCGACGTAATGGTCGAAAAGGACGAGAACTGCCTGCCCATGATCCCCTCGGGCAAGCCGCATAACGAGATCATCCTGCCCGATACGGCCGATATCGGCGACATCATCGACGAGAAGGGACGCGCGCTGGTCTAGGCCGGTTGCGGAGGAATATTGAAATGAACGCACATCTGCAGCCCACCGGTTCCGCCTATTTCCTGACCCAGGAAACCCAGCAGGCCGAGCGCCATACTCTCTCCGTCCTGGTCGACAACGAGCCCGGCATTCTTGCCCGCGTCGTCGGCCTGTTTTCGGCCCGCGGCTACAATATCGAGAGCCTGACCGTCAGCGAGACCGAACACGACCGGCGACTTAGTCGCATCACTGTGGTGGTGGTGGCGACGCCAAAGGTCCTCGTCCAGATCAAGACCCAGCTCGAACGACTGGTGCCGGTGCACCGCGTGCACGATCTGACCGCCGAAGGCGCCTATCTCGAGCGTGAGCTGGCGCTGATCAAGGTCCGTGGTTCGGGCGAGCACCGTGCCGAGACCCTGCGTCTCGCCGATGCCTTCCGCGCCCATATCGTCGACGCGACGGTCGAGAGCTTTGTCTTCGAAGTCACCGGCAAGCCGGAAAAGATCGACAGCTTCATCGCCCTCATGGCTCCCCTTGGCCTGGTCGAAGTGGTCCGCACCGGCCTCGCCGCTATAGCGCGCGGCGCCGAAGGTATGTGATCGACAAGAGCTGATAGGCTCATCACAAGGTTCGATTGGGCGGATCGCCCAGTCTGGTGTATGGCAGGGCGCGAAGACTTCGAGGCCCTGCCATGACCCTGCTTTCCGTCAATCTCAATGCCGTCGCCCAGTTGCGGAACCGGCGGAATCTGCCGTGGCCGAGCGTCACCGGCATTGCCAGGGTGGTGCTCGATGCGGGTGCCAGCGGCATCACCATTCATCCCCGCCCCGATGAGCGCCACATCCGGCGCACCGATGTGTTCGAGCTTTCGGCGCTGTTGCGGGCTGACTATCCCCAGGCCGAATTCAATATCGAGGGTTATCCCAGCGAGGACTTTCTCGACCTGATCGAGATGGTCAATCCCGAACAGGTGACGCTTGTGCCCGACGATCCGGCACAGGCAACGTCGGACCATGGCTGGGATTTTCTTGGCAAGGGTAATTTCCTGACCTCGGTGGTGCAACGCCTCAAGCGCGAGGACAGGCGCATCTCGCTGTTCTGCGATCCGGATGCCGGCCCGGCGGGCGTTGCGGCCGCCAAGGCCACCGGCGCCGACCGCATCGAATTGTTCACTGGCCCCTATGGCGCCTGCTACGAAGACCCCACGCGCGCCGAAGCTGAGCTGGCCGCGCTGGCCGGGACCTGTCAGGCCGCGCTCGATATCGGGCTTGGCGTCAATGCCGGTCATGACCTGACGCTGGAGAATTTGCCTGCCTTCCAGACAGCGGTGCCGGGCGTCGCCGAGGCCTCCATCGGCCACGGCATCACCGCCGACTCCCTGCTGATGGGCTTTGCCGAGGCAACCCGCCGCTATATTGCCGTGCTGGCCTAGTTTTCAACGCCGAGCGGGCAGGCCAGATCGAGTCGGGTGGCGAGGTCGTCTCTGAGGCCTTGCAGCTCAGCGATGCGGCTATCGATCGAGGAGATCTTGTGGCGCAAGAGGTCGGCGAGCCGCGCTGCGCCAGGCAGGTTTTCCCCGGCCGCCGGTAGCTCGGTTTCGATCTCTGCCAGTGAAAAGCCCAGCCGCTGCGCGGTGCGGACATAGTTCAGCAACATCAGCGTCTCGTCCGGATAGTGGCGATAGCCATTCGGGCGGCGCAAGGAGGCAATGAGCCCACGCTTCTCGTAGAAGCGCAGCGTGTCGCGGCTTAGCCCGGAGCGTTCCGCCAGTTCGCCGATCTGCATGATTTTCCTCTTGACCCTGGAGTGCACTCGAGGGTTTAGCGGTTCTGCGTCCTGCAGAAAAGGAGTCAATTATGCTGGATGCAAAAGCCTATCTTCGTATCATGCGCGCCAGTGCCGCCTATGACCTCATTGTCAGCTTGCCTTTTGCGACGCCATGGACGCTGCCATTGGTGCACACCGTGCTGGTCTGGCTTGGTGGTGCGCTGGGCCTGCCGGGACAGTTGCCGCCAATCGATCCGATGTCGATGCTGCTCGGCAACCTCATGGGGTCGGTGGTGGTGGTTTGGTCCGTTGCGCGGCTGCGATTGGGGCTGGCCGTTCTTGGCCGTTATGATGCCGTGGCGCGCTTTCTGTTTGCCGCCTGGCAAATCAATGCGTTGCTGAATGGGCTGAGCCTGGCGATCCTGCCGCTGCTGATCATCGAGATTGCCTTCGGCATCGTGCAGCTGCTGCCGATCTCAGAAGAGAAAAGATTGTCGTTGCTGGACGAACAGTCCGTAAATGTCGGCGCTCACAGCTAGCAGTTCGATGGGGCGGATACGGCGAAAATGCCGAAATCTCAATGATCCCGAACACTTACATTGGTGTGCCTATGGTACGCCAATGTTGCCGGATGACATGGTAGTGCCCACTTGAGGAAATCTCTGGTGGGCACATATATCGCCTCAGTTACGATTTGTTACCAAGGAGGGCAACCAAATGTCCAAGCTCAAGATCGGCGTCATCATCTCGTCCACCCGTCCCACGCGCTTCGGTGAAATCCCGGCGCAGTGGATTCTCGAGAAGGCCAATGAGCGCCCCGAGATCGACGCTGAAATCGTTGACCTGCGCGATTTCAATCTGCCTTTCTTCGACGAAGTCGCCTCGAACGCTTGGGCTCCCTCGCAGAACCCGGAAGCTGTTCGCTGGCAGAAGAAGATCGGCGAATTCGACGGCTTCATTTTCGTCGTTGCCGAATACAACCGTGCCATCACCGGCGCGCTTAAGAATGCCATCGACCAGGCTTATGTCGAGTGGAATAAGAAGGCGTTCGGCGCCGTTGGCTATGGTTCGGTGGGTGGTGCCCGCGCGGTGGAAAACCTGCGCACCATCGGTGTCGAGCTGCAGATGGTCTCCACCCGCTCGGCCGTTCATCTGGCAGGCGGCGACTTCTTCTCCGTTCACCCCGGCTTCGGCGGCACCAAGACCCTGAACGACCTTGAAGCTTCGATCGGCCCGTCCGCCAAGGATATGCTGGATCAGTTGATCTGGTGGGGGAATGCTGCCAAGGCCGCTCGCGCCGCCGAATAAACTTTTCGAAGACCTCCGTCTTCGTTTGCCTGGCAGGGGCCGCTTCGCAAGAGGCGGCCCCTGCTGGCGTTTGAACCATTCGGTCTTGTATTGGTTGTGTATGACCGGCGGCGGGTGTATAGCGGCGCCCGCCCGAAACAGCGAGAGCCCCAAAGCTCATGACGCATGCGAATTCCTCCGGCCCTGAGGCCGGTGTCGTCGCGACCGAACAGGATGGCCACCACAAGAGTGGTTTGCCGGTCCTGACTTTGGGAGCCATCGGCGTCGTTTACGGCGATATCGGTACCAGCCCGATCTATGCCTTCCGACAGGCCACCCATGTCAGACCCGGTGCCGCCTCCAGCGAGGTGGAGATATTGGGCCTCTTGTCGCTCATTGTCTGGGCTTTGGCTCTGACGGTGGCATTCAAATATGTGTTTTTCGTCACCCGCGCCGACAATAATGGCGAGGGCGGTACGCTGAGCCTGATGGCGCTGGCGCGCAAGACCTTCGAAAAGCCGCCGGTGTGGATCACGGCATTGGGCGTGTTCGGCGCTGCGTTGTTCTATGGCGATGCGCTGCTGACCCCGGCGATCTCAGTTCTGTCGGCTGTGGAAGGCATGGATCTCGTCGCTCCTGGCATGGGCCGCTGGGTGGTGCCGATCACCCTGGTGATCATCATCGGCATTTTTGCTGTGCAGCGCTTCGGTACCGCCAAGGTTGCGATCGTTTTCGGACCGATCACCGCGGTCTGGTTCCTGACTCTTGGCGTGTCCGGTTTTGTCCATATCGTGGCTTATCCCGGCGTGCTGCAGGCGCTGAATCCGCTTCTGGGCCTGCAATTCCTCTTTACCCATATCGGCATTGCCTTTGTGGTTATGGGGGCAATCTTCCTCGCCGTTACCGGGGCCGAGGCGCTTTATGTCGATCTCGGCCACTTCGGGCGCAAACCCATCGTGCTGGCTTGGTTCGGTCTGGTGTTCCCCTGCCTGCTTCTCAACTATTTCGGCCAGGGCGCCTTCGTGCTGTCGGTGGGCATCGAGAATGTCGAAAGCCCCTTCTTCCAGATGCAGCCGGAATGGGCGCTGTTGCCCTTCGTGATCCTGGCCACCATGGCCACCATCATTGCCAGCCAAGCCGTCATCACCGGCACGTATAGCCTCACCCAGCAGGCCATCGCGCTCAACATGCTGCCGCGCATGGTGGTCCAGCACACCTCGGCTACCCAGAGCGGCCAGATCTATATGCCGCAGATCAACTCCATGCTGATGGTCGGCGTGCTGGTGCTGGTCGCGACTTTCGGCAGTTCCGCCGCACTTTCCAACGCCTATGGCATCGCGGTGTCGGGGGTGATGATCGTCACGCTGGCACTGCTGGTTGTGGTCATGTGGCGCAACTGGAAGTGGCACCCGGCGGTGGTGATCGGCTTCGGCATCATGTTCGCCATCATCGACGGCTCGTTCTTTGCCGCCAATGCCGCCAAGCTGCTTCAGGGCGGCTGGGTCCCTGCGGCGGTGGCGCTGATAGTGGCGCTCATCATGTGGAGCTGGATGGCCGGGCGTCGCCGCCTGTCGGACAAGACCCGCCGCGACGAGGTGCCGCTGGAATTTCTGGTCAACAACCTCGCCAAGAAGAAGCCGACCACGGTACCTGGCACCGCGATCTTCCTGACTTCGGATGTGGAAGGCGCGCCAACCGCGCTGTTGCACTCGCTCAAGCACTACAAGGTGCTGCACGAGAAAAACGTCATCCTGACCGTCCGCACGTCGACGTCGCCGCGCGTGCCCGATGACGAGAAGGTCACCATCGACGCCTATAACGAGTTGTTCTATCGCGTCGTCGTTACCTTCGGATTTATGGAGAGCCCGAACCTGCCCAAGGCCCTGGTGCTGGCCCGCAAGCTGGGCTGGAAATTCGACATCATGTCGACCTCCTTCTTCCTGTCACGTCGCTCTTTGAAGCTTGGGCAGAAGAGCGGCTTTTTC
The DNA here is from genome assembly GCF_001899045.1 of Devosia sp. 63-57. NCBI lineage: Bacteria > Pseudomonadati > Pseudomonadota > Alphaproteobacteria > Hyphomicrobiales > Devosiaceae > Devosia > Devosia sp. 63-57. Next base: position 620,350 of record NZ_MKUY01000003.1, on the reverse strand, counting down.
CGCTTCTGGCAGGACCGCCTGTTTATCCGCCTGGCACGCAATGCCAGCGACGCCACCGAGTATTTCCACATCCCGACCGGCCGCGTGGTCGAAATCGGCACTCAGGTGGTGCTGTAATAAAAAGGGGCCCTTGGGCCCCTTTTGTCTGTCGGAAGGTTGTCGACGCTCAGATTTGTGCCTTGCCGAAGAAGCGGTCGCGGCTGTCGACGCGCTGAGTCTGGATGGGCCAGAGATCGTAATTCCCGCCCAGGGCGAGATTGGCGTTGACCGCCCAGTTCGGGTCCTTCATGGCGCCGCGCGCCAGAGCGATGATATCGGCCTCGCCGCGCTCGAGAATGGCTTCGGCCGCCAGCACGTCATCCAGCAGTCCTACAGCCGCCGTAGCGATGCCTGCGCCGTTCCGCACCGCCGCAGAGAAGGGCACCTGATAGGCCGGAGCGGGCTTGATGCGGCCCTGGGCCAGTCCGCCGCTCGAGCAGTCAATGGCGTCGACGCCAATCGCCTTGAGTTCGCGAGCCAGCACGACGCTATCTTCCACCGTCCAGCCGCCCTCGGCATTGTCGCTGACCGAGAGACGCGCCATCAGCGGCTTGCCGCTGGGCCAGGCGGCGCGAACGGCCTCAGCGACCTCCAGCGTCAGGCGCATGCGATTTTCAAGGCTGCCGCCATAATTGTCGGTACGCGCGTTGGCGAGCGGGGAGAGAAACTGATTGAGCAGATAGCCATGGGCGGCGTGAACTTCCACCGTGTCGAAGCCAGCCTGATCCGCGCGCCTGGCCGCAGCGGCGAAGCCCGCGATGACACGGTCGATGCCGGCGCGATCCAGCGCCAGGGGGACCTGAAAATCGGGATCGTTGGGGTCGTGAGAAATGGCGCTGGGGCCCACCGGCTGCCAGTGCTCATAACCCAGCTTGCGCCGCTGTTCTTCGGTGGCGAGCTGCTCCGGACCATTCCAGGACACAGAGGTCGATGCCTTGCGTCCGGCATGGGCAAGCTGGATGCCGACAGCTGCGCCCTGACTGTGGAGGAAGTCCACAATGCGGGCGAGGGGGGCGATGTGCTCGTCTTTGTAGATGCCCAGATCACCATAGGTGATGCGTGCCTCGGGCAGCACGCCGCTGGCTTCGAGCATGACGAGGCCGAAGCCGCCCATGCCGAACCGCCCCAGATGCACGAAATGCCAGTCGGTGGCGAAGCCATCGACGGATGAATATTGGCACATGGGTGCCACCATGGTGCGGTTGCGCAGGGTAAGGTCACGCAAGGTCAGCGGGGAGAACAGTTTCGACACGGGATTGTCCTTGGGAGGCAGGAACGGGTTGGCCTCCTAAATGGGGCATTTACGCTTCATCGGCAAGTGCCGATGGAGTTTCCGCTGTTGCTCGTCTTGTATGGCAGTTGCTAGTGTTGCCCTGTCAGTTCGGACGGAGCCAGCATGTCGATCACCGCAAGCCGTTTTCGCGACCTCCTGGCTTTCGAGGATCGTGACGCCGTTTTGGTGTCGCGGCGCGAAGAGCTGGCGGGTGACTATGTCATCGAGCATCTGCGCCTCAAAATCGGTACCGACGAAGTGCGCGGCATTCTCACCCGCCCGCTGGATGGAGCAGGGCGGCTGCCGGCCATTCTCTATGGTCACTCCCATGGCGGCGGCTATGCCGTGGGGGCCCGAGAGCTGCTGGACGGCCGGGAATATTTGCTGGACCCGCTGGGTCCGGTCTTTGCACGAGCAGGCTATGTGACGCTGTGCATCGATATGCCGGTGTTCGGCGAGCGCGCCACGGTGAGCGAGAGCTTCGCCGCCAAGGCCCTGCTATGGCAGGGCAAATCCCTGTTTGGGCACATGCTTTCCGACCATGCGGCGGCGCTCGGCTACCTCGCTAGGCGCCAAGATGTCGATGCCAGCCGCATCGGTGCGTTTGGGCTCTCCATGGGCTGTGTCCTGAGCTATTGGCTGGCAGCGCTGGACGACCGTATCGCGGCAGTGGCGCATCTCTGCTGCTTTGCCGATTTCCGCACCATGATCGCGCTGGGCGCGCATGACGGACATGGGATCTATCTCACCGTTCCCGGCCTGTTGAAGGAGGCCGATGGCGGTAGCATCGCTGCGCTTGTCGCACCGCGACCGCAACTCATCTGCGTTGGCGAAGAGGATGCGCTTAGCCCCATGCCGGCGGTCGAGCAGGCCCTGGCTGAACTGCGCCCTGCCTACCGACAGCATGAGGAACGCCTCGAGGTCTTGAGCGAGCCCGGGATTGGTCACTGGGAAACGCCGCTCATGCGCGAACATGTGATGGGCTTTTTCGCCAAATGGCTGGCCTAGCCGCGCATGCCCAGCATCATCTGGGCTTGCGTCCAGAGCTGGGCTGCGAGGCCGGGATTGAACCATAAAAAGGCGGCCGCCCCGACAATGGCTGCGACCAGCGCCAGGCCGAAGAGCTTCTTCAGGACCGAGAAGACCAGCCACAGAACGATTACTGCGACGACGGCAAGGCCGATCAGAGAATTGGGATCATTGGGCATGAGCGTCGTGTGGTCTCGAATGATGCACTAATCCGTAGATTCTAGCGGATGACCTTGGCGAAGTTGGGAATTTATTCGCGATTTTCTTCTACATAGGAAGGAATTGCGATTGCGCATGTGGAAGCACCGAAAATGTCGTCGGCCGAGGAGATGTTTTTTGTTGGGACCGCATCCAGCAAGGCGCGGTACGCTCAGCTTCTCGACGCAACCGACATACACTGGTTTGAATTCGGCCAAGACAGGCCGATGCAATTGGCCGATGCGGTGGCGGTGGTCGTCGACCTGCCAATGGCAACGGTTCCCGAGGCCAGGAAGGTGCGCGCTGCTCTTTCCGGGCTCAGGCCGGGCGTGCCGATGCTTTTCGTTGTCGATAAAGGTCAGCGCGCCGAAGTAGTGCATGCCGGCGCGATCGGCGCCAGCGCCATTGCCAACCGGCCGCTGGCCAAGCCCGATTTGACGAAGTTCCTCGATCAGGCGCGTAAGCGCCAGTCGCTGCGGCGCAGTGCCTCGGCGCAGAGCCGGCCAGCACAGCAAAGCGAGTCGGCTATCTCGATCCGCAGCGCGGCCGCCTCGCTCGATGGCCTGTTCAAGGCAGTTACGGCGGGCGATGCGCCCGATCATGTAAAAGTCTATGCCGCGTGTGACGAGGTGGCGACAGCGATCAGCCATGACGGGCTGGCACCATGGCTCGATACCGTGCGATCGCACCATCAAGGCACGATGCAGCACTGCATCATCGTCGCCGGGGTGCTTACCCGCTTTGCCCAAGCCGCCGGCATGAGCGAGGCCGATGTGCGGATGATGACCCGCGTGGGATTGCTGCACGATGTCGGCAAGGCCGTGATCCCGACGGCGTTGCTCGACAAGCCGGGCAAGCTGACCGACGAAGAATTTGCCGTCATCAAGACCCACCCCTATCAGGGCTTCAAGTTCCTGGCCAAGCATGGCGGTGTGCCGCAGGACACGCTGGCCGCAGTGGTGGGGCACCACGAATATCTCGATGGCAGTGGCTACCCCTACGCGCTGACTGCAAGAGCGATCGACGCGCAGGTGCGCATTGCCACGGTCTGCGACATCTATGGCGCGCTGGTGGAGCGCCGTGCCTACAAGGCCGAGATGCAGCCGGCGGCCGCCATCGCGATCCTTGAGGGCATGGTGGAGGCCGGCAAGCTCGAAGGCGCATTGGTGCGCCTTCTTGCCCGCGCGGTGCTTGGCTGATCGCCTCAGGCGCGCTCTTCCCAGATTTTTGCCAGTTCGACGACGGTTTTCACCGCCTTTTCCATATCCTGGCGGCTGATCCATTCCAGCGGAGAGTGGAAAGCATGGCCACCGGCAAAGATATTGGGGCAGGGCAGGCCCATGAAGGAGAGGCGCGAGCCATCGGTGCCGCCGCGGATCGAGCCGCGCAGTGGCTCCATGCCGGCCCGGCGGATGGCTTCCACGGCGTTGTCGACGATCTCGGGATGTTGGTCGAGCACCACTTTCATGTTGCGATATTGCTCCTTGCGAGTCGCCGTGAAGGAGGAGCCGGGAAAGGTTTCGAGCACCGACCGGGCGATGTCCTCGACCATCTTGTGCTTCTCGACCAACCCGGCTTCGGTGAAGTCGCGCACGATCAACTGGATGGTGGCGCTGTCCATGGAGCCGGAAATATCGACCGGGTGTACGAAGCCATCGCGGCCCTCCGTGCCTTCCGGTGACACATCGCGGGGCAGGCGGGCGACGATGGTCGAGGCAATCTTGATGGCATTTTCCATACGATCCTTGGCAAAGCCAGGATGCATGGCGACGCCGGTGATCTCGAGCGTCAGGGCGTCGGCGGAAAACGTCTCGTCCTCGATGGTGCCGGCGGTTTCGCCGTCTAGCGTATAGGCGAAGCGCGCGCCAAGCTTTTCGAGATCGACCTTGTCGACGCCCCGGCCGATTTCCTCATCGGTGGTGAAAAGCAGGCGGATCGTGCCATGCTTGATCGACTGGTCCTTGAGCAGGATTTCGGCGGCGGTGACGATTTCGGCGATGCCGGCCTTGTCGTCGGCACCCAGCAGCGTTGTGCCGTCGGTGGTGACGACCTCGTTGCCGATCTGGTTGTCGAGTTCGGGATGCTCGGCGACGCGAATAACGCGGCCGGAATTGCCTAGCGCGATGTCCCCGCCGGCATAGTTGCTGATGATCTTGGGGCGCACATCGGTGCCGGTGAAATCGGGCGCGGTGTCCATGTGCGAGCAGAAGCAGATCACTGGCACATCGGGCTTGTCGGTATTGGCCGGCACGGTGGCATAGACATAGCCATGCTCGTCCAGATGTGCGTCGCTGATCCCGATTGCAAGCAGTTCCTCAACCAGCAGGCGACCGAGGTTCTTTTGCTTTTCGGTCGAAGGCTGGCTCATCGAATTGGGGTCAGCCTGCGTATCGATGGCGACATAGCGCAGGAAGCGGTCGAGAACGGTATCGGTCATGAGAGGCAATCCGGAATAGGCATTTGGGTTGGGCAGAGGCTTAGGACGTTTTCGCCTTCCGGGAAAGCGCAGCAGGTGGCATTGCGGCGCAATACCACCCGATTGGCCCAGTGATTTCAGGGCCAGGCTAAACCGGTTCGGTTGCCCGATCGCGCGTCGTCCAGGCGCCATCGCGCCATTCGCGTACGGTCACCGTGATCTGATCGCCAATATCGATCAGGTTATAAGCATTGCCTTCCCCGCGCAGCCGCGTGGAGATGGCGGAAGCGGCCTGGGCGATGAGAATGGGGGCGCGGACGGACTTGCTGAGACCCATAGGTTCGCCTTCGCGCGCTTTCTCGTTGGATTCGTGTTTGCGCACATAGGACAGGTGGAAGTGCCCGGAGAGCACCAGGCGCACGCCAAGCCCGGCAAAGGTTTCGAGCGCGTCGTCGGCCCGCTTCACCCGCTTGGTTTTCTGCAACATCGGTTCGGTCGGGAACAGCAGGGGATGGTGAGCCACGATCACCCGCACCGCATTGGGGGAGGCCTGGGCGAAACGTTCGGCCAGGTCATCGAGCTGACCACGGGAGATGGAGCCATGGCCCCAGTTCCATTCCAGCCGCGCCCGGCGCGATGTGCGCATGCCGACCAGGGCGACTCCGCCCATTTCGAGGAAAGGCTCCAGATCGGGGGAGATATAGCGCTTATAAAGGCCGTAAGGGTTGAGGAAGCGCCGCAAAATGTTGACGGCCGGCACGTCGTGATTGCCGGGCACCGCGAAAACGGGGGCCGACAAAGTGTCGAGAAATTCGCGAGCCTGCTCGAATTCCTCCTTGGTCCCGATCTGGGTAAAGTCGCCGCTGGCGACGATCAGGTCCGGACGCTGCGCGTTGATGTCGTTCGAAAATCCGGCCGCCAGTTCGGGATCGTGGTGGCCGAAATGCAGGTCGGAAATATGCAGAATCTTCATGCGGCCTCCACGGCTTCGAGTGTTTCAGCCGGCACCACGACCGACAATGCCTTTGGCTTGATGGAGAAACGCAAAGGCGTTTGCAGCGTCTCGACCTCGCCGTCGAACATGACCTTGACCAGGTCCCGGCGTGTGTCGATGGTCACCGACTTGACGCTCTCCATGCTCAGCGCTTCGTCGTCGTGCCATCGTCCCAGCAGCATGCCGGTGACCAGCCGGAAAAAATCGCGGGCGTTCAGATGGCGCAGCACATAAAGGGTGAGTGTACCCCGGTCGAGGCTCTGGCGGGAAAAGAACCGCCCCATGCCCTCGTCATAGGCATTGCATGCAACGGCCATGGCCTGCACCCGGTCGATCCGCATTTCACCATTGTCCGGCTCGATGGCGACCGCCATGCGGCGCTGGCGAGCCAGGCGCCGAAAGAAGTAGCGCATGAAGCCGATCTTGGTCGCGAAGGTTTCTCGACCCCTTATATGTTCCCTGCCTGCGGCGAGACCCGGTAATAGACCGATCACCACCTTCTGCATGAAAATGCGGCCATTGACCTCGGCCACATCGATTTTCTGCACCGTGCCAGAGGCCAGGGCCGCCACCGCGCCGCTGAGGTCGAGGGGGAGGTGCAGATCCTTGGCGACGGCGTTGAACGTGCCGAGCGGCAAGATGGCGAGGTCCTTTTCGCTGTCGACCAAAACCCCGGCAATTGCAGTAATGGTCCCATCCCCACCCGCCGCGACAACGACGTCGGCAGGTCCTGCAGCTGCTTCGTGAATGCGATCCATCAGGGGGCGGCTGTCATTGTCGTCGATAACGGCCTCGAGGCCGTGACTGGCAAACAGCTCTGCGAGCATGCCTGCGGTGACACCCATCGCCCTGGCGGTCCCGGAGTTGGGGTTCAGAATGACATGATAGAGTCTGTCGGACATTGCGGCGCCTTCCATCGTGTGCAGGGCAAACGTGTTCGGAGCCAAGGCGTTGCCTCGCGAGAAAGGGTTTTGCGCGAAGAGCTGCGCAAATGATGCACCCACAGATTCCATAGGTGATGCGCGAAAGGGGCTTGCCTGGAACCGTACCGTACGGTACGCCTCTGCTCAACGACGGGGTTGAGCCTGTCGTGGACTATTGGAGTTTACGCCGTGGCCCTGGCGATCAAGGTCAGCGAAGAGACATTCACCCCCCGGCAGCAGGCTGTGCTGACCGCGGCGCTGGATCTGCTCGTGGAAAATGGCGATGGGTTGACCATGACCGCGGTCGCGCGCCGCGCCTCCTGCTCCAAGGAAACACTCTACAAGTGGTTCGGCGACCGCGATGGCTTGCTGACGGCGACGGTGCAGTGGCAGGCGGCCAAGGTGCGCATGCCTTATGTCGATCGCAGCCACCTCAACACCAAGGCGCTGCGCGCCAGCCTCGAGCAGTTCGCACGCGACTTGTTGACCACGCTGATCGGCGAAGTGTCGATCACGCTCAACCGCACCGCCATTACCCATGCCGCTCAGGAAAAGGACAGCCTGGGCAATATCGTGCTCGAAAACGGCCCCATGGCCGTTCGCCGCCGCCTCAAGCCGATCCTGGAAGCGGCTCGGGACGCACGCCTTTTGCGCTTTTCCTCCAGCGAGGAAGCTTATCGCACCTTTTTCGGCCTGGTCGTCCGTGACGTGCAGATCCGTCTGCTGCTCGGCGACAAGGGCCTCACCCAATCCAATGTCGAATCCAACATCGAAGCCGATGTGAAGATCGCTACGGACCAGTTTTTGGCGCTTTACGGCGCCAAGGCAAACACATAACAAGCCGCTTTCCGAGGGAGACTCCCAATGCGCGTCTATTACGATCGTGATGCCGATCTCAACATCATCAAGTCCAAGAAGGTGGCCATCATCGGCTACGGTTCGCAGGGCCACGCCCATGTGCTGAACCTGCGCGACAGCGGCGTGACCAATGTCGCCGTTGGCCTGCGTCCGGGTTCGCCGTCGGCCAAGAAGGCCGAGGGTGAAGGCCTCAAGGTCATGAGCGTTGCCGAGGCTTCCGCCTGGGCCGATGTCATCATGCTGCTGACCCCCGATGAGCTGCAGGCCGATATCTACAAGAAGGACATCGAGCCCAATATCCGTGACGGCGCTGCCCTGGCTTTTGCCCATGGCCTCAACGTCCACTTCAACCTGATCGAACCCAAGTCCACCGTCGACGTGATCATGATCGCGCCGAAGGGCCCGGGCCACACCGTGCGCGGCGAATATGCCCGTGGCGGCGGCGTGCCCTGCCTGATCGCCGTGCATCACGACGCATCTGGCAATGCCCATGACATCGCTCTGGCCTATGCTTCGGGCGTTGGCGGCGGCCGTTCGGGCATCATCGAAACCAATTTCCGCGAAGAATGCGAAACCGACCTGTTCGGCGAGCAGGTCGTGCTCTGCGGTGGCCTGGTCGAGCTGATCCGCGCCGGCTTCGAGACGCTTGTGGAAGCCGGCTACGCTCCGGAAATGGCCTATTTCGAGTGCCTGCACGAAGTGAAGCTGATCGTCGACCTGATCTATCAGGGCGGCATCGCCAACATGAACTACTCGATCTCGAACACGGCCGAGTGGGGCGAATATGTCACCGGTCCGCGCATCATCACCTCGGAAACCAAGGCCGAGATGAAGCGCGTTCTGCACGACATTCAGTCGGGTAAGTTCACCTCCGAGTGGATGCAGGAAATCAAGTCCGGCGGCGGTGCCCGCTTCAAGGCGACCCGTCGCCTGGCCGACGAGCATCCGATCGAGGATGTCGGCAACAAGCTGCGCGACATGATGCCGTGGATCAAGGCCGGCGCCCTGGTCGACAAAGCCAAGAACTAAAAGCACAAGAGCGGGGGCGAAAGCCCCCGTTTTTCTTTGGCCAGGGCGACGCTGTCGCGTCCCGCTTCAAATCACGCCGCAAACGCATTACAGCTTCTCCCTCGGGGGAGTGAACCATGACGTTGCCAGTGTTTCCGGTCGAAGGCGGCTGCCAATGTGGCGCAGCGCGATACCGTCTCAAGGCGTCGCCGCTCAGCGTCTACAATTGTCACTGCAAGGACTGCCAGCGCTTTTCCGGCGCGGCCTGGTCGATGTCGATGATCGTCCGCGATGAGGATTTCGAGCTGCTTTCGGGCGATATCGCGCGCTATGAGCGCCGCGCCGACAGCGGCAATGTCATCGGCATGAACTTTTGCGCTCATTGCCATGGCTGGATGTGGAACGACCCGCCGCTGCCCGGCATAAAGGTCGGCCGCGCCGGCACGCTCGACAACATGGATTGGGCGCGGCCGGTGGGCAATATCTGGACCGACAGCAAGGCCGCCTGGGTCGAAATCGATGCGGCCCTTGCCAATTTCCCGAAAGGCATTGTCGACCGCACGCCGCTGTTTGATGCCTGGACCCGTTCCCAGCAGGATCTTTGATGCAGAACCAAGACGATATCGCCCGCGTCAAGCGGCAGGAGCAGGCGCTGGTATTGCCCGCATTCGATGAAGATGTGGCCTTTGCGCTCGGCTCATCCATCCGCGCCCGAGCATCGGCGGAGGGGCTGTCGCTGGTTGTCGACATTCGTAGCTGGGACCGCCAGCTATTCTTCTCGGCCACCGCCGGCACCAGCGCGGACAATGCCGAATGGGTGCGCCGCAAGATTAATTCGGTACGCCGTTTCCACCGTGCCTCCTATCGGCTGGTGCTGGAGCGTGGCGAAGTGCCGTTTTCGCCGCAATCGGGCGCCGATCCCGCCGACTATGTCATCGCCGGTGGCGGCTTTCCCATTCGTGTGCCGGGCGCTGGCATCATCGGCGCGGTGACCATTTCCGGCCTGCCTGGCCGGCAGGACCATGCTGTGGTCGTCGAAGCGCTCTGCGATCATCTCGGTTTTGATCGCGCCGAATACGCCTTGCCGGAGGTCAGCGCATGAAACTTCCTTACCTCATCCTCGACGTCTTCACCCGCACGCCGCTCCAAGGCAATGGCCTTGCCGTCGTTCCCAAGGCGGACGGTCTGCTGGACGGCGAAATGCAGGCGATTGCCCGCGAGTTCAACCTCAGCGAGACGGTGTTTCTGTGCAAGCCGCAGAACGAGCGCAACACCGCCTCGGTGCGCATCTTCACGCCTTACGAGGAACTGCCCTTTGCGGGTCATCCAACGGTGGGCGCCGCCGTCGTGCTGGGGCTGCAAGGGAAAGCGTCGGCACTGCGCATCGAGGAAAAGGTTGGGCTGGTGACAGCGCTGTTCGAGCGGGTCGATCGGCGCACCGGCGACGCTCGCTTTGCGCTGCCCCGCCTGCCCGAGCGGATAGCCGATCTGTCCGATCACGCCGGAATCGCCAAGGCCCTGGGCCTTTCCCGCGACGACATCGGTTGTGGCACGTTCCAGCCGTCCGTCTTCTCGGCGGGGCTCACCTTTCACCTGGTGCCGGTGCGCGATGCCGAGGCGCTGCGGCGCATCAAACTCGATCGGTCGGAATGGAACACGGTGTTCCATCATGACCATCACTCGGCCTATGTGTTCACGCTCACTCCCGATGAAGTTGGCGTCGATCTCGCCGCGCGCATGTTCGGCATGGGGCTGGGCGAGGACCCGGGCACCGGCTCTGCCGCTGCGGCGCTGATCGGACTTTTGGCCGAGCATGAGCAGGGGGACGGGCAGTTCGACCGCATGCTGCGCCAAGGCGTCGAGATGGGGCGGCCCTGCCAGATCAGCCTGCAATTCCGTAAGCAGAATGGGCAGATCAACCACGGTGCGATTGGTGGACAGGCTGTCGTTCTGGCCGAGGGCGTTCTGGATTTGGGGCAATAGGGGACAACATGGAATTCGCCAATATTTTGCTATGGTTGCACATCGTCGGCTTTGTCGCCGGGGGCGCGACGGCCGTAACCATGCCGCTGCTTGAACGGCAGCTGGCGCAGGCAGCGGTCGATCGCCGGGGCGAGCTGTTTGCTCTTGGCAACAAGATGATCCAACTCGGCAAGGTGGCCATGGGCCTATTGCTGATCAGTGGGCCGCTGATGTGGTGGCTGAAATGGGGATTGGTGGTTCCCAATCACTGGTTCTTCGCCAAGATGGGGCTGATCGTCGTGATGCTGGTCTGCATCGTCATGAGCGGATTGGCGTTCAAGAAAATGCAGGCTGGAGACATGAGTGTGGCGGGTCGTTCCGCAGTGCTGGGCCTGATCACCCTGGTTGCCGGGGCAGGGGTGTTGCTCACGGCGGTGCTAGCCTTCAACTGATAGCGACGCGCGCGGGCGAACGCATTTTGACGGTTTGGTCTTGCATCCGCGCGCGGAGTGACGCATTCTCTAAACAATAGACAGCCTATTCGAGCGTAGTCCTATGCAGCGCCGTCGCGCCAAAGCCATTGCCATCGCACAACAGCAGGTCATGATGACCAAGCTGGCGATTGCTGCTGGCCTGTTGCTGCTTCCCGCGCTCCTCCTCCTTCTTATCAGCCCCTGATCACCGGCAGCTCGATGTAACGAGCGGGTCGTCAGGGGATTGCGCCACAACCGAACAGTAAAAATTGTCCGGTCCAGCGAGCCATTGCCTCGGGGCCGATAGGAAAGAGCCTGAAATGTCTGCTTCTGCGTCCAATTCCAATAAAGAACGCGTCTTCATTTTCGACACCACCCTGCGCGATGGCGAGCAGTCGCCCGGCGCCACCATGACGCTGGAAGAAAAGCTGCAGGTTGCAGACGCGCTGGACGAAATGGGCGTCGATATTATCGAAGCCGGTTTCCCGATTGCTTCGGTGGGTGACTTCGAGGCCGTGGTCGCCGTCGCCAAGCATGTCAAGCGCGCCCGCGTCGCTGGCCTGGCTCGTGCCATCAGCGCCGATATCGATCGCGCCGGCGAAGCCGTGCGTCACGCCCAGCAGGGCCGCATCCACACCTTTGTCTCCACCTCGCCGATCCATCTGGCCCACCAGATGAAGAAGACCGAGGACGAGGTCATCGAGATCATCGCCCGCACGGTAGCTCAGGCGCGCAATTTGATCGACGATGTCGAATGGTCGGCCATGGACGCCACCCGCACGCCCATCGAGTTTCTCAAGCGCTGCGTCGAGACGGCCATCAAGGCCGGCGCCACTACCATCAACCTGCCCGATACAGTCGGCTATGCGGTGCCCGAAGAGCATTTCCGCATGTTCAAGACCATCATCGAAAGCGTGCCGGGCGCCGACAAGGCGATCTTCTCGGTGCACTGTCATGACGATCTGGGCATGGCCGTCGCCAATTCGCTGGCCGGTGTGGCTGGCGGTGCGCGGCAGATCGAATGCACGATCAATGGCTTGGGCGAACGCGCCGGCAATGCGGCGCTGGAGGAAGTCGTGATGGCGCTGCGCACCCGCGGCGATGCCATGCCCTTCTACACCGATGTCGAGACGACGCATCTGTCGCGTGCCAGCAAGATCGTGTCGGCCGCGTCGAATTTCCCGGTGCAGTACAACAAGGCGATCGTTGGCAAGAATGCCTTCGCGCATGAAAGCGGCATCCACCAGGACGGCATGCTGAAGAATGCCGAGACCTACGAAATCATGACCCCGGCCAGCGTCGGCATCAAGGAAACGACCCTGGTCATGGGCAAGCATTCCGGCCGCGCCGCCTTCAAGGACAAGCTGAAGGAACTGGGCTACGAGCTGGGCGACAATGCCTTCCAGGAAGCGTTCGTACGCTTCAAGGATCTGGCCGACCGCAAGAAGCATGTCTATGACGCCGATATCATCGCCCTGGTCGATGACGAGGTCGGCTCGGTTGGTGATCGCATCCGTCTGGTGGATATGGAAGTGGTCTCCAAGACCGGTGGCGTGCACAAGTGCAATCTGGTGGTAACCATCGATGGTGAGGAAACTGCAGTGTCCTATGAGGGCACCGGTTCGGTCGACGCCATCTTCAACGCCATCAAGGAAGCCTCCGGGCAGGACCCGCATCTGGTGCTCTATGCCGTCGATGGCGTGACCGGCGGCACCGACGCGCAGGCTTCCGCCCACGTCCGGCTCGAAATGAACGGCCGCATCGCCTCTGGCAATGCCGCCGAGCCAGACACGCTGGTGGCCTCCGCCCGCGCCTATCTCAACGCGCTCAATCGCGTGATGATCGAGCGCGGTGCCGCGGCCCAAGGCGCTCTGGCCGGCTAAGCGCACAAATATGCCCCGTGCCCCGACCCGCGCGGACGGGGCAGGGAGGCATGGATGACCTACGAGCTAATTGCCGTTACCGATCCCAGCGACTGGGCGGATTTTCATCACATCCGCCGCGTTGAGCTGTTCGAAGCCAAAGGGCGGTTCGGCGTCTACGATGACAAGCACCCGGACGATACGGCCGCCTTCGCCCATCCCTTTCTGCTCAAGCAGGATGGGCGGGCGCTCGGCACGACGCGTCTGGATGTGTTCGGAGATGGGCGGGCCGCCATCAGACTGGTGGCCATAACTGCTGCCGAGCAGCGCAAAGGCCATGGCCGGGTACTAGAGGCCATGGTGTCATCCGAAGCCGAACGCCTGGGCGTCCACGTGCTCCTCGTCAACGCCGCCGACGAGGCGGTGGGCTTTTATGAGAAAACCGGCTGGACCCGCTTCGACTGGGACCCGGCCGAGCTGGTCGGGATAGCCGCGACTTGCGTGCAAATGCGGAAGCTGCTCTAGAAATCCGGGTCGAGGCGCCGGAGACTGGTTCATGCTGAGCAAGGCTGAGTTTCGCGGTGTGCTGCTGGCAATAGCCGGTTTCGTGTCGTTGCTGTTGCTCATCATCTCCTGGTCGCCGGGTCTTCCCGGCGAATTGCTGCTGCAAAGCCTGCGCTTTCATATTCTTGCCGCCGGTATCGTCGCGCTGGTGGCGCTGGTCGCCTTTGGCGCGCGCTGGCGTGGTCTTCTCTATGGCCTGGTGCTGCTGGTCGGAGCCGCCCATGCCGGCTACGTCGTCTGGCAGCTCTATGCCTGGCGCACGCCGATGGCCGGGCAGCCGGTGGCGCAGTTCCAGCTTATGAGTTCCAACACGCTCACCGGCAATCGCAGCGCCGAGCAATTGGTGCAGGCGGTGCTGGCCTATCCGCCTGATATCGTGGTGTTCGAGGAAACCCCGGGGATCGAGCAATATCTCGATCAGCTCGGCACAGCGTTCCCCCATCGCCTGGGCTGCGACCGTTCGGCCAGCTGCGACATCTCCCTGTTATCGCGCCTGCCCATTGCCGATGGTGGCGTGCTGCTCCTGCCGCCGTTCAATCGTGAACGGCTGGTCTGGGCGCGGGTCGAGGTTGATGGCCAGCCGGTGACCATTGTCGGCGCTCACCTGTCAAAGCCCTATTTCGATGAGGCTTCCTGGGAGGAGCTCTTCAATATTGGCCGCTTCATCATGGGCCTCGAGGGGCCGGTGGTGCTTGCAGGTGATTTCAATGCGGCGGCGTGGTCGGAGCCGCTGGCCATGCTGGTCGATCGCCTGCAGCTATCGCCCGGGCCGTCCATGCCCGCCACATGGCCGGTGCGCGCCGGCATGCTCGGCGTTCCCATCGACAACATGTTCACGCGGGGTCAGGCACGTATCCTCGACATCGCATCCGGGGCCGATAGTCACGGCTCCAACCATCGGCCGCTGATTGCTACGATCGGGCTCTACACAGCGCCCTGAGCGTCCTGAAGGGCCTGCGGCAGTGCCTCGGCCAGAATCTGCATTTCCGCTTCCGGCCCGACACTGATGCGGATGCAGCGGTCATGTGGCGCCACCATGGGCTTGCGCACGAACACGCCCCTATTGGCCAGCGCCTTGAGCACGGCCATGGCGAAGGCGCCATCACGCCCGCAGTCCACGGCAACGAAATTGGTGGCAGATGGCAGGGGAGTCAGGCCCGAGGCGATGGCGATTTCGCCGATTCGGTCTCGCGCAGCCGCTACCTTCAGTTGCACCTGGCGCAGATAATCGTCGTCGGCCAAGGCGGCGAGTGCCGCGACCTGGGCCTGACGATTGACGCCAAAATGATTGCGCACACGGTCGAAGGCGCGAATTATCCGCCGGTCGCCGAAGGCATAGCCGCAGCGTATCCCGGCGAGCCCATAGGCCTTCGAAAAGGTGCGCAGTCGCAGCACATTGGCCTTCTGGGTGTTGATTTCAGGCAGGCCATCCGCCGGCGCCAGTTCGCCATAGGCCTCGTCCAGCAGAATCAGGCAGTCCTCGGGCACCGCGGCGATGAAGGCCTCGATCTCAGCCACAGGCCAGTACGAGCCCATGGGGTTATCTGGGTTGGCGACATAGACCATTTTTGCGCCGACTCGGCCCGCTGCTGCTGCCAGCGCCATGAGGTCCTCATGCTCGCCGCGATAGGGCACCAGCTCCAATACCCCGCCATGGCCGACAATGTGATAGTTGAGCGTGGGATAGGCGCCGAGCGAAGTGACGACCTTGTCCCCCGGCGCGATGAACATGCGCACGATGAGGCCCATCAGCCCGTCGATGCCCTCGCCGATGGTCACCTCGTCGCTGCTGATGCCGAGCCGCTCTGCCAATGCGGTCCGCAGCACGTGATTCTCCGGGTCGGGATAGCGCCAGATCTGCGGGGCGGCATCGGCCATGGCAGCGAGCACGCGCGGGCTGGGACCAAATCCGGATTCGTTGGCACCGATTCTGGCCCGGACCGGTATGCCTGTCTGGCGCTCTATAGCCTCTGGACCGACGAAGGGCACGGTTTCGGGCAGGGCGTCGACGATGTCGGTAAAGCGCGGAAGGGGCACGGGCGGGCAGTCCTGTTGTCGATTCCTGATCATCTTAACGTCTCGGACGCCGATGGATATGCCGAGAGAGGGGCGACAGAGAAAGTTCTCAACAGCCACAACTGTGTCCAAGGCAGCGCAAAGGGCCGGGCAACGGGTGTTTTTGGCTGCCGCATTTCGGTCGCGGGATTTAGGTCGAATGCAATCTTTCTCAGCAGGAATTCGGGAACTATGCGGGTTCAGGTTGGCCCTGCGTCACCCGACGCTTGATTCCCCAGAGCGACTTTCCGAGGAGATGTCGATGCTTCCCACTTATGTGCTTGCCCGAGATCACCTGCAGCGGGCGGCAACAATCCTGCAGGGCGAAGATCAGCGGTCACAGCAATTGCGCCACATCATCGAGCGCACCATCAGCCTTATGGAAGAACTCCGTCCGACCCCGGCGCGGCCGGTCGATACCAATGTGCTCGATCTCGAGACATTTCGTCAGCTTCGCCGCTGATTTCATGGGCCTGGCTGACCCAAGCCAGGCCATGCCATTCTGGCGCCTGCGAAATCGGCGCTGAAAGAATATGTCGGCAAAGTGAGATTGGGTACTTTACAGCCCAGAATCCCTTTGTTAGATAGGCGCCACTTTGGTGACGGACTTCACAGAAGCCGGGTGCATAGCTCAGATGGTAGAGCAGCTGACTCTTAATCAGCGGGTCCAAGGTTCGAGCCCTTGTGCACCCACCAAAGCCTTCCAATTGCATAGATAGTACGCGGCCTCCCGACGCAGAGCGGGGTGGTTGCCGGTGCGCAGAAGCGCATATCAAAAATTTTCCGGACGTGTTGGAACCATAGTCGCAACGCGCCGTTGTATATGTATCGCGACGCAGTTGAAAAACAGCGAAACGATAAAAGAGCCCCGAAGGCGAAAGCCTCCGGGGCTTTTTCGTGGCGCGCATCGCGCTCGAAGATTGCGGAAGTTTCACGCGGCGGAAAAACACCCGTCATGTTCGATGGCCTATCGCTGTTGGCATCGAAAGCCCGCGACAAGGACAGCTTGATGCCGCACGACCATCTACACCATGCTCATGACCTCGGATTTGCCCATGACATCAGGACGATGCTGGGGCGCCGCCGGTTTCTTGCCCTCGTTGCGGGCGTCGGGGCCGTCGCCGTTGCCGGTGGTCCGGCCGCGGCCCTCGAATGCGTGGCCTTGCCATGGGAAACGGCCGGTCCTTATCCAGCGGATGGCAGCAATGCCAAAGCGGGGCAGGTGGTAAACGCCCTGACGCAAGAGGGCGTGATCCGAGAAGACCTTCGGCCTTCCTTTGGTGCGCTCACCAAGACCGCCGATGGGGTGCGGCTGGACCTTGAGCTGACACTGGTCAATGCCGATGGCTGCACGCCCTTGTCGGGCCACGCCATCTATATCTGGCACTGCGATGCCACCGGCAATTATTCGCTCTATGATATTACCGATGCCAACTTCCTGCGCGGCGTGGGTATTGCCGACGCCGAGGGACGGGTGCGCTTCACCACCATTTTCCCCGGTTGCTATGACGGACGCTGGCCTCATATCCATTTCGAAGTCTTCGAGAGCGTCGAAAAGGCGATCAGCGGAGAGGCGTCCTTATTGACCGCCCAGATCGCGATGCCGGAAAGCGATTGCGCCAACGTTTATGCCGCCGATGAGCGCTATGCCAATGGCACGACCAATCTGGGCCGCATTACCCTGGCCTCGGACAATGTCTTCGGCGACAATTCCGCCGATGAGATCGTGCAGCAGACTGCTGAACTGGCCGGCGCCCCCAATAGTGGCTATCTCGGCAAAGTCGCCATTCCGATCGACCTCAATGCGGACCGCAGCAGCGCGCAGCCAATGGGTGGCCCGGGCATGCCTCCGGAAGGATTCGACCTCAACGGCGCCCCGCCGCCGCGCCCGGGGAGCTGAGGTTTGATCAGGGCGCCGCGCCTCCTGGGCCGCCAATCTGTCGCCACCCTGTCGCCGAAGGCGGGGTGGGCGCAGATTCCGGCTCATTTTGCTCACTTTTGGGGCGCGACCCCTTGTCGCCGTGGCATTTGAGGCGTAGCTGCTCTCCCGCCTCGTAGCTGCATTTTCCAGGACCCACCATGTTCGGCATCGATCCGAGTTTCTTCAGTTCGCTGTTGCAGGTCATTCTGATCGATCTGGTGCTGGCGGGGGACAATGCCGTGGTGATCGGTCTCGCCGCGGCGGGCCTGGCGCCCGATCTGCGCCGCAAGGCCATTCTCATCGGCATCCTCGCGGCCACGGTGCTGCGAATCTGTTTTGCGCTGATCACCACCCAGCTGCTTTCGCTCGGCGGTGGCCTGCTCATCGCCGGCGGCGTCTTGCTGCTCTGGGTCTGCTGGAAGATGTATCGCGAGCTGACCATCCCCGCCGAGGATGAGCACGAGGCCACCGAAGCGCTCGCCAATGCCGATCTCAATGCCGATGGCTCGGTGGCCGGCAAGGCCCCGCGCAAGACGCTGCGTCAGGCCGTTATCCAGATCATCATCGCCGACGTCTCGATGTCGCTGGACAATGTGCTGGCTGTTGCCGGCGCCGCGCAGCACCATTTCGAAGCGCTGATCTTCGGCCTGGCGCTGTCCGTGGTGATGATGGGCGTTGCCGCCACCTTTATCGCCCGCCTCTTGCATCGCTTCCGCTGGATCGCCTGGATCGGCCTCCTGATCATCCTGTTCGTGGCCGTTCGCATGACGCTCGAAGGGTTGGGCGGCTTCATCACCATCCCGGAAATTCCCTTCCTCTATACGCCGCATGTGGCTGCTGCCGCTGCCCATTAGCCTTTGGTAACCAAGGCCGCAGGTTTGTGGCATTTGCGGCCGGGCGATAGGGATTTGCTCATCTTGGCGGTCTAGCGTTCCGAGCATTCGCTATGCTGGAAACTAGACCCCATGTCGGCAATCGCTGGATTGGTTCACCAACCCACTCTCGCCCCGCCGGGACAGGCGGCCGCAGCTCTGCCGCTGCTGATGCGACGCGTCGATGGTCCGCAATGGGATCTGGTCGTTGCCGGTTTCGACGCCGTTTGCCAGGAGCAGCTCTACGCCTTCGCGGCGCGGCGTTGGCCGGGTACGGCGCCCGAGCCCATACTCTTTGAACATCTGGGACGGCTCGTCGGGGGCGTCCTCATCCTCATCCAGCCCTTGCCGCTGGGCCTGGGCAAGATCGCCGTGGCCAAATGGGCTCCGATGCTCGCGGATACGCGCGTGCCCAACGCGGCGGCTATCCATGCCGGCATGATTGAGGCGCTGATTGCTGAATATGGCGACCGGCGCGGCATGATGCTGTCCATCCTGCCGCGCGCATCCACGGCGCCGATCAACGACGAATATGTGGCCCTGCGCAAGCGCGGCTTCCATCGCGGCGCCACGCTGCTGTTTCCCAACCGTTATCTGGTGTCTTTGCGTCAGTCCGACGACGACCAGCGCAAGAGCCTTTTGCAGGCCTGGCGGCGGCAGCTGAACAAGGCGGAGAAATCCGGCCTCAGCTTCGAACACGCGCAGCCGCAAGCCATTGAGGATTTCAAGCACCTCTACGCCGCGATGACGGAGCGCAAGCAGTTCCCGGATCATTCGGCCTATGAGACGCTCGATGGGTTGATGGCGCTGGAAGAGCCGCTGCGGCCCGAATTGTTTTTCGTACGCCACGCGGGCAAGCTGGTGGCCGGGGCGCTGGTGTTCAAGGCCGGCGACCGCGCCGTCTATCTTTACGGCGCCACCACCGACGATGCCCTGCCGCTGCGTGCCGGCTATTTCCTGCATTGGCACATCATCCGCTGGCTGCGCGACAATACGCGCGCCGATTGGTACGACCTTGGTGGCACCGACGGCTTCCAGGGGCTGCATCAGTTCAAGAAGGGCATGGTGGGCACGGCCGGAGTGATCCGCCCGGTGCCACCGGTGGCCAATTATGCCTCGCGTCCGCTGCCCTATCTGCTCGGCGCTGCCGCATTTGCAGCGCGCGATTTCGTGCATCATCTGCGTCGCAGGCTTGATGCCTTCAATCCCAACAAGGCGCGGCCCGACCAACCGCCCCACGTGACCGAAGACTATCTCAAATGAGTCTGGCGCGGCGGCTTGCTTCCCAATCCTCGGTGATTTTCGGAGCCCGCCTGTTCGGGGCTGGCCTGATCTTCCTCGTCCAGGCATTCATTGCCCGGGTTTGGGGCGCCGATATCCTGGGCGAATACCTCATCGTCGTGGCCTCGGTGAACCTGATCGCGGTGGTAATGCCGCTGGGCTTTCACACGGTCGGCACCTATTTCGCCGCCGAATACCGCGCGCGGGGTGACCGGCGGCAACTGACCGCCTTTCTCGTGCGCAGCTATGGGCATGTCGTGGGCATGCTGCTGCTGGTCTTGTTCGCGGGGCTGCCGCTGCTGGGCGCGCTGGGGCAGGGGCAGAGTGTGGTGGCCCAGCATTTCGTGCCGGTCATGCTTTTGGCCTTTGGTACTGCCATGGTCTATGTCAACGGCGCCGTGCTGGTGGGGCTGAAGCGCCCGTTCGCCGGCTTCTTTGCCGATACGCTGTTCCGCCCCATGATCGTGTTGGCGTCTTTCGCCCTGGCCATGGCCGTGCTCGACCCCGTCGCCGGCTTTGGGCAGTTCTTGTGGCTCATCGGCATCGGCTATGCGCTGATCTCGCTGGTGCAATTCGTCTTCGTCATCACCGGCATCCAGCGTGTGGAGAATACGGCTCCCATGCGCGCCATCGACACCAGCCGCTGGTGGCGGTTCGCGGCGCCCTGGGTGCTGATTTCATTGGCCTCGGACTTCTTCTTCGACATCGACCTGTTGCTGCTCGCCCATAGCCTGTCGCGGGAAGAGCTGGCGATCTTTGGCGTCTGCACCCGCATCTTCTCGCTTGTCTCCTTTGGCGTGGGAGCGGTCTATGCGGTTACCCTGCCGGACATGTTCGAGAGCGAGGCCAAATCTGACCGGGCGGCGTTCCATCGCAAGATCGGCGAAGCCAATGCGGTGGCCAGCGTCATCTCGCTGGTACTGTTCACCATCGTGCTCATCGGCGCGCCCTTTGCCCTTATGATGTTCGGCCCGAGCTTTGCCGCGGGCGCCATGCCTTTGGCCATCCTGTGCCTGGCACTGGTCGTGCGTGCGGTGATGGGACCGGCCTCGATGGTTCTGTCGATCTATGACCGTCCCTGGGCCAGCCTGCCGGCCGTGGCGCTGGGTATTGCCACCGTGGTGGTGGGCAACTGGCTGCTGGTGCCGGTCATGGGTCTGATGGGCGCTTCGCTGGCGGCGCTGATTGCCATCACGGTGTGGTCGCTCGGCCTGTGGCTCACCGCCCAGCAGATGGCCGGCGTGGACGTGTCTATCCTGCAATGGTTCCGCACCCGCCACGCAGCGCGGGTGCCGGCCAGCGGCGTCTAGAGCGTTTCACGTTCTGGGCGATGCGGCTTCATCGCCCCCTCCCCCTTGAGGGGAGGGCCGGGGAGGGGGTCGTTTAGCGATCCACTGATGGACCCCCTCCCTCAATCCCTCCCCTCAAGGGGGAGGGAGGCGAAAGAGCCAAGAGTCCACCTCAAGTTGAAATGATTTAGCGGATCAAGGCCAGCTGCAGCTTGCGCCTGAGCTTGTTGGCCAGCCCGCCGCTGGTGCCATGGTCGTAGCCGGTGCTGACCTTGTTGAGTTTGCGCTCGTAGAGCAGGTAGTCCTCGCCGAAAATGTGCTGTTCGAGCGTCGCGACATGGGCATAGCCCAGGCGCGTCATGATGGCGGCGGCGGCCTCGTTGCCCGTTTTGGTATAGGTGGCGATCTTGTGGAAGCGCCCGTTGTCCCAGTGGTTGATGAAGGCGCGCATACCCGAAATCCCCAGCGTCGACCGCCGGTGCTCTGGGAACAGATAGCTCCAGTAGAGCCAGAGCGTGCCCAGTTCCGGGCCGCTGATCATGAATCCGGCCATGGCCTCGTCGCGCAGGATCACCAGCGCATGGAACGGATCGGCATCGATGAGGCCGGCCAGGTAGTCCTTTGTCAGCCGAGCCGACTCATAGGCCTTGAACACATCGGAATAGAAGGGCGAGGTGTTGATCGCCTCGTGCAGCCGCGTGTGCAACTGCGGGATGTCCCGATAGGTGGCGGCACGATAGATGCGTGCCTTGCCGGTCGGGGCTGGGGAAATCTCTGCAGTTTCGGTCATCGAGGCCTCCGATTAACCCAAGTGTAGCCTCTGCGGGTTAATGGCCCCTGTCCAAGTGTCTGGCGCAAATACTCATTAAGTCGCACGCTACGGGACTTGCCGCCTATCGAGGCGGTCATTAGAACGGTTCTCGGGAGAGACAAGGGAGGAAGACGATGAGCGACCAGCTCGTGTTCCAGCCAAGTGCGGCTGCCGTCGCACGCACCCACACGACAGCCGAAGACTATGCGGCACAGTATCAGCGTTCGATCTCCGATCCGGATGGGTTCTGGGCGGAGCAGGCGAAGCGTCTGGATTGGGTGACGTTCCCCACCAAGATCAAGAACACCACGTTCGAGTACCCGAACGTCTCGATCAAGTGGTTTGAAGACGGCGTGCTCAACGTGGCCGCCAATTGCATCGATCGGCATCTGCTCGAGCATGGCGACGATATCGCCATCATCTGGGAGCCGGATAATCCGAATGACAAGGCCGAGTACATCTCGTACCGGACCCTGCACGAGAAAGTCTGCCGCTGCGCCAATGTGCTGAAGTCGCTGGGCGTCAAGAAGGGCGACCGCGTCACCATCTACCTGCCGATGATCCCGCAGGCGGCCTATGCCATGCTGGCCTGCGCCCGCATCGGCGCGGTTCACTCGGTGGTTTTCGGCGGCTTCTCCCCCGACTCGCTGGCCGGCCGCATCAATGATTGCGACAGCGCCGTGGTGATCACCGCGGATGAAGGCCGTCGCGGTGGCAAGACCGTGCCGCTCAAGGCCAATGTCGACAAGGCGCTGGAAGACTGCCCCGGCGTCTCCAAGGTGCTTGTTGTCCACAATACCGGCGCCGATGTACCGATGAAGGGCAGCCGCGACGTCTGGTGGCATGAGGCTGCCGCCGGTGTGGAGCCGTTCAACGACCCCGAGCCGATGAATGCGGAAGATCCGTTGTTCATCCTCTACACCTCCGGCTCAACCGGCAAGCCCAAGGGCGTGCTGCACACGACGGGGGGCTATCTCACTTATACCTCGCTGACGCACGAACTCAGCTTCGACTACAAGCGCGGCGAGGTGTTCTGGTGCACGGCGGACGTGGGCTGGATCACCGGTCACAGCTACATCGTCTACGGACCGCTGGCCAATGGCGCGACCACGGTGATGTTCGAGGGCATTCCCTCCTGGCCCGATGCCAGCCGCTTTTGGCAGGTGGTCGAACGCCACAAGGTCAATATCTTCCACACCGCGCCGACCGCCATTCGCTCGCTGATGGGCGCCGGCCCCGAATTCGTGGAAAAGCACGACATGCCGTCGCTCCGTCTGCTGGGCACAGTGGGCGAGCCGATCAACCCGGAAGCCTGGCTCTGGTACTATAACAAGGTCGGCAAGGGCCGCTGCGAAGTGGTCGATGCCTGGTGGCAGACCGAAACCGGCGGTCACATGATCGCGCCGTTCCCCGGCGCCATTCCGACCAAGCCCGGTTCGGCCACCAAGCCGTTCTTCGGCATCAAGCCAGCGGTGTTGTCGCCGGAAGGCAAGCTGCAGGAGCAGACCAAGGCCGAGGGCGTTCTGGTCATCGAGGATAGCTGGCCCAGCCAGGCGCGCACCATCTGGGGCGACCATGGCCGGTTCGTCTCGACCTATTTCGAGACCTATAAGGGCAATTACTTTACCGGTGACGGCTGCCGCCGCGACGAGGACGGTTACTACTGGATCACCGGCCGCGTCGACGACGTGCTCAACGTTTCGGGGCACCGTCTCGGCACCGCCGAAGTGGAGAGCGCCCTGGTGGCGCATCCCAAGGTCTCCGAGGCCGCAGTTGTCGGCTTCCCGCACGACATCAAGGGGCAGGGCATCTATTGCTATGTCACGCTGATGGCCGGGGAAAGCTATGACGACGCCTTGCGCGGGGAATTGCGCAACTGGGTGCGCAAGGAAATCGGTCCCATCGCCTCGCCGGATTTCATCCAGTGGGCACCGGGCCTGCCCAAGACGCGTTCGGGCAAGATCATGCGCCGCATTCTGCGCAAGGTGGCCGAGAACGATTTTGGCGCCCTGGGTGACACCTCGACCCTGGCCGATCCGGCCGTAGTCGACGATCTGATCGCCAATCGGCAGAATCGTCCCGCCTGATGGTGCGGAACACATGAAAAAAACGGGCGGTGGCTGAAAAGCTGCCGCCCGTTCAGTTTGATGGCGGACCGTTCGGAAGGTTGAAATCCGCGGTGACCGGCCATCTGACCATCATTATGGCTGCCGTAGTGCAGCCCGCATCCCCCATATGGGGGGAATCATTGTCTCGCCTTGATTTGCCGGTCATGGTGCGGGCCACGATTTATTGCGGAACTTTTGCCTTGCTGCGCATCCTTGCCCTGACTGGCCTTCTGGCCCTTTCCTCTCCCGCCATGGCCGCCACGCTCGAAGAGATGGCCGGCCAGATGATCGTCGTCGGCTTCGAGGGCAGCAGTGCTACCGATCCAAGCGTCGAGGCCATGGCCAAGGAAATCGCCGAGGGCAGGCTGGGCGGCGTCATGTATCTGAAAAAGAACGTCAAAAGTCTTGGCGCCGTGCGGGCCATGAACGAAGCGTTCCGCGCCGCATCGCCTGAGCTCCCGCCCTTCATCACCCTCGATCAGGAAGGTGGCGCGGTCGAACGTCTGACCAAGGATGTCGGCTTCCGCGAAATCCCCAATGCCGCAACCATCGCCAGAAACAATCGACCTGATGAGGCCGAGGCGATCTATGCCCAGATGGCGTCCGGCATCGCCGACCTTGGCTTCACCGTCAATTTCGGGCCGGTCGCCGATCTCAACACCAATCCCAACAATCTTGTGATCGCCAAATATGGCCGGGCTTTTTCCGACGATCCGCAAACCGTGATCGCCTATGACGAGGCCTTCATCACAGCCCACCATGCCGCTGGACTGATCACCGCGCTCAAGCATTTCCCCGGTCATGGTTCGTCCACCGCCGACAGCCATGAAGGCTTTGTCGATATCACCAAGACCTGGCAGGCCGACGAACTCGAGCCCTATCGCGTGCTGATCTCGGAAAAGCTGGCCGACATGGTGATGGTCGGCCACCTCTATCACGCCGACTATGCCAATGGTGACGGTGAAACCCCGTCCTCATTGTCGTCGCGCTGGATCGATGGCGTGCTGCGCACCGATCTGGGCTTCGATGGCGTCGTGATCAGCGACGATCTGGAAATGGGCGCCATTCGCGAGCATTTTACGCTCGAGGAAACCGTGACCAAGGCGGTGCGCGCTGGCATGGACATTCTGCTTTTCTCCAATACCGCCAAGTATCGCCCCGGCCTTTCGGGTGAAATCCTCGCCATCCTCCTGGCTGAAGCCGAGGCAGACCCGGCCTTTGCCGCCCGCATTGAAGAGAGCTACAACCGCATCGTGGCGCTGAAACAGCGGATCGAGTAAGCCGCTTTGTCGCGCAGGCATCGCCATTTTCCCCGGCCTTTCGCTGGCCCGAGTGTTTTCTCTGCCATCGCGGGGCGTTAAGGTGCCGTCCGGTCAGCAGAGGGCGAATGCAGAATGGCGGAAGATCGTGGGGTCCGGCGGGTTCGGGCGCTCTTCATTTCCGACGTGCATCTGGGGATGAAGCCCATCCGCGTTGGGCAACTCATCGAGTTCCTGCGCGCCCACGATGCCGACACCATCTATCTGGTCGGCGATATTCTCGACGGCTGGCGGCTGGCCAAGGCCTGGCACTGGCCGGTCGAGTACAATGTCCTGGTGCAGTTGCTGCTCGACAAGGCCAATGCCGGGACGCGCATCGTCTATCTGCCGGGCAATCACGACGAGTTCCTGCGCGAATATCTCGGCACCTATTTCGGCGAGATCGAGATCATCGATCGCACCATTCACACCTCGGCCACGGGCCGTACCTATCTGGTCATCCACGGCGACCAGTTCGACGTGGTGGTGATGAATGCCAAGTGGCTCGCTCATGTCGGTGACTGGGCCTACAACGCCGCTTTGCGCGTCAATATCGCCATCAACTGGGTGCGTCGCCGCCTTGGCCTGCAATATTGGTCGCTCAGCGCCTGGGCCAAGCAGAAGGTCAAGAATGCCGTTTCCGTCATCGGCCGCTTTGAGGAAGCGCTGGTGCACGAGGCCAAGGAATCCGGTGTCGACGGTGTGATCTGCGGCCACATCCATTTCGCCGATATCCACGACCGGCTGGGCATTGAATATATCAATACCGGCGACTGGGTGGAGAGCTGCACGGCCATTGTCGAAACCCGTGACGGTGTCTTCGAGCTGATCAAATGGACCGAAATGGTCACTGGCGAATCGCGCCGCTTTCGGACGCGCAAAGGCGCCGAGCAGTAAGCTGGAATTGGCCGGAGATTTGTCCTTGCCTTTGCCGCACTTCCGAGTCACCTAGCGTGCCGGGCGCGTTTCGTGCGCCCGGAGTTCTTTTTCCATGCCATCGCTCCTCTCGCGCTTGGATAGCCCCGAGCTGCGCGCATCCATTTATCAGTTCACCGTCTACATTCCCGGCGGTGTGGCCTCGGTCTTTCTGGGCATCTGGCTCAGCGAACATGGCATTCCCGCCGACCAGATCGGCATCATCAATGCGCTGCCGACCTTTTGTCTCTTGTTGCTCAACATCCTTGTGGGGCGCATTGCGGATAAGGCCGACGATTGGCGCACGGCGCTGATCTATATTTCCCTGGCCTCGGCCCTGGCGCCGCTGCCGCTCTATTTCGTCTCGGAATTCTGGGGCATCCTGCTGATCTGGGCGCTGTGTGCGACCACCAATGGCCTCGTCGCCCCGGTCATCGACGCCGCGACCGTGCGAATGACGCGCCGGAACGGCAGCGACTTCGGCACCATCCGCGCCTGGGCCACGGTGGGCTATGTGTTCGCCGCGGGCGGATTGGGCCTCTTGCTCAACATGCTGGGCTCGGCTGCCTTCGTCACTCTTTACGTTGCGACAGTGTTTGTGCGCGCCGGCCTCGCCTATCTCTTGCCGCGTTTCCGGGCCCCGGCGCCCAAGGTGACACTGGCGAGCGTGGCGCCGGAAAAGGCGATACCCGCCAGCCGCTTGCGCGATTCACTGCAACTGTGGTTCGTGCTGCCGCTGCTCGCCTTCGCACTGGTCAATTCCAGCAATGCCATTATCGGCAGCTTTGGCGCGCTGCTTTGGCACGAAAACGGCATTTCCAGCTATTATCTGGGGCCGCTGCTCGGCATTGCCGCGGTGGGCGAGGCTATCCTCATGTTCGCCTGGCGGCGCTTCGGGGGGCGGGTGACGGCGCGTAACATGATCCTGGCAGCGGCTATCGCCGGGCTGGTGCGCTTCACCATCATGGCCTTCAATCCGCCGGTGGAAGTGCTGTTCTTCACCCAGCTGCTGCACGCCTTCAGCTTCGGCATGGGCTATTTCGGGGTGGTGCATTTCATCGCCAACTGGACCAATGAGGCCAATGCCGCCGAGGCCCAGGGCTTTGCCAATATGCTCAATATGGGCGCCGCCATGGCCGCCCTGATCGGCTTCGGCTTCCTGGTCGAGCTCTTCGGCTCGCACGCCTTCTTCTATTCCACTGTCACCTCTCTCCTCGCCATCGGCTGCGTGCTGCTATCGTTGAAGCTGAGGCCGCCAAAGGCACTGGTGGGGTAGGCGGGCGCATCACGCAGCTCCCTTTTGTGATTGCTGCTGCCCGCCCAAATAGTGAAAGGCCGTCCCGCGGATCTGCCGGGACGGTATTCACTTAACGGCCCATGATCACAGGCCGCAGGGAATCGGGCTGGAAGAACTGCATGTTCACCGAGCCGTCGGGCTGACGCACAAAGGCGCGGATCAGACCCGACCAGCTTTCGACCGCGTCGGCCTCAATGCCCTTTTCGTGCAGCGCACTGATCACGCGATCCCGGTCGAACTGGGATTTGAATTCGGCGGCCTGCGCCGTCGCAGCCAGACCCGACAGGCCCACCAACGCGGCCATCCCAACAATGATAATCCGTTTCATCATTTTTCGCTCCTTAGAGTTGGCGCGCATCGTCGGGTTGGTCTGTCCTGGGGCAAGACTCTGGTTCCCGGTGATGCGCAGTGTCCTCTTGAGCGTCGACGGTGGAGGTTGCGCGGAGGTTTTGTTGAGGTTTGGTCCAGCTAGATCATTTCAAACTGAAGAGGACTCTGGGCGCTTTCGCCTCCCTCCCCCTTGAGGGGAGGGATTGAGGGAGGGGGTCCATCAGTGGATCGCCAGACGACATCCACCCCGGCCCTCCCTCAAGGGCAGGGTTATCGCATATGGCGAATTGGCACCGGGCTCCCAGCCCCCCACCCCAGCCCTCCCCGCAAGGGGGAGGGAGTTCGGGCTGCGTGTTTGGCAATATCTCACCTGGCACTCGATGCGGCTCCTCCCCCTTGACGGGGGAGGTTGGGAGGGGGTGTGCAGCACGCTCAAGCCCAAATGCGATAGCCCTCCCTCAAGCGAGAGGGAGCGCAGGAGCCGCATCAACCAGAACGTGAAACGCTCTGAGCTCGCTCAAATCGTCTACTCTTGGGATGGCCGTTGCCCTAACGAAAAAGGCCCCGGATTGCTCCGGGGCCTTTTTGATGTTGGTCTATCGCTCTCTTAGCTGAGGCGGCCGCTTGCATGGGCGAGGGTGGTGTAGACCTTGCCGCGGTCGGAGAGCAGGTATTCGCGGGTTTCGGCGGCGGGGCGCGGGCCGGCGGCGGCGCGCTTCAGCAACTGTTCGAATTCGCTCATATAGGCCTGGGCAGTGCGGGCGAAGTCGGCATCGCGCTGGATGCGCTTGCGCACTTCGTCATAGGTTCCCTGGCCGGTCAGCGTGTAGATGCGGCGCGAGAACACGTTGGACTCGCCCGCCTGGTAGCGGCTCCAGGCGTCGGACAGGGCCGCGTCGTCGATGGCGCGGGCGATTTCCTCGGTCAGGCCGGAAAGGCTCTGCGGCGCCTGGCCACCGGCCTGCTGGGCCGAAGCATTGCGCAGCACGTCGCGCAGCCACCCACCTTCACCGGCATCGGCCTCCGGACGCGCGGTGGCGGCCGGCTGAGCCTGTGCTGCAGGGGAGGGGACCTGGGTCCGCTGTGGTTGCGGCTGGGCCTGCAGCGCAGCCTCGGCCACCGGGGCAGCGGTGGTGCGGATCGGGTCTGCCAGAACCGGACGGCTCGGCGCCGGCTCCTGGCGATAGGCGGTTTCGACCGGCTGCTGGCGCTGCGGTTGCGGCTGGTAGGCCTGAGGCTCCGGCTGGCGGGGTTCAGGCTGGCGCGGTTCCTGCTGGCGAGCAGCACGCTGCGGCGCGCGGCGGTCGGTCAGGTCGTGGCTGGCCGGCTGGTTGCGCACGATAGCGTTGAGCTCGCTCAGGGCCTCGATCTGCTCGGCCACGACGCGGCGCATGGCGGCGGCGCTGGCACGGGTTTCTTCCGGCAGTTCGTTGACGCCGCGAGCCAGTTCGGCGCGGGTGGCTTCGAGTTCGCTGCCCACTTCGCGGGCCGTGTCGCGCATGGCGCGGGCGGTTTCAGCGAAGCGTTGAGTGGCTTCTTCGATCGCGCGCTGCATATCGCCGACCATGCGCTGCTGGGCTTCCTGCAGGGCCATGTTGGCGCGCTGGCCTTCCGAGCCGGCGGCCTGATGGAAGGCGCTGAGCCGCTCGGTGACGTCGCCAGTCGTCTGGTCGAGCGTCTGGCGGAACTGGCCGGTGGACTCGTCGATGGCGCGACGCAGCTGCCCGGTATTGGAGGCAATGGCGCTGCGCACCGAATTGGTCGAGTCCGAAATGGTGTCGGCCAGGGTGCTGGTGGTGGTGGTGAGCACGTCGGTGACGCTGCCTGCCGTGGAGGCCAGCACATCGCTGACGCGACCGGCATTGTCTTCGAGCGCTGCATTGACCTGGCCGACCTGGTCGGACAGAGCGGAACGCACGGCGCTCGAGGTCTGGTTGAGGGCGGCAGCGGCAGCCTCGGCGGCGCGCTGGACGGCATTGTCCACCTGCGCCGCATTGCCGTGCAGGGCGCTCGTGAAGCGTTCATTGGTCGAGTAGAGCGCGGCATTGACGCTGTCGCTGGTCGACTTGAGGGCCTCGTTGACTTCGCCAGTCGTGGATTCCAGCGCCTGGGTGATGGTGCTGGTGGTGAGGCTGAGCTGGTCGGTAACGCTGTGGGTGGTGGCCTGCAGCGCTTCGTCCATGGCACGACGTGCCGAGATCAGGCGGCGTTCGGTATCGTTGACCGTATCGGCGATCGACTGGGCGAACATGCGCATGCGGCCATCGATATCGTCGGCGCGGGTGGCAAAGCTCTGTGCCAGTGCATCCATGGCGCCACGGCGTTCTTCGAGGGTCTCCAGCGCCGTGCTGCTGGTGTTCTCCAGCGAGCGCGAGGCGGCGGCGATGCCGTTCGCCTCGGCGTCGAGACGACCAAGAATACCACCGAATTCGTCGACCATGGCCCGGATGGTGTGCTGCAGGGCACCCACATGCTGGGTGACCATTTCGCCCGCTTGCTCGGTCTGGCCCATGGCTTCGCGCATGGTGTTCGAGTAGTTGGCGGTCTGCTGGGCGACGCTGGTTTCGAGGCTGGCGAGGTTCGCCGTCGAGGCGTCGAGCACACGCTGCAGCAACAGGTTGGAATCGTTGAGCTTGTTGAGGGCCGAGGTCACGTCGCTGAGGATGCGGCTGGTCGATGCCGACATGATGGCCTCGGCGCCTCGGGCATTGTCGGCCAGCGCGTCGCGCAGCAGATTGCCATGGCCGCTAAGGGCCTGCTGCAGCTGTTCGGAGCGGCTGGAGACCAGATCGGCGAACTGGCTGGTATGCTCTTCCACCGAGCGGTTGATTTCGCTGAGGCGGCTCTCGATCGCATCCACCGCACCCACGCCCTTTACCGACACGATCTGGTCGATATTGGTCGCGGCCTGGCGGATCTGGTCGAGCGCGCCGCGCACGGCGCTGTCCATGCGGTTGGCTGTGGTCTCGACGTCCTGGGAAATCGCATGTGTGGCCGCTGTGATGCGGGTGGCGATGGTTTCCTCGATGC
This sequence comes from Devosia sp. 63-57, assembly GCF_001899045.1. NCBI lineage: Bacteria > Pseudomonadati > Pseudomonadota > Alphaproteobacteria > Hyphomicrobiales > Devosiaceae > Devosia > Devosia sp. 63-57. Next base: position 589,544 of record NZ_MKUY01000003.1, on the reverse strand, counting down.
GGTCGGCACCGGCCTCGAGATCGGCCATGGACTGAGTGATCGAGGTGCTGATCGAGGCGTTGAGTGAGGCCAGGCGCTCGGCCGTGATGTCGGCGCGGGCAGTGATGGCCTCGGGCAGAGTGCCGAGGCGCTGATCGACCATGTCGACAATCGCCTTGCGGGCGGTGCTGACACCGGTTTCGATCCGCTCGGCAGCCTGGCGGGCGCTTTCGCCCACGCTCTGGCTGGCAGCTTCGATGCGGGCGGTCACGCCGCGCTCGGCATCGGAAATACGCGAGATGGCGTTGTCGAGGCCTTCGCCCAGCGAATTGTTGACCTCGGCGACCCGGCTCGACACGGCGGTCGACATCTCGCCAAGGCGCAGCGACATGGTCTCGGTGACATTACGCAGCGAGCCATCGATGCTTTCGCGGGCGGCAGCGCTGTGCTGGTCGAGCGTGGTTGCCAGTTCGGCCGTGTGCAGGCCGATGGTTTCGCCGATGGAGCTGGTATGGTTGGCCAGCGTGTCGGACAGCGCCTGGGTGCGGTTGCCCAGAGCTTCGGACAGGAGCTGGGTGCGGGTGGTCACAGCGCTGGCCAGCTGCTGAGTGCCGCCCTCGAGCGCGCCCGAAATCTGCTGCACGCCGGCCTCGATATGCGAGACCATTGCGCCGGTGCGTTCGTCGATCTGCCCGGTAAGCGCTGCGGCACGCGATTCCAGTTCCAGCGACATGGCGTTGGTGCGCATGTCGATCTGGCTGGTCAGGCTTTCGGCATGGGTGTCCAGAGCCTGCGATAGGCTGCCGATGCGCTCGTCCACGCGGCCCGTAAAGGCCTCGGCACGGCTGTCGAGCGCCTCGGTCAGAGCGGCGCTCTTGGCGTCGATCTGGCCGCCGAGCATGGCTGAGCGCGCATCGATGGTTGAGGCCATCTGCTGGGTGCGTTCGGCGAGGCGGCTGGTGAGCGTCTCGGTGCGCGCGTCGAGTTCGGAATTGAGCTGCTGGGTGCGCTCGTCGAGGCGGATGCTCAGGGCCTCGGTACGGCTGTCCAGTTCCGACGAGATAACGTCGGTGCGTTCGGTCAGCGTGTCGGCAAGGCGCTGGGTACGGCCGGCAATGGCCTGGTCGAACGCCTGGGTGCTGCTGGTGAGGGTCTGGCCCAGTTCCTGGGAATGGGCGCGGATGGTTTCCGACAAAGTGCTGGAGTGTTCGGAAAGCGTTGCCTCGAGCGCGGCGGAGCGGCCGACCAGGGTCTGCTCGAGCTCGCCGGTGCGGGTGGCCAGGGTTTCGGAGACGGCGCGGGTCTTGGCTGACAACACGTCGCTGAGTTCGCGGGTGCGCTCGGCGACGACATCGTTGAAGCGGCCCGATTCCTGATCGAGCGCCATTTCCAGCACATTGGCGCGGGTGGCGAAGCTGGCGCCATGGGCTTCGAGGCGGGAGATCAGCTCTTCGCCCTTATCGCCGATGACATTGTCGAGCGCATGCAGGCGCTGGTCGAGCACGCCCGCGATTTCGGTCAGGCGGGCATCGAACACGCCCAGCGAATCCTGGCCGGCGGTGGAGAGGGTCAGACGGGCGCGTTCGGACGTGTCTTCCACCGCGCCATTGATTTCCAGCAGGGCGGTCTGCAGGCGACTGTCCAGGGCATTGAGCTGGATGGACATCGACTCATCGACCTGCCGGGTCATGGTTGCCAGCAGCAGTTCGGCTTCGCGCGAGCGGCCGCTGATATCGCCAGCGATCTGGGCACCAATGGCCTGCAGGGCGTCGCCCACTTCCAGGCCGCGTTCGCGCAGGCGCTCGATCAGATCGCCGCCGCCCTGGCCGAGCAGATTGGCCAGCGCTGCAGTGCGTTCTTCGAATGCGGTGCTGAAGGTGGTGGTGCCGGCTTCCAGCGTCCCCGAGATCGAGGAGGCACGGCTGTCGATAGCCTTGGCCAGCGCGGCAATGCGGGTTTCGAGGATTTCGGTGAAATTGCCGGAACGATCGTCGAGGAGTTCGGACAGCGATGCGGTCTTGCCCTCGAGCAGACCGGTAAGGGCGGCGTTGTTCTCGTCCAGAAGCCCCGAAAGCGAGGTGGTGCGGCCATCGAGCAGGGCCGTGAGCGCCGAAATCTGCTGTTCGAGCAGACCGGCGAGCGAGGTGGTGCGATCCTCGAGCGTGCCGGTCAGCGTGTCGGTCTTCAGCGACAGGGTTTCGGTGAAGCGGGCGGCATTGCTGTCCAGCGCCTGGGTCAGGATGTTCATGCGCGTATCGAGCGACGACGACAGCTCGAGCGTGCGGTTTTCCAGATTGCGCGACATGGCCGCGGTCTGGTCGTCGAAGGTCAGCGACAAGCGGCCGGCGCTGTCATCGAGCGCCGAGATGAAGTCGGTGGTACGATTGTCCATCAACTGGACGAAATTTTCGGCGCGATCACCGAAGGCATTGGTCAGCGTGCTGCCCGCAGTCTCCAGCGCCTGGGTCAGGTTGCCGCCGCTCTCCACGATGGTGCCGGCAATGCGCTGGCTGATCATGTCGAGGTCGAAGACCAGCCCGGTATGGCTCTCGGTAATGGCTTCGCGCACGCGCTCGGTATTGGTGAGCACGCTTTCGCGCTGGCTGGCCAGTTCGGCGATCAGCGCGCGCATGCGAGATTCATTGTCCGAATAGGTGCGTTCGAGCGCGGTGACCTCGTTGTGGATCATCACTTCCAGTTCGCCGGCACGCGACAGGGCGCGTTCGAGGCCATCGCCCAAGGCGTTGACTTCGCGGCGCACGGCCTGGCCCACCGAGGCAACCTTATCGGCGGCGGTGACTTCGGGCTCGGCCAGGCGCATGGCGGCCTGGGTGATGGAGGAGGCGGCGTTGCGCAGGTCCTGGGCGCGGCGGATCAGCGTGGCGACGGCGAAGAAGCCGAGCACCGGCAGCACCATAATGGCGAGCAGGGTGATGAATTCGATCGTGCCGACGAACTGGCCGAAATTGCCCATCTGTGGGCCAAAGCGCAGCCAGGCGACGGTACCCGAGGCGGCGAGCCAGATGATGGAGAGGCCCAATGCCAGCCAGGTCGGAGCGGACGAAGACCTGCTCTGCAGCGCGTAAAGTACCTTGGAGGTGGCGATGCGGTCATCATTGGCGACGGCGCCAGCCTGCTGGGCAATCTTGTCGGCTGCCTTGAGGCGCTCCGAGCGGGCCGTGTCGGCGGGCTTTTTCGGCTTTTCGGGGGGCGTACTGGAGTCGAGGTTGAAAACCGATTCCTTGAGTGCGTCCTCGACGGCCGAAAATGCCAGCGCGGCAGGATCGTTCTGGGGTGTCGGATTCTTCGCCATACTCTTTACAACTTTCGCGTCGGCACTGCAGCTACACGGCGGACTTCGGAAGTTGTGATGACACGCCAGCCCTTTCCGGGCCGGTGGTCAAACCGGAACAATTCGATGCAATTGCCCCACATCATCCCCAACCGTCGCCGCCGCGCGCTGGTTCAAAGCCCATTCATACATTCAATTTTATGCAAACCGAATGCTTTCTTACCCAAAGGTTAATTTTTGGGTGGGAAACGTTAACGAATTGAGGGACAAACAAAGGCGAAGATGTGGCTTAATCACCTGTTCACGCCGCTCTTCTAGGCTATCCACAGCGGAGATTGCCCTTTGGCATGTGTCCTCCGGTTGAGTTGAGTGGAGTAGCCGGAATGGCCCAGCCAGCAATCGTCGAAACCGTCGTCGCAGACCTGCCGCGCCGGTCGCAGCGTCCCATCGATCTCGTCCATCTCGCCAAGCAGTGCCTGGGTGACGAAAATCTGGAGCTCGAGATCCTGCGTCTGTTCGACAAGACGCTCGCCACCTATTTCGGTCGCCTCAAGCTCGCGACCAGTTTTGACGAGCTCAGCACCAATCTTCACGCCATCAAGGGCGCCTCGGCCGGGGTCGGGGCGACCGGCGTCGCCGAACTGGCCAAGGCGATGGAAGACGAATTGCGAGCCACCCGTCCCATTTCCCCTGAACGCATCGACGACCTCGGTGTCGCTGTCGAGGAAGTCCACGACTTCATCGCCCGCATGCTGGCTGGAACGCCTGCCTGACAGCGATCGCTTCCGGTAGGTTTATGGTGCCAATGCGGCCGCGAATTGCGGTACCAACTGGTCGACGGCATAGGGGATCGACACCACTGACGCTGCCGAAAAGGCCAGGTCACCGAGAAGAATGAAGCGACCTTGCTTCACCGAGGTCAGCGTATCCAGCGTAGGTGTCTCTGCGAGCAGCGCGTCAAAGCTGCGGCCATAGGGGAAAGCCACCACGATATCGGCGTCGTAGTCCGGCAGCAGTTCGGCGGATATGGTTATATTGGCCTCGCCCTCCGGTACCTGCGCCGTGGCGGCGATCGGTGAGAAGCCGAGGGCGTAAATCGTCTGGTTGACTATGTGGTACTCGCCGTAGCTCCAGATGCCGCCGGGGAAGATGTCGAGATAGTTTGCGGTCTTTCCCGAAAATTCCGGGTGAGCTGCTTTCTGCTCTGCCAGGTGCTTTTCGAGCGTGTTCAGCAGCGCCAGACCATCATCGCGCCGTCCGAGCGCTGCAGCGATGGTCAACGTCGTCTGTTCGGTCGTGGCCGACCATGGCGCCGCTCCATGGGGCAGATAGACCGTTGGCGCGATCTGGCTCAGGAATGCGTATTCGTCCTCGTCGCCACCCGAATGGGTAAAGACGATCAGATCGGGCCTAGCTGCGGCGATGGCTTCGTAATCCAGCTCTCGCCCCGTCCAGACGATAGGCTCGCTGGTCAACAGTTTCTCCGACCATGGCCCGACGCCAGCTTCGAAGCCGAAATTGCTGCGAATGGCGACCGGCTGCACGCCGAGCGCCAGAAGGGTATCGGCATCCCGATCGATGAGGGCGATGACGCGCTCTGGCGCCGCCTCGATCGTGATCGTTCCCAGCGCATGTTCGACGGTGACGGGAAATGCCCCGTCCTGGCTGTAGCTGGATGCGACCATTGCAAAGCTGCAGGCCAGCACGGCAAACGCGAATCTGATCGACATACGCTACTCTTGAAATAGATGATTATGATTCTCATCTTTAAGTGTGTGCCCAATCAGGTCAAGCGGCCCCGTCTCCGAATTTGACCGCGCCCCGCTCTTTCCCCTATAGAGCGGCCAACATAATGTCGGTTTCCGCCGTGCCTGCATGCATCGGCGTCTCAGCATCCAGCAGTTCCATGTCCCATTCCGCCGCTGCCGAGGTTTCGCCCCGGCCTGTTTCCGAACCGTTCCGCCTCCGTCGTACCTTTGCGATCATCTCGCATCCGGACGCCGGCAAGACCACGTTGACCGAGCGGTTGCTGGCGGCTGCCGGCGCCATCCAGTCGGCGGGTGCAGTGCGTGGCAAGGCCGGGCAGCGCTCCACCCGCTCGGACTGGATGGAGATGGAGCAGCAGCGCGGCATTTCCATCACCTCATCGGTGATGACCTTCGATTATGACGGGCTGACGCTGAACCTGCTCGACACGCCTGGTCACTCGGACTTTTCCGAGGACACCTATCGCACGCTGACCGCCGTCGACGCCGCCATCATGGTCATCGACGCCGCCAAGGGCATCGAGGCGCAGACGCTGAAGCTGTTCGAGGTCTGCCGCCTGCGCGACATTCCGATCATTACCTTCATCAACAAGGTGGACCGCGAGGGCATCGCGCCGCTCGAGTTGATCGACGAAATCCAGGACAAGCTGGCGCTCGATCTCACCCCGGTGCTCTGGCCCATCGGTATGGGCGTCGATTTCGGCGGCTATATCGATCTGCAGGAAGGCCGGGTCGTCAGTCCGCAGGGCAAGGAAATCGCCGAATTCGAGCAGCTCGAAGATTTGCTCGACGTGCCGGCTCTCGCCGACAATCCGGTGTTCATGACCGCGCTCGAGACGCTGGAAATGGCCCAGGCCATGCTGCCCAAATTCGATCTCGACACTTTTCACCAGGGTCATTTGAGCCCGGTGCTGTTCGGCTCGGCGCTCAAGGGCGTATCGGTGGCTGAACTCCTGCGCACACTGGGCGACTGGGGGCCCGAGCCACGGCCGCAGCCGGCGCTGCCGGCCCCGATCGAGCCGGCCGACAAGAAGGTGACCGGCTTCGTGTTCAAGGTGCAGGCGAATATGGACGCCAATCACCGCGACCGCATCGCCTTCGTGCGCCTGTGCTCGGGCAAGTTCGAGCGCGGCATGCGGCTGAAGAATGTGCGCTCGGGCAAGGATATGGCTGTGTCCAACCCCATGTTCTTCTTCGGCAATAATCGTGAACTGGCCGAAGAGGCTGTGGCGGGCGACATTGTCGGCATTCCCAATCATGGCACGCTCTCGGTGGGGGATACGCTGACCGAAGGCGCTAATATCAATGTGACCGGCATTCCGAATTTCGCGCCGGAAATCATCCGCCGTGTGCGGCTGACCGACCACATGAAATCCAAGCAGATGGCCAAGGCGCTGACCGATCTTTCGGAAGAGGGCGTTACCCAGGTTTTCCGCCGCATGGTGGGCGCTGACTGGATTGTGGGCGTGGTGGGGCAGCTTCAGCTTGAAGTGTTGTTGGCCCGCGTCGCCAAGGAATATGGCGTGCCGATCAGCTTCGAGAGCATCGGCTTTGAGGTTGCGCGCTGGGTCGAGAGCGACGACGCCGATGAACTCAAGCGCTTCATCACCGCCCAAAAGATGAACATGGCCGAGGACCGCACCGAAGCGCCGGTCTTTCTGGCGCAGAATGCGTGGTGGGCGGACCGTGCCAAGCAGGATTGGCCGAAAATCCGCTTCCTCACCACCAAGGAACGCCATTGAGCCCGACTGATCGCATCGCTGAATTTGTCGACGCGGTGGCGGCGGCTTTCGCTGATGGGACGCTGCTCAAGCTCAAATGCGGTGGCTACCACGGCCCTGAGCCTGAGCTCAAATCGGTCGAAGCGCGCAAGGTCGCGATCAAGGCCGGCGAGCGGCTGAGCTTCGTCTTCCGCTACAAGACGCGCGATATCACCAAAAATCTCACACTTGATGAGGCGGCGGCTTTTCTCGTCGAGGGCCTCGCCACCAACTGGCGCAGCGCGCGGCTGGAGACGGCGGTGTTCGATCTGCAGTTCGAGCGGCAGGGCGACAAGCTGCGCCTCAAGCGCACCGAGGTGGCCGGCCGAGACGCGCCTCCGGTCGATCACGACCGCGCCAAGAACCGCCCGCTTGCTGCCACCAACAAGCCCTGGCTGCATGCGCTGGGCCTGACCGGCAAGGACGGCGCCGTCCGCAATGACGCGCAGGATAAGTTCCGCCAGATCAACAAGATGGTCGAAATCTTTGCGCCCCTGATTCAGGCCCTTCACGCAGAGAATCCGCGCATTCTCGATATGGGCGCTGGTAAGGGCTATCTCGATTTTGCGCTTTACGACTATCTCTCAAGCCTCGGCCAGAGCACCGAAATCATCGGCGTCGAGTTGCGGGACAAGCTGGTGGCGGACGGCAATGCCAATGCTGCCGCCTCGGGCTTTTCCGGCCTTCGTTTCGAGAATGGCTCCATCCTCGATTACGACGCCAGCGGCGCCGATGCGGTGATCGCGCTCCATGCCTGCGATACTGCCACCGACGACGCCATCTATCAGGGCATCAAGGCCGGTGCGCGGCTGATCGCCGTCGCCCCCTGCTGCCACAAGCAGATCCGCCGGCAAATGGAAGCGGGCTCGCCGGATGAGAAGCTCGACTTCCTGCTGCGCCACGGCACCTTCATGGAAAAGCAGGCCGAGATGGTGACCGATGGCTTGCGAGCCCTGATCCTCGAGGCCAATGGCTATCGCACCAAGGTGTTCGAGTTCGTGTCCGACGCCCACACACCCAAGAACAATCTGATCGTCGCGCAAAAGGGCGGCGGAGGGTCGCGGCAGGGAGCGCTTGACCGGATCGCCGCAGTGAAGACACTGTTCGGTATCGAAAAGCATTATCTGGAAGGTCTGCTGGATAGCGGACCGCAGGACTAGGCCCTCCCAATGACCAAGATTACCTATGTCACCTCGCAGGGTGAGCGCATCGAAACCGAAGGCGAGAACGGCTCGACCGTGATGGAGACGGCGATCATGAACGCCGTGCCCGGGATCGTGGCCGAATGTGGTGGTGCCTGCACCTGCGCCACCTGCCACGTCTATGTCGACGATGCCTGGCGCGAGACCGTCGGCGGCCCGTCGATGATGGAAGAAGACATGCTCGATTTCGCCTTCGACGTACGCGACAACAGCCGCCTCTCCTGCCAGATCAAGGTGCGCCAGGAGCTCGACGGCCTCGTGGTACACGTGCCGACCCGCCAGGGTTAGTCGCAGCGCCTGTGCAGGAACGGCCAGTCCCAGTCGGCCTTGCCCGTCGCACTGACCTCGTAGCGATAAAAGCTGTCGGCATCGAGCCAGACGATGACGGAGCTCAGCCCCGTCGTCACCGGCAGCCAGTTGGTTCGTCCGGCGAAGGCTTTTAGCGTCAGGCGCACCGGTGGCTCGATATCGGTCTTGCGGCTGAGTGCAATCCCTTCCGGACCGTCCAGCGCAATGTCCAGCGGGTCATCGCAGCCAACCAGCGTGCTGGTCGCTATCGTAGTCTCGTCATCGGGAAAGCCGACGGACCATTGGCCGATAAAGGGTGCCGCCACGCCATTCGGCACCGCCGGATTGCCCTCGCGCGGAAAATCTCCGGCGAATGCGATCGGCGAAATGAGGGCGAGGATGGTTGCGCAAAGCGCGGCGTGCAATCTGGACATGGGCCCAGTCTAGGGGCCAGTGCGTTTCATGCACCCCCCGAACCGGGGCGCTGCCGACATGCGCAACAACCAGACTGGCGGGGGTAAATTTTCCGTCGGCGCAGGTGAAATGGATTCTTTTGGCGGCAGCGCCCGGCAGTCCGATTGCCCATTCTACTGGGCAGCATTTGCAGGAAATATAAAAGCTATTGAATTTCAAGGCCTTGCTGGCATTCGCCAGTTCGGATTACTTTCCGCCATCTCGCGTACAGGAAGAAGATGGCACTCCTCAACACATTCCCGTTGAGTTTCAAGGTAAAGGGCAAGCGCATCATCATCGTCGGTGGAGACGATGAGGCCCTCAACAAGGTCCGGTTGGTTTCTAAGACTACTGGTTCGATAGAGATTTACGCAAGCCATATCGAAGCCGACTTTTCTTCCTTCCCGGCTACCGTTCACAACCGCGCCGTTACGGCAGGGGACATTGCCGGTGCGGCGCTGGTCTTCGTAGCCGAGGAAAGCCCTGCCGCGGAGATCGCCAAGCTCGAGGCGCGACGGCTCGGCATTCCGCTCAATGTGGTCGACGTGCCGGCCGAATGCGACTTCTACACCCCCTCCATTGTCGACCGCGCGCCTCTGACCGTCGCGATCTCAACCGAGGGCGATGCGCCGGTGCTGGCGCGGCTGGTGCGGGCGCAGATCGAGGCGCTGCTGGCGCCCGGGATCGGCAAAATTGCCGCTCTCGCCGGTGGGTTACGCCACAAGGTTGAGAGCTTGATTCACGATGGCGCTGCACGGCGGCGCTTCTATGAGGACCTCGTCACAAGGCCGGGTGTGGATGCTGAGGCACTGCTGGCCCAACACGCCGAAACTGGCGCGGGGCAGGGCGTGGTCTGGCTGATCGGCGCCGGTCCCGGTGCCGAAGACCTGCTGACATTGCGCGCCCAGCGGCTGCTGCAACAGGCCGATGTTATCGTGCATGACCAGCTGGTGCCCGCCGCCGTCGTCGAAATGGGCCGTCGCGATGCCGAGCAGATCTGCGTCGGCAAGGCGCGCGGCCATCACTCCTTCAGCCAGGCGCAGATCAATACGCTGATCGTGCGGCTGGCGGGCGAGGGCAAGAAGGTCGCTCGGCTCAAATCCGGCGATCCCATGGTCTTCGGGCGCGCCGGCGAGGAGATCGAAGCGCTGCGCAAGGCTGGGTTCGCCTATGAGATCGTCCCTGGTGTCAGCGCCGCACTGGCCGCTGCCGCCGACACCGCCACGCCGGTGACCTTGCGAAAAGTGTCGAGCGGCTTCGTCATGGCCACCGCCCATGGCGCCGACGACAGTGACCTCGCCCATTGGGCCGCTCTGGCCCAGTCGGGGCTGACGCTGGCGCTCTATATGGGCAAGGCCATTGCCGCAGACACCGCCGGGCGTCTCCTCGCCCAGGGCGCTCCCGCCGACCTGCCGATCGGCATTGTCGTCAATGCGGGCCGTCCGAGCAGCACCTCCTATGCAGGCACGTTGGGCGGTCTCGCCGCCGGTGCCGTCGATTTCATCGATGGCCCTGCCGTCATTCTCGTTGGCCGTGCTGTCGCCCATGGCGACTGGGCCCATGCCGCTTCGGCGGCCGCCATTTCTTTCAAGGTAGCCTGATCCATGGAAATCCTCACCGGCAATGAACTGATCTCGGGCGCCACCGTCTATCTCGACGGCACCGGCACCTGGGTCGAGGATCTCCAGGCAGCTCGATTGTTCTCCAAGGACGAGACGGCCGAGCGCGACGCTGCACTGGCCGCCACCAAGGCCGGCGGCAGGGTGATCAGTCTTGAAATCGAAGAAGTAAGTCAGGAGGGCGGGCAAATCGTGCCCAAGCGCCTGCGCGAACGCATCCGGGCGGCGGGCCCCACCGCTCCCCTAACTCTTCATGGGCAGGCGTATGATCGCCAGCACTTAGGTGACGACGGGCATGTATCGATATGACGAATTCGACGCCGCTTTCGTAGCGGGTCGCACGGCGCAGTTTGCCGACCAGGTGAAGCGCCGCCTTTCGGGCGAATTGACTGAGGACCAGTTCCGGCCGCTGCGGCTGATGAACGGGCTCTATTTGCAATTGCACGCCTATATGCTGCGCATCGCCGTGCCCTATGGCACGATGAACAGCCGGCAGATGCGCAAGCTCGCCCATATCGCCCGCACCTATGATCGCGGCTATGGCCACTTCACCACCCGGCAGAACATCCAGTTCAACTGGCCAAAGCTCAAGGACATTCCGGTGATCCTCGAGGAGTTGGCCTCCGTCGAAATGCACGCCATCCAGACCTCGGGCAATTGCATCCGCAATGTCACGACCGACCAGTTTGCGGGCGCTGCCGCTGACGAGATCATCGATCCGCGCCCCATTGCCGAAATCCTGCGGCAATGGTCGAGCCTCCACCCCGAATTTTCCTACCTGCCGCGCAAGTTCAAGATCGCCATCACCGGGTCGCCCAATGACCGCGCTGCCATTCGTTTCCACGACATCGGCTTGCAGGCCGCAGTGAATGGTGCGGGTGAGGTTGGCTGGGAAGTCTGGGTCGGCGGTGGTCTTGGCCGTACGCCGATGATTGCCAAGCTGATCAACAGCTTCGTGCCCAACGAGCACCTCTTGGCTTATCTCGAATCCATTATGCGCGTTTACAACCGCTATGGCCGCCGCGACAACAAGTACAAGGCGCGCATCAAGATTCTCGTCCACGAAGAGGGGCTTGAGAGCATCAAGGGCCAGGTGGAAGCCGAGTTCGCAGAAGTGCGCGGCGGTGTGCTCACCCTACCGCAGGAAGAACTCGACCGCATCACCGCCTATTTCGCGCCGCCCGATTTTGCCGACCGTTCCGGCGACAAGATCGATATCGCCTATCAGTCAATCATCGACCCGGCCTATGGCCGCTGGCTCGACAACAACCTCTTCCCGCACAAGCAGACCGGTTACGCAGCGATTACCATTTCGCTGAAGCCGGTCGGCGGTGCGCCGGGCGACGCGACGGATACGCAGATCGATGTCGTCGCCGATCTTGCCGAGCGCTATTCCTATGACGAGTTGCGCGTAACGCATGAGCAGAACCTGGTCCTGCCGCATGTGGCTGTCGCTGATCTGCGCGCCGTCTACCACCTGCTGGTCGCCAACGGCCTCGCCGAGGGTAACAACAACCAGATCACCGACATGATCTGCTGCCCCGGTCTCGACTTCTGTGCCCTGGCCAATGCCCGTTCCATTCCGATTGCTCAGGAAATCTCCAAGAAATTCGCCGCTCCCGAGCGCCAGAAGGATATCGGCGATCTCAAGATCAAGATTTCCGGCTGCATCAACGCCTGCGGGCACCACCATGTGGGCCATATCGGCATTCTGGGCGTCGAGAAGAAGGGTGGCGAGCTCTATCAGATCACCCTGGGCGGCGACGCGACCGAGCAGGCTGCCGTGGGCAAGATCATCGGCCCGGGCTTCGAGGCCGACGCCGTTCCCGGCGCCATCGAAAAGCTGGTCGATTTCTACATCGCCAACCGCACCAGCGCCGAAGAACCCTTCCTCGCCGCCTATCGCCGACTGGGCGAGGCGCCGTTCAAGGAGGCGTTGTATGGGGATGCTTAGTTTTGATCGCGGAGGCTCCTTTTCTTCTCCCTCTCGGGGAGAAGGTGGCGCGCAGCGCCGGATGAGGGGGATGCCCCAACAAGGGTGGATGGTACCCCCTCACCGACCCGGCTTTGCCGGGCCACCTCTCCCCGAGGGGGAGAGGAATAGGGGCGCCGTGCGCAAGGAGACATTCCATGGCCATGCCTAAACTCGCTCCCGTTCCCGTCGCCAATGACAAGCTGCGGGCCCTCGGTATTCTTGCGCTCAACGGCATGTTCGATGAGATGGATGCTGTCGGCGTGCTGCGCTATGCGGTCAGCGACGTCATTCCCGGCGACCTTGCCATCGTCTCGTCCTTCGGTGCTGACTCCGCCGTGCTGCTGCATATGGTGGCGCAGGTGGACCCGTCCATGCCGGTCTATTTCCTTGAAACCGGCAAGCATTTTCCCGAGACGCTGGCCTATGTCGAGACGCTGAAAAGGCAGTTCGGCCTCCTCAATATCCACGGCATCCATCCGGACCCGGCTGATATCAAGCGTTTCGATCCTAATGGCGACCTGTGGGAGACGGACCCCGATTCCTGCTGCCATATCCGCAAGACCGAACCGCTGGAGCCGATTACCGAGCAATATGGTGGTTGGGTCACCGGCAGGAAGCGCTACCAGACCAAGGAACGCGGCGTTCTCCCGCATTTCGAGCTCACCTCGGACGACCGCATTAAGGTCAATCCGCTGGCCTATTTCACCGATGCCGATGTCGTGGAATACCGCCAGAAGCATAACTTGCCCGAGCATCCGCTCTATGCCAAAGGCTACAAGTCCATTGGCTGCGCGCCCTGTACTTCGGTGGTTGCCGAGGGCGAGGACCCGCGCGCCGGACGGTGGCGCGGCCTCAACAAGAAGGAATGCGGCATCCATTACGATTTCAGTGGAGCGATCGCCAATCCGATGAAAGCTGCCAACCGCCACACGCTCTGGAAAGACGGTGCCTTCATCGCCGACCCGTTCAAGGCCTGGGAAGAGAGCACCAATCCCGCTGAAGCGCGCTATGTGCATGTGCCGCTGCCGGTTTTCCTCGCCCATCGCGCCGAGTTCCTGGCCAATCCGCATCCACTGGGGCTGCTGGTTTCCCCGGGCGACAAAATCGAGGACGTCGCCGACGATCTCTCCCGCTTCGCCTCGATCGCGATCCTCTTCCCCTCGTTCACTGATGGTCGCGGCTATTCCACCGCGCGGCTCCTGGTCGAGCGATACAAATATGCCGGTGAAATCAGAGCCTTGGGCGACGTTTTGCAGGATCAGATTCCGCATATGCTGCGCTGCGGCATCAATGCGCTGGTGGTCACCCACGAACCGACCCGCCAAGCGCTGATCGAAAACCGCCTGCCTGAGGTTTCGGTGTTCTACCAGCCGGTCGGCGTCACCGAGATTCCGCTGGGCACGCGCCCCTTCCTTCGTCGCGTCTCCTAGGATAAGTGGAGCGTAGTCGTCGCCTTTAGGCGATCCGCCGGGGCCGCTGGTGACAGCGGCGGTTCCCATCAAACAGCGCGGGGCAGGGTGCCCCGATGGGACCAATTCCGGAGCCGCTGGCGGTTCCGGTTTCGAATGGACTTTGAAAGATGAGCACTGAGATCACCACCGATGTCGTTGTCATTGGCGCGGGCCCCTGCGGGCTGTTCGCGGCCTTCGAACTCGGGCTGCTCGACATCAAATGCCACTTCATCGACATTCTCGACCGTCCGGGCGGCCAGTGCGCCGAGCTCTATCCGGAAAAGCCGATCTACGACATTCCGGGCTTTCCCGTGGTCACCGGCCAGCAGTTGACCGACAACCTGATGGCGCAGATCGCGCCCTTCTCCCCCGAGTTCCATTTCTCGCGCATGGTCAATTCCATCGAGAAGCTCGAGGACGGCTCGTTCAAGCTGCAGACCGATGCCGACGAGACCTTCTATACCAAGGTCGTGGTGATCGCGGCCGGCGGTGGCTCGTTCCAGCCCAAGCGCCCGCCGGTGCCGGAGATCGAGCAGTTCGAAAACAAGTCCGTTTTCTACGCCGTCCGCAAAATGGAAGATTTCCGCGGCCAGGACGTGGTGATCGTCGGCGGCGGTGACTCGGCGCTCGACTGGACGCTGAACCTGCAGCCCATCGTCCGCACCCTGACGCTGGTGCATCGCCGCGACGCCTTCAAGGCCGCCCCGGCCTCGGTCAACAAGATGAAGGAGCTGGTGGCAGAAGGTAAGGTCAACTTCCAGCTCGGCCAGATCGCCAAGCTCGATGGCGAAAACGGCCAGATCAACCATGTGCATCTGACCACCGAAGCCGGTGACCTCTCGATCCCCGCCACCCGCCTGCTGCCCTTCTTCGGTCTCACCATGAAGCTCGGTCCGGTCGCCGATTGGGGCCTCGAGCTCAACGACAATACCATCGTGGTCGACACCGAAAAGTTCGAGACCTCGGTGCCCGGCATCTTCGCCATCGGCGACATCAATTATTACCCCGGCAAGCTCAAGCTCATCCTTTCCGGCTTCCACGAAGCCGCACTGATGGCCCAGGCCGCCAAGGCGATCGTCTCGCCCGGCGAGCGCGTGGTGTTCCAGTACACGACGTCGAGCACCAAACTGCAGAAGAAGCTTGGTGTGGCTTAGAGCCTGCTGCAATAACCCCCCATCGTCATTGCCCGGCTTGACCGGGCAATCCATCTTGCGGAGGCATGCACCACCCGGTCCTCGGATCAAGTCCGAGGATGGCCGGGTGGTGACGATCAATGATAGTCTTGTTGTTCTGGCAACTTGACGCTATCCCCATCGCGCTGTTGAGGAGCGCCCCATGAAGATCATCGTTACCGACCAGTCTGGCGACGTGCACGAGCTCGAAGGGCTCGACGGCTGGCGCGTCATGGAGGTCATCCGCGACTGGGGCCTCAACATCAAGGCCGAATGCGGCGGCGCGCTGAGCTGCGCCACTTGCCACTGCTATGTGGACAATGATTGGCTCGATGCCGTCGGCGCCCCCAGCGACGAGGAAGAGGACATGCTGGACTCGGTCGGCGACGTGAAGACCAATTCCCGCCTCTCCTGCCAGATTCTCTGCTCCGACGCCCTCGATGGCCTGAAACTCACCCTGGCGCCGAGTGCGGCCAAGGATTGAGACAGACCCCCACCTATCCTTCCCCTGAAGAAGGGGGAGGGACCTATCGTGCGTGCTGAGCTGCCGGGAAGCCCCTGTCGGCTCCTCCCCCTCCTTCAGGGGGAGGTTGGGTGGGGGTGTTATCCCGCTTAACTTGCGCTCTTCCCCGCATCCTGCGTCACCTTCACCAGCTCGGGAATGAAATCCCGAACCATAGGCTGGGGCAGAGTCTCGAAAGGCAATGGACGAACCACCCGCATCGCCGCGATTCCGACGCGCACCGTCATCAGCCCATTGACCACGCCTTCACCCAGCCGCGCCGACAGCTTTGCGGCCAGCCCCTGGCCGACCAGCTGCTCGACCACGCCGTCGGTCAGCACCAGACCGCCGGTGACGGCCAGATGGGCCAGTACGGCGCCAGCCAGCCGCCAAAAGCCGAAAAAGCCGGGGCGGGCACCGTAGAGCGCGGCAATAGCCCCGGCGAGGCGAATGCTTTCATAGATGACGAAAGCCACGTCGATCAGCGCCCGCGGCGATACCGCCGTGACCAGCGCCACGCGCCGCGCCGAGGCTGCCGTCAGCGCCTTCGCCCTTGCGTCGAGCGGCGCCATCAGGCTGCGCTCGGCCAGGGTGATCACCTCGGTGCCGTCGAACAGATGCTCGAGATTGTCCGAGAGCTGCGCGCGTGGTCGCGCCAATTCCGGGCGATGGGCATAGATGGCTTCCAGCTCCTCGGCGACCTTGCCAGCCAGCTTGCGGTCATTGCCGATGCTGGCTTCCTTCGCCTCAGCTTTGAGTGTATCGAGCACCCGCAGGCGCCGCAGCGCCAGCATTTCGCGCAGCACCAGCGCCAGAACCGCCACGAGGAAAGCGCCGAGCACGCCAAGGCCGACATAGCCCAGATATTGGTTGCTGGCGAAGAGGTCGCGGATCAGCCGGTCGGCGGCGAGGCCCAGCCCGGCCGAGACCAGAATGCCCCCGGTGGTCCAGGCCAGTCGGCCCCACCAGCTCATGCGCCGCGGCGGTGGCGTCACCAGTTCCGGATCAGCCTCCGGCTCAAACCTGGTTTCGACAATCTCGGCCCGGTCGGGCACGAAGGCGCGGGGCGCACGTGTCGGCTCGGGCGTATCGGTGCCGCTGCTGATGGTATGGGCTATGGAGCGCTTCATGCCATCCAGTCTCCGATGAGGTAGTCGAGGGCGCGGTCGAGCCTGATATGGGGCAGCACCACCTCTCCGGCGGCATTGCGCTCCAGCCGGGCAGGCGGCGCAAAGCGCAGGAAGTTGAGCGCCACCGGATTGCCATTCTCGAACAATGAATCCGGGCGCTCCGGCAAGTCACCGGGAAACAAGGCGATTTCGGTCTTGCCGTCATAGGTCGTGCCGTCCAGCGCCTCGCCCTTGAGCGGGGTGCCGATCAGCGTCGGCAACGTCTCGCCATTCTCGCGAATGGTGCCTTCGGCGGTGGCGCGAATGCCGGCCAGGGCGATGGACCGCGTCTGCGCCCCGGCAAAGCGGGCGCGGCCGGCGGCATTGGCAACCAGCCGGTTGAGGATCGCTTCCAGCCGGTCGTGGCTGGTGTGGTGCACGTGGTCGGCCTTGGTGGCGGCGAAGAGGATACGGTCGATCTGGCGGGTAAAGGGGCGCAGCAGCGGGTTGGTTTCGCCCTGGCGGAAGCAGGCCAGCACGGCTGTCAGCGCCGTTTCCAGATCGGCAACGGCGGCAGGCCCGGTATTCAGCGCCCGCAAAGTGTCCACCAGCACCACCTGCCGGTCCAGCCGGGCGAAATGGTCGCGGAAGAATGGCCGCACCACCTGCGCCTTATAGGCCTCGTAGCGGTGCTCCAGCATGGCATAAAGGCTATTTCGCCGTGCTGCTCCATCTGGCTTGGGCAGCGGAGCAAAGGTGAGCGCCGGCGAGCCTTCGAGATCGCCGGGAAGCAGGAACCGGCCGGGTGGCAGCGTGGAGAGCGCCCCATGCTCGCGGCTGCGCCTGAGATAGCTGGTGAACGCCGCAGCCAACCGCTCGGCATCGGGGTCGTTGGCGTCCTTGAGCACGTCGGTGCTGTCGAGTTCGCGCAGAAAGGCCTCGGCCTCCTCGGCATGGCCGGGTTTTCGCGCCCGGGCCAGCGCATCGGCGCTCCATTCGGCAAAGCTCAGCCCGAGCAGTGGCAGGTCGAGCAGCCATTCGCCGGGATAGTCGACAATATCGAGATTGAGCGTCGCGGGGCCGGTCATTCCCGCCCACCATTTGGCCGACTGGTATTTGAGCACGATGCGCAGCTGCGAAATCCTGCGCGTGCTTTCCGGCCAGGTCGGCGGATTTGCCGTCAGCGCCGCCATATGCTGCTCATAAGCGAAACGCGGAATGGTGGCGTCTGGATATTCGGCGAGCTTGGCGCCGATGAAGCGCCCATCGGCCAGCGGCGCGAAGCCGGGCAGGCGTCCCTGGGTCAGCAGATTATGCACCAGCGCGGTGATGAAAATGGTTTTTCCGGCGCGCGACAACCCGGTCACGCCCAGCCGCAGGGTCGGGGTCAGGACCCCGCTGGCGCTATCGGCAAGATTGGAGAGGGCAATGCCCAGTTCGTCGGTGATCGTGGTCGGCGGCTGCGGCAAGGCGTGTCCCCTGTTACCCCTGCAAGGTAGGGAGCGGGGACGGGTTTGGGAAGGGCTGGGGGTGTTGGGGCGGTACGCCAATGCTGGCCCCCGCCTAACCTCCCCCTGAAAAAGGGGGAGGAACAGATCGCGCTTGTCTCCACCTTCGTAAGCCACAGACGGGCTCCTCCCCCTTTTTCAGGGGGGAGGCGGGGTGGGGGTGTCGCCTTACTGTCCGATCTCGTCCAGCTTGTAGGGTGTCGTCTGGTAGATCTCGTTGATCCAGTTCTGGAACAGCAGATGCGCATGACTGCGCCAGCGGTTTTCCGGAACCGCCGATGTGTCGCCATTGGGGTAGAGATTGGCGGGTGGCGGCGTGTCCAGTCCGGCGGCGATGTCGCGCTCATATTCGTCGGCGAGCGAGCGATTGTCATATTCCAGATGGTTGAGGAAATAGACCGCCCGCCCATCCTTGCGCTCCAGCATGCAGAGCCCGAGTTCAGGATTGTCGATCAACACCTCAAGGTCGTCACCGATGCTGGCCCGCTCGATATCGTTATAGCGCGAGACCGGGATCATGGGGCTGTCGGACATGCCGCGCAGCCAGGGTGAACCGGGTTTCAGGATCTGGTGCCGGAATACGCCAAACGCCTTCTTGTCCATGCGATAGCGGCGCGCCTGGTGGAAATGGTGCAATGCGGCCTGTGCGCCCCAGCAGATGAACATGGTGTGGTGCACATTAGTGCGGGTCCACGCCATGATCTCGAGCATTTCCTTCCAGTACCGCACCTCTTCGAACGGGATATTGGCAATGGGCGCGCCGGTGACGATGAAGCCGTCGAACTTGCGCTCCTTCACCTCTTCCCAGGTCTGGTAGAAGCTGTTGAGATATTCTTCCGAGGTGTGCTTGGACTGGTGCTCGGTGATGCGCACGAGACTGAGATTGATCTGAAGCGGCGTGGCGCCGATCAGCCGTGTGAACTGGGTCTCGGTGCGCTCCTTGTTCGGCATCAGGTTGAGAAGGCCGAATTCGAGCGGACGGATATCCTGGCGCGCGGCGCGCGTGGAATCCATGACATAGACGCCCTCTTGTTCGAGCGTCTTGCGGGCAGGCAGATTATCGGGAATGCGAATGGGCATGGCAGCCTCTTAATTGGGTGCGACAGACAAGCGGTTCAAGCCGGCGCGTGCTCACCCTCAAGCGGGGGCACGCGCTAACGCATTCGCTTGCTGATCGCCGCTGCCACCAGGTCGATGAATTCGTCGCCGTCGCGCACCGTCGCCAGGTCCGATGCCTCGATCACATAGCCGAAATTGTCG
Organism: Devosia sp. 63-57; assembly: GCF_001899045.1. Taxonomy (NCBI): domain Bacteria; kingdom Pseudomonadati; phylum Pseudomonadota; class Alphaproteobacteria; order Hyphomicrobiales; family Devosiaceae; genus Devosia; species Devosia sp. 63-57. The sequence continues at coordinate 570,208 of NZ_MKUY01000003.1, read as the reverse complement.
GCCAGCGCCTGGTAGCGGGGCAGGCGGTCATGCAGCAGTGCCTCGAAGCCCCAGGTGCCGAACCCAGCGGGGTCGATGTCATTGTCGTCGTGAATGCCCTGGATCAGCTTGTACTCGGCCCATTTCTCCACCAGGAAATGCGGCCGATAATACATCGGTTTGGGCGATTTCTTAAAGCGCTTGACCAGCTCGGCGGCGTCCTTGTCGGTGCCGCGGATATAGAGCAGGGCGGTGTTCTCGGTCAGCGTCTTGACCACCGGGTCTTCCGGATTGTCGTGGTCGATGACTTCGATCAGCGACCCGCCGGTATCGGCGATGAAATTGTCATAGCCGTAGAGCTCTGCGGCACGATCAATGAAATAGGGCAGGTCGCAGAGGGCGGCGATTTCCGCCACGCTGTGCTGTTCCTGCCGGCGCTGATACTCGGCCAGCGGCAGGCCGCCGCGATTGGGATCGCCGGGCGTCCCGAGATAGGTCGACAGCGGGTCGAGATTGTCGAAGGTTATGTTGGACGAGATGTAGATCGAGTCCGTGCGCAAAAGCTGCGCCAGGAACGGCACCTTCATGGCCTCGCGCTTGAAATTGTCGACGATGAACTCGCCCATATAGCGCGTGCCGATGCGGTAATCGGCCGAATAATGGAACCAGTGCTGGTCGCGCAGCATGTTGCTGAGACGCGTCTTGCCGACCCCGGCCATGCCGAAAACGGTGATGGCCCGGCGCGGGGCATTGATGAACTCGTCTGGGGTGTTGAACAGCATGGCGCGCCTTCGGTCTTCGGCCCTCGCGTTTAGAGCAAAGGCCGCACGCCGACAAGCGTTTCACACCCGGCAGAATTTGCCACTCCACCCTGCCAGAATTGCCGCTCCGGCGAATTCTGCACGGCTCTATCATGGTAAAACAATCGTAAAATCAACGCATTGGCTTGTTGGCATCGCACTTGCATTTGCATGGGCAGAGTAGGCGCTTGTCCCGCCGATTGGGGAATTGGAGTTTTAGATGGGTATTTTTGGTGCTCTGCAAAGTGCGGTGTCCGGTCTCAAGGCGCAGTCGCATGCGATGGAGAATATCTCGGGCAACATCGCCAACTCGCAGACAATTGGCTACAAGCGCATCGATACCAGCTTCCTGGACCTGATCCCTGACGCGCCGGTGAAAAGCCAGGTCGCCGGTGCGGTGTCGGCCTACTCGGTGGCCACCAATACCCTGCGCGGCGATATCCAGAACGCCGAGACCGAGACCTATATGGCGCTCAACGGCTCCGGCTTCTTCGTGGTCGAGCCCGGCGATGGCAGCGGCGGTACCTATTACACTCGTCGTGGCGACTTCGACAGCGATCGCAATGGCTATCTGGTCAATGGCGCCGGCTATCGCCTCACCGGCCTTGCCATGAACAATGGCGTCGTTACCGGTTCGGTGGCCCAGCCGATCCAGATCGACAATTCCTTCCTGCCGGCCAAGCGCACCACCTCGGTCAATTATCAGCTCAACCTGCCGCTCCTGCCCAAGACCGCCTCCTACCAGGCCACGGCGCCGGGCAGCGAGCTGCTCAAGCCCTGGAATTTCGGCAGCGTGCTGGGCACGCCGAACTATCCCAAGGCCAGCGGCGCCGGCCTGCCTGCCAGTACCCCGGCCTATGCGATTGGCTCGCTGGTCAATGGCACGGCGCTCGCCAGCTCGCTGGTGCAGGACAATGATCGTCTCAACGTCACGATCAACGGCACCACCTACGGCATTCGGTTCAACACCGACAATGCCTCGACGCCCTCTGTGACCATCGCCAGCTCCAATACCGGCTATCCCGCCAATACTGCGGCGACAACTGTGCTCAATGTGCCGAGCGCCAATCTGGCGGCTCTGGCTGCGGCGGGCTTCACCTTCGGAGGCCAGGCAATTTCGCCGGCAGGCGCGACGGCGGCTGATCTCGAAGCTGCAGTCGCTGCTCACCCCGATGTGGCATCAGCCACTTATGACGCCGCCGCCGGTACGCTGACCGTTACCTACAATGCCGGCGACCGCGCCGCCGCTCCGACCACTGCCGTGGCCGGTGGCAATGGGCTTATCACCTTCGGTTCTTCCACGCCGGGTACCGTCGCCGGTATCGGCAAGACCACTGTTCTGAACATTTCCCCGCAGGAACTCGAAGTCCTGCACCAGAAGAACGATATCTCGGTCGGCAATCCGCCCGTCGCCGTCGATTTCGGCGCCCAGTCGGCCGATGCCGCGGGGCTTCTGGCCGCCTTCCAGGCATCCTTCCCCGGTGCCACCGTGGGCTATAACGCTGCCACTGGCCAGATGACCATTGCCCATCCGGTGCCAGCCGCCATTGAGGCCGCCGATGCCGCCACCACTGGTTCGGGCGAGGAAATCGTCGCCAATGGCACGATCAACACCATGCTCGCCGACATGCAGCAGAAGCTGCGCGACCTCAGCGGCGACAGCGAGCTGACCGTTGGCCTGAAGAATGGCCAGATCGCCGTGTCGCTGGCCCCCAACAGCACCAGCACGCTGGCCTTTTCCAGCGCCCGCGCCGGCACCATGTCCGGCGCTGTGCTCGGTCTCGACTCGGTGACCGACACGGCCACCGGCAGCAATGTCACCGCTGCCGTGGCGCCTGCCAGCATGATGGTCGAGCAGGGCGACTCCATCAGCTTCACCATTGGCGGCATCACCCGCACCTATCGCATGGACATCACCGGTTCGCTCACCGGCATGGCGCCGGGCGAGGTCAAGATCAACGCCGGTGGCACCGTGGCCGACATGCTCGCCGCGATCCAGGCCGATCTGCGCGCCAATGGCGGTGCCACCGCCTCGCTGATGACGCTCAATGCCAATGGCGGCACCATCGAGATGAACTTCAACGGCAATTACACGGCCGACGTTCGCGTCACCGGCACTGCCGCCAACAAGTTCAATATCAACGGCAATTACGATGCCGAGCCCGGCACGCTGAATACGGTGCTCGCCAGCGACAGCGACCGCTTCGTCTCTGAATCCATCTCCGGCGGCGGCATCACCGTCTATTCGCAGACCGGCGAGCCGATCAACCTGCAGATGCGCTGGGCCAAGCTCAGCAATGAAACCGGCAAGGAAAGCTGGGGCCTGTTCTACGCCTCGGATAGCCGCGCCGGCGCCACCACCGCCTGGACCAAGCTTGCAGACTACGCCTATGAGGGCGGTATCCTTGCGGGCATCACCCCCTATCCGGCAGTGGCCAGCAGCTCGGGCACCGAGAAGCTGACCATCAACAATCTGTCGGTCAACGGCACCATGTATGGCTCGATCGATATCGACCACGGCATGAAGGGCATGACCCAGTTTGCCGACAATAGCGGCGCGGCGACCACCACGACGCTGAAACAGAATGGCTATGGCGCGGGTGAGTTCATCTCTGTCGGTATCTCCGATGGCGGTCGCGTCGTCGCCTCCTACTCCAACGGCGAAACCCGCGAAGTCGCCCAGATCATCACCGCCAGCTTCTCCAACGCCAATGCGCTCAAGCGCGGCGATGGCGGTGCCTATACCGCAACCTCAGAATCCGGCGAAGCCATTATCGGCCAGAGCGGGGAGGGCATTGTGGGCTCGTCAACCGAAGCATCCAACACTGACATCTCGGAGGAATTCACCAAACTGATCGTCACTCAGCAGGCCTATTCGGCGAATACGCGCATCGTCAGCGCCGCCGACGACATGCTGAAGGAAGCCCTCAACATGATCCGTTGAGGCCACGATGATTTTGGGACGCTGCATCAGTTTCAATCGGCCTTACGGGCTGTCTGGCCGGATTTCGCCTTGCCTGGGCGGGGATTGGTGCAGCGTTTCCTTTTTCGTCCCGCTTCTGTCTAACGCCAAGAGGGTCTTGCAATGGGTCTGACGGTTGCCATCGGCAATGCCCTGTCCGGTCTCAAGGTCAGCCAGTCGGCACTTGAGGTCATCTCTCGCAATATTTCCAATGCGGGGACGCCGGGCTATCACAAGCAGACCATCAACGTCATCGAAGTCGGGCGCGGCGACAATTCCTATGTCCGCGCCGGCAAGGTCGAACGCTCCTTCGACTCCATTTTGCAGAACTACTACACCAAGCAGGTTCCCGAGACCGCCTTCTCCGCCACGCGGGGATCGTTCATGGATCGCCTGCAGACTGCCCTGGGCAAGCCTGGCAGTGCCGGTTCGCTCGACTCCGTCCTCGGCAAGCTTTCGGGGTCTCTCGACTCCCTGGCCACCAGCCCGGACAACTATGCGACCCGTGCCGAAGTGGTGGCGCAGGCCACCAACATGGCCAACACGCTCAATCGCCTGTCTCTGGAAGTGCAGAGCATGCGTCGGGAAACCGAGACCCGCATGGCGACTGCCGTCGACCAGGTCAATTCGATGCTGGGCTCGCTGCGCGACGTCAATATGATCCTGGCCGATTACGGCGTCGATCAGAACACTCGCAACAGCCTGCTCGATCAGCGCGACCGTATCGTCTCGGGGCTTTCCGAGATGATGGATCTGCGGGTCGACTACAATACCGATGGCACCGTCCGCGTTTCGACGCTTTCGGGCGCCTCCATGCTCGACGTCAAGCCGTCCAAGCTGGTGTTCGAACAGGCTGGCTCGCTCAATGCGGCTTCCCAGTTCAATGTCGACGACGCGCAGAGCAATGTCGGCAAGCTGGTTATCGAGACCCCCAACGGCACCCGCGTCGATCTGGTCAAGGACGGCGCCATCCGCTCGGGGACACTCGGCGCCCTGATCAATATGCGCGACACCGTGCTGCAGGACGCGCAGAAGCAGCTCGACGATATCGCCGGCGCCCTGGCGCAGGTGTTCTCGACCGTGCAGACCCCTGCCGCCGAGGCCACCGGCTCGCCCCAGGGCTATTCGGTCGATCTGGCCAAGCTGCAGGACGGCAATGATGTCGTCATGCGCTATCGCGACGCCAACGGCATCGAGCACAATGCCCGCATTGTGCGCGTCGACGATCCGTCCAAGCTGCCGCTCACCACCCCGGATAGCCTCGGTACCCAGGTCGTCGGCATCAATTTCGCCAATGGCGGGCCGATCGGCACGATCGACATGAACTACGTCGCCACCGTGCTCAATTCCTCGCTCAATCTGGGCCCGACCTTCAACGTCAATGCGGGCACTACGCTCGATATCCGCGCCAACAGCAATGCGCTGCCGCTATCGGCCACGTCCCGCTGGACCCCCAGCCAGGATCAGGCCGGCGACCTCGGCTTCAATCTCTTCGTGGACTCGGACGGTACCCCATTCACCAACAGCCTGTCCGGCAAAGGGCAACGCCTTGGCTTTGCCTCGCGGATCACCGTCAATCCAGACGTGATCACCGACAACAAGCTGCTGGTCAACTATGCCGCCGGCACCAGCGCGGGCGACAGCAAGCGCGTCGACTATCTGGTCGAGCAGTTCAATACGCTGCGCTTTGGCTCCAATTCGGCCGTGGCCGTGACCTCGGGCGGCTTCCGCCTTTCGGGTACGCTGTCCGACATGGTGTTCCAGACCATGGAATATCAGGGCAGCACCATCTCGACGGCTCTCTCCACCGCCGAGGCCAATAGCCAGACGCTTGACGCCATCACCTCGCGCATGGACGAAAAGTACGGTGTCGACATCAACGAGGAAGTCGCTCGCTTGATGGAACTGCAGAATGCCTATGCCGCCAATGCCCGCGTCGCCTCTGTCGTGCAGGAACTGCTCAACACGCTGATGCAAACCTTTAGCTGAGGACGCCGATCATGCTCGTCAATAAGTCCATGTACCCGGTGCAGGCAGGCTACAGCGTCATCTCCAAGATGCAGGATTCGCTGGGCAAGCTGCAGACGCAGCTCGGTAGCGGGCAAAAGGCGCAGACCCTGGCCGAAATGGGCAATGACCGCGCGGTGTCGCTGGCCACCCGCACGCGCGTCTCCAAGCTCGAATCCTTCAATGCCAATATCAATACGGTGAACCTGCGGCTGAATTTCCTCGACCAGGCCTTCACCGCCATCAATGGGTTGAAGTCCGAGGCCCGCACGGCGGCCTCGCCCACCAGCTTTGGCGAAAACAACCTGACCATGGTCAGCCTGCAGCAGAACTCTATCAATCGCCTGTCGCTGCTGCTCGAAACGCTGAACCTCAATGTTGCTGGTCGCTACCTCATGGGCGGCAACAAGACCGACGCTGCCCCCGTGGCAACTTATGACCGCATCATGAATGGTGACGGCAAATCCGACGGCTTCCTCACCGTTGCCGGTGAACGCAAGCTGGCGGACCAGGGGCCGGACAGCACCGACACGCTGGGTTCGCTCGGCCTGCCACGCAGTGAGATCTACGGCTATTGGGGCAATGACCTCGTGGTCAATTCGTCCGAGTTCGAGCGCTTCGGCTACAAGATCACCTCGATCTCGGGCAATACCAATTCCATGCAGACCTTTGGCCCGACCTCCGAGCCGCTGGCGCCGACCGTGCAGGTGAGCGTGCAGCCTAGCGTTGGCGACCAGATCAGCATGACTCTGACGCGCCGCGATGGCTCCACCCAGGCGTTCACCGCCGTTGCCGTCAACGGTCCTTCCGACCCCAATGCCACCCCGCCGCAATACAGCATTGGCGGCAATCTCGAGGAGACCGCCGGCAATCTGCAGAACCTGATGGGGCAGAAGCTTGGCACGCTCGAGAACTTCACCAAGTTCGTCACCTCCAATAGCGACGTGAAGATCATCGGCCATCAGGACGGCATGGAAAAGGTCGGCATCAAGATGCAGGCGCTGCCGGCAGCCGGCGAACGGCTGACCATCGGCGTCAAGGGGCCAGATGGCGTCACGCGCGACCTGGTGTTCGAAGCCGTCACCGGCCCGGCCGATCCGGCTGCCGATCCCGTCCAGTATGAGATCGGCGCCAACCGCAAGCAGGCGCTGGGCAATCTGCAATCGGCCATCGAGACGGCCATGGGCAAGCTCGAGGCGCCAGTAAAGACCGGACGCCTCAACGCCGAAGCCCTGGGGACTCCGCCGACGACCATCCGCCTGCAGGAAGAGATCCCGGCCACCGAGTTCGGCTATCGCCTGTCCTCGGCCTCGACCACCAGCAGCAAGGTCACCGTTTCGGCCGTGTCAGGCCCTTCGGCCAGTGTCTCGATCACTTTCAACGGCATTCCCCGCTCCGGCGAATCCATCACCGTCAACCTGACCCTGCCCGATGGCACGACCACGCCCATGTCGCTGCAGGCGGTTGATCGCGAGCCGCAGACCGGCCAGTTCCGCATCGGCGCCAATGCCGAAGAAACGGCCGCATCTTTCGAGGCCGCGCTCAAGCTCAAGCTCGACGATGTCAGCAAGACCACCCTGGTCGCCGCATCGACCTATGCGGCCGCCGATGATTTCTTCAGCGCCGATGGCGTACCGCGCCGCATCGACCTGTCCAACGGCATCGAAAATGCCAAGGGCTGGGCCCCCACCACCGGTTTCGACTCCCGCCCTACCATCAAGTGGTACAATGGCGAGATCGGCACCGCTGGCGACAATCCCCGCCTCTCCGCCACCGCGCAGGTCGATGACTCCACCAAGGTCGGCTATGGCGTCCGCGCCAATGAGAACGGCCTGCGCCAGATGGTCATGACCCTGGCGGCGATGAGCATCCAGGAATACGACCTCAGCGATACCACCTCGCAGGGCCGGTTCAGCGCCATGGTCGAGCGGCAGATCACCAATTTCTCCACCGACACGGCGACCAATGACAGTTCGGTCGAGCAGATCACCCTGCAGCTCGGCGTGGTACGCGCCACTGTGGGCACGGCGCAGGCGCGCAATGTGCAGTTCACGGGCCAGCTCGAAACCCTGCTGGGCGAGGTCGAGCAGGTGCGCATGGAAGAGACGGTGATGCAGTTGCTCGCCATCAAGACGCGGCTGGAGGCCAGTTTCCAGACCACCGCCACAGTCGCCGGCCTCAGCCTGGTCAACTACCTCAAATAGGCTCCTGAAGAGCCGCATGGGACGACGAAACGGGCGGGGCAGGGCATGCTCCGCCCGCTTCTCTTTGCGCCCGGCCGCCAATTGCCCCCCACAAGCAAAACCCCCGGAGAGCGATCCCCGGGGGTTTGGCAATTTCTGGTCTTGAAAGCCCGGCTCAGTCGCCGGTGCCGCGCAGTCCTGCAGCCAGCTGGCGATTGATGTTGATCAGCGTTGTCAGTTTGGCCTTGGCCGGCTCCATGTGCAGCTCGCGGGTCTCATTCATCACGAACAGGCCGAGATTGGCGATGTTCTGGCGGACCGGAGCGGGGAGCGGATTGTCTTCGCGGGTCACCGAGGTGAGGAAGATGTTCCAGATGCGGCGGTTGAACAGCAGCGCCTCGTTGAGGCTATCCTGCTTGGTCTCCCAGGCGTCGACGATCAGCTGGAAGTTGGCAGCGGCCCGCGACAGCAGATTGGCTTCGCGATCACGCGGGGATTCAGTCTTGCGGGCCGTTTGTTGATAGGCCTGCGCTCCCTGGTGGTACATTTGCAAGAAGGTCCTGTTCGTACTGGATAAGTTTGCGGGCTGCCTTCAATGCTTTATAAAGTGAACCGGTTAATATCTCGTTATTGATTGCGTTTACCAACGAGATCATGGACGGCGCGGCCGTAATTATCTCATTGATAAGCCTGAAATATTCGTCGCGGAGTCGCGCCGTGTCTTCCTCGAGATACATTAATTGCACCGCCAGGTAGATGCGCTTGGCCGGGGTGTCTGCCGTGGTGACGGTGAGGATGTCCTTCTCGCGCAGGATCGGGGCCTTGCCGTCGATGAACAGGCGTGTGCGCTGGTCCGAATTGGTGATGATGCACTGGCCGACCAGGAGGCGCTCGCCGGGCTTGAGTTCGACTTTGAGGGACATGGCTGGGTTCCTGTCGGGAGAGGTGGCCGGCGCGCCGCCGCGGGGCAGGGGAGACTCGTGGTGGCATAGTGTTACCACCCCTTGAAAAAAGAAGAAGGCGGGCTTGTGGCCCGCCTTCCGGATTTTGCGCGTTCGAAGCGATTAACGCAGGAGCTGCAGCACGGCCTGGTCCTGCTGCGACGCCATCGACAGTGCCGAGGACGACAGCTGCTGGCGGGTCTGCAGGGCGAGGAGGTTTGCGGCCTCTTCGTTGGTATCGGCCAGCGTCAGGTTGGCGGCGCCGGTTTCGAGCGTATTGATCATGTTCTTGGTGAACGACTGGCGGTTTTCGACAGACGACAGGTTGGAACCGAAGGCCGACGACTGCGAGCGGAGCTCGGTCAGGGCGGTCGACAGGTTGCTCAGGAAGGCGTCGATCTTTTCGTCGGTGTCCAGATCCTCGGCGGTCAGGCTTTCAACGCTCAGGTTCGAGGCGTTGATGGCGCGGATATTGCCATCCTTGTCCTTGGCCTGGATGTCGATCGAGGAGGTGCCGCTCTCGTTGAAGGTGATCTTCAGCTTGTCGCCGCGCAGCAGGTTGATACCGTTGAACGAGGCGTCGTCGGAGAGCTTGTCGAGCTGGTCACGCAGTTCGTTGAACTGCTTGGACAGGTTGGCGCGAACCGAGTTGCCATCGACCTTGGTGGTGTTCACGGCATTGTTGCCGTCCTTGTCCACGCCGACGTCGAGGGACTGGGTCGAGAGGTTCTCGATGCGCAGCTTGCCGTTGTCGTTCGAGGCACGGACCTTGGTGCCGTGATCGCGGTTGATCAGTTCGACGAACTTGTCGACGGTCTTGGTGGAGTTCAGCTGGCTCTTCTCGGCAACGCCGGTCTTGACGCCATCGGTACCGAACAGGGCCACCGAGTCGTCGCCGGAGATGGCGATGGTCTTGGCTTCGGCCGTCTTGGCGACGATCGAGAACTTGCCATCGTCGCCGAACTTGGCTTCGACGCCGGTGATACCGGCCTGGGCCAGGGTGGTGTTGACGGCGGCAACCGTCTTGTCCTGCCATTCCTTGACTTCGACGATGTTCGAGGTCGAGCCGATACCACCCTTCACGGCGCCGATCGAAATGTCGGCGGTCTTGCCGTCATAGGAGACGGTGAAGTTGTTGGTGGCGGCTTCAACGGCCTCGACAGAAGCGCCCTGAACCGGAGGCGTGCTGGTCTGGCCGATGACTGCAGCCGTGTCGGCTACGCCATTGGTGGTGTTCACTGCGCCCGTGATACCGGCGGGCGAGGCCACGACGCCGTTGGTGGATGCTTCGGAAGAAGCGGCGAGGCCGAAGTCGGTCGAACCGCTATCGATGGTCAACGTGAAGTTGGTGCCCGACGCGCTGGTGATGGAAAGGCCACCATTCGTGCCGGTTACGGTGAAGCCGTTGGCGTTGAGCGCCGTCATCAGGTCGGCGGCAGTCTCACCGTTTGCGATGGTGTGAGTCGCGGTATTCGTGCCGTCGGTGATGGTGAATTCCGTACCGGCATAGGCAGAGAGGTCAGTTGTACCGGTGGACAGGTCAACCGAACCGCCCGACGTGGTCATCGATGCAGGCGACATGGCAACTGCTGCCTTGGTGGACGTTACGCCCGGAGCAGTTGTGCCATTGGTCTTGGCTTCGAGGGTGACCTCGAGGGTCGTGTTGTCGACCGTGACATTGTAGGCGGCATTGATATTGGCGTCGCCTTCGATCGCCGATTTGATCTGAGCACCGGTCATGCCTGCGGTGAGGCTGACCGCGCCGGTAGCGCCGGCAATGTTCAGGTCCTGAGCCGAAGTCAGCTTCTGCGTACCGGCGTCGTTGTAGCTGGTCAGCGTGAAGGTGGTTTCAGCGGCAGACCCAGCTACTGCGCCGGAATTGGTCGGCACACCGGTCACGGTCGGTGCGGCGCCGCCCCAGGCAGTGCTGGTGAGCTTAATGTCCTTGGTGGTGGCATCGGCGGTGACGGTGTAACCGCCGGCGGCAGCGCCGTCCTGCAGGTTCTTGACGAAGGAGTCGAAGGTCGAGCCGGTGGCAATGGTCTGGCCGCCGACGCTCACATTCGAGGTGATCGCCGAGTAGTTGAAGCTGGTTTCGCCCTTAGTGGCTGCAACCGAGCCAGCGCCGAACTCGACTTCAGCAGCTTCTGCGGTGGGATCGACGGTTTCGATGATCACCTTGCCACTGTTCGCGCCCGTACCGGCCGTCACAGTGAACTTGTTCAGAGTGGAGGGGTCGTTCTGCAGAGCGGCGCGGATGTTGTTGGCAACGCTATCGGCGGTCAGCGGAGCGCCGACAGAGGGTTCCGAGAGGGTGACTTCGACGCCAGCAACGGAAATCTTGTCATTGTTGGTGAAGCCGCCCATGCCGGAAATGACGGAGCGAGCGCCCGAACCCTGTTCGCCGCCGGCGGTCGACACCGGGCCGAGGAAGCTGGTGGCAGCGGTCGAAACAGCGGCCTTGGTGCCTTCCTGGGTGGCGCTGGCCAGGTCAACCTTGACGTTGAGGTCGCCGAACTGGCCACCGCTGAGGTTGATCACCGAATTGTCGCCAACTTCGAAGGACTTGGTCTGGAAAGACTTGTCCTGACGGGCCTGGCGCAGGGTCGACTGCATGGATTCCAGGTTCTTGGTCAGGGCGGTGAGGCCGTTATTCGCGGCTTCGATGACCTTGATACCCGAGGCCATGGAGTCGAGAAGGTTGCTCATGTCGGCAGCGCGGCTGTTGAGCGCGGAAGCCGTGAAGAAGTTGGACGGGTTGTCGAGAGCCGAGTTTACCTTGTTGCCAGTGGCGAGGCGGCTCTGCGTCTTGTTCATCATCTCTGCAGTGTTCTGCAGGCTCATGAGGTTAGAGCGAACGGCCTTGCTGAGCGTAACGTCGGACATAATTACTTCCTTCTGGACCCTTGTGGTGCTGGTGCCTCAGTTCTTGAGGTTGGCTCGACTATGAACCGGAGTCGGTAAAAAACTCTTAATTTTCCGAGATGTTTACGTTTTTGGTAAGGGTCTGATTTACCACGGAATTTCCCGGTTTCCGGGGCTTTCAGATACCTCTGCTCGCCGCCGTGGTCATTAATGGGCGTGGTTGGAAAGCCTCGGTTAACTGCGGTGATTAGGCATGGCAGGGCGCTGCTGCCGGAAGGACAGATAAGCGTCCGGTATTGCTTGGCGCGAGACTGTATTGAGCTCCCTGTGCAGCCCAGCTGCTTCCCTCATGCGCGCACGCAGCCCCGACACGCCCTGGGCAAAGTCTAACCAAAGGCACGGAGGGGCCTCTTGCTGCAGGGCTATCGCAGAAGGCCAATTGGCCCCGGGCTCTCATCCCCCCACCCAACCCTCCCCCCAGGGGAAGGGAGATGGGCCGGTGCTTTTGACTGACTCTTGCCTACAACTCGATGCGGCTCCTCCCCCTTCTTCAGGGGGAGGCTGGGAGGGGGTGTGCAGCACGTTCCAACCCATATGCAATAGCCCTGCCTTGAGGGGGAGGGTCGCGGTGGGCGATGGTGCAGTGATCCATCGATGCGCCCCGGTCAGCCCCGATGAGACGCTCATCCGCGTCTCTGGCCACTTGGCTTGCGCCGCCGCGAGCACCCGGTTCGTCCCTCAGTGAAGCTCCCGAATTTCCCGCCGCTTACCACCTGAAAACCCATATTTCCCAAGGGTTTCCGAGATAGATACAATTTGAATTAATTTGCGATTTTTCGTGAAAAGAGGCCGCAGGACTTGGAGCCTAAACCTGATCTCGCCGGCAAGAAACGCCGGGAAAAATTCAGGAACAGGAAGTCCACAAATGAGCGTCTCTCTCTCTGCAAATACCCGTGCTGGCCTCACCGTTCTGCGCAATGTCGCTGATCAGATGTCGACGACGCAGAACCGCCTGGTCACCGGCAAGGCCGTGAACAGCCCGCTGGACAACGTGTCGAAGTTCTTCACCGCCTCCTCGATGGACTCTCGTGCCGCTTCGATCGATGCGCTCATGGACAATATCAATTCCGCCAAGAGCTCGATGAAGGCCGCCAGTGAAGGCATCAAGGGTATTCAGGGTCTGATCAAGGAGGCTCGCTCGCTCACCAGCCAGGCGTTGACCTCTTCGGCCACCACCGGCCAGGTCACGGGTTCGACCAACCTGACCAACGGCACCACCTTCGCCTCCATGGGCTTTGAAGCAGCCGATACGGTCACTGTCAGCGATGGCACCACCACCGCGACTTTCACCACCGCGGCAGGTACCGATGTCGAAGACTTCATCACTGCGGTGAACGGCACTGCCAATCTCAACGTCAAGGCAAGCCTCGACGACAGCGGCAAGCTTAAGCTCGAAAACGTCAAGGGCGGCAATGTGGTTATCGGCGGCGCTGCCGATGCCGACGAACTCGGCGCCCTGGGTGTCGCCGCAGGCACCACCACCGGTACTGCCAACGCCACCCGTACCTCGCTGGCCAAGCAGTTCGACGCCCTCCGCTCGGAAATCGACCGGATCGCCAAGGATGCCGGCATCAACGGCACCAACCTCTTGGCTGGTGACAAGATCAAGCTGGCTCTGAATGAGAATGGATCGTCCTCGACCACAATCGAAGGTACCGCTGTGAGCGCCTCATCCCTCAATATCGAAGAAGCCGCCGACAGCTGGCAGAGCGATACCGCTGTCAATGACGCCCTGAGCTCGCTTATCGACGCAGCCGACTCGCTGCAGGCCACCGCCGCCTCATTCTCCTCGAACAAGTCGATCATCGATGCCCGTGCCGACTTCAATGCTTCGCTGTCCGACATTCTCAAGGCCGGTTCGTCCGACCTGACCGCCGCCGACATGGACCAGGAAGCCGCCAATCTGATGGCTCTCCAGACCCGTCAGCAGATGGCCACCACCTCGCTCTCCATCATGCGCTCGGCTGAAACCACCGCCCTGAGCCTGCTGCGCTAAGCACGCAGCGCAACCAAACGGAGAGGCCCGCCAGTTTGGCGGGCCTTTTGCGTTTTGGTTTTTGTTGTTGCGGAACCAAGGGCAATGCGGCGTCGCCCTAAATGGTTTTGTCGGTCAGCTGGAAAGAGCCTTCGGGAGGTGTCCAGTCGCGGTGAAGACGGCGGGCGATTTCCAGTTTGGAGAGACCTTGATTGCGATCTTCCATCGCCAGCAAGGTGGTTTCGAACAGCGTTTCGCTCTCGGCGTCGCTCGATTCGGCCGGCGCGGCTGACGATGAGGCCGGTGGCGCTTCGGCATCGATATCGGCCGCTGTCGCATCTGGTATCGGCCGGCGTTTGAAGTCACGTTCGCGGCGAGGCAGATTGGGCGACCAATAGCCGCTTCGTTTCGCACGCAGCATAGGCTCGATGCCTGGGCTCATTGTCCTGTCCTTCGGCGGGACTCCGCCGAGGTCAGGCTATGGTGCCGATGCTACGCCACTCTTGCTCTCGTTCTTACAACTTTCATAATTCGTTCATAATGCGGTTAACTTCTCTTTCACCACATCGATTTCACATGGCGCGATTGACCGCGATGCCACGGGCCGAAGCCGTCTTGGGCATGCCCACATAGCCGGTCTGGTTGTAGGTCTTGGTGCGATCCTGCTGCCCCACCGCCTCGGCGACATCGGTCAGCAGGTTCTCCGCCAGCGTCTTGGCAGTGGCGATTATGCGAAGGTTTTCAGCCATTTGGGTGGCCAGACTCTCATGGCAGTGCTGCAATCGGGCCAAGGCCTCGGGCGCTTCAGCGGCCAGCCGCTGGTTTTGCCGCTGCACGGCGCGGGCGAGGACCACATAATCCTGGGCCAGCTGGGTCTTGTTGGCGGTCAGCTCACCCGCCTGCTTGTAACGCCCGGCACGAAGCAGCATGGTTTCTTCGTTCATGACATTCACCAGCGTGGTGAGCGTAGTCTCCGCCTCCGCACACAAAGTCAAGGCAGGCATGGAATCGAGGGCTGCAATGCGTTTTGCGGCTGCGGACATTAGCGATACGCTCCGTTTACTGGGATATTATTTGTCTGGCTGGCTTCCTGAACGGAAAGCATCTGCGACAGGATTTGATCGGCAATGCCGATGCCGCCGTTCTGCGCCATGGAATTGGCGAACTGCTCGGCCTGCATGCCCCGCCAGGTCTCCTCACCGAAGCCGCCGCCGAAATTCTTGTCGGGCTTGATGCCGGCAAACATTTCCTTGGTCAGCATGGTCAGAAAAACGCCTTCAAATTCCTCGGCTTGCTGGCGCATGCGCAATGTCTGGGCGGAGGAAAGGCCGGTCGCGGCATTGATGGAATTCATGTCAGAGCACCTCGATTTCGGCCTGCAGCGCGCCGGTCGCCTTGATCGCCTGAAGAATAGCGATCAGGTCGCGCGGCGAGATACCCAGCGCGTTAAGCCCGTCGACCAATTGTTGCAGTGTCACCGTTTCCGGCACAACCTGCAGGGCGGTATCTGTCTGCAGCACATCAAGATTCGTATTGGGATCGACATTGGTCTGCCCCAGGCTCAGCGGATTGGGCTGCACCGTCTGCGGGTTTTCCGCGATGGTCACGGTCAGGTTGGACTGCGCCACCGCCACGCTCGACACCCGAACGTCCTTGCCCATGACGATGATGCCGGAATTCTCGTCGATGACGATCTTGGCGCTCTGGTCGGTCTGGACGATCAGCTGTTCGATATCGGTCAGCAGGTCGACAATATTGCCGTTGAAATTGTGGGGCAGGGTCAGGCGGACGGTGTTCGGATTCTCCGGGACTGCGGTGGGTACGCCGATGAAATCATTGACGGCCAGGGCAATCCGGCGGGCCGTGGTCAGGTCGGGATTGCGCAGCGACAGGCGCAGCGAATGCTGCGCGCCGAGGCTGAACTCGATCTCGCGCTCGATCAGGGCGCCGGAGGAAATGCGGCCGGTCGTGGGCACGCCCGAGATGACGGTGGCGGCATCGCCCTGCGCCTTGAAGCCGTTGATCAGCACCGGGCCCTGGGCGATGGCATAGACTTCGCCATCGGCGCCGAGCAGCGGGGTCACCAGCAGGGTGCCGCCCTGGAGGCTATCGGCATCGCCCAGCGCCGCGACGCTGACGTCCATGCGCGAGCCCTGGGTGGCAAAGGGCGGCAGGTTTGCCGTCACCATCACCGCCGCGACATTGGCAGTGCGGACATTTTCGCCTTGGGTGTTGACGCCCAGTCGTTCGAGCATGGATTGCAGCGACTGCTTGGTGAAGGGCGAATTGTTGAGGCTGTCACCCGTGCCGTTGAGGCCGACCACAAGGCCGTAGCCCACTAGTTGGTTCTCGCGGATGCCCTCCATGTCGACGATGTCCTTGATCCGCGCCGGGGCTGCGGCCGTGGTGACGGGCGGCAGTGCCAGAGTGGCGCTGAGCACCAGGGCAAGGCAGATTCTGAACAGGCGGTTTGGCATGGACGTCCTCGAGCGATGGCCCCGGGGATATGATGGGGCCTTCGCTCATAGCGATGCCAGAAGCGTGCCACTCTTCGAGATGGTTGTTATCTACATGAAAAGAAAAGGAAAAATCTGGAAGCCTCGTATCTGCTCCATGCCGCTTGACTGTCGGTAAGCAATTCTTGCCGGGTGCATTAAGGCTCTGTTAACCCTCGTGGGCAGATTTTGCCGTGAGGTTCAGCCAGAGGGTGAGTCTGCTTCGTGCGTATTGATACCACCATTCGTTCGACCGGGATTTCCGGGCGTGCTGCCGCCGGCAAGGCCGGCTCGGCGCCAGCCTTCGTGCCTGCGGGAATGGGTGGGGCGGCGCGGGCTTCGGCGGCGACGCCCGCAATGCCGATGGCTGGACTTGATGCCATCCTGGCGCTGCAGACCGTTGGCGACTTCCGCGAAAGCAGGCGCCGCTCGGTCAAGCGCGGCGCGTCAATGCTGGATGCTCTCGAATCCATCAAGGCCGACCTGCTGGTGGGCAATGTTTCCGCCGACCGTCTCGACGCCCTGGTGGGGCAATTGGCCAGCATGCGCGAGCGTAGTGAGCCGGACCTGGATGCCGTGATCGATGACATCGAATTGCGCGTTCGGGTGGAGCTCGCCAAGTTCGGACGCTTCCCGCCCTTGTAGTCTTGCAATAGTCAAGACGGCTCGCTTCATCAAATTGTTGCTACTCCCGCGCTATGCACCTGTTGCAAGCGGCGTTTTCTGCGTTAACGAGCGGCGTTCTGCGTGCTTGCCCCAGAAGAGCGAGGCGCATATATAGGCCGCCAAGGGCGCATTGGAGTTGAGTCTGCTAATGTCTTCGGTTGAACTGACAGAATATCGGCCCACTGACGACGAGCCGTTCATGAACCCGCGCCAACGCGAATACTTCCGGGGCAAGTTGTTGTCCTGGAAGGACGAAATTCTTCGCGAAAGCCGTGAGACCCTCGAAAACCTCCAGGAAGAAAGCCAGAACCATCCGGACATGGCCGACCGGGCCAGCTCGGAAAGCGACCGCTCCCTGGAACTGCGCACCCGCGACCGTCAGCGTAAGCTGATTTCCAAGATCGACGCGGCCTTGAAGCGTATCGACGATGGCACTTATGGCTATTGCGAGGAAACCGGCGATCCCATCGGCATTGCCCGGCTCGACGCCCGCCCGATCGCGACGCTGAGCCTGGAAGCCCAGGAGCTGCATGAGCGTCGCGAAAAGGTCTATCGCGACGAGTGACCGGCGCATCCCGGCCAATTGGAAAAGCCCGCAGCGATGCGGGCTTTTTGTTTGATCGGTATTACTTGCCGCCGGAGCGTTCGATATTGCGGTCGTAGATTTCCTGGATTTCGGGGGTCATGATCTCATCGAAGGCTTCGGCCTCATAGACGGGGCGGATATCGATGTCGCTGTCGGTGAACATGGGATTGGGGCAGCGCTTGACCCATTCGACCGCCTCGTCCATGTCGCGCACCTGCCAGATCCAGTAGCCGGCCACCAGCTCCTTGGTTTCGGCGAAGGGTCCATCGATGACGGTGCGATTGGCGCCACTGAAGCGCACGCGCTTTGCGCTGGCACTGGGACGCAGGCCATCGCCACCCAGCATGATGCCGGCATTGATCAGCTGCTCGTTATATTTGGTCATGGCTTCGAGCAGTTCGGTGGTCGGCATGCGACCCTCTTCGCTGTCCTGGGTGGCCTTTACGAAAACGACGACGCGCATTGATGTTCTCCTCATGCGGCGTGGGCGAAATTGCCCATCTGGCCAACCGACGATCCAGGCGGCAGGCGTTCGACAAATTTGCCTGCGATATTATGCGACCTTCGAAAAACAGAAAGGGCGGAGCCCTGCGGCCCCGCCTCCTTGTCTCGTTTGCCAGCCGGGATCAGAAGCCGAACACGGTGGTGATGCCGGTCTGGTTGTCGCCGTTCTGCATGCACTGGGCATTGGTCGCCTGGCCGAACTGGAAGAGACCGCAGGTATTGTTGTTGCCGTTCTGGCTGATGGTGCCGTTATGGCCATTGCCGTCCTGGACGATCAGGCCATGATTGTTGCTGCCGTTCTGGTTGAAGCCGGCCGAATTGCCATTGCCATTCTGGTAGGCATTGGCGCCGGTCGTCGACATGCCCTTGACCAGCGAGAACATCTTGAGGCCCATGCCCAGTGCCTGGGCCTGTTCCGGATCACTGGGGGTGAAGCCGATGGAGATCTGGCCTGCGGCCATGGCGGGGGCGGAGCCGACGCCGATCAGAGCGGCAGTGGCGAGGGCGGCGATGATCTTGGTGAAGCGAGTGGTCATTTTGGTCTCTCCGAAGTTGAATTTGCGTTCCCTGGGTGCTGGTCTTTCCAGCTCATGAAACGACATTAGAGCCTGACAACTGAACCGGTTCGGAGCGGCGCATTCAGATTTCGTTCACTTGGAAAATTAAGGTTTTGGCGGTTGAGGATAGGCCCGCTCGCAACGGAAAAAGCCCCGGCGGGCCGGGGCTGAGTGGGGAGGTCGAGAAAGGAAGAGGCAGGCGCGGTTAGGTGCGGGCGGTAAATTGCTGGGAGCAATCGAGTTGCTTGCCATTGGCGGTGACCGAAAAATCGACATCGATCTTGGAGCCGGCATTGACCATGACTCGGCCGAGTGAGACGGCGGCGTCAGGTGCGGCCGAGAAGGCGCCGCCCTGGCTGACATTGGTCGAACCGCCGCCGCCTGAACTCTTGAGCGCGAAGCGATATTCGCCGTTGAGCGCGGTGGGGCTCTGCAACACGCCCTCAACGGCCAGCATGCCGTGTTCGGTCTTGGTGCTGACGCCGCAGGCGATATCGGTGCCGGCGGCATTGGCGCTGGCACCGGCGCCCAGCGCTGCAAGGCTGATGGCGAGGGCCGCCATGGCGCCGATGGTGATGGGGGTCTGGATCATTTCATCCTCCTGGGAGTGAGCGGAGGGGCCGGCTCTGGTGCCGGCCCCGTTCGGAGCGGAGGTTACGGGCAGGCCTGCACGAAGGCGGTCACATTGCCCGAGCCCTGCTGCACCACATTGGCGTTGCAGCCATTGCCGACCTGTACACCGGCGGCGATATTGCCGTTGCCGTCCTGGGTGATCATGGCGTTGTGGTTGTTGCCGAACTGGCCGACGCCACCCTGGTTGTTCCAGCCGTTCTGCCAGACATCGCCATAGTTGTGGTTGCCCTGCTGGCCGATGGCCGAAACGTTGTTGCCGCCGAACTGCTGGCTCACGCCCTTGTTGTTCCAGCCAGTCTGCTTGACACCGAACTTGTTGTTCCAGCCGGCCTGGCCGCCGCCGACCTGATTGCCGATGCCGAACTGGTCGACGAAGATGTCGTTGGACATTGCGGGGGCGGCCGAAGCGGCGATGACGGTGGCGGCCAGGGCGGTGATGATGAACTTGCGGATCATTTTAGGCGTCTCCTTGTTGGGTTGCGGTCCCTCCGACCGCGTCGTTGATGGAGACTGTTTTACGGGTGTGATTTGGAACGGCTGCTGAAGTGGCGATTCATAATCCGTTCAGAAATGAAAAAAGGCGGAGTTTGAATCCGCCTTTTTAGTTATATCTTTGATTTTAAAGGATTATGATCCGTAGCGCCGCTTGAGATGGGCCTTGAAATGGTCGGCGTTGAGCGGTTCACCGGTGGCGCGGGTGATCAGATCGGGCGTCGAATAGCGCGATGCCTGGCTCCACACCTTGTCGGCGCGCCACTGATTGATGGCGGTGAAATCGCCCTGGCGCATCTGGGCACCCATATCCGGGATATCCTTGGCCATAGCCGAACCCAGCTGGGCCGCGATCATGGCGCCCAGCGTGTAGCTGGGGAAATAGCCGAAGGCGCCGCCCGGCCAGTGCACGTCCTGCATGGGGCCATCCTTGGGATCATTGATAGTCGAGATGCCTAGATATTCGGTCATCTTGGCGTCCCAGGCCTCGGGGATCTGGCTGGCTTCGAGCTTGCCGGCGATCAGGTCCTGCTCCAGCTCGTAGCGCAGGATGATGTGGAGCGGATAGGTGATCTCGTCAGCGTCGACGCGGATATAGCCGCGTTCGACGAAGTTTACCTCGCTCAGTATATCGGGAATGTCCCAGCCGGGGATGGCGGTTTCGCCGAGATGCTGGTGCACCAGCGGCAGCATGAACTCCCAGAAATCGGCGCTGCGGGCGATCTGCATTTCCACGAATAAGCTCTGGCTTTCATGCATGCCCATGCCGCGCGCCTCGCCAAGCGGCCAGTGCGACCAGTCCTTGGGCAGGCCCTGCTCATAAAGAGCGTGGCCGGTCTCGTGCAGCACGCCCATCAGCGAGGTGAGGAACTCGTCGGTACGATAACGTGTGGTCATGCGCACATCTGTCGGCACGCCGCCACAGAAGGGGTGGTGCGACACCGCCAGCGAGCCATGGGTGAAGTCGAAGCCGGTCGCGCGCATGGCAGCGAGTCCCAGTTCGCGCTGCTTTTCGATCGGATAGGGGGCATTGAGGTTTTTACGCGGGCGCTGGGCCAGGCGCTGTTCCTGCACGGCCAGGGCGGTGGGCAAAAAGTCCTTCAGGAAGCCCTTGAGGTCGGCAAACACGCCGTCGATCTCAGCCGTGCGATTACCCGGGTCGTATTGATCCATCAGCGCGTCATAGGGGGCGAGGCCGGTGGCGTCGGCGCGCAGCGCTGCCTCCTCGCGCACCAATGCGACCACGCCTTCCAGCGCCGGCAGGAAGCTGTCCCAATCGCCCTTGGCCCTCAGGTCGCGCCAGAGTTGCTCGGAGCGCATGGTGGCGGCGGTGCGGCGCTGCACGAATTCGGTGGGCAGGCAGGTGGCGTTGACATAGTTGCGCTCGAATTCGCCCAACGCCAGGGTCTGGTCGGTGTCGAGAGCCTCGGCCTTGGCGGCTTCGATCCAGTCGGCGATTTCGGGAGCGGTGGCCTGGGCATGATACATGCCTGCCAGTTGCGACATGGCCTCGGCGCGCTTATCGCCGCCGCCCACTGCCATATGCGTCGCCTCGTCGGCCCCGAGTATGGAGAGGGCATGTTCGAGCGCTTCCAGCCGGTGGCCGAGTTCGTCGAGTTTGGCAAAGGACATGGAAAGGCTCCTGACTATCGAGCCCGATCTCTCCCACAGCCCCGCCGGGGGATCAAGGCTGGCGGTCCGGCTTGTCCTTGGAGCTGGTGCTTTTTTCGTCGGAAAGCGCCAGATGGAACGCTACGGCCAGCGATATCCCGAAGCCGATGCCGATCGCGATATTGTCGAATACCAGCATTCCCAGCCCTGCACCGATGGCGACGCCCAGACCAAGGGCCAGTCCCAAGTTCTTCTGCATGTTGTTTCCTCCTGAAGTTGATCAATCCCCTGAGGAGGCTGCGGTTCCCCAAAACGGGGAAGGCGCAGCTGGGGGAGCTGCGCCTTGGGGAGGGCCCATAATGCTTCTGCCGGGCCGGTCGGTCCATCCTGGACCGACGGGGATTGCGGCGGCGCCCATGGGGGGGATGGTGCCACCGGATTGGGGGTCAGAACGGCAGGATGGCGTCGAGAACCTGCTGACCGTAGCGCGGCTGCTGCACATCGGTGATCTGTCCGCGGCCGCCATAGGAGATGCGTGCCTCGGCGATCTTGGTGGAGGGGATCGTGTTGTTGGCCTGGATATCGGAGGGGCGAACGATGCCAGCGACGATGAGGTCGCGGACCTCGAAGTTCACCCGCACTTCCTGGCGGCCTTCGATGACCAGATTGCCATTGGGCAGCACCTGGGTCACCACGGCGGCGACAGAGGTCTCCAGCGCTTCAGAGCGGTTGACCGAGCCATTGCCGGTATCCTTGACGCCCGACGTGAGGTCGATGGCGGCCTTGGGGTCGAAGCTGCCGCCGCCAATGCCGTCCACTGCAGCGCCGAACAGCCCGCCCATGCCGGCCGAATTGGTCGAGTTGCGACTGCGCTGAGTCTGGTTGTTGATCTTGGCGCTGTCGTCGATGGTGACCACCACGGTCAGGATGTCACCGATGCGGTGGGCGCGCTCGTCCTTGAAGAAGCCCCGGGCCGAAGTGCGGTAGAGCGAATTGGCCTGGTAGGTATCGGCCATCGGCTCGGGCATCGGCATGCGCACAGGCTGGTAGCCGGCCATGGCGGTGGGATCCTGGATCGTGGTCAGAACCGGGGCCTGACCGACATTGGCGAGGCGGTCCATGGTGTTGCAGGCGCCAAGCGATGCGGCCAGGGTCAGGATGGTGGCGATCTTGAGAATGTTCATTGCAATAGGTCCTGATTAGAGGCCGGCCAGGGCGAGCGGCGCGGTGGTGACTTCGACGGCGCCGGGGGAGATGGCCGTGGCGCTGATGACGCGCTTGGACATGAGATTGAGAATCTGGACGCTGGTGCCCTGGGCGCCGCCGGTTATGGCCTGTCCCTTGACCGTTAGGGTCATGGGGCCCTTGCGGTAGAAAATGGTCACGAGGTCGTTCTTGGCGATGGTCAGGGGGGTGCTGACATCGCTGGCCTTGAGCGGCATACCTTCGCGGCTCGGGCGGTTGAGAGCCATGCCGATCAGTTGGTCGAGCTGTGCGGTGCCCTGGGCATCGGCCTGGCGCACGGGGAGGGGGCGCATGACGATATGGCTGGGCTGCAGGACGGTGCCGGCGGGGAGGGCTGCAGCCAGGTGCGGCACGTCGACGGTGAGATCGAGCGTACCGCTGAGTTCGACAAGACGGTCAGCGCCGGTGATGGAGAAACGGGCGGTGAAGCTGTCATTGCCGGGGTGGTAGCGCAGCTGTTCGAGCCGTGCGGGGGTATCGGCGACTGCGACCTTGATGGGGGAAATCAGGTCGTTGAAGTAAACGTTGACCTTCATGCTGGAGGTGACGATGCCACGCAGGCGCAGATCGTTGATGACGAGATCGCCGAGCAGCACGTCGTCGATGACGGTGGCGGCGCGCGAGACGCTGACGGCGCTGACACCGTTGACCTCGAAAGTGTCGAGACCAATGCGGGCGGCCGCCGAGCGGATTGCCGGTAGATCGACTTGCCCGGTGGTGCCTGGCTGGGGGGCCCGGAACAGGGCGGTGTCGGCCAAGGACCCGGCATCGTCGAACATGTCGCCGACGGTAACGACCGAGCCGACCACCTGCACATCGGCGCGCAGCATGGGCAAGGCCCAGGCACTGGTGCCGCAGAGGGCGAAGGCGAAAGCGGCGATTGTGGAGCGAAGCGGTTTCATCTGGCCCTCCTCATCAACGCAACTGGCTGGTGGCGCGCATCATTTCGTCCGCGCCGGAGATGACGCGGGCGTTCATTTCGTAGGCGCGCTGCGCGGCGATCAGGTCGGCAATTTCGGTGACCGAATTGACGTTCGCCATTTCGAGATAGTTCTGCAGCAGGTCGCCGGTGCCATCGGAATTGGGAATGTTCACCTGGGCCGGGCCACTGGCTGCGGTTTCGAGGAACATATTGTCGCCCATGGATTCGAGGCCCGACTTGTTGACGAAGCGCGCCAGCTGGAGCTGACCGAGCTGGGTCGGGGTGGTGTCGGTGCCCAGAAACGCCTCGACGGTGCCATTGGGCGAGATCGACACGCCCTTGGCATTGCCGGGGATGGAAATGCCCGGATTGAGCGAATAGCCCTGGGAGTTTACCAGCGTGCCATTGGGGTCACGCTCGAAGGAGCCGTCGCGGGTATAGGCGGTGCGGCCATCGGGCAGCTGGATCATGAAGAAGCCTTCGCCGCGGATGGCCACGTCGAGCTCGCGCTCGGTCATGCTTACATTGCCCTGGCTCATCACGCGTGGCGTGGCGACGGTGCGCACGCCCGAACCGATTTCGAGCCCGGCCGGCACCATGCTGCCTTGGTCTGAGGTTTGCGAGCCGGCGCGGGTGATCTGCTGGTAGAGCAGGTCCTGGAATTCGGCGCGCTGGCGCTTGAAGCCAGTGGTGCGCATATTGGCAATATTGTTGGAGATGACTTCGACATTGCGTTCCTGGGCGCTCATGCCGGTCGATGCGATGTAGAGAGCTTTCATGGCAGAACCTCAGGATCAGGCGTTGGCATCGCCGAGGCGCTGGATGGCGCTGCGACGCAGCTCATCCTGCTTCTCGGTCAACGAGGCGAGGGATTCGTAGGAACGGGTGACGCGGATCATCTCGGCCATTTCGGACACGCCCGAGACATTGGAGCGCTCGAGAAAGCCCTGCATGACGCTGGTGCCGGTGGCCGGGGTCGGCGTGCCGCCGGCGAAAAGATTGGAGCCATCGCGGGTGAGGGCCTGCGGATTGGCGAATTCGACGATGCGCAGGCGCCCGTTGGGGCCGGCATCGGTGGCGACAGTGCCATCGGATGCCACGGTGAAGCTGGTTTCGGTGGCGCCGAACTGAATCGGGCCGCCTTCGCCCAGCACCGGGTTGCCCGACAGATCGACCAGGGTCCCGGTACTATTGATCTGGAAGGAGCCCGAACGGGTCCAGCGCTCGCCGGCTGGCGTCTGCACGGCAAAGAAGCCTTCGCCATTGAGCGCCATATCCAGGTCGTTGCCGGTCTGCAGCATCGGACCATTGGCCAGGTCATGAACGGTGGCCCAGTCCTGCACATAGGACAGGGGTTGGTCGAGGCGCTGGAAATCCTGGTGGCGGGCCACCGGCATCACATATTCCTCAAACAGCAATTGCTCCGACTTGAAGCCAGTGGTGTTGATGTTGGCGATATTGTTCGCCACCACATCCATCTGGCGCTGCAGAGCGATCTGCCGGCTGAGGCTGATCAGTTGCGCATTCTCGATCATCTCGGTCCCCGTCTACTTCCCCGAGACCGCCGACTTCCCCAAGCCCGCCGTCTCGCCATTAACATTGCAGAAACCATGCCAGGCGAAGATTTTTAATAAAATCATACGCTTAGCAGTCTCGAAGTCTTGGCCTGCCCGGCGTTAATTTCCTGCACTGGGAAAATGCTGCCCGGCAAAAATTGCCGACAGAAGGGTGTTTGTAACCATTCGTTAACCAAGTGGGCCTTAGCTGGTCCCAGGGCCGGAATCGTCCGGAAATGCTGATATCTGGTGGGGCGTTAGATGGCTGCGGAAGCAGAAGTTTCAGGCGAAGCGCCGGCCAAGAAGGGCATTCCCAAGCTCTTCATTTTCATTGGCGCCGCGGTGCTCGTGGTGCTGCTGGCCGGCGGCGGCATCTTCTTCTTCCTGTCGTCTTCTGGTGGCTCGGCTGATGCGGCGGCTGCCTCAGGCGAGCATGGCGCAGCCAGTGCCGATGCCGGGCATGGCGCCCCTGCAGGCGACGCGCCAGCCAATACGTTCATCTTCAACCTGCCGCCGATGATGGTGAACCTCAACAGCGATGGCGGCACCCAAGCCTTCATGAAGCTGACCGTGGCGCTGGAAGTCGCCGACGAGCACATGATGACCGAAATCCAGCCGCGCCTGGCCAAGGTGGTGGATTCCTTCCAGGTCTATCTGCGCGAGATGCGCAAGAGCGATCTCGAAGGCTCGGCTGGCATCTATCGCCTCAAGGAAGAGCTGCTGCGTCGGGTCAATCTGGCGATCTATCCCGCGCGGGTGGAAAGCATCCTCTTCAAGGAAATCCTGGTGCAGTAATGGCTGGACCAAGCGATCAGGACAAATTGGCTGAGGATTGGGGGCTCGACGATATCGATGCCGCTCCGATCCCGTCCTTCGACGACGGCGATGGCCTGAGTGACGACGACATTGCCGCCGCCGCTGCTGCCGAATGGGCGGCGATGCTCGAAGGCGGCACGTCCGAGGCCGATGGTGGTGCAGATCGCGTGCTCAACCAGGACGAGATCGACAGCCTGCTCGGTTTCGACGCCACGGCGGCCAGCAATGTCGAGCTGACCGGCGTCCAGGCGCTGATCAACTCCGCGCTGGTGAGCTATGAACGCCTGCCGATGCTGGAGATTGTCTTCGATCGGCTGGTGCGCCTCGCCACCACCTCGCTGCGCAATTTCACCTCCGACAATGTGGAAGTGGCGCTCGACTCCATCTCCTCGGTACGTTTCGGCGACTACCTCAATTCCATTCCGCTGCCCGCCATTCTCTCGGTGATCAAGGCGGAGGAGTGGGAGAATTACGGCCTGCTCACCGTCGATTCCAACCTCATCTATTCGATGATCGACGTGCTGCTGGGCGGTCGCCGGGTCGGCGGCAATATCCGCGTCGAGGGGCGTCCCTACACCACGATCGAGCTGGCGCTGGCCCGGCGCATGATCGAGGTGATCCTTGAGGATACCCACCGTGCCTTCGAACCGGTGACGCAGGTCAATTTCAAGCTTGAGCGTATGGAAACCAATCCGCGCTTCGCCGCCATTTCCCGTCCGGGCAATGCCGCCATTCTCATCGAATTGCGCATCGAAATGGACGATCGCGGCGGCAAGATCGAGATCCTGCTGCCCTACGCCACCATCGAGCCCATCCGCGAGCAGTTGCTGCAGATGTTCATGGGCGAAAAGTTTGGCCGCGACCCGATCTGGGAAGGCCATCTGGCGACCGAGATCTACCACGCCGACGTCGAGATCGAGGCCGTGTTGCATGAACAGGACCTGCCGCTGTCGACCTTGATCGATCTGCGCCCCGGCCAGACCATCATGTTCGAGCGCTCTCCGTCCGACCCCATTCGCCTGCGTTGCGGCGATGTCGAACTCACCGAGGCCATTATGGGCCATATCGGCAAGCATGTATCGGTGCGGGTCACGCGCCCGCTCAACCCGCCCAAGGTCACCATGGCGGCCTTCGAGGCAATCGACGAGACAATGGAAGGACGATGATGTTCGGCTTGCCCCTGGGGATTTTTGTGGAAGGCGCCGTTGCCGTCCTGCTGGCGACCACCGTCGTCTATTGCATCATGCTCAACCAGCGCCTCAAGCGCCTGCATGCGGACCGCGATGCGCTGCGGCAGATGGTGGCCGACCTGGTCGGTGCCACCAATCTCGCCAATCAGGCGATCAAGGAGCTGAAGGCGACTGCCGTCGAGGCCGATCTGACGCTCAGCGCCCGCCTCGAGGAGGCCGAGCGCTTCGGGGTCGAGCTCGCCAATCACGTCAATGCCGGCACGGTGCTGATGGAACGCATCGCCAAGATCACCAGCGTCGCGCGCCACAGCCAGGCCATGGAGCCGGTCGAAGAGCCCAGCAAGGCGCAGTCGGCCTTGCAGCAATTGCAGGCGCGCGTGCGCAATCGCGGAGCCGCCGCGTGACCAATATCCGCCTGTTGCCCGTTGTCATCCTGGTGATTTCGGCCCTTCTGGTCCTCAAGACCGTGGGGCTCGTCACCAATGGTGGCTATGTGCTGACAGGCGTGAGCCTGGCGCAGGCGGCAGGGGGCGGTGGTGGCCATGGTGGTGGCTCTGCGCCGGCCGAAACACCGCCGGGTGACAATGCCACACTGCCGGCCGAACCAACTTTGACCGATGCCAGCCCGACCCTCTCCGATTCGGCGCCGACCATGGGTGAAACCAAAGGTGGTGGTGGCCATGGCGCGCCGGCGCCGACCGACGCAGGTGGTGGTCACGGCGATGCCGCCGCCACTGGCAGTGATGCCGCAGCGCCCGCGACCGACGCCCATGGCCAGCCCATTGCCAATACCGTCGCTGCTGAAAATGCCTGCGATCCGCGCCCGGCCTCGCCCGACAAGGCGGCCTCGACGGCCGATGGGCAGCTGATGATCATTCCTGGCGACTGCCCGCCGCTTACC
Source organism: Devosia sp. 63-57 (assembly GCF_001899045.1). NCBI lineage: Bacteria > Pseudomonadati > Pseudomonadota > Alphaproteobacteria > Hyphomicrobiales > Devosiaceae > Devosia > Devosia sp. 63-57. Next base: position 542,262 of record NZ_MKUY01000003.1, on the reverse strand, counting down.
GATGCGGTGCCGCAATTGCTGACCGATCGCGGCCCGGTGCCGATGACCTCGACCGATAGCGTGCCCACCGAGCAGGTGCTGCTGGAGCGCCTGTCGACGCGCCGCGCCGATCTTGACGCTTATGAGCAGGAGCTGGCCATGCGCGCTTCGCTGGTGGAAGCCGCCGAGAAGCGCATCGAGGAACGGACCCAGACCCTGCAGGCCCTGGAAGGGCAGATTGCCGCGCTGGTCGAAGAGCGCAAGAAGATGGAAGAGGGGCAGTTCGCCGAGCTGGTGGCCATGTATTCGAACATGAAGCCCAAGGACGCGGCCAGCATCTTCAACGATCTCGACATGAACATTCTGGTTCGCGTCGCCAAGCAGATCACCCCCCGCAAGATGTCGCCTATTCTCGCCGCCATGACCACGGCACGGGCCCAGGAGCTTACCGTGCGCCTGGCCTCGCTGGATGGCGGGCCGGTCGAGGAAATGAGTTCCTCCGATCTTGCTGCCCTGCCGCAGATTGTCGGCCAGTAGCTTTGTGGTTTTCTTTAGGGGGGTGTTAAGCCCGCCTGGCTAGGGTTCGGCATCGAGTGTTGTAAACCTCGCATGCCGAGCCGGCGGAAAGAACTTTCTGCTGTCGGATGCGATAATAGTGCGTCGGGCGGGCAGAAAGCCGGTGAAGACCGCAATACAGTCAGGTTGGCAGCGAGCCGCTATGGTCGTCGCTGCCACGGCGATGGCCATGTATCTGGCTATGGCTGCCGCTGCCTTTGCACAGGTGCAGGGCCAGCTTTTCGGCACCGAAGAACAGGGCTATGCCCGCCTCATCCTGAGCTTTCCCTCGCGCGATGACCTGCCCGAATATACGGTCAAGGTCGAGAACGGGGTGATGTCGATCCTGTTCACCGAACCGGTTTCGATCATCCTGCCCGATGTGGCTGTCCAGCTTCCCAATTATCTCACCGTCGCGCGCGTGGACCCCGATGGCATGGGGCTGCGCATCGGCCTGCGCTCCAGCTTCACCTTCAATCGCATCGAGGCCGCCGAGCGCCTGTTCATCGACCTGATGCCGCCGGAGTGGCAAGGCATGCCGCCGCCGCTTCCGCAGGACGTCATCGACCAGTTGGCGGAGCGGGCGCGCCTGGCCGCCATCGAAGCCGAGCGCAACCGCAAGGCTGCGCTGGCCGCAGAGCTCAATCCGCAGGTCGCCCTGCGCATCGGCCGCAACCCCAGCTTTATCCGCCTGCAGTTCGATTGGTCGGTGCCCACCGAGGGTGCCTATGCCAAACAAGAAAATACCGGCCTGATCAATTTCGAATGGCCGATCGGCATCGATGTGCGCGATCTTGTGGCCGACCTGCCCAAGGAAATCGCCTCGGTCGAAAACGTGGTGACGGCGGATGGTAGCGACATCTATCTCGAATTTGCCCGCGGGGTCGAGCCGCGCTTTTATGAGGTTACGCCCACGCAATATGTGCTCGATATCGACATCAAGGGGCAGGGGCTGCCCGAGCTGAAGGTCGAGGATCTGGCGGCGGCCGCAGCGCAGGTCAAGGCAGAGACACCAGAGGCGCCCAAACCCCAGACGTCGGCGCTTCAGGCCAATGCCGCCGAAACCATCGTCCCGTTCATCAATGTGCTGGGCAATACGGTGCGCGTGGTCTTCCCGTTCGAGCAGGATACGCCCGCCGCCGTGTTCCGGCGCGGTGACTCGGTGTGGATGGTGTTCGACACCATCAGCGGCATTGCCGCTCCCGCGGCTTCGACCGATTTCGATGCCGTCGCCAGCGCTTTCGACGTCATCTCCTCGGGTGATACGCAGGTGGTGCGGATCGATCTGTCCAAGGATCGCCTGGCTACTATGGGCTCCGAAGGCATGGCCTGGGTGCTGTCGCTGGGCGACGTCATGCTGAGCCCCACCGAGCCGGTCACCCTGTCCCGCCGCCGTAATTTCGAGGGCACTTTCGAAATGGCCGCCGATATCGTGCGGCCGGCCCGTGTCCACGATTTCCGCGACCCGCTGGTCGGCGACATGCTCAAGATCGTTACCGCCTATCCGCCGGCGCGCGGCCTGACGCGTTCGCTCGACTATGTCGATTTCACCGCCCTGCGCAGCGTCCATGGTCTGGTGCTGAAGCCCAAGGCTTCCAATCTGCAGGTGGCGCTGGACGGGCAGTTCGCCGTGATCAGCACCAATGGCGGTCTGACAGTGTCCGCGCTCGACAGCCTGCGCAATTCCGGCACTCAGGGCGACGAGGCTTCGCGCAGCTCCTATATCGACCTCGCCACGCTCGAGCAGCCGGCGCCCACCAAGTTCCTCAAGCATCGCGATGAACTCGAGCAGATGGCCGCCGAGAGCGATGGCCGCAATCGCGACAATGCCCGCCTGGGGCTGGCGCAATACTATGTGGCCAATCAGTTCGGCCCCGAAGCCCTTGGCGTGTTGCGGGTTCTGGCCGCCGATCTGCGTTCGGAGGACCTGACGCGCAAGCTGCGCATGACAGAGTCGATCGCCAATATCTTGGCCGGTCGCCCCAGGGAAGCACTTCAGGTCCTCAATACCCCCTCGTTCGACCAGGACCTGGACGCCCTGTTCTGGCGCACCATTGCGCGCGCCGCCGACAACGATTATTCAGGCGCCCGGCTCGATGCGCTCGAGGCCCGCAGCGTCGCCGAGACCTATCCCGTCTGGGCCCGCAATGCGTTCTATCTCGCCGGCGCCCGCGGCGCGGTCGAGGGCAATGACGCCACCACCGCCAACCGCATGCTGGATGAGATTGCCTATTCCAATCTCAGCAGCCAGGACATGTCCCTCTATTCGCTGCTTACAGCGCGCTTGGACGAACTCAATGGCCATGATCAGGCGGCGCTCGACGCCTATGGGCAGGTGATTGCCTCCGAGGTGCGGCCAACCCGCGCCGAGGCCGTCTATCGTACGCTGATGCTGCTGGACAAGCAGGGCCGGCTCGATCTCGGCCGCGCCATCAAGACGCTGTCGGCCGAAACCATGCTCTGGCGCGGCGATGCGCTGGAGGCCGAAATGCAGACGCTGCTGGCCCGGCTCTACTTCCGCAAGGCCGATTATCGCCTCGGCTTCGAGGCCGTGCAGGCGGCGGTCGCCAATTATCCGGAAAGCCCGCAGGTCAATCAGCTGCGCGACGAGGCGCAGGTCATGTTCTCAGACCTGTTCCTCAACGGCGTCGCCGACTCGCTTGGCCCGGTCGAGGCCCTCGGTATCTATTATGATTTCCGCCAGCTCACCCCCTCCGGCGCGCGCGGCGACGAGATGGTGCGCAATCTGGCGCGGCGGCTGGTGCGCATGGACCTCTTGCCGCAAGCCGCCGACCTTCTGCGTTACCAGCTCGACAACCGCCTCACCGGCGTGGCGCGCAGCCAGGTGGCTGCCGATCTAGCGGTGATCTATCTCGCCGACCGCAAGCCCAATGAGGCATTGCGGGTCCTCAACGATACGCGCGTTCCCGACCTGCCGGCCTCGCTTACCCGGCAGCGCCGCATCCTCGAGGCGCGCGCGCTGATCGATGGCGGGCGCGATCAGCTCGCCCTCGATCTCGTGCGCGATATGGATGGCAAGGACGTCAAGGTGTTGCAGATCGACGTGCACTGGAAGGCCCGTCGCTACAGCCAGGCTGGCGAAATGATGGAAGCGCTCTATGCCCAGTCCGCCGGCCAGCCGCTTGATCGCCAGACCCGCCTTGAGCTGATCAAGGCTGCCGTCGGCTATGTCATGGCCAATGATACGGTCGGCCTGTCGCGGTTGCGCACCAAGTTCGGCGAGCAGATGGTCAATTCGCCCGAATGGGCCATGTTCGACTATGTCACCGGGCCGATCCAGGCTTCGAGCATGGAATTCAAGAAGGTCGCCGCCGAGGTTGCAGCGGTGGACGGCCTCAACGCCTTCCTGGCTTCCTATCGCGACACCTATGCCGGGGAAGGAGCGCTGGTGCCCACCAATGCTACCGAGCCGAATTCCGGCGTCGCCGCAGCGCGCTGAGGGCCGCGTAACTATCCGCTGACGAAGCTGCGGACCAGCGAGCCGGCGACCAGATACCAGCCGTCCACCAGCACGAAGAAGATCAGCTTGAACGGCAGCGAGATCACCACCGGGGGCAGCATCATCATGCCCATGCTCATCAGCACCGAGGCGACCACCATGTCGATCACCACGAAGGGCAGGAACAGCAGGAACCCGATTTCGAAGGCACGCCGCAGTTCCGAGATCATGAAGGATGGGATCAGCAGCTGCAGAGGAATGGCCTCGGGCTCGGCCGGCACTTCGGTATCGGACAGGTCGTAGAACAGCGCCAGGTCCTGTTCGCGCACATTGGCGCGCATGAACTCATGCAGCGGCGCCGCGCTGAGTTCGAACGCTTCTGTGATCTCGATATTGCCAGCCAGGAGTGGTGCGATGCCCTGGTCATAGCTCTGCTGCAATGTCGGCTGCATGATGAAGAGCGTCAGGAACAGCGCCAGCGACACCATCACCGAATTGGGCGGCGCGGTCTGCAGGCCAATGGCGGTTCGCAGCAGCGACAGCACCACCACGATGCGGGTGAAGCTGGTCACCATCACCAGGATGGAGGGCGCCAGCGACAAGAGGGTGATCAGCCCGATGAGCTGGATGGCGCGCTCGGTCAGCGTGGCGTCGTCGCCGAAATCGATGGACAGGTCCTGGGCCTGCACCCCGGCCGCGAACAGCACCAGAGCGGTGGCGGCCAGCCCGAAGATCAGCGGCAGGCGCGCCTTGCGAAAAGCCGCCAGTCTCGCTTTCCCTGGCTTGGATGCCGGTGTGGTGTCCACGCGCCGCGCCTTGATTGCCCTATTTGGAGCTTTCCTCTTTAGCTGAGTCGGTATCCTCGGCTGTGGAAATGTCGGGACTTTTACCCGGCGTCGTTGCGTCCTGGCTGGAGACCGGACGGAGCAGGCCGGTGTGGCGCAGCGATTTGGGGCCGCGCTGATTGGCCGGCGTGCCAAGATCGCGCAATTGTTCGATGGCGGTGGCCGGGGCTGCCGGGGCGGATTGCGGCACCACGGGGGTCGGAGCCTTCGGTTTGCTGGCCTCGGCTGGTTGCACCTTGTCCTGGGCCCTGCGCCCCGGAACCATGGGCAGGGGGCGACGGCTTGGTTGGGCCGCGGCCGGGATTTCCTCGACGGCAATCCCAGATTCCACCAGCAGGTCCTGCGGTCCACCGACCAGGATCAGGTGCTCCACATTGTCGCGGCGAATGATCACCAATTGCCGCTTCTGGTCGACCGCCAGCGTATCGATCACCGACAGCCGCCGATTGCGGCCGCGCACGGCATTGCCGGAAAAGCCGGAGAGCATTTTCAACAGCCAGGCAACCAGCACGATAAGGACGATGACGGCGCCCAGCGCAAAGGCGGCGGTCAGAAAGCTGTTGCCGCTGTCGCTGAACAGGCCGGTGATAAATCCCACGAAAATTGCTCCACTTCTCTGCTGGCCGAATCTTTGGCGGCACTTCTTGCCTAGTTAAGCCAAGCGATTGTGCAAAATGCGAGGCTTGCGCCTTCATGCCTATACGCAGTTAACACTTGATTAACCATGGGGCGGCAAGATTTGCCTATCGCGCTGCTGATTGGAGTCGGCCATGGGCCTGATGGATATGCCGGTGTTTTCGGCGCTCACCGACAAGATGAAGTGGCATCAGGCGCGCCAGGGCCTTCTTGCCGAAAACGTCGCCAATTCGGAGACCCCCGGCTACAAGGGGCGCGATCTCAAGCAGTATAGTTTTGCCGATCGCGTCAGCGCAATGAGCTCGGCGCAGATCACCACGCTGGCAACGCAGCCGATGCACTTTTCCGTGTCCAGCGAGGCCGGGGCCTTCGGCGCGCAGCACATGGCCAATTTCGAGGTCACGCCCGAAGGGAATGGCATCACGCTCGAAGACGAGATGATGAAGGTCACCACCAATATGATGGATTACCAGGCCGCCACCTCCATCTACCAGAAATCCATCCGCATCCTGCGCGTGGCCCTGGGCAAGAACGCGTAAGGGCAGGGGATCATGGATTTCAATTCGTCGCTCCGCATCGCCGCGACCGGGCTGCACGCCCAGACCGCCCGCATGCGCGTCATCGCCGAGAACATCGCCAATGCCGATTCCGCCGGCAAGACGCCGGGTGACGATCCCTATCGCCGCCGCATCCCCACCTTCCAGAGCCATTTCGATTCCGAGATCGGCGGGCGCGTGGTCGAGATCGGGCGCCTGGCTTATGACCAGAGCGATTTCACCACCCGTTATGAGCCCGGCCATCCGGCCGCCGATGCCAGCGGTTTCGTCAAATATCCGAACGTCAATACGCTGATCGAATCCGTCGACATGCGTCAGGCCCAGCGCAGCTACGAGGCCAATCTCAACGTGGTCACCGTCACCCGGCAGATGCTGGGCCGCACGCTTGATCTGTTGCGCGGCTGATTTCAGGGGGATTTTTCAACATGGCCATCACCACGCCTTTCAATGCCGCCACCGCCGCCTATGGCAATGCCCAGCGCCTGATCCAGCAAGCAGGCAAGCCGGCCACAGATCTCACCGCGCTCGCCCCATCCAATGGCGGTAATTTCGCGCAGATTCTGGCCGACAATGTCCAGGGCGTCGTCGATCAGGGCCGCGTCTCCGACCGCATGGCCATGGACATGGTCAATGGCAAGGCCAATGTGGTCGACATGGTCACCGCACTTTCGGAAACCGAAATGGCTATCGAAAGCATGGTCACTGTGCGCGACCGGGTGATCTCGGCCTATGAAGAAATCATGCGGATGCCGATCTGATCGCTGATTTGGGTGTATCCTGACGCGGTGATTCCACGGGAACGGTAGAGATGACCGGCGCAGAAGTGCTCGATATTGCCAGCGATGGCATCTGGACGCTGCTCATCGTTTCCATGCCGATGATGCTGGTGGGTCTCGGCGTTGGCGTCGTGATCGCGCTGTTCCAGGCGCTGACGCAGATTCAGGAAATGACGCTGGTCTTCGTGCCCAAGATCGTCGCCATTTTCGTCACCATGCTGCTGATCCTGCCCTTCATGGGCGCTACTATGGCCGGTTACATGAACCGGGTGATCGACATGATCATCGTGGGCGGCTGATGATCACGGCCAGCCTCGATTGGCTGCCGGGCACCGCCTTTGCCTATATGATCCTGTTCGCGCGCATCGGCTCCATGCTGATGCTGATGCCGGCCTTGGGCGAACAGACCATCCCCGTCCGTATGCGCCTCAGCTTCGCGCTGGCCTTCACCCTCGTGGTCTATCCGCTATTGTCGCAGACCATGCCGGCGCTGCCGACGCAATTGCCCGGAATGGTGGGGCTCTTGTTCCACGAAATCGCCATTGGCCTGATGATCGGGGCCATTGTGCGCATCACCGTGATGGCCACGCAGGTGGCCGGCGCCATCATCGCCTTTCAGACCGGCCTTTCCGGTGCCATGGCGGCGGACCCGACACAAGCCGGTGCGCAGGCGGCGGTGTTCGGCAGCTTCCTTTCCTATCTCGGCGTTACCCTGATCTTTGCCACCGATCTCCATCACATGGCGCTGGCAGCGATCTATGACAGCTACACTTTGTTCTCGCCCAGCGACCCTTTGATGTTTGAGGACGCCATGCAACTGGCGATCAAGACCGTTGCGGGGGCCTTTTCGGTGGGCTTGCAGATGTCGGCGCCCTTTATCGTCTTCGGCCTGGTCTTCAATCTCGGCGCCGGCATTCTGGGCCGGCTGATGCCGCAATTGCAGGTCTATTTCATCCTCATGCCGGCCAATATCATTGTCGGCCTGCTGCTGTTCGCGCTGCTCCTCGTGATGATGATGGGTTGGTACATTACCGCCTTCGAAAATCACCTGGCGATGTGGAGGGGCTAGTCCATGTCGGACGAGGACAAAGACTCCAAAACAGAAGACCCCTCCCATAAAAAGCTCGAGGACGCCCACAAGAAGGGCGATGTCGCCAAGAGCCAGGAGGTCACGACCTGGTTCATGCTGTTGGGCTCGGCCATTGCCTTCGCCATGATCGCGCCCTGGAGCAGCGCCCAGCTGAGCTCTGCTCTCAAGCTGATCATCATGAATGCCGACCGGTTCGACGTCGAAGGCGCCGGCTTCGGGGCCTTCTTCAATAGTCTTGCCCTCACCATGATCGGCGTGGTGCTGGCGCCGCTGGCCGTGCTTTACGTCTGTGGCATCCTGGCCAATCTGGTCCAGCATAAGCCGGTGTTTTCGGCCGAGCCCATCACCCCGAAATTCTCCAAGATTTCCCCGCTTTCGGGCGCAAAGCGCCTGTTCTCGACTGAGGCACTGGTCAATTTCGGCAAGGGCCTGCTCAAGATCAGCATCGTCGGCGCGGTCGTGGTCATGGTCTGCTGGCCCGAGCGCGATCGGCTCGACACCATGATGACCGCCGATCCCCTGGTGATCCTGCTCGACTTCCAGGAGTTGGGGAACAAGATCTTCATGGCGGTGCTGATGGTCGTCACCATCATTGCCGGCGCCGACTATTTCTATGTGCGCCAGAAATGGTGGAAGAAGCACATGATGACGGTGCAGGAAACACGCGAAGAGTACAAGCAGATGGAAGGCGACCCGCATGTGAAGGGCCGCATCCGCCAGTTGCGGCACGAAAAGGCGCGTCAGCGCATGATGGCGTCCGTTCCCGATGCGACTGTGGTGGTCACCAACCCGACCCACTTCGCGGTGGCGCTCAAATATGACAAGACCATGCAAGCGCCGATTTGCGTCGCCAAGGGTGCCGATGCCGTGGCGCTGCGCATCCGCACACTCGCCAAGGACAGCGACGTGCCTATCATCGAAAATCCCCCACTGGCGCGGGCATTGTTCGCCTCGGTCGATATCGACGAGGTCATCCCGGCCGAGCACTACAAAGCCGTAGCCGAGATCATCGGCTTCGTCATGCGCCTGAAACAGCCCGGCAGCGGCGGCTGGCGCGCCAATCGATAAGACAGTTCAGCCTTCTTGGCGGTCGGTCGCGGCTTTTTTGCCGAACTGGTGCAAGAGAGCTGCGGCGAGAGCGATGAGCACAGCGATCCACCCTGCTGCCGCGCCTTCTGCACGCATGGGAGCTCCGGGCGACGCGGCCCAACCAATCAGCAGAAAGCTCACCCAATAGCCGAAGCGGATGAACAGGGGATGCTGCGCAATGTCTTCGCGCAGCAGGGCAAAGGCGAGCACGACATAAATGACATAGGCCTGCGGATGGAAAGCCCAGCCTGTTCCATAGAGCCCGAACGTATAGATGCCCGTAGTGTCGCCGAAGTCTGGCCCGAAAGACAGGAACCCAGTGGTTCCATCGTCGAAGTAATTGAAGAACTGGGAGGCAAAGCTCAGCACCAACGCCGCTATCATGACCAGCTGTGGCAGCGATTTGCCGTTCAGGAATTCCTTGAGCATCCGTACTAACCCCACGACCTAGATATTGAGTGGCACCGCGGCACCTATGAGCGTCGCGTCACTGGCGCGACATCATCACGCCATCGAAATAGATCCGGTTTGGGAAAGCGCCCGGCAAAGCATCATCGTGGTATGGGAAGCTGGCCGTGCTCCAGGCTTGGCCGCCGTCCGGATAGAATTCGATACTGTTTCCCGAGATGGTGTACTGCCCGGCCTCTGCCTGGTCACTATAGGCGGTGGCATCGACGCCCCCGGCGATGGAGTCCACTACCGTGGTCGACCCCATGGCATAGCGTCCATCCTCCTGAAACAGCAGTGTCTGGCCGCTACTGGCAAAAGCGCTCGTTCCGCCCCCAACCGCGGCTCCGCCATGGAATACGCCCGACAAGGTGCTGGAGCTAAACTTTTCGACAGGACAAAACAGGCCGCCGTCGAAGTTGAAGCAGCCTCCTGACGACGGCTCCAAATCAGCCTCGGTAACGTCCCCGTCGTGCCAGTCGATGCGCATGGTGCCCCCGGTGAAGCTTACATCGCCAACCGTTCCAGGGTTCTGCTCTTCGGCATAGCTTGTGCCATAGGCTGCGATGTCGTAGCCGGGCGCGTTTACAGCAATCCCCGGGCCGAAATAGTAGACGTCCATCTCAAACGAGCTGATCCACATTCTCGTCATCAAGTAGATGCCATCTGGCGCGTACTGAGCATATGAAGGTTTTGCGCCACCGCCTATGGCGACGGCAGCGAGCACTGTTGCGACGAGCACGTGTTTCATCTTCTAGACCTGAATAGTGTGGTGAGACGTGGCATTCATACGGTGCGACTAAAGCTTCGCGTCACAAACAAGGTTTCCGCCCTGTTGGCCAAGCAGCGTCAGCGTTGGCTTATCAGTGCCAAGGTTCCGCCGGCCGCCGACAATTCCAAGGTCATCGTATAGGGGGCCGCTGCGGACCACGAACATGTCGAAGGACGCGTCGACTTCGCCAACTTCCCCCCGACCGCTCTGGCCCGACTTATTGGCAAGGACATAGTTTCTGCCCTCGAATCCGATGGTTGCAACAAGCGTACCGAACGCTTTGCACTCCCAAACACCATCGACTCCTGTGGCGAAGGAAGGTGGAGCGAAAGTTGTAACCACCAGGACAATGAAGGCTTTCAAAACCTGGCGCACTGCTCACCTCATTATTAACTCAGTGAGCTTTTAATAAAGTGAACGGATGCTGTCAATGCAAGGGCAATTTAGAGCAACGAAATGTGGACGGCGTGCCAGCGACATGCATGGATCACCCGACCTGGTGATGACGCCGCGGCAAGGTTGGGGACAGAGGCAACCTTGAACACCTTGATCACACTCAAGTCTGCAGGAAGGGTTAGTTGGTTGCACTCTTGAAGGACAAGGCGAGCACACGCCCATGCCTATCGTCGTTGACATCAAAAGGTGCGAAGAGCTGAAGGTGGAATTTGAACGTCAGGGTGAGCCTGAGCAGGGAGGCTTTGCCGCAGCATCTCATCGATGCACTGGTGATTGAGTCCGCACCTTGGATCATCTAGACTCCACGCCACCGGCAGTGCCCGAGGACCGCTTCATGGCCGACATCATCAATCTGCGACAGGTCCGCAAGCAGAAGGCCCGTTCTGACAAGGAAAATGTGGCGGCCCAGAATCGGGTTCTGCATGGCCGCACCAAGGCCGAAAAGCAGCGCGAAGCCACTGAGCGGCAGCGCGCCGAGCGTCTTATCGACGGCCACAAGCGCGAAGAATAGCCAGAATACGCCCGCGAAAGGCACTTGCGGATAACCGTACTCTGCGGTACGCCCGTTTCAATTGCTCGGCAGGCCGCGAATTTTCGGGATGGAGGCGCGGCGTCGGCGGGCGCCCCTTGCTTAAAAGATCCCGGACGACCCATGACAATTGCTACAGAGACCAGCCTGGCTCCGGCCGGCGGAAATTCGGCGCGCCGCGTGCTGGCGGCCAGCATGATCGGCACCACGATCGAATTCTTCGACTTCTACATCTATGCGACGGCGGCGGTGATCGTGTTCCCGCATCTGTTCTTTCCGGCCGCCGATGCCAATTCGGCATTGTTGAGCTCGCTCGCCACCTTTGCAATCGCCTTCCTGGCCCGCCCTATCGGCGCAGCTTTTTTCGGCCATTTCGGCGATAAGGTCGGGCGCAAGGCGACGCTGGTGGCCGCGCTCCTGACCATGGGCATTTCCACGGTGCTGATCGGCGTCTTGCCGACCTATGAACAGATCGGGATTTTTGCGCCGCTGCTGCTGGCCCTGTGCCGGCTGGGGCAGGGGCTGGGACTCGGCGGCGAATGGGGCGGGGCCGTGCTGCTGGCCACCGAAAATGCGCCAGAAGGCAAGCGGGCCTGGTACGGCATGTTCCCGCAGCTCGGCGCGCCGGTGGGCTTTTTCCTCGCCACCACCATTTTCCTGGTCCTGGCGCATTTCCTGGGCGACGATGCCTTCATGAGCTGGGGCTGGCGCGTGCCTTTCCTCGCCAGTGCCTTCCTCGTCATCTTGGGCCTGTTCATCCGCCTCAAGATCACCGAGACCCCCGAATTCGCCAAGGCCATCGAAAAGGCCGAGCGCGTCGAAGTGCCGTTCGTCGACGTGTTTCGCCGCCACAAGCTCAGCCTCGTGCTCGGCACCATGGCTGCACTGGCCACCTTCGTTCTGTTTTACATCATGACGGTGTTTTCGCTGAGCTATGGCACCCGCACGCTGGGCTATAGCCGAGAGGAATTCCTAATTCTGCAGATGGTCGGCGTGGTGTTCTTCGGGCTGTTGATCCCGGTGGCCGCCATCCTGGCTGACCGCTATGGCATGCGCCGGGTTATGATCGGCGTCTCGATCGGCATTGCGCTGTTTGGCCTGGTGCTGGCGCCACTTCTGGGCTCGGACAATGTCTGGGGCGTGCTGGGCTTCCTGTGCATCGGCTTTGCGCTGATGGGCATGACCTATGGTCCGCTGGGCACCGCGCTGGCGGCTCCGTTCCCCACCGCCGTCCGCTACACCGGCGCGTCGCTGACCTTCAATCTCGGCGGCATTTTCGGTGCGTCCTTCGCGCCCTACATCGCCGCCTGGCTGGCCGACACCTATGGCCTGCACACCGTCGGCTACTACATCATCATCGCCGCGGTCGTGACGCTCGTTGCCTTCGGCTTCATCCGCCAGACAGCGGAATAAGTCTGCCTGCCACCAAGGTCGAACCGGGTCTGGACGTCTCACCTGTGACATCCAGACCTGGAGACCTCAACCCGTGCGCCTTCTGCTTGCCCTCGCAGCCACCCTTCTGGCGGCACCCGTTTCTGCAAATGAAGACCTGGCGCTGCAGATCGATCGCGTTGCACCATCGCTCAATGGCGGGAATCTGACCACACTTGGTGGGCCGGAAACGCCGCAAGCACTTGTCGATGGCCTCGATGGTCGCTGGTTTACCCTCAAGAACACGGTGCGCAATTGGCGGGGAACCGGCGATGCGGATCGGGAAAACCTCGCCCGCGCCATTGAACGCACCTGCGCGAACACTTGGGAAAACATCGTCACCTACACGACAACCAGCCCCACCACGTTCCGCGTGACGCAGCAAAGCCCCGAGGGCGATGATCACGGCACGTTCGACATGGAGCCCGTCGAGCCGGCGGGCCGCGTCTTTGCGACCACTATCGAGGATGATTACATCGTCAAGGTGTTCGGCATCGATGCGGCTTCGCCCGAGCTCGCGGAAATCCGTGCGTTGCTCAGCGCGGGCCTCGAAATCTGGAGGCCCACGCCGGACGTGCTGGTCAATCTGCGCGCCAATCAGGAGATCGAAGTCTGGGGGCGCTGCCCAAGCTAGCCGTTACCAGTCCACCTGGCATTCCACGCCGTCCGGGCCGAACTGCATGCTTTGAGGCGTGTACTGGAAAATCTCCAATTTCACCCCGCTGGGATCGGCCAGCCAGGCCTGCCAGGTGGCATCGACGCCAAATTTCTTGGCGGTGATATCGACGCCCTTGCCGCGGACATGGGCAATGAACGCGTCGAGATCCTCGGTTTCGAGGCAGATGTGGTTGATCTGGTTGCTCTCCTCAAACCGCGACTCGCCCTTCTTGAACACCTCGATAAAGGTGCGATTGCCGAAATCGAGATAGAAGCCGATCTTGTCCCGGCCGCGCATGAAGGTGAACTTCGGCGCGATGCCGATGACGTCCCGGTAGAACGCCTCCACCGCATCGAGGTCACGGGCAAAAATGCAGGTATGGGCCACCTGCCTGACGAGCGGTGCGGTCATGGTCTCTCCTCGGAATGACTGGGCTTTTTGCCCTTGCTGACATGTTAGGGCAGGCACGAAGGCGGCGCCAGAGGTCGGTTTGCTCCCTTTCCGTCACAACAGACCCAAAAATTGCGTCTGCCCTCTTTGCATTGTCACGAGGCGCGTCTAGACAGGCCCCTAGACCTCACGACATCCACGGGGAAAGGCACCTCATGTCTTCGATCATCCATATCCATGGCCGCCAGATTTATGACAGCCGCGGCAATCCGACTGTTGAAGTCGATGTGGTGCTGGACGATGGCAGCTTCGGCCGCGCCGCGGTGCCGTCGGGCGCCTCGACCGGTGCTCACGAAGCCGTCGAGCTGCGCGATGGCGGCAATCTCTACAACGGCAAGGGCGTGACCCAGGCCGTCGAGAACGTCAACGACGTGATCGCCGACGAATTGCTGGGCATGGATGCACTCGACCAGCGCGGCATCGACCAGGCCATGATCGATCTCGATGGCACCGCCAACAAGGGCAAGCTCGGCGCCAATGCCATTCTCGGCGTGTCGCTCGCCGTTGCCAAGGCCGCCGCCGAGTCGAGCGAATTGCCGCTCTACCGCTATATTGGCGGCCCGAACGCGCATATCCTGCCCGTGCCGATGATGAACATCATCAATGGCGGCGAGCATGCCGACAATCCGATCGACATGCAGGAATTCATGATCCTGCCCGCCGGCGCGACCTCCATTGCCGACGCCGTCCGCATCGGCTCGGAAATCTTCCACACCCTCAAGAAGGGTCTGTCCGCTGAAGGCCACAACACCAATGTGGGCGATGAGGGCGGTTTCGCACCAAACCTGGCTTCGGCCGACGATGCGCTGGGCTTCATCATGCGCTCGATCGAAAAGGCCGGCTACAAGCCGGGTGAGGACGTGTTCCTCGGCCTCGATTGCGCGGCCACTGAGTATTACAAAGGCGGCAAGTATGAGATGAAGGGCGAGGGCAAGTCCCTATCGTCCGACGAAAACGTCCGCTTCCTCGAAGACCTGGCCAATCGCTATCCGATCATCACCATCGAAGACGGCATGGCCGAGGACGACTGGGATGGCTGGAAGGCCCTGACCGACGCCATCGGCAAGAAGGTGCAGCTGGTGGGCGACGACCTGTTCGTCACCAACACCCAGCGTCTGGTGTCCGGCATCAAGATGGGCGTCGCCAACTCCATCCTGGTCAAGGTCAACCAGATCGGCTCGCTCTCCGAAACCCTCGACGCCGTCGATACTGCGCACCGCGCCAGCTACACCTCGGTCATGTCGCACCGTTCGGGCGAAACCGAGGATTCCACCATTGCCGACCTGGCCGTGGCCCTCAACTGCGGTCAGATCAAGACCGGCTCGCTCTCCCGCTCGGATCGCATGGCCAAGTACAACCAGCTGATCCGCATCGAAGAACAACTCGGCTCGTCCGCCAAATATGCAGGCTATTCGGTGGTCAAGGGTCGCTAAACTCTTCGCCAGACGAAATAAAAAGGCCGGGCAACTGCCCGGCCTTACTATTTTCAGCCGTGCTCAAGAATTAGGCATACAGTGCCCAAGTAGAATCAACTTTACTTGGGGAGTCTTTTGGCATGATGAAGCGTCTATCTGCCGAAGCTTTTGGTACATTCTGGCTGGTCTTCGGAGGCTGCGGATCGGCTGTGCTGGCCGCCGGCATTCCGGAGCTGGGCATCGGCTATGCCGGTGTCGCTCTGGCCTTCGGCCTCACCGTCCTGACCATGGCCTATGCCGTGGGGCATATTTCCGGCGGCCATTTCAATCCCGCCGTTTCGCTCGGCCTCGCCATTGCCGGCCGGTTCCAGTTCAAGGATCTGCTGCCCTATTGGGCCGCGCAGATCATCGGTGGTGCCCTGGGCGCAGCCGTGCTTTTTCTCATCGCCTCGGGCAAGGTGGATTTCGTGGCCGGCGGCTTTGCCTCCAATGGCTATGATGCGCTGTCACCGCATGGCTATGGCATGGTGTCGGTGCTGCTGATCGAAGTGGTGCTCACCGCCTTCTTCCTCCTGATCATTCTCGGCTCGACCCATGGCAATGCCCCGGTCGGTTTCGCCCCCATTGCCATCGGCCTGGGACTGACCTTGATCCACCTGATCTCGATCCCGGTCAGCAATACGTCGGTGAACCCGGCACGCTCCATCGCAGCCGCGCTGTTCGCGCAGAACGGCGCCCTGGGTCAGGTCTGGCTGTTCATCGTCGCGCCGCTGGTCGGCGCCGCCATCGGTGCCGTGATCTGGAAGACGCTGCTCGCGCGCGACTGACCATCGGAGGCGTTGGGTGCTTCCCAACCACCGTTCCGCCCTCGGGCTTGACCCGAGGGCTTTTCTCAAAAGGCGCTAAAGTCCAATTACTGAAACGCCGTCTCCGC
Source organism: Devosia sp. 63-57 (assembly GCF_001899045.1). Lineage (NCBI taxonomy): Bacteria > Pseudomonadati > Pseudomonadota > Alphaproteobacteria > Hyphomicrobiales > Devosiaceae > Devosia > Devosia sp. 63-57. The sequence goes on along the minus strand of NZ_MKUY01000003.1, from coordinate 526,183 downwards.
AAAGCTGCGCAGTTTGCGCGAATGCAGTCGCTCGGCCGGCTGGTCGCGCAGGATTTCCATGGCCCTGAGCCCCACCTGCAAATGCCGGTTGACCTGCGTGCGATAGAAGTCGGACGCCATGCCCGGCAGCTTCAGCTCGCCATGCAGCGGCTTGTCGGAGACGCAGAGCAGGGTGCCGTAAGGGACGCGGAAGCGGAAACCATTGGCGGCGATGGTCGCCGATTCCATATCCAGCGCCACAGCACGTGACTGGCTGAGCTGACGGGTGATCGCCGTCTGGTCCCAGAGCTCCCAATTGCGGTTGTCGAATGTCGCAACGGTGCCGGTTCGCATGATCTTCTTGGTTTCGATCCCCTCGGTCTGGGTGATCTCTTCCACTGCCTGTTCCAGCGCCACCTGCACTTCGGCCAGTGCCGGAATGGGGACGGAAAGCGGCAGGTCGGCGTCGAGCACATGGTCCTCGCGCACATAGGCATGGGCCAGCACATAGTCGCCCAGCTCCTGCGAATTCCTGAGCCCGGCGCAGTGTCCCAGCATGATCCAGGCATGGGGGCGGAGTACCGCGATATGATCGGTAATGGTCTTGGCGTTGGACGGGCCGACGCCGATATTGACCATGGTTATGCCTTTGCCGCGCTCGGCCACCAGATGATAGGCGGGCATTTGCGGCGTGCGCACCGGCACGGTGCCGGACACGCCGCCGCCGGTCAGCATGTTGTCTGTCACCACGTTGCCGGGCTCGACGAAGCGCTGATAGACCGAATGACCGTTCTTGAGGTGGTCCTTGGCGATACGGCAGAACTCGTCGATGTAAAAAGCGTAGTTGGTGAAGATCACGAAGTTCTGGAAGTGCTCGGCGTCGGTGCCGGTATAGTGCGACAGGCGGAACAGCGAATAGTCCACGCGCGGCGCGGTAAAGGCCGAAAGCGGGTAGGGTCCCCCACGCGGCGGCACATAGGTGCCATTGGCGATTTCGTCGTCTGTGTTGCCCAGGTCGGGCGCGTCGAAAAGGTCGCGCAGCGGAATATCGAGCGCGTTGAGCGTGGCGCCATCGACATGCTGGCGCAGGCCCAGGGCGTAATGCAGCGGAATGGGTGTCTCCGATTCGCCCACATCGATGGTGCCGCCGTGGTTCTTCAGAATCACTGCGAACTGCTCCTGCAGATAGCCCTTGAACAGGTCCGGCGCGGTTACCGTGGTCCGGTAGATGCCCGGCGTGTGCAGATAACCATAGGGCAGGGTGCTCTCATGCTTGGAATAGCTGGTGGAGCGCACCTCGACCTGCGGGTAGAAGGCGCGCACCCGGCCCGGCGGGACGACGCCATCGGTCAGGCCTTCGAGATGGCCGCGGATAAAATCGCAATTGCGGTGATAGATATGGGCCACATGCGCCCAGGCTTCGGCCGGATCGGTGAAAGACTGCTTCTCAAGACGGGGCGGCGTGAGGGTGGTCATGTATATCCTCTGTTGCGGTCCTGCGGGTCGGGCCTGCCTAGGCTAGGAATCGTCTTCGATGCAGCTCGACTATATCGCGATCAAGACAGTTTTGTTGAGCGGACATGCTAAGCCATGCATTGGCCTGTTGGCCACCAAGCCGGAAATAATCGCGCAAGGGGGGAACTGATGGAAAAGGACAATCCGGGACTGATCATGCCGCCGCCATTCTATCCGGCGCTGTCCTGGCTGGCAGCGCTCGGCCTGCAATGGCTTCACCCGCTGCATCTCATCCCGCCCTTCGGTCTGTCGAGCTGGGCCTTCTGGCTAGGGCTGCTTCTGGCTGTCGCGGGTTTTGCCGTCGTCAACCGGGCCATTGCGGCCTTCCAGGCGGCGGGCACCAATGTCATGCCCAGTCAGCCGACGCTGGTTGTGGTTTCGACCGGCCCCTATCGGTTCAGCCGCAATCCCATCTATATCGGCTGTCTGATGCTGCATCTGGGCCTGACGCTGATGGCCGGTCTGAACTGGGGGCTGCCGCTATTGCCGCTGGTTTTGGTGGCGTTTCACCTTCTAGCGGTGTTGCCTGAAGAGCGTTATCTGCAGCGCAAGTTCGGAGACAGCTATACGCGCTACCAGGCGGCGACGCGACGCTGGCTCTAGCATTCTCACACTTCGGTGAACCGCTCTTTTCTCGCCGCAATTGACCCCCATCTTCTGGTCAGTTCATCGGCATACGCAAGCGACCCATGCAACCGATGAGCGGGAGGCGGTCCGCCGCTTGTCCCCCAAGCCCTCAACAGCGCGGTGGACCGCTTCCCCCCAGCCGCCCGGCAGCAATGCCGAGGCGGCTTTTTGTTATTTCTTCTGCTTGCCGGTGTAATCCAGCACGGTCTCGGGATTGATTTCGCCGTCATAGCTGGCATCGACGTCGTAGCGCACCAGCACGAACTCGCCCTCGCGAAACGCCCAGGTCCCCGAGGAACTGGCGTCGCTAATGCCGCGCCACTTCGAAAACGAGGTGATGGTCTTGGTTTCGGGATCGAAATCGGAATTGACCAGCACCAGCGTGCTGCTCATGCCGATCACCGGCACCTCCAGCAACTTGCCCTCAAAGTCCTCATCCTCATATTGCGGGTCGACCATGGGCATGGCGAAGGACAGTGGTGTCAGTCCCTCGAAATCGCGGTGAATATAGTAGGCGTGGTTGATGTTGTAGGCCCCGGCCATGCAGAACAGGCGGATGAGCGTAACCGTCTCTTCTTCGGCATCCGGGCTCCAGTCGGGCTTGTAGGTGAAGGTCCAGCTGGCGAAGTCCTCGCCTTCGGGAATGAAGCCGTCATTGAGCGCGCACCATTCGCCGCCGGCCAGGGCGTGAAGCGCCCGCGCCTGCTGTTCCAGCGAAGCCTCTTCGGCGAGGGCGGGGCTGAGTGAAAGCGCCGCCAGCGGCAGCCAAAGCAATGGACGGATCATCCTCTATCCCTTATGTCGAAGCCGAAACGCGGGAGCGATTTCCCGCGCCTCCATTCAAGCAGATCGAGGCCGATATGACCGCAAAAATCATCGATGGCAAAGCATTCGCAGAGAATTTGCGCGTTCGTATTGCCGGCCATGTCGAGCGCCTCAAGGCCGAGCACGGCATCACGCCTGGCCTCGCCGTGGTCATCGTGGGCGAAGACCCCGCCAGCCAGGTCTATGTCTCTTCCAAGGCCAAGCAGACTGCCGAAGTCGGCATGAACTCCTATAAGCACGAGCTGCCCGCCGACACGCCCGAGGCCGATCTGCTGGCGCTGGTTCACCAGCTCAATGCCGACCCGGCGGTGCACGGTATTCTGGTGCAGATGCCGGTGCCCAGGCATATCGACGCCAACAAGGTCATCGAAGCCATCGACCCGGCCAAGGATGTCGACAGCTTTACTCCGGCCAATGTCGGCAAGGTGCAGATCGGGCTGCCGGGCCCGGTCTCCTGCACCCCGCTCGGGTGCCTGATGCTGCTGCGTGATGAGCTCGGTTCGCTCGAGGGCAAGAACGCCGTCATCGTCGGCCGCTCCAATCTCGTCGGCAAGCCGATGATGCAGCTGCTGCTGCGCGACAATTGCACGGTGACCGTCGCCCATTCGCGGACCAAGGACTTGCCCGAGGTGGTGCGCCGCGCCGATATCGTGGTGGCCGCCGTCGGCCGCCCGCAGATGATCAAGGGTGACTGGATCAAGCCGGGCGCCGTGGTCATCGATGTTGGTATCAACCGCATCCCGGCCCCCGAAAAGGGCGAGGGCAAGACCCGTCTCGTCGGCGATGTCGATACCGCCGCCGTGGCCGAAGTCGCCGCCGCCATCACCCCGGTTCCGGGCGGCGTCGGCCCGATGACCATTGCCTGCCTCTTGGCAAACACCATCACGACCGCTTCGCTGATCAACGGCCTCACCCCGCCGAGCGATCTCACCGCATGAGTGCTGATCTGCACGATCCCGGCGGCAAGGTGCGCCTGCGCCTTGCCGAGGGGGTTCGCGGCGACGCCGTGATGAGCGCCGATGGTCGCTATCGCCAGCTCATGCGGCGTTGGCTCGGCGACGTCTTTCCGGATCACTACATCCTCTTCATCGGCATGAACCCGTCCACCGCCGATGCCAGCGTCGACGACCCCACCTGCGCCCGCGAATGGACTTTTGCGCGACGCGAGGGGTTTTCGGCCATGGTCAAATGCAATGTCGGCGACTATCGCGCTACCGACCCCAAAATGCTTGTCGCACCGGGCGTCGAGGCGGTCTCACCAGCCAATATTCCTGCCATTTTAGAAGCCGCCAAAGGGGCAGGGTGCGTCGTGCTCTGCCACGGCAAGCTCAACAAGGCCCTCGCCCCAGCTGGCCGGGAATTGGTCCAGGCCCTGCGCGCCGATGGCGTCGCCCTCTGGTGTTTTGGCACCAATGCCGATGGCTCGCCCAAGCACCCGCTTTACCTGCGCGCCGACACGCCGTTACTGCCGTTTCCGGATTAGTGGCTAGGCTTTGGGTGTCCTGCCGAGCTTGCTCTCGATGATCGCTAGGACTCTCTCGGTCGCGGCTCGGCCTTCCTCGATAGCCTCGGCAGCGCGGTGGAAATCCATGAGTCCGATATCGACGACGCGCGGCAGGATCAGGGCATGCGGCGGCTCTCCGGCCAGCCGCGAGCGTGTGATGTGGTCCTGCATGATGTTGAGCGCATTGCCCAGCACATCGAAATAGCCTGGTGCCGCACCGCCATTGCCGAACAGCTTGAAGTTGGCCGCCTGGCTCGCCAGCGCCGTCGGCATGGTCTTGACCATTGACAGCCAATTGGTTGCTTTCTGCGCGTCCGTTTTATCAACCGCATCAGGGGTGACCGCGATCTCGGGCAGCAGGCGGCGGCCCAGCAGGTCTTCGTTGAGATTGACCGCGATGATGAAGTCGGCTCCCATGGCCCGGCACAGCGATACTGGAACCGGATTGACCAGCCCGCCATCCACGAGCCATTCACCTTCCACATCCACCGGGCTGAAAATGCCCGGCATGGAGATCGAGGCGCGAATGGCCCGGACCAGCTTGCCCTGCCGCAGCCAGACTTCCCTGCCAGTCGTCAGATCGGTGGCCACCGCGGCAAATGGCAGTTTGAGATCTTCGATTTGCGGGGCAATCTTGAGGCCACCCAGCCATTCGGCAATGCGTACGCCATCGACCAAGCCGCCGCCAAGAAAGCCTACATCGACCAGTGAGGCGACGATACGGCGGTCCGCTGATAGCGCCCAATCGCGCAGGGCGGCGTGGCGGCCGCTGGCATAAACGCCGCCGACCAGGGCCCCCATCGAGGTGCCGGCGATGATATCGGGCTCGATGCCTGCTGCCACAAGCGCGTCAAGCACGCCCACATGCGCCCAGCCACGTGCGGCACCGCTTCCCAGGGCCAGTCCGATCTTTGGTTTGCGCATAAGGCTGTCCCCGATTCTGTTTCGGGGAGGATAAGCCGATGTCCTAGGACGCTCCAGCCAGATAGAACATGCGTGCGACAGTATGGTCGCGAAGCGCCTGTGCCGGCAGTTTTCCGGTCAGCGCCAACACCACTTGTTGTGGGTCCCGCACCGCGCTGGCGTCGACCACCACGCGTTTGAATGCTGGCCGCATGTCGCGACGGTGTTCTTCAAGCAGGTTGTAGAGAAGTGCCCGCACATCGGTTTGCCCCGCACAGGCCAGGCAGACATCGCCATCGTCATGCCCATGCCCGGAATTGGCCGGCAGCCGGATCAGTGCCGTGTCACTATCCAGCGGCACGAGTTGGCCCGGCTGGGTGATGAGGGTGACGGGGATTTGCTGCGTCATGACATTTGTCCTCAAGGCCCCCACCGGACTCTCCCTGATTACGGTGGCACTTTGTGCGTTCCACGGCCTCGGCTCCAGCGCTCCCTTTCCTTGAGGGGGAGGGAGGCGAAAGGGCCCTGCCTACTCCGCCGCCACCTTGCCCGGCATATAGTTCAAAATCGGCGCCAGCCAGCGTTCGACCTCTTCCACTTCCATGCCCTTGCGCTGGGCATAGTCGATCACCTGGTCGCGCTCGACCTTGGCCACGCCGAAATAATATGCGTCGGGATGGGCGAAATACAGTCCCGACACCGACGAGCCTGGCCACATGGCATAGCTCTCCGTCAGTTCCACGCCGACCGTGTTCTCCGCGTCCAGCAGGCGGAACAGCGTGGTCTTCTCGGTATGATCCGGCTGGGCCGGATAACCGGGCGCCGGGCGAATGCCCTGATAGGTTTCGGCGGCAAGCTCTTCGGGCGCCAATGTTTCGTCGGCGGCATAGGCCCAGAATTCGCGGCGCACGCGCTTGTGCATATATTCGGCCATGGCCTCGGCATAGCGGTCGGCCAGCGCCTTCACCAGAATGGACGAGTAGTCGTCATTGGCCCGCTCGAAGCGCTCGGCAATGGCCACTTCGCCCAGACCTGCGGTGACCACGAAGCCGCCGAGATAATCGGGCTTGCCGGTCTCGAGCGGCGCAACGAAGTCGGACAGCGCCATATTGGGCTTGCCGTCGCGCTTGGATAGTTGCTGGCGCAGGGTGAAGAAGGTCGCGAGTTCCTCGCTGCGATCCTCGCCGGTGAAGAGTTTTACGTCATCGCCCACCGCATTGGCCGGCCAGAACCCGACCACTGCCGAGGGGGCGAACCATTTTTCCTCGATGATCTGCTGAAGCATCTTCTGGGCGTCGGCCCACAAGGCGCGAGCGGCTTCGCCCTGCTTCTCATCCTCGAGAATGGCCGGATAGCGCCCCTTCAGCTCCCAGGTCTGGAAGAAGGGCGTCCAGTCGATATATTGGGCCAGTTCCGCCAGGTCGAAATCCTTGAACACCCTTGTGCCGAGGAATGTCGGCGCGGGCGGTGCATAGGCGGCCCAGTCCGGCTTGAAAGCATTGGCCCGCGCGGATTCGAGCGGCAGGCGCTTTTTCTCCTGTTCGGCCCGCTCATGCGCCGCCGCTGCCTTGGCATATTCGGCGCGCACCTGGTCGATGAAGGTCACCTTGGTATCGTCCGAAAGCAGGTTGGACACAACGCCCACCGCGCGGCTGGCATCGTTGACATAGACCGCCTGCCCACGGGCATAGCGCGGGTGAATTTTCACCGCCGTATGCACGCGGCTGGTGGTCGCCCCACCGATCAGCAGCGGAATGTCAAAACCTTCGCGCTCCATTTCAGAGGCGACATGCACCATCTCGTCCAGCGAGGGGGTGATGAGGCCGGAGAGCCCGATGATGTCGACATTCTCCGCCTTTGCCGTTTCCAGGATTTTCTGGCTCGGTACCATGACGCCCAGGTCGATGATCTCGTAATTGTTGCAGGCCAGGACCACGCCGACGATATTCTTGCCGATATCGTGCACATCGCCCTTCACTGTCGCCATTAGCACCTTGCCGGCGCTCTGGCGGCCGCTGGCATCGCCATTGGCCAGCTTTTCTGCCTCCATGAATGGCATGAGATAGGCCACGGCCTGCTTCATCACGCGGGCCGACTTCACCACCTGCGGCAGGAACATCTTGCCCGAGCCGAACAGGTCGCCGACCACGTTCATGCCCGCCATCAGCGGGCCTTCGATGACGTGCAGCGGCCGGTCATAGGCCAGCCGCGCTTCCTCGGTATCGGCCTCGATATATTCGGTCACGCCATTGACCAGCGCATGGCTGATGCGCTCACCCACCGGCAGCTCGCGCCAGCTCAAATCCTTGGCCTTGCCGGCGCCGCCGCCCTGGCCCTTATAGCGCTCGGCCAGTTCCAGCATGCGATCGGTAGAATCGGCACGGCGGTTGAGGATCACGTCCTCGCAGGCGTCGCGCAGTTCCTTGTCGATGCTCTCGTAAACCGCCAGTTGCCCGGCATTGACGATGCCCATGTCCATGCCATTCTGGATGGCATAGTAGAGGAAGACGGCGTGCATCGCCTCGCGCACCGGCTCATTGCCGCGGAACGAGAAGCTGAGGTTGGAGATGCCGCCCGAAATATGCACATGCGGCAGGTTCTGGGTGATCTCGCGGGTCGCCTCGATGAAGTCGACACCGTAATTATTGTGCTCCTCGATGCCGGTCGCAACAGCGAAGACATTGGGGTCGAAAATGATGTCCTCAGGCGGGAAACCCACCACTTCGGTCAGGATCTTGTAAGCGCGGGCGCAGATTTCGACCTTGCGCTGCTTGGTATCGGCCTGTCCGGTTTCGTCGAACGCCATGACCACAACGGCAGCGCCATAGGCTTTCACCAGTTTGGCATGATGGATGAACTGCTCTTCGCCTTCCTTGAGCGAGATCGAGTTCACCAGCGCCTTGCCCTGCACGCATTTGAGGCCAGCCTCGATCACGTCCCATTTGGAACTGTCGATCATCAGCGGCACCTTGGCGATGTCGGGCTCGGCGGCAAGCAGGTTCAGATAGTCGATCATCACCTGCTTGGAGTCGATCAGGCCTTCGTCCATGTTGATGTCGATGACCTGGGCGCCATTGGCCACCTGGTCGCGTGCCACATCGAGCGCGGTGGTATAGTCGCCGGCGGTGATCAGCTTCCTGAACTTGGCCGAGCCGGTGACATTGGTGCGCTCGCCGATATTGACGAAGGGAATGTCCTTGGTCAGCGTAAACGGCTCCAACCCGGCCAGGCGCAGCTTGCGCTCGATCTCGGGCACCTGGCGCGGCCGGTATTGCGCCGCCATTTCGGCGATGGCGCGGATATGGTCGGGCGTCGAGCCGCAGCAGCCGCCGACAATGTTCAGCAAGCCGTCGCTGGCAAAGGCCTGCAGCTGCTGCGCCATCTGCTCGGGCGTTTCGTCATAGGCGCCCATTTCGTTGGGCAGGCCGGCATTGGGATAGGCGCAGATGAAGGTATCGGCGACGCCCGAGAGTTCGGCAATGTGGTCGCGCATCAGGTCGGCGCCCAGCGCGCAATTGAGCCCGATGGTGATCGGCCTGGCGTGGCGGATCGAGTACCAGAAGGCGGTCGGCGTCTGGCCCGACAGGGTGCGCCCGGACAGGTCGGTAATGGTGCCCGAGATCATGATCGGCACGTCGATGCCGCGTTCCTCGAACAGCTTTTGCGCCGCGAATATGCCGGCCTTGGTGTTGAGCGTATCGGTAATGGTTTCGAACAGCAGGAGGTCGGCGCCGGCATCGACCAGCCCGCGCACCGCCTCGCCATAGGCCTCGACCAGATCGTCGAAACTGATCGATCGATGGCCGGGATTATTGACGTCGGTGGACATGGACGAGGTCTTGGTCGTCGGTCCGAGGGCGCCGGCGACGAAGCGGCGGCGACCATCGGTCCGCTCGGCGCGCAGGGCGGCGCGGCGCGCTACCACCACGCCCTGATAGTTGATGTCGTAAACCGCGCTTTCGCAGGCATAGTCGGCCTGCGCCACCGAGGTGCCGGAAAAGGTGTTGGTCTCGACGATATCGGCACCGGCCATGTAATAGGCGTAGTGAATATCCTCGATCATGCCGGGTTCGGTGATCACCAGCAGATCGTTATTGCCCTTGAGCGGATGGCTCCAATCCTTGAACCGCTCGCCGTGGAAATTCTCCTCCGTCAGCCCCAGCCGCTGGATCATGGTGCCCATGGCGCCGTCGAGAATGAGGATGCGCTCTTCCATGGCCTTGGCCAGGGCGGCGCGCACTTCCTGCCAATCGGGCAGAACAGGAGTTTCGGCGGTCGGGGCGGGGGAGGGGCTCATTGCCGTCCTCTCTTTCTTAGGGGCAGGCGCGCGAAGGTGTCGACGCATCACATAAAGATATCTTTATATCAGTCAAGCGCCAAGCAATGATCTCTCGATGTCGGCGGCATTTGGCGAAAATGATACCCGCCGCCGTAACCGCCCATTGGCCTTAACCTCCCCTAAACCGTAAAATTGTTCCTTTCTGTGAAAACCGGCCCATCCGCCTTATCGTCGCGCGCGAATAGTTGTGGTTTTGTAGAGAATTGCCCCTGTGACGACCTCCTGGCGCAGCGCCGTCCGCATCCTCGCCCTTGCAACGCTGATCGTGCCCATGGTGGCCGCCTGCGCCACTGGTGGCGGGCTGGGTGCCACCGTCAAGCGCGGGGCCTTTACCTCCAAGGAATATGGGGTCGCCGCCTCTCCACGCGTCACCAATAATCCCAACCCGCCCAAGGGTGGCGGGCGCTATCAGGTCGGCAAGCCCTATACGGTGCGCGGCAAGACCTATGTGCCCGAGCACAATCCGAGCTATACTGCCAGCGGCCAGGCCTCCTGGTATGGCTCAGATTTCCATGGCCGGCGCACCGCCAATGGCGAAATCTTCTCCGCCAATGCCATCACCGCTGCCCATCCGACCCTGCCGCTGCCGTCCTATGTCCGCGTCACCAATACCGGCAATGGTCGCTCGATGATCGTGCGCGTCAACGATCGTGGCCCCTATGTGGCCGGCCGCATCATCGACCTCTCGCATCGCGCCGCCGAAATGCTCGGCTACGTCAATAACGGCTCGGCCAGCGTCAAGGTCGAATATGTGGGGCAGGCGCCGCTCGAGGGCGACGATACCCGCATGCTGGTCGCCAGCTATGCCGGCCCGGCCGATTTCGGTCGCGGCAATATCCAGGTCGCCTCCAGCGAGAGCAATCGCAGCCTCGTCGGCATGACCACCAATTTCATCAGCGGCCTGTTCTCTTATGCCGATACCACCCCGCAGCAGGTGGATGCCGGCATCGGCACTGCCCATGCGGCGGTCAATGCCATGGCCAGCCAGTCACCGGAATTGCAGGCTTGGGCGCAAAGCGTCGATGCCGGTGCGCGCCACGTCAAGATCGGCCTGGGCATCTATGCCGATCCGGAAAACACCGAACGGCTGGTCGAGGAATTCGCCGTACTTGCCGCGGTGGACGAGGAGCCCGTCAAGGTCGGTGGCCGCGACGCCACCAAGCTCACCGTGAGCTACCTCAAGCCCGGCGTCGGTCAACAAGATGTGCTCGACCTGGCGCAGAAACTTGGCCTTACCAACGTCATTCTTTATTAATCATCGGGGCAGGGGCGCATATAGTCCGGTCCAGGGGCTCGAGACACAAGGACTTGCCGCATGAGACTGTTGATCGTCATTGCAGCACTTCTGGCTCTGGTGATCCCGGCCGCCGCTCAGGTCGATTTCGACACCAAGGCGCGCTACGCCGTGCTGATGGATTATGAATCCGGCACGGTGATCTTCCAGAAAGACGCCGATACGCGTCTCGAACCGGCCAGCATGACCAAGCTCATGACCCTGGCCGTGGTGTTCAACGAACTCCGCGCCGGCCGCATCAGCCTCGAGGACAAGTTCTTCGTCTCCGAAAATGCCTGGCGTACCGGCGGCGCGGCCTCCGGCGGCTCCACCATGTTCGCCGAGCTCAATTCGCAGATCCGGGTCGAAGACCTGATCCGCTCGGTCATCATCCAGTCGGGCAATGACGCGGCCATTATCCTGGCGGAGGGCATTGCCGGTACCGAGCCGACCTTCGCCACCATGATGAACCAGCTGGCCGGCCAGATCGGGCTCGACGGTTCCCATTTCACCAATTCCACCGGCCTGCCGGACCCAGAGGAATATTCCACTGCCCGCGATTTGGCTGAGCTCGGCCGCTATCTCATCCGCGAATTTCCCGAATTCTATCACTACTTCTCCGAGCCGGAGATGGAGTGGAACAAGATCAAGCAGTCCAACCGCAATTCGCTGATCGATGTCGGTATCGGCGTCGATGGTCTCAAGACCGGCCATACCACGGCGGCGGGCTATGGCGTGGTGCTGTCCACCGCCCAGGGCGATCGCCGCCTCGTCGCCGTGGTTCATGGCCTCACATCCATGCGCGAACGCGCCGAAGAGGGCCGCAAGCTCCTTACCTGGGGCCAGCGCGCCTTCGAGCGCTTCGCGCCCTATCCGGCCGGCAGCGTCGTTGCCCATGCCGATGTCTATGGCGGCGAAACCGGCAGCGTCGGCCTCGTCGGCAAGGGTGAAATCGCGCTCTACCTGCCGCGCGGCTCGCGCCAGTGCCTTTCGGCCACCGTCAACTATACCAGCCCGCTGCTGCCCCCGGTCCGCCAGGGCGACCAGATCGCGGAACTGCGCGTCTTCTGCAACGACCAGCTGGTTCAGACCGCCCCGCTCTACGCCAATGAAGACGTCCCCCAAGGCGACCTCGTCCGCCGCGCCACCGACGCCCTGAAGCAGTTGGCCTTGGGCTGGCTTTAAGCCATCCGCTGCTCGGTGTCTGTGTAGGCCCCCACCTAACCTCCCCCTTGAGCAGGGGGAGTGACCCATTAAGCGCACCGCACTCGCATCGAGCACCCCTTCTCCTCCCCCTCCTTCAGGGGGAGGCCGGGTGGGGGGCGGAGAGCCCCAAAACCCGCACCCCGCCCATCAATCTCTCTCGCGAGTCTTTTCGCGGGGCCTTTGCTGACCTAAAAGGAATGCGACCAAGGAATCAGCCTGCCAATGCTTGAAGCGCCACACCGCCACCCGGCCCGGTTCATCACCTTTGAAGGTGGGGAAGGCGTCGGCAAGTCGACGCAGGTGCGTCGCTTGCTGGTCAATCTGGATCGCCATTCCATCAGCGCCGTGCGCACGCGCGAGCCCGGTGGCACGCCCAAGGCGGAAGCCATCCGCTCCTTCATCCTGCAGGGGCGCTCGGAAGCCTGGGGCGCCGGCGCCGAAGCTGTGCTCTTTGCTGCCGCGCGCCTCGACCATGTCAACCAGTTGATCGCCCCAAACCTGGCCAAGGGCACCTGGGTGATCTCGGATCGCTTCTGCGACTCGACCCGCGCCTATCAGGGCCTGACCGGCGGGGTCGACGACACGCTCATCGACGCGCTCGAAGTGCTGGCGCTTGACGGCCACACGCCCGATCTCACCATCGTGCTCGACATGGACCCCGAAATCGCCTTCCAGCGCGTCGCCCAGCGCGCCGTCGAAGACGGGCTGGCGCTGACCGGCGACCGCTTCGAGAAGGAAGAGCTCGACTGGCACAAGCGGCTGCGCCAGAATTTCATTGATATCGCCCGCAACAATCGCGACCGCTGCTACGTCATCTCCGCCAATCAGAGCGAAGACGCGATCGAGCAAGCGATCTGGGAGCTGGTCACCGACCGCTTCCCCGAACTATCCGACGGGCCCGCGGCGTGACCGATCCCACGGCGCTTCCTGACCTGCCGCTGCCCGAACAGCGGCAATTGGCCATTGGCCACGATGCCGCCCGCCAGGCCATTCTGGCGCAGTTGGGCGAGGGGCGTCTGCCCGGCGCCATCATGCTGCATGGGCCGCAGGGCATCGGCAAGGCGACCTTGGCGTTCGAACTGGCCGCCACCATCCTCACGACCACCGGCGACGAGCCCGCGCACCGCGTGCGCGAGCAGGTGCAGGCCATGTCCCATCCCAATCTCTCGGTGCTGCGCCGCCGTCCCAAGGACGCCAAGGGCTACTACACCGTCATCCGCGTCGAGGATGTGCGCGAACTGCGGGACGCGCTGCACCACACCCGTGGCCGCGCCGGCCACCGCATCGCCATTCTCGACTCCATCGACGACTGCAACCCGTCCGCCGCCAATGCGCTGCTGAAGACGCTGGAAGAGCCGCCGGCCGACACCACATTTTTCCTTATTTCCCATCGCCCCGGCTCGCTTCTGCCCACCATCAAGTCGCGCTGCCACAATCTGGCGCTGCGGCCGCTGGCCGGCGGTCAGGTGCGCGATCTCGTGGCCGCCAGCGTTGCCGATCTCGATGCCGAGACGCTCGACCGCGCCGTGCAGCTGGCCGGTGGCCGGCCGCGCCGTGCCTTTGAAACCCTGGCGCTCTCGGAGGCCTCGCCGGTCGGAGCATTGCTGGCCTGGCTGCAAGATCCGCTCGCCATGCCCAATGCCGTGCATCTGCAACTGGCCGATGCATTGGGCAGCGACGCGCAGGGCACCGACATGTCCTTTGCCCGCGAAATCCTCGCCGATTGGATGGCCACCGAAATGCGCGAGGCTGCCATTGCCGGTGTGGATCGCAGGCGTCTTGCCTCCGCCACTGACCTATGGGACAAGGCCAGCGCACTTCTGGGCGAAGCCGACAGCGTCAATCTCGACATGAAGCAGACGCTGGCGGTTATTTTCGACGCCATAAGGAAGCACTGCGCCATTTCCGCCGTTCCCGTTGAGCCAGCATGACCGCCAAGCCCTTTTACGTCACCACCGCGATTTCCTATCCCAATGGCGCCCCCCATATCGGGCATGCCTATGAGATGATCGCCACCGACGCCATCGCGCGTTGGAAGCGTCTGGAAGGCCGCGAGGTCTATTTCCTGACCGGTACGGACGAGCATGGCATCAAGATGGTGCAGACCGCCGCCAGGGAAGGCATTCCGGTGCGCGAACTGGCCGATCGCAATGCCGGCGAGTTCCGCAAGCTCGCCGCGGCGCTCAATCTCTCCAATGACGACTTCATCCGCACCACCGAGCAGCGCCACCATGAGGCGTCGCAGGCCATCTGGAAAAAGATGGCCGACAGCCACAATGGCGATATCTTCGAGTCCACCTATAAGGGCTGGTACTCGGTGCGCGACGAGGCCTATTTCGACGAGGACGAGCTGACTGAAAAGGACGGCAAGCGTTTTGCCCCCTCCGGCGCCGAGGTCGAGTGGGTCGAAGAGCCGACCTATTTCTTCGCTCTCTCCGCCTATACCCAGAAGCTGCTCGATCTCTACGAGGCCAATCCCGATTTCATCGCCCCCAAGGAGCGCCGCAACGAGATCATCTCCTTCGTGAAGGGCGGATTGCAGGACCTTTCGGTCTCCCGCACCACCTTCGACTGGGGCATTCCGGTCCCCGGCGCCGAGGGCCATGTGATGTATGTGTGGGTCGATGCGCTCACCAATTACATTACCGGCGTCGGCTATCCCGACGAGCAGAGCGAACTGTTCAAGAAGTTCTGGCCCGCTGACCTGCACGTTATCGGCAAGGACATCATCCGCTTCCACACCGTCTATTGGCCCGCTTTCCTGATGAGCGCCGGCCTGCCGGTGCAGCATCGCGTCTTCGCCCACGGTTTCCTCACCGTCGACGGCCAGAAGATGAGCAAGTCTCTGGGCAATGTCATCGACCCGTTCCATCTGGTCGAAACCTTCGGCCCCGACGCCATCCGCTATTTCTTCCTGCGCGAAGTTTCCTTCGGCAATGACGGCGACTATTCCAACGAAAAGCTGGTCAACCGCGTCAATGCCGATCTGGCCAACAATCTGGGTAATCTGGCGCAGCGTTCGCTGTCGATGATCAACAAGAACTGCGAGGCCCAGGTGCCCGTATTCGGGGCGCTCACCGAGGCCGACAATGCCATCATCGCCGAGGTCACCGAGGCACTGGCTGCGGCGCAGCAGGCCATGGATCAGCAATTGGTGCATGAGGCCACCGGCGCCATCATCGCGGCGCTGAGCTCGGCCAATAACTACTTTGCCGGCCAGGAGCCCTGGGCGTTGAAGAAGACCGATCCGGCTCGCATGGCCACGGTTCTCTATGTCACCGCCGACACCGTTCGCCGCCTCGCCATCCCGATGCAGGCCTTCGTGCCGGCATCCGCCGCGCGCTTGCTCGACCAGCTGATGGTGCCCGCCTACCAGCGCGGCCTGGCCGATGCGGTCGCGGTCAATGCTCTCGTCCCCGGCACCGAACTGCCCGTGCCGCAGGGCGTCTTTGCCCGTCTCGAAAAGCCGGCGGAATAAGATGCTGATCGATAGTCATTGCCATCTCGACTTCGAAGCGCTGGCCGCCGATATCGACGGCGTCATGGCACGCGCCGCCGCGGCCGGGGTCACCGGCATGGTCACGATATCCACATGGGTGGATAAGTTTTCCACCTATGCCGATATCGCGGAACGTTTCCCGAACGTCTGGTGTTCGGTCGGCACGCATCCGCACAATGCCGATCAGGAGCTGCATATCCAGACCGAGGACCTGGTCCGGCTAAGTGCCCATCCGCGCTGCATTGCCATCGGCGAAGCCGGTCTCGACTACTTCTACGACAATGCCCCACGCGAGGCGCAGGAGATCGGACTGCGCCGGCACATCGCCGCCGCGCGGATCACCGGTCTTCCACTGGTTATCCACAGCCGCCAGGCCGATGACGACATGGCCGCCATCCTCGAAGAAGAGACCGGGCAGGGGGCCTTCCCCTTCGTGCTCCATTGCTTCACCGCCGGCATGGACCTGGCGCAGCGCGCGCTGGCGCTCGGTGGCTACATCTCCTTTTCCGGCATCATCACCTTCAAGAATGCCAAGGAAATTCAGGACGTCGCGGCCATGGTGCCGGCCGATCGCTATCTGGTCGAAACCGACGCACCTTATCTCGCGCCCATTCCGCATCGTGGCCAGTCCAACGAGCCGAGCTTCGTGCGTCACACCGCCGAGAAGGTCGCCGAAATTCGCGGCGTCACGCTTGAGCAGGTTGGTCGCGAAAGCACCGCCAATTTTGGGCGGCTGTTTGCCAAGTCCGGCGTAATGTAAGGCCATGGCCGCGCCGGATCGCATCATCGCCACCATTCTGGGCTGCGGTTCGTCCGGCGGCGTGCCGCGCATCGGCAATGATTGGGGCATTTGCGATCCCGACGAGCCGCGCAATCGCCGTCGCCGCTGCGCGCTGCTGATCGAAGGCTGGCGCGACGGCGAGGCGGAACCCACCCGCATCCTGATCGACACCGGGGTCGACCTGCGCGAGCAATTGCTCGACATGGCGGTCAACCGCGTCGACGCCGTGTTCTACACCCATGAGCACGCCGACCATACCCATGGCATCGACGATTTGCGCGTCCTGGCGCTGCTCAACCGCAAGCGGGTCGATGTCTATTTCACCCCCGAATGCGGTGCCCGCATCCGCGAGGCCTTCGGCTATTGCTTCACCACCCCGGCGGGCAGTTCGTATCCGCCCATTCTCAATGCCCACGAAATCGCCGCCGGCGACACCATTTCGGTGACTGGCCCGGGCGGCACGCTCGATATCAGCGCCTTCCTGCAACTGCATGGCGATATCAATTCGCTGGGCTTCCGCGTCGCCGATTTCGCCTATAGCTGCGATCTCTCGGGCTTTCCCGAACAATCGCATGCCGCCATTTCCGGGCTGTCGCTCTGGGTGCTCGACGCCCTCCGCCCGACTCCGCATCCAAGCCATCTGAGCCTGCCGGAAAGCCTCGACCTCATCACCCGCTTCCAGCCCCGTCAGGCCGTGCTCACCGACATGCATATCGACCTCGACTATGCCCGCACCGAAGCCGAGACGCCCGCCAATGTCACCCCAGCCTTCGACGGCATGCAGATCGATGTACTGAGTGGAGAAATCTTGAACCGGTAGGGGTGGAGCCCGTCAGGTTCTTCTCAAAACCCATCCAGCGGCAGCGCATCCACCAGCGCGCCCACCGCTTGCCCCGGATCATGCTCCGGCTGCACGATCAGCATATCCGCATGCGCCAGCGAGGAGGTATGCCCGCTATCGGTCTGGGAAATCGGCAGCAATTTGGGCCCGGTCGGCGCGTGCAGCAATTGCGCCCGCATGAAATGCCGGCGCGCCGTATTGGCCGGTGTCGGCCCGGCCAGCGGCAGGCGCCAGTGCGTCGGTTCGGCGACACCCTGCCAGCGGCGCAGCGCCGGCTTGATGAAAACCTGCGCCGTCACCATGGCCGAAACCGGATTGCCCGGCAGCCCGAACACCAGCGTCTTGCCGTGCATGCCGAACATCAGCGGCTTGCCGGGCCGCATATTGATGCGCCAGAAATCCAGCGTCACGCCCAATTGCTTGAGCACGTCCTGCACCAGGTCATGTTCGCCCACCGAGGCGCCGCCGGTGGTCACCACGATATCGGGCGCGTCGGCGAACACCGCCGCGAGCCTCGAGCGCAGTGTTTCCGCGTCATCGGCAATAATGCCGTGATCCCGCACCTCGGCGGCATAGGGCGCCAACATTGCGGCCAAGCCAAAGCTGTTGGAGGCCACGATCTGGTCCGGTCCCAGCGCCTGACCGGGCAGCACCAATTCGTCGCCCGTCGCCACCAGCGCGATGCGCGGACGTGTGGCGACGCTCAGGGCCGGATAATTGGCCGCAGCGGCGACCGAAATCTGCATCGGTGTCAGCCGCGTTCCGCGCTCGATCAGCATCTGTCCGGTGGCGAAATCATTGCCCCTGGGGCGCACGCTGTGACCGGGCCGGGCAGGGGCCGTAAAGCGCACGGTGTCACCCTCGCGAACCGCCTCCTCCTGCATGATCACCGTATCGGCTCCAGCCGGAACCGGCGCACCGGTAAAGATGCGCACGGCTTCGCCGGGGCCCACCGTCCCGGCAAAACCGGCGCCGGCCTGCGACATGCCGATGACCTTGAGCGAAACGCCCTCGCTCACGTCAGCGGCGCGCATGGCGTAGCCGTCCATGGCGCTGGCGTCGAAGGGCGGCTGGTCGTGCTGGGCGATGACATCGGCTGCAAGCACCCGACCCACGGCGTGGTTCAGCGCTACCGCTTCCGGCGCCACGTCGGGCACGCGCGCCAGAATGGCCCTGAGGGCCGCATCGACGGGCAAGAGGCTCATGGCTGGCGCACGAAATCGCCGGACTTGCCGCCGGATTTTTCCACGAGGCAGATATCCGACACCACCATGGCGCGGTCGATGGCCTTGGCCATGTCGTAAAGCGTTAGGGCGGCGGTCGAGGCCGCGACCAGCGCCTCCATTTCCACTCCGGTCTGGCCGGTGGTCTCAGCCGTCGCGTCGATGCGGATGGCACCCTCGCCATCGCCCGCAATCTCGACGCTGACCTTGGTCAGCGCGATCGGGTGGCAGAGCGGGATCAGTTCGGACGTTTTCTTAGCCGCCATGATGCCGGCAATGCGCGCGACGGCCAAGGCATCGCCCTTTTTTAGCCCACCGCCGAGAATGGTGGCGATGGTCTCTGCCTGTCCAGTCAGTCGCGCCTGTGCCACGGCGCGGCGGCGAGTAACGGCCTTGTCGCCGATATCGACGATATGGGCCTCGCCCCGCGCATTGAGGTGGGTCAGGCGCGCCTCGGTCATCAGCGCACGGTCTCGGGGGCGCCCATCAGCAAGGCGCGGGTGGCCGCCACCACATCGTCCTGCCGCATCAGGCTTTCGCCCACGAGGAAGGTGCCGACGCCACAGCGTTCGTCCAGCATCTTCACATGCTCATGGGTGACGATGCCGCTTTCGCTGACCAGCATCACGTCCGCAGGCAGGCCGGCCGACAGGCGCACTGTGGTTTCGAGCGAGGTCTCGAAAGTGCGCAGATTGCGGTTGTTGATGCCGATGAATTTGGCATCGAGCCCCAGCGCCCGGTCGAGCTCGACCTGGTCATGCACTTCAACCAGCGCGTCAATGCCCCATTCCTGGGCGGAATCGAGCAGGTAGCGCGCCACGTCGTCATCGACGGCTGCGAGAATGATGAGGATGCAGTCGGCGCCCCAGGAGCGGGCCTCGGCCACCTGATAGGTTTCGAACAGGAAGTCCTTGCGCAGCACCGGCAGCCGCGTGGCGGCGCGGGCTTCGATCAGATAGCTGGGCGAGCCCTGAAAGCTCGGCCGGTCGGTCAGCACCGAGAGACAGGCCGCGCCGCCGATCTCGTAGTCCCGGGCAATCTGGGCCGGGTTAAAATCGGCGCGGATCAGCCCCTTGGAGGGGCTAGCTTTCTTCACTTCGGCGATCAGGCCATAGTCGCCCTTGGCGCGCTTGTCCTTGAGCGCCTTCAGAAAACCGCGCGGCGCTGGCTGGTCATGCGCCTCTGCCACCACCTCGGCCCAGGGACGCATGGCTTTTGCCGCGGCGATTTCTTCGCGCTTATAGGCTTCGATCTGCTTGAGAAAGTCGTTCATTCGGCTCGTCCGTTCGATGCCGCCACCAGGCGGGCGAGTGTCTGTTTGGCCTTGCCGCTGTCGATGCTTTCGCGCGCCATGGCGATGCCGTCTTCTATGCTGCTCACCTTGTCGGCGACAAAAAGGCCCGCCCCGGCATTGAGCAACACGGTTTCGCGATAGGCGCCCGGGGCGCCGTCGAACAGGGCGACAATGGCGGCAGCATTCTCCGCCGGGTCACCGCCCAGAAGGTCCTTGGGATCGGTCAGCTTGAGGCCGACCTGCTCAGGATGCAGCTCGAAGCTGCGCAAGTCCCCACCCATGATCTGGGCTACAAAATTCTGGCCCGAGGTGGAAAGCTCGTCCAGCCCCTCGCTCGAATGTACGACCCAGGCCTTGATCGCCCGGTTGGCCAGCAGCGCAGCCGCCACCGGTTCCACCCATTCCTGCGCATAGACGCCCAGCAGATAGCGCCGGACGCCTGCCGGGTTGGACTGCGGCCCCAAAAGATTGAACAGGGTGCGCACCCCGATCTCTGCGCGCGCGGGACCGACATGACGCATGGCCGGGTGATGATTGGGCGCGAACATGAAGCCGATGCCGGCTTCGGAAATGGTCCGGCCGATCTCCTCGGGGTTGAGGTCGAGCTTGACCCCCAGCGCCTCGAGCGCCTGCGACGAGCCGGAGCGTGAGGACAGGGCCTTGTTGCCATGCTTGGCCACGGGCACGCCAGCGGAGGCGACCACCAGCGCGGTGGCCGTGGAGATATTGAGGCTGCCGACGCCATCGCCACCGGTGCCGACGATGTCGATGGCATCCTCGGGCGCACTGACAGGGACCATCTGCTCGCGCAGGATCGACACGGCGGCGGCGATTTCACCGACGCTTTCGCCCTTGATGCGCATGCCCATGAGGAAGGCGCCGATCTGGCTTTGCGTGGCCTCGCCCTTCATGATGATGCGCATGACGCCGCGCATTTCCTCGCCGGTCAGGTCCTTGCCAGCCGCGATCTTGTTGAGCGCTTGCTTGATGTCCATCACGCGGCCTGCTTTCCATTGAAGTCGCGGGCGATGTTGAGGAAATTCTGCAGCAGCGCATGGCCGTTTTCCGACGCGATGCTTTCGGGATGGAACTGCACGCCATGGATGGGCAGGGTCTTGTGCTGCATGCCCATGATCAGCCCGTCATCGGTCGTTGCCGTCACTTCGAGCACATCGGGCAAGGTCTCGGCCCGCACGATCAACGAGTGGTAGCGCGTCGCCTCGAAGCCGGCATTGAGGCCGCGGAAAATGCCCTTGCCTGTATGGTTGATCTTGCTGGTCTTGCCATGCACCAGGTGCGGCGCCCGGATCACTTCGCCGCCCAGCGCCTGGCCCATGGCCTGGTGACCCAGGCACACGCCGAGCATGGGTATCCGCGCCTTGAAGCGGTCGATGACCGAAAGGCATATGCCCGCCTCATTGGGCGTGCAGGGGCCGGGAGAAAGCAGGATCGCCTCTGGCGCCATGGCGGCGATTTCTTCGATGGTGATCTTGTCGTTGCGGCGCACGGTGATATCTGCGCCGAGCTCGCCCAGGAAATGGACGAGGTTATAGGTAAAGCTGTCGTAGTTATCGATGACGAGGGTCTTGGTCATTTGGGCCTGCCTCAGGAGAGTGGGTTCTGGTGACGTCGTTCAGAACCAGCTTTGCCATCGATGACCCGATATTGCCCTATCGTCACTACCGGGCTTGACCCGGTAGTCCATGCCGCAACCAAGATGGATTGCCCGGTCAAGCCGGGCAATGACGGTCGACGGATAGTTCATCGAAATATCCCCCATCACTGTCCCACTCCCGCTTCTCCGGCATAGCGTAGCGCTTCTTCGGCGGCGCTGAAAAGGGCGCGGGCCTTGTTCTCGCATTCCATCTGCTCGAGTTCGGGCTGGCTGTCGGCAACGATGCCGGCGCCGGACTGCACATAGAGCTTGCCGTCCTTGACGATGCCGGTGCGCAGGATGATGCAAGTGTCCATGGTGCCATCGGCGCCGAAATAGCCCACGCAGCCGCCATAGATGCCGCGTCGCGACTTTTCCAGCTCGTCGATGATCTCCATGGCCCGCACCTTTGGCGCGCCCGATACGGTGCCCGCAGGGAAGCCCGCCGAAAGCGCATCGACGAAGTCATATTGCGGGTCCAGCACGCCCACCACATTAGAGACGATGTGCATGACGTGGGAATAATATTCGAGGAAGAACTTGTCGGTGACCTTCACCGTCCCGGTCTTGGCCACGCGACCCACATCGTTGCGGCCGAGGTCAAGCAGCATCAGGTGCTCTGCCAGTTCCTTGGGATCGCTCAGCAGCTCCGCCGCCAGTTCCTGGTCCCGCGTCGGGGTCGAGCCGCGCTTGCGGGTGCCGGCGATGGGGCGGATGGTTACCTCGCCATTCTGCACCCGCACCAGGATTTCCGGGCTCGAACCGGCAATGGAAAAGGTGCCGAAATCGAGGAAATACATATAGGGGCTGGGATTGGTGCGGCGCAGCGCCCGGTAGAGTGCCGTCGGGGGCAGGGTGAAATCGGTGGAGAACCGCTGGCTCAGCACCACCTGGAAGATATCGCCGGCGGTGATGTAGTCCTTGGCCTTGGCGACCATGGCGAAATATTCGTCGCGCGAGGTGTTGCTTGATACTGCGATGGACTCGAGTTCGGGCAGAGCTGGTGTCGCGGGCAGTGCGCGGGACAGCCGCGCAATGGCGTCGTCGATGCGGCTTTCGGCCGAGGCCAGCGCCTGCTGGGCGGAAATGCCATTGCGCACATAGACCGGCGCCGTCAGGTAAAGCTCGTCCTTGAGCGTGTCGAAGATCGCCAGCAGCGAGGGGCGCATCAGCACCGCCTCGGGCGTGCCTAGGGCATCCGGCTCCTCGGTCGGCAGATGCTCCATGTAGCGGACCATCTCATAGCCGAGATAACCATAGATGCCGGCCGATTGCGGCGGCAGGCCGGGCGGCACCTCGATCTGGCTTTCCGCCACGAGACTGCGCAGCGCGTCCAGCGGCTTCTCGGCCATGGGCTCGAAGGCTTCGGGATCGACCTGCGCCTGGCGATTGATCTGCGCCTGGCCGTCCACGACCTTCATCAGCAGGTCCGGCAAGAGGCCGATGATCGAATAGCGGCCGCGCGTCGTGCCGTCCTGCACCGATTCCAGGAGATAGGAATGGGTGCGGCCGGCAGCCAGCTTCAGATAGGTCCCCACCGGAGTTTCGAGGTCGGCCACGATGCGACGCCAGACGATCTGCGACTTTCCGGCTTGGTATTGCTCGGTAAATCGCTTGGAAAAGTCGTCGCCCATTGGTCAGGTTCCGGTTGGTGGGGTGGCCAGCTTTTACTGGCCGTAATTGAGGGTGAGAAGCTGGGTCAGGGCCTGCTGGTTGATGCGCAGGCCTGCATCGTCGCGCAATGCACCGACGAATTCGGTATAGAGCCCGGCGCGGGCCTCGTTTTCGACATTGGTGATCGCCTGCGGTGCCAGCGGTTCGGTCGGCGCGGTGTTCTCGGCCACGTCGAACACCACATATTCGCCGGTGCTCGACACTGCCGAGCCCTTGTGATCAGGCCCGCCGGCAAACACGGCCTGTGCGATCACATTGTCGATGCTGCCATCATCGGCGCCAAAGCGCGAGAACGGGGTGCTGATCTGCGGGAAGAGATTGAGCGAGACGGCGACATCGGCCATGGCCTCGCCGGCCTCCAGCCGTGCCACCAGCTCCTTGGAGAGAGCGAGCAGGGCGTTATTGGTGCGCTCCTCGGTGATCAGCGTGGTCAGCTGGTCGCGCACTTCGTCCAGGGTCTGGTCACGGGCGGGTTTCACCTCGGCGAGGTCGAACCAGAGATGAGCATTGCCGGTCAGGCTGACGGCCGGGATCAATTGGCCATCCTGCGCCTTGAAGATCGCCTGGCTGACACGCGAGCGGTCTTCCGGTGCGAGATTGGGCAGCACGGAGAGTTCGGTGCCGGCGGCGGTGACCTCGGCTTCATAGAGCTGCAGGCCGAAACGCTCGGCAATCTCGGTCAGCGGCCGGAAGGCGGCGCGCAGTTCCTCGATCTGGTCGAGCACATCGTTGATTTCATTGCGGGCCTGGGCTGTGGCCAGCGAATTGCGGATCTGGTCGCGGGCATCGTCCAGCGTCGGTTCGCCGGCAGGGACGATCTCGGACACATGGATGGCGCGGCGGCCCCCAATGCCATCGATAAGTGTAAAGGCACCCTGCTGCAGGCCAAACGCGGCGCCAGCCAGCGCGGCATCGGTAACTTCGCTTTGGGCCAGCGTGCCGATCGGGGTGGGGGTGACGCCGGTTTCGGCGACCACGGTGGCGAAATCCTTGCCTTCAGCGGCTGCGGCCTCGAACTGGGCAACCTGGTCGGTGGTCAGCGCCACCTGCTCGATGGTGCGGCGTTCCGGCGTGGTCAGCGTGGCCTTGACGCGCTCATATTCGGCTGCGATCGCTGCATCGTCGATGGTCTTGGTGGCGGCGAGCGAGGCGATGGACAGGTCCAGCATCTGCACGCGACGGCTTTCCACGGTGCGGAATTCGCTCTGGTGCTGGGTGAGATAGGCAGCCAGCTCGTCCTCGGTCGGTGCGGCCGGGGTCTCGATATTGGTGTCGGTCAGGGTGATATAGTCGATGGTGCGCTTGGTCGCCGCATAGTTGTTGACCAGGTCGAGGCCGACCTTGGGCAGGGCGTTTTCGGCGAACAGGGACTTGGTGATCTGCTCGCGCTTGGCCTCGTCACCGCGCGCCTTGAAATACTCGGCCTCGGTCCAGCCGCTCATCTGCAGCACCTGGGTGAAGGTGCTCGGGTCGAAATTGCCCAGCGTGCCCTGGAAGGACGGGTCCTGGCGCAGCATCTGGCCGAGCTTGGCCTCGGAAACGCCGACGCCGAACTGATCGGCCAGATTGGTAAGTGCCGCGCCCTCGGACAGTCCGAGAATGACGGCGGTGGGAATGCCGAAGCTCTCCGCCTGCGCCGCGGTCGGCACCGAGCCAAGCTGCTGGGCGACGCGGTTGATCTGGCTCTGATAGGCCCGCAGGAATTCGCGGGAGGTGATTTCCTCATTGCCCACGCGCGCCACAGTGTTGCTGCCGAAATCGGCGATCACATTGTTGATGCCGAAGCCGGCAACGCCCACGAGCAGGAATGCCCCGAGGATCTTGCCGGGCCAGGATTTTGAGAAATCACGCAAACCAACGAGCATATTGAGCGTTCCACTTGAAGGTCCCGGGCTTTACCGCAAGGGTTCGGCAGGACTAGTAAGACAATTCCGACAGCCGGGGTTAGGGCAAAGCCCTCTCTGGCGCAAGAGGCAGGAGTAGCAAGATTGACGACCATCTCACCGCTAATCGCCGGAAACTGGAAGATGAATGGGCTGACCCATTCGCTCGAAGAGCTGAGTGAACTCGCCAGATTGCTGACCACCGGGGAGGCGCCGCGCGCCCTCGTCGTGGTCTGCCCACCCGCAACACTGCTCGCCGCGGTCGCCGCGCAGGGCGCCTCCAGCGGCATTCTGGCCGGCGGCCAGGATTGCCACACCGACGCGTCCGGCGCTCATACCGGCGACATCTCCGCCCCCATGCTCGCCGATGCCGGCGCGCAATTCGTCATTGTCGGCCATTCCGAACGCCGCGCCGATCACGGCGAATCCGATGTGGATGTCCGCACCAAGGCGGAGGCCGCTATCGGGGCCGGTCTCAAGCCGATCATCTGCGTAGGCGAAAGCGAGGCGCAGCGCGATGCCGGCGAGGCAGAATCGGTCGTCGTGCAGCAACTTGCCAATTCCATTCCCGACGCTGCCGCTCAGCATGAAGTGATCGTCGCCTATGAGCCGATCTGGGCCATCGGTACCGGCCGCACCCCCAGCCTCGACGACATCCGCCAGATGCATGCTGTCATCCGCGACAGTCTCGTGCAGCGCTTTGGCGGGGCAGGGGAAACCATCCGCATTCTCTATGGCGGGTCGCTCAAGCCGGTGAATGCCCGCGAAATCCTGGCGGTCGATCACGTCAATGGCGGGCTCGTCGGCGGCGCCAGCCTCTTGGCAAAAGACTTTTACACCATTATCTCCGCCGTATGATCCGGCGATGATCGGTCGGTTGCAGCGAAAAACGCTGTGGCCGACTGGTATTTGCCATTCGAGCGGTGTATGACCCCGCATCTCCTGATGCACATGCGGCGAAAGTGATACTTTCACTTTGGCTGTCAAGTCGCGACAAAATAAACATGAAGCCATTTTCCGCTCCTGCGGCTTGATGGTTTCAGCCTGACACGAAGACGAAGTTTCATGGCCAACGTTCTGCTTGTAGCCTATCTGTTGATCGTGCTGGCGCTGATCGTCGTCATCCTGATGCAGCGTTCCGAAGGTGGTGCGCTTGGCATTGGTGGCGGTGGTGGCGGCGGCCTGACCACGGCGCGTGGTTCGGCCAATCTGATGACCCGGACCACGGCAATCCTGGCGACGCTTTTCTTCGCCTCCGCCATCGGACTGACCATTCTCAGCGAATTGGATCGCGGCACTTCCAGCATTCTGGATCAGGCCGTCGGCACCCAGGATGGCGCGGCGCCGTCCAGCGTTCTAGATGCGCTGAACGCCATGCAGCCGAGCAATTCGGATCTGCCGCTGCCGGCTGACGCGACGCCGAGCGCTCCTGCTGCCGGCGCGAGCGACCTGCCGGTGCCTGCGGCGCCGGACCAGACGACGACCCCGGTAACGGGCAACTGATCCGCCGCAAGGCGTAACCGGAAAAGGGGATGGCGACATCCCCTTCTTCTTTTTGTGTAGAGCGCACTCCCCGCTCTGCGAATCGTTCATGATGTGCTTATGGTGATCGCCCATGGCTCGGTACGTTTTTATCACCGGAGGCGTGGTCTCCTCCCTTGGCAAAGGTCTTGCTTCAGCGGCGCTTGGCGCTGTCCTGCAGGCACGCGGCTATAAGGTCCGCCTGCGCAAGCTCGACCCCTATCTCAATGTCGACCCCGGCACGATGTCGCCGACCCAGCACGGTGAGGTTTTCGTCACCGATGACGGGGCGGAAACCGATCTCGACCTGGGTCACTATGAGCGCTTCACCGGCCGCGCGGCCAATAAGCGCGACAATATCACCTCGGGGCGCATCTATTCGGATCTGCTCTCCAAGGAGCGCCGCGGCGAATTCCTGGGCGCGACGGTGCAGGTCATTCCGCACGTCACCGACTCGATCAAAAATTTCGTGCTCGAGGGCAATGAGGACTATGATTTCGTCCTCGTCGAAATCGGCGGCACCGTCGGCGACATCGAGGGCCTGCCCTTCTTCGAGGCGATCCGCCAGCTTGGTAACGATCTGCCGCGCAATCACGCCTGCTACCTGCATCTGACCCTGATGCCCTATATTCCCTCGGCGGGCGAGCTCAAGACCAAGCCGACACAGCACTCGGTCAAGGAACTGCGCTCCATCGGCATCGCGCCGGACGTGCTGCTGGTGCGCTGCGACCGTCCGATCCCGGAAGGCGAGAAGAAGAAGCTCAGCCTGTTCTGTAACGTGCGCGAAACCGCCGTCATCCAGGGCCTCGACGTTGGCTCGATCTATGACGTGCCGATGGCCTACCACAAGGAAGGCCTTGACCGCGAAATCCTCGCTGCCCTCGGCATTACCGATGCGCCAGAGCCGGACATGTCGGCCTGGGAAGAGGTGTCCAAGCGCTACCACAATCCCGAAGGCGAAGTGAACATCGCCATCGTCGGCAAATATACCGGCCTCAAGGACGCCTATAAGTCGCTCAGCGAAGCCCTGACCCATGGCGGCATTGCCAACAAGGTCAAGGTCAACCTGCAGTGGATCGACTCGGAAGTCTTCGAGCGTGACGATCCCGCGCCCTATCTCGAACATGTCCATGGCATCCTGGTGCCCGGCGGCTTCGGCGAGCGCGGCTCCGCCGGCAAGATCGAGGCGGCGCGCTTTGCCCGCACCAAGGACGTGCCCTATTTCGGTATCTGCTTCGGCATGCAGATGGCCTGTATCGAGGCGGCCCGCAACACGGCCGGCATCAAGAATGCATCCTCCACCGAATTCGGCGCCACCAAGGAGCCGGTTGTCGGCATGATGACCGAATGGGTCAAGGGCAATGAGAAGGAAAGTCGCGCCAAGGACGGCGATATGGGCGGCACGCTGCGCCTCGGCGCCTATCCGGCCCAGCTGACCCGCGGTTCGCGCGTTGCCGACATTTATGGCTCGACCCGCATCTCCGAGCGCCATCGTCACCGCTACGAGGTGAACATGGACTACCGCAAGCTGCTGGAAAAGAACGGGCTCTTGTTCTCCGGCGTCTCGCCCGACGGCACGCTGCCCGAAATCGTCGAGCGCACCGACCATCCGTGGTTCATCGGCGTGCAGTTCCACCCGGAGCTCAAGTCCAAGCCGTTCGAGCCGCATCCGCTCTTCACCAGCTTCATCTCCGCCGCCGTCGACCAGAGCCGTCTGGTCTGACGCCTCACGCTTGCTCCGGCGCGCCACCAGCGCGCTGGCTCGCTTATGTGGCTCAAAGCTAGCAACCCGCACCGCCCTCGGGCTCGACCCGAGGGCCAATTGCGGAGCCACCGGCATCAAGCGGCGCAAGGCGTAGGCTGCCCCCAAAACAAAACGTCACATCGCGTGTTGAAAACCGCCTTCGCCCTCCCATGCTGGCGGCCCATTTGCTAGACCTGTCTGCATGTCCCGATTCGGGACGGTCTCGAGGCGCACTGGAGCAAGCGACCCATGGCATCGACGCCGCTCGGCGAGGACAACTATCCCGAACCGATTCTGTCAGCCGGTCGGGGCGCTGCGGGCCTTTGGCGCGTGCTGCTGCTCGGCGTGCTGCTGATTGCCGCCGCCGTGGTCTTCGTGGTGTTCGGTCATGCCATTCCCGCCGAGCTGGTAATGACCTTTGTCGGCCTCCTGGCCGTCTCCGGCGTGTTCTTCCTTTTCGGCCTGGCGGCGGGCCTCTTCCGCTTCGCCGGCGGTGAAGAGCGTCGCACCATCAGCAATGCCATGGTCGATAGCCTGCCCTTTGGCGTTGTCATTGCTGATCGCGAAGGCAAGATTGCCTATGTGAACCAGAATTACGGCAATCTGCCTGGGGCGCTGACCAATGGCGTGCCCGTGGGGGTGCCGCGTCTCTTCGCGGGTTATTCCGACGCCAGCGAGGCGATCTATCGCCTGTCGCGCGCCGCCAAGGATGGCCGCAGCGCCATCGAAGATATCCGCGTCATTGGTGGGCTGGGCGGGGCACAGGCCGACGCCAACCGGGCCTTCTTCTACCGTGTCGCCGTGCGGCCGTTGCCCGAGACCGATGAAGGCCGGCGCGCCCTCGTCGCCTGGTCGGTCGAAGACATCACCCGCGACCAGGAAAGCAACGAAACGGCCTTCCGCGATCTGCAGCGGGCCATCGACTATCTCGATCACTCCCCGTCCGGCTTCTTTTCTGCCGATGCGCAGGGGCAGATTCAATATCTCAACTCCACGCTCGCCGATTGGCTGGGCTATGACCTAGCCGAGTTCAATGTTGGCCAGCTGCGTCTCTCTGATATCGTGCGCGGCGACGGTGCTTCTCTGCTGATGCGGGGCAGGGGTGATGGCGAAATCCGCACCGAGATCATCGATATCGACCTGGTGCGTCGCAACGGCACCGCCTTGCCGGTGCGCCTGCTGCATCGCGCTGCCCGCCTCGCCGATGGCGAACTGGGTGAGACGCGCACCCAGGTGCTCGATATGTCGAGCGCTCCCGACACCGAGGAAGAGCTGCGCGCCGCCGAAGTGCGCTTCTCACGCTTCTTCAACGACACGCCCTTCGCCATCGCCACGCTCGACGCCGAAGGCCGCATCGTGCGCACCAATGCGCCGTTCGGGCGGATTTTCCGCTGGTCGGGCGAGGCCAAGACGCTCGAATTGCAGCCGCTGCAGGACCTGATCGGCGAAGGCAGCCGCGACAAGCTGGTGCGGGCTTTGGCCGATGCCACTGCCCAGCGCAGCGAAGTCGAACCGGTCGATGCCGTTCTCAGCGTCGAGGGCGACCACGCCGTCCGCCTTTATATCTCGGCCTCCGAGGTCAGCGCCGGCTCGCCCGAGCAGGTCAATGTCTATGCCCTCGACATGACCGATCAGCGCAAGCTCGAAGCCCA
Organism: Devosia sp. 63-57; assembly: GCF_001899045.1. NCBI lineage: Bacteria > Pseudomonadati > Pseudomonadota > Alphaproteobacteria > Hyphomicrobiales > Devosiaceae > Devosia > Devosia sp. 63-57. Next base: position 496,246 of record NZ_MKUY01000003.1, on the reverse strand, counting down.
GTTCGCCCAGAGCCAGAAGATGCAGGCCGTAGGTCAGCTCGCCGGTGGCGTCGCCCACGATTTCAACAATCTGCTCACTGCAATTATCGGCTTCTCCGACCTGCTGCTGCTCAAGCACAAGCCGGGCGATCCCTCGTTCAGCGAGCTGATGCAGATCAAGCAGAACGCCAATCGCGCCGCCGGCCTCACCCGCCAGCTGCTGGCCTTCTCCCGCCGCCAGACCCTGCGCCCGCAGGTGCTGGAACTGCCGCTGATCGTCGACGACCTTACCGTGCTGCTCAAGCGCATGATCGGCGAGAAGAACCAGCTCAGCGTCGAGCATGGCCGCAATATCTGGCCGGTTCGCGCCGATGTGGTGCAGCTCGAACAGGTGATCATCAATCTCGTGGTCAATGCGCGTGACGCCATGCCCAGTGGCGGCGCGATCACCATCCGCACCGCCAATATCAGCGAAGACGAAAGCGCCAATCTCAAATTCGAGGGCATGGTTCCGGCAGACTACGTGCTGATCGACGTGCAGGATACCGGCACCGGCATGAGCCCCGAAGTTCTGGCCAAGATTTTCGAGCCCTTTTTCACCACCAAGGAATTGGGCAAGGGCACCGGTCTCGGCCTCTCGACGGTCTATGGCATCGTCAAGCAGACTGAGGGCTTCATCTATCCGGTCTCGACCGTCGGGGTGGGCACCACCTTCAAGATCTTCCTGCCGCGCTATGTGCCCACGGCCGAGGAATCGTCGGCCAAGGCCGCCGCGGCAGCTGCTCCCGCTCGCGACCTCACCGGCCATGAGCGCATTCTGCTGGTCGAGGACGAGGAAAGCGTGCGCGCCTTCTCCGCCCGCGCCCTGCGCGCCACCGGCTATGAGGTGCTCGAAGCCGAAGGCGGCGAAGAGGCCATCGAGGTACTCGAGGATCACGACTACCAGGTCGATCTGATCATTTCCGACGTGGTGATGCCGGAGATGGATGGGCCGACCATGCTCAAATCCATCCGCCACAAGATGCCCGATCTCAAGATCATCTTCGTGTCCGGCTATGCCGAGGAGAGCGTGCGCCGCGATATCGAGGATGATCAGAGCGTCGACTTCCTGCCAAAACCCTATTCGCTCGACCAGATCAATTCCAAAGTCAAGGAAGTTCTGAGCCGCGTCGGCAAGGCCAATTGAGGTGGCAGCGCCCGTCATCCCCGGTCCCGATGAGTTCAACGTGCTGGGCGAGGCGCTGCAGCCCTGCTCGGACGATCCGCTGACCGGCTTTTTCCGCACCGGCTATTGCGCCGCGGGTCCCGAGGAGGCGGCGGTGCATCTGGTGTGCATCGAGGCGAGCGCCGCGTTCCTGGCCTATTCGGCCAGCGTCGGCAACGATCTCTCGACCCCGCGCCCGGAATTCGGTTTTGCCGGCATCGTACCGGGCAATCGCTGGTGCCTCGTCGCCGCCCGCTGGGCCCAGGCCCACGCCGCCGGCAAGGCCCCGCGCCTCTATCTGCGCGCCACCAACCGCAAAGTGCTTGACTTCATCCCGCTCGACCTTCTCAAGGCTTACGCGCTGGATTTGAATTAGCGATTCAACGCGCGATGGCGCTGCCTGCGGCAAACGATCCCACGCTCGATCCGTCACCCTCGGGCGAAGACCCGAGGGCGCTTGACTTAGGCTGCACCAGAAAGCACAGGCCCTTCGGCTGGAGTCTGCGGCACTTTCAGTGCCTCAGCCTCTCCCACCCGGAACGGGCGTGCCCTCGGCGAGCAATCCCTTTTCCGCAAGCGCCGACCACAGTGCGTCCGGGATATCCACGTTCCACCAGTCCAGAATGCCATCCAGCTCTTCGGGCGAGCGCGGGCCGGGCAGCACGTTGCATACGGCCGGATGGGTCAACGGGAAGCGCAGCGCTGCGGCGGGCAAGGGCACGCCGAAATCCCGGCAAACGGCCTCGATGGCCCGCACTTTCTGCACAACCGTCTCGGGCGCCTTGGCGTAATTGAACTTGTCGCCGCCCACCAGGATGCCGGAATTGAACGGCCCGCCGACAACCACCGAAGCCCCGCGCTTGACGCAGGTGGTAAGGAACGGATCGAGCGAGGTCTGCTCCAGCAGGGTGTAACGCCCCGCGAGCAGGAACACGTCCCAATCGCCCAGCGCGAAGGCGTCCATCAGCACTTGCCACTCATTGACCCCAAGCCCGATGGCCCGGACCGTGCCGCTGGCTTTCAGTTCCTGCAGCGCCCGATAGCCGCCGCTTGCGAGCTGGTGCCAATAGGGCTTGTTGCCCTCGACGCCATGGGTGGCGGTCCCGATGTCGTGGACATAGAGAATATCCACCCGGTCGAGCCCAAGACGCTGCAGGCTGTCCTCATGCGAGCGCATGATGCCGTCATAGCTATAGTCATAGACCTGGTCGAACGGCAGCGGATCGACCCAAAGACCCTTGTCCTGCCGCGCCGGATCGACCGGCTTCAACAGTCGCCCGACCTTGGTAGAGATCACAGGCCGATTGGCCGCCCGACGCAGCACGTCGCCGGTCAGATGTTCGGAACGCCCCAGGCCATATTGCGGCGCTGTATCGACATAGGTGAGACCCTTGTCGAGCGCGTGCTGCAGCGTGGCGCGGCCCTGTGCGTCCGGGACCGCGGTAAAAATACCGGCCAGCGATGCGGCCCCCAGCCCCAGTGTCGTGACCTCGAGCGCGGTCTGGCCGATGCGGCGCTTTTCAAGGGGGCTCGTGGTCATGATCGGTCTCCGGAGGGGTGCTGACTAACTGACATGTTAGTTGCCTTGAGTAAAGCGCGAGCCGACTTTCCGGCCACCCTTCAGCCCTCGCGCACACAAAAAAATCGCCGGACCAGGTCCGGCGATTTCGATCATGGTCGTGGTGCCTGGCTCAGTAGAGCCCGGTCACCACCACCTTCTCTTCCGCCTCGATGCGCACCGGATTGCGCAGCGGCAGGCCGAATTGGCTTTCGGTGATTTCGAACGTGTCGTTGGGCTGGGTGGAAATTCCATCGGCAAAGCTCAGCGTCGCCGTGCCGAACATATGCACATGCACATCGCCCGGCTGGCGGAACAGCTCATATTTGAAGTGGTGATATTCGAGATTGGCGATGGTGTGGCTCATATTGTCCTCGCCCGAGAGGAACGGCTTTTCCCACAAAACCGCGCCATCGCGCAGGATGCGCGAGGTGCCCTCGATATGGGCCGGCAGGTCGCCGACGCGCAGTTCCGGCCCGAACGAGCAGGCGCGCAGCTTGGAATGGGCCAGATACAGATAGTTGATCCGCTCGGTGACGTGGTCGGAAAATTCGTTGGCCAGGGCAAAGCCCAGCCGGCGCGGCTGGCCATGCTGGTCGATGATATAGATGCCGGCGATCTCCGGCTCTTCGCCGGCGTCGAGCGCGAAAGACGGGGAGGGGATGGCCTCGCCGGGCTTGGCGACGATATGGCCATTGCCCTTGTAGAACCATTCCGGCTGCACGCCGGTTTCGCCCGCGGCCGGCTTGCCGTTTTCCAGCCCCATGCGGAACATCTTCATGCTGTCGGTCAGCTCGTCGGCGGGCTTAGTGCCATTGGCCTTGTGCATGGCGTCGCGCGTCGCGGCGGAACCGAGATGGGTGAGGCCGGTGCCGGTCACATGCAGATGGGTGGCGTCGGGGTGGTCGATCGGCGACAGCAGCCTTCCCTCGGCCAGCAAGGCAGCCTTGTCGATCACGGCGCCGAGACCCTTGGCGTCGACCACGGCAGCAAGGCCGCTGCCGGCATTGAGCGCGGCCTGTGCCAGTTCATAGACGCTGGCAACGCCGGTGACGGTCTGGGTCTGGCCATTGCGGGTGACGCCGACGGCGCGGTTTCCCTTGTCGTCGACAAATTGGATCAGATGCATGGGGGCGGTCCTTGGCTTGCTGGGCCATTGTTCACGGCGTGTGGCCGCATAAAACGCATCCCATGCCCGCCTGTCCAGATAAAAATCATACTTTTGCGCCGCCACTGCCGCCCCCGACAGAATCGGGCTATCCCTGCACCTCCTGGCGAGCCTGCCGGTTTTCTCTGTGTTCTCATTTTGTGCCTTGACTTGGCTGAAACAAAATGAGAACAAACAAAGCACGAATTGAGCTTTGGTCCTCTCGTTGCGTGACCTTCGAGAGCGTGAAATAAGGAGACAGCATCATGGCAGCTTCGCCGCTTCGCGTCGTTGAGGGTGGATCGATGGACAAGGACAAGGCTCTTGCGGCCGCGCTGAGCCAGATCGAGCGGAATTTCGGCAAGGGCTCGATCATGCGCCTGGGCGAAAACTCCGCTATTGAGGTGGAGTCGATTTCGACAGGCTCGCTGGGTCTCGATATCGCGCTCGGCATTGGCGGCCTGCCCAAGGGGCGTATCGTCGAGATTTTTGGGCCTGAATCGTCGGGCAAGACCACGCTGGCGCTGCATGTCATCGCCGAAGCGCAGCGCAAGGGCGGCATCTGCGCCTTTGTCGATGCCGAGCATGCGCTTGATCCGGTCTATGCCCGCAAGCTGGGCGTCAATGTCGATGATCTGCTGATCTCCCAGCCCGATGCCGGTGAGCAGGCGCTCGAAATCACCGATACGCTGGTGCGGTCCGGCGCCATCGACGTTCTGGTGGTCGACTCCGTGGCGGCTCTGACGCCCCGCGCCGAACTCGAAGGCGAAATGGGCGATGCGCTGCCCGGTCTTCAGGCCCGCCTGATGAGCCAGGCCATGCGCAAGCTGACCTCCTCGATCTCCAAGTCGAAGTGCCTCGTCATCTTCATCAACCAGATCCGCATGAAGATCGGCGTCATGTATGGCTCGCCCGAAACCACCACCGGTGGTAACGCGCTCAAGTTCTACGCCTCCGTGCGTCTCGACATCCGTCGCATTGGTGCGCTCAAGGATCGCGAAGAGATCGTGGGCAACCAGACCCGCGTGAAAGTGGTCAAGAACAAGCTGGCTCCGCCCTTCCGCCAGGTCGAATTCGACATCATGTATGGCGAAGGCATTTCCAAGACCGGCGAATTGCTCGATCTCGGCGTCAAGTCCGGTATCGTCGACAAGTCCGGTGCCTGGTTCTCCTGGGACAGCCAGCGCCTGGGGCAGGGCCGTGAAAATGCCCGCCAGTTCCTCAAGGACAATCCCGAGATTGCCAACACCATTGAGCAGGGTGTGCGCGAAAGCTCCGGCCTCTTGGGCGAAGTGCTTCTCGTCGCCGGCGGCGAAGACGATCCGGCCAGCGACGACTGATCACCTCCCGATCCCATGCATTGGCCCCCGCTTCGGCGGGGGTTTTTTGTTCTATTGGCCGAATATTCCCCGACGCTCCGCTCTGTCTTCGGGCTTGGCGCGTCTTTGCTCTCCGCTTTGCCCTCGGGCTTGACCCAAGAGCAGGTATCCGCCCAAAGCGGCCAAGTGTGCCGCCCAATATGTTTGCGAAGCTGCGCCGGCTGGCGAGACGGAATAGACGGCAAAGACGAAACTTCCCGATCTTGCCGCTGCGGCGCTGGACACGGCTCATCGCCTCACGATAAAAAGCCCCGTTTTTCCAAGAGGACGCGTCCGCGTCCGCTCGCCATGAAAGCCTGTGCATGACCAGCGTAAACGATCTCCGTTCGAGCTTTACCGGATATTTCGCCCGCAATGGCCACGAGGCCGTCGCGTCGAGCCCGCTGGTGCCGCGCAACGATCCGACGCTGATGTTCACCAATGCCGGCATGGTGCAGTTCAAGAACGTCTTTACCGGGATGGAAAAGCGGCCCTATTCGACTGCGACGACGGCGCAGAAATGCGTGCGTGCCGGTGGCAAGCACAACGATCTCGACAATGTCGGTTTCACCGCCCGTCACCACACCTTCTTCGAGATGCTGGGCAATTTCTCCTTCGGCGATTATTTCAAGGACCGCGCCATCGAACTGGCCTGGAACCTGCTGACCAAGGATTGGGGCCTGCCCAAGGACAAGCTCATGGTCACCGTCTATCAGGACGATGACGAGGCCATGGCGCTGTGGAAGAAGATCGCCGGTCTCTCGGAAGACCGCATCGTGCGCCTGGGCGCAAAGTCCAATTTCTGGCAGATGGGCGATACCGGCCCCTGCGGTCCGTGCTCGGAAATCTTCTACGACCATGGCGACAAGATTTGGGGTGGCCCTCCGGGTTCGCCCGATGAGGATGGCGATCGCTGGATCGAAATCTGGAACCTGGTTTTCATGCAGTTCGAGCAGCATGCCGATGGCTCGCGCACCGGCCTGCCGCGCCCCTCCATCGACACCGGCATGGGCCTCGAGCGCATTGCCGCAGTCATGCAGGGCGTGCACGACAATTACGATATCGACCTGTTCAAGGCGCTGATCTCGGCCGCTGCCAATGCCACCAATGCCGATGTCAACGGCCCGGGCAATCGCAGCCTGCGTGTCATTGCCGACCATCTGCGCTCGATGAGCTTCCTCATCGCCGAAGGCGTGCTGCCCTCCAATGAAGGCCGTGGTTATGTGCTGCGCCGCATCATGCGCCGCGCCATGCGTCATGCCACGCTTCTCGGCACCTCCGAGCCGGTCATCTACAAGCTGGTGCCGACCCTGGTGCGCGAGATGGGCCAGGCCTATCCCGAACTGTCGCGCGGCGAGGCCATGATCGCCGAAACCGTGCGCCTCGAGGAAGGCCGCTTCCTCAAGACGCTGGGCCGGGGCCTCCAGATTCTCGAAGCCGAAACCGCCGCCCTGGGCGAAGGTGATACGCTCGATGGCGCCACCGCCTTCAAGCTCTACGACACCTATGGCTTCCCCCTCGATCTGACCCAGGACGCGCTGCGCACCCGCAATATTGCTGTTGACCAGGCCGGTTTCGATGCCGCCATGGCGCAGCAAAAGGCCGAGGCGCGCAAGAACTGGGCCGGTTCGGGCGAAGCTGGCACCGACACCGTCTGGTTCGGCCTGGCCGACAAGCTCGGCCCCACCGAATTTCTCGGCTACGAGACCGAGACCGCCGAGGGCGAGATCAAGGCCCTCCTGGTCGATGGCAAAGAAGTCGACGCCATCGCGGCCGGCCAGGATGGCGTCGTTGTCGTCAACCAGACCCCGTTCTACGGCGAAAGTGGCGGCCAGGTCGGCGATAGCGGCATGATCAAGGCCGAAGGTGTCATCGCCGAGGTCACCGATACCAACAAGCACCAGGGTGTCTTCGCCCATCGCGTTACGGTCAAGGAAGGCAGCCTCAAGGTCGGCCAGCCGGTCGAACTGATCGTCGATCACGACCGCCGTTCGGCCATCCGCGCCAACCATTCGGCCACCCACTTGCTGCATGAGGCACTGCGCCTGGTGCTCGGTGACCACGTGGCGCAGAAGGGCTCGATGGTCTCCGCCGATCGCCTACGCTTCGACTTCGTGCACACCAAGCCGATGTCGCCACAGGAAATGGCTGAGGTCGAAGACATCGCCAATGCCATTATCCTGCAGAACACTCCGGTCGAGACCCGGCTGATGGGTGTCGAGGAGGCCAAGGAATCGGGCGCTCGTGCTCTCTTTGGCGAGAAGTATGGCGACGAAGTGCGCGTGGTTTCCATGGGCCTGCCCACCGGCAATGGCCTGGGCTGGTCGGTCGAGCTCTGCGGCGGTACCCATGTGCGCCGCACCGGCGATATCGGTCTGGTCTCGGTCGTGGCCGAGAGCTCAGTGGCTGGCGGCGTGCGTCGCATCGAAGCGCTGACCGGGAATGCTGCGCGTCATCGCGGCAATGCCAGCACCAATATCGTCGCCTCCGCTGCGGGCATTCTGCGCTCCGGCACTCATGAGGTGCTCGACCGGATCGAGGCCCTGCAGAACCAGCTCAAGAGCGCTGAGAAGGCCCTCTCCGATGCCCGCCAGAAGCTGGCTTTGGGCGGTGGCGGTGAGGGTGGCAGCGCCTCCGAAACCGTCAATGGCGTGACCTTTGTCGGTCGCGTGGTCGAGGGCGTCGCCGCGAAGGACATCAAGTCGGTGGTCGATGCGGAAAAGAAGCGCATCGGCTCGGGCGTCGTCGTCATCGTGCTCAAGGGCGAGGACGGGAAGGGCACCGTTGCCATCGGCGTCACCGACGATCTTACCGGCAAGTATTCCGCCGGCACGCTGATCAAGTCAGCCACTGTGGCGCTGGGCGGGCAGGGCGGCGGCGGTCGTCCCGACATGGCCCAGGGCGGCGGCCCCGATGGCGCCAAGGCCGACGACGCCATCGCGGCGATCCGCGCGCTCCTCTGACCGGCTTGGGCCGCCGGCCCTCACAAAATGAATCCAGGCATCAGGCCATCCGGTTGATCCGGATGGCCTTTTTGTTTGTTATTCGCCGATGCGGAAGAAGAAGACCCGCGGCTTCCAGCGGATCGGCCGGCGTTCGCTCAACACGTTGAGCAGGCCCGCACCCACCACCACGATCATGCCGACAATCGCGATCCAGTCCGGATATTCGCCAAAGAACAGCGCGCCGAACAATATAGCCCAGATCAGCTGGCTATATTGCACCGGCGCGATGAGATTGGCCGGCGTCTGCTTGGTGGCGGCAATCAGCATCAACCCGCCGACCCCGCCAAGCAGGCCGATACCGAGCAGCACGACCAATTGCAGGGGCGTCGGCATGACGAAATTGGGCAGCATCAGCGTGCCGTTGATCACGGCCGAATAGAAGACCTGGATGCCCACCAGGCTGACCCGCCGCTCGCGCGGCGCCACATGGCGCAGGATTACCGTGGTCACCGCGCCCAGGCACGCACCCAGCATGATCACATAGTGCCCCAGCTCCAGCTCCCGCATTCCCGGACGAATGACCAGCACCACGCCAAGGAAGCTCACCGCCAGCAGCAGCCAGCGCTGCAGCGCCACATGTTCCTTGAGCACCAGCACCGAGAGCAGGGTGACGAAGAGCGGCGTGGTGAAGCCGACGGCGTAGACATCGGCAAAGGGGATATGGGTAAAGGCATACATCACGCAGGCGGTGCCGGTGATGGCCGTGGCGCAGCGTAGATGCACCAGCCAGGGATGGTGGAGCTTGTAGATGTCCCGCCAGCGCTCACCCCTTTTGGTCAGCATCACCGGAATGATCGAAAAGCTGGTGGTGAAGAAGGCGATCTCGAAGACCGTCAGGGACGGGCCGACGGTCTTGATCAGCGCGTCGGCGATCGAAAAGGCAGCATAGGCCATAAAGGCGAGAATGACGCCGACAGGCATCGCAAAATCCGAAATGAATGGAGGGACTCAGGAAAGCGCGAGTACCATACAAGCGGATTGTCTCCACGTCATCATGGCAGCGGGGGGAATTGCGGCGCTGCGGCACCAGCCGCAGCAGCATTTGCTCCCCCGCAATCATGGGGTGATGTGCAGGCCGGAATGCCCCTAAAACTGGGGTCGTCGGCAGCTGCAAGTCTGATTTAACCGTTCATGTCGGCTTCATGCTAAGCATGGCTTGTTGTGCGCGGATGCGGGGGCGGTGTGCAGCCCGCTTTTTGGAGGGCATTCCAATGCATAAATTGAAGAAGCTCGTTCTGGGCGCGGTCGCCGCGCTTGGCCTGGCCTTTCCGGCCATCGCGGCAGAACGCGCCATCATCGTTCTCGACGGCTCCGGCTCCATGTGGGCCCAGATCGACGGCAAGGCGCGCATCACCATTGCGCGCGAAACCCTCGATTCCGTGCTGTCCAGCCTGCCTGACGACCTCGAATTGGGCCTGATGACCTATGGCCATCGCGAAAAGGGCAATTGCGGCGATATCGAAATGCTGGTCGAGCCGGCGCCGGGCACCGGTGCAGCCATCGCCGCCGCCGCCAACAAGATCAATCCCAAGGGCATGACGCCGCTCTCGGATGCGGTGCGGCTCGCTGCCGAAGACCTTCGCTATACCGAGGAAAAGGCCACGGTGATCCTGATCACCGATGGCCTCGAAACCTGCGAGGTCGACCCTTGCGCGCTGGCCACCGAGCTCGAAGGCCAGGGCGTCGATTTCACCACCCATGTGCTCGGCTTCGGTCTTTCCGACGAAGAGGGCCGCCAGGTGGCATGCCTTGCCGAGAATACCGGCGGCAAATATCTCTCCGCCCAGAATGGCGCCGATCTCGTCGATGCGCTCACCACCACTGTGGCCCAGGTGGTCAAGGCCGAGCCGAAGCCCGAGCCGGCCCCGGCACCCGCACCAGTCGCCGACCACAATTACCGCCCGTCCGCCTCGCTGGCCGAAGGCGGCCCGAATATCGGCGACGGCGGCAGCGACGACCTGATCTGGGAATGGCATCAGGTTAATGCCGATGGCAGCAAGGGCGAGTGGATCGGTACCGACTATTATGCCCGCTTCAAGGGCACCCTGCCTCCGGGCGACTACATCATGACGGCCAAATATGGCTATGCCACTGCCGAGCAGCCGGTGACCATCACCAAGAATGAAGTGGCTTCCCCACACTTCGTGCTCAATGCCGGCCGCCTGCTGCTGCACCCGCGTGCATCGGAAGGCGAGGAAGTCGATCGCGATGCCTCGACCGAGGTCAATGCCAACGGTGCCTATGTCACCACGGCTTACGGCGAAGTTGCCCTCTACGTTCCAGCCGGCGAGATTGCCGTTACCGTCAAGCTCGGCTCGGCCATGGTTGAGCGCACCTATACGCTGAAAGCCGGTGAAACCATCGATGAGGACGTCATTCTCGGGGCGGGTATCGCCAAGGTGAATGCCGACTATGTCGAGGGCATGAAGGTCGAGGACGGCGATCTTGCGGTCGAAATCTTCGAGGCTAAGAAGGCGATCGACGGCAGCCGCAAGAGCGTGGGCTATGCCTATGGTCCAGACAGCTCCTTCGACCTGCCGGCAGGTGACTATGTCGCCGTCGCCAAGATGGATGCGGCTACCGCCGAAACGCCGTTCACCGTCGAGGCCGGCAAGGCCATCGATGTTTCGGTCTTCCTCGGCGCAGGGGTGCTTGCCCTGACCATCCCTGAAGCCAAGGCCGTCGAAATCTTCGAGGCCAAGCGCGACATCCAGGGCAATCGCAAGTCGGTGGCCTATGGCTACGAAACCGAAATGCAGAAGGTTCTGCCGGCCGGCGACTATGTGGTGGTTGCCGAACACCACGACGGCAGCGGTGAGTTCGAAGCGCCTGTGACCGTCAAGGCGGGCGAGCGCAATGAATACACCATCGAAGCCGCAACCGCCGGAAAGTCCAAGAGCAAGTAATCTGACCGTCCCGATGCCAAGCGCCGGGACGGACCACAAAGAAGAAGGGCCGGAGCATCGCTGCTCCGGCCCTTTTTCTAGTCTGCTACCATCCCGGCGTCGTGCGCCGGGACACAAGCGAACCTGGCTTATGCCATTGCCTTCTGCAGGTTCTGGTCGATGGCGTCGAGGAAGCCCAGGGTCGAAAGCCAGGGCTGATCCGGACCGACGAGCAGGGAGAGATCCTTGGTCATCTTGCCTTCTTCGATGGTGTCGACGGTGACCTTTTCCAGCGTCGATGCGAACTTGGCCAGCGCTTCATTGTCGTCCAGCTTGGCGCGGTGGGCGAGGCCACGGGTCCAGGCGAAGATCGAGGCGGTGGAGTTGGTCGAGGTTTCCTTGCCCTGCTGGTGCTGGCGGTAGTGACGGGTCACCGTGCCGTGGGCGGCTTCGGCTTCCACGATCTTGCCATCGGGCGTGGCCAGAACCGAGGTCATCAGGCCGAGCGAACCAAAACCCTGGGCCACGATGTCGGACTGCACGTCGCCGTCATAGTTCTTACAGGCCCAGACATAGCCGCCGGACCACTTGAGGGCCGAGGCGACCATGTCGTCGATCAGGCGGTGTTCGTACCAGATCTTCTTGGCTTCGAACTGTTCCTTGAACTCGGCGTCGTAGATTTCCTGGAAGATATCCTTGAAGCGGCCGTCATAGGCCTTGAGGATGGTGTTCTTGGTCGAGAGATAGACCGGAACGCCGCGGGCAAGGCCGTAGTTGAAGCTCGAATAGGCGAAGTCGCGGATCGAGTCGTCGAGATTGTACATGGCCATGGCCACGCCGGCGCCGGGGGCCTGGTACACTTCGTGCTCGATGACCTGGCCATCTTCACCGGTGAACTTGATCGACAGCGTGCCCTTGCCGGGGAACAGGAAGTCGGTGGCGCGGTACTGGTCGCCGAAGGCGTGACGGCCGACGATGATCGGCTGGGTCCAGCCCGGGACGAGGCGCGGCACGTTCTTGCAGATGATCGGCTCGCGGAAGATCACGCCGCCCAGGATGTTGCGGATGGTGCCGTTGGGCGACTTCCACATCTTCTTGAGGCCGAATTCCTCGACGCGCTGCTCATCGGGAGTGATGGTCGCGCACTTGATGCCAACGCCATGCTTCTGGATGGCATGGGCGGCATCGACCGTGATCTGGTCGTTGGTGGCGTCACGGCTTTCAACGCTGAGATCGTAATATTCGATCGGCAGGTCGAGATAGGGATGGATGAGCTTGTCCTTGATCGCCTGCCAGATGATGCGGGTCATCTCATCGCCGTCGAGATCCACAACCGGATTGGCGACCTTGATTTTGCTCATCGAAAAACTCCCTAACAGAAATACGGTTTTCGGCCTTCGCCGTTCGTCGGCCCGTATAGCATCGCGGGCAAAAAGCGCAAAGTCCGCCTCGGCAAGGGGCCATGCCTATTTCGGCGGCAGCGTCGTCACGAATGCCTGCGCCAGCTGCAGCCAACCGGCCAGCGCGTCGTCATCCTCGATGGCGTCGCCGGGCAGCACGACGAAATCCCGCATGGAGCGGCCATTCATCACCATGACCTCGGCGCCGGGTCGAGCGAGCGCTTCCTCCATGGCGCCCTGGCCGACGCGCACGATCAGCGCGCCTTCCTTGGTGGGACAGACCAGCATATTGCCGTTCATCATGAAGGCGCGCCCGCCGAACATCTTCTTTTCGCTATAGACCAGCCGTGGCGGCATGACGTTGCGGATGCGTTCGGCGAGGTCTTCGGATGCCATGCTCATGGCGTCTTCTCCGGGCGATAGGCGGAATGCTGCGGCATCGCCGCATCGACCAGGTCCCAGGGGGCGTGGCTGCGGGCAAAGATCAGCTGGTTGGGCTGGAACCAGGCGTTTTGTCCGGCAAACAAGCCCACGGGCAGGATGCGGAAAGCCGGAGCCCGCGAGGACTGCGCCATCACCGTGGTGCCGCATTCGGGGCAGAAGTGCCGCGTGAACACGGCGCCGGAATCTGCTGCGCGGACAAAGCTTTTGGTCGCGCCAATCGTTTTCACGCTACCGACTGGCGCCAGCACCACCGAGGCGTGGCCACCGCCCGTCGCCTTCTGGCAGTTGAGGCAGGCGCATTGAAACATCGAAATTGCCTGCCCGGAAACGCTGAGCGTGATGGCGCCGCAATCGCAGCTGGCGGTGAGGTCGAGATGGGGCATGGAGCTCATGATCGCGAGGCTGGCATGGCCGCCACCGCCTCGCAAGAGCCGGGTTGCCTTTGGGCGGCAGGGAGATGAAATTGTGACATGTCCATACGCCCCGATTATCCGCTGAACACTGCCCGCCTCGTCCTGCGCCCCTTCTCCCGCGGCGATGTCGACGCCGTCTACGACTATCGCAGTCGTGAGGACGTGGCGCGCTATCTGTTCGATCCGCCGCTCAGCCGCGACGAATGTGCGCTAGCCATTCAGCAACGCACCACCCAACTGGCGCTCGAGGCGGAGGGAGACCGCATCATCCTTGCCGTCGAGACCAGGGACGACCAGTCCCTGGTGGGCGAGGTGTCGCTGATCTGGCGGTCGGTGGAGGCGCGACAGGGCGAGCTGGGCTGGATCTTCCACCCCGACCATCACGGCCGGGGCTATGCCACCGAGGCGGCCGCCGAACTGCTGCGGCTTGGCTTCGAAGATGCCGATCTGCACCGCATCTATGCTCGCTGCGACGCGCGCAATGACGGCTCCTGGCGGCTGATGGAGCGGCTGGGCATGCGGCGCGAGGCCCATTTTCGTGAACACGCCCTGTTCAAGGGTGGTTGGGACGAGGAATTCTACTACGCGATCCTGCGCGCAGAGTGGGTTTCGCAGGGCGTATCGGGCGCGCTTCGGGCTGCCCGATCACAATCGTCGTAAGGGTACGATTTTCCGCGTAATCTCAGGAACTTCGGTTGGAGGCACACGTTCTCGACGCAGGGCATTGGGCAGCGCTTTGCGGAGGAACGAACCATGGCGATACTACAGCTACCGATCGAAACAGCTCACCTCTCCCTCAGGCCCTTCGAACGCTGTGATGTCGAAGCCGTAGCCCGCTATCATCTTCTCCCCGGCGTACAGCGTTATGTGATGCGCCAGACCCGCTATACCGACGACGTTGCCCTCGCCGTCGAGCATATGCGCAGCCAGGTTCAGCTCAATCGTCCGGGCGAAACCCTTGTCCTTGCTCTCGTCCGCAAGGGCGACCAGCGCGTCGTCGGCCAGATTTCCCTCACCTGGGCCGATGCCACCTCCGGGCAGGGCGAGTTGCGCTTCGCCATCGATCCATCACAGGCCGGCAATGGCTACCTGACCCAGTCCATCGGCGCCATGCTCGATCTGGCCTTTGACCATTTCGGCATGCACCGGGTGATGGTGCGCGGCGATGGCCGCAGCCATCATACCAATGCGCTTATGCAGAGGCTGGGTTTCCGCCTGGAAGCGCATTATCGTGAGCATGCGCTGTTCCGTGGCGAATGGGACGAAGAGCTGCATTTCGCGATGCTGGATCGGGAATGGCGCCGTAGCACGAAGGTACAGATCCTGCCCCTGCGGGAGCGTGTCGCTTGACCTCACGCGCGCGCAAACCTAATGCGCTGATCCATCTCGGTCGATCAGCTTAAATTGCATGGCTGGCCTGCATTCTGGATGCAAGAGGCAGGCGGAGATGCTTTAGTGCGGTCAAGGCACCGGCCGGACGGGCGTCGGGATTCGAGGGGGATTCAGACTCCACGGGTTGGTGCCCTAAAATGCGTCAAGAAGGCCCCCTATGCCAACCATGCCTGCCGCACCCGTTTCCGGGCCCGGTCGTGATTATGCTACAGCAGCGTCGCGGCTGCTTCTCGTTCTCGCAACCACCATCTTTTTCGCCTCACTTGCGGGTATTCTTTCGCGTCCTAACGGTTTCCTTGCCGCGTTCTGGCCGGCGAATGCCATCCTCGCCGTGATCTTGCTGCGCGTCGCGGCACCCATGCGCTTTCCGGCGCTGATCGGCGCGCTTCTGGGCTATCAGGCTGCCGGCTATGCGACGGGGGATGTGTCCTGGGTCGCCATCCAGCTCACCGCCGCCAATATGGTCAGCGCCGTAACCTTCACCTTTGCCTACCTGTCGTTTTGCGAAGAGCAGATGAGCATTGGTCGGCCCCGGGCCATCCTGGCGCTGGTTGGCGCCTCCGTGCTCGCCGCCGCAGCCGCCGGCGTGGCCGGTGCCCCGATCCTGGCCGAAATCTCGCATGCGAGCTATTTCGATGCCTGGCGCACCTGGTTCGGCTCCGAGATCATGAGCTATCTGGTGCTGGTGCCGGGCCTGCTGGCACTGGGCTGGCCGCTGCGTCGTCCCCGGCTCGCCGACATCCGCCGGCTGACCGCCAGTGCCACGCTCTTGCCCGCCCTGGCCGTGGTGGCCACTCTCGCCGTCAGCGTCGTGGCCGTCGAGCCGATCGCCATCGTCTTCCCGGTGCCGGCGCTGATCTGGGCGGCGCTGGTGCTGCCGCTGCCGGCCACATGCCTTCTGGTGATGCTGTTTTCCAGCGTCACCATGTTCGCGGTGAAGCTGGGGCTTTATGACTTCGGCACCGGCGGGCTCAGCGATCCGCTGATTTCCTCGGTGCATCTTGGGGTGGCAATGATCGCTCTGGCCCCGGTGCTGGTGGCCGCCGTCACCGCCGATCGCCGTCGCCAGTTCTCGGAGCTCGAAAAGGCGGCCCGTTTCGATGCGCTGACCGGGGCGCTCAATCGCGGCGCCTTCATGGCCGAGGGGGAAGCGATGGTCACGGCGCAACGCCGCGCCCATGCACCGATGGCGGGTCTGCTGCTCGATGTCGATCATTTCAAGCGCATCAACGACCTGCATGGCCACGCCGCCGGCGATCTGGCGCTTACGGCCATGGCAGCCGTCATCCGCAAGACCATTCGCGGTGGCGATCTGTTCGGCCGGCTGGGTGGGGAGGAATTTGCCCTTCTGCTCCCCGACGCCGATCTCGACGCGGCGGCTCTGGTGGCCAATCGCATCTGCCGTCAGATCGAGCGCCTGCAGACGCCCATTGCCGATGGCACCATTCTCACCATGACCGTCAGCATCGGCGTCGTCGCCTCGGTCGAGACCACGGTGGAATTGTCCGAAGTGCTTTCGCTTGCCGACCGGGCAATGTATGAGGCCAAGCGCGCGGGGCGGAACCAGGTTCAGCGCCGCGATCTTGACGCGATGCACTACGACGAGGACAGCGATCATGGCGGGAACCGACCGGTCTCAGGAAGCCAGCTTCAAGCCGACTCCGGCCATCATTCTGTGTGAGCCGCAACTGGGTGAGAATATCGGCTCGGCCGCCCGCGCCATGGCCAATTTCGGCCTCTGGGATCTTCGCCTGGTCCGCCCGCGCGATGGCTGGCCCAACGAGAAGGCCATTGCCGCAGCGTCACGCGCCGACCACGTGCTGGAGCGCGTTCGGGTGTTCGAGACGCTGGAAGAGGCCATATCCGATCTGACCCTGGTCTATGCCACCACGGCCCGTTCCCGCGACATGCAGAAGGACGTGCTCGGCCCTGAGGAGGCGTCCAACACTATGGCCGGCCATATTGCGGGAGGGCGGGGGGCAGGGCTGTTGTTCGGCCGCGAGCGCTGGGGCCTGCTCAATGACGAAGTCGCCATGTCGGACGCCATCGTCACCCTGCCGGTCGAGCCGGCCTTCGCCTCGCTCAACATCGCCCAGGCCGTGCTGCTGATGTCCTATGAATGGCGCCGCACCAGCGCCGAGGGCAGGGCATTGCCGTTCAGCGAGGGTCTCGACGAAGCCGCGCCGCGTAACGAGCTCGTGGGCCTGTTCGAGCATCTCGAAGGCGTGCTCGACCAGTCCGGCTTCTTCACGACGCCCGACAAGCGCCCCAGCATGGTCAACAACCTGCGCACCGCCCTGACCCGCGGCCGCTTCACCAGCCAGGAAATCCGCACCCTGCGCGGCGTCATCTCCTCCATCGACCGCCGCCACCTCCGCCCCAACCCCAATCGCGCCAAAAAGACCGACACGGACGAGTAATTTTCCCACTGACCGGTCCGCCCTCGGGCTCGACCCTCCAGCCCCCCACCCACCGGCCGTCACCCTCGGGCGAAGACCCGAGGGCTCTGCCCTTAAAGCCCTATCGCCAAACGCAGCCCCCGGCTTAGCGCACCGCCCTGTGCCACTCTTCATCGAGCACCACCCCCAAACCCATCAATCTTGCGCCTAACCGGACGGAATCGCGTTTATCGCCTTTGACGGCCCCGCGCCGGCATGCGAAGCCTGCGACATTATGAGCAGTCACGCACCCTCCGAGCCCTCGAAGCTCGCCTTCAGCTATCTCGGCTTCCGCTTTTTCTGGCTCACCACGCTGTTGGTGAGCTTTGCCGTGCAGATCATGTCAGTGTCGATCGCCTGGCAGATCTATGACGTCACCGGCAATGCCTTCCTGCTCGGGCTGGTCGGGCTCTGCCTGTTCCTGCCGGCGCTGCTGCTGATGTTGATTACCGGCCTCACCGCCGACCGCTTTAACCGGCGCGGCATCATGGCTATCTGCCTCACCGTCGAACTCGGCTGCGCCATCGCCTTCCTGACGCTGGTCAATGTCGAGGCGCACGAGGTCTGGCCGATTTTCGTGGTGCTGGTGGTGCTGGGAACGGCGCGGGCCTTCTGGGGCCCTGCGGCGCAGTCGCTGGCGCCCAATCTGGTGCCCGCCGAAGCGCTCAGCAATGCCATTACTGTCAATGCCTCCGCCTGGCAGTTTGCCTCCATTACCGGCCCTGCCGTCGGCGGCTTGCTCTATGGTGTCGCGCCCGGCTTTGCCTTCGGCACCGGCGCAGCCTTGCTCATCTGCGCCGTCGTCACCGTGCTGCTGATTCCGCGCCCGGCGCAGCGTCAGTCACATCAGGCCACCAGTCTCGAAACCATTTTCGGCGGCTTCCGCTACATCTTTTCCAACAAGGTGGTGCTGGGCGCCATCTCGCTCGACATGTTCGCCGTGTTGATGGGCGGGGCCGTGGCGCTGCTGCCGGTCTATACCAAGGATATCCTGCATGCCGGGCCGATGGAGCTTGGCCTGTTGCGCGCCGCGCCGGGGATCGGCGCCATCCTCATGGCGCTCTATCTCACCCGTTTCCCGGTGCGTGATCATGCCGGCAAGATTCTCTTCATCTTCGTAGGCCTGTTCGGCGCCTTCACCGTCATCTTCGGTCTCTCGACCACCGTGTGGCTCTCCATTCCCGCTTTGGCGCTGGTCGGGGCCTGCGACATGGTCAGCGTCACCATTCGCGAAACCATCATGCAGCTCTGGACGCCCGAGGAGGTGCGCGGGCGCGTCAATGCGGTCAATTCGGTGTTTATCGGTGCCTCCAACGAGCTGGGCGAGTTCCGCGCCGGCACGGTGGCCCATTTCATCGGCCCGGTGCCTGCAGTGGTCATTGGTGGCTTCGGCGCCATGGCGGTGGCGGTGATCTGGAGCCGGCTGTTCCCGCAATTGCGCCAACAGCGCCATATCGACAAGCGCATGGCCTGAAAAAGCCCTGCGGCGCTTGACTCGAGGGGGCAGGGCCTCTAAGACGCGGCCACCTATTCCGGCCATATGGCCCATAGGCGCACCCGGGATTCTCTCATTGGGAGGTCTGTCGGTCCTGTCGCAAGCCAGGGCAGAGGAGGGCGCGATCCATTCAAACGTTTAAGAAGGATACGCGATGTCGAAGCGTCATTCCGTAAAGTACAAGATTGACCGTCGCCTTGGCGAAAACATCTGGGGCCGTCCGAAGTCCCCGCTGAACGCTCGTGCCTATGGCCCCGGCCAGCACGGCCAGCGCCGCAAGGGCAAGCTCTCGGACTACGGTCTGCAGCTGCGCGCCAAGCAGAAGCTCAAGGGCTACTACGGCTCGATCACCGAGAAGGCCTTCCGTCGTCTTTATGACGAAGCGGCCCGTCGCAAGGGCGACACCGGCGAGAACCTGATCGGCCTGCTCGAAGGTCGTCTGGACGCCATCGTCTACCGCGCCAAGTTCGTCCCGACCGTGTTCGCCGCCCGTCAGTTCGTGTCCCACGGCCACGTTCTGGTCAACGGCAAGCGCGTCAACATCCCGTCCTACCAGGTCCAGATCGGCGACAAGGTCGAAGTGCGTGAGCGCTCCAAGCAGCTCGCCATCGTCCTCGAAGCCAACCAGCTCGCCGAGCGTGACGTTCCCGATTACGTGGAAGTCGATCACGGCAAGCAGGTCGCGACCTTCGTGCGCGTTCCCGCCCTGTCGGACGTGCCCTATCCGGTCCAGATGGAACCGAACCTGGTCGTCGAATTCTACTCGCGTTAATCGCGAAACGACCCCAAATGCCGAAAGGGCCGCTCTCCGGAGCGGCCCTTTTGTTTTGGGCTTTTCGCAGATCCACAAGTGCTGGCACAGTCTCTCGCTGGCCCACCGGCCGTCACCTCGGCCGAGGCTGTGCTCAACCCGAGCTCGGGAGATCGATCCCCGCCCGAGGCCAGAATGGCATCCCGTTATCGCCGTCGTTTTTGAAAGTCACGGCGGGGCGTGAGCATCACGCGCCCTTTCACCGGCGTCACCCTCGGGCCCGACCCGAGGGCGTTTCACTCACGTCAATTGGCTCTGGTAAAGACCGCTCGGGTCAAGCCCGAGGGTGACGAACTGAGGTGGGAGAAATACAAATGAATAGGGGCGGCACCGCCGCCCCCCTTAAAACCCTAAAGCTTTTCGTGGTCTTGTTGATTCAGCTCTGTCGCCCCCTCACCCCTTGAAGGGGAGGGCTGGGGTGGGGGGTGGTTGAGTGCGCCCACTGATGGACCCCCACCCTCAATCCCAATCCATTCGAGCGTAGCTCGAATGGCCTTCTCACCTAAAATCGCTCCACTGGAGCGATTTTGCCTCCGGCACGGGTCGAGGCCCCTCAAGGGGGAGGGCGGCGATGGAGCTCTGAGGCCACCGAAGTTTGAACTGATCTAAAGTCCGGGCGGGACGCCTTCCTTGCCGCCGTCGAGGTCGGTGATCAATGCGCGGAACTCGGCTTCGGTCGCCAGATAGCGCGGATCGTCATAGTCCACGCCCGAGATGGCACCGGGCGGAATATTGGCCTCGAAGGTACGAAGGCGCTTATAGACCGAGATCAGCGAAATAATCGTGGTCCAGGAATTGGCGAGGAACCGGAAGGAATCCTCCACCTGCCCGAAGGCATTGCTCACCTGCTGGAACAGGCCCAGCGTCAGCGCACCTGCCGCGATCGATGGCGACATGGCGATCAGCGGCACGAAATTGGCACCCTGCAGGTAGATGTAGCGCGCGACGTTGAAGTAGAGATAGTGGCCATAGAGCCGGAAGTAGTTGCGCTGTACGCCCAGGAAGAATTCCTTGGTATCGAGCGGGCGGGCGCGTTCCGGATCGTCTTCGCCATAGACCAGTTCCTTTCGGAACGCGGCCTCGACGCGCTGGTTCTGGAATTCGAGGCCCGGCAGCTTGATGCCCACCAGACCCAGCAGCACCGTGCCGGCGACAGCGGACATCAGCGCCACCCAAACAAGGCTGCCGTTCACCGGGCCGATGATGGGGAGTTCGGTGATGTTCTGC
Organism: Devosia sp. 63-57; assembly: GCF_001899045.1. NCBI lineage: Bacteria > Pseudomonadati > Pseudomonadota > Alphaproteobacteria > Hyphomicrobiales > Devosiaceae > Devosia > Devosia sp. 63-57. Next base: position 475,490 of record NZ_MKUY01000003.1, on the reverse strand, counting down.
GACAATGTCCACAGCAATGGCAGGAACACCAGCAGCGTCATGATCGAGCTGACCAGCGCTACGGCGAGGCCTTCAACGATATTGGCAAAACGCTGCGTATCTTCCTGAATACGCTGGGATGCGCCTTCCACTCCGCGCAGCCGCGGCCAGTGGCTCATGTAGAAGAAGGTCATCGCCCGGCGCCAGCGGAACAGGTAGTGCGCGATGAAGAAGGCGTTGAGCACCAGCACGGCGATGCGGGGCAACAGCACATACAGCACTGTCCAGAGCTCGCCATAGATCTGTTCCAGCGATACGCTGCCCGGATTGGTCAGCGCCCCCTGGAACATGTTGTAGAATTCGCCATACCAGGCGTTCATCCAGGCGCCGATCTGCACATCGAAGAATACCACTTCGATGATGGTCACGCTGCCGACGACGCTCCACCAGTACCAGCGGCGATTGTCGCCGATCCAGTACCAGGGGATGCAGAATAGTATCCCGGACATCACCACGAATTGGTAGAGCCAGACCTTGTCGGGCGTCAGGAAGGGCTCGGCCTCACCTTCCGCCGCCACCTGGCCGAAGACTGAGCCGAGGCCAATGATATTGGATAGGGCCGGCCCGATGGTGAACCATACCACCATGCAGAATGCCGTCCAGGCGAGGGCCGAGCCGAAGAACAGCTTTGGATTGGGAAAAAAGGAGCGAAACACCGGGAGACTCCAGGGTGCCGTGAGGATGGTTCATCTAACTGTGGCAAACGGGTTAAAACAAGGAAGGGAAGTTAAGCTTTGGTAAGGTTGTGCACCGCCGCTTTGACTTCCCATCGCCCGATATCGGCGCTATCAGCTTTTTCGACCGATCAAATGAGAGTTTTGCCATGAGTGCGGCGATGGAAGCCCCCGCCATCCCGGAAGACGACGCCGACACCTCCGGCGCGCATCCGATCTACGCCCATGCCCCGCGCTCGGTGGAGTTCAACAAGCTGCGCAAGCGGCTGATCCGCAATACCCGCGAGGCGCTGGACAAGTTCGCCATGGTGCGGCCGGGCGACAAATGGCTGATCGCCCTCAGCGGCGGCAAGGATTCCTATGGCCTGCTCGCCCTCCTGCTCGATCTCAAATGGCGGGGCCTGTTGCCGGTCGAGCTGCTCGCCTGCAATCTCGACCAGGGCCAGCCCAATTTTCCCAAGCACATCCTGCCCGAATTTCTGACCGGGCTGGGTATCGCGCACCGCATCGAATATCAGGACACCTATTCGATCGTCACCGACAAGCTGCCGGCCGGGGCCACCTATTGCTCGCTCTGCTCGCGCCTGCGCCGCGGCAATCTCTATCGCATCGCCCGCGAAGAGGGCTGCACCGCCCTGGTGCTCGGCCACCATCGCGACGACAGTCTCGAAACCTTCTTCATGAACCTCTTCCACGGCGGCAAGCTCGCCGCCATGCCGCCCAAGCTGGTCAATGACGAGGGCGATCTCGAAGTCTTGCGCCCGCTGATCTACTGCGCCGAAGAGGACCTGCAGCGCTTTTCCGACGCCATGGCCTTCCCGATCATCCCCTGCGATCTCTGTGGTTCGCAGGACGGCTTGCAGCGCAATGTCACCAAGGCCATGCTGACCGACATGGAAAAAGCCATGCCCGGCCGCAAGGACGTGATGATCCGCGCCCTGGGCAATATCAATCCCAGCCATATGCTCGACCCGAAGCTTTTCGATTTCGCAGGCCTCTCCACCAGCCGGAGCCCGTCTTGACCATCGACGTCATGCGCCTCGCCGCCATCCTGCGCGATGCCGGCAACCAGGAAATCGTGCCGCGGTTCCGCAATCTGGACGAGGCCGATATGGGGCAGAAGGCCAATGAATATGATCTCGTCACCGAGGCCGATCTCGGCGCCGAGCGCGTCATCACCGCCGCCTTGCGCGACCTCTATCCGGAGGCGCTGATCGTCGGCGAGGAGGCCTATGCCGCCGACAAGTCCATTCTCTCCGGCCTGGTCGAAGCCGATCTCGCCTTCGTCATCGACCCGGTCGATGGCACCTTCAACTTTGCCGCCGGCAATGGAATGTTTGGCTCCATCCTCGCCGTGGTGCGCCAGGGTGAGACCATTGGCGGGCTGATCCTTGATCCCCTGCGCGGCGATGTGCTGATCGGCGAGCGCGGGGCAGGGGCGCGACTGGTGAAGTCCAACGGTCAGAGCCGCCCCATCAGGGTTGCCGCGCCCACCAGCCTCGACACTATGGTTTCGGTCGCCTGCTGGAGCTATCTGCCCGACCCCATGCGCGCCCGCGTCGCCGCCAATCTCACCAAGGTCAAGCTGGCCATGGCCTATGGCTGTTCGGCCTATGAATATTGGATGCTCGCCAGCGGCCGCGCCCATTTCTCCGCCTCGCATGGGGTCATGCCTTGGGACCACCTGGCCGGGGCGCTGATCCATGCCGAAGCCGGTGGTTTCAGCGCCCATTTCGACGGCACGCCTTTCCGCGCCGGTCGCATCGATGCCGGCATTCTCAACGCGCCCGACAAGGAGAGCTGGCAGCTTATTGCTCGCGACATTCTCGGGCTCTGAATCGACCACACCTGAACCGACAAGGACTTCATGCCATGAATATCGATCGTCTGGCCGCCATTCTCCGTCAGGCCGCCAAGGATGAGATCATGCCGCGCTTTCGCCGGCTCGATGATGGCATGATCCAGACCAAGACCAGCGCCTTCGACCTCGTCACCGAGGCCGATACCAATGCCGAACGCGTCATCACCGCCGCCATCAATGCCCACTCGCCCGATACCGTGGTCATCGGCGAGGAAGCGGTCTCGGCCAATCCGCGCCTGCTCGATACGCAGTTCGAGGATCGAATCGTGATTTACGTCGATCCCGTTGATGGCACTGCCAATTTTGCCGGCGGTCTGCCGCTCTTCGCGGTCATGGCCTCGGTGGTGCAGAATGGCGAGCCGGTCGCCGGCGTCATCTACGATCCGCTGGGCGACGATTTCCTGATGGCCGAAAAGGGCTGCGGCACCTGGCAGGTGTTTCCCGATGGCCGCCGCATCCGCCAGAAATTCGCCGATCCCGTGCCGCTGTCCGAAATGGGCGGCTCCGCCTCCACCGCCTTCCTGCCGGTCGGGCAGCGCCGCGTCGTCCTCGCCAATCTGGCCAAGGTCAAGATGACCGCCAATTACCGCTGCGCCGGCCACGAATATCGCTACGCCGCCGGCGGCAATGCCCACTTCCTCGCCTATGGCAAGCTCATGCCCTGGGACCACGTCGCCGGCGCCCTGATGATGCGCGAAGCCGGCGCCACCGTCGCCAAGTTCGACGGCACCCCCTACACCCCCCGCGACCTCTCCGGCGGCCTCCTCATCGCCAGCGACCCCGACAGCTGGCAAACCCTCCGCCAGGAGGTTTTCACGGTCTAGCCTTCGGCCCCTCTGCTCCTCCCTCCCCCCTTGAGGGGGAGGGCCGGGGTGGGGGTGGTTCAGTGATTCACTGATGGACCCCCACCCTCAATCCCTCCCCTCAAGGGGGAGGGAGGCGAAAGTGCTCCGAGATCGGCTATCAAAACGCCCAAAGTAAACACCGCAGCGCCCTCGAGCACTCGCCACACGGTACCGCCTTCGGCCCCCTCTGCTCCTCCCCCTCCTTCAGGGGGAGGCCGGGTGGGGGTTCTTCTGCCTATTTTCGCCGCGCTCCCCGTCGAGCGGCCATCGCCTATGGCTTTGAGCGTGCTGCGCACCCCCTCCCAACCTCCCCCTGAAGAAGGGGGAGGAGTTGCATCGTGCCCGAACAATGCGCTCAGAGGGACGTCCCCACCCACGGTACCGCCTTCGGCCCCCTCTGCTCCTCCCCCTCTTTCAGGGGGAGGCCGGGTGGGGGTTCTTCCTATTCTCGCCGCGCTCCCCGTCGAGCGGCCATCGCATATGAGTCTGAACGTGCTGCCCACCCCCTCCCAACCTCCCCCTGGAGAAGGGGGAGGAATTATCGTGCCCGACCATGCGCTCAGAGGGACCTCGCATGGGCGGCTCCCACCTCACCCCAGCGCCGCTGCCGCCGCCTCAATCGCGTCCCTGCCACGCGCGATGCCCAGCACCTGCATCCCCGCGTCCATGCAGGCCAGCACGCCCAGCACCATATGGGCGTTGACATGGCCCATATGGCCGATGCGCAGGAAGTCGTCATATTCGGGCTCGCTGGGCAGGGCCATGCCGAGGCCGATGCCGAGCGTCACGCCTGTTTCCTGTTCCATCCAGCGCCGCAAGGCGCCGGCGCCGCCATTGGGAATGGTGGCGGCGGTGACGGAATGGCCGCGCCAGGCGGGGTTTTCCACCATCAGGCGAATGCCGCTGTCCCCAGCGCCCCAGGCATCGAAGGCGGCCCAGATCGCCCGGGCGAGCCGACCATGGCGGGCCCAGACCGCGTCGAGCCCTTCCTCGTCCAGCATCATGCTGAGTGCTTCGTGCAGGCCGAAAATATGGTGCGTGGGCGGGGTGCCGCCAAAATGCTGCCAATACTGGCTGGCTTCGATGCGCGGCGTGATATCCCAATAGGGTGTCTTGAGATCGGCGGCGCGCGCCACGGCCGCCGCCTTGTCCGACATCCAGATCAGCGCCAGGCCGGGCGGCAGCATCAGCCCCTTCTGGCTGGCGCCCACCAGCACGTCCACGCCCCACTCATCCATGCGCAGTTCATCGCATCCCAGCGAGGCAATGGCATCCACCGCCAGCAGCGCCGGATGCCCCGTTTCGTCCATGGCCCGCCGCAGCGCCGGAATGTCGTTCTTGATGCCCGAGGCGGTATCGACATGGGTCACCAGCACCGCCTTTATGCGGCGCTCCCGATCCGCTGCCAGTGCTGCTGTGACCTGCTCGGGATCGGCGGCGGCGCGGCCGAAATCGAGCATGTCCACATCGATCTGCATGCGCTGGGCGGTCTTGGCCCAATTGGTCCCGAACAGTCCCGAGGCCAGCGCCAATGCCTTGTCGCCGCGCGAGAACATGTTGCTCAGCGCTGCCTCCCAGCCGCCATGGCCATTGGCGATGTAGATGGCCACATGGTGCTGCGTGCCCGCCAGGCGCTTGAGCTGGTTGAACACCACTTCGGTCTGGGCGATCAGCTCGCCCTCATAAATGTTGGGCGAGGCGCGGTGCATGGCATTCAGCACCCGCTCGGGAATCACCGAGGGGCCGGGAATGGCGAGATAGGTGTGGCCGGTAGCAATGGGCATGGAGGAATCCGTGGGAGAGATGGCCCCAGCCTAGCGCGCTCCCGCATTGGCGCAAGGCTTCCATCCAGCCCTTGCCACGACTCATAAGTATGTGCTTATCTATCGGCATGAGTGAAACCGAATTGTTCAAAGTCCTGTCCGATCCAACCCGCCGCGCCATTCTCGAGCGGCTGAGCGGCACCGAGTTGACGGCCACTGCATTGCGCGAGGGCTTTGCCATCAGCCAGCCGGCCATGTCGCAACATCTTGCGGTGCTGCGCGGGGCAGGGCTGGTGCAGGAACGGCGCGAGGGGCGCTTTGCCCATTACCGCGTCGATCCCGACGGGTTCGCTCCGCTCCATGCCTGGCTGGCGCGCTACCGCGATTTCTGGCCGAGCCGCATCGACAATCTCAAGGACTTGCTGAGGGAGATGGATCAATGACCGACGCCGACGACATGCTGGTGTTTGAGACCACGCTCGATGCGCCGCCCGAAAAGGTCTGGCGGGCTTTGACCATTCCCGAATATCTCGAGCGCTGGCTGCAGCCTCCGGCCGATACGGCGCTCGATGTCATCGCCTCCGAGGAAAACCGACGCGTCAGCTATCGCTGGCGCGAGCCGGCGCCTGTGGATGGTCCGGCTATAGAGGATAGTGTCGTCACCTTCGAATTGACGCCGCAGGAGGACGGCCGCACCGGCTTCCGCCTGACCCATGCGCCTATGGCTGTGCCAGCGGCGGCAAACAGCAACGACAGCGTCGCGCTCATGCTGCGCGCGGCCTGATACGCGCCCTCCGGGCGCTTCCCTTCATTGCCATCAAACTCAGGAGGTCGCCGATGCGCGACATGATGCAACTCGTCCCTATGGTGGTCGAGCAATCGAGCCGGGGCGAACGCGCCTTCGACATTTATTCGCGGCTGCTGCGCGAGCGGATCATTTTCGTCAACGGACCGGTCGAGGACAATATGGCCTCGCTGGTCAGCGCCCAGCTCTTGTTTCTTGAATCCGAAAACCCCGCCAAGCCCATCTATCTCTACATCAATTCGCCCGGCGGCGTGGTGACGGCGCGCCTGGCCATGTATGACACGATGCAGTTTATCAAGGCGCCGGTGGGCACGCTGTGCATGGGCATGGCCGCGTCCGCCGCCACACTATTGCTGGCCGCCGGGGCGCCGGGCATGCGCGCGGTTTTGCCCAATGTCTCGATCATGCTGCATCAGCCCTCGGGCGGCTATCAGGGGCAGGTGACCGATATCCTCATCCATGCCGAGGAGAGCCTGCGCCTCAAGCGCCTCACCAACCAGATCTATGCCAAACACTGTGGCCGCACTTACGAGGAAGTCGAGGCCGCGCTGGAGCGCGACCGCTATATGGCGCCCCAGGAGGCACTGGCCTGGGGCCTGGTCGACCACATTTTTTCCGACCGCAGCCAACTGCTGCAGTTGGAGACGCGCACCGATTAGTGCGCGTCCATCACCGGGCCGTCGGACTTGGCATATTGCTCGCCGACGCCGAAGAGCTTGCCCTTTTCGGCGACGAGGATGCAGACCAGCGCCATCACGCCCATCAGGAAGTAATTGGTCGCCACCGGAATGGTGGTGTTGTTGAACATCTGTCCGGCGAGGCTCCCCAGCACGGCCCCGCCTACCGTCTGTACGAAGCCGAATACCGAGGCCGCCGTGCCGGCAACCGCACCCAGGGGCTCCATGGACAGCGAATTCATGTTCGAAGAGGCCCAGCCGAAGGCGAACATGATGATGGCGAGGAGGCTGAAGAACAGCCAGAGCGGCAGATGGCCGATCAGGGCCAGCACCAGCCAGATGCCGGAGAAGATCGTGAATACCAGCATGGCGCCGTGCGACAGCCGCCGCATGCCGAAGCGACGCACAACCTTGGAATTGGTGAAGGAGGAAACCGCCATCAACCCGGCCATGGCGGCAAAGGCAACCGGGAAGTAGACGCCCAGCCCATAGATATCGACATAGATCTGCTGGGACGAGGTGATGAAGCCGAACAGCGCGCCGAAGAGGAACATGCCGGCCAGCCCGTAGGAGATCGCCACCCGATTGGTGAAGACGATGCGGAAGCTGTCGAGGACGCTGCGCAAGGCAAGCGGGCGGCGCTGGCTTTCCGGCAGGGTCTCGGGCAGGCGCAGATAGGTCCAGACCCAGAAGGCAGCGGCCAACAGGCCCATGAAGATGAAGATCGCCTGCCACGGCCCGGTCAGCAGCAGCACCTGTCCGATTCCCGGCGCGATGATCGGGATGGCCATGAACACCATGAAGGTCAGCGACATGATCTCGGCCATTTCGCGGCCCGAATAGCGGTCGCGCACCACGGCCGTGGCGATGACGCGCACGCTGGCGGCGCCCATGCCCTGGATGAAGCGCAGCACCAGCAGGATCGCGAAATTCGGGGCGAAAGCGGCGATGATCACGGCCACGACATAGATGCCGACACCCACCAGCAGCGGTCCGCGCCGCCCGAAGCGGTCGGTCAGCGGCCCGAAGGCGAGCACGGCGATACCCATGCCCAGCATGTAGGATGAAACGACGAATTGCCGCTCGTTTTCACTGGAGATGCCGAGCGCTTCGCCCATATAGGGCAGGGCTGGCAGCATGACGTCGATGGCCAGCGCGTTGAGCGCCATAAGGGCAGCAATAAGGGCAATGAATTCGATGCGGGGAAGAACCCGCGTGGCATGATCGGACATTTAAGAAACTCTATTGGGCCGCGCGGAAAGGGGCCGAAACATTGCGCGGGACCATGAACCCCGCGCCCTCATTTGGCAACTCACTATGCCGATAAAGTCGAGCGCGGCTTTACGCCCGCTTGAGCGTGAAATTGGTATCGGTTTGCTCGTTGATCGGAATGTGGATGGCCGCCGAGGCCAGGCCGAGCACGATGCCCAGATACCACACCAGGTCATAGGCGCCGGTGGCGTCATAGACATAGCCGCCAAGCCACACGCCGACGAACGACCCCAGCTGGTGGCTGAGAAAGGCGATGCCATAGAGCATGCCCATATAGCGCGGCCCGAAGAACAGCGTCACCAGCCCGGCGGTCAGCGGCACGGTGGAGAGCCAGAGCAGGCCCATCATCGCCGCGAAGGCATAGGCGGTCACTTCGCTGACCGGGAACAGCAGGAAGGCGGCAATGGCGATGGCGCGCAGGAAATAGATCGAGGCCAGCAGCAATTGCTTGGGCAGACGGCTGCCCAGCCAGCCCGACAGCAGCGAGCCGACAATGTTGAACAGCCCGATCACCGCAATGGTCCAGCTGCCCACTTCCGGCGACAGGCCGCACTGCACCAGATAGGCCGGCATATGCACATTGATGAAGGCCAGGTGGAAGCCGCAGACGAAAAAGCCGATGACCAGCAGCCGGTAGGAGCCATGCCCCCAGGCCCGCGACAGCGCCTCCATGAAGGGCAGGTCGGCCTGGCCGGGCACCGACTCGGTGCGCCCGCGCAAGGCGCTCGCCAGCGGCACAATCAGCAGCAGCAGCACCGCGATATAGACCAGCGCCATCTGCCAGCCGAAGGCGGAGATGAAGCCCTGGCCGACCGGAGCGAAAATGAACTGTCCGGCCGACGATGCCGCCGTGGCGATGCCGAAGACGAAGCTGCGCTTCTCCGCCGGCACCACGCGGCCGAACGCGGCCATGACGACGCCGAACGACGCGATGGCGATGCCGACGCCGGTCACGATGCCTGCGGTCATGGTCATGGTCAGCGCGTCGGTCGAAAACGCCATGCCCAAAACGCCCAGCGCATAAACCAGCCCGCCCACTGCCAGCACCCTGCCGGTGCCGTAGCGGTCGGCAAAGCCGCCGGCGAACGGCTGGGCAATGCCCCAGACCAGGTTCTGGATGGCCATGGCCATGCCCCATTGTTCCCGCGTCAGCCCGAGATCGGCCGTGACCGGCAGGGTAAACAGCCCGAAGGCGCCGCGCGTGCCGAAGCCGATGGCCGCGATGATGCAGCCGGCGACGATGACCAGGGGCAAGGGAACGGCCGGGCGGACGGTGGACATGTTGGACTCTCCAGCGGATGCGCCAACATAGGCCCGGCCCTTTCATCACGCCAAACGATAATTGGAATGACTTTCATCAGCGTTGGTGATGACACCGCCCGCGTGACAAGCCCCATGGCGCTGCTATGCTATTGCCATGACTGCTCTTGTCGCCCTTGAATCGGCCCGATTTGGCCGCCTGTCCGCCCTTGCTGCACCCATGGCGGGTCTGCATGGCAGCATCGCCGCCGTTCTGGCCGGCGCGGCGGAGGGCCGGGTCTGGGTCAATGACGGGGCCGAGCCGCGACTGGCCGTCATCGACGGGCCTGAAGGCACCTATCTCGTCGGCACCACCCACGATCCGACGCTCGCCCGGTCGATAGCGGAGCTGCTGGCCGATTGGGTCTATCTGCATGTCGATCCGGTGGCCTTGGGCGCCATCCATCGCATCCTGCCCAATCGCCACATGCTGCCGCATCCGCGCCTTGCCTTCCGCCTGCGTCCGGCGCGCTATGGCTTTCGCTTGCCGCCGCCGCTGGTGCTGGCGGTCGATGCCGATGGTCTGGGGCATCGGCTTTATGAGGGCACCAGTGAAATCGCCCGCTGCCTGCCTGATCTGATCGTCGGCAAGCGCTGCGAAATCGGGGTCTGGGTGCATCCGGCCTGGCGGCGCCGCGGGCTGGCCGTCCAATTGGTGGCCGCGGTGCTGAGCGCGCTCGATGCTGCCGGGTTCACCGAGGTGGGCTGGCATTGCCACGCTTCCAATCGAGCCTCTGCCGCAATCGCGCGCAAATTCGCCGTTGGCGCGCCCGCCGCCACGCTGGCATACAGCGCCTCGCTGCCGGCGGAAAATGTCGGTGATCTCGATCCGCAGACCTGTCGCACGCTGGCGGTGCATTTCGAAGCCGGCGAAGCCGAAATCGACTGGTTGGCCTTCCATGCCGCCTGCTCCTGGTCCCTGGCCGGCGCTGAGGATCAGGCCCTTGCCGCCGTCAACCGGCTGGTCGACCGGCACTGGAACGGCGAGGCGGACTGGATATCAGGCCATTGGGCCATGGCCGCATTGGTCGGCCACCCCCGCTTGTCTGAGGCCCTCGACACTCTCAAAAAACAAAAGACCCAGCCAGGCTAGGGCAGGGTCTATCTCACCAAACCGGATGCAACTCCTCCCCCTCCTTCAGGGGGAGGCCGGGAGGGGGTGTGCAGCACGCTCACACCCAAGTGCGATAGGCGCCGCTCACAAGGGCAGTGTTTACTTTTGGCGCATTCGGATGCGCGGAGGCCTTGGCTCCATCGCCCCCTCCCCCTTGAGGGGAGGGTCGGGGAGGGGGTCGTTTGGCGATCCACTGATGGACCCCCACCCTCAATCCCTCCCCTCAAGGGGGAGGGAGGCGAAAGGGTCCAGAGTCCACCTCACTTTGAAATGATCTAGTGGGTGGGACGCAGCGGGACACCATCCCACCCCAAACGCGATGTAACTCCTCCCCCTTCTTCAGGGGGAGGCTGGGTGGGGGTATGCAGCACGCTCAATCCAAGCGCTACAAACCCATCCTTGGCAGGACGGGTGACACCCCCCGCAATCAGGCGCTTTGCTTGAGGGCGACGCCGGCCTGTTCGAGATGGGTCTTGAGCTCGCCCGACTGGAACATTTCGCGGGTGATGTCGGCGCCGCCGATAAACTCGCCCTTGACGTAGAGCTGGGGAATGGTCGGCCAGTTGGTATAGGCCTTGATGCCGTCGCGCAGCTCTTCGCTTTCCAGCACATTGGCGCTGTCGAACTCAGCGCCGAGATAGTTCAGGATCTGCACGACCTGACCGGAAAAGCCGCACTGGGGAAAATCGGGCGTGCCCTTCATGAACAGGAACACGTCGTTGTTCTTCACCTTGTCGTCGATGAAGGCGTTGATATCGGACATTGGAGGAGCCTTTCGATAATTCCGGTTTCAAGGGCCGGCTGAAGCTGGCCCTTAAATAGGATAGGTTTGCGGCGCTGTCGAGGTGAGCAATCCCACTGCATGGCCTCATTGCGTGGCGCTGCAGCGGCTCTCCCCGGTCTTGGCGACCGCGCCGGTAGCAACTTCGAAAATACGCTCTTCGGCGATCACCGCGCCCAGGCCATTGGCTTGATATTCGGCAAATTCCGGGCAGGTCTTGTCCGTGCCCTCGGCCACGCGCTCCCAATAGACCACGCGATCTTCGTCCACCGCTAGGTCGTCGTCGGCGGCCACGTCGACCACCTTGCTGCGACTGTCGAGGTCATAGATCACCACGTCGCCATCCGGCCCGGTCGAGCGGGTCAGCGCCAGGTATTTGCCAGCCAGCCCCGCATACCACAGCGGGTCATCGGGATTGCCGATGCTGAAATCGCCTTCGGCCTCGACGAACTCGCATTTGATCTTCCCCTTGGCCGGCGCACGCACCAGGAAATCGGTGCCGACATCGTCGGTGCGTTCCTGGGCGATCACCAGGAACTGCTCGTTCTGGAAGCATTGGGCTTCCTGGGCCTGGGCGGAGACGGCAAAACCCAGAAGGGCGAGGGTCGAAATCAGCAGGGCTACTCTCATTGGTCTGTTCCTGAGCGTCGATATGGCGCGGTGACCACACGCATAGCGCGGGCGTGTGCCAATGCAAATGGTCAGCTGAGCCGCCCGGCGATGAAAGGATGGCCGGTCACGGCGTCATTGCCGGTAAACAGCACTGTCTCCCAGCCGGCCTTGTTGGCCACATCGAGCACTTTTTGCGTGTCATCGAAAAACAGAGGTGGCTCGCCCCCGGCGATCATGCGCTCTTCGGCCATGCCGAAGAATTTCTTGTCATACTTGGTCCGCCCGAAGCGGGCCGAATAGAACATGTCGGCGAAAAAGCGCTGCAGCCCGATGCTTTGCCACAAAAACTGGGATCTCGAATGGTCCTGGTTGGTGGCCAGGTAGAGCACCACATCGTCCCGGCGCTGCAACCGGGCGATGACCTCGAGCAGCGCAGTATTGGGATTGCAGTCAAAGCTCAGCCACAGATCGAGAATCGCCATGGTCGGACCCTTGTAACCAAAGGCTTTCAGGCGCTTGTCCAAAGCCTCGACCATCGGCACCTCGCCGATCAGCACCCGCTTGAGAAAAATGTCGAAGATGAATTCGCGCTGGAAGCGATCGGCATTGATGCCACGCTCCTGCAAGGCCGCGTCCCAGGCGTCCCGCTGGTCCGGCGTCGCATGATAGCCATGCACCAGCACGCCATCGACATCGAAAACCAGCGCCCGTTTCATTGATCCAAGCCCCACATTGGTGTTCTCATAACCCGCCTTATGCCGACGCCCTCATTGGGTTCTCCCGCAAAGCGTGGGATGATGTGCAGATGGGTGTGAAAGACATGCTGTCCGCCCGCCGCGCCCACATTCCATCCCAATGTGTAGCCATCGGGGCGGTGATGCGAGAAATACGCCTTTGCCGTGGCCAATGCGGTGCCGAAATCGGCCCACTCTTCCGGCAGCAGGCCGAACGGGTCGTCACTATGACGTTTGGGAATAACCATGCCGGCCAGAGGGACCATCGGGTCGATGCTCCCGAGCATATAGAAGTGCCCAGTCTCGAAAATGGGTTCGTCCAAAAGCAGTTTGTTTTTGAGGCAAAAGCGGCACCCCGGTCGCGCCGCCATTACTTGCGTCCCGGCGCCACGATCCCAAGTCCGGCAAGCACTTCGCCTGGGATTTTGAGATCTTGAATCACTTCGGTGTGGCGGCGGAAGCCAATCAGTTCGCGCTGCACGAAATAGCACCAGACTGCGTCGCGCGCCTCGGCCAGCCATTGCTCGCGCTCCGTGCCGGAGGCGAGGCCGGCCACGGCCTTGATGACGCGCGTTTCGGCCGCGCCCAGCGAATTGGCGCGCTCGGCGAGGATCTCATGTTCAATGGCTGCGGTGCCGGCCTCGGGCCGGACCATCCGGATCAGGTCGAGAGAATCGCGCAGCCCGGCCATTAGTCCGGCGCGTTGGTCTGCAGCGCCAGGGCATGCAGGGCGCCGCCCATGTCACCCTGCAGCGCCGCGTAAACCAGCTGGTGCTGCTGCACGCGGCTCTTGCCGCGGAACTGCTCGGAAATCACGGTAGCGGCATAGTGGTCGCCGTCGCCGGCAAGGTCGCGGATTTCGATCTGGGCGTCAGGCAGGGCGGCCTTGATGCGGCGCTCGATCTCGGTGGCGTCCATGGGCATGTCCGGTCTCCATTGCTTGATTCACCGGTGGGGCCCGGCACCTGCTCCTGATATGGCATGCAGGTGGGGCAGGTTCAACATCGTCGGCCTATTGGGCGGGCTCGACGGCCGGTTCTTCCACAGTGGCACCGACGCAGCAATCAGCGTCAGAGCGGGTGGCGAAGTTGGCGATGATGAAATCGACGATCGGCCGGGCCTGCTCCGTCACTTCGGTGGCGAACAAGCAATCGAGCGAATAGCCACGGCCATTCGACACGGTTTCGGTATGCACCAGCGTCAGCGGCACACCCATGGTGGATTCGGGGCTGGTGCCGTCATAGAAAAGCGCCGTGGCGTCCTGATAGGCGGTGGTGCCCTTGGTGCCCAAGGTGAAACCGGGCATGGTGCCCGCCCAGGCGGTCACGACGCTGGCGTCGTCGAGTTCGGCCAGCGCCTGCTCGGCGGTCCAGTCGGTATCCTCGACAGGTATGACCTGCAGATTGCACTGCAGCGGCGCATTGGGGTGGTTGATCACCAGCGGTTCACCGGCGCCGCCACTGGCCAGCATGGTGTCGGGATAGATCAGCGTGTAGGGCTGGTCGGGCAGGATGGAGCGGGTGAGGTTGACGCTCTGGGCGAATGCCACGGCGGGGAGAAATCCCGTGCTCAGGCTTGCGGCAATCGCCAGGGTTCGAAACAGCATCATCATCCTCTCCAAACTCGCGACTGCCGCAGTAGCATGCAGCTAAGCATCCCAAACCGCGGCAATCATAAGGCAGCACCGGCAAGGGTGCATTTCACTTGTTCATAATCCGTTCATTATGCGGTCATGAACGAGGGGAACCAGGACTCGTGAGCCTGGGTCAGGGTGGCCACGGCGACCGGTTCGGCATTGCCCAGAATGAGGCTATTGCCACCGGTGGTGCCGATCCAGGGCGCGTGAATTTCAAGCGCCTTTGCCTCCTCCCATAGCGCGGCAATCGCATCGCCCTGGGGATCGAGGTTCAGGGTCACGAGATAGCGGCCCTGGTCTTCGCCGAAGAATTGGGTAACGGAATCAATGCCTTCGGCTTCCGTTACCCGCGCGCCGATGCCGCCGGCAATGGCCATTTCCGCCAACGCCACGCCCAGGCCACCATCGCTGAGATCGTGGCAGGCGGTCACGACGCCGGAGCGGATCAGCTTGCGCACGAAGTCGCCGGTCTTCTTTTCAGCCGCCAGATCGACATGCGGCGCATCGCCTTCGCGACGGTCGAACAGATCACGCAGATAGATCGACTGCCCCAGGTGCGTCCCCCGCTCAGCCGGCCCGCCGATGAGGAGGATAGGTTGATTTTCCTCAACGAAACCAATGCCTACGCTCTTGTTCCACTGGGGCAGCAGACCCACGCCACCGATGGTCGGCGTCGGCAGAATGCCTCGTCCATTGGTCTCGTTGTAGAGGCTGACATTGCCCGAAACGATCGGGAATTCCAGTACTCGGCACGCCTCGCCAATGCCCTGAACGGCCTTGACGAACTGCCCCATGATCTCCGGCCGCTCGGGATTGCCGAAGTTGAGATTGTCGGTCGCGGCCAGCGGTTCTGCACCGGTCGCGGTCAGGTTGCGCCAGGCTTCGGCGACGGCCTGCTTGCCGCCTTCGAACGGATTTGCCTCGCAATAACGGGGATTTACGTCCGACGTGAAGGCCAGGCCCTTGGTCTCTGCACCCTCGACGCGGATCACACCGGCATCGCCGCCGGGGCGCTGCATGGTATTGCCCTGGATGAGGGTGTCGTACTGCTCATAGACCCAGCGCCGCGACGAGCACTGATGCCCGCCGACCAGCTTGATCAGGGCTTCGGCCACATCCATCTTGGGCACATCGGCTGCCGCGAGAGCCGCAGGAATCCTGGGTTCTACCCATGGCCGATCATATTCGGGAGCCTCGTCGCCGAGCTCCTTGATCGGCAGATTGGCGACTTCCTCGCCCTGCCAGAGCACACGGAAACGCAGGTCGTCCGTGGTCTTGCCCACAGTGGCAAAGTCCAGTTCCCACTTCTCGAAGACCTTGCGGGCCTCGGGCTCCTTTTCCGGATGCAGCACCATGAGCATACGCTCCTGGCTTTCCGACAGCATCATCTCATAGGCTGTCATGCGCTCTTCGCGCACCGGCACCTTGTCGAGATCGAGCTCGATGCCGAGATCGCCCTTGGCGCCCATTTCGACGGCCGAGCAGGTAAGGCCCGCAGCCCCCATGTCCTGGATGGCGATCACTGCGCCGGTGGCCATGAGTTCGAGGCAGGCTTCCAGCAGACGCTTCTCGGTGAAAGGGTCGCCGACCTGCACGGTGGGGCGCTTTTCCTCGATATCGTCGCCGAATTCAGCCGAAGCCATGGTGGCGCCGCCGACGCCGTCGCGACCGGTCTTGGCGCCGAGGTAAACCACTGGAAGGTCCACGCCTTCTGCCTTGGAATAGAAAATCTTGTCTGTATCGGCGAGGCCGGCGGCGAAGGCATTGACCAGATTATTGCCATTGTAGCGGGCATCGAATTCGACTTCACCTGCGACGGTGGGCACGCCAAAGGCATTGCCATAGCCGCCGACGCCGGCAACCACGCCGGAGACCAGGTGGCGGGTCTTTTCATGCTCGGGCGCGCCGAAGCGCAGCGCGTTCATTGCCGCAACGGGACGGGCGCCCATGGTGAACACGTCGCGCAGAATGCCCCCCACACCGGTCGCCGCGCCCTGATAGGGCTCGATGAAGCTCGGATGGTTGTGCGATTCCATCTTGAAGACCACCGCCTGGCCATCGCCGATATCGACGACGCCGGCATTTTCGCCCGGGCCCTGAATGACGCGCGGACCGCTGGTGGGCAGGGTGCGCAGCCACTTCTTCGAGCTCTTGTAGGAGCAGTGTTCGTTCCACATGGCCGAGAAGATGCCGAGCTCGGTATAGGTCGGCTCGCGGCCGATCAGGTCGAGAATCTTCTGGTACTCATCCGGCTTGAGGCCATGGTTGGCGACCAGTTCGGGTGTGATGGCGATGTCGTTGCGAAGGGTCATGGAGAAACTGTCCGGGAGGTTCGGGCAAGAAGCATGTCGGCCGCGATGACGGCGAGCGCCAGCGCTGCCAGAAACGCGGTCATGTAGAGGGCGTTGATGCCGACCTGGGCATAACCCAGCTTGGCGGCATTGAGGATGGGGTATGGGTATTCCTGAACCCAGGCGCCGCGCGCCATGGCGTAGAAGAAGTATACCAGCGTCGGAACGATCATCACCGGTAGTTTCGCCCAGCGCAGCAGGCCGTGGCGCTGGGTGATGGCCCACCACAGCACATAGACGACCGGCGCGACGTAGTGCAGCAGGCTGTCGGCCAGAACAAAAAGACCCTCCAGCGACTGCAGGAAACGCAGCACGAAGAAGACGTAGAGCCCGACCAGCGCAATATTGGCCGCCACGATGCCACGCACGAGCGGCGTGCGGAAAGGCGCCAGCCATCCCCAAGCCGTCAGGGCCGACAGATAGACCAGCACGACGGCGATATTGTTGAGGATAGTGTAGTAGGAAAAGAAATGCCCGAGTGCGCCGGGCAGGTCACGGCCAGAGGCAAGCAGCGCCTGCATCGAGATGGCGAATTGCAGGCCCAGGCCCGCTGCGCCGATCAGCAGACCCAGCCAGGTCAGCGCGCGGCGCAGGTCCATCACGCCACCTGCTTGAGCACGGTAGCAAACAGCGCCCGGCCATCGTCGCCGCCATGGGCGGCCTCGATCAGGTTTTCCGGGTGCGGCATCAGGCCCAGCACGTTCTTTTCGGCGTTGAATATGCCGGCAATGTCGTTGAGCGAGCCATTGGGGTTGGTGCCCTCGGCATAGCGGAACGCCACCTGGCCATTGCCTTCAATGCGCGCCAGCGTTTCGGCATCGGTGAAGTAATTGCCGTCATGGTGGGCAACTGGGCAGCGGATGATCTGACCCTTGGAATAGCCGCGGGTGAAGTCGGTATCGGCGTTGGAAACCTCGAGCTTGACTTCGCGACAGACGAACTTCAGCGAGGTATTGCGCATCAGGGCGCCGGGCAGCAGGCCCGCTTCGATCAGGATCTGGAAGCCATTGCAGACGCCCAGAACCTTGACGCCGCGCGCGGCGCGTTCGCGAACCTTGTCCATGATCGGCGAGCGGGCGGCGATGGCGCCACAGCGCAGATAGTCGCCATAGGAAAATCCGCCCGGGATGACGATCAGGTCTGCGTCAGGAATATCGGCATCCTGGTGCCAGACCACGGCGGGCTTGCTGCCCCCGATCTTGGTCAACGCCGCGATCATGTCGCGGTCGCGATTGAGTCCCGGAAACACGATGACGGCGGCCTTCATCGCTCGATCCTTTGTCACTGAGGGGTGTGCGAGGCCCTTGTGGTGAGTCTTGCTCGAAAAGGCAAGCCTTTCCGCCATGCGACATCATCTCTGGGATGGCCTGCTCCCACATGGAGAGAACTCGGCGCGGGGCGCGGGCACACCCGATCCGCCAGCCGTGTTGACGAATTGGTGAAATCTGTCGAATAAGACTGGGTCATACCACGATGGCCTCGTGGCGGAGAGTTACGCGGTGGATTGCAACTCCACTTACCCTTGGTTCAAGTCCAGGGCGAGGCCTCCATCCCCCGGCGAAATAGGTGTTGGGATGATTTTGGTTTTCAGGACGCTTTAGTGTTTTTTGGTGACAGTTTTGCTGTCTTTGTGCTCAGCTGCGGTCAGTCAATGGTTGGCTATGGTGCTCGAAGCGTCGTAACTTGAAGCTATTACTTTCAGATTGCGGCCTATTCGGCGGGAATTGCCTTTCTGCGGGGTGAGCCATTTGTCCCCGGCAGGTGGGCCCAGGACGGGCGCTCGAACAGGAACTTGCCCAGTCCGGTCACCTGCGTCAGCCACCACAGCACCAATGGCGCTGTAATGGCGACGATCATGGTCAGAAGGCTCACAATGTTGGGCTCGTGGACGCCGAGGGCGAGCAGTAGGGTGCGGGCGATGCCCATGGGCAGCACGAAGGCCACATAGATGACCAGCGACTTGCTGCCCAGCCAGCGCAGCCAGTCCATCCAGGCAATTTTCGACAACAGTGCCGCGCCGATCACAATGGCAGTCGCACCGGCAAATGCGAGGATCATGTGCAGGACGGGCAGGGCGCCCCATCCTATCTGGATGTGAACCGGGTCCATGCGGAAGCCGGGCGAAAACACTATGACCGCATTGATAGCGGCCCAGGCCGCCAGCACGCCGAGTGCCGCTCGTGTGTTGGCACTGCTCCAACTGGCCAGTGCGAAAAGGTGCGGTGCGAAAACGTAGCCACCATAGAAGTAGACGAAATATGCGGCGAACTGGTCGATCAGATAGCTGCCGGTATGGATGCTGGCGATCTGCAGACCGGCCGCGACCAACAAGACTGCCCAGTGCGGCACCTTGCCCTGGTGCAGCAGTTTGCTGACCAGCCCGAAAATGCCCAGCATGTAGATGAACCACAGCACGCCATAGGGTTCGACAATAGCGAAGGCGAGCGCGCCAAGCGCGCCACCTGGATCGCGGCCGATCAGGGCAATTTTGAAGACGATGTGGATGACGGCCCAGAGGGCGTAGAAATAGAAGTAGTGCACGATGCGGCGATCGGCATAAGCGCGCCAGGGCCGGTCGATCACCTGCGACAGGAACAGCCCCGACAGCATGAAGAATTCCGGCATGCGGAACGGCATTGCGAAGGCGATGGTCCAGTGCAGGAACCCGGTCTGCCCGGTATCCTCCCCCACGCTGGCGGCGCAATACATGATGACGACAAGGAAAATGGACAGGCCCTTGGCCATATCCGCCCAGTCCAGACGCTTGCGTGTGTCGCTCATGTAACGCTCCGAATTTCGCAGCAGCATCCTAGAGCGCTCGCGCCACCGCTTTGATAACGCCGGTGCCATTGCAGCGCCAAAATCCGAAAATGGTAAGTAGTCGGCTAAAAGACTGGGTCTAATTGTTGAGGGAGAGCGACATGGGCGGTTCCATCAGGCGCTCCGGAGTGATTTTAGAGGAATTTAACAGCTGTCCGCCTAGACATTGACAAGATCTGGGGGATGGGCCGTGACCACAAGACTGCGCTTTCCGGCTTCTTTCAGGGCAGAGTTAGCCCGTAGCGTTCGCAGCGACTGGCCTCTCTATGCCCTCAGCGCCGGCTTTTTCCTGTTTGGATTGATCCACGCCGTCGGGCGCGACTATTCAATCATCGGCATGATCGATCAGTATGCGGTGAAGTGGACCGTAAACTTCATGATCATCGGGCCGTTTTTCGCTTTCGTGGTCGGTGTCGTCCACATTGCCTGGCGCATGAAGGGGCGGAAGCGTTTGTCCTATCGCACCATGGTTGCGCCGCGCCGCCTGGCACGCCTTTTTGCCGGAACATTGTTTTTGCTGACCGGCGGGCTGGTATTCACCAGCGCCTTTTCGGCTATCAAGACCTCATTTCCCCAAGGCCAAGGCTTCGTCTACGACCACCTTCACGCCGATATCGACAAGGCCATGCATTTCGGCGTCGATCCCTTCCATCATCTCTATGCTTTCGGCCAGCATGAATGGCTGTTGCGCATTGTCGAGCTGAACTACGGTATCCTCTGGTTCATCATCTGCTATTTCTCGCTCTATGTGGTTATGACCTCGCCGCGGATGGAGAAGATCCGGCTGCGCTTTGCGCTGACCTGGCTGGGGAGCTGGGTTGTCGTTGGGACGGCAATGGCCAGCACCTGGCTTTCCGCGGGGCCGGTCTATTATGGGCGAGTAACGGGCGATACCGCGCGGTTTGCCGAGCAGGCCGCGTTTTTATCCAGCACATCGTCTGAATCGGCTTCGGCGCACATGTTCCAGGAATATCTCTGGACGCTTTATCAAAGCGGGACGATCGGGCTGGGCTCCGGCATTTCCGCATTTCCCTCGATGCATGTGGCGCTGGCCACGGTGGTCGCGCTCTATGCCTGGGAATGGTCACGCAAGCTTGGCTTTGTTGCCTGGGTCTATGTCGCCTTCATCGTCTGCAGTTCGGTTTATCTCGGCTGGCATTACGCCATCGATGGCTATGCCTCGATCGTCGTGGTTAGCGGCCTTTACTGGGCATTGCGGGTACTGATGCCCAATCTTGGGCGTCTGCGCTGGGGCTTGTCCGCTCGCGCTCTCCCCAAGGCTTTGACAGCACAAATAGAAAAACGGGCCTGAGCCCGTTTCCAAGATAATCCAGAACTGTCGGAAATCTTGCGAATCCCGGCCGCATGAGCGCGGGGTTCGGGAGGCGATCGGGCGTTGCTGAAATCAGCGTCGCCGGAATCGGCTCGTCACATCGGTACCGATGCATAGGCTGCGAAGAGCAGGCCGAGCGAGGCGACGAACATGACGGAGAGAGCGATGGTTTTGCGCATGATGGTAGGGTCCTGCGCCAGGGTACGCGGCGCGATGGAAAGGATTGCCACGAAGGCGTTAATTTGAAATTTCGATCGCGAAGTTTTCGATGACAGTGTTGGCGAGCAGCTTTTCACACATCGCTGTGATCTGTGAACGCGCTGCTTCCACATCGGTTCCCTCGATATCCAGGTCAAAAACCTTGCCCTGGCGGACCCCATGGACCCCGCCAAAACCCAGGCTGGCCAGCGAGCCTTCGATGGCCTGGCCCTGAGGATCGAGAACGCCGTTTTTCAGCGTGACGATGACGCGCGCTTTCATCAGCTCTCTCCGCTTTGCTTACTGGACGAGGCGCGGACCGGTGGTCAGCGCATTGTCGTTTTCAACAAGGATGCCAAGGCGCTGGGCGACTTCGCGGTAGCTTTCCACGAGGCCGCCGAGGTTCTCGCGGAAGCGATCCTTGTCGAGCTTGTTGCGGGTCTTGATGTCCCACAGGCGGCAATTGTCCGGGCTGATTTCGTCGGCCAGCACGATGCGCATCAGGTCGCCCTCATAGAGGCGGCCGCATTCGATCTTGAAATCGACGAGCTGGATGCCGACGCCCATGAATAGGCCGGTGAGGAAGTCGTTGATGCGGACCGCCAGGCTCATGATGTCGTCGAGCTCGGCGGGGTTGGCCCAGCCGAAGGCGGTGATATGCTCTTCGGAGACCATCGGGTCGCCGAGGGCATCGTCCTTGTAGCAGAACTCGATGATCGAGCGGGGCAGGCGGGTGCCGGGCTCGAGGCCGAGGCGCTTGGCCAGCGAGCCAGCCGCGTAATTGCGCACGATGATCTCGAGCGGGATGATCTCGACTTCCTTGATCAGCTGCTCGCGCATGTTGATGCGGCGCAGGAAGTGGGTCGGGATGCCCAGATCGTTCAACTTGGAGAAGATGAACTCGGAAATCCGATTGTTCAGCACGCCCTTGCCGTCGATGACCTCATGACGAGCGCCGTTGCCGGCTGTCGCATCGTCCTTGAAGTACTGAACCAAAGTGCCCGGCTCGGGACCCTCGAACAGGATCTTGGCCTTGCCCTCATAGATTTTACGTCGACGGTTCATGAACGAATCCGCTGTCATGGAGAGGAGGGGTGGATTTGGCCGCTTCATGCGCCAGAACGAGGCCAAAAAGCAAGGCCTTTCCGATGATGGCCTTAACGCGGGGGCATGGGGTCGCACCGACCGGCCCGAAGTTGATTTGAGGGCGAAGAGCGCTTATGTCCAAGGCGATAGCCGGTTAGGCGGCGCACAGAGCCATTTGGGAGAGACCATGAGCCAGTTTGAAGATCGGCAGAAGGGCCAGGAAGCCAAGTTTGCTTTCGACGCCGAAAAGAAGTTCAAGGCCGAGGCACGCCGGAACAAGCTTCTGGGTCTGTGGGTTGCCGAATTGCTGGGTCTGAGCGGCGATGCCGCCAATGCCTATGCCGCCGAAGTGGTTGCGGCCGATTTCGCCAAGCCGGGCGATGAGGACGTGTTCGAAAAGGTCTCGGGCGATCTCAAGGCCAAGGGCGTCAATATCGACGACGCCGCCATTCGCGCCAAGATGAGCCAGCTGGTGGCCGTTGCCAATGAGCAGGTCGCTTCAGAGGGCTGAGCGACCCGCCACGCAGTTCAGAAATGAGAAGGGAGTCGGCACTGCCGGCTCCCTTTTTGCTGGCCCGGTTACCCGAGCGTGATGGCGGTTACGTCATGGGCGGTGCCGTTCATCTTCCACTTCACGGTCACCTTGTCGCCGGCCTTCAGGTTGGCGGGTGCGTTGAAACCGGCCGGCAGCACATAGCTGCTACCATCGGCCAGCTGCAGCGAGCGCGCCTTCAGGTCGATCTGCTTGACCGTGCCCGAGATGGACTGCTCTGCCTGCGTCGAGACGGCGGCTGCGGTGGTGGATGCCGCGAATGCCGCTCCGGCAGGAGCCATTGCGACCAAAGCGAGGAAGGCGGGAACAAGAATTTTGCGCATGATACGTCTCCGTAAGTCCGCGCGGACCAGCTTAGCTGGCCCTCGATAGCCGGTTTTCAGGGGTCGTCGCGTCGCGAGATCATTCGTTCTCGCCGGCGGCTCCAAACCGACGAGGACTGGTCTAGGCCCGTCCAAACGCCTTTTCAAATTAAGAAGATTTAATTCCGATCGCGGCGAAAGTGCCGCAATTCCTGACACTTGCGGCGGATTTCAGGCATTTCCCGGTCGGTCTGGAACCACTCCAAACTGGGCGTGGCTCAAGACCCTTTGGGCACAAGCATGGCCATGCCGATGGAGGCTGGCATGACCGGCTCAAAGCCATATTTGGCGTAGAGATGCTTGGCGTCCCCATCGGCGATGAGGCTGACATAGGCGCCTGCCGGCGCGTGGGTCGTCAGGTGATCCATCAGCGCCGCCATGATGGCCTTGCCCAGGCCCTTGCCGTGATGAGCGGTCATCAGCGCAATATCGACAATTTGAAACGCTGTGCCGCCGTCACCGATAATCCGGCCCATGCCGATGGCGTGACCCTCGTGCTCGACCGTCACGCCAAACCAGCTATTTGGCAGGCCCTTTTCGGCCTGTTCGAGCGTTTTGGGGCTGAGTCCCGCCTCGACCCGCAGCCGCCGATAGTCGGCAATGTCGGGCGTGCGCGCGACGATGGTGTAACCCGCCGTCACAGCCGCTGCATCAGCCGGGTGAACATCAACAGCCCCTCGGGCCATGGGCCGTGGCCGGAATCGACATTGATGTGGCCTGCCTCACCGGCCTGATGGAAGTCGGAGCCCCAGCAACTGGCAAATTCCGCGGCCCGCTCCAAGGTCACATAGGGATCGTTGCTGGAGGCGACGAGCATGGATGGAAAGGGTAGGGGATCGCGCGGGATCGGGCGGAAAACATGGATAGCCTCGGGCGCCGCTGGGCTTTCTTCAACATCGGTCGGCGCGACGAGGAAGGCACCGCGCACATTGTCGGGCAGGCGCGGTGCGGCATGAACCAGCGCGGAAACCGATGTCGAATGCGCCACGAACACCACCGTCCGTTCGGTCAATTCGGCGGCCTTGACGATGGTGTCGACCCAGTCGTCGGCATTGGGCTCCCACCAGTCGGCCTGCTCGACGATGGCGGCAGTATTCATCTTTTCCGCCCAGCGCGTCTGCCAGTGGCCCGGCTTGATGCCTCCGAGCCCTGGCAGGATCAGAATGTCCGCTTCCGCAATCCTCATGCGCCAAAGACCCGGTTGAAGATCGTGTCGACATGCTTGAGGTGATAGGCGTCGTCGAACATGGCGTCGATTTGCGCGTCGCTCAGAGTCACTTGCGGATCGTCCTTGAGGTTCTGCGCAAACAGACCGGTGCGGTCGCCGCGGTGCTCCCAGACCTTCATGGCATTGCGCTGTACGGCGGCATAGCTGTCCTCGCGGCTGTAGCCGGCCTGGGTCAGCGCCAGGAGCATGCGCTGGGAATTGTGCAACCCGCCCAGCAGGTCAAGATTTTTGCGCATGTTTTCAGGATAGACCACCAGCTTGTCGATGACGCTGGTGAGGCGGGCCAGGGCGAAGTCGAGGGTGATGGTGGCGTCCGGGCCGATCATGCGCTCGACCGAGGAATGCGAGATGTCGCGCTCGTGCCATAGCGCCACGTTTTCCAGCGCCGGGGTGACCATGCCGCGCACGAGGCGGGCGAGGCCGGTGAGGTTCTCGGTCAGCACCGGATTGCGCTTGTGCGGCATGGCCGATGAGCCCTTCTGACCGGGGGAGAAATACTCTTCGGCTTCCAGGACTTCGGTGCGCTGCAGGTGACGGATTTCGACGGCGACGCGCTCGATGGACGAGGCGATGACGCCCAGGGTCGCGAAGAACATGGCGTGGCGGTCGCGCGGGATGACCTGGGTAGAGACCGGCTCGATTGAGAGGCCGAGCTTTTCGGCGACATATTCTTCCACCTGCGGATCGATATTGGCAAAGGTGCCAATGGCGCCGGAAATGGCCGCCGTTGCGATCTCGTCGCGGGCGGCGACGAGGCGGGCGCGGTTCCGGCTGAATTCGGCATAGGCCTCGGCGAGCTTGACCCCAAAGGTGGTCGGCTCGGCATGGATGCCGTGGCTGCGGCCGATGGTGATGGTGTTCTTGTGCTCAAAAGCGCGTTTCTTGAGCGCTGCCAGCAGGGCGTCGATATCGGCCAGCAGGATATCGGCCGCGTTCTTGAGCTGCACCGAAAGCGTGGTGTCGAGAATGTCGGAAGAGGTCATGCCCTGGTGCACGAAGCGGGCATCGGGACCGACGATTTCGGAGAGGTGCGTCAGGAAGGCGATGACATCATGCTTGGTGGTGCGCTCGATTTCATCAATGCGTTCGACGTCGAAGCCGTAATTGCCCAGCTCGGCCTTGCGGGCATTCATGACCTCCCAGATCTTGTCGGCGCTTTCCTTGGGCACGACACCCAGTTCTGCGAGCTTGGAGGTGGCGTGCGCCTCGATCTCGAACCAGATGGCAAAGCGGCTCTCCGCCGACCAGTTGGCAACCATTTCAGGACGGGAATAGCGCGGAATCATGGGTTTAGCCTTGGTAAGTCAGAGTTTGATTCAGTTGCGAGGCAATGTGTTTTCCACGATCACCCCCACCCGGCCTCCCCCTGAAGGAGGGGGAGGAGTAGGGCGGTGTTTGTCTCAGGATCGAGTCCACAACTCGATCGGTCCCTCCCCCTAACAGGGTGAGGTTGGGTGGGGGCCTTGCTAAACCACCATCCCCGTTGCCGCGTCGCGGATCGCCTTGATCCGGCTGGCATAGGTCGATGGGTCGTTGCCCGCATAAATGGCCGAACCGGCGACCAGGACATTGGCACCAGCGGCCACGATTTCTCGAGCGTTGTCGGCAGTCACACCGCCGTCGACTTCGAGATCGATGTCGCGATTGCCGATCAGCGCCTTGGCCTGGCGGATCTTGTTGAGACTTTCGGGGATGAAACTCTGCCCGCCAAAGCCTGGATTAACCGACATCACCAGAACCAGGTCACAGTCGTCGATAACATGCTGGATGGCCGAGACGGGCGTTGCCGGGTTCAGCGCCACACCGGCCTTCTTGCCCAGGCCCCGAATGGCCTGCAGCGAGCGGTGCAGATGCGGTCCGGCCTCGGCATGGACTGTGATGATATCGGCGCCAGCCTTGGCGAAATCGGCGAGGTATGGATCAGCCGGGGCGATCATCAGATGCACGTCGAATACGGCATCGGTCAGCGGGCGCACCGATTTCATCACCGGCGCGCCGAAGCTGATATTGGGTACAAAGTGGCCGTCCATAACGTCGACATGCACATAGTCGGCCCCGGAGGAGATGATCGCCGTCACTTCCTCTCCAAGCCGCGCGAAATCAGCGGAGAGAATGGACGGCGCAATGCGCAGGGGGCGGGTGGTCATGGAGCGCCTCGGTCTCTGTGCGGTTGCCGGTGCTGTAGCGCGCGGCGGCCCAACCGGCAAGGCTTGCCACCGCTTGCCGCACTAAACCTTGGTCGAAAATCCGCTATTGCGGTCCAGCGCCGCCATCAGCTGCTCCTGGAGCAAGGAACGCGCTTGCCGCCAGTCGCCACTGCGCACCGGCATGCGGGCGACAAGGTTGATCTTGCTGTCGTCCATGCTGTCCACCAGCACTTCACCGGCAACACCGGCTTCCGAGTAGGGGCTCTTGAGCGCCTCGGTCAGTTCGGAGCGCACTTTGGTCAAATCGGCCATGCGCGGCACCGAGAAGGCAATCTCGACCATGCGGCTGGCCTCGCGGGTGTAGTTGACGATGCGAGCATTGGAAAGCTTGGAATTGGGCGCGAACATGAAGACGCCATCCGCAGTGCGCATGCGGGTCGCAAACAGCTCAACCTCCACCACCCAGCCCTCAATGCCGTCGGCATTGATATAGTCGCCGACCTTGAAGGGCTTGAGGAAGAGCAGCATGATTCCGGCCGCGATATTGGAGAGGGTACCCTGCAGTGCCAGCGCGACGGCCAGACCCGCCGCACCCAGTACCGCCAGAATCGACGCCGTCTGCACGCCGAACTGGCCGAGCACGATGACGATGGTGACACACAGAATGCCGTAGCGCGTGATCTCGCCGACCAGCGGTGCGATGGTGGCGTCGTTCTTGAGCCGGGCACGGATCAGATTGGTCATTTGGCGAGAAATGAGGTCGGCCATGATCCAGCCGACCGCCAAAACCACGACGGCGATGACCACATTCCAGGCATTGGCCAGCACCCAGGCGGTGGAAACACCAAAAATATCCGAATTGTCCACGTCTTGCTTCCTTGATTGGTATTCGAAGGTCCAAAGGCACAAGCGCGCCGATGGTTGCGCCTCGACTTGCCACGATGGCGTCTGACGAGGAAGGCCGATGCTCACATAGCCGCGATGCGACCGCGCGGCTCATTGCCTTCTGCAGCGAGCGCGATACACAGGGCGCAAGCAAGGAGCGTCATCGTGGAATTTTCCCTGCCATTGGTCATCGGAGCGGGCGTGCTGAGCTTTCTCAGCCCCTGTGTGCTGCCGCTCGTGCCGCCTTACCTCACCTATATGAGCGGGGCGAGCTATGATCAGTTGCGTGCCGAAGCTGTGGGCGGATCGGCCGGCAAGCTGACGGCGCGGGTTGCTTTCACCTCCATCTTCTTCATCCTTGGCTTTACCGTGGTTTTCGTCACGCTGGGCGCGACGGCAACGGCCTTTGGCCAGGCTTTTCGGCAATTGCTGCCGATCATTACCCCGATAGCTGGGATCGTCATCATCGCCATGGGCCTGCATTTCCTCGGCGTGTTCCGCATCGGCCTGCTCGACCGGCAGTTGCGGCACAATGGGCCAGGGGTCGCCTCCGGACCGCTGGGAGGATTCCTGCTCGGCCTGGCCTTTGCCATCGGCTGGACTCCCTGCATCGGCCCGGTACTGGCGGCGATTCTGTCGGTAGCGGCGAGCCGCGATACGGCCTGGGAAGGCGCCAGCCTGCTCGGGCTCTATTCGCTGGGACTGGGCATTCCATTTTTCCTCGCCGGCATCGCCATCGGCCCCTTCCTCACCTTTTTCCAGGGCTTCAAGAAGCATCTGGGCATGGTCGAGAAAGTCATGGGCGGGTTGCTGATCGTCACCGGCATCCTTTTCCTCACCGGCGATTTCACCCGCATTTCCTATTGGTTCCTCGAGACCTTCCCGGTGCTGGCTACCTTCGGCTGAGCAAGATTGCGTTAACCTTGCGGGGGGTTGGGCAGCACAAGCGCATTTTCTAGAGCCTGCCTTCAGGGGTGGTTTACTTCCGGGGATCATGGTGAGGCCGTTCGGGAAGGGACAGTCGGACCGTGCACGCACAGAGCCAACCGCTTGCCACGTCAGCGGCGGAAATGGGAAGCACCAGCGCGGTGGCCACGGCCGCCCCGGCGGCCATGCGCTGCGAAATCGACGTCACAGTCACCCACGAAATCGAAGACGTCGAAGCCGTCTGGCGGACGCTTTCGACGCAATCCATCGAATCCCCCGGCCAAAGCTATGACTTCATTCGCCTTTGGGTGAAAAATCGAGGGCTGGCGCCCGAGTCGCAACGTTATGTGGTCGGCAAGGTCGATGGCCAGCCTGTCGCGCTCCTGCCCTTGCATCGCAAGCGGGTGCAGGGTGTCGCCGTTTTCACCTGGTTTCCCGGCGCCAATGTGGGGTGCTATGCCCCGGTCGCCGATTATGAGCGGCTGGCTTCACTGGGTGCGCCTGGTCGGGCGGCACTGTGGAAGGCCATGACTGCTGCCCTCAAAGGCGCCGATCTCCTCTATCTGCGGTCCATTCCGGTCGAAGCCGGGGGCCACGCGGGCCTTTTCGACGAGCTGGGCAGTACGCTGGCGGTGGAAACCCTTTACCGCGCGCAGTTTTCCTCTTGGGAGGAATGCGATCGTGAGCAACGCAGCAAGTCACGGCGCAAGCATGATCGGCAGCAGGGCGATCGACTGGCAGCCCTTGGCGAGGTTGCGTTCGAGGAAGTGGCAGGAGAGGTGGCGCGGCGCGAGGCTATCGACGTCATGTTCAGGCAGCGCTCAGCGCGTTTCCATGCGCAGGGCATTCGCGATATTTTTGTCTATGACAAACTCATCGGCTTCTATCAGGACGCGGCACTGCCGGGTTCGGGCATCGATGTGCGGGTGCATGCGCTGCGTCTGAATGGAGACATCGTCGCGGTGCGCTACAATGTGGTCCATGGAGACCGCATGTTCTGCCTCATCTCCTCGATGAGCGATGACCCCCATATCCAGTCTGGCTCACCGGGCAAGCAGTGCCTGTTGCGCGTGATGCAAACCGTGTTCGATAGCGGCTTCACCGTGTTCGACATGGGCTCAGGCTTCACCGACGAAAAGCGACACTGGTGCAATGTACAAATGCCGCTGCGGCAGCATTATATCGGCCTGAATTCGCGCGGCGCTGCCATCGCCCATGTCCATCGCGGCCTGCAGAAGGCGCGCGCCCGCGCCAAGGCCAATCCCACGATCAAGACGGCGCTGCGAACCCTTCGGCAACTGGTCGACAAGCTCCGCGGCCGCCAGTCGGCGGGCTCAGATCAGCTTTAACCCGCGCAGCGAGGCGTGGCCGTTCCGGCCGACAATGATGTGGTCGTGCAGGGCAATGCCCATCGGCTTGGCGATATCGGCAATTTCCTTGGTCATGCGCACGTCTGCCGCCGAGGGTGTCGGATCGCCCGATGGGTGATTGTGCACCAGAATCAAGGCGGTCGCCGATAGCTCCAGCGTCCGGCGAATGACTTCGCGCGGATAAACCGGCGTATGGTCGACCGTGCCGACCTGCTGGACCTCGTCGGCGATCAGGCGGTTCTTCTTGTCGAGGAAGAGAATGCGGAACTGTTCGACCATTTCGTAGGCCATCTGACTGCGGCAATAGTCGATCAACTGCGACCAGGACGAGAGAATGGGCTTTTCGGCATCGATCTGGTCGCGGCCATAGCGCTGCGCCACTGCCTGCATCACCTTGAGGTGGGTGATCGAGGTGGCGCCGAGCCCCTTGATCTCCGCAAGGCGGTTGGGCGAGGCGCCCAGCACACCGGAAAACGAGCCGAAATGGCTCAGCAATTCCTTGGCCAACTGCTTGGTGTCGCGCTGCGGCAGGATGATGTGCAGCAGCAGTTCAAGCAGTTCGTAATCGGCCAGCGCTTCGCCACCAACTGCATTGAACCGGTCGCGCGCCCGTTCCCGGTGGCCCACATAATGCGGCTTTGCCGCTTCGGCGAGCCCGTCTTTCTTGTCCTTGCCGCTGTCGCTCACTGACCAGACCGCGCGGCAAGCGGGTTGAACAGGCCCTTGGGCGACAGGGTGAAGATCTCGCAGCCGGTTTCGGTGATGCCGATCGAGTGTTCGCACTGTGCAGACAATGTGCGGTCGCGGGTCACTGCGGTCCAGCCATCAGAAAGGATCTTCACGTGCGGCCGGCCGAGATTGATCATCGGCTCGATGGTGAAGATCATGCCCGGCTTTAGCGGCACGCCGGAGCCTGGGGTGCCGAAGTGAAGGATATTTGGCTCGTCATGGAACAAGCGACCCAGGCCATGGCCAACGAAATCGCGGACCACGCTCATGCGCTCGGCCTCGGCGATGGTCTGGATGGCGGCGCCGATATCGCCGGTGGTATTGCCGGGCCTGGCGGCAGCGATACCGGCCTCGAGACCGGCATAGGTCACCTCGATCAGGCGTTCGGCCTTCCGCGAAATCTCGCCCACCGGATACATGCGGCTCGAATCGCCGTGCCAGCCATCCACCACCAGGGTGAGATCGATATTGACGATATCGCCTTCCCGCAGCGGCCGGTCATCGGGGATGCCGTGGCAGACCACGTGATTGAGCGACGTGCACAGCGAATGGCGATAGCCCTTATAAAAGATGGTCGCCGGCACCGCGCCGTGGTCGCGGGCGAATTCATAGGCGATCCTGTCCAGCGTGGCGGTGGGCACGCCCGCTTCGACATAGTCTGTAAGGATATCCAGCGCCTCAGCCGTCAACTGCCCCGCCTTGCGCATGCCGGC
The DNA here is from genome assembly GCF_001899045.1 of Devosia sp. 63-57. Classification (NCBI taxonomy): domain Bacteria; kingdom Pseudomonadati; phylum Pseudomonadota; class Alphaproteobacteria; order Hyphomicrobiales; family Devosiaceae; genus Devosia; species Devosia sp. 63-57. Next base: position 444,676 of record NZ_MKUY01000003.1, on the reverse strand, counting down.
GAATCCCTCTTCACCGTGCAGGGGAATGATCCCCGGGGAACGGCGGGATTTGCTGGTCGCGTCGACATAGGTAATCATGCTGAAAGGTCTCCTTGGCGCGAAAATAGGACCTTAGTGGCGGGATTGGAAGATGCGGTGCGGCTTCTGCGGCAATTGCGGTGACACCGGCGCGTCATCGGCTTGACTTGATGGGCCGGGCAGGGGCATGCAGTTTGCTTCATCGGGACCCTGTCATGACCCAAGAAACACGCGTCACCGCCGCAATGATTGTCATCGGCGACGAAATCCTGTCCGGCCGCACCAAGGACGTCAATATCGGCGCCGTCGCCGATTTCTGCACCGATCTGGGCATCGACCTCACCGAAGTGCGCGTAGTCTCGGACGAGATGGACGCCATTGTCGAGGCGGTCAACGCCCTGCGCCAGCGCTACACCTATGTCTTCACCTCGGGCGGCATCGGGCCGACCCATGACGACATTACCGCCGACGCCATTGCCACCGCATTCGGCGTTGCCCTGCCGATCAATGCCCAGGCCCGCGACATGCTCGAGGCGCGCTGGAAGCAGACCGGCACCGAGGTCAACGAGGCGCGGCTGCGCATGGCCCGCATTCCCGAAGGCGCCGACCTCATCGTCAATTCCGTCAGCGCCGCGCCGGGCTTCCGCATCGGCAATGTGCATGTGATGGCAGGGGTCCCCGTCATCATGCGCGCCATGCTCGAAGCGCTGGCGCCGATCCTCAAGGGCGGCAAGAAGGTCAAGTCGGTCACCGTCAAGGCTGCGGTTGGCGAAGGCACAGTCGGCGGTCCGCTGGCGGCGCTGCAGGAGCAGTATCCTGCAGTCAAGATGGGCTCCTATCCGCAGATGGGGCATGGCAAGGTGATGACCGAACTGGTGCTGCGCTCGTCCGACGAGGCCCTGCTGGCCGAAGCGGCGGAGCAGGTTCGTGCCATGGTTGCGGCGGCGCATGAAAAGGCCGGCGTCGCGCCGCCCGACTCTGAATGATTGGCGATCCCGCTCGCCTTTGCTAAGCACACATCGATACAGAAAACTTTTGGCGTCAGCCGCTTGCCTGGAGAGCGCATTGAGCAACCCCAATCAAAAATCCTTTCCCGTCACCTGGGATCAGTTCCATCGCGATAGCAGGGCTTTGGCCTGGCGCCTTGCCGGCATGGGCAGCTTCGATGCGGTGGTCGCCATCGCCCGTGGCGGCTTGGTTCCGGCGGCAATCGTCGCGCGCGAATTGAACATCCGCACCGTCGAGACGGTTGCGGTCAAGAGCTATGACCACCAGAACCAGGGTGGCATCAAGGTGCTCAAGGAAATCAGCCAGCCGGTGCTCGACATCGCCAAGAATGGCGGCAAGGTGCTGATCGTTGACGACCTCGTCGACACCGGTTCGACCGCGCGCGTGGTCCGCGAAATGCTGCCGGGCGCTCATTTCGCCACCGTCTATGCCAAGCCCAAGGGCCGCGACATGGTCGATACCTTCATCACCGAGGTCAGCCAGGACACTTGGATCTTCTTCCCTTGGGATCTCGACGTCGCCTATGTCGCCCCCATCTCTGGCGGCACGGACTGATCCCCTGAGTTCGCGGGCGTGGTGGAATGGTAGACACACCGGACTTAAAATCCGGAGGGGGTATCCCCGTGCGGGTTCGAGTCCCGCCGCCCGCACCAAAAGAGTGAAAGATGGCCATGATCGAACGCATTGAAACCGGTATTGCGCCGTCATCGGCGCCCATCAGCGATGCGGTGCGGGCGGGCAAGCATGTGTGGCTGGTAGCCATTGCCGAAGACCCGGTCAGCGGCGAGATCGTCGCTGGCGGGATCGAGGCGCAGGCGCGGCGCTGCATTCAGAATCTCGACATCGCGATCAAGGCGGCCGGGGGCAGCTTGCGCAATCTGGTCATGGTGCAGATTTTTCTCATCGACAGCGCTGACGCATCCGGCATGAACGCGGTCTATCGCGAGTTCTTCACCGAGCAGCCGTTTCCGGTTCGTGCCACGGTGGTGGTCAAGGAACTGCTGGCCGAGGGCCTGCGTATCGAAATGACGGCAACGGCGGTGCTGGACTGATGCTCCTCAAACGCGATCTGCTCGAAGACATCAAGGCCGGCAAGATCGATCTGATTTTCCGGCGCTGGAATCGCCCAACGGTCAAGGCTGGTGGTACGCTCAAGAGCAAGGTCGGGCTTCTGGCCATCAAGTCGATCACTGATATGAGCCCCGACGATGTTACAGATGCCGAGGCCCAGCGCGCCGGCTTCAAAGACGTTGCCGATTTCCGGCGCTGGCTCGATACGATGAAAGAGGGCAGCCTCTTCCAACGCATCGAAGTTGCCTATGCCGGAGACATCGAGGCCTGAGGCTACGGCTTAGAGAAATTCCAGCGGGAAGAACTGGCGCCGCAGGATGGCGCTGGTGAAGCTCTGCAGCAGGGCATGGGCCTTGCCGCCTTTGTCTGCCTTGAGGGTCAGGGTCAGCACTGCGACGTGCCAATCTCCTGAGGAAATCACCTGCTGCTGCGGCACGTCCGGCACTTCGGGGAAACGGACCAGATAGCGACCGATATGCTCGAGGGCGAGCTCAGCATCGCGTTCATCCCGATAGGGCAGTGCGATGCGCAGATGCGTGTCGCCATGCAGGCGGTCGATGCCCATCGCCGCGATCGGGAATGGGGGAAAGACGAATTTTCGTCCACTGTCAGTGGCTTGCTGGTAGATGCTGCCATCCAGAATCGCCTGACTTGTCGTCTCCAGCGTGCTCAGCACTGCGCCGCTCCAACCGATCGCGGCCTCCGTCGTTCCTGATCCCCGCAGCGCGTTGAGGGCATCGAACACCGCAACCCACTCCGGACGCGCCTTGGCCGCCTTGGGTGACAGCGCGGTTAGCGCTGTTTCAATGCCCGCCCATGACGGATTGACCAGAACCATGTCCTCCACAACCGCGACCCTTTGCGCTCGCCCCATATCGGCGGCAAGGGGATCGGCGTTTCTGGCCTGGGACAGGTCGAGCGAGGCGTCTTCTCCATTGGCCAGAACCGCGATGCCGCCGATGTCCCGGCTGTCAAAACCGCGTGCTGCAAGCGTTGCTGCAGTGTCGGCCGCAAAGCCGTTCTGTCCGAAAAGAACGTTCGTGGTGTTCAATCCATTGCCGATCGAGAGGACGGCATAGACCCTGCGGAAATCAATGCCGGTCATCGGATCGATCGACTTGGCGGAGATCAGGGTTCGCCCGATGGCGATATCCTGTGGCAGGGTGAAATCGATCGTCCTCACGCCGATAAATCCCAGGGGCGGGGCGACGTAGAGAAAGCTCGGGCCGTCGTTTTGCTCTATGGGAATGGCCGCGGCAAAGCGCGCCACCTGGTCATAGGCGTGGCTCGGCGCCAGGCTGACGAGGGCAATGGCAAGGGCAATGAGAGGTCGCATAGACATTCTCCGTTGCTATCATCATGCCAGCAGAAACAGACTCTGCCAGCCCTAGAACGGGGTGGGCGCCGAGAAGGTCATGAACTCTTCGGTGGTCGGGTGGGTGAACCCGAGCTCGGCGGCGTGCAGTTGCAGCCGGTCGGCAGCGGCAAAGTCCTCGCCTTCGGAGTAAAATGCATCGCCCAGAATCACATGGCCGATGGCCTTCATGTGAACTCGCAGCTGATGGGTGCGGCCCGTCAGCGGCACCAGGCGGACGCGCGTAGCCTTGTCCTCGCGCTCCACCACTTCCCACTGCGTCTGCGCCGAACGGCCATTGTCGTAATCGACCCGCTGGCGCGGCTTGTTCTCCCAATCCGTAGCCAGAGGCAGGTCGATGAGGCCGCTATCGTCCTCGATGATGCCGGACACTCGGGCAACATAGCTCTTGGTGGTCTTGCGGTGCTCGAACTGGCTGCCGATGCGGCCATGGGCGCGCTTGTTCAGGGCGAGCACCAGCACGCCCGAGGTATCCTTGTCGAGCCGGTGACACATGCCGGCCGTCGGCCAGGTCTGGCGGGCGCGGTATTCGATGCAGTCCCAGAGGCTGGGGTCCTTGCCCGGCACGCTCAGAAGTCCGCTTTGCTTGTCCACGACCAGAATGTCATCATCGACATGGATGATGTTCAGGTAGGGTTCAGTCGGCGGAAAGTAATCGATGAGAGTGGGCATGGGACCGGGCATGAGGCCCTGTACCAGAGATCGGCCCCTTTGACCAAGGGCTTGAGGGACAACAAGCATGTGGGACTTTTCAATCAGCAGGGGGCTGGGCCTGATGGCCCGCACCTGGCCATTCGTCGCATTTCGAATGGTGGTCTATTTCGGTATCGCCGTGGCCTATGTGGTGGCCACCGGCGCAGGTGCGGGCGTCGGCTGGGGCGTGGGTGCCTTTGGTGACGCCGAATTCCAGGCCAGCAGCGCCGTCTGGGGCGGTATTTTCGGCTTCGGGCTTACCGCGGGTGTGCTCTATTTCCTGCGGGAATACATTCTCTACATCGTCAAGGCCGGCCATATTGCGGTGATGGTGGAATTGCTGGAAGGCAAGTCCATTCCAGATGGCCGCTCGCAGATCGATTATGCCAGCGGCGTGGTCAAGGAACGCTTCGCCGAGGCCAGCGTGCTGTTCGGTGTGGACCAGCTGGTCAAGGGTGTCCTCGGTGCCATTACCGGTCTCGTGCAGGGCATTGCCTCGATCCTGCCTATTCCGGGGTTGCAGCAGATCGTCGGTATCGTGCGGGCCTTTCTGCGCATTGCAGTAGGCCTCGTCGATGAGGTGATCCTCGCCTATGCCATCAAGACCCGTTCGACCAATCCCTGGGAATCGGCCAAGACGGCGCTGGTGCTGTATGGGCAGAACTATCAGGGCATGCTCAAGAACGCCGCCTGGTTGACGATCATCACCTATGGGCTGGCTTTCCTCGTGTTTCTGATCATGCTCGCGCCAGCAGCGGCTTTGGTCTATCTCATCCCCGGCGCCTGGTCGGCCGGCGGTTTCGTCTTTGCGCTGCTTTTCGCCTGGGCGGTGAAGGTGGCGCTCATCGAACCCTTCGCCATTGCCTGCATGATGCAGGCTTATTTCAAGACCATTGAGGGACAGAACCCCGATCCGGCCTGGGACCAGCGGCTGACGTCCGCATCCCGGAAGTTCGGCCAGATCAAGGACAAGGCGGCCGCATGGACAGCGCGTCGGTTCGGCACGGCAATGTGATCGAAATGCCTGGGAACGCCGGCGCTATCCGTCCGTTGTTGTGTTCGAGTTTCTTGAAAGGAGACCATCATGCATAAGGACGAAGTCAAAGGCGCCGGCAAGCAGGTCAAGGGTGCGATCAAGGACGCCGCAGCCGGCCTGACCGGCAACACCAAGCTGCAGGCCGAAGGCAAGATGGACAAGGCCGAAGGCAAGCTGCAGCAAAAGGCCGGCGAGCTGAAAGACAAGGCCGGCAAGGCCCTGAAGAACTGATCGAAAAGAGGGCCCCGTAAGGGGCCCTTTTTCTATGTGAAGCGGTAGTGGAGCCGGACGCAGCCCTTGTCGAGCGCCTTGGCGGAGAGCAGTTTCGGAGAGGTGCGAAAGCCTGTTGCCGGGAATAGTGGTGCTCCACCCCCAAGCAATTCCGGCATGACATAGATTTCCAGTTCGTCGAGCGCACCGCGTTCCATGAACGCCATCTGCAGGCGCCCGCCGCCCAGCATCCACACGTCACCATCATCGAGGGCGCGCAATTCCGCGATCAAGGCATCGATGTCGGAGCGTGTCTCTAGCTCGCCCTTGGGGCTATCGATGTTGCCGCGGGTGACGACGAAGCATCGTTGCGCGCCATAGGCCCACGGGCTTTCATCCGCGGCCAGCCAGTCATAGGTCGCGCGGCCCATCACCACGGTGCGGATCGTGGCGACGAATTTGCGATAGTCGTGGTCACCCAGGTCCATGTCGTTGTATTTGAACAGCCAGTCGAGGCTTCCATCGGCGTCAGCGATGTAACCGTCGAGGCTGGCGGCGATGTATCCAACAATGCGGGCCATAGGCGATATCCTTTTGTTGTCGCCGCTCAGTGCCGTCCGACGGCGACAGAAGCTGTCAGCAGCGCCGTATCAGGTTCTGGTTTCTCTGCGGCGCGGCGCCTATGGTCTGAAAATGGACACTGCAATCTTCGATACGGCATTGGGTGTATTCGGGCTGGGCTGGACCGATCGGGGTCTTTGCCGGGTTCTTCTGCCGGGCGATGCGCCGGAGATCATGGCCGAGCGTCTTGGGCGCAATGGCGCCCGGTTGGGGTCGCCGACACGTGAAATTGCGGCCCTGATGGATCGAATCGAGGACTATGCGGAGGGCGAGCGCGTGGATTTTTCGGGGGTGACGCTCGATCTGCGCGGGGCGCCGGAGTTCCATCGCCGCGCCTATGATCTCCTGCTCAGCGTGCCTTGGGGCGAAACGCGGACTTATGGCGACTTGGCGCGGCAACTGGGCGATGTGAACCTGTCCCGTGCCGTGGGGCAGGCGATGGGGGCCAATCCGATGCCGCTGGTTATTCCCTGCCATCGGGTGCTGGCCAGCGATGGCAAGCCGGGCGGGTTTTCGGCGCCGGGTGGAGCGGCATCGAAGGTGAAAATGCTGGCCTTGGAAGGGGTGTCGGTCGGCACGCCAGCCGGGCAGATGACATTCGGGTTTTGAGCGATGGGCGTCGAGATCGAACGGAAATTCCTGGTATTGGGCGATAGCTGGCGCGAGGCGGTGATCGGCAGTTCGGCCATGCGACAGGGCTATCTCTCCACCAGCGCCAAGGCCACCGTGCGCATCCGCATCGTCGACGATGCCAGGGCCTTCCTGACCTTGAAGGGGCCGACATCAGGCATTTCACGTGCCGAGTTTGAATATGAGGTGCCGCTGGACGAGGGCAGGGCCATGCTGGACATGGCAAGGCCGCATGTTGTCGAGAAACGTCGCCATATCGTGCCGCATGCCGGGTTGACCTGGGAGGTCGATGTGTTCGAGGGCGCCCATGCGGGTTTGGTCATGGCCGAAGTAGAACTTGTTTCGGCCGACCAGGCTGTGGCCCTGCCGGACTGGGCCGGACCTGAAGTCAGCCACGACGACCGCTACGCCAATGCCAGTCTGTCGCGCATGCCAGGCGTGCCGATTGCGACGGCATCTTGACAGCATTGGTCCTGTCCTTTGAACGGGCTGTTCACTCCAAAGTTTGACCTCGATCATGGCAGCGCCCGCTTCGGTGGCCCACATGTGATGGACAAACACAGGAGGTCCACATGACCAAGGATTTTGCAGGCAAGGTTGCCTTCGTTACCGGCGCAGCGTCGGGTATCGGCGAGGCCGTTGCCAAACAGCTGGCCGCGCGCGGCGCAAAGGTAGTGGTGGCCGATCTCAAGCTCGACGCCGCCCAGAAGCTGGTTGAGGCGATCAAGTCCGCCGGCGGCGAAGCCGCTGCCGTTGCGGTCGATGTCGGCAAGGTCGATCAGGTCGAAAAGGCGGTCAAGTTCACCGTCGACACCTTCGGCAAGCTCGATCTGGCCGTGAACAATGCCGGCATCGGCGGCGATGCAGCGCCCTTGGGCGACTACACGTTCGAAGGCTGGCACAAGGTCATCGACATCAATCTCAACTCCGTCTTCTATTCGATGAAGTACGAAATTGCCGAGATGCTGAAGAATGGTGGCGGCGCCATCGTCAACATGGCCTCCATCCTTGGCTCCGTAGCCTTCCCCAACGCTCCGGCCTATGTCGCCGCCAAGCATGGCGTGGTCGGCATGACCAAGTCGGCCGCGTTGGATTATGCCAAAAAGGGCATTCGCGTTACCGCTGTTGGCCCGGGCTTCATCGATACCCCGCTCTTGGCCGCCGTGCCCAAGGAAGCCTATGACGGACTGACCTCCATCCATCCAATCGGTCGGCTGGGCAAGTCCGAGGAGGTCGCGGCGCTGACGCTGTTCCTGTTGTCCGACGCTGCGTCCAATATCACCGGCTCCTACCATCTGGTGGACGGCGCCTACACCGCGCAATAAGCGGCATAATCGGCAGGCCCCGGCTTATGGTCGGGGCTTACGCCATTTTACTGCCAGCGCTTAAAACTCTTGTGCTGGGGAAGCGCTGCCGTGACCGTGGTGACGATACGATTGACCGGATCGGTCACCGGCACTTTCAGGACATTCTCCGTGTCCGGATCGGGCACTTCCAGCGTCGCGAACTGGCTGTCGAGCAGGCTGGTCGGCATGTATTCGTGATGGCGCTTGGCCATGCGCTCGCCGATGACTTCGCGGCTGCCGTCGAGATAGACAAACAGCACCGGCTCGCCGGCCTTTTCGGTGATGAAGTCGCGATAGGCTTTGCGCAGTGCCGAGCAGGCGCCAACCGCGACGTTTTTCTTTTCCGCCGCCTCGACCAAGGCGGCGCTGAGCGCTTCCAGCCAGGGCCAGCGGTCCTCGTCGGTCAGCGGAATGCCGTTGCGCATTTTTTCGACATTGGCCTCGGGATGGTATTTGTCGCCATCGAGGAACGGCGCGTGCAGGGCGCGGCCGAGCGCCGCCCCGATCGTGGATTTGCCCGAGGATGACACGCCCATCACGATGATGATGCGGGCCGGTTCAAACCGTAGCTGTGAAGGCGCCGTCGACATAGAGAATGTGTCCGTTGACAAAACGTGAGGCCTCGGAGGCCAGGAAGACGGCGGCGCCGCCGAGTTCTTCGGGCTGGCCCCAGCGCCCCATCGGGGTGCGGCCGGCGATCCAGCTGTTGAATTTTTCGTCCTTGAGCAGGGCCTCGTTCATCTCGGTGGCGAAATAGCCGGGGGCGATGCCGTTGACGTTAAGACCATGCTTGGCCCAGTCCACCGCCATGCCACGGGTGAGATTGGCCACTGCGCCCTTGGTTGCCGCATAGGGCGCGATTGAGGGCCGGGAAAGCTCTGCCAGGAGCGAGCAGACATTGATGATCTTGCCATGCCCGCGCGCAATCATGTGGCGCGCCACCGGCTGGGCGACGTTGAACACCGAGGTCAGATTGGTGGTGACGATCTGGTCGAACTTTTCGGGCGGGAAGGCCTCGAGGGCCGAGCGGAATTGCATGCCTGCATTGTTGACCAGAATGTCGATAGGGCCAATTTCGTTCTCGATATGAGTAATGGCCTCATTGACGCTATCGCGACTGGTGACGTCGAAGGCGACGGCGCTGACATCGTGACCGCCATCGCCGAGATCGGCTGCGGCATTGCCGAGCGCGACGCTGTCGCGGGCATTGAGCACGACCGCCGCGCCTGCCTGGGCCAGGGCCTTGGCCATGGCGAATCCGAGGCCGCGGCTGGAGCCGGTGACCAGGGCACGACGGCCCTTGAGGTCAAACGGATTGCTTGGAGCCATGGGAGCTGCCCTTTCTTTTGTGCGTGTTCATTAGTTTAGCGCGGCCAGGGGTACAATCATTGTCGAAAACTTCCATACAAGAAGCGTGGCGTGGTCGAAAAGTGTGCATTCGGCCCTTCCTTATCCGCGCATATTGTGGTCATTTCGCCGCCGCGCGCTATGCGCTGCGTGCATAGTATGACGAATTCGGAAGGACTTGTGGATGTCGACAGCGGATATTGGCCTTATCGGCCTTGCAGTGATGGGGTCCAATCTTGCCCTCAACATCGCCGAAAAGGGGTACACCGTCGCCGTTCACAACCGGTCGCCCGGGCGTATCGATGAATTCGTTGCCGAGGCCAAGGAACAGGGCCTCGATGGCAAGACCATTCCGAAATATGACCTGGCCGACTTCGTCCAGACGGTAAAGGCGCCGCGCTCGATCATCATCATGGTCAAGGCCGGCAAGCCGGTCGACGACATGATCGAGCAGTTGCTGCCCCATCTCGAGCCTGGCGACGCTATCATCGAATGCGGCAACTCGCTGTTCACCGACACGCAGCGCCGCTTCGACTATCTCAAGCCCAAGAATATCGGCTATCTCGGCGTCGGTGTTTCCGGTGGTGAAGAGGGCGCTCGCCATGGCCCCTCGATCATGGTCGGCGGCTCCAAGGAGCAGTGGCACAATGCCGAAGCGGTACTGACCGCCATCGCCGCTAAGTTCAATGGCGAAAGCTGCTGCGCTTATCTCGGCGAAGGCGGCGCCGGCCACTTCGTCAAGACCATCCACAACGGCATCGAATATGGCGACATGCAGATGATCGCCGAAGTCTATGGCGTGATGCGCGACGGCCTGGGCATGACGGCCAAGGAATGCGCCGCCGTGTTCAAGAAGTGGAACGAGGGTCCGCTCAACTCCTACCTCATTGAGATCACCGGCCATGTGCTGGATGCGGTCGATGCCGAAAGCGGCAAGCCGCTGGTCGATCTGATCCTCGACAAGGCCGGCCAGAAGGGCACTGGCGTGTGGTCCGCCATCGCCGCCCAGCAAATGGGGGTGCCGGCCACAGCCATCGAAGGCGCCGTGGCGGCTCGCTCGATTTCTTCGCGCAAGGATGAACGCGTCGCGGCCGAGGCCATCTATGGCAAGCCGAACCGCGCCAAGACCGATGTGACGCTCGAAGACCTGGAAAAGGCGCTGCTCGCCGGCAAGATCGTCTCCTATGCCCAGGGCTTTGCCGTCATCGCCAAGGCATCGGAAGAGAACGGCTGGGCACTGCCACTGGCCACCATTGCCAAGATCTGGCGCGCCGGCTGCATTATCCGCTCCCGCTTCCTTGATCAGATGAGCTCGGCCTATGCCAAGGGCGAAGCGACCAATCTTCTGGTGGTGCCCGATTTCGTCACCATCATGAAGGACAGCCATCCGAGCCTGCGCAAGGTGGTGGCCGCTGCCGCCGTCGGCGAATTCCCGATGATCTGTCTCTCGGCCGCACTGAGCTATTTCGACAGCTATCGTCAGGCCCAGGGCACTGCCAATCTGATCCAGGGTCAGCGCGACTTCTTCGGCGCACACGGCTTCGAGATCGTCGGCCGCGGCACCGACCTGCACGGCACCTGGCCGAGCACTTTGGGCAAGTAAGCGACCGCTTTCGCACTTCTGTCACTGGCCCGCGCAAGCGGGGCCTTTTGTTTGCGCTATCTAGAGCGTTTCAAACTGAGGTGAACTCAGGGCGCTTTCGCCTCCCTCCCCCTTGAGGGGAGGGAATGTGGGTGGGGGTCCATCAGTGGCCCACTCAACCACCCCCCACCCCGGCCCTCCCCCTCATGGGGGGAGGGGGCGATGGAGCCGCGTCAACCAGAACGTGAAACGCTCTAGAGTGCGCGAAACATCACATAGGCGTCCACGAAACCATGCACCGGGTGCTCGAAGGCGCCGGGCAGGGTGCCGACAATGGTGAAGCCGAGTTTCTGCCACAGCGCTACAGCGCCTTCATTGGTCGACACGACGTGATTGAACTGCATGGCGCGGAAACCGCGTTCACGAGCTCTGGTGAGCGAGTGGGTGCACATGGCGCTGGCCACGCCTTTTCCGCGCGCTGACTCTGAGGTGACGTAACCGCAATTGGCCACGTGGGCGCCACCACCGTGCCGGTTGGCCATAAGGTAATAGGTGCCCACCACCTTGCCGTCGATTTCGGCAACGAACACTTCGTGTCCAGGCATCATCCAGAAACTGTGGATGCCGGCTTCATCAAGGTCCCGGTCCACGGCATAGGTCTCGCCCGCGGCGAAGACGGGATGGAGCATGGCGAGGATCGCCGGCCAGTCGGCGTCAGTAGCGGCGCGAATTGTCGTCGTCATTCCCAGTCTCCAATGGCGCATTGCGGACCTGTCCGGGCGGGGGCATCTCGGGCACATGCGGGTGATCGGCGACGCTCGGACGACGCCCCAGCTCGAAGCGGAACGAGGCGATGGCAAAGATCAGGACGGCTATCACCACGGCTATTCCGCAGGCTATGAACGGCGCGCCGGGGAAGTAATGGCCCGAGCTCGGGGCGGCGGAATAATATGAAAAGATCTGCGTTGCCGCGAGCGGGCCGATAATGGTGGCTAGCGAGCTTGCCGCGTTCACCGCGCCCTGCAATTCCCCCTGGCTGTTGTCGGGCACCTGACGAGAGAGCAGGCCATTGATGGCTGGTGGGGCCAGGCCGCTGACCGTGCCGACGGCAATGAACAGGTAGAGCTGGTAGACATCGGCTGAAAAGGCGATGCCGGCAAAGGCGATTGCCGCCGCCGCGAGGCCGATTATGCCGACCGCCGGTTCACCCAGGCCCTTCGACAGGGGCCCGGCCAAAACCGCCTGGCTGAACGCAAAGCCGATGCCGAAGGCCCCCAGCGTGCGCCCGATATTGGACGAGGAGAAGCTAAACACCTCGACGGTGAAATAGCTGAAGATCGTCGGCAGCGCCTGCGTGGCCAGCTGCAGGAAGAACAGCACGGCCAGGAGCCAGAGCACCGAGGAATATTGCCGCAGCGCCACGACCGCGCCCAGCGGGTTGGCGCGGCGAATGTCGAACTTGCGGCGCGACGCCTTGGGCAGACTTTCGGGGAGGACGAGCAGGCCGAACAGAAAATTGGCGAAGGCAAGAGCTGCGGCGGCGTAGAAGGGCACCCGCGGCCCCAATTCGCCCAATTCGCCACCGATCACCGGACCGATGATGAAGCCCAGGCCGAAGGCGGCACCGATCAGGCCGAAGCGGTGGGTGCGCTTATGCGGCGGGGTGATGTCGGCCATATAGGCCGTGGCCGTTGCCAATGCCGCGCCGGCAATGCCGGCAATGATGCGGCCGATGAACAGGTACCAGACAAAAGGGGCGATCGACATCATGAGATAGTCGAAGGTCAGTCCCAGCAGAGACAATAGCAGCACCGGCCTGCGCCCGAACCGATCGGAGAGATTGCCGAGCACGGGAGAGAACACGAACTGCATGAAGGCATAGGCGAAAACCAGGTAGCCGCCGATAACGGCCGCATCGGCCACGCTGCCGCCAGTCAAATCCTCGAGCAGTTCAGGCAGCACCGGCACGATGATGCCGACGCCGATCATGTCGAGCAGGACCGTGATGAGAATGCAGGTGAGCGTCAGTCGGGAGCGTGTCGCAGATGGCATGCGGTGGTTCAAACCCTTCTGTCTATCCCGGCCGATGGCCCATGTCGCAATTGACACGGGCGCGCGCCGCGAAGCAAGGGCGAAGCCCTTCAGTTGATCGGGCCGGCCTCACACCAGCCCGGCGTCATAGTCATAAATCCAGCCGAGGCGTTTCAGATGCCCCCGCGGTCCCTGCGATGTCATCACAAGGTTACGGGCCATGCTGAGCGGCCATTTCATGTGGAAAATTCGGCCATTGCTGGCCGAGAGGGCAGCCACGCGGCGCACTCTCGCCTGTCGCTCCGTCACATAGCTGGCCAGCGCACTGTTGGCGTCTTCGGCGGCGCCATTGGCGAGCAAGCGTGCCAGGACGGCAGCATCCTCGATGCCCATGGCCGCGCCCTGCGCCTGGAACGGCACCATGGCATGGGCGGCGTCGCCGAGCAGGCCGATATTGCCCTTGTGCCAGGTGGGCGTGTCGACCGTGAACAGGGGCCAGGGCGTCCAGCGGTTGCCGGCGGCGGCGATGATGGCGCCGGCACGCTTGCCGGGCCTGGCTGGCCTTGGTTGTCCGCTGGGTTTGTCCGGCGTATCGCCAGGCATGAACAGTGCCAGGTTGACCTGCCCGCGATGGGGCATCGGATAACAGACAAGGTGGAAGCCGCTGCCGAAAAACACCGAGACATGATCGATGGCCAGATAGTCGGCGACATCGCCGGCAGGCACCAGCGTCCGCCAGGCCAGTCGCCGGCCAAAACGCGCTGCGGGGCCGTCGAGCAGCGTCTGGCGCGTCTGCGAATGCACACCGTCGGCGCCAAGAAAAGCCAGGCCGCGAGTCGTGCGGGTCTGTCCGCTGGCTTCCTCGACCGAAACTGTGACCCCACGGTCCTGGGCGTCTACAGTCCAGCCGCGTACGCCGAACAGGATGTCGATATTGGCGAAGCGCCGGCACGCCTTGTAGAGCAGGCCGGCGAGATCGGCGCGATGCATGACGGCATAGGGCGATCCGAATCGCTCCCGCATCAATGTGCCGAGCTCCATGCTCACGGCGGGCGCCAAGCTGCCCTGCGGATAAACATCCAGCGCAGTGGGCTCGAGGCTGACTTGGTCGATGGCGTCGCTGAGGCCGAGCTGGTTCAGCACCAGCCGGGCATTCGGACTGATCTGCAGGCCGGCACCAAACTCCTGCACGCCCGGACTGCGTTCCAGGACGAGAACGCTTGCGCCGAACTTGGCAAGGGCCAGAGCCAGCGTCATGCCGGAAATGCCGGCACCGGCAATGATGTAATTGCGGCCCGTGGCGGGCATGGGACTACTCAGGCGGCGTGGGCCTCGAAAATGGCCGACGGGGGATTTGCATGCCCGGCGCCCAGTTCGGCCTTATAGATATAAAGGGTCGAGCAATAGGGGCAGACAATCTCGTCGCCCTTGCCCATGTCCAGGAAGATGTGCGGGTGGTCGAAGGGCGGCAGGGCGCCGATGCACTGGAACTCCTTGGACCCAATCTCAATGCTGCGCAGACCTTGGGTGTTGTGGAAGTGCGGTGTGGTGCCGTGGGCCATGGTCGGACCTGGATAAGGGTTTGATTTGGCGCGACCATAGCCAAGGCGAGGCGCGAAGAAAAGGGAAAGCTAATTCTTCTTTGTCGCACCGACTGCGGTGCCGATTTTGCGCTCGGCGGAACCGGAGGGGGCCGTCACACCTTCCGGGAACCAGCCGATCGCGCGGATCAGAATGGAAAAATAGCTCTTGTCGATCTGCGGCGGCTGTAGGGCGAAGGTCGCCGTATCGCAGGTGCGATAGCAGGCCTTGAGATAGTCGAGGGCCAATTGCGGTGGCATCTTGTCCAAGAAGAGTAGGGTGGTGCTGGCGGCCCCAACAATCGTGCCGATGGGTTGCAGCAGGGGTTGTTCATCCTTGGCAATAGCCACTTCCACCGTGTCGGCCTTTGCCAGCTCGGCATTGATGGTCGCGGCGAAATCAGCCAGCGACTGCGCCTCAACGCCATCGCCGTTTTCTGGTACGTCGCCAATCCGTATGTCGAGCGTGCCGCCCTGGTTCTTGCGAACGGTGAGTGGCGCCACCAGCTGGCCGGTCGCCTCGCATTGCTTGGTGATGTTGAGTGCATTTACCGAATTGGCGGTGAACAGCATGAATACCCGGAACTCGCTATCCGCGACGTCGCCAAGATAGAGCTTGTCCGTTCCGAGGTCCTTGCAGGTGCTGCGCACCAGATAGTCGGTGCCGTCGAGCTTTGCCACGATCTCCTGCAACGTCGCCGCCTGAGCTTGTATAACCAGAACCAGACTGAGCAGGGCGGTAATGCAGATGCGCATGTCGGACCTCATTAATGGCTCAGTGAGCTTTAAATGAGAATGGGCCGCGGCGCAATCGAATCTGGTCGTAGGAGGTCCGGATGGATAAGAGAGAGACCAAAGGAGCTTCAAATGCCGCGTTTCAAATCAGGTGATGTCGAGCTTGCCTATGAAGTCGCCGGGAACGGCCCGCCGGTGCTGTGCATCCACGGTTTCGCCTCGAGCGGCAAGGTGAACTGGATCGACACCGGCTGGGTCGAGACGCTCACCGGCGCAGGCTATCAGGCGATCACCCTCGACAATCGCGGGCATGGTCTATCGGACAAGCCGCATGATCCCGAGGATTACTATCCGGCGCAGATGGCGAATGATGCGCTTGCGCTGCTTGACCACCTTGGCATCGAGCGGGCGGCCGTGCTTGGCTATTCCATGGGCGCCCGCGTTGCGGCTTTCCTGACCTATGATCACCCGGATCGCGTCGTCGCCGCGATTTTCGGCGGCATGGGCATGAACCTCATCAATGGTCTCACCGACGGCAATGACATCATCGCCGGCCTGCGCGCGCCGAATCTGGCTGACCTCACGCATCCGACGGCGCGACAGTTCCGCATCTTTGCCGATCATACCGGGTCGGATCGCGAGGCACTGGCGGCCTGCATGGAAACCTCACGCCAGCCCATGGCGCGGGCCGATGTTCGGCGGATCGAAGTGCCGGTGCTGGTGGCAGTGGGTGAGGCGGACGAAATGGCAGGGTCGCCACAGCCGCTGGCCGAACTGCTGCCGCATGGCGAGGCTTTCGTTATTCCCAAGCGTGATCACATGCGTGCGACCGGTGACAGGGCGTTCAAGGCGGCAGCCCTGGAATTCCTGGGAAAGACATTCCCCGCTGTTGCGGTTTGAGGAACCAATCTCTGCTTGTAGCCTTTGAAACGGGAAACAATCTGGCATATATCCGTTGTCCCCGATAATGCGGAGATCGGCCCATGACCGGCATTGCCAAGAAGTCGCCCCAGATCCAGTCCGTTGATCCCGTCTGGGAAGCAGTGCGAGCCGGAGCGCAGGACATTCTGGATCGCGAGCCGTCGCTGGCCAATCTGGTGCTGGCCTCCATCCTCAATCACGATAGCTTTGAAGCGGCGCTTGCCCATCGCCTGGCTGCCCGACTCGATCATGAGGATGTTTCGGCGGACATCATCCGCCAGGCTTTTGCCGACATCGTGCGCGATCACCCCGAAATCGGCGAGGCTGCACGCGCCGATCTGGCCGCGACGCTGGAGCGTGATCCGGCCTGTCATCGCGCTGTTGAGCCGCTCCTCTATTTCAAGGGCTATCAGGCCATCCAGACCCACCGCTTTGCCCATGCCATGCATCGCGATGGCCGCGGCGATTTCGCGCTTTACCTGCAAAGCCGCTCGAGCCAGGTGTTCCAGGTGGATATCAATCCCGCCGTGGTGATGGGCAAGGGAATCATGCTCGACCACGGCACTGGTCTCGTCATCGGGGAAACCGCGGTGATCGGGGACAATGTGTCGATGCTGCAGAACGTTACCCTGGGCGGCACCGGCAAGTCCGACGAGGATCGTCACCCCAAGATCGGCAATGGCGTCCTGATTGGCGCCGGGGCCAAGGTACTGGGCAACATCAAGGTCGGTGATTGCTCGCGCATCGGCGCTGGCTCGGTCGTGCTCAAGGAAGTGCCTCCGCGCAGCACCGTTGCCGGCGTACCCGCCAAAGTGATCGGGGAGGCCGGATGTGCGCAGCCGGCGCTGGTGATGGACCAGATGGTGCTGGTTTACGATCAGAACGGCTGATCCCACTGCAAGGGTCGCGGCAGGGTTGTTCCCGATAAAATGCCCCGGAGCGGGGGTTGTCAGCGCCGAGGCAGTCACTAGATTGCCGCCTTACCCCAACAGCAGGACATTTGGACGTGAACCATCCCGAGATCATCAAGCTGCAGAAGTTTCTGCAGCGCACCTTCAACAATCGCAACATCGACGTGCGTCCGCGCGCCAAGCTGAACGACTCGGTCGAGGTCTTCGTTGGTGAAGAGTCGATCGGGCTGATCCATGTCGACGACGAAGACGGCGACAAGTCCTACATGTTCTCGATGTCGATCCTGGACATCGACCTCGACGATATCGACTGAGATCAACTGACGTTGCTGGCGATGACCCCTGGCGGGTCATTGCCCGAACCATCCGGAGGGAGCGGGCCTAAAGTGCCCCGATCTGGCCTAGCCAGCGCGCCATCTCCGGATCGAAGGCTCTCCAGGCGGCAAGAGCCGTCCTGTCGAAGGTAAAAATGGCCGCGAGGCCTCCCGGCAGATGCACGGTACGCAGACAGCGCCCTTCGCCCTGGTCAGTGACGGGAATTGCACATTTGGCCACGAAGGGCACCGGCGAAAGCGGGTCGTACCAGACGGTCTCGCCACTATAACCGTCGCTGGCAAGCAGAGGCTTGCCCACAAGGCCAGCATAGCCGCCGATCGTGCCCTCCCCGAATTGATGCAGATAGACCGTGTCGAGCAGCACGCTGCTGGCGCGCGCCTTGTTGCTGGGCAACAGGGTGACCTGCACCGGCAGGGCAGGTCCGTTCTCGAGCAGCTTGAGCTGGACCTCCAGGTCGACCTGGCTGGCAAAGCCGCTGCGCATCTGTTCCCCATAGCGGAACCAGCTGGCTGGGATAGTTAATTCCTGGCCACCGACGGTCTGCGTCAGGCTTTTCGAATCGTCGATGACGGGCGCCGTGATGTGGGTATTGCGCGCTGCCCGGTCGATTAAATAGGCAGCGCCGACGGCCGCCAGCAACAGCAAAAGTGCAATGCCCGCAAGGTTATAGGCGACATGGCTGCGACCCGCATAGGGCGCATCGGCCGATGAAGTGCTGTTGGTCATGGCCAGCGTTAACCAAGTTTTCCACGCGCAGGTGACAGGCCATAGGGCAGCCAATATGCTTAACAAAGAGTTAAGGCATTAAATCGGCTTTGCCGAAATCGTGGGGACGCATCGGATGACGCGAGAACTCTTGCTGGCTGCCTTGATCATGGGGGTAGGGTTGTGCATCTCAGGCGCCACGACTCACCTGTATCAATGGCTGGTGCGTCAGCCGGCGATGCTCCGTTACGATGGGCAGACTTTCGTGAGCTCGCTGGGGAATCTGGCGGTCAGCTTCGTGTGTGGGCCCTACATCATGCTGCAGATGGGCTGGCGCCATGAGGACGACGGCACGATCTCGATGGCATCGGTATTGTTCTCGGCCCTCGTCGCCTTTGGTTGGGCCTTCATCACCGGGCTGTTGTTCATGAGCGTCTATGTGGCAATCCGCTATTGAGCGCTTTTGCCAGCGCCGAATACAGCAAGGCCGGTCCGCTTGCGCGTGACCGGCCTTGCTCTTCGAACCCCTATCAGGGAAAGCTTGGGGCGGGGCTCGGAAACTCTCAGCGGGTGCTGGCCGCAATCACCATCGGGCGGGTATCGATCATGTCGACCCACTGGCCGGCATGGGCCTGCGACTGGCGCTTGATGAACTGGTAAGGCGTGTCGCTCCACAGGCGGATGGTGCCATCCTGGTTGTCGAGCACCAGGTCGCCACGATCGGTGCGGGCAATAAGCACGGCATGGCCATCGCCATTGGTCTGGCGGACCACGGCCACCATCAGCGTGCTGGGGTGCCAGCCGGCATTGATCAGGTCGCGCCGCTTGATCAGCGCGTAGTCCTCGCAATCCCCGTAGCCGCTGGTGGGATAGGTCCAGAACTCTTCCACGCCATAGAGCTCCATGTCGGTCGCCGGCTGGATCGTCTGGTTGTAATAGGCATTCACTGAAACCAGCTGCTGCCAATTGGTCTCGTTGAGCGGCATGGCCTCGACCACACCGTCATTGGGGCGGCACTCATTGGCGCGGCTCTTGCAGAATTCCAGGTGGCCAACGGGGATCGAGGTGGTCCCGGTCGCGGTTTGGATGAAGGCGACATTGGTAAGGTCGAGTGCCGCCGCCGGTGCAGCGCAGGCGATTGCCACGAAAGCGGCGATAAGTCCCGCCAGCACGCCCTTGTTGTTGATTGCCATAACGCGATCTCCCTGATGGAGACCACGTTAGAGAGGGGCCATTGCCCCGACCCGAAAACTGCGAGACAGTTTTTATGCGAATTTTATCGGTATTTTACAGGGGCTTGCAGGGTTGCATTAACCAACTGAGTCCAGCCCATCGCGGCACAATGCCGGCCTGCCTCTGGGCGCGTCAGTTCATCCGGAGGTTCTGCTGCACCACGGTCAGCATTTCCTGGGATGCGGCGAACTCGACCGCGACCCCATTCTGGAAATGGCGCACGACGCGGGCGCGCATGCGGCCCAGCGTCACCGGCGTGCCCATGGCCGGGCGAACGTCGAGCTCGATGGCCGCGCCAGAGAGCGAAATGTCGATGATCTTGCAGTTGTAGCGGCGGCCGTCATCGAGCACGATGGTCGAGTGGCGGATGTCGGGGACGACGCGCTCATGCCGGCGGTCTTCCGGCAGGTTGAGCAAATCCTTGTTGGCCAGCCAGGTCAGCTGGGCAGCCATCTTGTCGCGTTTGCGCGGCGAGGCGGCGATATCCATGACGAAGCCGCCATCGATCTGACCGATAATGGTGCCTTCGATGCGCCCGATATGATCGAGATAGGCGATGACGCGTTCGCCATTGATCCCCGAGACCGGGGCAATGACCACGGCATCGCCGGGCGACATGGACAGCACCTGGCAGGGGAATTCGCGGCGGTCGGCCAGCATGTAGCGGCCGAGAATCGACACCTTGACGCGCTGAAAACGCTCATCGTTCGCGCGAGGGCGAACGGCCACGATATCCGGCGAGGAGATGTCATCACTTAGCATGCGTCAACCGGTCCCAGCCTCGAGGGTTTTCCACAAGCAGGCTAAGCGATCTTGGTTAACGCATGGTGTTGGTGGTCAGCAGAACACGCGGAAAATGCCGCGCGTTCAATCAGTTCCGGCCGCCGTCGATGACCGCCAGGTGGGCATAGCGGCGGGCTGAGCGGCCATAGACCGTTGTCGGCATGGCCAAGGATGGGGCGCTGTGGGCGAAGCGCACGTCATTGACGACGCTGGAGGCGACCTCGCGCACGGTTTCCTCAGCAGGCACTTCATCCGGCCAGATCAGGCGCAGACCGGTGATCCGCTGCTCGAGGATCGGCTGCACCCCGAGCCAATAGGGCTCATCGAGTGCCGTCATCGCGCCCAGCACCCGCGTATGGGTGGTGCCATTATGGCGCAGCGGCATGAGGATGGCTTCGAAATTGGTCTTGGTGTGCAGGGCCGTGGTGCCCTGGAAGGTCACCAGCGCCACGGCATGATCTTCGGTCACGGCGCGGAGCAGGGTCTCCATGGCGTCGTTGTCGCGGTCGTGCCAGAGCGCCGAGAAGGAGCGACCCTTCAATTCGCGGCAATAGCTGGTGCACAGATGCGATCCGGCCAGGCGGAACGAGAAGCGGTCGGACTCGTCGAGTTCGAGAATAAAGGTGTTGGCAAGCGCCTCGCGGATGCGGGTCGGGTCGATGTCGCGGCGATCCGGCGCGCTGCGGGAGCCGCGAATCGTGTTCCAATAGGTATAGAGCGTCTTGGTGCTCGACATCTGCATCGTCTGGACCCGCCATTCCAAGCAGGGGAGGCGCTCACCCCCTGGGAGCGCGTCCGCCGCGTCCGAGACAATGGCAAAATGCCGACGCAAACGCCCGCTTAAAGAAAAGTTAAGGTTAACGCGGCTGCCCCAATGTGGAAAAGTTAACGCAAAGTGGCGCAGCACCTCAGGTTCAGGACTATTCGATGAGTGATCAGGGGCAAGGGCCCGCCAATCAGGGCTCTCCAGCGCGCGAGCCAATCTTTCTGCTTCCGGGCGCGGTGACCGTGCTTGCCGGCGTGCTCGTCGCGATTCACCTCGCATCAACCCTGGTTCTTAACCCCGAAGGCAAGCAGCAGCTGATTTTCTGGTTCGCGTTCCAGCCCGCCCGCATCTGGCTGGCGGCACAGGATATCGGCATCGCCATGCCGCTGATCTGGACGCCGTTTTCACACGCCTTCCTTCACGGCGGTTGGGACCACCTGCTGATCAATGTCGCCTGGTTGGCCATCTTCGCCACCCCGGTGGCGCGGCGATATGGGGCAGGGGCGATGCTGGTGATATTCCTGGTTTCGGCGGCGGCGGGTGCGGCAGCCTTTGCCGCCTTCACGCTGCGCGATGGGGTCTATCTCATTGGTGCATCCGGTGGCGTCGCGGGCCTGACCGGGGCGGCGACCCGCTTCATCTTCCAGCCGGTGCTGGTGGCGCGCCATCCCGAAACCGGCCAGCAGGTGATTCTTGGGCGCAAATTGGCGAGCATCGGCGAGGTCTTTACCAATCCAAGGTCGCGCTATTTCGCGCTGATATGGCTGATTTTGAACGCCGCCATTCCCTTCCTGCCATTGCTGACGGGCACCAGCCTGGGAATCGCCTGGCAGGCGCATCTGGGCGGTTTCATAGCCGGCATGCTGATGGTGGGGCTGTTCGAGCGGCCGGTGCCGCCGCCCGCGCCAGCGCCCTGACCGGTCAGTGGCCGTAAACTGCGTGCGGATCAAAGAGGCGCGGCATGCCGGTGTCTTCGAGCACCGCCGCGCCGTCCTTGATCGCGACGCGGCGATAGAAGCAGGATTTGCGGCCGGTGTGGCAGGCAGCGCCGCGGCCGGTCTGGCGCACGGCCATGACCAGGCAATCCTGGTCGCAATCGACGCGCATCTCCACCACTTCCTGCAATTCGCCCGAGGTCTCGCCCTTCTTCCAGATCGACTGGCGCGACCGCGACCAGTAATGGGCGATGCCGGTTTCGAGCGTGAGCGACAGCGTCTCGGCATTCATATGCGCGACCATCAGCACGGCATTGCTGCCCTCTTCGATGGTCACCACGGTCACCAGGCCATGCGCATCGAAGCGCGGCGCAAAGGCGGTACCTTCTTCGAGCGCAGCGTGGTCGAGTGATTTCGGATCGGCGAAAGCGATGGTCATTGCCGTGGCTCCGGTTGGCGTAAGCGGGCTTTAGCGTGGAAGCGGGATGAGGGGAAGGGGGAGGCGGGCTTCTGAAATGCCACCGCATTCACAGCACGTCACCCTCGGGCGTGACCCGAGGGCTCTTCACTTTCCCATGGCAAACTCCGCACAAGCCCCTCGGATCAAGCCCAAGGGTGATGCGCGGCGAGGGTATAAGGACCGTCCGGCAGGCGGGCTTACAGCCAGCCCTTCCGCTTGAAGAACAGATAAGGCAGCACGGCGAACAGGATCATCAGGAAGATCGCGAAGGGATAGCCAAAATCCCAATGCAGTTCCGGCATGATGTCGAAGTTCATGCCATAGATTGAGGCTACCAAGGTGGGCGGCAGGAAGACGACGGCGGCGACCGAGAAGATTTTGATGATCTGGTTCTGCTCGAGATTGATGAGGCCCAGCGTCGCATCCAGCAGGAAGCTGGCGCGGCCATTGAGTCCCCTTGCATGTTCTCCAAGCGAGATGGCGTCGCGCTGCACGACCTTGAGCAGGTTGCGGTTTTCCTTGTTCACCGCGCTTTTGCGCGGTGTGTCGTCCATGGCGCCGTGATAGGCGGTTAGCCGCCCAATGCTGACAAGGCTTTCCTGGATCAGGTTCAGCAGTTCGGCCTTGGCGCCGATCTTTTCGATCACCGCCTGCAGGTCGCGCGTCTTCTTGGAGACGTTGCGCGACTTGTTGCGGAAGATGTCGCGGGAGATGTGATCGACATCGGTGCCAAGCCGCTCCAGCGCGTCCGCCATGCGGTCGATCAGTGCTTCCAAGAGGCCGAGCATGACATGTTCGCCGGTGCGTGAAGGTGTATCCTTCTGCTTGGCGGCGCGGACGCGATAGGCCGAAAAGGGGCGCGGATCGCACCAGCGCACCGTCACCAGCGTTGTGCCCTTGAGGATGAAGGTCACCGGCATCTTGATGGCGTCATCGGTATCGAGATTGGCCAGTGCCGTCATGGTCAGGAACTCGGCGCCGTCCTCGTGATAGAGGCGAGCGGAGAGTTCGATCTCGGCCATGTCGGCTTGCGAGGGGATGACGATGCCCAGGGCCTCTTCGACGGCGCGGTCTTCATCACGCGAGGGATTGATCAGATCAATCCAGACCAGGCCGCTGGGGTCGCCGGTGAATTCGGTTTCGGTCAGCAGATCGCTGGCGCAGGAGAAGGCTTTCAGCATGGCTGGCTCCATGGTTTGCCGGCGCTGTCGCGCGCCGGATAACCCGGGCGCTATAGCGCTTTGCTGCTCTTGATTGTCGATGCGTTCCGTAAGGAAGGGTCTGTCATTGCCCGGCCGGTCTAGACCTTTAGGCAGCAAGAGGCCAGCGCTAATTTAGCACTGGCACTGCGCAGTTTCGTGAATGTGGAACGAGGAATCGCGGACCGCCCTAACGGCGGCCGGCCACCATGGCAAAGAAACGATCCTGCTCGACGCGATCTTCGGCAAAGACCCCCGTGAAGCGGTGCGTAACCGTCTTGACGTCATGCGCCTT
This sequence comes from Devosia sp. 63-57, assembly GCF_001899045.1. NCBI lineage: Bacteria > Pseudomonadati > Pseudomonadota > Alphaproteobacteria > Hyphomicrobiales > Devosiaceae > Devosia > Devosia sp. 63-57. The sequence goes on along the minus strand of NZ_MKUY01000003.1, from coordinate 420,849 downwards.
GATGCCACGCATGGTCATGCACATATGCTCGGCCTCGAGCATAACCGCCGCGCCGCGCGGGCCCAGGTTTTCGTTGATGGCGTCGATGATCTGCGCTGTCATGGTTTCCTGCGTCTGCAGGCGCCGTGCAAAAACTTCGACCAGCCGTGCCAGCTTGGACAGGCCCACTACGCCGTCATGGGGGAGGTAGGCGATATGGGCCTTGCCATAGAAGGGCACCATGTGGTGCTCGCAATGGGCGTAGAAGGGAATGTCCCGGACCAGCACCAGATCGTCGTAGCCACCGACCTCCTTGAAGGTCTTGGACAGCACCGCTGCTGCATCCTGGCCATAGCCGGCGAACAGCTCGCCATAGGCCTTGGCGACGCGCGCGGGGGTGTCCAACAGGCCCTCGCGATTGGGGTCGTCTCCGGCCCAGGCGATCAACGTCCGCACGGCGGCTTCGGCTTCTTCCTTGGTCGGGCGGGGCAATGCGACCTGGCTCGTGGTCGCTGGCTTGAGCGGCTTGACTGGGGCGTCCATAGGTCGGGCTCCTTGCGTTGCGACCGCTTGATATAACGTGGCTGTAGGCGTGTCGGATCATGTCAGCAGCAGATTGTTCTGACAGTCCGCTGGAGAGCTCCTATATAGAAGCGGAACGAGACCGGAACAAGAAACAGAATTGCCGCCGCCATGGAGCTCAGCGATCTCTATTCCGAAAAAATCCTCGACCTGGCCGGCAATGCGGTCCAGCCGAGGCGCCTGACCGATGCCGACGCTTCGGCGCGCAAGGTCAGCCGCGTCTGTGGCTCGGTGATCGAGGTCGACCTCAAGGTCGAGGGTGGCGTGATCGTCGCCTATGGCCACGACGTGTCCGCCTGTGCTTTGGGACAAACCTCTGCCGCCGTGGTGGCGCGCGAGGTGGTGGGTACGCCGGTGCCCGAGTTTCTCGGCGTACGCCAGCAGATGCACGACATGCTCAAGGCCGGTGGCGTGCCGCCTGCTGGCAAATGGTCCGATCTCAAATATCTAGAGCCAGTGCGGGACTATCCCAACAGGCACATGTCCACCCTTCTGGTGTTCGATGCCATCGCTCAGGCGCTGGAAAAGCTCGAGTCGGCACAAGAGGTTGCGGCGCAAAGCTGATGGATCGATTCATGACGCAATTATGGCGGGCGATAGATTTCCCCTTCAAGGTGGCCGCGGTCTTCCTCATCACACTCTATCGCTACACCTTCTCCGCCTTTATGGGGCGCACCTGCCGGCACATGCCCAGCTGCTCGGAATTTACCCGCGACGCGATCTGGCAATTCGGGTTCTGGCCCGGCGGCTGGATGGGGCTGGCGCGCTTCTGGCGCTGCCGGCCCGGCGGCACTCACGGTTACGATCCGGTGCCCTCGAGCTTGCCGGAGCGGGGGCGCTGGTACTTGCCGTGGCGTTACGGACAGTGGCGAGGGGAAAAGCATGAGCACGCTTAGGGGCGGGTGCCTGTGCGGCGCTGTCGGCTACGAGGTCGAAGACGCTTTTGCCGCGGCCTTTTATTGCCATTGCTCACGCTGCCGACGTGCTACCGGCTCGGCGTTCAAGCCGATGGCTGCGATCAAGACGGGTCGTCTGCGCCTGACCCATGGCGCCGAGCTTGTGCTGTATTATGGCACGCCGCCCCGGAACCACGATGTTCATTGCGGGACCTGCGGTTCGTTCCTCTATTCCGTCATCGCCGACAACGGCAACACCCATGTGGCCATGGGCACGCTGATCGATGCGCCCACGGTGCGCCCGTCTTTCCACATGTTCGTCGGCTCGAAAGCGCCCTGGTACGAGATCACGGACAGCCTGCCCCAGTTCGAGGGCATGCCGGAATGACCGGCATCTAAAGGCTGGCATCGCCTGGAAATCGTGCTATTCAGGCGCCCTTGCAGCGACAGGCGCTGCACTCAACCCAATTTCTGGAGACATGAAATGTCGATCAAGGTGACGTTCCCCGATGGTGCATCTCGCGAGTTCCCGCGCGGCACCACCGGCACCACCGTGGTCGAAGGGATCTCCAAGAGCCTGGCCAAGAAGACGGTCGCCATGAAGTGGAATGGCGTGCTGTCCGATCTTGCGGACCCGCTCGATGCCGACGGCAAGATCGAATTCGTCACGCGCGACAGTGGCTCCAAGGACGTGCTGGAACTGATCCGGCACGATGCCGCGCACGTGCTCGCCGAGGCGGTACAAGAGCTCTGGCCGGATACGCAGGTGACGATCGGTCCGGTGATCGAGAACGGCTTCTACTACGACTTCTATCGCCAGCAGGGCCCGTTCACGGAAGACGAGCTGCGCACCATCGAAAAGAAGATGAGCGAGATCATCGATCGCGGCGCAGCCTTCACCAAGGAAGTGTGGACCCGCGATCAGGCCAAGGATTTCTTCCGCGCCAAGGGCGAAGAGTTCAAGGTCGAACTGGTCGATGCGATTCCTGCTGACCAGTCGTTGAAGATGTACAAGCAGGGCCAGTGGATCGATCTTTGCCGCGGCCCGCATATGCGTAGCGTCAAGGATGTCGGCCAGGCGTTCAAGCTGACCAAGGTGGCCGGCGCCTATTGGCGTGGCGACAGCAATCGCGAGGTGCTGAGCCGCATCTATGGGACGGCTTTCGCGAGCAAGGAAGAGCTCGACGCCTACCTCGTCATGGTGGAAGAGGCCGAAAAGCGCGACCACCGCAAGATCGGCCGTGACCTCGATCTCTTCCATTTCCAGGAAGAGGCGCAGGGCTCGGTGTTCTGGCATCCGCGCGGATTTGTCATCTACAACCAGATGGAAGCCTATATCCGTCGCCGCCTGAATGGCGCCGGCTATGTCGAAGTCAAGACGCCCCAGCTGATGAACGCCAAGTTCTGGGAACAGTCCGGCCACTGGGGCAAATATCGCGAAAACATGTTCGTGGTGCCCGATGTGGTGCCCAACACCGACGAAGACGGTCCGGTGTTCGAAGAGGTTGGCGACCTCCTGGCGCTCAAGCCGATGAACTGCCCGGCGCATGTGCAGATCTTCAACCAGGGCATCAAGTCCTATCGCGACTTGCCGCTGCGCATGGCCGAATTCGGCTGCTGCCACCGCAACGAGGCCCATGGCGCGCTGCATGGCCTGATGCGCGTGCGCCAGATGACGCAGGACGACGCGCATATTTTCTGCCGCGAAGACCAGATCCAGAGCGAAACCGAGCACTTCGTGCATCTGCTCTATTCGGTTTATGGCCATCTCGGCTTCGAAAACGTCGTCATCAAGCTTGCGACGCGCCCGGAGAAGTTTGGTGGCACCATCGAGCGTTGGGATGCCGCAGAGAAGGCGCTGGGCGATGCCTTGCGCGCGACCGGCTATGACTTCGAGATCGCGGAAGGCGAGGGTGCTTTCTATGCGCCCAAACTTGAATTCCATCTCAAGGACGCCATCGGCCGGTCCTGGCAGGTCGGCACGCTGCAGCTCGATTACGTGCTGCCCGAGCGTCTCAACGCCACCTATGTGGCCGAGGACGGTTCGCGCCAGTTCGCCGTGATGCTGCACCGCGCCATCCTGGGATCGCTCGAACGTTTCATCGGCATTCTGATCGAGAACCATGCCGGCAAGATGCCGATGTGGCTGGCCCCGACCCAGGTTGTGGTGGCCACCATCGTCTCGGAAGCCGATGATTACGCCGAAAAGCTGGTGCGCCAGCTGCGTTCGGCCGGCATTCGGGCCGAGATCGACACGCGCAACGAGAAGATCAACTACAAGGTGCGCGAGCACTCGGTGCAAAAGGTGCCGCTGCTGTTCGTGGTCGGCAAGCGCGAGGCCGAGGAGGGCAATGTCTCCATCCGCCGTCTCGGCACCGAGGGCCAGCAGGTGCAACCGTTCATGGATGCGCTGGTAGCGCTGATGGCGGAGGCGACCCCGCCCGATCTCAAGGAAGCCGGGCAGAAAGCGCTCTGATGCCACAGCGTCCATCGAACCGCGAAATGAAGGCCCTCTATCATCTGGGAGAGGACAAAATCCTCGGCCCGGATGACTTCAAGGATATCGGCGAAAAGACCTTTGCCGGCATGCTGAAGAAGAAATGGGTCGAAGAGGTGGAGCCGGGGAAATTCCGCACCACCGAAAAGGGCCGCGTCATTCACGACGAGGAAGTCTATTTCACCGGGCGGTGGAAACGGTAGACTGCGTTTTAACCCCCACCCAGCCTCCCCCTGAAGAAGGGGGAGGAGCAGGCCTGTGGGTGAGAATAGATCGAGCCACCCACGCGGTGGTTTCCTCCCCTTCTTCAGGGGAGGACAGGAGGGGTATCTTGGCCGATCCGATCATGATCACCCGCTCCATTTCCATCGATCCCAGCGAGATCGAGGAGTCATTCGTGCGCGGGTCTGGGCCCGGTGGACAGAATGTCAACAAGGTCGCCAGCGCGGTGCAATTGCGCTTCGACCTTGCCAATTCCCCAAATCTTTCCGAGCCGATGAAGCGTCGCGTCGCCGCGCTTGCCGGTAGTCGTATCACCAAGGATGGCGTTATCGTCATCACTTCCAATTCGCATCGCGACCAGCCGATGAACCGCGCCGAAGCCCAGGCACGACTGGTGGCGCTGTTGCGCGAGGGGGCCTTTCCGCCCAAGCCGCGTATCGCCACGCGTCCCACCCTCGCGTCCAAGAAGCGCCGGCTCGAGGGCAAGACCATTCGCTCCGGCGTCAAGAAAATGCGCAGCGCACCGCCCGCCGACGACTAGACTTTTTTGTGAGCCGAACGTGCGGCCCACCCGTATTGTCCCTGTGCGCCACGTGCGGAGTGAGATTCGAGATGAAAATCGCCATTGTCGGTGCCGGCTATGTCGGGCTGGTGACGGGGGCAGGCCTGGCCGATTTCGGCCACCAGGTGACCGCCATCGATGTGGATGCCGACCGCATCTCGGCGCTGCAGCAGGGTGTGGTGCCGATTTTCGAGCCCGGTCTCGATGAATTGCTCAGCCGCAACATGGCCGCCGGCCGGCTGGTCTTCACCACGTCGTTTGGTGCGGCCGTCGCCGAAGCCGATGTGGTTTTTCTCGCGGTAGGCACCCCCAGTCGTCGGGGCGATGGCCATGCCGATCTCAGCTATGTCTATGATGCCACGCGCAAGGTCGCCGAGCATCTGGATGGCTTCACCGTAGTGGCGACAAAGTCCACCGTGCCCGTCGGCACCGGCGACGAGGTAGAACGCATCCTCGCCGAGCATCGACCTGATGCCGATGTGCTGGTGGTCTCCAACCCCGAATTCCTCCGCGAAGGTGCGGCGATCGAAGACTTCAAGCGTCCCGACCGCATTGTTGTCGGCATCGAAGATGAGCGGGCCCGAGCGGTGATGACCGAAGTCTATCGTCCGCTTTATCTCAACCAGGCGCCGCTGCTGTTCACCAATCGCCGCACTGCCGAGCTGACCAAATATGCGGCCAATGCCTTTCTTGCCATGAAGGTCAGCTTCATCAACGAAATGGCCGAGCTTTGCGAGCGCGCCGGCGCTGATGTGCAGGAGGTGGCGCGGGGCATCGGGCTCGACAGGCGCATTGGCAGCAAATTTCTTCATGCCGGGCCCGGTTATGGCGGCTCCTGCTTCCCCAAGGACACGCTGGCTCTGGTCCGCACGGCGGCAGACCACGATGTGTCGCTGTCCCTCGTGGGGGCCACCATTGCCGCCAATGCACGTCAGCGCTTTCTGATGGTCGACAAGATCGTCGGGGCTTGCGGTGGCGATGTCAGCGGCAAGACAATCGGTCTGCTTGGCCTCACCTTCAAGCCGAACACCGACGATATTCGCGACGCCCCGGCAATCGACATTGCCACCATGCTGATGGAACGCGGCGCGCGCGTCGTTGCCTATGATCCGCAGGGCATGGCGGCGGCAGCTTTAGTGGTGCCGGGCGTGGTCATGGCCGAGGATGCCTATGCGCCCGCCGACACAGCCGATGCCTTGGTGCTCGTTACCGAATGGAACGAGTTCCGCTCCCTCGATCTTGCGCGGGTGGCTGGCGTCATGAGGCACCCGGTCTTTGTGGATCTGCGCAATGTCTACCGCCGCGAAGAGATGCAACGTGCGGGCCTGCGCTATATGAGTGTCGGCCGCCCTGATGCTGAAGAGCCGAGGCCATGACACGTATTTTAGTCACCGGCGCTGCTGGCTTCATCGGTTTTCATCTCGGCCGCCTGCTGCTCGAAAGCGGCCATGATGTTGTCGGGTTCGACGGTCTGACGCCCTATTATGATACCGCCCTCAAGCACGAGCGCCTGGCACAATTGCAGCGTTTTGGCACCTTCCGCTTTGTTGAGGGCATGCTTGAAGATGCAGCATTGTTGAGGCGGACGGTGTCCGAGGCCAGGCCGGAGATCGTGGTGCATCTCGCCGCCCAGGCCGGTGTTCGCTACAGCCTCGAGGCGCCACAGAGCTATATCCAGTCCAATGTGGTGGGCACGGCCAATCTGCTCGAGGCTCTGCGGGCGCATCCGGTGCGGCACCTGTTGTTCGCCTCCACCAGCTCGGTCTATGGCGGCAATACAAAGCTGCCCTTCGTCGAGACCGATCTGGCCGATCATCCGGTGTCTCTCTATGCCGCCACCAAGAAATCTGGCGAGGCGATGGTGCATTCCTATGCCCATCTCTTCGGCATTGCCTCGACTGCGGTGCGCTTTTTCACCGTTTACGGGCCTTATGGCCGCCCCGATATGGCCGCCATCAAATTCGCCGATGCCATGCTGTCGGGCCGGTCCATCGATGTCTATGGCTATGGCCGTATGCGCCGCGATTTCACCTATGTCGACGATCTCGTGGCGTCCATCTCTGCTCTGCTCGATGTGGTCCCGGTTCAAGGGCAGGGGGTCGCCGGGGACTCGCTTTCAGCGGTTGCCCCTTATCGCGTGGTCAATATCGGTGGCGGTGCGCCTTCGGAACTGATGGACTTCATTGCCGCGCTAGAGGAGGCGCTCGGCGTCAAAGCCGAACTGAACCTGTTGCCCATGCAGCCGGGCGATGTGGTGGCCACCTTCGCCGATACCAGCCTGCTCAATACCCTCGTTCCCGGGCTCTCGCATACGCCGATGCGTGAGGGTGTGCGGCGGTTTGCAGACTGGTACAAGCCCCGTCACGGCATGGCAGCCGGTAGCTTATCGACACGATAGGGACCAGACCGAACAGTGGGTTGCTGGCGCCAGATGAATTCGCGGACGAAGGTGAGCGCCAGAATTTGCAAGTCCAGCGCCAGCGAAAAGTTGCCGATATAGGCCAGGTCGTGCCGCACCCGTTGCGACGCCGTGCCAAGATCGTGCACCGGTCCCCGATATCCGTTGCATTGCGCCCAGCCTGTCAGTCCCGGGCGCATGTTCAGGCGTAGCGCATAGCCGGGCACCGCCGCCTCATAGAATAGGCCCGACACCAGCATGTCAGGCACATGCGGGCGCGGCCCGACCAGCGACATCTCGCCTGCGAGGATGTTCAGCAGCTGCGGCAATTCATCGATATTGTAGCGTCGGAGGATGGCGCCGAGCGGGGTCAGACGTGGGTCATCGGCGGAGGACACCAGCACCAGTCCGGCGCTGTCACAGCTGTCGGCCGCCAGCGTGCGAAATTTGAGGATGCGAAACCGCGCCCCATCCTTGCCGACGCGCCATTGCCGAAACAATACCGGTCCACCATCTGCAGCCTTGATGACAATGGCTGTCGCCAGGAGCAACGGCGCCAGCAGGGCCAATCCAACGATCGAGCCTATGACGTCGATCATGCGCTTGATCGCCAGAGGCCAGGGATTGGGTAAAGCTACCGCTATGTTGTCTGGCTCGGCGACAGATAAGCCGCTGGCCAGCTCAACATTTCTCAATTTATGCGTAGTGACGTTCCTGCATGAACAATGTTCGGCCTGGAATGCATAGCAGGTCTCCTCGGGCAATTGCATTCCAGTGCCTCATTCCATGTATTTTTACGTATTGTTAACTATTTTGGACTTGGCCAGAATTGGGACATCTACCAATGCGCTACGTGCCTCTGCCTAGGTGAATTCAGCATAACAACTGTCCGCGTTTGTCCAGACAAAGGAAGAGGGTGCCGTGCAAGGCGATGGTCTGGATATCGGCGCGATCGTGGATGTGCTGCGGCGACGGGCCAGAACGGGCCTCGCTATATTCGCGGGCCTGATGATCCTCGCCGTGGTGATCATCCTGCTGCTGCCCACGCGCTATGCGGCAACGGCGCTCGTGGCGGTTGATCCGTCCCGGATCGAGCCCCTGCAACTGGATTTCGCCGCGCCGCCGCTAGGCTCGGTCGATGCGGCCCGGGTCGAAAGTGAGGTGGAGATCATCCGTTCGGTGCCAACGCTTCTGCGCATCGTCGATCTCGCCGACCTGCTGGAAAATCCTGACGTGCTCGGGCGCCCAGTTCCCATCGTGCCAGCGGGCGAGGCGACCAGTGCAGATTGGGCCATGGCCATGGAATGGCTGGTTCCCCGTCTTCGTATCGAGCGGCGGGGGCTGACCTATATTATCGCGATAACAGCCGAAACCGCCTCGCCAGCACTCTCGGCCCAAATCGCCAACGCTGCGGCGCAGGCCTATCTCGAGGGACAGGTGGCGGCAAAGCGACAGGCCCTGACGCAGGCGCTCGATCTTCTCGGACAGCGCCGAAGCGAGCTCGGCTTGTCGCCTGCAATTGGCGGCGACGTCGTGGGCATGAACCGGCTGACCCAACGCATGAGCGATCTCGAGGGGCAATTGGACCTGCAGGTTGCTGACAGTCGCATCGTCGCCAATGCGCCTATGCCGCTGCTGCCGTCCTTCCCCAATACACGGTTGCTCCTTGTCTTTGCAGCTATCTCATCGGCCGTTCTTGCCATCGCGGCGGTGCTTGCGGTGGATGCCTATGCTGGAGGCTTCCATAGCCTGGAGGAACTGGAGAGCGCGACTGGGCGTGAGGTGGTGTCGACCTTGCCCGCCACCATGGCCCGCCGCTCCGGCTGGAAAACACGGCCGGGACCACCACCCGACCTCGACAATTTGGATGGCCATTCGGCCTATGCTGAAAGCCTGCGGCATCTGCGTTTCCGCCTGGATGGCGCGCTCGCCACAGGTGCGCCGCCTGATGCGGAACGAGGGCGGGTCATTCTCATGACTTCGGCCCTGCCGCAGGAAGGCAAGTCCATCAGCGCGCTGCTGCTGGCTCGTGCCTATGGGGGCATGGGCAAGAAGGTGCTGCTTCTCGACGCCGATCTGCGCACGCCAGCGATCGGCCGGCTGATGGGTATTGCCGGGGGCACAGGCCTGCACGACTATCTGCGCGGAAAGATGCTGCCAGACCGGATCGATGCCATTCTGGCCGCCGATCCCATGACCGGAATTTCGGTTGTTCCCGGGTTTGGCGTCCACCGGCAATCGGTTGAAAATCTGTTGGCCGGCAGGCCCATGGCCCAACTGATCCAGGCCGCCGGCCGGGCCTATGACATCGTCATCATCGATACACCGCCAGTAGGGCGGCTGGTGGATGCTGCCTATCTCGCCCGCTTTTGTGACGCGGCAGTGCTGCTGGTCCGCTGGAGCCGAACCCCGCAGCGCGATGTGCTGCGGGCTCTCGATACCATGGCCCATGCCGGTCGCCCGAATTTGCCGGTATTGCTCGCCATGACCGAGTATCCCGCCGCCCAGCACTTTCCGCAGATCCGGGAAGAAAACACTTATGCCTGAATACGCGCACTGCTGTTGCTGTTGCTACCGGAGGCCGCGATCGACCTGCCGAAATTCATGCAAGACTTCTTGCCTGGTGAGAAATTGAGGCCTTGTACTGGGGTCTGGCCGTAAATCTACCCTAATGTAACACGGCTTGAACTATGCAAATTCATAGGCGCGGATTGTCGCCGATAGCGCAGCGGCAGCCTGCAGTGCCGGCGTTATTTCGGGGGCAGTGGTTGTGTCGGACAAAGTGGCGCTGATTACCGGCATTACCGGGCAGGATGGTGCATTCCTGGCGCGGCTGCTGTTGGAGAAGGGCTATGTCGTTCATGGCCTGCGCCGCCATGCCTCCATGTCCAACCTCGGCCGGATAGAGCGACTGATCGGCGACGACGCGGAACTGTCCCAACGCCTGACCCTGCATTATGGCGACATGAGCGATGCCGCCAGCCTGACGCGCGTCGTGGCGGCCACGCGGCCGGACGAGATCTATAACCTGGCAGCGCAAAGTCATGTGCGCGTTTCCTTCGCCACGCCCGAGCTTACCGCCAATATCGATGGGCTTGGCGCTTTGCGCCTGCTCGAGGCCATCCGCGTGGCCGGCCTGGAACAGCACAGTCGCTACTATCAGGCCTCCACCTCCGAACTTTTCGGCCAGGCCCGCGACGTACCGCAGAATGAGAATACGCCATTCTATCCGCGCTCGCCCTATGCGGCGGCGAAGCTCTACGCCCATGCGATAACCATCAATTATCGCGAAGCCTATGGGCTGCATGCCAGCAATGGCATCCTTTTCAACCATGACAGTCCCCTGCGCGGCGAGAGCTTCGTGACCCGCAAGGTATCGCTTGGCGTGGCCGCCATTCACCTGGGCCTGCCGCAAAGTCTGGTGCTGGGCAATCTCGACGCGCAGCGCGATTGGGGCCATGCGCGCGAATATATGGAGGGCGCCTGGCGTATGCTGCAGCAGCCGTCGCCGGGCGACTATGTTCTCGCCACGGGCGTCGCCACCTCAGTCCGCAATTTTGTCGAACTGGCCTTCGCCGAAGTTGGCATTGCGCTCGACTGGCAGGGGCGGGGGGAGGACGAAAAGGGTTTCGATCGAACCACCGGCAGATGTCTCGTCGCGGTCGATCCAGCTTGTTTCCGACCCACCGATGTTGAGTTGCTGCTCGGCGATGCCAGCAAGGCACGACGGGAACTGGGCTGGGCGCCCAAGGCAAGCGTGCAGGATATCGCTGCCGAAATGGTGCGCGCGGATATCGAACTGCTTAGCCGCCGCCTGGATCCGGGGCGGTGGTGAGCATGTTTGATCTCGGGGGCAAGCGCATCTGGATTGCCGGCCATACCGGAATGGTGGGGCGGGCCCTCGCGCGGCGTCTGGAGCGCGAAGACTGCCGCCTTGTTCTCGCCGATCGGCGCGCACTCGATCTGACGCGGCAGGCCGAGGTCGAGGCCTTCGTAGCGGCGCAGCGGCCGGATGCGATCATCGTTGCCGCGGCGCGCGTCGGCGGCATTCTGGCCAATGATCGTGAGCCGGTGCCGTTCCTGCTCGAAAACCTCGCCATCGCCACCAATATCTTTTCGGCCGCCCATGCCGCCAATATCGGTCGCCTGCTCTATTTGGGGTCCAGTTGCATCTATCCGCGCGATGCCGCGCAGCCCATTACCGAGGCGGCGCTGCTGACTGGCCCGCTCGAGCCGACCAATCAATGGTATGCCGTGGCCAAGATCGCCGGGGTCAAGCTGGCCGAAGCTTATCGCCGCCAGTTCGGCCGCGACTATATTGCCGCCCTTCCCACCAATCTTTATGGCCCCTGGGACAATTTCGATCCGGTCCGTGCCCATGTGCTGCCGGCGCTGATCGCCAAGGCCGATGCGGCACGCGCGCAGCGATGGGCGAGGCTCCCTGTTTGGGGCAGTGGCCGGCCGCGTCGCGAATTTCTTCATGTCGATGATTGCGCCGAAGCGCTGGTTCTGTTGCTGCGCAGCTATTCCGGCGATCTGCCGGTCAATGTTGGCAGTGGTACCGATATTGCCATTGCCGATCTGGCGCGAACCATCTGCGACACTGTCGGCTTCGACGGTGAGATCGTGTTCGATACCAGCAAGCCCGACGGCATGGCCCGCAAGCTGCTCGATGGCGCCGCAATGAGCGCTCTCAGCTGGAGACCTCGTATCGGTCTCGAGGATGGAATCCGCCAAACCTATGCGTGGTTTCAGGCGCAGCGGGCAGGGGCGGGGGCATGAGCGGGTCCGCGACGACATATGACGTCTTGGGTGTGCCGATTGCCGTCACCACCCTGCCGGACGCCACGGACAGTATCGAGGCCTGGGCCGGCGAACCCATCGGCCGCTTCATCTGCGCCCGCGATGTGGCTAGTCTCATGGCCATCATCGATGATCCTGTGCTGTCGCCGCTGCATGGAGAGGCGGCGATGATCGTCCCCGACGGCATGCCGCTGGTGTTCCTGGGACGACTGCAAGGTCATGCGGTGGAGCGGACCTGTGGTCCTGATCTGCTGCCATTCGTTTGCGCGCGGGACAATGGCCTGCGCCACTATCTCTATGGCGGCGGCGAGGGCACCGCCGCGCTTCTGGCGCAGCAGTTGCGGCAGCTCAATCCGGCCATTTCAATTGTCGGGGTAGAGACCCCGCCCTTTCACCCGCCGACGGCAGCTGAACAGGCCGACACCCTGCGGCGCATTCGGGATAGCGGCGCCGACATCGTCTGGGTGGGGCTGTCCTCACCCAAGCAGGATGCCTGGATGCGTGACAACTATCGCGAGATCGGGCGGCTGCTGATCGGGGTCGGGGCTGCCTTTGACTATCATGCGGGACGCAAGCGGCGGGCGCCGCGATGGATGCAGATCAACGGCCTCGAATGGGCCTATCGCCTGCTGAACGAGCCGCGCCGCCTCTGGCGCCGCTACCTGGTGCTGGCGCCGCGTTTCGTCTGGCGCGTAGGCTTGCAGGCCCTGAGATCGCGAGGGCGGCCGACATCGGCGCAGTCGCTCAGGGGCAAGGGTAAATGAACGCTCTCGCCGCCTTTCAACCCGCTCCAATGCGCCAGAGACTATCCGCGCGACCCGTCCTCATGTTTCCGGTTCTAGGCGCTGCCTATGGGCTGGTGCTGCTCTACTGCGCGGCATGGCCGGTGACACGCGGCTGGGGCGGGGGCGCGCTGGCCGTGGTCTTGGCGCTATGCCTGCCCTTCGTCAACCGCGCCCTTCTGCGCCAACTCTGGCCTTTCGTGGCCCTGGCGGCGCTTTATCTTGTCTATGCGGTGCTTTCTACCCTTGGATTGTTCGAAACCGGTTGGACGCGGCTCTTCGATCCGCGCGCCATTCCGCAGCAGGTGGTGAGCTATCCGGCGCTGCTGGTCCTTGTGTGTCTGCTTCATCGGGTCAGCTACGGCAGCGGCCTTATGGCGGGCGATAACGCGGTGCTGACGGCGCTTGGGCTGAAACTGGTCATGGCGGCGGTGTCGGCCTGGAGCGGTGAGGCGGGATTTCTCGCCGCGCTTTTCAATGTCGAGAACCTCACCAATCAACACGCCATCCCGCTGCTGCTGTTCTTTTACTGGTCGATGGTGGCGCGGCCGAGCGTGGGTTGGACAGTGTTGGGCGGCGTCTATGTCATCGCCTGTGCCGGCACCACATCGGCAGCACTGCTGGGCGTCTTCGCCATCCTCTTTGGTGTCCTTGCCTGCCGCGGCCGAACTGCGGTGCTCATTGCGGCGTTGCTGGCAATCTTTTCAGTTCTGGCGCCGCTATTTCCGCTGCAATTGCTGTCGCTGGACGCCAATTCCGGGGTCCGGGCGTTTTTCTGGCGCGACGGTTTGGAACTGGCCGCGCAATCACATTTTATCGGTATTGGTTTGGGGACTGAGTTGGTGCGCAATTATTATCCGTCGCTGCCGTTCGACTGGCGCCTGGTGGATGACGGCAGTGGGCATTTGATCTTTATCGGCCTGCATAGCTCGTTCTATCAGGCGCTGGTGCGGGTCGGCATGGCTGGCTTGTTGCTGCTCGGCCTGGGCTGCTGGCGGCTTTGCGCTTTGGCAAGGCAGAACGCCAGACCGGCGCTCGCCTGGATGGCCTTGTGCACGTTGCTGACCTCTCTCACCGTCAATCCCAGCCTCGACAGCGCCAACTTCATGTTCGCGAACGCCCTCATGATCGCCTGGCTGCTGGGGCCGGTGCGGGCGAATGCAAAGGCGCAGCGCGCATGAGAGTTCTTGTCCTGCACAACAGCTACCGCAACCAAGGTGGCGAAGACCTTGCCGTCGCCGGCGAAGTCGACATCATGCGCAAGGCCGGCATGGATGTGCGGCTGGAGACTGTGTCGAACCGGGGCATTTCCTCTCCCGTCGAGCAGGCGCGCCTGTTTTTAACCGTTGCCAACGATCCCAAGCGCAAGATTTGGGTACAGGGCCTCTGCGACGACTATCGCCCCGATATCGTTCATATCCACAATTTCTTTCCGCTGCTCACCACCGCAGTGCACGAAGGGGCGGCAGAACGGCAGCTGCCGGTGGTGCAAACCCTGCATAACTATCGGCTGCTGTGCGCCAATGCCCTGTTCCTGCGCAATGGTGCGGTGTGCGAAACCTGCATAAACGGTAACAAGGCGGTTGCGTTTCTGAGCCGGTGCTATCGCGGTTCGTTTGCCGCGACATTGGCCGCCATGCGCCTGCGCCAGCATGCGGCGCGCAATGACATCTGGGCCCGGCATGTGCATCGGTTTATTGCGCTCACCGAGTTCGCCCGCGGCAAGTTCATCGACGGCGGGTTCGATGGCGACAGGATCGTGGTGAAGCCGCACTTTGTCGAAGATGTCGGCGTCATGGAGCATAGCCGGGCAGGGGCGTTGTTCGTCGGCCGGCTATCGCCTGAGAAAGGCGTCGGCACGTTGATCCAGGCCTGGCGCTCTTTGCCGAATATCCCGCTCACCATTGTCGGCGACGGCCCCGAGCGGTCGCGTCTCATGGCGAGTGCGCCGCGCAATGTGGTGTTTACCGGTCACCTCCGGCAGGACGCGGTTACGCCGCTGATGCGCCGCGCCGCCGTGCTGGTCGTGCCTTCGATTGCCTATGAAACCTTTGGCATGACCATTGCCGAAGCATTTTCGGCGGGGCTGCCGGTTATTGCATCAGATATCGGGGCTCCGGCCGAACTGGTCGGCCGAAGCGGAGGCGGGGTCTTGTTCAAGGCCGGCGACGCCGCCGATCTCGTGCGGGCGGTCACCGACGTGCTGGACAATTCCGATACATTGGGAGCGCTTAGCGCAGGCGCGCGGCGCGACTATCTCCGCCGCTACACGCCCGAGCGCAATCTCGAACATCTGCTGTTGATCTATCGCGACGCCGCCCAGCGAGCCAAGGCTTCATAGTCCGCCCCCCAGGTCGCCCAATGCGGCCGCGAAGGCGGTGTCGTCGAGATGGCCTGAATAGGCGGCGAGCGCCTCAAGCCACATAGTCGTCGGCTCAGCGCCATCGACACCAGCGCCGATCGCCAATGCCTCAAGGCGTGTCGGCCCGGCTGCGGCGATTGTCTGGGCAGCTGCATTTCCGCATTTGACGCGCACCGAGCCACCACCCCAGGCCATGCCAATTTTGTGCGTTTCGCCCACAGGGAGTGGATCAAAACTGCGCTCAAATTGCAGAACGCCGTCCGATATAACGGCAACCACGATGTTACCATTCGTGTCGCGGATGATGCTGATGCAATCCTCGGCAGAGCTGGCGCCTTCGAGGGACAAGAGCCTTTCGTTCTGTCCGGTTGCCTGGGCGTCCAGGGCAAAACGCAGGAACAGTGATCCAGACGCCGCGCTGATCCCCAGATCGACCGGGCTCAGTGCCAGCCGGTCGGCGGCGCGGGTGGCCGGGCTGCCGGTGGTCGGTATGAACGAGCCGGGACGCGCCTCCCGCAGCATGGGCAGGGCGATGTCGATGGCATGATCGGCGCTCAGTACCGCGGTCTTGATCAGGTTGACCTCGCGGGCCCCGGTCGACCCCGCCTGGCGGCCCACGTCGAAACGCTGCCAGTCGGGGGTGAGTGCAGCGCCTTCGACGATCCTGGCGATGCCTTCGGAGTCCAGCGGCGTATACCAGTATAGGTCGAAGGCCACTTTGCCGGGCGGCAGGCGCGCATAAAGTGAAAGCCAATAGTCGGTGCCGCTGCTGTGGGGCAGCCCCCCGGCGGTTCTGAAGCCGGCATAGCTTTCCTCGCCGCCACCATTATAGCGAAGCGGTTGGGTTTCCACATTGCAGACCAGCTCCGGCGCCAGGATCTCGGCAAACTCCGAGCTCGGGCCGACGACGCTCCAGCCCATGGGGAAGGCGCCGCTGCCGCGCGCTGGCGTCATGCCTGAAAAGCTGTTGCGCGGCAGCAGTTCGGTGGCCTGCGGTTCGAGACTGGCGCCCCTATTGGTGCGCGCCAGCTGGTCTTCGGAAAAGCCGTGATAATTGCCCGAGGCATCGGCGGCGAGCTTGGTCGAGCCCCGCGAAAACTCAAGAATTGAGTCAAGCGGGCTCTCCAAGCCATTGAACATGGAGCGATTTGCGATGAAATCGATCGCGGAGCTGGCACCCTGCGGCCACCATTGCCGAGGGCGCCAATTAAGAGGCGTGAGTTTCAGCCCCAGCATCAGACCAGACCCACGATGTCAGCGGCCGTGGTGCCGGTGGCCTTCACGGCCACGACGCGCAGCGGCAAAATGCTGCCGGCGCTGACATTGGCGAAGGCCAGGCTTGCCCCGGACACGGTGACGACGGCTAGCGTGCCGCCCGCGCCGACATAGAGCGCGCGCGTCGCTTCGCTCAGCTCGGTGCTGTCATGGGGCGAAATGGCAAAGCCATGCTGGGCGGGGCCATCAATGGTGGCGGCATGGCTGGCGAAACGGTCGGTCATGGTCCTCAGACTCCTCAAAGATTGATGAGCCCAGTGTAGAAGCGCCGCGATGCCCGGGGATAAGCGGCATAGTTTGCGCCAACGCCAATGAAGAAGGGACCCTTTGTGACAAGGGCCCCGTTTCGCTTTCGAATATTTTTCGGCGGCTTACTTTGCCGTGGCGGAAATGTTCACCTTGCCCAGCAGCGTGGTGGGGTCTTCCTCGGCGGCCATGAAGTCTTCGAGGCCCAGACCGGGCGCCGACTTGGCATCGATGGTGATGTTCAGCGACTTGGCGGTGCCGCTGACGAAGCTGTTCACCGCGGCGCCCAGCTTGGCGGCGTCGGCGGCCCCGGCCATGAAGCCGATAATGGTGCCTTCGGCCAGACCGGCAAAGATCGGTCGCAACGCTGCGGGGTCACCCCCCTGTTCTGCCGCAGCCGCGGCGAGGACAATGTCCGACAGACCGGCATCCGTCACGTCGAGATTGAGCGACTGGATCGCCACGCCCATTGCCGCCATCAGCGCCGTGTCGGTGTCGAGCGCGAACAGGTCGGCAGTGGCATTGGCAATAGTACCGGCCAGCTTGACGGTGGCGAGATTGGCGCCGGTGACCGAGGCTTCCTCAAGCACGATAGTGCTGTTGGCCTCGTCCCAATTTGCCGCCAGGCGGAACCCAGCGTCGATATCGGTGACGCCAAGGGCGATGAGCTGCTGCATCTGTTCGTCGCCGCCATTCTCGGGCAGGGCGACCTGGATGTTGGCCGCCGAGGTGTCGAGCAGGGTCGGGATACCGTTGACATAGCTGCCCAGCGTCAGGTCGAAATTGCCGATATCGGCTTTCACCCGCGCCTCTTCATTGTCAGGGTCCGGCACGTCCACGCTCATGCCGCTGAGAGAAAAACCTTCCATCGCCGGGATCAGGCCACGCGCATTTGCCTCGAGCCAGGCCTCGTCGACCAGTTCGGGCGCGCCTTCAAGCACGGCAATGGTGCCGCTGAGGTCCATCGGCTTGAAGGTGAAATTGTCGAGCGATATCGCGCCGTCGTCTTCCACGGCGATATTGAGGCCTTCGAGGACGATGGAGGGGTAGGTGCCGGGCGACATGCCGCCAAGCGTCATGCTGGCAATGGCGAAATTCACCGGACGACCCTGTTCGTCCGTAATGTCACAGCTGAAACCGTCGAAGGTGACTTCCGAAGTCTCGAACGCGGTGAGGATGTCGGCATACATGCGCATCACCTGGCCGATCAGCGCCGGATCCATGGTGTCCGGATCATCTTCCAGCTCCTGCGCCAGCGCGATCATCTCGCCGAACGGCATTTTCAGCGGCCGCGCCTTGAATTCGGCACCATAGGTCCCGCCAATCGTGCAGGAACCGTCAGTCATGTCGATGCTGCCGCCTTCAGCGGTAAAATCGGTATAGATGGTCTCGAGTGCGGTCTGCCCGCCACGGTCGACCAGGCCATAAATGCCCAGGACGCCGCCGATATCGAAATTGGCGGCCGACATCGCGCCGAAATCCACCGTACCCTCGCCGGTTTCCATGCCGATGGAGCCCAGGCTGACGCTGTCGGCAACGCCATCGGTGACGTTCTCAAGCACCAGGTTGCTGAAGGTGATGGTGGTTTCTTTGACCTCGTCGGCGCGGGTGGATTTTACCGTCACTGCAATTTCGGGCACGGTGATGCTGGTAGCGTCCAGACCGGCCAGGGCGTCGGCATTTTCCACGAAGGCGCCGGTTAGGATGTCGGTGAGCGTCGCGTCATCAATGCTGGAGTCGACGCCCGTCACCGTCGGAATGGAGACGACATAGTCGATCGACATTTCTGCCGCGGGCGGTGGCGCGACGTCCTTGTTCTTCTGCTTTTGGGCAAAGGCGGCGCCGGCTGGAAGGGCAACGCTGAGCAGACAGGCGGCGGCGAAGGTGGCGAGGCGGCGCCGACCCGTTGAACTGTTGAGCATGCTTTTCTCCCATTGTCCGGCCAGACCTAGGAAACTGGCCACTGCTGTTCAAGCAACAGAAATACCCAGACGCCACCCGTTGTGCAAATGCCAAGGTTTCCCCGGCGAGGTGAGGCGCAGGCTTGCCCAGTCCAAGCGACAAAGATGACATGAGAGTGGCAATTCAATCGGGGAGGCGCGCTCAGAACTTATTGTTCAGGATTTCAATTTCGCGCTGGCCACCCGGCTGCACCTGGAAGTCACGATTGTAGACCTGGTCGCCCAGCTTGGCGAGAACGGTGTAATCGCCTTCAGCAAGAACGGTCCAGGGGAAGGCGCCGCGGTCGGTGAACAAGGTCGCCCCGTCGGTCGACTTCACCGTCCATTCCACGTCGGCAATGGCCTCGCCGCCTTCTTCGGACACCAGCTTGAATGAGACTTCGCTGCCATGATGGTAGAGCGTCGCGTCGGTCAACTGGCCGGGCTCGACCCGCAGGTCGGCCTTGACCACGGCATTGATATCACCGAAGCGCGAGACGATGTGGTAGGTGCCGGCATTGAGGGTGATGATCTCGTTGGGCTGCAGGTTTTCAGCCAGCATGACGCGGCTATTCTCCGGCCCAGCCGTGTAGATGTCGAAATGCAGCAGGTTCGGCGCGATTGGGATATCGCCGGTCACAGCCGAATTGAGGCGCAGCGCGCCCGCTTCCATGACGATGTCCTTGCTGTTCTGTCCGGCGGCCACCGAGAGCGGTTCGCTGGTCTGGGCACGGCCATAGGCGAGGTGGATGACATATTCACCGGGGGGGAGTTCCAGCTGCGCCGTGCCGCCCTCCACCTTGGCCACCAGCGCCATCTCGCCATTGGCATCAGGAACGCTATCAAAGATGCGCCAGATCAACCCCTCGGGGATGTTGGTGCCGTCCTGCGTAATCCGGGCGGTCAGGGTGACCGGTTGCGGGGCACCGGCAAGCGTGTCGATGGCTTCGGTCGCCGGTGTCTGCTGCCGCGGCGGCGGGGCTGGAACCGGCGCCACGGCGCCTGATGCATCGCGATCCGGACGCGGGCGGGGCAGGGGTGGGATTTCGGCATTTTCCTGCGCCCAGGCGGCCATATGCGCCGTGCCTGTAATGCCGACGGCGGCGAGGCAAACAACCGACAACAAAAGGCGTAGAATACGCATGAACTCTCCGACGTCGTCCGATAGGCCAGCTGGCTGGCCGATTCCGCGGTGATTAAGCCGCAATCACGGAAAAGCTGTGTCACAACCCCAGCGGTTTTAAAACCGTCGCGATGCCCGAACGCTCAATTTTGCGGGAGGGCTGGTCGCGCTGCGCTGCCCCGGCTATGTGTCGGCCAACAAGGAGCCAGCCATGCCCGCCAATTCTGCTTTGCGCGATTATCTGTTGACCCGCCGCTCGGTCGGCCAGGCCTTCCTGCAGGAGCCGGGACCTTCGGCAGGGGAACTCCAGACGCTTCTGACCATTGCCACCCGCGTGCCTGATCACGGCAAGCTGGCGCCCTGGCGGCTGGTGGTTTTCGCGGGTCAGGCCCGCATCGATGCCGGCAATGCCCTAGCCGAAATCGCGGCGCGGCGGCGTCCCGATATCGATGAAGCGAGCCTTGAGATCGAACGCCGCCAGTTCCTGCCCGCCCCCCTGGTCATCGGCATCCTCTCCACCCCCAAGCCGCACCCAAAAGTGCCCGAATTCGAACAATTGCTGTCCGCCGGCAATGTCGCCTTCAATCTCGAACATGCCGCCTACGCCCTCGGCTTTGCCGCGTCCTGGATCACTCGCTGGTTCAGCTTCGACGAAGACGCCGCCGCCATGCTGGGCGCTGGCCCTGGGGAGCGTTTTGTCGGTTTCGTGCATATCGGCACCCCGACCGTCGCTCCCGAGGATCGTCCGCGTCCTGACCTCGCCGATATCGTCACCTATTGGACGGCCCCGCATCCTGCACATGGTTAATCACGTATTAACGGGCTTGCGTGATAGGATCGCTGCGGTTGATTCCCACACGAAAGCCCGTCGATGGGTGTGCAGTCGATTTCCATCCCGCAGAACCTTGCGCAGGCCCTGACCACGGCCGGCAATCGCAGCGGTGTGGACTTCAGCTACCTGCTGCAGACCGCAATGCGCGAGAGCAGTCTCAATCCGGCGGCCAAGGCCAGCACATCGAGCGCGGTCGGCCTGTTCCAGTTTCTCGAAAGCACCTGGCTGCAGGTGATGAAGCAGGAAGGCCCGCGTCTCGGCTATCAAACCTATGCGGACAAGATCGAGATCACCAGCGACGGCAATTACACCGTGCGTGATCCGGCGACGCGTGACGCTATTCTCAAGCTGCGGGAAAACCCCGAGATAGCAGCCGACCTCGCCGCCGCCTTCACCCGTTCCAATGGCGACTATCTGCGCGGTGCCTTCGGGCGCATGCCCAGTGCCGGCGAGCTCTACATTGCCCATTTCCTGGGCGCGCAGGGCGCCGAAAAGCTGTTCCGCGCCGGTCTGCAAAATGCCGACCAGCTCGCAGCCGACCTTTTCCCCCGCCAGGCCTCCTCCAACGTCGCCATCTTCTTCGACAATGGCAAACCGCGCACCATTCGCGAGGTTTACCGGGTGCTGGTGGCCAAGCACGAGACCGGCACCAATGCGGCCTTTTCCACCCAGCAGATGGCGGGGCAGGGTGGATCGCGCGGGGTAGATCAGGCGCCGCCGCTGCCCTCCCGTTTCTCGCGCGAAAATATGTCGTTCACGGGCCTGTTCAAGAACGAAGTCGAATTGCCCAGCGAAGCCGAGAGTGCCGCCGGAGCGGGCGCCGCTTTCTTCACCCAGCTCTACGGCCAATAGGTCGCATTTGGCACTCCATCAAAGTGGGTGGCACCGGGCAATCCTAACGCTACGTTAGCTATTTCCGAGTGAAGTCAGGGTCTCGCCGGAGACCGACCACACATGCAAGACAGACCGCTCGAATGGGAACTCGCCATTGCAGCCATTCCGCGCGGCTGGGTCATCTCGGCGCTGGCGCTCTGCTCCTGGCTTGTCACCATCGCCGCCGCGCAAACGCTGGCCGGGCTCTGGACATTCGTAACCGGCTGACCCACGCCATGTTTATGGTGAACCGTTCCTTAAACTCTGCATTCTAAGGTGCTCTTCGCGAGTGCGCGGAGAGTGTAATGATTGGGTATCAGGCGTTTGCGGATCTCTCACAGTCGAGTGACAGTGACGAGCGTGGGCATGCCGCTCATCTGGCCGCGCTGGCCTATCTAAAGCACGATGGTCCGGCCGACGAGCATGCTGCGCTTTACGCCGCGCTGATTTCCTTTCTCGACGATCCTTCGGTCAAAGTGCGCGCCTCGCTGGCCTATGGCCTGCTGCATTCGCTCGATGCGCCGCGCCCGATCATCCTGGCGCTGTTGCGCGACAGCCCGATCATTTCCCGCGCCGTGCTGCAATATTCGCCCATTCTGGTCGATGCCGATCTCATGTCGGTGGTGCGCAATGGCGATATCGCGGCGCTCGTTTCGATTGCCCAGCGCACCACGATCAGCCCGCGCATCGGCGCGGCGCTCATTGCCCGCAATGATGACAGCCTGACCCTGCGCGTGCTGCGCCGCAAGGAGGTGCAACTCGCCGCCGATGTGCTGCAGGCGCTGGCCAATACCCGCGGCGAGAATGCCCAGATGCGCGGTGCCTTGCTGGCCCGTAAGGATCTGCCCGCGCCCGCCCGGCTGCTGCTGGTGCAGCGGGCCACCGAAAGCCTGCGCCAATGCCGCATGGTCAAGGGTGCTCTCGCGCCGGACCGGTTGGAGCGCCTCCTGCGCGACGGCAACGATACCGCCGTCTCGGCCATTGGCGAGCGCGCCAGCGTCGCTGCCGACCCCAATTTCGTCGAGCAGCTAGTGGGCGCCAACCAGCTCAACACGCGCCTCCTGCTCCATGCCGTGGTCACCGGCCATGTGATGTTCTTTGCTGCCTGCCTTGCCAATCTGGCGCAGGTCTCGCGGGACAAGGTCTTTTCGCTGCTGGAATCCGGCAGCCGCCCGGCCCTTATGGCGCTATTCGTCCGTTGCGGGCTGGACAGCGGCATCAGCCGCCTGCTCGTCCGGCTGGTATTGCATGCCCGTGCGGCCGACCTCGCCGACGACGTGGCGGCCCGTCACTACGTCGTCACGGCGCTGACGGAGGAAATGATTGCCGATTATGACGGCGATATCCCGCCCGAGCTGGAAGAGGCCTTTGCCTATCTCGGCGAGCAGAACATCGCCCTGGCGCGCAAGGCTGCGCGCGGCGTCATGGCGGCCTTTGCCGGCTCCAGCAGCGCTGTCATGTCCCTGCCGCCCGCTCAAGTCCAGCCCGCCCTGGCCCTGCCGGCGGCATAAAATCTAGAAGCGGAACTGTTCGCTCAGCACGCGTTCTTCGAGACTCGTGCCGGGGTCGAACAGCAGCGTAACGCCGTGCGTGCGGTCCTCGCGCACCGTCACTTCCCGCACATTCTGGAATTCCACATTGTCGGCCACCGCGCTCACCGGCCGCTTTTCCGCCTCGCGGGTGATGAAGGTCACCTCGGCGCGGTTCGACAGGATGGCCCCGCGCCAGCGGCGCGGCCTGAATGGTGAAATCGGCGTCAGCGCCAGCAGCGGCGCCTCGATCGGCAGGATCGGGCCGTGGGCAGAAAGATTATAGGCGGTCGATCCAGCCGGCGTCGCCAGCAGCGCGCCATCGCAGATCAGCTCGTCGAGCCGCACTTCACCATCCACCAGGATCTGCAGCTTGGCAGCCTGGTAGGTCGAACGGAACAGCGACACCTCGTTGATGGCCAGCGCCGAGCGGCTCGTCCCCGAAGCATCGAGCACGTTCATGGACAGCGGATAGATCTGAGTCTGCTGCACGACCTTGAGCCGCTCGTCGAGATCGTCTTCGCTGAAATTGTTCATCATGAAGCCGACAGAGCCGAAGTTCATACCATAGACTGGCTTGCCCGAGCCCATGACCTGATGCAGCGTCTGCAGCATCAGCCCATCGCCGCCCAGCGCCACCACCACATCGGCATCTTCGAGCGACACCATGCCATAGCGATCACGCAACCGTGCCGCCGCAGCAATGGCGGCCGGAGTTTCGTTGGTCACGATGCAGAACGTCATGGGCGCGGGGCTCGGCAGAAAGTTTCGACCGCGCTGACTAGCACGCACACCGCCAACCCACCAGACAGTTGGGCACCTCGCTGCTTCCTGGTGGCTCTGCCGCAACGCCGCAGCAAGCATTGCAAGCAACGTCCATTGTTCCGGCGCGTTTTCGCGGTAGCATCCTGCCGGCGTCTCGTTCTCCACCCGAAAGACTTCCCATGCGTCCATCCGCCGCCCCCATGCTGGATTTCGCTCCCGGCGCGCCGGGTATCGCGCCCCGCTGGACCTCGAGCGCCAAGAGCGGTGTCGGCACGGCGCTGTCGCGGCATTCCCCGCTCTGGTTCACGATCAGCCATGGCGTGGTCAACGAGGTCTATTTTCCACGCGTCGACAGCGCCTGCACCCGCGATTTCGAGCTCTTGGTGGTGGGGCCGGATGGCTATTTCTCCGAGGAGAAGCGCGACTGCCAGAGCACCACACGCCAGGTTGAGGATGGTATTCCGGCCTTTTCCGTCAGCAATCTCTCGCGCGATGGTCGCTACCGCATCGAAAAACATGTCATCTCCGATCCGGCGCGGCCCAGCCTCATCCAGAAGGTCACATTTACCCCGCTGGTGGGCAGTCTCGCCGATTATCGAGTCTATGCGCTCCTGGCGCCGCATCTGGTCAATGCCGGCATGGACAATTCCGCCTGGATCGGCGAGCAACGCGACATCACCTTGCTCTATGCCAGCGGTCGCTCGCGCTATCTGGCGCTGGGCAGTTCCTTGCCCTGGCGCAGCCGCTCCGTCGGCTTTGTCGGTGTCTCGGACGGCTATCAGCAATTGAGCCGCAACGGCCGGCTCAATCCGCAATACCAGCGCGCCGATGACGGCAATGTCGCCCTCTGCGCCGAGATCGGCTTCGATGGCGACAACAGCGTCGAGCTGGTCGTGGGTTTCGGGCAGTCCGAGACCGAGGCGGGTGCCAATGTGGGGGCTAGCCTGCGCGAAGGCTGGGATCGGGCGTTCGCCGGTTACTGCAACAACTGGCACGACTGGCAACAGAGCCTCAAGCCACTCGACCAGCCGCGATCCGGCGCCATCAATGCCTACCGCGTCTCCACCGCCGTGCTCGCCAGCCACCGGGCAGTCGATCGGCCGGGTGCGGTAGTGGCGAGCCTTTCCATCCCCTGGGGCCCGGCCAAGGGTGACGACGACATGGGCGGCTACCATCTCGTCTGGCCGCGCGACCTGGTCGAAACCGCCGGCGGTTTCCTCGCGGCAGGCGACGAGCGTGAGGCGCTCAGCATTCTCGAATATCTGCGCGAGGTGCAATTGGCCTCCGGCCGCTGGGCGCAGAATATGTGGCTGGATGGGCGGCCCTATTGGCGTGGCGTGCAGATGGATGAATGCGCTTTTCCGATCCTGCTGGCCGATCTCTTGCGCCGCAAGGGCGTGCTCGATGGTACCGCGCTTGGTCGCTATCTGCCGATGATCCGTCGCGCTGCCGGCTACATCGTCGCCAATGGTCCGGCCAGCCGGCAGGACCGCTGGGAAGAGGATGGCGGCTATAGCCCGTTCACGCTCGCTGTCGAAATCGCGGCGCTGCTGGCGGCGGCCGACCTGCTCGATGACGCCACTGCCGCAACGCATCTGCGCGAAACCGCCGATTGCTGGAATGAGCAGATCGAGAACTGGACCTATGTTCGTGACCCTGACCCGGCGCTTGGCGTCGCCGGCTATTATGTCCGCATGGGTAACGACGTCGCGACCGATATCGCCGATGCCGGCTCCGGCGTCACTGTCATTCGCAACCAGGTGCTCGGCAAGTCGGCATTGCCCACCCGCCAGGTGCTGAGCCCGGATGCTCTGGCGCTGGTGCGCTTCGGCCTGCGCGGAGCCGATGATCCGCGTATCATCGACACGGTGACGATGCTCGACGCCACCCTCAAAGTGGAGCTGCCGCAAGGACCGCTCTGGTATCGCTATACCGGCGATGGCTATGGCGAACACGAAAGCGGCGAAGCCTTTGATGGCACCGGGCAGGGCCGGGCCTGGCCGCTGCTGGCCGGCGAACGCGCGCATTACGAGCTTGCTGGCGGCCGCGTCGAAAATGCGCAAAGCCTCCTCCGAACGCTCGAAGCCTCCGCCAGTGTCGAGGGTTTGTTGCCCGAGCAGAGTTGGGACGCCGACGATGTGCCCCGGCGCGAGCTGTTTCGCGGTCGCCCCTCCGGCAGCGCCATGCCGCTGGTCTGGGCCCATTCCGAGCACATCAAGCTATTGCGCTCGCTGGCTGATGGCGCGGTGTTCGACATGCCGCCGCAGACCCATGCGCGTTATGTCGCCGGCAAGGCGCCATCAAACCTGCGCATCTGGAGGCTAAACAATGCCATCACTCATGTGCCGGCAGGCAAAAGCCTGCGGCTCGAACTGCCGGCGCCGGCGCTGGTTCATTGGGGGCTGGATGACTGGCAGCAGCCTACGGACACGAAAACGCGCGAGAGCGGCCTTGGAACCCATGTCGCCGATCTCGACATATCCAATCTCGGGCCGGGCAGGGCGGTGGTGTTCACCTTCCTCTGGCAGCAGGACAATCGCTGGGACGACAACCGCTTCACGGTTCAGCTCGTCAGCGAATAAGCGTCAAACAGGAGCTTTCTATGCAGCTGGGAATGATCGGTTTGGGCCGTATGGGTGCCAATATGGTGCGGCGCCTGATGCGGGCGGGACACCAATGCGTGGTCTATGATGTCAATCCGGCCAATATTGCCGCCCTGGTCGCCGAGGGCGCTATCGGCGCCGCCGATATGGGCGATCTGCTGAGCAAGCTCAATGGCCCGCGTGCCGTCTGGATGATGCTGCCTGCCGCGATCACCGGGCGCATTGCCCGCGAGATCGCCGCCCAGATGGCGCCGGGCGATATCCTGATCGATGGCGGTAATTCCAACTATCGCGATGCCGTGGACCTCGCCATCGAGCTGGCGCCCAAGGGCGTCGCCTATGTCGATGTCGGCACCAGTGGCGGGGTCTGGGGGCTGGAGCGCGGCTATAGCCTGATGATCGGCGGCAGCACTGAGGCGGTCAAAACGCTCGATCCCATTCTCGCTTCGCTGGCGCCTGGCTCCGATGGCTCCGGCGGCACGCCTGGGACAACCGATACAGCGGTGCAGGGCTATCTGCATTGCGGTCCGGCCGGCGCCGGGCACTTCGTCAAGATGGTCCATAACGGCATCGAATACGGCATCATGGCCGCCTATGCCGAAGGCCTCAACATTCTCAAGGCAGCTGATGCGGGCAAGGAAAAGCGCGATGCTGACGCCGAAACCGCGCCGCTGCACAATCCCGAATATTACCGCTTCGACATCGATCTTGCCGCCGTCACCGAAGTGTGGCGCCATGGCAGCGTCATCGGCTCCTGGCTGCTCGACCTGACCGCGCAGGTGCTCAAGGACGACGCCACGCTGTCGCGGTTCGGCGGCAAGGTCTCCGATTCCGGTGAAGGCCGATGGACCCTGCAGGCCGCCATCGAAACGGGTGTGCCCGCGCCTGTGCTCTCCTCGGCTCTGTTCAACCGCTTTGCCTCGCGCGACAATGACGAGTTCGCCAACAAGCTATTGTCGGCCATGCGCTATTCCTTCGGCGGCCATCAGGAGAAATGAGCATGTCCAAGCCATTTCTCGATCGCTCCGACGCGCTGGTGGTGTTCGGCGTCACCGGTGATCTCGCTCACAAGATGATCCTGCCCTCGCTCTACCAGATGGTGCGGCGCGGCCATCTCAACGAACCCATTGTTGGCGTCGCCTTTGACGACTGGGATATCGACAAGCTGGCCGAGCGCGCCCGCAGCGGCATCATCAAGCAGTTCGGCAGCGTCGATGAAGCCGTGTTCGCCCGCTTCAAGGCGCAGTTGCGCTATGTCAGCGGCGACTACAAGAATGCGGAGACCTTCGAGAAACTGCGCACGGCGCTGGGTGGCGCCACGCATCCGCTCTACTACCTCGCCATCCCGCCCTCGCTTTTTGGCACCGTCATCGACGCCCTCAAATCAGCCGGTATCGCCAAGAAGTCCCGGCTGATGGTGGAAAAACCCTTCGGCCATGACCTTGCATCTGCCCAGGCGCTGAACGCCGTCCTGCATCGTGCCTTTCCCGAAGAGGCGGTGTTCCGCATCGACCATTTCCTCGGCAAGGAAGCGGTGCAGAACCTGCTCTATTTCCGCTTCGCCAATGGCTTTCTTGAGCCGGTGTGGAACCGCACCTATGTCGAGAGCGTACAGATCACCATGGCCGAGGATTTCGGCATTGCTGGGCGCGGCAAGTTCTACGACGAGGTCGGCTGTATTCGCGACGTGATCCAGAACCATCTGGTCAATGTGCTGCTGCTCCTGGCCATGGAGCCGCCGGTCACCAGTGCTTCCGACGATCTCAGTGACGAAAAGGTGCAGATTCTCAAGGCCATGCGGCCGTTGACCGAGGCCGATGTGGTGCGCGGCCAGTTCGAGGGCTATCTGGACGAGCCGGGCGTCGCCCCCGATTCCAGGGCCGAGACCTTCGCTGCCGTTCGCCTTTTCGTCGATACCTGGCGCTGGAAGGATGTGCCCTTCTACATCCGCGCCGGCAAGCAATTGCCGGTCCGCGCCACCGAGGTGGTGGTGCGCTTCCGCAAGCCACCGGTGGCCCTGTTCGACGATGTGGCCGAGTCACAGGCCAATTATGTTCGCTTCCGCGTCGGCCCCCAGGTGATGATCGGCATTGGCGCCCGCCGCAAGGCACCGGGCAGCGACATGGTCGGCGAGCCGGTCGAACTCGACGCGGTCGATGACACCACCGACGACATGATGCCCTATGAGCGGTTGATCGGCGACGCCATGGACGGCAAGCGCCAGCTCTTCACCCGCCAGGATGCCTCCGAACTCGCCTGGCGCATTGTCGATCCCGTCCTGGCGCGGCGGACCGATCCGGCGCCCTATAAGCCTGGCAGCTGGGGGCCGGTCGAGGCCATGGCCGGGTTCGAACCGCCTGGCGGCTGGGTCGACCCCGGCAAGGAAGGGGTGATCGTCCATGGACACTGACAACCTCACCGTCCTCGCCATCGATATCGGCGGCTCGCATGTCAAAATCCGCACCAGCGCGGGAAGTGAGGAGCGCAAGGCTGTCTCCGGACCGAAAATGAATGCCGCCGGCATGGCCGACGCCGTCGAAAAGCTTGCCGTGGGCCTCGACTTCGACGTCCTGGCCATCGGCTATCCGGGCCCGGTGGTCCACAACAAGATCCTGAGCGACCCGCATAATCTGGCCCCGGGCTGGGTCGGGTTCGACTTCGCCAAGCGTTTCGGCAAGCCGGTCCGCATCGTCAATGATGCGCTGATGCAGGCCATCGGCAGCTATGAGGGCGGCCGTATGCTGTTTCTCGGTCTGGGTACGGGCCTGGGCGCCGCCATGATCGTCGACAACGTCGCTCAGCCCATGGAACTGGCCCATCTGCCCTACCGTAAGGGTCGCACCTTCGAGGATTATCTGGGCGAAGCCAGCCTCGAACAGCGCGGCCATGACAAATGGCAGAAGCACGTCTTTGCTGTCGTGGAACAGCTGACCACCGCGCTCGAGCCGGACTATGTGGTCATCGGCGGCGGCAATGTCACGAGACTTGATGCGCTGCCACCCAAGGCCCGGCGCGGCGACAATGCCAATGCCTTCAAGGGCGGCTTCGCCCTCTGGCTCGACAAGACGCTGATGGTGTAATCACGCGCCGGCCTTCTAGGCCTCCACCGGTTGCGGCAGTGGGCGGAGGAGGCGCGGGAAGCCGTGCCGAGTGGCAAGCAGGTCGAGAATGCGGTCGGTGTCGGCGATAAAGCGGATATCGCCGTGCTGGCGCGCGTCGGCCGGCGGGTCCTCGCCCAGGATCAGCAGCGGCAGCGCCTGGTTCTCTTCGCCCACCAGGGCCACTACGGCGGCGCGCGGGCGGGGGAAGGGCACGCGAACCACCTCGATATCGAGCGCCAGCTGCGGAAAGCTGGCCAGAAGCCCCTCGATCTGGTTGCAGAACGGGCACACGAACGGCCCGTCGTCGCGGCCGGGAACATGGAAATCGGGGGCGATGAGATAGAGAATGTCGTCAGCCAAGGCGGTCACCAAAGAGGGGTGTGCGAAACGGGTGTAGGGCCAGAGTAAAGTGCGATGATTATAAGTCTATAGATTTAGTAGATATATATTTTCCGCCTCTGCCCTCCGGTAACAAACTGTGCTCCGCGCCGATCTCGCGGCTCCGGGAAGGGGCCGCTACTCTTTCCAAACGCCAATCATGGCGCGCAGTTTTGGAGAGGTCTCGTGTCGATCGTCGATATCGCAAACTTCCTGCCGGCCAACAAACCGGCGGTTGATGTCAGCGCCTTCAAGCTGGCCATGCGCAATCTGGCCGGTGCCGTCAGCGTCATCACCGTCGGCAATGGTCCGCAGCGGACCGGGTTCACCGCCACATCGGTGTCATCCTTTTCCGTCGATCCCCCCGTCATTCTGGTGAGCCTCAACAAGGCGTCGTCGTCCTGGCAGGTTTTGCGGGAAACCACTTCTTTTGCGGTCAACATCCTGACCGAGGCGCAAAGTGGCGTGGCAGACCGTTTCGCCGGTCGCGGGGGCATCAAGGGCAATGACCGCTATGTCGGCTGGGACTGGGACCAGCTGGACAGCGGCGTTTTGGGACTCAGCGCCGCGCTGGCAGTGCTCGATTGCGACGTCGACGAAATCATCGAGCGCCATTCGCACGCTCTGGTGTTCGGGCGTGTGCGCAGTGCCGATGTCGCCGACCGCCAGTCGCCCTTGCTCTACTGGAACGGGCAATACCAGCAATTGCTCCCCAATCGCGACCCGTTCAGCGCCTAGCGCAATCGATACTTCCACCCCAAAGCCCGCGTCTTCCCCGGAGGCGCGCGGGCTCTTGTCACTTAGCGCGAAGGGCAGCGCCGTCGGAATAGGCCACAGTCTCGCCGATCTTGAACATCCAGGTGTTGGATCGCCATCCTTGGCGAACCATTCATCGCCAGCCGGGGCACCAGAGCGCCGGCTTCGCCACGCCCAGATCAGAATTTGATAGATTCGGTTAAGCAGTGTGGTGCTGACGACGTTATTCTCGGCGTCCGCGGCGGCGGTCAGATCGGAAACAGCCCTGCCGTCAGCGTACGGACGGTCAAGTTCATTTCAGTGCCTCAAAGTTGGGAAGGGAAGCGGCGACCGGGCGCGGTGCCGGTCGCCGAAATGCCGGTCAGCTCTTGGGCAGGCCGGGCGGGTTGGTCTGCGAGGCCTCGACCGCTTCGGCGCTGACGTTCCAGCGTTCCAGCGTCTGGGCGTAGAGACCGTTCTCGATCAGCCCGTTGATGGCGATAGTGATGGCGTCGGCCAGGCCCGAGCCCTTGCGAGTGGTGGCGGCGATTTCGGCCTTGACCGGCCAGCCGCCGCTCTGCACGCCGACAAGGCGGGTGTCGCCGGAGACGGCAGAGGAATAGGACAATGTCGGATTGGGGTTGAATTCGACATCGGCGCGGCCCGACTGCAGCGCCAGGGTGCTGGCAGCGCTATCGTCGTAATACTGCACCTCGATGGGCGCCAGACCGGCTGCGACGTTCTGGCGATCCCATTCCAGGATGATCTTCTCCTGATTTGTGCCCGCGCCCGTGATCACCTTGAGGCCGGCAATGTCCTTGGGCTCCTTGATCTCCTGGATCGGGCTGTCGGTGCGGACGTAAAAGCCCAGCACGTCCTGGCGATAGCTGGAGAAATCGAACTTCTCCTTGCGTTCCTCGGTGACGGTGACGTTGGAAATCACGGCGTCATACTTGCCGGAGGTGACGCCCAGCGGCCAATCGGCCCAGGCGGTGGCGACGAGGTTGAGCTCGAGCCCCAGCGAATCCGCGATCAGCGAAGCCAGGTCCGGATCGACACCGACGACAGTGGCGCCGTCGGTGGCATAGGTGGCGATCGGCGGATCCCAGGGCGACACCGCGACGGTGAACTTGCCGTCTGCGGCAAACTTGAAGTCGGCCGGGATGGCCGCGATGGCTTCGGCATTCGGCTCGGCCTTGAGACGTCCGGGCTGTTCCGGGCTGATATCGAATTCGGCGGCATGCCCGGCGCTCGTCAAGGTGAGGAGGGCGATACCAGTGAGCAAGCCTCTGACGTGGTGTTTCATTCTGTCATGTCCTTGCGCGTGAGGGAGGGAACGAACCCGGTGCCGCGCCCGCACCGGGCCGGAATTATTCGGCGGCGATGGCGGACGCTTGCGCGGACCAGCCGAGAGCAGGCGCAATGCGGGTGATCGTGTCGGTAAGGATCTGCTCATATTCCGAGAGCGCGAATTCATACGGCAGCTCGAGCCGCAATTCGTCCACCAGCGGCAGGACCGGGTCATCGCGCAGCCATTCAACGATCTGTTCGGCCGGCCCGACGAGATCGCGCGGGAACAGCGTTCGGCGTTCGCCCTGTGGCTTGAGCGTCCGCTCGAGGCGGCCGGCCGCATAGGCCTGGTATTTCGCAATGCGGGAAGCGGGCGCTGAATCGGTGGGGACGATTACCCGGCCCAGCGCCACGCGCCCAGCCTTGTCGCCAAGCGCCGCACGCCAGGTGGAGATGAGGTTGATCTGGGCCGCATGGAAATCGTCGGTGCCTTCGCCCGAGATGACGTTTCCGGTCAACAGGTTGAAGCCGTTTTCGCCGGCCCAGCGTGCCGAACGCTGCGAGCCCGCGCCATACCAGAGCCGATCCGCCAGCCCCGCAGCATGCGGCTGCAGTCGCGGCCGCTGCGGGCCGAATGGCGTCTGCACGAAAGTGTCGTCGTCGCCGAGATAGGCGCCATCGAGATGGTTGCGGAAACGAGCGATGCGCTGGTGACTGAGATCGTGCTGGGTCCAGTCGCCGTCATGGACGAGATGGCCGATGAGCTGGCTGTGCGGCGGCACGCCGGCGCTGAGGCCGACATTGAGCCGGCCGCGCGACAGCACATCGACCATGGATAGGTCTTCGGCCAGCCGGAACGGACTTTCATAGCCGATCTGGATCACTGCTGAACCCAGTTCGATGCGGCTGGTACGCTGGCTGGCGGCGGCGAGAAATACTGCGGCCGAGCCGATGCCGGGTTCGAGATGGCGCTGGCGCACCCAGGCGCTGTCAAAGCCCAGCCGCTCGCCGAAACCAATCAGCTCCAGCGTGCCCTCGATGCCGGGATAGGGGTTGGCATTGTCGAAATTGCCGGGTGTCAGAAACCCGATCCTGGTGATGGCCTGGGTCATTTTTCCTCGCAATGCTGGAAGGAGTGGGGCGCGAGCGGCCAGGGAAGAGAACCGCTCGCGCCATACGCTCAGGGCTTTGGCAGCCCCGGCGGATTGGTCTGCGACTGCTCGACGCCTTCGGGCGTGAGGTTCCACTGCTCCAGCAATTGGGCGTAGAGGCCGGTATCGATCAGATGGTTGATGGCGGCCGTTACCGGCTCAGCCAGCCCGCTATCCTTGCGTGTGGTGACGCCGACCTCGGCCGGGTTGGGCCAGCCGGAGCTGATGGTGCCGACCAGTTTGGTCTCACCGGTAATCGCGGCCTTGTAGGCTTGTGGCGCGTTGGGGTTGAGCTCGACATCGGCGCGCCCCGACGCGATAGCCAGCGAGGCGGCGGCGTCATCGTCGTAGTACTGGATTTCCACGGGGGCCAGGCCGGCTTCCCGGTTCAGCCGATCCCATTCGAGCGTGATGCGCTCCTGGTTGGTGCCAGAGGCAGTAATCACGCGCAGCCCGGCAATGTCCTTGGGCTCGGCGATTGCGGTGATCGGGCTGTCGGCCTTGACGTAGAAGCCGTGTACGCCCTTGCGATAGGTGGAGAAGTCGTACTTCTCCTTGCGCTCCTCGGTCACCCCGACATTGGAAATGACGGCGTCATATTTGCCGGCGGTGAGGCCCAGCGGCCAGTCGATCCAGGCAATCGGTACGATTTCGACCGGCAGGCCCAAAACTTCGCCCACCAGCCGGCCCAGATCCGGGTCGAAGCCGACTACGGTGGCGCCATCGGTGGCATAGGTGGAGATCGGCGGCGCACCGGCGGCGATGGCGATGCTGAGCACGCCGTCCTTGGCATATTTGAAATCCGCCGGCAGCTGCGCGGCGATCGCATCGACCTTTTCGGCGTGCAGGCGGTTGGCAGGATCCGGGCTGAGGTCGAAGGCCTGGGCGAAGACCGCGACAGGGGCGGCGGTGAGCAACAGGGCGGCGCTGGCGAGCGCAAGGAAGGATCGTCTGGGAAGCATTTTCTATACCTTTGATGGGGTTTTGGGGACGTGCGCCATCCTGCCGCTCACCGGCACTAGGTTGGGGATGGCGGGGATTGCGGTTTTGCTAGAGGACCTTGGCCAGGAACTCGCGCGTGCGTGTTTGGGTCGGCGCGTTGAACAGCCGTTCGGGTGGCGCGATTTCGATCACCCGCCCGCCTTCCATGAAGACGATGCGGTCGGCGACTTCGCGGGCAAAGCCGATTTCGTGGGTGACGATGACAAGGGTGGTGCCGGACTTGGCCAGTTCCTTGATCACGTCGAGTACTTCGCCCACCAGTTCGGGATCGAGCGCGGAGGTCGGCTCATCGAACAGCAGCACCTTGGGGCGGAGGGCCAGCGCCCGGGCGATGGCGACACGCTGTTGCTGGCCACCCGAGAGATGGCGCGGATAGGCATCTGCCTTGTCGGCCAAGCCGACGCGGGCCAGCAGGTCGCGCGCCTGGGCAATCGCCTCGTCGCGCGGCACGCCTGCCACCGAAACCGGCGCTTCGATGACGTTTTCAAGGGCGGTCAGATGCGGGAAGAGATTGAAATTCTGGAACACCATGCCGACACCGGCGCGGCGGCGGCGGATCGCCGGCTCCTTGAGTTCGTGCAGCGCATCGCCGCGGCGCTCGTAACCGATCAGTTCCCCGTCGATGGCGACGATACCGGTATCGACGCGCTCCAGGTGATTGATCGTGCGCAACAGCGTCGACTTGCCGGCGCCGGAGGGGCCGATAATGGCGACCACTTCACCCGAGCCAACCGTGAGATCGACGCCGTCCAGCACCTTATTGGTGCCGAAGAACTTGTTGACTGCGTGGATGGCAATCTCGCCGCCGACCCGATCGGTGGCAAAGCCGGACTGGCGTTGTGCATTGGCGGAGAGGGGGGCGGCGACGGGCGCGACGTCTCGATCTCTGCGGGCAATGGCGCGGAACAGTCGGTCCACCAGCGGGGGCAGGGACTCGCGATTGGCGCCGCGCGAATAATACTGCTCGATCAGATACTGGAAGCCCGACAGCACCACCATGATGACCAGATACCAGACAGTGGCGACCATCAGCAGCGGGATGACTTCGAGATTGCGCCGGTAGATCACCTGCACGGTGTAGAACAGTTCGGGCAGGGCCAGGACGTAGACAATGGAGGTGGCCTTGGCCAGGCCGATGATTTCGTTGAAACCCGAGGGCAGGATGGCGCGCATGGCCTGGGGCAGCACGATGTGGCTCGCCTGGCGCCAGCGGCTGAGTCCCAGAGCTGCAGCCGCCTCATGCTGGCCCTGGTCGACCGAGAGAATGCCGCCACGGATGATCTCCGACGAAAACGCCGCCTGGTTGAGGCTGAGGCCTATAATGGCGACCCAGAACGGGCTCAGTGTCTGCACCGTGTCGAACTGCGCCCAGAGAATATCGGTAAACGGCACGCCGATATTGATGCTGGCATAGAGGTAGCCCAGATTGTTGAGCACCAGCAGCAGCACGATCAGCGGCACCGAACGCAGCAGCCAGATATAGCCCCATGACAGCCCGGACAGCAGCGGCGATTTCGATACCCGCGCGAAGGCCAGCAAGCCACCGAGCAGGAAGCCGATCACTGCCGAGATGCCGGTGAGCAGCAGCGTGCGGCCGAGCCCAGCGAGCACCGGTTCGGAGAAGAAATACTGGGCGAAGACCGCCCAGCCCCAGCGCTCATTGGTGAAGATGGAATGCAGCGTGATGGCGATGACCACAGCCGCAAAGATCGTGCCGGCGACGCGCCAGGGATGACGGGCGGGCACGATCTTGAGCCGTTGCAGGTCGCGCGGCGCCGACCGCTCATGCGCTTCAATGCCAGTGTCGGTGATGGAGGCCATGATTTGCACCTTTAGTCTACAGATTTAGTAGATATTATGTCGTCACCGGCGCCGTCGGGAAGTGACGCCATTCTGAGTTTTAGGGTTGGCGGAAACTAATTGCCCGCCGCAAGAGGCTGAAGCGCATTGCCATTTCCACCGGGAAGAAGCCCGGCCGTCACGGGCAGCAGCTGCTTTTCAAATGCCAGGATCTGGATGGTTTCCGGCTCGGCCTCGAGATCGAACAGCGCCCGGTAACCGCTGCGCAGATAGAGGGCGCGGGCTTCGGGCTGGCGGAAGCCGGTGGTGAGATAAAGGCGGGTATAGCCGAGCCGGATCGCCTGTTCTTCGAGCTCCACCAGCACTTTTCGCGCCAGGCCCTGGCGGCGGTGGTCGCGATCGGTCCAGACGCGCTTGAGCTCGGCGGTGGTGTCGTCATAGCGCATGAACGCCCCGCCGGCGATCGGGGTGTCGTTGCGCAGCAACAGCACGAAAGCCCCGTCAGGCGCGCCGAAGCGCTCGGGCGGATAGCGGTTCATCTCCACCGCCGCCCCGCCTTCCTCGAAATAATCGCCATAGCGGCTCTGATATTCGTGGGTGAGCTGCTCGACGAGGGGCAGTGCGATGGGGTCGGCGGGACTGGTATGGATAAAGCGCTCGGTCATGGCGGAGCCTCGGCATCGGGTCAGGGAGACGCGGCGGCAGACCCTCGGGCCGCCGCCGCTGCGGTGGTCAGCCTGCCGCCTTTTCGGCAGGCAGGGCGTAGCGGCTTTCGCGGAAGGGCAGGCCGAGATGGTCCCGCAGCGTGGTGCCGACCTGTTCGCGGACATGACGACCGCGCTGTTCGAGGACCGGCAGGACGTGCTCCTCGAAATCCGCCCAGCCCGCCGCCGAGACCGGGAAGCCCAGCACGAAGCCATCGGCCGCGCCGCTATCCACCCAGGCCTCGATCCGGTCGGCGATATGTTGGGGTGTGCCGTGGAACTCGCTGCGCGGCGTGGTCTGTTCCAGCGCAACGTCGCGCAGGCTCTGGCCCAGCTCCTTGGCCCGCGCCTTGATCTTGTCGGTGCCGGACTGGAAATTCTCGCGGCCGATAGTGCCGAGTTCGGGGAAGGGGGCGTCCAGCTCGTACTGGCTGAAATCGTGGTGGTCGAAATAGCGCCCGAGATAGGCCAGCGCCTCGTTGATATTCACGAGGCCGGCGATCTCCTGATACTTTCGCTCCGCCTCTTCCTCGGTCGAGCCCACGATAACGCCGATACCCGGGAAGACCTTGAGCGCATCGGCACCACGACCATGGGCCACCGCGCTCTGCTTGAGCTTTTGCGTCAGCACCCGGTTTTCCTCGATGGAGCCGGAGGCGGCAAACACGGCGTCGGCGTGCAGGCCCGCCAGATCAATGCCTGCCACCGAGCCACCGGCCTGGAACAGCACGGTCTGCCCCTGTGGCGAGCGTTGGATGTTGAGCGGCCCTTCGGCCGAGTGGAACTTGCCCTTGAAATTGAGGCGATGCAGCTTGGCGAAGTCGGCGAAGCGCCCGGTATTGCGATCGCGCAGGAAGGCATCGTCGTCCCAGCTGTCCCAGAGGCCCTTGACGATCTCGATATGCTCGCCGGCGATCTCGTAGCGCAGGGCGTGATCGGGATGCTGCACCCGGCCATAGTTGCGGGCCGAGCCTTCGAGGGGCGAGGTCACAGCATTCCAGCCGGCACGGCCATTGCTGATCAGGTCGATGGAGCCGAACTGGCGCGCGACGGTGAAGGGGTCGCTATAGGAGGTCGAAAGCGTGCCGACGAGACCAATTGTGCTCGTCGTCGCCGCCAACGCCGACAGCAGGGCAATCGGCTCGAAGCGGTTGAGGAAATGGGGAATGGACTGCTCGTTGATATAGAGCCCATCGGCCACGAAGGCGAAGGCGGCGATGCCGGCGGCCTCCGCTTTCAGGGTCTGCTCCAGCAGGAACTGGAAATTGACCGATGCATCTGCGGGGCCCGCGGGATGCTTCCAGGCGTTCATATGGCCGCCCGGACCATGCAGCATCAGGCCGAAGGGAATGCGATTCTTGCTCATCTGGGGTCTCCGGAAAATCAGGCTGAAAGGGCACGCGGGGTGTGGGCGGCGTCGCGGGCATCGGCGATCAGCGCGATGGCGTCGAGGCGGCTGTCGCCCTGGTTGAAGAGGTCAAGAATGAACTCGTCGATGCCGAAGCGATCGGCCAGCACCTCGATCTCGGCGACGATGTCGCCGCCATTGCCGGCCAGCACATTGGCCTGGCGTTTTTCGGTGGTGTAGTCGGCGACGCCGGCCTGGCGGGCAAATTCGGCCGCCTGTTCCTCGCTGCCGACCGTCACGCTCTGGCCATTGGCGATGGTGACGCGGATCGGGGTAAAGCCGGCAGCGGTTTCCCGCGCCTTGTTGCCGTCGCGGTCCGCGATGACGGCGAGGGCCACGATCGGCGTCTTCTGTGCGAGATCGCGATAGGTGGACACCGCCGAAGCCAGGGCGACATCGTCGCCATTGAGGTGGCGGGCGAAAACGAACTGCCAACCAAGCTCTGCCGCCAGCGCCGCGCTTTCGACACTGGCCCCCAGCAGGAATTTTTCGCTCGATGTCGTCGGTGTCGGCGTTGCCGCCAGCCCCTCCTGGCGCTGATCGTTGCTGGCGCCGAGATAGGCATCGAATTCACGCAATTGGCTGGCGAAATCGCCACGCCTGGCCTGGTCATAACCGGACTGCAAGGCGCGGGTCGAGAGCGGCAGGCCGCCGGGCGCCTTGCCAATGCCGATATCGATCCGTCCGGGCGCCAGGCTTTCGAGCAGGTTGAAGTTTTCGGCCACCTTGTATGGGCTGTAATGCTGCAGCATCACCCCGCCGGAACCCACCCGAATGGACCGCGTCGATGCCGCCAGGCTGGCGATGAGAATCTCCGGCGACGCGCTGGCCAGCTCGTGGGTATTGTGGTGCTCGGCGACCCAGAACCGCTTGTAGCCAAGCGCTTCGGCGCGCTGTGCATAGGCAATGGTGCGGCGCAGCGCGACGCTGGCGGTTTCGCCCTTGGCGATGGGGCTCTTGTCGAGCAGGCTGAGGTCGAACGGCATGGAAAGCTCCCGTCAAAACAGGGCCTCACATTAAGTCTACTATTTT
Source organism: Devosia sp. 63-57 (assembly GCF_001899045.1). NCBI lineage: Bacteria > Pseudomonadati > Pseudomonadota > Alphaproteobacteria > Hyphomicrobiales > Devosiaceae > Devosia > Devosia sp. 63-57. The sequence continues at coordinate 381,979 of NZ_MKUY01000003.1, read as the reverse complement.
TATAGATAAATGGGTCTAGGCTAGTCTGCCCTGCAATTGGCAAGGCTTTTTCCCATCGCTGCCAGCGAGCATTGGTCCGATTTTGTCGCGCGCCGGGCCGGGGAAAGATTGTGCCTCTGCCGCGCCGTTAATGAGCATCGCCCCCGACGGTCATTCTGACGCCACTGCGCTGTTGTGCTTATTCTCCGATAGCCCGTTCACGCGAAAAACCCGCATGGCCAAGCCGGGCAGGGGAGCAAAACAGTCTCTTGTTAAGCGATTTCATGGACATTATGTACGCGCTCGGCATCATTGCCGCGCCCACGGGGTTACTGCCGATGCTGACGAACAAGGGGAAATATGGCTTGAAGGCGCTGGGGCATCTGTCGTCCCTGCAGCCGGGCGAGCTCGCCATGGTTGGCGATATCGCCACCACCAACAACATCCCCAAGAAGTTTCTCGACGCCATCCTTGCCGAGCTGCGCAATGCCGGCTTCGTCTATTCCCGCAAGGGCAAGTATGGCGGCTATTATCTGGCCCGGCCGCCGCACGAGATCATGATCGGCCATGTGGTGCGCGTGCTCGATGGTCCGCTGGCTCCGATCCAGTGCGCCAGCAAGACCCGCTATCAGCCCTGCGATGATTGCGACATCGAAACCTGCCGGGTGCGCCACCTGATGCTGGATGTGCGCAATGCCATTGCCGAAGTGCTCGACAATACCAGCCTCAGCGCCATGCAATCCGCCGCCGGCGTCCTCGCCCTCGACGCCGCCACAACCGCCTGAAGGGTGATTGGCGAAAGGCCCTGAAGGCGGGCTGGCAGCGGCGGCCATCAAAACCGGACCTCTGTTCCCGGCGGGGAAGTTGGGCAAAGCACGACGTTGTTGGTCTTCGCCGCGTTCGGGCGGAACGAAGAGGGCGAACTGCGGCCGGCGTTCTAGGCGCAGCAGATGCCTCAGAGCACGCGGTCGTGGCTAGGGCAAAGCTGACGAGCACGAGCTATGCGGGGTGATCGCATGGAAGCGACGGGCACGGCCTGAAGAGAGGAAGTTCGGAGAATCTGAAGTGCTTTAGCAGTTCGGCAAGGTGCCCGATCAGGACTATCCATTGCAATAACTCTGAAATAAAAATGTTGATTTTACGAAAATGCCAGAGCACAGTCTCGCTAATGAAACCAGTGCGAGTCGACCTCCGTGAGCTATCCCGATGAAGACCTTGTTCGTGACGTCCTGAAGCCGCTTGATGACGTTCTGATAGACGTTCACCTCAATGCGTGGGGGCGACTGGTCTCAAATCCCGAGTGGCCAACACTGGCATTTGTCAGCACGGGTTCGAAGATGATGCACGATTTCGTCGTGCAGGAAGCGGCGTTAGTGCTCGACGGTATGTCGGGGGTTCATAAGATTAGCCACGATAAAAGCGTGCGATATCTGGTGGATGACCGAGTCCTATTCCGGTTCAAAAAGGGGAATCGAGACGGGCTCGGCAGCAATATCGACACGAAAGCGAACTACGATTTTATCGACGCTGACGTCGACCTTCTCAATCTCCCGGATATCATGAAGGTCGAGGTGCTTTGGTACCCGAACAAGCTCATGACCAAAATCGACAAGGTTGAAGTGGCCGCCCGTGATGGTAAATCGCGTCTCTGGGGCTACGCATTGGGCGAAGAACCAGATATCGGCATGCTGCCCACACCGTTTCCGATCCAGCCGGTCACACCTGCTGTGCCATTGGTGACGCTCAAGCCAGTCGACAAGACTGGCGAGAATAAGGACGATAAGTAGACATGGCATCTGCAGGAGCAATGCTGAAGTTGGCGCGACAGCGCCGAGGCATCCGTCAGAACGAAGCAGCAGTGAAGCTCGGCGTTTCGCCGAGCGATCTGTCGCGTATCGAGAATGACGCCAAGGAGCCAAGCTTAGCGCTGCTCGAGGCAGCATCGAAGGTCTTCAACGTGCCTGCGAATTTTTTCGATCTCGCCGACCGGATTTACGGGGCGCCTGTGTCCGTGCACCCGATGTGGCGTAAGAAGGCCGACGTCAGCGGTGCCGAACTCGATGCTGTCATCGCCGAGCTCAACATCCGTGTCATGCATCTACGTCGCTTGCTGCAGGCCACGGACCTGAACCCCGTCCGTACCATTCCGAAATTTGACATCGAGGAATACGGTGACCCAGAGCGGATCGCTGCGTTGCTACGTGCTCACTGGATGATGCCGCGAGGGCCAGTGCCGAACGTGACTCAGATATTGGAAGAGGCCGGCATTGTCGTCGCGCACTCGAACATGGGCGGCTCATCTATTAGCGGTGTGACCTTCCGCGTACCAGGCATGCCGCCGCTAATCGTAGTGAACAGCGATCAACCGGGCGATCGCATGCGGCATACACTTTGTCACGAGCTCGGGCATATCGTTATGCACCAGTTCCCGTCGCCGAACATGGAAAAGGAGGCGGATCATTTCGCTGGCTGCTTCTTGGCGCCGGCCGCAGACATCCGTCCTCATTTCGGCACAGGTCGGGTCGATCTCAGGAAGCTCGCTGCGCTTAAGCCAGTCTGGAAGATGTCGATGGCGAGCCTGGTGTTCGCAGCGGATCGAGTGGGAAAACTGACGACGGCGCAGAAGAACTACATCTGGCAGCAGTTCTCCATCGCAAAGATCAGGACAAGCGAGCCGCCCGAGCTGGACTTCCCACGCGAGCAGCCGACAGTTATCTCGAGCCTGTTGAAGCTCCACATAGAGAACCTTGGATATGGCATTGCTGATTTGGCGAGCGTACTAGCGATGAGCGTTGACGAGCTTCCAGATTTTTACGACCTGACCAGCATCCTTGGTCCGAAGCCAAGCCGGCCGGCTGGTCTCCGCATCGTCAAATAATTCAAAAGAACGTTGGGTTTGTCCACGATTCGGGAAAAGGAGCGAGCGCGAGGTCGCCGCAGTCCCTGAAAAGCACCCCCGGTTTCCCGAGGTGTTCCGTGGTGCCGGCAGCAGGGTTCGAACCCGCGACCCCCTGATTACAAATCAGGTGCTCTACCAACTGAGCTATACCGGCAGCAGGGGGCGTTTATCATTGTGTGGCGGTGGGGGCAATGGGCAGGTGCAGGGAAGTTCGGGAACCGGCGCGGAACTTTTTTTGCGCCATTGTGCCGCTTCGCGCATCGCCCGGTGCCTGCTTCCCTCGGGCTGTGGAGCCCTTTGGTGCGAAGGGCGAGGCTGCCGCACAATTTTGCTTCAAGCCCTTGTAACCCCAGCGTTTCCGGCACTTTTCGGCTTGAAGCCGCCAGCGCTTCGCCGTACCCAACAGGCCTGTTTCGCCAGACTTTGGCGCCTTATGGGATGTGGAAATCTTGGACAAGAACCGGCTGACCCATTTAGAGGCCCTCGAGGCCGAAAGCATCGAAATCTTCCGCGAGGTGGCGGCCAGTTTCGAGCGCCCGGTGATGATGTATTCGGTCGGCAAGGATTCGAGCGTGCTGCTGCATCTGGCGCGCAAGGCGTTCTTTCCCAGCAAGATTCCGTTCCCGCTGCTGCATGTCGACACGACCTGGAAGTTCCGGGAAATGATCGCCTTCCGCGATCGCATGGCCGAGGAATACGGCTTCGAGCTTATCAGGCATACCAATGAGGAGGGCCGGCGCGACGGCATCAACCCGTTCGATCACGGCTCCTCGCGCTATACCGACATCATGAAGACGGCGGCCCTGCGCCAGGCCCTCAATGCCGGCCGCTATGATGCGGCCATTGGTGGCGCCCGTCGCGACGAGGAAAAGTCCCGCGCCAAGGAGCGCATCTTTTCCCACCGCAATGCCAGCCATGCCTGGGACCCGAAGAACCAGCGGCCCGAACTCTGGCGCACCTTCAACACGCGGCTCAATCCGGGCGAGAGCATGCGCGTCTTCCCGATCTCCAATTGGACCGAGCTCGACGTCTGGACCTATATCTATTCGCAGAACATCCCCATCGTGCCGCTCTACTTCGCCCAGTCCCGGCCGGTGGTGGAACGGTCCGGCACCCTGATCATGGTCGACGATGATCGGCTGCCGCTGCAGCCGGGCGAGACCCCGCGCCAGGAAATGGTGCGCTTCCGGACGCTGGGCTGTTATCCGCTGACCGGCGCCATCCGCTCTAGTGCCGCCGATCTGCCCTCGATCATCATGGAAATGCAGGCCAGCCGCACCTCCGAACGCGAAGGGCGTCTGATCGACAGCGATTCCGTCGGCTCGATGGAAAAGAAGAAACAGGAAGGCTATTTCTGAGATGTCCCTCGCCATGGCCACCCCCGATACCGATCTCGATCTCTGGCTGGCGCAGCAGACCGAAAAGTCGCTGCTGCGCTTTCTCACCTGCGGCAGCGTCGATGACGGCAAGTCCACCCTCATCGGCCGGCTGCTCTATGACAGCCAAATGGTGCTCGATGACCAGCTGGCCAGCCTGAAGAAGGAAAGCCACAACCGTATCGTCGGCGACGAAGGCATCGATTTCTCGCTGCTGGTCGATGGACTTTCAGCCGAGCGGGAGCAGGGCATCACCATCGACGTGGCCTATCGCTTCTTCTCCACCGACAAGCGCAAGTTCATCGTCGCCGATACGCCCGGTCACGAGCAATATACCCGCAATATGGCCACCGGCGCTTCCAATGCCGATCTGGCACTGGTGCTGATCGACGCGCGCAAGGGCGTGCTGACGCAGACGCGGCGGCACTCCTTCATCCTGTCGCTGATCGGGGTGAAGCATGTGGTGCTGGTGGTCAACAAGATCGATCTCGTCGATTACGATCAGGCGGTGTTCGATCGCATCGTCGCCGAATACCAGGCTTTTGCCGCGCCGCTGGGATTCAAGACACTCGCCGCCATTCCGGTGTCGGCCCTGCGCGGCGACAATATCCTCAAGCCCAGCGCCCGTACGCCCTGGTTCACCGGCTCTGCGCTGGTGCCCTATCTCGAAACCATCGCCGTGGGCGAGGATCGCGTTGCCAAACCGTTCCGTTTCCCGGTGCAATGGGTCAATCGCCCCGATCTCGATTTTCGGGGTTTTTCTGGCACCGTCGCTTCGGGCAGCGTGCGCGTCGGCGATGAGGTGCTGATTGCCGCCTCGCGCAAACCAGCGCAGATCGCGCGCATCGTCACCCTGGACGGCGACCTGGATCGCGCCATTGCCGGCGAGGCGGTGACGCTGGTGCTGGATCGGGAAGTGGACGTGTCGCGCGGCGATGTGCTGGCCCATCCCGGCCAGACGCCGGAATTTTCCAACCAGTTTCAGGCCCGCCTGGTCTGGATGCATGACGAGCCGGCCTTTCAGGGCCGCTCCTACCTCCTCAAGCTCGGCACTCAGACCGTTCCGGCCTCGATCACCGACATCAAATTCCGCACCAATGTCAACACTTTGGAGCAGGCGGCTGCCAACAAGCTCGATCTCAACGAGGTCGGCACGGTGACCATTGCCACGGATCGGCCCATTGCTTTCGATCCCTATGGCGAGAATGCAGGGACTGGTGGCTTTATCCTGATCGATCGGCTGTCGAATGCGACGCTGGGGGCAGGGACCATCGAGTTCGGCCTGCGCCGGGCGCAGAATCTCACCTATCAGTCCTTCGACGTGAACCGGCAGGTGCGCGCCCAGATGAAAGGCCAGACGCCACGCATCGTCTGGTTCACCGGTCTGTCGGGGTCCGGTAAGTCGTCCATCGCCAATCTGCTCGAAAAACGGCTCACCGCCGAAGGCAAACACGCCTATATTCTCGATGGCGACAATGTTCGCCATGGCCTCAACCGCGATCTCGGCTTTACCGAGGCGGCGCGCGTCGAAAACATTCGTCGTGTCGCCGAAGTGGCCAAGCTGATGGCCGATGCCGGGCTGATCGTGCTGGTTTCCTTTATCTCCCCATTCGAGAACGAGCGCCGGCTGGCGCGCGAGATCGCCGGCGATATCGACTTCGTCGAGGTCTATGTCGATACCCCGCTGGCGGTCTGTGAGGCTCGCGATCCCAAGGGGCTCTACAAGCGCGCCCGCGCCGGCGAGATCAAGAATTTCACCGGCATCGACTCACCCTTCGAGGCGCCGGACAATCCCGAACTGGTCCTGCACGGCGCCGATCACGAACCGGCGGAGCTGGCCGATGAGCTGCACGCCTGGCTGAAATACTAGCGCAAGATCCAGTCACGCTGCCTTGCCGGCGCGTTCGCCGCTGGCCAGGCGCGCAAATTCGGACTGGTCGATATTGTCGAGCGTCTTCATCATCAGGCCGCGAAAGACGGGTTCGCGCTCGTCGCGATGCGCGACGATGCTGGGATTGCCATTGATCTTGCCGACCAGCGAATTGCCCAGCGCCTGGTTGATTTCGCTGCGCATCAGCTCCAGCGCCTGTGCGCCGGGACCGACGATCAGGATGTGCGAAGGGTCGTAGATGGCCAGCATGCGGCTCAGCCCATAGCCGATGGCGCGCCCGGCCAGATTGAAGGCATGCGCCGCGGCCCGGTCGCCGGCCTCGGCCCTCTGCATCAGCGCGCGATATTGCTCGGCCGGCACCGCCGGGGCAGGGGCCGCACTTTCGGGCACGGAATAAGCCGTGCGCAGCACGCCATAATCGGCGGCATAGGCTTCGATGCACCCCCGCATGCCGCAGCGGCAGAGCGCCCCATTGGGCGCGTGGTTCATGTGACCGAACTCGGTGGCACCGCCATCGTCGCGGCCCAGGATTTGCCCTTTGAACGTCACCCCCATGCCCACGGTCGAGCCCACGAATACCGTGGCGACGCTGGCCTCGTGCAGGTCCGGATCAAGCCAGCGCACGCCCTCCGCCAGAAGCCGCCCGCGCTTGTGCAGGGTCACCGGGATGCCGGTTTCTTCCGCCAGCTCGGCTGCGAAAGGCGTGTCGGCCAGCCTTGCAATGGGCGACCACTTGAGCCGGCATCCCTCGCGATCGAGAATGCCCTGCACCGAAATGGCGATGCGGCGCAGCCGTGGCGCACTGGCGGGATTGCGGCTAGCCAGCACCGCCAGCCTCTCGGTCAGCAATTGCGTCGGGGAGGTGGCCGCGAATGTCGTGGGTCCGATATCGGATTCCACCCGGTCCACCAGCACGCCGCCATAATCCACCAGCGACAGGCGCAGGCGATTGACGTCAATTTCGAACAGCGCCGCATAGGCGGCCGTGCGCACGAAATCGACGAGCACGGCGGGTCGGCCACGGCTGCGCCCGTCAGGCTTTTCCGCCGGCAGTTCGCGCATCAGGCCCTGGGCCATCAGGTCCTGGGTAATGGCGGTGATGCTGGCGTGGCTGAGGCCAGTGAGGCTGGCGAGCGCGGTGCGCGACTGGGTGCCGTTCACCCTGAGGGCGCCCAGAACCAGTCCTCGGTTTTGCCGCCGGACGCTGTCGCTGTCGCTGACCGTGCGCGTCAAGCAGGTCACTCCTTGATTGAACGTGCCACCTTGGCCAAGGGCCGAAAGCAAAGCAATGACTTAGTGCATTGCGCCCCGCAAATGGTGTTGACACTGCCTGGCGGTGACGGCGCCTTAAACGCAGCGGAAATTGACCGTGGTTTTTAAGGCAAAGGGCAGTGGGAGGTTCTCACCTCGCGGCAATTCGGGTAGGGATTTGCCAATGGGGAGAAGAGGTATGAACAAGTTTGCTGCGGCCCTTCTGGCGGCGCCGGTCTTGTCCGGTACTGTGATCGCGCAGGACCAGGTGATTGTGGGGATCAGCTGGAACAATTTCCAGGAAGAACGCTGGAAGACCGATGAAGCCGCGATAAAAGGCATGCTCGAAGCCAACGGCGCCCGCTACATATCGTCCGACGCGCAGTCCTCCGCCGCCAAGCAGCTTACCGATATCGAAAGCCTCATCAGCCAAGGGGCGGACGTGATCATTGTCCTGGCTCAGGATAATGATGCCGTCGGACCCGCGGTTGCGGCCGCTGTTGCCGAAGGCATTCCCGTCATCGGCTATGATCGCCTGATCGAAAATCCCGACGCCTTCTATCTCTCCTTCGACAACCGCGAAGTGGGGCGTCTGCAGGCGGCTGGCGTCATGGCGCTGCAGCCCGAGGGCAATTACGTCTTCATCAAGGGCAATTCCGGCGACCCCAATGCCGACTTCCTGTTCCAGGGGCAGATGGAGGTGCTTGAGGGCGCCATTGCCGATGGGCGAATCCACAATGTGGGCGAGGCCTATACCGACAACTGGAACCCCGAAGTCGCCCAGTCGACCATGGAGCAGTTCCTGACCGCCAACAATAACGAGGTCGATGCCGTCGTTGCCTCCAATGACGGCACTGCCGGTGGCGCCATCGCCGCGCTGGCGGCGCAGGGTCTGGCTGGTGCGGTGCCGGTTTCCGGACAGGATGGCGATCACGCCGCCCTCAACCGCATCGCCCTCGGCACGCAGACCGTGTCGGTGTGGAAGGATGCGCGCGAACTGGGCAAGAAGGCCGCGCTCGTCGCCATCGAGCTTGCAGGCGGCAAGCGCATGGACGAAATCGAAGGGACTGTGCCCTTTGCCGATGGCCCCAAGGGGGTGGAAATGAACGCCTTCTTCATCGAGCCGGTCGCCATTACGCGCGACAATCTCAACCTGGTTATCGATGCCGGCTGGGTCTCGAAGGAGGTCGTCTGTCTTGGCGTGCCGGCCGGAACCGTTGCCGCCTGCAACTGATCGTTTCGACCAGGTGATCGCGGCAACACGTAGCCTGCGCCGTCGGACCGGTGTAAGGGCTACGGGCCCCGGGTCTCCGGAGTGTCATCCCCCGGGGTAAAGTCATGGCAGAACATTCAGCCCAAACCAGCCCGGCGCATCCCAGCGCCCTCATGCGCAATCCGTTGCAGCGCTTTCTCGGCTCGACGGAGCTGGATACCCGTCAGCTCGGCATGATCGGGGCGCTCGCCATCATCTGGATCGCCTTCAACATTTTCTCGGACGGGCTTTTCCTCACCCCGCGCAATCTGTGGAACCTGTCGGTCCAGACCGCGTCCGTCGCCGTGCTCGTCACCGGCATGGTGCTGATTATCGTCACCCGCAATATCGACCTTTCCGTCGGTTCGATCCTGGGGCTGGTGGGCATGGTTATGGGGATCATGCAAACCGAGATACTGCCCGTTCACCTGGGCCTTGGCCTCGGCCACCCGCTGATCTGGGTGCTCTCGCTAGCCGCGGGTCTGGTGGTGGGCGTGGGCATCGGCGCGCTGCAGGGCAGCATCATCGCCTTTCTGCGCATCCCCTCCTTCATCGTGACACTGGGCGGTTATCTCGTCTGGCGCGGTGTCGCTTGGTGGTTCACCGCCGGCCGCACCGTGGCGCCGATGGATTCCACCTTCCAGCTGATGGGTGGTGGCCCGGCCGGTTCGATCGGGGCCTTCTGGAGCTGGGTCGTCGCAGTCATCGCCTGCGCCGCCATTGTCGCCGGCCTCTATTTCGGCCGCCGCCAGCGCGAACGCTTTAACTTCCCGCAGCGTCCGGTCTGGGCCGAGGCCGTGCTGGCCGTCATCGGCTGCGGCATCACCATCGCCGCGGTCTGGGTGGCCAATGCCTATCCCTGGCCGGTGCGCATCGCCGAAACTTATGCCCGGGCGAACAATCTCGCCATTCCCGATTCCGGATTGTTCATCGCCCACGGCATTGCCGTGCCGGTGCTGATCGCGTTGGGCGTCGGCGTCGCCATGACCTTCCTCGCCACCCGCACCCGCTTCGGCCGCTATGTCTATGCCATGGGCGGCAATCCCGAAGCGGCGGAGCTGGCCGGCATCAATACCCGCTGGGTCACGGTCAAGATTTTCATGCTGATGGGCGGTCTGTGCGCCATTGCCGCTGCCATTTCCACCGCCCGTCTCAACGCCGCGACCAATGCCTTGGGCACGCTCGACGAACTCTATGTCATCGCCGCGGCCGTCATCGGCGGCACCTCGCTGGCCGGCGGTGTCGGCACCATTGCCGGGGCGCTTCTTGGCGCGTTGGTCATGCAATCGCTGCAATCGGGGATGGTGCTGATGGGCATGGACAGCCCGCTGCAGTCGATTGTTGTCGGTATCGTTCTGGTCTTCGCGGTGTGGCTCGACACGCTCTACCGCCGGAATAAGCATTAGGAGTCCGAACCATGCTGGACACCACTACGCCCCTCGTCGAAATGACCGACATCTCGATCTCCTTCGGGGGCATTCGGGCGGTCGATCATGCCTCCATCTCGCTGCATCGCGGCGAGGTCGTCGGCCTGCTCGGCCACAATGGCGCCGGCAAGTCGACGCTGATCAAGATTCTCTCGGGCGCCTATAAGCGCGACAGCGGCGATATCCGCATCAATGGCGAGGCCGCCGCGATCAACAATCCCCGCGACGCCAAGGCCTATGGCATCGAGACCGTCTATCAGCAGCTGGCCGTGGCCGACAATGTCGATGCCGCCGCCAATCTGTTCCTCGGGCGCGAGATGATCACCCCGCTCGGCACGCTCGACGACGCGGCCATGGAATCGCGGGCCCGCGAGGTCATGGGGCGGCTCAATCCCAATTTCCGCCGCTTCAAGGAACCGGTAAAGGCGCTTTCCGGCGGCCAGCGTCAGTCCGTCGCCATCGCCCGCGCCATCCTGTTCGATGCCCGTATTCTGATCATGGACGAACCCACCGCGTCTCTCGGTCCGCAGGAAACCGCGCAAGTGGGCGAGCTGATCAAGCAGCTCAAATTCGATGGCATCGGCATCTTCCTCATCAGCCACGACATCCACGACGTCTTCGACCTGGCCGATCGCGTCGTGGTGATGAAGAACGGCAAGGTCGTGGGCGAAGCGAAAACCTCCGATGTCACCAAGGACGAGGTTTTGGGCATGATCATCATGGGCAAGGTGCCGCCCGGCGCCAAACCCGGCCCTGGCGCCATCGCCATCTAGGCTTGGGGTGCTGCACACCCCGATGCCGCCGGGGCTGGACAGGCGGCCTATGGTCCTGCTCTCTTGCGCCCAGTGCTTCCGGGATGCCGATATGGTCCGCCGCCGCTTTCACGCCTTCTATGTCTCGATCGCCATAGGCCTCGTGGTCGCCGTGGCCAGCCTGGTGCTGGTGCCTGGCTGGGCGGTGACGATTTCGGCGATCGCCTTCTTTGCCTCCTACCTTGTCCAGGCCTTTCGGCGCCTCCCCAAGATGTCGGCGAGCTTCCTGCGGCAGCATGCCGATCAGGAAGATGCGCCTGTCGTCGCGATCTTCCTCATCACCGCACTGATCGTCGGGGTCTGCGTCGTCTCGCTGTTTCAGGTCATCAATTCGGGCGGCAAGGCCGGCGCTTTGCAGCTTGCACTCAGCATTGTTGCGGTGGTTTTGGGCTGGTTCGTCGTCCACATGCTGGCTACCTATCACTATGCCTATGAGTTCTACGAGGCTGAGGGCGGCGGGCTCGATTTCCCGGGCAAGGCTGAGCCGGATGGGCTGGCCTTTCTCTATTTCGCCTATGTCATCGGCATGACCGCGCAAGTGGCCGATGTGGCGATCACCAAGAATGAAATGCGCAAGGTGGTGCTGATCCACTCCGTCTTCGCCTTCTTCTTCAACACGGTGATCGTGGCCGCGACGGTCAATGTGGCGGTATCGGTGGGCGGCATGTGAGTTGCCGCTCGGCGCGCACCATGGCAAACCTTGGGCAAAACGAACAAGGAGCCGAATCCCATGAAGACCCGCGCCGCCGTCGCCTTTGCTGCCGGTAAGCCGCTCGAAATCGTCGAAGTGGATCTGGAGGGCCCTAAGGCTGGCGAAGTTCTCATTGAGATCAAGGCCACCGGCATTTGCCACACCGACGATTTTACGCTTTCGGGCGCTGATCCCGAGGGCCTGTTTCCATCGATCCTTGGCCATGAGGGCGCTGGTGTCGTGGTCGATGTCGGCCCCGGGGTGACCAGCCTCAAGAGGGGCGATCACGTTATTCCGCTCTACACGCCCGAATGCCGCGAGTGCTATTCCTGCCGCTCCGGCAAGACCAATCTCTGCACCGCCATCCGCGCGACGCAGGGGCAGGGGCTGATGCCTGATGGCACCTCACGGTTCTCCTTCGAGGGCAAGCCGATCTTCCACTATATGGGCTGCTCGACCTTCGCCAACCACACTGTCATGCCCGAAATCGCCGTGGCCAAGATCGACGCGGCCGCTGCCTTCGACAAGGTCTGCTATGTGGGCTGCGGCGTCACCACCGGTATTGGCGCAGTGATCAACACGGCCAAGGTCGAGATCGGCTCTACCGCCGTGGTCTTCGGCCTGGGCGGCATCGGCCTCAATGTCATCCAGGGCCTGCGCCTGGCGGGCGCCGACATGATCATCGGCGTCGATCTCAACAATGCCAAGAAGGAATGGGGCGAGCGCTTCGGCATGACCCATTTCGTCAATCCCAGCGAAATCGACGGCGATGTCGTCCCGTACCTCGTCAATCTCACCAAGCGTCGTGGCGATCTCATCGGCGGTGCCGATTACACATTCGACTGCACCGGTAACACCAAGGTTATGCGTCAGGCGCTCGAGAGCGCCCATCGTGGCTGGGGCAAATCGGTTGTCATCGGCGTGGCCGGGGCAGGGCAGGAGATCTCTACGCGCCCGTTCCAGCTGGTCACTGGCCGCACCTGGATGGGCACCGCGTTCGGCGGCGCCAAGGGCCGCACCGACGTGCCGAAGATCGTGGACTGGTATCTCGACGGCAAGATCGAAATCGACCCCATGATCACCCACACCCTGCGCCTCGACGACATCAACAAGGGTTTTGACATGATGCATTCGGGCGAAAGCATCCGCTCTGTGGTGGTGTACTAATGACGTCGGCCCTTGAGATCATAAAGTCGAGAGGGCCGATTTCAGCTGCACAATTGGCTGAAGCCCTTGCTCTCGACGTCAAGGCGGCGCGAAGTGCGATAGATCGCTTGCGCAGGCAAGGTGAACCTATTTGGCTCGATAGGCAGCGTGGTTTTTGGTGGGCAGATGATCTGCGCCCGTCGGGAATTGCCCATGAGCAATGGAAGCGCGATTTTGTCGCTAGCCTCTAACCCCACCATTTTCGTCGACGCCGATGCCTGCCCCGTCAAGGACGAGGCGAAGAAGGTCGCCGAGCGGCTGGGTCTCGTCATTACCTTTGTCAGCAATGGCGGCATTCGTCCTTCCCGCGACCCCATGGTTCAGGTGGTCGTGGTGCCCGCCGGCGCCGATGCTGCCGATGACTGGATCGTCGACCACGCAAAGCCCAACGACATTGTGCTCACCGCCGATATCCCGCTCGCAAGCCGCGCCATCGATGGCGGCTGTCACGTGCTGGGATTTACTGGCAAACCCTTCACGCCGGCCTCGATCGGCATGGCTTTGGCCATGCGCGATCTCAAGCAGCATCTGCGCGAGACTGGCGAAATCCAGGGCTACAATCCAGGCTTCCGTCCGGCCGACCGCTCGGCCTTTCTCAGCGCTCTCGATACTCTGGGCCGCAAGGCTAAATCCTTGTCCGGTAAGTAGTTCTTAAGTTTTTGCGAGGGGATTATTAACCATAATCGCAAATTGTCGTCCGCACTTGATTTGCTTGTGTGGGTGTCGCTGTGCGGGTGTTGCGTGCGCTGTTCGTCATTGGTCTGCTCGGCGCGTCCCTGGGCGCTTGCGCCAAGCCGGTGAGCCAGAAGGAGCTGTCCGGCGGTCCGGTCGCGACGCAGGAACGGCTGGTCACCAACAGCACGTTCAAGGCCGCCGTGACCCGTGTCGAGCAACCTATGCCGGAGCGCATTTTTACCACCGGCAAGCTGTCCGGGCGGACGCTGGAGGTCGGCACCACTGCAGACATCATCCTGCGTCCCGGCGAAGTGGTTCTGACTTTCGACGATGGTCCGCGCCCGGGAAAAACCAATGCCATTCTCGACGCGCTCGATGCCAAGGGCGTCAAGGCCACCTTCCTGATGCTGGGCTCCTCCGCCAAGGCGCATCCGGAACTCGCCCGCCAGGTTGCGATGCGCGGCCACACCGTGGGCAGCCACACCTATGGCCATGTCGATCTCTCAAAGCTCAGCCGCCAGGCGGCGCTGGACGAGATTGTGCGGGGCGAAGCCGCAATTGCTGAAGCCCTCGGTGGGGCCGGCAAGGGCCTTTCGCCCTTCTTCCGCTTCCCCTATCTGGCCCAGACCGGTTTCCTGCGCACCAGCCTGCTGCAGGGCGACATGGTGGTGCTGGACGTCGATATCGACAGCAAGGACTATTTTCGCGATACGCCCGAGGCCGTTGCGGCCCGCACTCTTGCCCGGCTCGATGCTCGTGGCAGCGGCGTGATTCTGTTTCACGACATTCACCAGCGCACCGTCGATATGCTGCCGGCCTTCCTGGCGGAGCTGGACGCGCGCGGCTATTCGGTGGTTCGCCTCGTCCCCAAGAACAGTGGCGTCTTCGGTCGCAGCGTCATTACGGCCGAGATGATGCAGTAAGTCGGACTGCGGTTCAGCGCGAGCCGTTGCCGAAATTGCCCTGGATCGCCGCGCGCCCTGCGGCGGCCAGTGCTGCGACCTGCGCCCGCAACGACCGGTCCAATCCGCGGTTCCCGCCATCGCGCACCAAAAGTCCCTGCCGGTTGACGCTATGGCCTGCCAGCATGCGCTCGGCCATCATCCGCGCCTCGCGCACGATGCGGCGTTCGAACAGGGGCATTCCGACAGAGGGTACGCGCATTCCGGCCTCGCTATGGTTAGCGAAACCTTAATCGTTCGTATCCGCCGCGTCCAAGCTAGAGTGAACAAATGGTTTACGCGCGCAAAAGCGGCGAAAAACGCCCGTGAACGGGCCTGTTTAGAGTGCCTCGCCGGCGGGATGGGCAAGATTTTTTTACAAGCGGCGCAAGAGTTCGCAGATAATGCCTTGTTGCGGACACCGTTACAGTCCATATAGGGGGCATACGTTTTCAGCCTAAGTCGGCTCGCTGTTGCCGGTACCCCCGGTCCTTAGCTCACTCGTCTGTCTTGCGAACGTGTTATGCCCTCTTGCATGTTGCGGAGGGTCACCGCTCGTTCTGCCTCTGGCTCCGAGCTTCAAGGAATATGAAAATGGCCACTCACAAGGGCACCGTAAAGTTCTTCAACACCACCAAGGGTTTCGGTTTCGTCACCCCTGACAATGGCGGCAAGGACCACTTCGTCCACATCTCTGCCGTTCAGCGTTCGGGCATCGACGGTCTCTACGAGAACGACAAGATCTCGTACGAAGTCGAAACCGGCCGTGACGGTCGCGAGTCCGCTGTCAATCTGGTTCTCGAGAAGTAATCTTTCTCCCGAGACCACGTGTTGAAGGCCGCCCAAGGGCGGCCTTTTTTGTTTCCTGCGGCACCAGGCGATTCCTCGGTCTCACCCAGCGGTGTCGGTGCGCCGGTAAAAGCCGTCGATATCCGATCCCAGGCCGCAATAGCGCGCCGCCGCGTTGCTGTCGCTCACGAACGCCCCCTCCGGCCCGACGCGCACTTCGATGACAGGCGCATCAGCGCCGATGTCAGCTTCGGTCAGTTCGTTCAATTCACCCACGAATGGCACGATCCGTGCCGCGATCACGTCATCGGCGTCCTGCGGTCCAACCGCCTCGAGTTCGCAGTCCGCGGCCGTCGCGTCGCCATTGGGCAGGCCGCCGGCGCGCAAGGCAATCCGCCATTCATCGCCCTCGCGGGTGAGGGCCAGCGTCGCCGCTGCTGGCTCCTCGCGTTCGAAGACGGCATCTGCATCCTTGGTTTTGCCAACAGACGGCGTGGAGGCCAGGACGCTCAAAACGCAGGCGGCGACGATGATGTGTGTCTGCATGAAATCCTCGATCGTTTAAAAATGTCGGCTTTCGGACCGCCAATACGGCCCAAAAGCGCCGCCGCGCCCGCACAGTAAGGCGATTGCGGGTGTCCCGGCCATGGCCAGGACACAGCATGGCTGCGTGAGAGCCTAAGTCAAGGCCTTGTTCTGACTAGGATTTTCAGGAATTTTTGGAGCGGGTAGCGGGAATCGAACCCGCGTATTCAGCTTGGAAGGCTGCTGCTCTACCATTGAGCTATACCCGCGCCGGTGGCGCGATGCCGTGCGCACCGATTAGCGCGGCGGGGGGACGAAGGCAAGGGGCGGGGCAGGGGCGAGGCGACAAATTGGGGGAGATGACAATTTCTTTTGGGGTTCATGCTCTTGGGTGTTGACACTCTTGCGACAGCCCACCATAAACCGCCCGACGAAACGCACAGCGCTTCGTTTCCTGCCCGGAAATGTGGAGGGGTGGGAGAGTGGTTAAATCCATCAGACTGTAAATCTGACGCCTTAGGCTACACTGGTTCGAATCCAGTCCCCTCCACCACCCGCCCCGGGGCATGCGTCAAACAAGGCGCCAAGGCATGAGCCGCAACAAGTTCCCCCCAAAGCCGAAATACGATCCCGATACCGGGCCGGTCTATCTCTATGGCCTGCACACGGTGCGCGCCGCGCTGGATAATCCATTGCGCATCAAGAAGGCGCTGCTGGCCACGCCCAACGGGCTCAATCGCCTCAAGGAAGGCGGCGAGATCGGCAAGGTCAAGGTCACCGAAACCACCCCCAAGGAGCTCGATCGCCTGCTCGGCGGCGAAGCCGTGCATCAGGGCGTGGCGCTGGAGGTCGATCCGGTCAGCCGCTTCGGCCTCGACGATATCGCCCAGCCCAAGCTCGTGGTGGTGCTCGACCAGCTCACCGATCCGCACAATGTCGGCGCCATCCTGCGCACCGCCTGTGCCTTCGGCGCCGATGCGGTGATCACCACTGCCCGGCATTCGCCGCGCGAAACCGGCGTCATGGCCAAGGCCGCCTCCGGCGCTCTCGATCTCGTGCCGATGATTGAGGTGCGCAATCTGGGCAATGCGATCGAAACCCTCAAGGCCCGTGGCATGACCGTGCTGGGCTTTGATTCCGAGGCCAGCGAGCAGTTGCGTCCGCGCACCGATGACCGGCCGATGGTGGTGGTGATGGGTGCCGAGGGCAAAGGCCTGCGCCAGCGCACGCGTGAGCTGTGCGACGAAATGGTGCGGCTCGACATGCCGGGCCCGATCAAGTCGCTCAATGTTTCCAATGCGGCTGCCATTGCGCTCTTCGCCGCCACAGCGGGACGCGTCTCATGAGCCAGTTCGAGCCCTTCGCCATTGCCCTGCGCCTATCCGGCGTTACCGTCGACCAGCATGCGCTCGATACCGCCCTCAAGCAATTGAGCGTGCGCTATGAGCCCGAGGATGCCGACAACAGCTTCTATGCCCAGGTCGACGTGCCGGTGAACAATCCTGTCCGCGCCATTCTCGAGCTCGCCGATCGCTCCGGCCCGGCGCTGGCCGCCATGCTCGAGGATCGCCGCATCGGCCGCGCCGTGCTCGATATCGCCTTCGACTATCCCAGCGAAGGCGAATCCATGTCTGCCCGCCTCCCGGCGCATGCTGCTGCCGCCATCGCCACGCTCGGCGTCGATATCGAGTTCTCGGTCTATCTGGTCGATGTCGAGGACGACGAAGACGACGCCTGAGCGTGCCGCGGGCCGTTTCGCCCGCTGCCGAGACTCATCTCGAATATGGTATTGGTCAGGGCGCGTTGGCGCCCTGAGTTTTATGAGGCCAGCAGGTCCAGAGCCGACCGCGCATAGGCAGCCCGCGCCGTCCGGGCGATAGCCAGCCGCGCCTCGAGTTCGGCGATTTCCTGGTCCGTTGCCTGCAGCGATGCCTTGAGCTCCATGACCCTGGCATCGTGCGGTTGCGCTTTCGGAGCTCCCGTCTGGATCGGCTTCAGCCGCGTGGCCTCGGCAATCCATTTGAGAGATATGGTCTCGTTGGCATACCAGCGCTTGGCGCGGTATTTGCGGCATTTCTCGATGCCCGCGCGTCGTCCGGCCTCGATGCTGGCCGCCGGCGCGCAGTTCTGCGCCGCCAGCCCGGCGGCGAGCAAGCGGAACAGCGGTTCGGGCATGGCCGGCTCCGCCAGGATCGCTTGGGCCGAGGCGAAGCGGTCGCCGCGGGTCATGGCCACCATGTAGTCGGTGGGCTCGCGGACCGAGGCTATGCCGAACTCGTTGATGTGAATCACCGGGCAATAGGGGGCGAGCTCGGGCAGCAGATGGTTGGGATAGGTCCTCCCACCCCAATAGAGCTGCACGATTTCCCGGAAATGGCCGAAATCGCGGATGGCGTTGAGGCCGGCCTCCGCAAAGGGCAGGATTTCCACCTTGGGCTTGGTCGGGGTCACCGTGTCGTTGGAAACGTCGACATAGAGCGTGCCGAGCTGAAAGGCGTTCTGGAAGAACTTGCCGCGCAGATCCCCCCAGACACGCCGGAACACGCCGCCGGCGGCCATATAGTTCACATAGGCGCGGCGGCCCTCGCCGGCCAGGCCGTCGAAATGCGGCTGGCTTCTGTCGCGCACTGCGTGTTCGGCAGCGCGGGCGATTTCAAGGCATTGGCCGAGCGGGTAGGGCTTGCCGAGCTTACTCGGTTGCCGCGCCTCCATGATCGGGTCCAGAGACAGGCGAACAGCCAGGAAATAGGCTACGAGGGCAGGCAAGGCCGGCTCCAGGAAGCGCTGCGACAACTCGATCTGTAAGGGTGAGGTTACCGGTCTTGGTTCGCTGGGATAAAGCGGACGGCGCGGCGCTGGACGATCCATGACCGCCGCGGCGCCCGAACGTGCTGGAGAGAGCATTTAGTTGGTCACGTCGCCCTGTGTCGGTGTCTCTTGTGCCATGGCGTCCTGCAGGGCCCGGGCATAGGCGGCGCGCGCCGTCTGTGCAATGGCCAGGCGCATCTGCAGTCGGGCGATTTCCTGGTCGGTCACCTGCACATTGTTGATCTGTTCGCGTGCGGCAGCCGGCAGATCGGCAAGCGCGTAGCTACGGCCGTCGATAGTGATTGTTTCAGTCATGGTCCTCTTCTTTTCGCTGGGGCTTTGGGGCCGAACTTAGGGGGATGCTGGGTCCTTGGCCATGCAAAGCCCGGTGAAAGCTGAGGAAAACACGGCGCGCGTGCCGGCGGCCGCTCATCTTCAACCGGTTTTGCGCAGATCGGTTGACGGAGCCTCTTGCATCAATCCGGCTTTGCCAGTAGACACGGCCTCGCCTGAAGGGGTTTAGCTCAGTTGGTAGAGCATCGGTCTCCAAAACCGAGGGTCGTGGGTTCGAGTCCCCCAGCCCCTGCCAGGCAATTTTCCAGACATCTGTGGTCTTGATGTGACGTCTATCTGCGCAGAACTTGGCGTGGACAGTCGCTGCTGAACTTGCCAGCTTTATGCCCTGGGTCGAATCAGGGGGAGGGCGCCGGTGCAGGCCATATTGTCTTTGCCATTCGTGGCTTATCTGGCCGTCTTGTTTGCATTCGCGCTGATATGCCTAGGCCTTGGCCTGCTGGTGATCCGCGGCATCCGCACCTATTCGCCCAACGTCACAGAGCAGGTGCCTATCGCCGCCTTTCTGGGCATGGTCTCCACCGCATGGGCACTATCGCTGGGTTTTGCAGCCTCCGATATCTGGGCCCTCAATGCCCGCGCCGACCATGTGGCCCTGTCAGAGCGCTCGGCGATCACCAGGCTGATGGGTGTGTCGGAACCCGGGGCGCTGGACCTGCCGGAGATTTATCAGTCCGCGAAGGACTATGCGCACGCGGCGATGCAGTTGGAATGGATCGATGGGCATAACCGCGCCGCCAATCCAACCGTGGACAAGGCAGTGCAGTCCATCCGCCTGGCCATCATCCAGATGACGCGGGACGGCGCCAACAGTGCCTTGATCGCCAAGATCGTGCGGGACTTCGACGAATTGCAGGACGCCCGCAATGAGCGCTTGGCCATCGGGCAAAGCGTCGTTGACGAGACCAAGTGGTATCTGGTCATCAGCCTCACCATCCTCGCGACCATCAATATCGCGCTCACTCATGCGGCAGTGCCCAAGGCCGGGCGCAATGCGCTGATGCTGTTCTCGGTGGTGGTGTTCGTGAGCCTCGCCATATTGGGTCTGCATTCCGACCCGTTCCTGGGGGTCAAATTGCAGCTGAGCTCCTCCATCATCGGGGAGACGCCGATCTAGGGTTTTCAGGTTTTGGCGCGACAGGCGCCACGATCCCCATTCCGCCCTCGGGCTCAACCCGAGGGCCCGTCGGCGAGCCACCGCTGTATTCGCGCGCATGGAGCATGGCCCTCGGGGCTAGCCCGAGGGCGGCACGGTGCGGGGGAGGCAGTGTGCTGACTGGCGGCCCCCACACGCGCGCTGGACCAAAGGTGAGGCGCGACGGAGCCGCATCAACCACAGCGTGAACTGATCGAGCCGATATCGGGCGTGGCAGGGCGCCGCTCCGCTCATGATCGAGCAGGGTTCCCTAAGTCAGCGCCTGTTGAAGCCGCCTATTCGGCTGCGACCGGGACCTTGTCCTGGTGGCGGGCCTTGAGCTTGTTGAGCTGGTGGGCGGCGTGGGAGAGCAGGGCGGTGCGCACCTGGTCGGAGGTGACACGGCCGCAATCGGCCTTGACCTTGAGATCGAGCGCGTATTCCATGCGATTGCCCATGAAGGTTTCGCGGATTCGCACGCGAACCAGGCCGCGCACCCGGTTCGGCAATGCCGCATCCGGGCCGTAGTGCATGAGCTGGCAGCCGATGACCTCAAACGACATGGCGTCCTCCGTGCCACGATTTCGTCGCATTTCAATCCAAATGCAACGCGGTCCGACACGCAAGGACTTTCCACATACTTTTGCACTTATCGTTAAGGGCGGTGGAAAAGCCTCACGCGGCGCGGCGCGCAGAATCTGGGCGAGGGCTGTTGCATTGTGCGGTCAAAGTCTCTAGATACGCCCCAATCTCCAGCCGTGCGGGATTCCTGCGCGGCCTTTGGTTTTGCACCAAAACACCCAAGAGTTGATTTGCCCATGGCCCGTCCGAACCCAGTCCAGTTTCTTCAACAGGTTCGCTCGGAAGTCAGCAAGGTCACCTGGCCGGGCCGCAGCGAAGTCGTGATCTCGACGATCATGGTTCTCGTTCTGGTTGCCTTTGCCAGCCTGTTCTTCCTGGCGGCTGACCAGATCATCTCCTGGCTTGTGTCTTTGATGCTGTCGATCCGCTAGTCGGGTCTTTTTCAGGTTTTTTGGGAGCGGCGACCCTTTCATGGCCAAGCGCTGGTATATCGTTCAGGCGTATTCGAACTTCGAGCGCAAGGTGGCGGAAGACATCCGTCAGAAGGTTGCGCAGAAGAAGCTCGACCACCTGTTTGAAGATGTGATCGTGCCGACCGAAAAGGTCGTCGAGATCCGTCGCGGCCGCAAGGTCGACACGGAGCGCAAGTTCTTTCCCGGCTATGTGCTGGTGAAGATGGACATGACCGACGAGGCGTTCCATCTGATCAAGAACACGCCCAAGGTCACCGGCTTCCTCGGTGCCGACAACAAGCCCATGCCGATTTCCGAGCGTGAGGCGATGTCGATCCTGCAGCAGGTGCAGGAAGGCGTGGATCACCCCAAGCCGTCCGTCAGCTTCGAGGTCGGCGAGAATGTCCGCGTGTCGGATGGCCCCTTCGCCAGCTTCAACGGCGTCGTCGAAGAGGTGGACGAGGAGCGTTCGCGCCTCAAGGTCGAGGTGTCGATCTTCGGTCGCCCCACTCCGGTGGAGCTCGAATACGGTCAGGTCGAAAAGATCTGATCCCAGCGTTTTGGCGTCAGCCAAAAATCGCACCCGGCCTTTTGGTGCAAGCCAAAATGGTCCAGCGTTTTTGGCGTTAGCCAGAAATCGCAACAGAATTCCGGCGTGAGCCGGAGACTGTCGGGTTCGCCCGGCAAAACCCGTGGAAGGGGATGGCGGTCGCCAAGCCGTCTATGCACTCCGAACCACGGCCTTATCGGTCGCTTGTGACCACTGAGAGGATAAAATGGCAAAGAAAATCACTGGCTATGTCAAGCTGCAGGTGCCGGCCGGTTCGGCCACACCGTCCCCGCCGATCGGCCCCGCGCTGGGTCAGCGCGGTCTGAACATCATGGAATTCTGCAAGGCCTTCAACGCGGCTACGCAGGAAATGGAAAAGGGTTCGCCCATTCCGGTGGTGATCACCGCCTATGCGGACAAGAGCTTCACGTTCGAGATGAAGCAGCCGCCCGTCACCTACTTCATCAAGAAGGCCGTCAACCTCAAGTCCGGTTCGAAGAACCCGGGCAAGGAATCGGCCGGCACCATCACGACGGCTCAGCTGCGTGACATTGCCGAGAAGAAGATGAAGGATCTCAATGCCGACAATATCGACGCCGCCGTGTCGATGATTGCCGGTTCCGCCCGTTCCATGGGCATCCAGGTCGAGGGCTGATAACAATGGCAAAGATCGCAAAGAAGGTCGCCGCCGGCCGTGAAGGCATCGACCGCACCAAGCTCTATTCGCTTCAGGACGCCGTCAAGCTGGTGAAGTCCAAGGCTTCCGCCAAGTTCGACGAGACCGTCGAGATCGCGATGAATCTGGGTGTCGACCCGCGTCACGCCGACCAGATGGTCCGTGGCGTCGTCAACCTGCCCAACGGCACTGGCAAGACCGTCCGCGTCGCCGTGTTCGCCCGTGGCGCCAAGGCTGACGAAGCCAAGGCCGCTGGTGCTGACATCGTCGGCGCCGAAGACCTGCTCGAGACCATCCAGGGCGGCAAGCTCGATTTCGATCGCTGCATTGCCACGCCGGACATGATGCCGCTGGTCGGCCGTCTCGGTAAGATCCTGGGCCCGCGCAACCTGATGCCGAACCCCAAGGTCGGCACCGTGACCATGGACGTCAAGGGTGCTGTCGGTGCTGCCAAGGGTGGCGCTGTCGAGTACCGCGTCGAGAAGGCTGGTATCATCCATGCCGGTATCGGCAAGGTCTCGTTCTCCGAAGACGCACTGCTGGAAAACATCAAGGCCTTCACCGACGCCGTCGTGAAGTCCAAGCCGGCTGGCGCCAAGGGCACCTATGTCAAGAAGGTCGCCGTTTCCTCGACCATGGGCCCCGGCGTCCATGTCGAACCCGGCACGGCCATCTAAGCCGCATTGCTCTGAACGCAGCATGAGCCGCCCTCGGGCTTGACCCGGGGGCAATTCATGGCTAAGTGCCGCGCTCAGACTTGCCCTTGGATGCAATCCGGGGCCGCATGGTGGGTGACATCATCTCACGCACCACAAAATTCCGGGCGGTTCGCCGTCCGGTGTTTCAGCCGCGGGCTTCGGCCCAGAGTTGAAAAGTCCTGTCCGAGACTGCCGGTCGGCGTCATGCCGTTAATTCCAGATGGAGCCAGCAATAGACGGGGTGAGCACCGATCTCAGGCCGCAAGGCCCTTTCGGTTCGAACCTAAGCCAGTTGCCCCCTGGGGCACTCGGTTGGCAGGCACCTAACCGTTGTTCCCCGGTCCGATGAGGGCAGGGGGCAGCAATTGGCAATGGTCCCTGCATGCTCTCGGGCATTCTGGGCCTAGTCTAGTGGAGACTAGCATGGAAAAAGCGGAAAAGCGCGAAGTCGTAGCGTCGCTCCAGGAAGCCCTCGCGGGCGCTGGATCGATCGTCGTCGCGCAGAACGTTGGTCTTTCCGTTGCTGCGTTCACTGATCTGCGCGTGCAGGTCAAGAAGGCAGGCGGCAAGGTCAAAGTCGCCAAGAACCGCCTTGCCAAGCTCGCTCTTAAGGAAGTCGATGTCGCGGACATCTCGGGCCTGTTCACCGGCCCGACCGTGATTGCCTACGCAGAAGATCCGATCGTTGCGCCGAAAATCGCAGCGGCATTCGCCGATAAGAACCAAAAGTTCGTTATCCTCGGCGGTGCAATGGGTCCGACGGTTCTCGACGCTGCTGGCGTCAAGACCCTGGCCACTCTGCCCTCGCTCGACGAACTGCGCGCCAAGCTCGCAGGTCTGGTCAAGCAGCCGGCAACCAACATCGCTTCCATTCTCGTGCAGCCGGGCGCGGGCATTGCTCGCGTTCTCAAGGCTCACGCCGAAAAGAGCGAAGCGGCATAAGCCGTTCCGACCAAACAACCCTGTTCGAACTGAACTCAAATCTGAAAAGAGTATAAAATGGCCGATCTCGCCAAGCTCGTTGATGACCTCTCTGCCCTGACCGTTCTGGAAGCTTCCGAACTGTCCAAGATGCTCGAAGAAAAGTGGGGCGTTTCCGCCGCTGCTCCGGTTGCTG
Source organism: Devosia sp. 63-57 (assembly GCF_001899045.1). Classification (NCBI taxonomy): domain Bacteria; kingdom Pseudomonadati; phylum Pseudomonadota; class Alphaproteobacteria; order Hyphomicrobiales; family Devosiaceae; genus Devosia; species Devosia sp. 63-57. The sequence goes on along the minus strand of NZ_MKUY01000003.1, from coordinate 357,893 downwards.
TTGCTGCCGCTGCTGGTCCGGCTGCTGCCGCCGCTGAAGAAAAGACCGAATTTGACGTGATCCTCGCCTCCTTCGGCGACAACAAGATCAACGTCATCAAGGAAGTCCGCGCCATCACCGGCCTGGGTCTCGGCGAAGCCAAGGCCCTGGTTGAAGGCGCTCCGAAGGCTGTCAAGGAAGGTGTCACCAAGGCTGAAGCCGAAGACATCAAGAAGAAGCTGGAAGACGCTGGCGCCAAGGTCGAACTCAAGTAAGTTCGTCTTTTGCCTTGAAAAATGCGAAATGGCGCTTTATGTGCCATTTCGCTTCTTCGTTTCTACGGAAGCGATTCGTCGGGCCGATTGGATGGGTCTGACGCCAATTTGCGGAAATATATGACGATTTTTGATGTCACGGGCACGTGCAAGCCTCTGATGCCTCGCTGTGGGACTGTCCTGCTGCGGGGAGTTAGCTGCTGATCACGTCGTTGTGATCTCACTCCCCGGGCTCGGGGTGGGATTTTTTTGTGCCATCGGATTGAGCCCGACGACGAATAGACCGGGCATATAACCCGATATCCGACGGCTGATTGTCGGGTCTTTGGTTATCTGCCTCCGAGACAAGCGTATTGGGCCATCCTTGTGCTGCGAGCCGTGAGGTTCGGGGCAGGGGTGGTTCGAGCAATTTCAAGCAGGAGCTTTCATGGCTACCACGTTCAACGGCCGACGCAAGGTTCGCAAGTCCTTCGGGTCCATCCGCGAAGTCACGGACATGCCCAACCTGATCGAAGTCCAAAAGGCTTCCTATGATCAGTTTCTGATGGTCAACGAGCCCAAGGGCGGTCGTTCCGATGAGGGACTGCAGTCCGTGTTCCGCTCGGTGTTCCCCATCACCGACTTCTCGAACACTGCCAGCCTCGAATTCGTGCGTTACGAATTCGAACAGCCTAAATATGACATCGAAGAGTGCCGTGCGCGCGACATCACGTTTGCTGCCCCGCTCAAGGTGACGCTGCGGCTGATCGTGTTCGAAGTGGACGAGGAAACCGGCGCCCGTTCGGTCAAGGACATCAAGGAGCAGGACGTCTATATGGGCGACATGCCCTTCATGACGTCGAATGGCACCTTCATCGTCAACGGCACCGAGCGCGTCATCGTTTCGCAGATGCACCGTTCGCCTGGCGTGTTCTTTGACCACGACAAGGGCAAGACCCATTCCTCGGGCAAGCTGCTGTTCGCTGGCCGCATCATTCCCTATCGCGGTTCCTGGCTCGATATCGAATTCGACGCCAAGGACATCGTCTATGCGCGTATCGACCGTCGCCGCAAGATTCCGGTCACCTCGCTGCTCAAGGCGCTTGGCATGGACGCCGAGGAAATCCTCGCGACCTATTACAACACCCTGCAGTACGAAAAGACCGAGAAGGGCTGGCGCGTTCCCTACGACGCCGAGAAGTGGAAGGGCGCTAAGCCGACCCACGACCTGATCGACGCCACCACTGGCGACGTTGTGCATGAGGGTGGCAAGAAGCTCTCCGCTCGCCAGGCCAAGAAGCTGGCCGAGAACGGCCTGACCCACCTCTTGGCCGTCGATGCCGACCTCTTCGGCATGTATCTGGCCGAAGACCTGGTCAACCTCAAGACCGGTGAGATCTACGCCGAAGCCGGCGACGAGATCGACGAGAAGCTGCTTACCAAGCTGGTCGATATGGGCTTTGACGAGCTGCCGCTGCTCGACATCGACCACATCACCATTGGCGCCTATATCCGCAACACGCTGGCCGTGGACAAGAATGAGAGCCGCGAAGACGCTCTGTTCGACATCTACCGCGTCATGCGTCCGGGTGAGCCGCCGACCGTCGAAACTGCCGAAGCCATGTTCCAGTCGCTGTTCTTCGACAGCGAGCGCTATGACCTGTCTGCGGTCGGCCGCGTCAAGATGAACATGCGCCTTGAGCTCGACGCTCCGGACACCATGCGCACGCTGCGCAAGGAAGACATCGTCGAAGTCGTCCGTACCCTGGTCGACCTGCGCGATGGCCGTGGCGAAATCGACGACATTGACAATCTCGGCAACCGCCGCGTTCGCTCGGTCGGCGAACTCATGGAAAACTCCTATCGGCTTGGTCTGCTCCGCATGGAGCGCGCCATCAAGGAGCGCATGAGCTCGGTCGAAATCGACACGGTGATGCCGCAGGACCTGATCAACGCCAAGCCGGCTGCTGCCGCCGTGCGCGAGTTCTTCGGCTCCTCGCAGCTGTCGCAGTTCATGGACCAGACCAATCCGCTTTCGGAAATCACCCATAAGCGTCGTCTTTCGGCGCTTGGACCTGGTGGTCTCACCCGTGAGCGTGCGGGCTTTGAAGTCCGCGACGTGCATCCGACCCATTACGGCCGTATCTGCCCGATCGAGACGCCGGAAGGCCCGAATATCGGCCTGATCAACTCGCTCTCGACCTTCGCCCGCGTCAACAAGTACGGTTTCATCGAGACTCCGTACCGCAAGATCGTGGACGGCAAGCTGACCGAGGACGTGGTCTATCTCTCCGCCATGGAAGAGGCCAAGCACTACGTCGCCCAGGCCAACGTGCAGTTCAACGCTGACGGCACGCTGAAGGACGACCTGGTCGTGGCGCGCCATGCTGGCGACAACGGCCTGACGCCCAAGGAAAACGTCGACCTGATGGACGTTTCCCCCAAGCAGATGGTGTCGGTTGCCGCCTCGCTGATCCCGTTCCTTGAAAACGACGACGCCAACCGCGCTCTGATGGGCTCGAACATGCAGCGTCAGGCCGTGCCGCTGCTGCGCGCCGAAGCTCCGTTCGTGGGCACCGGCATGGAGCCCGTCGTGGCCCGTGACTCCGGCGCTGCGATCGTGGCCAAGCGTACCGGTATCGTGGACCAGGTGGACGCGACCCGTATCGTTATTCGTGCAACGGAAGAAACCGATGCATCGAAGTCGGGCGTCGACATCTACAACCTGATGAAGTTCCAGCGTTCGAACCAGTCGACCTGTATCAACCAGCGTCCGCTGGTTGTGGTGGGTGACCACATCAATGCCGGCGACATCATCGCCGACGGCCCGTCGACGGAACTGGGCGATCTCGCTCTGGGCCGCAACGTGCTCGTCGCCTTCATGCCCTGGAACGGCTACAACTTCGAAGACTCCATCCTGCTTTCCGAGAAGATCGCCATGCAGGACGTCTTCACCTCGATCCATATCGAGGAATATGAAGTCATGGCCCGCGACACCAAGCTTGGTCCGGAAGAAATCACGCGCGACATTCCGAACGTCTCGGAAGAAGCGCTGAAGAACCTCGACGAAGCCGGTATCGTCCATATCGGTGCCGAGGTCATGCCTGGCGATATCCTGGTGGGCAAGATCACCCCCAAGGGTGAATCGCCGATGACGCCGGAAGAAAAGCTCCTCCGCGCCATCTTCGGCGAAAAGGCTTCCGACGTTCGCGACACCTCGCTCCGCGTGCCGCCGGGCGATGCTGGTACTGTCGTTGAAGTGCGCGTGTTCAATCGCCACGGCATCGACAAGGACGAGCGCGCCATGGCCATCGAGCGCGAGGAAATCGAACGCCTCGCCAAGGACCGTGACGACGAACAGTCGATCCTCGACCGTAACGTCTATGCCCGTCTCAAGGAAATGCTGTTCGGCAAGGCCGCGACCGCAGGTCCGAAGGGCTATGTCGTCGGCACCAAGCTCAATGACTCCATCTTCGAAGCGCAGCCGCGGTCGAAGTGGTGGCAGTTCGCGGTCGATGACGACAAGGTCATGACCGAGATGGAAGCCCTTCATGCTCAGTATGAAGAGAGCCGTCGTCTGCTCGAACAGCGTTTCATCGACAAGGTCGACAAGCTGCAGCGCGGTGACGAACTTCCGCCGGGCGTGATGAAGATGGTCAAGGTCTTCATCGCCACCAAGCGCAAGATCCAGCCGGGCGACAAGATGGCCGGCCGCCACGGCAACAAGGGCGTGGTTTCGCGTATCGTGCCGGTGGAAGACATGCCGTACCTGGAAGATGGTACGTCGGTTGACATCGTGCTCAACCCGCTGGGCGTGCCGTCGCGCATGAACGTCGGTCAGATTCTCGAGACCCATCTGGGCTGGGCTTGCGCCGGCATGGGCAAGAAGATCGACCAGATGGTTCGCGCTTATCACGCCAAGGGCGATCTCAAGCCGCTGCGCGCCGAGATCAAGGAGCTGTTCGCCAATGACGAGGCCATTACCGACCTCGACGATGACGGCATGCTGCGCCTGGGCGAGCACCTCTCCAAGGGTGTGCCGATCGCGACGCCGGTGTTCGATGGTGCCAAGGAAGCTGACATCGTGGTCATGCTCGAGCGGGCAGGGCTGAAGCCGTCGGGTCAGTCGACCGTCTTCGACGGCCGCACCGGTGAGCAGTTCGACCGTCAGGTGACGGTGGGCTACATCTACATGCTCAAGCTCGACCACCTGGTGGACAACAAGATCCACGCCCGTTCCATCGGTCCCTACTCGCTCGTTACCCAGCAGCCGCTGGGCGGCAAGGCGCAGTTCGGTGGCCAGCGCTTCGGCGAGATGGAGGTGTGGGCCCTCGAAGCATATGGCGCCGCCTATACGCTGCAGGAAATGCTCACCATCAAGTCAGACGACGTGGCCGGCCGTACCAAGGTCTACGAAGCCATCGTGCGTGGCGACGACACCTTCGAGGCGGGTATCCCCGAGAGCTTCAACGTTCTCGTCAAGGAAATCCGCTCGCTGGGTCTCAATGTCGAGCTGGACAATCGGGAGCTCGATGCTCCGCAGAGCGAGGCCGAAGGCGAACTCGCTCCTCCTCAGGAAGCGGCGTAATAATCCGGCACTTCCAACCCCATTCACCTTCCGTTCAGAATGCGGTCACACTCGCATTCTGGGCGGATAGAGGAGAGAACTGATGAATCATCATTCCCACGTCATGGACCCGTTCAACCCGGCCGTCCCCGTCCAGACCTTCGATCAGATGAAGATCTCGATCGCCAGCCCGGAAAAGATCCTTTCCTGGTCCTATGGCGAGATCAAGAAGCCCGAGACCATCAACTATCGTACGTTCAAGCCTGAGCGCGATGGTCTGTTCTGCGCGCGCATCTTTGGCCCCGTGAAGGACTACGAATGCTTGTGCGGCAAGTACAAGCGCATGAAGTTCAAGGGCGTCATCTGCGAAAAGTGCGGCGTCGAAGTCACTCTGAGCCGCGTTCGTCGTGAGCGCATGGGCCATATTGAGCTCGCCGCTCCGGTTGCTCACATCTGGTTCCTGAAGTCTTTGCCGAGCCGCATTGCCCTGCTGCTCGACATGACGCTCAAGGATATCGAGCGTATCCTTTACTTCGAAAACTATGTCGTTCTTGACCCAGGTCTTACCCCGTTCACACAGAACGAGCTCCTGACCGAAGAGCAGTTCCTGGACGCCCAGGACGAATACGGTGCCGACACCTTCACCGCCAAGATCGGCGCTGAAGCCATTCGCGACATCCTGCTCGGGCTCGACCTCGAAAAGATCGCCGCCGATCTGCGCGTCGAAATTGCCGAGGCCACGACTGAACTTAAGCCCAAGAAGCTCGCCAAGCGCCTGAAGATCGTCGAACAGTTCATCGTATCGGGCAACAAGCCCGAATGGATGATCATGACCGTCATTCCGGTCATTCCGCCCGAGCTGCGCCCGCTGGTGCCGCTGGATGGTGGCCGCTTTGCCACGTCCGATCTCAACGACCTCTATCGTCGCGTCATCAACCGCAACAACCGCCTGAAGCGCCTGATCGAGCTCCGCGCCCCGGACATCATCATCCGCAACGAAAAGCGCATGCTGCAGGAAGCCGTTGACGCTCTGTTCGACAACGGCCGCCGTGGCCGCACCATCACCGGTGCCAACAAGCGTCCGCTGAAGTCGCTCTCCGACATGCTCAAGGGCAAGCAGGGCCGCTTCCGCCAGAACCTGCTCGGTAAGCGCGTCGACTATTCCGGTCGTTCGGTCATCACCGTGGGTCCCTACCTCAAGCTGCACCAGTGCGGCCTGCCCAAGAAGATGGCGCTCGAGCTGTTCAAGCCGTTCATCTACTCGCGCCTCGAGGCCAAGGGCTTCTCCTCAACGGTGAAGCAGGCCAAGAAGCTGGTGGAAAAGGAAAAGCCGGAAGTCTGGGATATCCTGGACGAGGTCATCCGCGAGCACCCGGTGCTGCTGAACCGCGCCCCGACGCTGCACCGTCTGGGCATCCAGGCGTTCGAGCCGATCCTGATCGAAGGCAAGGCCATCCGCCTGCACCCGCTCGTCTGCTCGGCCTTCAATGCCGACTTCGACGGTGATCAGATGGCTGTCCACGTCCCGCTGTCGCTCGAGGCGCAGCTGGAAGCCCGCGTGCTGATGATGTCGACCAACAACATCCTGCACCCGGCCAACGGCCAGCCGATCATCGTCCCCAGCCAGGACATCGTTCTGGGTCTCTACTACCTGTCGTTGATGAGCGAAGGTGAGCCGGGTGAAGGCATGGCGTTCGCGTCCTATGCCGAGCTCGAGCACGCGCTCGACAACAAGGTCGTGACCCTGCACACCAAGATCAAGGCACGCGTGCCGGCCTGGGACAAGGACGGCAACGAGATCACCGAGATCGTGGAAACGACCCCGGGCCGTATGCTCATCGGGCAGATCCTGCCCAAGAGCCCGACGGTGCCGTTCGCAACGGCGAACCAGCTGATGACCAAGAAGATGATCTCCAAGATGATCGACACGGTTTACCGTGGCTGCGGTCAGAAGGAGACCGTGATCTTCTGCGACCGCGTCATGCAGCTCGGTTTCAAGAATGCTTGTGATGCCGGCATTTCGTTCGGCAAGGACGACATGGTTATCCCGGCGTCCAAGTACACCATTGTCGAAGACACCCGTAAGCTGGTCGAGGAATTCGAGCAGCAGTACAATGACGGCCTGATCACCCAGGGCGAAAAGTACAACAAGGTCGTCGACGCCTGGGCCAAGTGCGGTGACAAGATCGCCGAAGAAATGATGAAGGGCATCGCTGCCGTTCAGTTCGACAAGGAAACGGGTCGTCAGAAGCCGATCAACTCGGTCTATATGATGAGCCATTCCGGTGCTCGTGGTTCACCGGCACAGATGAAGCAGCTCGCCGGCATGCGCGGTCTCATGGCCAAGCCGGACGGCTCGATCATCGAAACGCCGATCACCGCGAACTTCAAGGAAGGCCTCAACGTTCTCGAGTACTTCAACTCGACCCACGGTGCCCGCAAGGGTCTGGCCGATACCGCTCTGAAGACCGCAAACTCGGGTTACCTGACCCGCCGTCTCGTTGACGTGGCGCAGGACGCCATCATCATCGAGGTGGATTGCGGTACCGAACGCGGCCTCACCATGGAGCCGATCGTGGACGCAGGCCAGATCGTGGCCTCGCTCGGTCAGCGCGTTCTCGGCCGTACGACTGCCGACGACGTGTTCCACCCCTTGACGGGTGACCTGATCGCGCCGAAGGGCACTCTGCTCGAAGAAAAGCATGTCGACGTCATCGAAGAGGCTCGCATCCAGTCGATCCGCATTCGCTCGCCGCTGACCTGCGATCTCCGCCAGGGCTGCTGCGCGGCTTGCTATGGTCGCGACCTGGCTCGTGGTACCCCGGTCAATATCGGTGAAGCTGTCGGCGTTATCGCCGCGCAGTCCATCGGTGAACCCGGCACCCAGCTCACCATGCGTACCTTCCATATCGGTGGTACCGCTCAGGTGGTCGACTCCTCGTTCCTCGAAGCTGGCGCTGAAGGCACGATCGAAGTTCGCAACCCGAACCTCGCCAATGTCGAAGGTGGCAAGCAGGTCGTCATGGCCCGTAACGTTGCTCTCGTCATCCTGGATGGCGAAGGCAAGGAACGTGCGACCCACAAGGTGACCTACGGCTCCAAGCTCCTCGTCAAGGCTGGCGACACCGTTCGTCGCGGCCAGCGTCTGGCTGAATGGGATCCGTACACCCGTCCGATCCTGGCCGAAGTCGAAGGCGAGGTCCTGTTCGAGGATCTGGTCGACGGTGCTTCGGTTGCGGAAAACACCGACGAGGCCACTGGCTTCACAAAGCGCGTGGTCATCGACTGGCGCGGCAACCAGCGTGGTGAGGGCCTCAAGCCCGCACTCGCCATTGCCCGCGGCGGTGCGGTTGCCAAGGTCGAACGTGGTGGCGATGCCCGTTACCTGCTCTCCGTCGACGCGGTTATCAACGTCGAGCCGGGCGAGAAGGTCGCTCCGGGTGATATTCTCGCTCGTATCCCGCTCGAAAGCGCCAAGACCAAGGACATCACCGGCGGTCTGCCGCGTGTGGCCGAGCTGTTCGAAGCCCGTCGTCCGAAGGATCACGCCATCATCGCCGAGATCGATGGCACCATCCGCTTCGGTCGCGACTACAAGAACAAGCGCCGTGTCATCATCGAGCCGACCGAAGAGGGTGCCGATCCGGTCGAGTACTTGATCCCGAAGGGCAAGCCGTTCCACCTCCAGGAAGGCGACACCATCGAGAAGGGCGAATACATCCTGGACGGCAATCCCGCTCCGCATGACATCCTTGCCATCAAGGGCGTTGAGGAACTGGCGCGCTACCTCGTCAACGAGATCCAGGAAGTCTATCGCCTGCAGGGCGTGTTGATTAACGACAAGCACATCGAGGTGATCGTTCGCCAGATGCTGCAGAAGGTCGAGATCGTGGATCCAGGTGAGTCTGGCCTGCTCAAGGACGAGCAGCTCGACAAGCTGGACTTCGACGAGCTCAACGATGCTCTGGTGGCCGAAGGCAAGAAGCCGGCGACTGCCAACCCGGTGCTGCTCGGCATCACCAAGGCGTCGCTGCAGACCCGCTCGTTCGTGTCCGCCGCGTCGTTCCAGGAAACCACCCGCGTGCTCACCGAAGCTGCCGTTTCCGGCAAGGCCGACCTGCTCGAAGGCCTCAAGGAAAACGTCATCGTCGGCCGCCTGATCCCGGCGGGTACCGGTGCCGGCCAGACCAAGGCCAAGCAGATCGCGTCCAAGCGCGATGACCTGATCCTGGAAGAGCGCCGTCGTCAGGCCGAGACCGCCGCTATCCCGGCGCCGGCCGCCGAGTAAGCGATCTACTGATCGAGATTGGAAAAGGGGCCTCCGGGCCCCTTTTCTTTGGCGTCGATTCTGCGTTCACTCATTCATCGCTCTGGCGACAACAGTGGGAGGCGGAGCATGAAGTTCACAACAATGGTGGTTCTGGACGGCAATAATACCGGCATCGAAGTTCCATCCGAGGTGCTTGACGCGCTTGGGGGCGGCAAGCGTCCGGCGGTGGTGCTGACGGCGGGTGCGCTCACCTATCGGTCGACGGTCGGGTCAATGGGTGGTCGGGCTCTGATCCCTTTGAGTGCGGCGCGTCGAGTCGAGGCTGGGCTCGTCGGTGGTGAAACCATCGAAGTCGAGATCGCGCTCGATACAGCGCCGCGCGAGGTGCAGGTGCCTGAAGACCTTGCCCGCGAGCTGGCAATGGATGAGGGCGCGCTGGCCTTCTTCCAAAGTCTCTCCTATAGCAACCAAAACAGGCATGTGCTTTCGGTGACCGATGCGAAATCGGAGGAGACCCGCGCCAGGCGCATCGCCAAGGTGGTGGATGCTATGAAGGCACGGCAGAAGTAGCTGCGAGGGCAGGGGGCTTCCGAACGGATTTGCAAAACTCCGTCCAGTTGCAGCCGGGGGCGCTAAAATGGCCTTAGCGTCCAAAACGCATGGCTGTGCCTCGGTTTTTCCACGAAAGAATCCTTGACGGAACGAGTCATCGGTTCTAAACAGCGCCTACCTAAGCGGTCGGTCGTGATTGTCACACCGGGTCCCTGCCATCTTGAGCGGGAATCCAGGACGATCAAACACACTGTCGGGTAACTAGACGACGCAAATCCTTGTGCGCATGACTGCTGCCGAAAGGCGGGTGGTCCGCTGCAACTGAGGCGCCGCCGTATCCTTGTCGGGTGCGGGCGAGCGCCGCTTTGGTTTGCTTGTGTAGACCACCGTAGCGCTCCCTGGGGCGTGAGATTGAAGTACTGGGGCTTCTCGCCAGCGAGCGGCTCCGAATTTTGGACAATGGAAAGAGCGCAATGCCCACCATTAATCAGCTGATCCGCAAGCCACGCGCCAGCAAGCCAAAGCGGAACAAAGTTCCGGCCATGGAAGCCAATCCGCAGAAGCGCGGCGTTTGCTCCCGTGTGTACACGACGACCCCGAAGAAGCCGAACTCGGCTCTGCGCAAGGTGGCCAAGGTTCGCCTGACCAACCAGCGCGAAGTGATTTCGTACATCCCGGGCGAAGGTCACAACCTTCAGGAGCACTCCGTTGTGCTCATCCGCGGCGGCCGCGTTCGCGACCTGCCGGGTGTTCGCTATCACGTGCTCCGCGGCGTCCTCGACACGCAGAGCGTGAAGGATCGCAAGCAGCGTCGTTCGAAGTACGGCGCGAAGCGTCCGAAGTAAGGAGATCGAGATATGTCCCGTCGTCACCGCGCAGAAAAACGCGACGTTATTCCTGATCCCAAGTTCGGCGATCTGGTTGTCACCAAGTTCATGAATTCCCTGATGAAGGACGGCAAGAAGTCGGCCGCTGAAGGTATCGTCTATGGCGCTTTCGACATCGTCGAAGCCAAGACCAAGCAGGACCCGATCACCGTGTTCCACGGCGCCCTGGACAATATCCGTCCGGCCGTCGAAGTGCGTTCGCGCCGCGTTGGTGGTGCAACCTACCAGGTTCCGGTCGAAGTCCGTGCTGACCGTCAGCAGGCCCTTGCCATCCGTTGGCTCATCGATTCCGCCCGCAAGCGCGGCGAGAACACCATGCGTGAACGCCTCTCCGGCGAGCTCATGGATGCGATGAATGGTCGCGGTCAGGCCGTCAAGAAACGCGAAGACACGCACCGTATGGCTGACGCCAACCGTGCCTTCTCGCACTACCGCTGGTAGTAGGAGCACCTCATGGCACGCGAAACCGCCATTAATCTCTATCGTAACTTCGGCATCATGGCGCACATCGATGCTGGCAAGACGACCACGACCGAGCGCATCCTGTATTACACAGGCAAGAACCATAAAATGGGCGAAACCCATGATGGTGCTTCGACCATGGACTGGATGGAGCAGGAGCAGGAACGCGGCATCACCATCACTTCGGCTGCGACGACCACGTCGTGGAAGTCTCGTGATGGCGTGCAGCACCGCTTCAACATCATCGACACGCCCGGCCACGTGGACTTCACTATTGAAGTTGAACGTTCGCTTCGTGTGCTCGACGGTGCTGTCGCTCTGCTCGACGCCAATGCCGGCGTAGAGCCGCAGACGGAGACTGTCTGGCGCCAGGCTGACAAGTACCACGTTCCACGTCTGATCTTTGTCAACAAGATGGACAAGATCGGTGCCGACTTCTACCGCTGCGTGGAGATGGTTGGTTCGCGTCTTGGCGCCAAGGGCGTTCCGGTTCAGCTGCCGATCGGCGCCGAGACCGAGTTCAAGGGCGTCGTCGACCTGATCGAGATGAAGGGCCTTGTCTGGCGCAACGAAGAGCTCGGCGCACAGTGGGACATCGTCGAAGTTCCGGCCGATCTCAAGGAAAAAGCCGAACAGTTCCGCGAGCGCATGATTGAAGCCGCCGTGGAAATGGATGACGATGCGATGGAGGCCTACCTCAACGGGGAAGTGCCGAACAACGACACCATTCGTCGTCTGCTCCGCAAGGGCGTCATCGAGACCAAGTTCTTCCTGATGTTTGCCGGCTCGGCCTTCAAGAACAAGGGCGTGCAGCCTCTGCTGGACGGCGTTATCGACTTCCTGCCGTCGCCGATCGATATCCCCGCCATCAAGGGTATTGATGCCAAGACGGAAGAGCCGATCGAGCGTCACGCTGACGACAACGAGCCGCTCTCGATGCTGGCCTTCAAGATTGCCAACGACCCGCACATGGGTACGCTGACCTTCTGCCGCATCTATTCGGGTCACCTCGAGGCGGGTATCCAGCTGGAAAATACCGTGAAGGGCAAGCGCGAGCGCGTTGGCCGCATGTTCCAGATGCATTCGAACAGCCGCGAGCAGATCACGGAAGCCTTTGCTGGCGACATCGTGGCTATCGTTGGTCTCAAGGACACCACCACTGGTGACACCCTGGCGCCGACCAATTCGCAGGTGATCCTTGAGCGCATGATTTTCCCGGATCCGGTTATCGACATCTCCGTCGAGCCGAAGTCCAAGGCCGATCAGGAAAAGATGGGTCTTGCCCTCAACCGCCTGGCTGCCGAAGATCCGTCCTTCCGCGTCAAGACCGACGAAGAATCCGGCCAGACCATCATCTCGGGCATGGGTGAACTCCATCTCGACATTCTCGTCGACCGCATGCGTCGCGAGTTCAAGGTCGAAGCCAATATCGGTCAGCCGCAGGTTGCCTATCGCGAGACCATCACGCGCAAGACCGAAAAAGACTACACCCACAAGAAGCAGTCTGGTGGTTCCGGTCAGTTCGCCCGTATCAAGATTGTTGTCGAGCCGGGTGAAGTCGGCAAGGGCCTGGAATTCGTCAACGCCATCGTTGGTGGCGCTGTGCCGAAGGAATACGTGCCGGGTGTCAGCAAGGGCATCGAGTCGGTCATGGGCGCAGGCCCGCTGATCGGCTTCCCGGTGGTGGACGTTAAGGTCACGCTCATCGATGGCGCCTACCACGACGTCGACTCCTCGGTCCTCGCCTTCGAAATCGCGGGCCGTGCAGGTTTCCGTGAAGCCCTTCGTGAAGCTGGCCCGAAGATCCTCGAGCCGATCATGAAGGTTGAAGTTGTCACGCCAGACGATTACATGGGCGATGTCATCGGCGACCTCAACTCGCGTCGTGGGCAGATCCAGGGCACTGAAAGCCGTGGTGTTGTCCAGGTCGTTAATGCGTTCGTGCCGCTTGCAAACATGTTCGGTTATGTGAACTCGCTGCGCTCCATGAGCCAGGGTCGTGCTCAGTACACGATGACGTTCGACCATTACGAGCAGGTTCCGCAGGCTGTCGCCGACGAAGTCCAGGCCAAATACGCCTAACAACAGCGCAAGCTACTAAACTCAACTGAATGTCGGCGATTGCGCTGACGAATTTGGAGAAAAGCGATGGCGAAGGAAAAGTTTTCCCGCAGCAAGCCGCACGTTAACATCGGCACCATCGGTCACGTTGACCATGGCAAGACCTCGCTGACCGCAGCGATCACCAAGGTTCTGGCTGAGACCGGCGGCGCCACCTTCAAGGCGTATGACCAGATCGACGCTGCTCCGGAAGAGAAGGCCCGCGGCATCACCATCAACACTGCCCACGTCGAGTACGAGACGGCCAACCGTCACTACGCTCACGTGGACTGCCCCGGCCACGCCGACTATGTGAAGAACATGATCACCGGCGCTGCCCAGATGGACGGCGGTATCCTCGTGGTGTCCGCTGCTGACGGCCCGATGCCCCAGACCCGTGAGCACATCCTGCTCGCCCGTCAGGTCGGCGTGCCGGCTCTGGTCGTGTTCCTGAACAAGGTCGACCTGGTCGACGATCCGGAACTGCTCGAGCTCGTCGAACTCGAAGTTCGCGAACTGCTGTCCTCGTACGACTTCCCTGGCGATGACATCCCGGTCGTCAAGGGTTCGGCTCTCGCCGCCCTCGAAGATCGCGATCCGAAGATCGGCCACGACGCCGTTCTCGAGCTGATGCGCAATGTCGATGAATACATCCCGCAGCCGGAACGTCCGGTCGACCAGCCCTTCCTGCTGCCGATCGAAGACGTGTTCTCGATCTCGGGTCGTGGTACCGTGGTGACCGGTCGCGTTGAGCGCGGCATCGTCAAGGTCGGCGAAGAAGTCGAAATCGTCGGCATCAAGGCCACCCAGAAGACCACCGTCACCGGCGTGGAAATGTTCCGCAAGCTGCTCGACTCGGGTGAGGCTGGCGACAACATCGGCGCTCTGATCCGTGGTATCGACCGTACCCAGGTGGAGCGCGGCCAGGTTCTCTGCAAGCCCGGTTCAGTGACCCCGCACACCGACTTCACGGCTGAGGTTTACATCCTCACCAAGGAAGAAGGCGGCCGTCACACCCCGTTCTTTGCGAACTACCGTCCGCAGTTCTACTTCCGCACCACCGACGTGACCGGTATCGTGACGCTGCCGGAAGGCACCGAAATGGTGATGCCGGGCGACAACCTGAACATCAATGTTCAGCTGATCGTGCCGATCGCTATGGAAGAAAAGCTCCGCTTCGCTATCCGTGAAGGCGGCCGTACCGTGGGTTCGGGCGTCGTCGCCAAGATCCTGAAGTAATCAATCTAAAGATATTCGCGGCGCGCGATTGAGCGCGCCGCGAACCTTTTATGTCAGGATTGTGAAGATGAACGGTCAGAATATCCGCATCCGCCTCAAGGCGTTTGACCATCGCGTACTCGACACCTCGACCCGCGAGATCGTCAATACCGCCAAGCGTACGGGTGCACAGGTTCGCGGTCCTATCCCGCTGCCGACCCGCATCGACAAATTCACCGTGAACCGCTCGCCGCATATCGATAAGAAGGCACGTGAGCAGTTCGAGATTCGGACCCACAAGCGTTTGCTTGACATTGTGGACCCGACTCCCCAAACGGTCGATGCGCTGATGAAGCTCGATCTCGCCGCCGGCGTCGACGTCGAAATCAAGCTGTAAGACGAACAAAAGTTTCCGCGCCTGCCGCAAAAAGGGTCCTCTGAAATCATGACCCGGCAGAGCGCCAAAGAGAAGGTAAAACCGATGCGTTCTGGATTGATCGCACAGAAGCTGGGTATGACCCGCATCTTCGCCGAGGACGGCTCGCACGTCCCCGTGACGGTGCTTAGCCTGCAGAATTGCCAGGTGGTGGGCCAGCGGACCGTTGACAAGGACGGTTATACAGCGCTGCAGCTCGGCGCTGGCCAGGCAAAGGCCAAGAATGTTTCCAAGGCCGAGCGTGGGCAGTATGCCGTCGCCAAGGTCGAACCCAAGCGTCACGTCGCAGAATTCCGCGTCGATGCCGAGAACCTGATCGAAGTTGGCGCCACTCTGAAGGCCGACCACTTCTCCGAAGGTCAGCTGGTCGACGTGACCGGAACATCCATCGGTAAGGGTTTTGCCGGCGGTATGAAGCGTTGGAACTTCGGTGGTCTGCGCGCCTCGCACGGTGTGTCCGTCTCCCACCGCTCGATCGGTTCGACCGGTCAGCGTCAGGATCCGGGCAAGACCTTCAAGAACAAGAAGATGCCGGGCCACATGGGCGATCGTCGCATCACCACGCAGAACGTCAAGGTCGTCAAGACCGACGTCGAGCGCGGCCTGATCCTGATCCAGGGTTCGGTTCCGGGCGCCAAGGGCGCGTGGATTATGGTCAAGGACGCCGTCAAGAAGCCGGCTCCCGCGAACGCTGCCCTGCCGGGTTCGTTCGAGGCCGCAGCTGCGGGAGAAGCGAAGTAAATGGAACTCAAGGTAACCACTCTCGACGGCAAGGCCGCCGGTACGGTCGATCTCAAGGACGATGTGTTCGGCCTTGAAGTCCGCCCGGATATCCTCCACCGCATGGTTCGCTACCAGCAGCTCAAGGCCATGGCCGGCACGCATGACGTGAAGAACCGGTCGGAAGGCGTGCGCACGGGCAAGAAGTTCGTGAAGCAGAAGGGTTCTGGCGGCGCTCGTCACGGCGATCGCAAGGCTCCGCAGTTCCGTGGTGGTGGCCGTGCATTCGGTCCGACCCCGCGCAGCCACGCCATCGACCTTCCCAAGAAGGTTCGCGTCCTGGCTCTGAAGCATGCTCTGTCGTCCAAGGCCCAGGCTGGCTCGCTGATCGTCATCGACAGCGTCGCCCAGAAGGAAGCCAAGACTGCAGCTCTGCGGACGACATTCGGCAAGCTCGACTGGGCAAACGTGCTGATCATCGACGGCGCTGATGTCGACCAGAACTTTGCTCTGGCCGCCCGCAACATCCCGAATATCGACGTGCTGCCGATCCAGGGGATCAACGTTGTGTCGATCCTGAAGCGCGACAAGCTCGTCCTCACCAAGGCAGCGCTCGAAGCGCTCGAAGCGAGGTTCGCATGAACAAGCTTGACGCATACGACATCATTCGTAACCCCGTCGTGACGGAAAAGTCGACCATGGCTTCTGAAGCCAACCAGGTTGTCTTCGACGTTGCCATCGACGCCAACAAGACCGACATCAAGGCCGCCGTCGAGCAGCTGTTTTCGGTCAAGGTCAAGGCGGTGAACACCCTCGTCCGCAAGGGCAAGGTGAAGCGCTTCCGTGGTCGCGTCGGTGTTCGCAACGACGTCAAGAAGGCGATCGTGACCCTCGTCGACGGCCAGTCGATCGATATTTCGACCGGCCTCTAAGGGAAGAGACAGAACAAAATGGCTCTAAAGACTTACAATCCCACCTCCGAAGGCCGTCGTACCCTGATCACGACCGACCGTTCGGAACTGTGGAAGGGCGCCCCGGTCAAGGCTTTGACCGAAGGCCTCAACAAGACCGGTGGTCGTAACAACCGTGGCCGCATCACTGCCTATCACCGTGGTGGTGGTCACAAGCGCAGCTACCGCACCATCGACTTCAAGCGCGTGAAGTTCGACGCAGTCGGGACCGTAGAACGTCTCGAATACGATCCGAACCGCACCGCCTGGATCGCGCTGATCAAGTACGAAGATGGCGAGCTCGCCTATATCGTTGCGCCCCAGCGCCTGACTGCCGGCGACAAGGTCATCTCCTCGATGAACACTGTCGACGTGAAGCCGGGCAATGCGATGCCGCTCGAGCGCATGCCGGTCGGTACCATCGTGCACAACATCGAGCTCAAGCCCCGCAAGGGTGGCCAGGTGGCTCGTTCTGCCGGTGCCTATGCCCAGTATGTGGGTCGCGACCATGGTTGGGCCATTCTGCGCCTCAACTCCGGTGAGCAGCGCCGCGTGCATGGCACGTGTCTGGCGACCGTTGGTGCCGTGTCCAACCAGGACCATGCCAACACCTCGCTCGGCAAGGCCGGTCGCAACCGCTGGCTCGGCAAGAAGCCGGTCAACCGCGGCGTGACCATGAACCCGGTCGACCACCCGCATGGTGGTGGTGAAGGCCGTACCTCGGGTGGCCGTCACCCGGTGAGCCCGTGGGGCAAGCCGACCAAGGGCAAGCGTACCCGCAGCAACAAGGCAACGGACCAGTTCATCGTTCGCAGCCGTCACGTGAAGAAGGGCAGGTAAGACATGACCCGTTCGATTTGGAAGGGGCCGTTCGTCGACGGCTATCTGCTCAAGAAGGCCGAGAAGGCCCAGTCCTCTGGCCGCAGCGATGTGGTCAAGATCTGGTCCCGTCGTTCGACCATCCTGCCGCAGTTCGTCGGCATCACGTTCGGCGTGCACAATGGTCAGAAGCATGTTCCGGTGAACGTCACCGAAGACATGATCGGCCACAAGTTTGGTGAGTTCGCTCCGACCCGTACCTATTACGGGCACGCGGCCGACAAGAAGGCCAAGAGGAAGTAAGATGGGCAAGCCAAAGACTGAGCGCGCTCTCAAGGATAACGAGGCCAAGGCTGTGCTGCGCATGCTGCGCATCAGCCCTCAGAAGCTGAACCTCGTCGCGCAGTTGATCCGTGGCAAGAAGGTCGAACGTGCTCTGGCCGATCTCGAATTCAGCCACAAGCGTATCTCCGGCCAGGTGAAGAAGGTGCTGGAAAGCGCCATCGCCAACGCCGAGAACAACCATGGCCTGGACACCGACGCTCTCGTCGTTGCCGAAGCCTTCGTTGGTAATTCGCTTGTCATGAAGCGTTTCACCGCCCGCGGTCGCGGCAAGTCGGCACGTATCGAGAAGCCGTTCTCGCATCTGACGATCGTCGTCCGGCAAGTTGAGGAGGCCGCATAATGGGCCAGAAAATCAATCCGATCGGCTTCCGCCTCGGCATCAACCGCACCTGGGACAGCCGCTGGTACGCCAATAAGGGCGAATACGGCACGCTGCTGCAGGAAGACCTGAAGATCCGTACGGCTCTGATGGAAGACCTGAAGGCCGCTGCGGTTTCCAAGATCGTCATCGAGCGTCCGCACCGCAAGTGCCGCGTGTCGATCCACACTGCCCGTCCGGGCATCGTGATCGGCAAGAAGGGCGCTGACATCGACAAGATCCGCGCCAAGGTGAAGAAGTTCACCGACAGCGAAGTGCACATCAACATCGTTGAAGTGCGCAAGCCGGAAACCGATGCGACGCTGGTTGCCCAGGGCATTGCCCAGCAGCTGGAACGTCGTGTGGCATTCCGTCGCGCCATGAAGCGCGCCGTGCAGACCGCAATCCGCATGGGCGCCGGTGGTATCCGCGTCAATGTCGGTGGTCGTCTCGGTGGTGCCGACATCGCTCGTACCGAATGGTACCGCGAAGGCCGCGTGCCGCTGCACACCCTGCGTGCTGACATCGACTATGGTACCGCCGAAGCCGAAACCACTTACGGCATCATCGGTATCAAGGTCTGGATCTTCAAGGGCGAAGTCCTCGAGCATGATCCGTCGGCCCATGAACGTCGCGCTACCGAAGGTAGTGAAGGTGGTCAGCGTAGCGAGCGCGAACCGCGCCGTGAACGCGGCGACCGCGACCGCGAACGCGCATAAGAAGGTTAGTTCATTATGCTGCAACCGAAGAGAACTAAGTTCCGCAAGGCCCACAAGGGTCGCATCCATGGCCTGGCCAAGGGTGGTACCGATCTGGCTTTCGGCCAGTACGCACTCAAGGCCACCGAGCCGGAACGCGTGACTGCCCGCCAGATCGAAGCTGCCCGCCGCGCGATCACTCGCGAAATGAAGCGTCAGGGCCGCGTGTGGATCCGGATTTTCCCGGATCTGCCGGTTTCCAAGAAGCCTACCGAAGTCCGTATGGGTAAGGGTAAGGGTTCTGTCGAGTACTGGGCCGCACGCGTAAAACCGGGTCGTATCGTTTTTGAGATTGACGGCGTGCCCGAAGACGTTGCAAAGGAGGCGCTTCGCCTCGGTGCAATGAAGTTGCCGATCACCACGCGTATCATTACGCGTATTGCTGACTAAGGAACACGAGCATGAAAGCCAGTGATGTGCGGGCCAAGACCGCAGACGAACTGAAAGATCAGCTCGTCGACCTGAAGAAAGAACAGTTCAACCTGCGTTTCCAGCGCGCTACCCAGCAGTTGGAAAAGCCGGCCCGGGTCAAGGAAGTCCGTCGCGATATCGCGCGGATCAAGACGATCCTGACCCAGAAGAACGCAGCTAAGTAAGGAATAAAACCCATGCCAAAGCGCGTTTTGCAGGGGACTGTGGTCTCCGACGCCAATGACAAGACCATCGTGGTTCGCGTCGAGCGCCGTTTCACTCATCCGCTTCTGAAGAAGACCGTGCGTCGTTCCAAGAAGTACCACGCCCATGATGAAAATAATGTGGCAAAGGTCGGTCAGACCGTGTGGATCGAGGAAACCGCGCCGATCAGTAAGAACAAGCGCTGGGCGCTTGTTCCGTCTGCGTAAGAGAAACAATTCAGGTCGGCGCGCCGGATGACGGTGCAGCCGGTCCAACTAGAAGGCATCCAGTCATGATCCAGATGCAGTCCAATCTCGACGTCGCCGATAATTCCGGCGCCAAGCGAGTCATGTGCATCAAGGTGCTGGGCGGTTCGCATCGTAAATACGCCTCGGTCGGCGACATTATCGTCGTTTCGGTCAAGGACGCTATTCCGCGCGGCCGCGTTAAGAAGGGCCAGGTGATGAAGGCTGTTGTGGTTCGCACCGCAACCGACATCCGCCGGGCCGATGGCACCGTCATTCGTTTCGACAAGAACGCCGCCGTTCTTCTGAACAATCAGAAGGAGCCGATCGGCACCCGTATCTTCGGACCGGTTCCGCGCGAACTCCGCGCCAAGAACCACATGAAGATCATCTCGCTTGCCCCAGAGGTGCTGTAATGGCCGCCAAGATTAAGAAGGGCGACAAGGTCGTCGTCCTGGCCGGCAAGGACAAGGGCAAGACCGGTCAGGTCCTGTCTGTCATCCCGTCCGAAACCCGCGCGATCGTCCAGGGTATCAACCTGGTCCGTCGTCACCAGAAGCAGACTGCATCACAGGACGCCGGCATCTTCACCAAGGAAGCGCCGATCCACCTGTCGAACCTGGCAGTTGCCGACGCTCAGGGCAAGCCGACCCGCGTCGGTTTCCAGATCAAGGACGGCGTGAAGTCCCGCGTCGCCAAGACCACCGGAGATCAGATCGATGGCTGAGACCGCTTACGTTCCGCGTCTCCGGACCGAATACGACCAGACGATCAAGGCGGCCCTGCGTGAGCAGTTTGCCTACAAGAACGTCATGGAACTCCCGCGCCTGGACAAGATCGTCCTGAACATCGGCGTTGGTGAAGCTGTCAACGACACCAAGAAGGTGAAGTCGGCTGCTGACGAGCTGCAGAAGATTGCGGGCCAGAAGCCCGTTATCACCCATGCGCGCAAGTCCATCGCAGGCTTCAAGGTCCGCGAGAACATGCCGCTGGGTGTCAAGGTGACCCTGCGCAAGGCCCGTATGTATGAATTCCTGGACCGCCTGGTGAACATCGCCCTGCCGCGCGTCCGTGACTTCCGTGGCCTCAACCCGAACGCCTTTGACGGCCGTGGCAACTATGCCTTCGGCATCAAGGAACACATCATCTTCCCCGAAATCAACTACGATCAGATCGATCAGGTTTGGGGCATGGACATCGTGGTTGCCACGACGGCCAAGAACGATGATGAGGCGCGTGCGCTTCTCAAGGCTTTCAACTTCCCCTTCCGCCAGTAAGCGGATAGGGAAGGGATAAAGGATCAGGATATGGCAAAGACCAGCTCCATCGAAAAGAACAAGAAGCGTGCCGCCCTGGCGAAGCAGTTTGGCGACAAGCGCGCTGCTCTCAAGGCCACCATCAAGAACCAGGAAGCGCCGATCGAAGAGCGCTTCAAGGCCAGCCTCAAGCTGGCTGAGCTGCCGCGCAACTCGGCCAAGGTCCGCATTCGCAACCGTTGCGAAGTGTCGGGTCGTCCGCGTGGTTACTATCGCAAGCTCAAGATGAGCCGTATTGCCCTGCGTCAGCTGGGCAACCTGGGTTTGATCCCGGGTCTGGTGAAGTCGAGCTGGTAAGGAGAAACTAGAGATGAGCTTTTCCGATCCCATCGGCGATATGCTGACTCGCATCCGCAACGCTCAGGAGCGTCGCAAGAATTCCGTTACGACGCCGGCGTCGACCCTTCGTGGTCGTGTGCTGGATGTTCTCCAGTCCGAGGGTTTCATCCGCGGCTATTCGGAGACCAAGTTCGAGAACGGTGCTGCCGAATACGAAATCGAACTTAAGTATTCGGAAAATGAAGGCGTGATCCGCACCATCGAGCGCGTTTCCCGTCCCGGCCGCCGCGTCTATGCGTCGGTGAAGAATATTCCACAGGTTGCCAATGGTCTGGGTGTTTCGATCCTGTCTACGCCGAAGGGCGTGATGGCCGACCACGAAGCCAAGGCTGCCAATGTGGGTGGCGAGGTACTCTGCCGCGTCTTCTAAGCCACCCGGCTTAGAAGATCGGCAAGACGATTACTCAAGGAATCAATATGTCACGTACTGGCAAGAAACCGGTGGCCCCGGTAAATGGCGTTACGGTCACGATCAATGGTCGTGTCGTGAGCGCCAAGGGCCCGAAGGGCGAACTGAGCCTCACGCTCATGGATATCGTCAATGTAGAGCAGGGCGCCGATGGCATCGTCATCACCCCTGCCAACGACACCCGTGAGGCTCGCGCTGCCTGGGGCACCACCCGCGCGCTGATCCAGAACCTGGTCACCGGGGTGAGCGCCGGCTTCGAGAAGAAGCTCGCCATCCAGGGCGTCGGTTACCGCGCTGCAATGCAGGGCAAGGACGTCAAGCTGTCGCTGGGCTTCAGCCATGAAGTGATCTATCAGGCTCCTCAGGGTATCACCCTCGCTGTGCCCGTGCCGACTGAGATCGTCGTTACCGGCACCGATAAGCAGCAGGTCGGTCAGGTTGCGGCCGAGATCCGCAGCTGGCGTCCCCCCGAGCCCTACAAGGGCAAGGGCGTGCGTTACGCGGGCGAGCAGGTCTTCCGCAAAGAAGGCAAGAAGAAGTAAGGAGCGCCGGAAATGGCAATTTCTGCAAAGGGCGCGGAGCGCCGCAAGGCCCGTGTCCGCAAGGCGCTCAAGGCTCGTGCCTTTGGTCGTCCCCGTCTGTCGGTTTTCCGTTCGGACAAGAATATTTACGCCCAGATCATCGACGACGCATCCGGCCGTACGCTGGCTGCCGCTTCGACCCTGGACAAGGATCTGCGCACCGCTCTCAAGAGTGGTTCGAACGCCGAGGCCGCCAGTGCCGTTGGCAAGTTGATTGCCGAGCGCGGCGTCAAGGCCGGCGTGGGTGAAGTGGTCTTCGACCGTGGCGCCTATATCTATCATGGCCGTGTCAAGGCCCTTGCAGATGCTGCCCGCGAGGGCGGTCTGCAGTTCTAACCACGGCGAGGAAGAAGAATTATGAGCAGAGACGTTCAAGAGCGCGAAAGCGAGTTCGTCGATCGCCTGGTCCACATCAATCGTGTGGCCAAGGTTGTGAAGGGCGGCCGTCGCTTTGGTTTTGCCGCCCTCGTCGTTGTCGGTGACCAGAAGGGTCGCGTCGGTTTCGGTCACGGCAAGGCCCGTGAAGTTCCTGAGGCTATCCGCAAGGCAACCGAGCAGGCCAAGCGCCAGATGATCCGCGTGCCGCTTCGCGATGCCCGCACCCTTCACCACGACGTGGCCGGTCGCCACGGCGCTGGTAAGGTGATCCTGCGTGCCGCCGTTCCGGGTACCGGTATCATCGCCGGTGGTCCGATGCGCGCCGTCTTCGAGACGCTGGGCATCAACGACATCGTCGCCAAGTCCCAGGGCACGGCAAATCCCTACAACATGGTTCGCGCCACCTTCGATGCGCTCAAGCGCGTTGACAGCCCCCGTTCGGTGGCTGCCCGTCGCGGCCTCAAGGTTTCCGAACTGCAGGCTCGCCGCGGCGAGGCTGCCGTCGAAGCCTGATAGCAGGCTCGGAGAAGCATTATGGCAAAGAACAAGACGATCGTCGTCAAGCAGATCGGTTCGCCGATCCGCCGCGAAAAGAGCCAGCGCGCGACCCTTATCGGTCTCGGGCTGAACAAGATGAACAAAGAGCGCGAGCTCGTTGATACGCCGGAAGTTCGCGGCATGATCAACAAGATCCCGCACCTCGTCCGCGTCGTCGGCGAGTAAGGGAGCCAGACCAATGACCCGTTTGAACGAACTTCGTGACAATCCCGGCGCCAACAAGGTCCGCGTCCGCATCGGCCGTGGCATTGGTTCGGGTGTCGGCAAGACCGGTGGTCGCGGCGGCAAGGGCCAGACGGCCCGTGCCGGTGTCGCCATCAACGGCTTCGAAGGCGGCCAGATGCCCCTTCACATGCGTATGCCGAAGCGTGGCTTCAATGCTTGGAACCCCAAGGATTGGAACCAGGTCCGCATCGACCGCGTCCAGGCCTATATCGACAGCGGCAAGCTGGATGCCAAGGGCGTCATCGACGCTGCGGCTCTGGTTGCAGCTGGCGTGATCCGTCGTCCCAAGGACGGCGTGCGCCTGATCGGTTCGGAAGGCTTCTCGGCCAAGAAGGTTACCTTCAAGGTCGACTACGTGACCAAGGGCGCTGCCGCTGCCATCGAGGCTGCCGGCGGTAAGGTCGATCTCATCCCGGTCAAAGAGACCTGGAAGAAGACCCCCTACGCCAAGTAATTGACTCGGCAGGGCGCACGCGGTCATCCCGACCGGGTGCGCTCTTTTGGTTTGTTGCGTCTGGGTGGCACATATCCCATATATGCTCCTCCGGCGCTCCGAGCGCACCTGGCATCCAGGCCATAGGAGCGATGTAAATGGCGTCCGCAGCCGAACAGCTCGCACGTAATCTTTCTTTCTCGACCTTTTCGAAGGCGAAAGCCCTGCAGCAGCGCATCTGGTTCACACTGGGCGCGCTGCTTATTTATCGTTTGGGCACGTATATCCCGCTGCCAGGCATCGATCCGGACGCGTTCCGCGCGACGTTCGAGCAGAGCCAGCAGGGTATTCTGGGCATGTTCAACATGTTCGCCGGCGGTGCCGTCGAGCGTATGGCCATTTTTGCCCTCAATCTAATTCCCTACATTACCGCGTCCATCGTGGTACAGGTGATCGCGACGGCGTCGCCCAAGCTGGAAGCCCTCAAGAAAGAGGGTGAAGCCGGTCGTCGCAAGATGAACCAATACACCCGCTACCTGGCCGTGGTGTTCTGTGCCGTTCAGGCCTATGGCATCGCTGTCGGTCTAGAGGCGAGCCAGGGCGTGGTGCTCAATCCGGGCTGGTTCTTCCGCATTTCGACCGTGATCACCCTGGTTGGTGGCACGATGTTCCTGATGTGGCTGGGTGAGCAGATCACCGCCCGTGGTGTTGGCAACGGCATTTCGCTGATCATTTTCGCCGGTATCGTGGCAAACCTGCCGGCGACGATTGCGCAGACCCTCGAGTTGGCCCGTACTGGCGCCATTCCGGGCTTTGCCGGCATCGGCATGATTGTGCTGGCACTGGTGGTGATCGCGGTGATCGTGTTCTTCGAACGCGCTCAGCGCCGCTTGCTGATCCAGTACCCGAAGCGCCAGGTCGGCAACAAGATGTTCCAGGGTGACACCTCGCATCTGCCGCTCAAGCTCAACACCTCGGGCGTGATCCCGGTGATCTTTGGCTCGTCGCTGCTGCTGCTGCCGGCAACCATCGCGCAGTTTGCGGCGCAGGGTAATGCTCCGGCATGGCTGACCACGATCACGGCCCTGCTGGGTCGCGGACAGCCGCTCTATCTGGCGCTGTTTGCCTTCTTCATCATCTTCTTCGCGTTCTTCTATACGGCCATCGTGTTCAATCCGCAGGAAACGGCGGACAATCTGAAGCGGTCTGGTGGTTTCATTCCGGGCATTCGTCCGGGTGAGCGGACGGCGCAGCACATCGATTACGTGTTGACCCGTATTACCGTGATCGGCGCGATTTACCTGACCGTGGTGGCCCTGATCCCGGAAGTGATGTTCAGCCAGCTGGCCGTGAGCCAGTTCATCGGCGGCACGTCGCTCCTGATCATGGTGACCGTGACCCTGGATACTGTCACGCAGATCCAGAGCCATCTGGTGGCCCAGCAATATGAAGGGCTGCTGAAGAAATCCCGTCTTGGAGGAGGCAAGCGTCGATGAGGTTGATCCTGTTGGGCCCGCCGGGGGCGGGGAAGGGTACACAGGCAAAAATCTTGGTGGAGGCCTATGGCATCCCCCAATTGTCCACCGGTGACATCCTTCGTGCTGCCATTGCCGCCAAGACGCCGCTGGGCGTCGAGGCCAAGGCTATCGTCGACAGGGGTGACCTGGTTTCGGACGTGATTGTCAACGGCATCGTATCGGAGCGTCTGGACGCAGAGGATTGCAAGCCGGGTTTCATCCTGGATGGCTTTCCGCGCACCATTGCCCAGGCCGAAGCACTCGATCGCATGCTTGCGGACAAGGGCATTGCTCTCGATGCCGTCATCGAGATCAAGGCCGAGGCTGACGAGCTGGTCAAGCGCGTCATCAATCGGGCCAAGGAATCGGGTGGGGCCCGCGCCGATGACAACGAGGAAGTGCTGCGCAAGCGCCTCGGTGTCTATTCGGAGCAGACGGCTCCCCTGGTCGCCTACTACACGACCAAGGGCCTGCTGAAGCCCGTCGACGGCATGGCGCCGGTCGGTGAGGTGACGGGCGCGATCAAGAGCGCGCTTGCAGGCTAAGTCGAGCCGGGCAGGGCTGTTGACTCTGCTTGGTCGAGTCTTTAAGGAACCGCACCAGTCTCATGGATCATTGGGCTGGATTCGGTTCCCCAATTCGTTGGGGTCGAATTCGGTCCCTTGTTGTTTAAGGGCACCCGCCGGGATGGCGCGTGCTGAATGAAGGAGAGCAGACGTGGCTCGTATTGCTGGCGTCAATATCCCGACGAACAAGCGCGTGGTTATCGCGCTGCAGTATATTCACGGGATCGGCGACAAGTTCGCTGAGGATATCTGCACCAAGGTTGGCATTCCGGCCGAACGTCGCGTGAACGAGCTGACTGACGCTGAAGTCATTCAGATCCGCGAGACCATCGACCGTGACTATGTCGTGGAAGGTGATCTTCGCCGCAATGTTGCGATGAACATCAAGCGCCTGATGGACCTTGGTAACTATCGCGGTCTTCGTCACCGCCGTGGTCTGCCGGTTCGCGGTCAGCGTACCCACACCAATGCTCGTACCCGCAAGGGTCCGGCAAAGCCGATCGCTGGCAAGAAGAAGTAATTCTGTTCCCGCCTGGCGCGGGACAGGTTTTTGACTGGATTTGGCGGGGCAGGGCTTTTCGGTGGCTCGACAGAGTTGCTGAAGGGGCTTGAACCGCTAAATCCGTGGTGGAGCTGCTGGTATTACGGCAGCGCCGATATCCTAGAGGATAAGAATGGCTAAGGCTGAAGTCGCACGCGTTCGTCGTAAAGAGCGCAAGAATATCACTTCCGGCGTCGCACATGTGAACGCCTCCTTCAACAACACCATGATCACCATCGCCGACATGCAGGGCAACACGATCTCCTGGTCGTCCTCGGGCGTGATGGGTTTCAAGGGCTCGCGTAAGTCGACCCCTTATGCCGCTCAGGTTGCGGCCGAAGATGCTGCCAAGAAGGCGCAGGAACACGGCATGAAGACCCTTGAGGTCGAAGTGCGCGGTCCTGGTTCGGGCCGTGAGTCCGCGCTGCGTGCCCTGCAGGCCGCTGGCTTCAACGTCACCTCGATCCGTGACGTCACGTCGATTCCGCACAATGGCTGCCGTCCGCGCAAGCGGCGCCGCGTCTAACAAGACCATTATATGCTCCCGGCCGATTGAATGGGTCGGGAGTCCTATTGTGTTTGCGGCGGGCGGCCTGCTTGGGGCCGCGATTTTGAAAGGACAATACCGTGACGATCCAGAGGAACTGGCAGGAACTTATCAAGCCGACCAAACTGGAGATTGTTTCGGGCAGCGACGACGCGCGAGTGGCTTCGGTTATCGCCGAGCCGCTGGAGCGCGGCTATGGTCTTACCCTGGGCAATGCCCTGCGTCGCGTGCTGCTGTCGTCGCTTCAGGGCGCGGCAGTCACCGCAATCCAGATTGACGGCATTCTGCACGAATTCTCGTCGCTTCCGGGCGTGCGCGAAGACATCACCGACCTGGTGCTGAACGTCAAGGAAATCGCCATCAAGATGGGTGGCGAAGGCCCGAAGCGTCTGACTCTGACCCGTCAGGGTCCGGGTGCCGTTACTGCCGGCGACATCAAGGTTTCCGGTGACATCGAAGTGCTCAATCCCGAGTTGGTGATCTGCCACCTCGACGATGGCGCCGAGATCAATATCGAGTTCACCGTCAATACCGGCAAGGGCTATGTCCCGGCTGACAAGAACCGTCCTGAAGACGCCCCGATTGGCTATATTCCGGTCGATGCGCTGTTCTCGCCGGTTCGCCGCGTGAGCTACAAGGTCGATGCGACCCGTGCGGGCGAAAGCCTCGACAAGGACAAGCTGACCCTGCAGGTCGAAACCAACGGCGCGATCTCGCCTGAGGATGCCGTGGCCTATGCCGCGCGCATTCTGCAGGACCAGCTGTCGGTGTTCGTGAACTTCGAAGAGCCCAGCAAGGAAAAGGCACAGGATTCCGTGCCCGAGCTGGCCTTCAACCCGGCCCTGCTCAAGAAGGTCGACGAACTGGAGCTTTCCGTCCGTTCGGCCAACTGCCTCAAGAACGACAACATCGTTTATATCGGCGACCTTATCCAGAAGACGGAAGCCGAGATGCTGCGGACCCCGAATTTTGGCCGCAAGTCGCTCAACGAAATCAAGGAAGTCCTGGCACAGATGGGGCTTCATCTCGGGATGGACGTCAACAATTGGCCGCCCGAGAATATCGATGACCTCGCCAAGCGCTACGAAGATCACTACTGATCCCGCGCTGCCAAGATTTTAGGAGACTACCATGCGCCACGCCAATCGCGGCCGCAAGTTCAGCCGAACCGCTTCTCACCGTAAGGCTATGTTTGCCAACATGTCCGCCGCGCTGATCAAGCACGAGCAGATCGTTACCACGCTTCCCAAGGCCAAGGACCTGCGTCCGATCGTCGAGAAGCTCATCACCCTGGGCAAGCGCGGCGACCTGCACGCTCGCCGCCAGGCCATCGCACAGATCCGTGACGAGGCCCAGGTTGCCAAGCTCTTCGCCGTGCTCGGCCCGCGTTATGCCGAACGCCAGGGCGGTTATATCCGCATTCTGAAGGCCGGCTTCCGCTATGGCGACAATGCTCCGCTGGCGGTCATCGAGTTCGTCGATCGCGACGTCAATGCCAAGGGCCAGGATTCGGGTCCGGTGCAGTACACCGAAGACGAAGCCGAAGCGGCGTAAGTCGACACTATCTGCGAATTTTTCAACGGCCCCGGTTTTCCGGGGCCGTTTCTTTTTGTTGAGAAATATTCAGCGTTCGTTTGCGCTCTGGGTCTAGTTTGGGCCAGCAGTGCGTGGGGTCTGAATGTTGAAGTATTGGCTATACGGGCCTCTGGCCATTTTGTCCGAGTTTCGGATAGACCAGCTATTGCTGGGCTTTGGGTGTTTTTTCGTGGTTGTTGGGGTTGGGTTGTTTCACTTCGGCACCGTCGGCGAGGACTGGCCAGCGGTAAGAGCTAAAATTCTGTCCGTCGAAAAGCAGTGCGTGCTGACGAGTAGCATCGGTTATCGGCAAGTCTCCAGACAGATTAGGATACCTTGCGATCAGGTCGATCAGTTCTTTTCCGACAATGGATCTGATCGTTGGTCGTTGTCCGCGCGGTATCGGGGCCAGGTGCGGTTGATTGGGGACAAGCAAACCACTCTTGTTGAAATGGATTTGCCTGGCGGCAATTCGGGTGCTGTTGTCGGCAGGGAGTTCTCGATTTTGCAGAATCCCGCCAATCTGACCGAGACGAGACGGATCGGTGACGACATGACATTTAAGGTTTTTGGTGGGGTACTCATGGCGCTTGGGGCGTTTTTGCTCGCCAATGTCTTTCTATGGCTTTAGGCGATCCCGAATAGGCAGGGGGTGTGATTGAAGCGCATTCTGGTCACCGGTGCTTCGGGGTTCGTCGCAAAGCATCTCATCGGACAGCTGCTTGCCGCCGGCTATTCGGTGCGTGGTACGGTGCGGGGGCAGGGTAAGGTGCCTGGTATTTGGTCCTCGGTCGCCGATCTCGCGCCTGGCCACGGTGGGCAGCTGGAGCTGGTCGACGCCGATCTCCTTTCCGAGGCGGGTTGGTCCGAAGCCATGGCGGATGTCGATGCGGTCATGCATGTCGCCGCGACAATCGTCGCCGAAGAGCCGCGTGATCCTGCCGTCGTGGTGCGGCCGGCAGTTGAGGGCACCGAGCGGGTGATGCGCTTTGCCCATGCTGCCGGTATCACGCGCGTCATCATGACGTCGTCGATCGCTACCGTGGGTTATGGACACGGTCACGATCGTGGCATTCGTACCTATAGCGAAGCCGATTTCACCGATCTCGATGGCATGAAACGCTCCTGGGCCTATTGCATCGGCAAGACCCGCGCCGAGCGCGCTGCCTGGGCCTTTGCCGAGGCAAATGGGATGGCTCTGACCACGATCCATCCCGGCGCCATTCTCGGGCCCGCTACCGACGCCGACACGTCCATTTCCTTGGGCATGGTCACGGGCCTGCTCGATGGTTCGACGCCGGCCATGCCGAATATCGGCTTTGCCGTCAGCGATGTGCGCGATGTGGCGGCGATGCATGTGGCGGCGCTGCAAAAGCCCCAGAGCATCGGCCAGCGCTATCTGTGCACCTCGCCTTACACGCGCTTCAAAGAGGTCGCGGTAATTTTGCGTCGGGCCTATCCCGACTACCCTGTGACGCTGAAGACGGTGCCCGATTGGATCGTTCGGCTTTTGGCCTTGTCC
This sequence comes from Devosia sp. 63-57, assembly GCF_001899045.1. NCBI lineage: Bacteria > Pseudomonadati > Pseudomonadota > Alphaproteobacteria > Hyphomicrobiales > Devosiaceae > Devosia > Devosia sp. 63-57. The sequence continues at coordinate 327,851 of NZ_MKUY01000003.1, read as the reverse complement.
GGCGGTCCGGTCCGTCAAATCATCAATGATGTCGGCAACGAGAAGCACTATGATGGGCGCAAGGGCGCGGCGCTGCTTGGCCGATCCTATCGCAGTCCGGAGGAGGCCATTCTTGCCGCCGCGGAAAGCGCTATTCGGCTGGGCCTGGTCAAGCGAAAGGGTGCTTGAGACTCCAGGTGTCGTAGAGTGCGTTCAGTTCGCGCTTGCTACTGGCAAATACGGTGGGTTTTCCCGAGGCCGTCGCCATGTCGCGATATTTGGCCACCGAGTGGCGGGTGTGCCAGAGCCAGTGCAGCATTTTCCAGTTTACGCGGTCCTCGCCACCTTCGAGCCCGCCGGCGCGTTGCCGCTGGATCAATGTGCGGATGAAATAGCGGCGATAGCGGGTGAGGAGGGTGTCGGTGACGACGATAATTCCCGTGGCGCGTTCAATGCGCTGTGGCATGAGGCGGGTATAGTTGCCGTCCATGACCCAACCATCTCCCGTGATGGCCGCGTCATGCAGGGCTTGGAAATCCGCATCCGACCGCTCCTGCCAATTGGTGTTGGGCAAATGCTTGAGCTGGTCGAGATGGATGGCTGGCACGCCGAGTTTGTCGGATAGCGCCAGGGCGAGCGTCGACTTGCCGGCATTGGTCAGGCCCAGGATCATGATCCGGTGGCCGAGCGTTGCGAGGGGAGGAATGGTCTGCATTGTAGGCTCCCGCGCTTTGAGGTGGGCGGCGTTCATAGCGCCGTATTGTCTCGGTTGGAAGACGGGGCAGGGGGTGGCACATTGCGCCGCCTTGACGCTGGCCGCGGCGCCGTCCAAGGATGCGGCATGACGGCAAGGCCAGCAATCGACCGATGACAGCTTCGCAAAGTGACTGGCTCAACCAGCCCGCTCCGCCGACGGCCGATGAAATCCTGCTCGTCGATGTTGGCGGCTATGAGGGGCCGCTGGACCTGCTGCTCGACCTGGCGCGGCGGCAGAAAGTCGATCTCGCCTCCATTTCCGTGTTGGCCCTGGCGGAACAATATCTGCGTTTCATCGAAACGGTGCGTGAGCGACGAATCGAGGTAGCCGCCGACTATCTGGTAATGGCTGCCTGGCTCGCCTATCTCAAAAGTCGGCTGATGGTGCCGCAGGCGCCCAGCGACGACGAGCCGAGCGGCGAAATGCTGGCGGCCATGCTGCAATTCCGCCTCAAGCGCCTCGAGGCCATGCGCAATTCTGCCGCGCAATTGGTCAACCTGCCGCGCCTTGGTCGCGACGTGCATGCCAGAGGCGCGCCGGAAGGGATCAGAATCGCCCGCCGTGCCGTGTGGGAGGCCAGCCTCTATGACCTGCTCAAAGCCTATTCCAGCCAGCGCGAGCGCGGCATTGTCGCCGAATACACGCCTTTCGTGCGCAATGTCTGGTCCCTGCAGGAGGCGCGCGACCTTCTGCAACGGCTGATCGGCGACAGCGTCGAATGGGTTTCTCTGGATACCTATCTCATTCAATATCTCGCCAAGCCTAGCGAGCGCGCCACAGTCCGGGCTTCAACCTTTGCCTCCAGCCTCGAACTGGTGCGCCAGGGGGAGATCGACATCCGCCAGACCGAAACATTTGGGCCTATCCTGATGCGCCGACGCAAAAGCGAAGCGCCATGAGCCGGATGGATGACGACGAGGGTGGCTCGGTGCGCATGCGGCAATTGCGCATTGTCGAGGCACTGCTTTTTGCGTCGGCCGAGCCGATCTCCATTTCCGATATTGCCCCCTATCTTGGGGAGGGTGCAGATGTGCGGGGTATTCTGGCCGAACTCGCTGAGCATTATGCCGGGCGCGGCGTCAATCTGGTGCGCCGGGGTGATGGCTGGGCGTTCCGAACGGCACAGGACCTCGGTTTCATCCTGCGCCGCGAAGAGCAGGAGACGCGGCCGCTGTCCCGCGCCGCGCTCGAAACCCTGGCGATCATCGCCTATCATCAGCCGGCCACCCGCGCCGAGATCGAAGAGGTGCGCGGGGTCAGTACGGGCAAGGGTACGCTCGACCTGTTGATGGAAGCCGGCTGGGTGCGCATGCGCGGCCGCCGTCGCACGCCGGGCCGACCGGTCACCTACGGCACGACAGAGGCCTTTCTCGACCATTTCGGGCTGGAGCGGCTGGGTGATCTGCCGGGGCTCGAAGACTTGAAGGGGGCGGGGCTGTTGTCCGGACGCTTGCCGCCCGATCTGCAGATACCCTTGCCCTTCGAAGGGGCGCTGCGCGAGGATGAAGACCCGCTCGATCCTGCCGATATCGGCGATATCGAGGATGAAGACGACGAAGAAGAACAGGAAGAGCACGAGTGAGCGCACAATCGTCCATGGTGGGGGAACTGCAGAGCTGGGGCACGCGCGGTACGGCGGGCGTTTCCTTCGCGGCCACACTGGCCTTCGAGAATGTCTCGGTCGATCTCGGTGAGCGGCGCGTACTCGATGGCTTCGACCTCACGCTGCGGCCCGGCGAAATCGTCTGCCTCCTGGGAGAATCGGGGTCGGGGAAATCCACCGCCTTGCGCGTTGCCGCCGGCATCCAGCCGATTTCGAGCGGCGCGGTGCGCATCAATGGCGAGGTGATGTCGGTTCCCGGTCGCACCCTGCCGCCCAATCGGCGCGGCATCGGCCTGATGTTCCAGGATTTTGCGCTGTTTCCGCATCTGACGCTGCTGCAGAACGTGTTGTTCGGCCTGCGCCGGCTCGGCAAGGATGCAGCAGTGGCTCAAGCGCGACAGGCCCTGCGTCGCGTGGGCCTCGACGGGCGGGAAAGCGACTATCCACACCAGCTTTCCGGTGGCCAGCAGCAGCGCCTAGCCCTGGCGCGCAGCGTCGCCCCGCGACCCGGCGTGCTGCTGCTCGATGAACCCTTTTCCAGCCTCGATGCAAGGCTGCGTGAAACGGTCCGCGACGAAACCCTGGCGGTTCTGCGCGAAACACGCGCCACGAGTCTCGTCGTTACCCACGACCCCGAAGAGGCCATGGTGATGGGCGACCGCGTGGCCCTCTTGCGCAAGGGCCGCATCGTGCAGATCGGCACCGCTGCTGAAATTTATCGTCATCCGGTCGATCTGGGCGCGGCACGCTTCTTCTCCCCCCTGGGTGAAATTGACGCAGAGGTGCGGAGCGGCGCTGCGCTGACCCCTCTAGGGCCGGTGACCACCAAGGGTTATGCCGATGGCGCCAGAGTCACCGTCGCCATCCGGCCCGCAGGCGGCGCCGATATCCGTGCCTCAGGGCCCGGAACGCCGGGGCGTATCGTCAGCAAGCGTGATGCCATCGGCATCGACATCTGCGAGGTCAAGGTTGCGGGCCTCGACGTGCCGATCGGGGTGCGTCAGCCGGCGGACAGTACTTTGGCTGTGGGCCAAGACGTGTTCGTGAGCTTGAATCGGGAACACGTTCTTGTGTTTGGACGAGATTAAACCTATTTCTCGGTCTATCTATCGCGTGTAACGCGTACCAAGAGTTTCAGGGAGATCACCATGCACGCGCCATCGATTTGGGGCATCCTCGTCGTTGCAGTCGTCGTCATTCTGCTTTTCGGCCGGGGCAAGATTTCCGGCATGATGGGTGAAGTGGCGTCTGGCATCAAAGCCTTCCAGAAGGGCATGCGCGACGACGACAAGCCGGCCGAGCGGGTCACCACCACTGCCGATATCGACGCGCGCGAAGTGGACAAGAGCAAGGACGCCTGAGCGCGCCCTTCTTCGTAACCTGAACTAACGGGCGGTTCGTCGCCCATCGGAGACCACTGCGATGCTCGGCCTAGGCTGGACAGAGATGCTGGTGATCGGCGTCGTCGCGCTGATCTTCATTGGCCCCAAGGACCTGCCCGTGGTCATGGGACGCATCGGCAAGGTCATGGGGCAGATCCGGCGCATGGGCAATGAGTTCCAGCGCGAGATCAACCGCACGACAGGGCTCGATGAAGTGCGCAATCTGCGCTCGTCCATTACCGATCCGCTGAAGAAAACCGCCGACGAGATCCGGCGCGAATTCAACGCCATGACCCCGCAGGGCCCCAAGCCCACCGGCGTGTTGAAACAATCCGATCCCCAGGTCGAAAGCGTCGTGGATGATATCCTCGACAAGGCCGGTATGCCGCCGGCCAAGAAGACCAATGACGAGATCGCCGCCGAAGCCGGTTTCAAGCCGACCAAGGTTGCTGCCGAGCCGGTAAAGGCCGCGCGCACTACGCCACCGACCTTCCAGGATACTGCAACCGCCAAGGCTGCCAGCCCGAAGCCGGCAAAGCCTGCCGATGCGCCCAAGCCCGCCCGGAAGAAAGCGGCGCCCAAGGCCGTTACCGCCGAGGCCAAGCTGGTTGAGGCAAAGTCAGTAGCCGAAAAGCCAGCTGCTGCTGTCAAGGCTGAACCCAAGCGCGCTGCGCCACGCAAGAAGGCTGTTGCTGCTGACATGCCGCCCGCCGAGACTGTCGCCACTCCGGCCAAGACGCCGCGCGCGCCGCGCAAGAAGCCCGCTGACGCGGCCGAAAAGAGCTGATCATGGCCGACATCACGCCCAAGCTTGAAGACAAGAGCAAGATCGACTCGGAAGACGAGCTGGCCGGCAGCGAAGCGCCGCTGCTCGAACATTTGATCGAGCTGCGCAAGCGGTTGATCAACAGCGCCATCGCTATCGTGGTGCTGATGGTGATCTGTTTCCTGCTGGCTGGAAACATCTTCGATATCCTGCTCAACCCCTATCGTTCCATCTATGCAAACCCGGGCGACATGGAGCTGATCTACACGGCTCCTCAGGAATTCTTCTTCACCCAGCTGAACCTGGCCTTCTTTGGCGCCATTTTCCTCGGCTTTCCCTATATCGCCACGCAGATCTACGGCTTCGTTGCGCCCGGCCTTTACAAGCATGAGCGCAAGGCCCTGGTGCCTTACCTGATCGCGACGCCAATCTTCTTCCTGCTCGGCGCCGCGATGGTCTATTTCGTCGTGCTGCCCATGGCGCTCAATTTCTTCGCCGGCATGCAGACTGATGAGATCAAGCTTCTGGCCAAGGTGTCAGAATATCTCGGGTTGGCCATGACGCTGATCCTGGCCTTTGGCATCTGTTTCCAGCTGCCGGTGGTGCTGACCCTGCTGGCCCAGATCGATCTCATCAATGTCGATCAGCTCAAGAAGGGCCGCCGCTACGCTATTGTCGGCATCTTGATTGTAGCCGCCTTCATCACCCCGCCCGACCCGATCTCCCAGATCGGCCTTGCCTTGCCGATGTATGGCCTCTACGAACTGTCCATTATTTCGGTGCGCTGGGTCCAGCGGCGGCGGGAAAAGGCGCTTGCCGCCGAAGCTGCTGCGTCTGGTACATCTTCCGAATAAGAGTGTGTCACGCTGCGGCGGGGCACAGTCCATGTGCTCGCGGCGCTGGCAGGCGTGCCCCGGGCATTATCCGAATAGCCTGCGTCCAACCAGAGGCGGGCAGGGGCCCGTGACACACAATGTTCGATATCAAGTGGATCAGAGCTAACGCCGATGCTTTCGACGCTGCCATGGGGCGGCGCAAGAATGTGTCCGTCCGGTCCTCCGATCTCTTGGCTATCGATGATCGCCGCCGGGAAATCATTTCGCGGCTGAACGAGGCGCAGGAAAAGCGGAACACGCTCTCCAAGCAGGTTGGGCAGGCCAAGGCGCAGAAGGATGAGGCCAAGGCCGCCGAGCTGATGGCCGAAGTCGCGCGCCTCAAGGAATTCATTCCATCGGGTGAAGCCGAGGAACGCGCTGTCGAAAAAGAGTTGCGCGATGTGCTCTCGGCTATCCCCAACATGGCCTTTGAGGATGTGCCGGTCGGCGACGACGAAAGCGGCAATGTCGAATATTTCGGCCCCAATGGCTCGCCGGCGACGGCTGCACAGCAGCGTCCGGCCAAGCCGAGCTTCAGCTTCGCGCCCAAGGAGCATTTCGATATCGGCGTCGCCGAAAAGAACATGGACTTCGAGGCTGCCGCAAAGCTTTCGGGCAGCCGTTTCGTGGTGCTCAAGGGTCAGATCGCCCGGCTGGAACGCGCGCTCGGCCAGTTCATGCTCGACCTGCACACCACCGAATTCGGCTTCACCGAGGTGCAGCCCCCGGTGCTGGTGCGCGACGAGGCCATGTATGGCACCGGCCAGTTGCCCAAGTTCGACGGCGACTTCTTCTTTACCGAGCATGGCGACAGCCGGCTGGCGCTGATCCCCACTGCCGAAGTGCCGATGACCAATCTGGTGCGCGAATCCATCCTCGCTGAAGAAGAGCTGCCAATTCGCTTCACGGCGCTGACCCCGTGTTTCCGCTCGGAAGCCGGTTCGGCCGGTCGCGATACCCGCGGCATGCTGCGCCAGCATCAGTTCAACAAGGTCGAGCTTGTCGCCATCACCACGCCCGAGGAAGCGGTCAACGAGCATGAGCGCATGTTGCTGACCGCCGAGACCGTGTTGCAGCGGCTGGGTCTGCATTACCGCGTCATGACCCTGTGTACCGGGGATCTCGGCTTCGGCGCCCGCAAGACCTATGACATCGAAGTCTGGCTGCCGGGGCAGGACACCTATCGCGAGATCTCCTCGGTTTCGGTTTGTGGGGATTTCCAGGCTCGTCGCATGGAGGCACGCTATCGCCCGTCCGGCGAAAAGCAGGCGCCGCGTTATGTGCACACGCTCAACGGTTCCGGCACCGCAGTCGGCCGCTGCCTGATCGCAGTGCTTGAAAACTACCAGCAGGAAGATGGCTCGGTGGTGATACCCGAGGCGCTGCGTCCCTATATGGGTGGCCTGACCTCCATCGGCGGTCGCTGACATGTCCCTGCGCATCCTCCTCACCAATGACGATGGCGTGGATGCGCCCGGTCTTGCCGTCATGCTCGAGATCGCCCAGGCGCTCTCAGACGATGTGTGGATCGTTGCTCCGGACGGCAATCAGTCCGGGGCAGGGCATCGCTTTACCTTTGGGCGCGAATTGTCGCTCGATGAGCGCGGGCCGCGTCGCTTTGCCGTGGTCGGTGGTTCTCCCGCCGATTGCGTTGTTGCCGGCATGACCCATGTTCTGGGCGACCGGCCCGCTGATCTCGTGCTCTCCGGGGTCAATGCCGGGCAGAATCTGGGCGATATCGTCAATTGCTCTGGAACGGCGGCCGGCGCGCGCGAAGGCGTGTTGCAGGGGGCCATCGGCATCGCCATGAGCCAGTCGATGGATTTCGAGGTCAGCCACACGCCGAACTGGTCGAATGCGCGGCGCTTCGGGGCTGAGGTGGTTCAAGCCATTCTCGCGGCCAAGCTCGAAGACGACGTGTTCTTCAACGTCAATTTCCCCTTCTGCGCCGAGAGCGAGGTCACCGGCCTTGCCGCCGTAGCGCATCAGCGCTTTTCGCGGTCGCCGATCCGGCATTATCCCAGCGACAATGCGGGAAAATTCTTCATGGCGATTCCCGAGACCCCAATGCCGCTCGATCCGGCCGCCGATTTCGAAGTCTTGCGTCGCGGCAATGCCATCACGGTGACACCTTTTGCCTTGCAGCAAACCCACCAGGCCGCCTTGGCGCGCCTCGGCACGATCGCTCTCAAGGGCCAGTAAAGCGGCCTTGCATGGGGAAGGGCGGCGACCGGTGAATTTTTAACCTTACCTGCCGGTGAATCTACCCCTCGCGAATTTGCTCAAATCGCATCGGCTTTAAACTCGTCTTTACCTTACCGGCCTACTCTCACAATCAGTTGTTGAGTACCTGCGTACGAGTAAGCCGATGAGTATTCGCGCGTCCCTTAGGACATCCAGAAATGCTGTCGCGATGGCGGGTCTTGTCGTCGCTGCTGTTGGACTTTCGGGCTGTACCAGCCTGGGCAGTCGCACCTTCGGCGATAGTACGGTCACCAATTCGGTGGGCCAGTCGGCGCCGGCCACGCTCAATCAGCCCATGCCGCCCAGTCTGGGGGCACAGAATTCCACCCAGGTCGCTGAGCAGCGCTTCCTGCCTCCAGCCAGTGTTGGCGGCGGTTGGAACTCTCCGCCCATGCAGACAATGGCTCCGGCTCAGCCGGGCTTTGCGCAGCCCGTTGGGGCCGCGTCTCCGATCGCGCTGGGGGCGACCACGCCCTCCGTCCAGTCCCAGGATCTTCCTGTATTGAGTCCGTCCTCCTCGGGAACCCAAGCCATGCCCGCACAGCAGACCTTTGCCCCCTCCGCCCCCGCCCCGGCGATTGCAGCGCTGGGCGCCAATGCCGCCAACTCGTCCCTGCCGGTCAACAGCAGCGTGCCGGTGGCCGCGATGCCGAACGCCGCCACAGGGGCCGGCTATACGCACACCATTGCCGGTGGCGAATCGCTCTATACCATCGCCCGCAAATATGATGTGACCACTCAGTCCATCGTGCAGGCCAATGGCCTGAGCTCGCCCGATAAGATCGTGGTGGGCCAGCAGATCATCATTCCGGGCCGTTCGGACCTGATCCGCACGCCCGACAAGCCGGCCGCCGCGCCGGTCACTCAGGTCGCCAATGCGGGTACGGTTGCGGCGCCGACGCCGCTGGCAAAGCCGCAGAACAATGGCGCTGCCGCGCTGCAGACCGCAGCGACACCGGCGCCGGCCACGGTGCCTGTGGCGACGCCGCAGCCGACCGCTGCCCCGACCCAGGTTGCCAATACGCCGGCTGCCGAACCGGCCATGTCGGGCAACGACAAGTTCCGCTGGCCCGCCAGCGGCCGTGTAATCGTGGATTTTGCCGCCTCGCGTGGCACCGGTATCAATATCGACGTGCCGGAAGGGTCGACCGTCAAGGCTGCTGAGAATGGCACCGTCATCTATGTCGGCTCGGGTGTCGAGGGTTACGGCAACCTCATCCTCATCCGCCACCCGAACGGCTATGTCTCTGCCTATGCCCACCTCAAGGCAATGAGTGTTGCCAAAGGCGCGGTGGTCAATCGCGGCGATGCTATCGGCACGGTCGGCATGACCGGCTCGGTCTCCAAGCCGCAGCTCCACTTCGAACTGCGCAAGGGCGCCACTCCCGTCGACCCAATGCCGCTGCTCGCCAGCTGACGACAAGACCTCCAGAATGCAAAAAGGCCGGGCGTGGTGCCCCGGCCTTTTTTGTTTTTGGCGCATGCGAAAGAATACCCCCACCTAACCTCCCCCTGCAGAAGGGGGAGGGACTGATCGAGTGCGCTGTACTCTCAATGAAACGCCTCTGCTCCTCCCCCTCCTATAGGGGGGCGGCCGCGTGGGGGCTTCTTGCAGCGCGTTGGTTTGCCCTCGCCTCAAACCACTTTTCCCTCTTCGCCCGCCAGCGTCCGCACCAGCTGAATAGCCACGCGACCCGAGCGCGAACCGCGCGTTGCTGCCCATTCGATGGCGCGGGCGCGTAGCGTTTCGGCGTCGATGGCAAGGTCGTAGAAGCGGGCATAGCCCGAGACCATCTCGAGATAGGTGTCCTGGCTCGAATTGTGGAAACCCAGCCACAGCCCGAAACGGTCGGAGAGCGATACCTTTTCCTCCACCGCCTCGCCGGGATTGATCGCCGTCGATTTCTCGTTCTCGATCATGTCGCGCGGCATCAGATGACGCCGATTTGATGTGGCGTAAAACAGCACATTGTCGGGGCGGCCTTCGAGCCCGCCATCAAGAATGGTCTTGAGCGATTTGTAGCTGGTTTCGCCAGCATCGAAGCTGAGATCGTCGCAGAAGATGACGAAGCGCGCCGGCAGTCCCGCGATGATGCGCATCAATGCGGGGAGCGTCTCGAGGTCCTCGCGGGCGATCTCGATCAGCACCAGCCGCTCGAACCCCTCGCGCTGCTCGATGTCGGCATGGATGGCCTTGACCAGCGAACTCTTGCCCATGCCCCGGGCGCCCCAGAGCAGGGCGTTGTTGGCGCCATGGCCGCGCGCGAACTGCTCGGTATTCTTGAGCAGGATGTCGCGCACCGACTCAATTCCGCGCAGCATGTTGAGCGGCACGCGGCTGACTTTGGGGACCGGAAGCAGGGTGCCGCTTTCGCCTTGCCAGTGATAGGCATTGGCTTCCGCCAATGAAAACCTCTCGTTCTCTTGTTCCGACAACGCCAATGTAGCGGCGATTTCCTCAAGCGCATCGGCGATCCTGGCGAGGTAATCCTTGGTCTTCACCTGTGTCGTTCTCCCGTCTGGCGCGACATTTTCGCTGTCCCGATTGGCTTTGCAATCAGCAATGCCCAACTGTATAGTCCGCGCGATTTTGGCCGGGGTGCAAGTGCACGAGACCCTAATTGCGTCCAGTGCGCTTTGACGACGATGCCCACCGGCGCGTCAATTCTCCACATGTAAGAAGAACCGATAAGGAGTCCGCCTGATGTTTGTAACGCCCGCTTTCGCGCAGGATGGTGCCGCAGCTCCGGGAGGTATGGCGGATATTTTCATCCAGCTGATGCCGATCGCGCTGCTCGTGCTGATTTTCTGGCTGCTGATTTTCCGTCCGCAGCAGAAGCGCCTCAAGGCACAGCAGGCCATGCTCGGCGCCATCCGTCGCGGCGACACCGTGGTGACCACCGGCGGCATCGTCGGCAAGGTGACCAAGGCAGTCGATGGTGAAGATCTTGAAGTCGAGGTCTCCCAGGGCGTCAAGGTCAAGGTGGTGCGCGGCATGATTGCCGATGTGCGCTCCAAGTCCGAGCCGGTCAACGATAACAAGCCGGCTTGATCCCGCTTCGGCCGGGGCCCATGCCGGGCTCCGGCTTTCTGCCTTTTAGGACGCCTTTTCGATGCATCAGTCGCCGTTCCGCGTATTCATCATCCTGTTTGTCGCGATCGCGGGTATTCTCCTTGCCGCTCCAAACTTCCTGCCCAAATCGGTTCAGGATGCCCTTCCTGGCTGGCTCCCCAAGCCGGGTCTGGTGCTCGGTCTCGATTTGCAGGGCGGTTCGCACCTGCTGCTCGAAGTCAACCGGCAGGGGATCGTTACCCAGCGGCTGAGCGATGTGCGTCGTGATGCGCGCAATGTCCTGGCGACCCAGAACGGCATCGGCAACATCATCACCACCGATGTCGCCAGCAATACCATCACCATCGAGCTGACCGATCCGAACCAGAAGGCTCAGGCCGAGACCGCCATTCGCGGTCTCCAGAACACGCTGAGCAATAACATCTTCGGTGCCGGCACCGGCGTTGACGAACTGAGCTTCGGTGAAACGCCCGATGGCAAGCTGACCGTTACCCTTACGCCCGAAGGCATCACCCAGCGCATGAGCTCGCTGGTGGCGCAGTCGATGGAAGTCATCCGTTCCCGCATCGACGAACTGGGCACCACCGAACCCACCATCCAGCGTCAGGGCGATACCCGCGTCATGGTGCAGGTGCCGGGCTTTGGCGACAGCGAGCGCCTCAAGAACATCATTTCCCAGACCGCGCGCCTGACCTTCCACATGGTCTATCCCGGTCTCTCTGCCGCACAGGCCGAGGCCCAGGGCCTGCCGGTCGGCACCATGATCCTGCCCAGCCAGGATGGTGGCCGCGAACTGCTTTACGAAGATGTCGCCATCGGCGGCGAATCCCTGGTCGATGCGCAGCCGGCCTATGACCAGCAGCGCGGCATTCCCGTCGTCAGCTTCAAGTTCGACACGCGTGGCGCCATCACCTTCGGCGAGCTGACCTCCAAGAATGTCGGTCAGCGCTTCGCCATCGTCCTCGACGACACCGTCATCACCGCGCCCGTCATCCAGCAGCCGATTACCGGTGGTTCCGGCCAGATCAGCGGCAGCTTCACCACGGCCTCGGCCAATGACCTTGCCGTGCTGTTGCGTGCCGGTGCACTGCCGGCCAGCCTTGACGTGATCGAGGAACGCACGGTCGATGCCAGCCTCGGTGCCGACTCCATCCAGGCCGGCTTCACCGCCGGTGTCGTCGCCGCCGTTCTCGTCCTCGCCTTCATGGTCGCGGCCTATGGCGTCTGGGGCGTGTTCGCCAATGTCTCGCTGATCCTCAACATCATCCTGATCTTCGCCGCGCTGTCGACCCTCGGGGCGACGCTGACCCTTCCGGGTATTGCCGGTATCGTTCTGACCATCGGCATGGCGGTGGACGCCAACGTGCTGATTTACGAACGCATGCGAGAGGAACAGGCATCCGGAAAGTCGCCGCTGCAGGCGATCAATGCCGGTTTCGAGCGTGCCTGGGGCACCATCATCGACTCACACCTGACGCAGCTTGTTGCCGCCGTGGTGCTCTATTTCATGGGCTCGGGCCCGATCCAGGGCTTTGCCGTCACGCTCGGCCTCGGCATCCTGACCTCGCTCTTTACCTCCTACACGGTTACCTCCTACCAGGTGAACCTCTGGTACAAGCGCGTCCGTCCCAAGAAGCTGAAGATCCAGCATTTCCGGTTCATTCCTGACGGCACCAAGATCCCGTTCATGAAAATTTCGCGGGTCGTCATCGCGCTGTCGATCATCATGACGCTGGTTTCCCTCGGCTCCGCCTTCACCAAGGGCTTCAATCTGGGCATCGACTTTGTCGGTGGCACCGCCATCGAAGTGCAGCATGTTGGCGGCCCGGCCGATGTCGGCCAGGTCCGCGAGCGGCTGAGCGGGTTGTCGCTGGGCGAAATCCAGGTGCAGGGCTTCGGAACGCCGCAAGACGTTCTTGTTCGCGTGCAGGCGCAGGAGGGCGGCCAGTCGGCTGACCAGGCTGCGGTGCAGCAGGTCCAGCAGGCCCTTGCTTCGGACAATTACGAGGTGCGCCGCGTCGAGGCGGTGAGTGGCACGGTGTCCGGCGAACTGGCCTGGACCGGAACCATCGCCGTGATCATCGCGCTCGTTTGTATCCTCATCTACATCTGGTTCCGCTTCGAATGGCAGTTCGCCCTTGCCGCGGTGACGACGACCTCGCACGACCTGATCATGACGATCGGCTTGTTCTCGTTGACTGGAATGGAGTTCAACCTCAGTTCCATCGCTGCGGTGCTGACGCTGGTCGGTATCTCGCTCAACGAAACCGTGGTGGTCTCCGACCGTATTCGTGAAAATCTGCGCAAACACCGCAAGATGCCACTGCCTGATCTGATCGATCTTTCGATCAACCAGACGATCGTGCGTACGTCCTTGACGCAGTTCACCCTGCTTCTGGCGCTGCTGCCGCTGGTGTTCTTCGGCGGCGAGGCGCTCCGCAGCTTCACCATCGCCATGACCTTCGGTTCGCTGGTGGGCATGTATTCGTCGGTCATTATCAACGGTCCCATCCTCATCAATTTCGGCCTCAAGCAGAAATCCGAAGAGGAAGAGCAGGCCCAAACTGACAAGAAGAAAAAGCCCATGGACGGCGCCTCGGTCTAGTGCCGAGCCGTCGTGTCCGTAGGGGTGCTGTCGTCTCCCCGCTGCTCGTCGCTCTCGGGTCTGAACCGAGAGCGCTTGCAATGCCAACAGCGAAAACAGAACCCTCGGGCCAGGCCAGGGGGTGACGCGCTGCGTGAGTTTGCTTACGAGGTGAAGCCAATGCAGGTTGATCCTGACCAATCCCCGTCCTTCGGCAAATTTCCCCAACAGGTGGGCATTGACGCCTATGGCAATGGCGGCTTTCGCTTTGCCGACATGTCGCACAAGGGCTCGCTGCTCTGCCTGCCGACCGGCATGATCGCCTGGCCTGTGCATTCCGCCGCCGCGTTGACGCTGGACGCGCTGCAGCCGGTTCTCGATCAGGCCGATGACATCAACGTGCTGCTGATTGGTCTCGGAACCGACATCGTCGCCATCGACCCCACCATTCGCGCTGCTTTGCGCGAGCGCGGCATTATTGTTGAAGCCACCCAGACCGGTGGCGCCATCCGCACCTATAATGTGCTGCTGGCCGAAGACCGGGCAGTGGCCGCCGCTTTGATCGCGGTCGAAAAGGCACGCTGATGCCCACCAGCCACGATTTCGCGCTGGAGGCCCTGCGTCAGTCCGACCACGACCGCTATCTTGCGGCGCTGGTGCTGCCGGCCGAGGCGCGTCCGCATGTCGCCGCCATCCTCGCCTTCGCCGCCGATGTCGCCGCCATTCGCGAGCGCGTGTCCGGTCCCCAGCCCGGCGAAATCCGGCTGCAATGGTGGAACGATGCCTTGAGCGGGCAGGGCCATGGCGAGGTCAGGCAGAACCCGCTGGCCGATGCGCTGCTCGACACCATGGCGCGCTACGGGCTGCCGGCAGGCACGCTGCAACGCCTGATCGGCGCGCGTCGGTTCGATCTTTATGACGACCCCATGCCCGACCTCGAGAGTTTCGAGGGCTATGCCGGCGAAACCGCCTCCACCCTGTTGCAGCTTACCGCCATGATCCTCAATGGCGGCGAGCCGGTGGAGCCCGGCGATGCGGCCGGCCATCTCGGCGTGGCACAGGCCATGGTCGGTCATCTGCGCGCCTTCGGTTATGTCGCGGCCCAGGGGCGCATCATGCTGCCCTGGTCCATTCTCGCCGCCAATGGCGTGCAGGAAGGCGAAGTATTCTCCGGCCTGGAGAGCGAGGGCCTGCATGCCGCCCTGAGCCAGATTGCCGAACTGGCCGAAGAGCATCTGCAGAAGGCCCGGATCGCCATTGCGGCGCTATCGCCCAAATTGCGGCCTGCCTTTGCCGGCATCGTTATTACCGAGCGGCAACTGGCCCGCTGGAAAGCGGAGGGCAGGGCCTTCATGTCGCCGCCCGACGATGCCGACTGGCGCAAGATCGCCGTCCTGTTCTGGTGGACTTTGCGCCAGCGCTGAGGCTGCTGACACATCCTGTCGGTAGCCTTGCTTATCCCGGCTTGACCGAATCCTTATCGTTCTGGTTATGTTCCTGAACCTGTCTCCAGCGGTGAGTTGACTTGCAGCATGGGGGTGGGGAGCATATCTGTGTGACTTCGCCAGCCGTCTGTCCCGCGGCGCGAGCAATTGGACCAAATATGACCGAAAAGCCGAGCCTCAACCGCGAAATCGTCGTGCGCGGTGCCCGTGAGCACAATCTCAAAGGCATCGACGTCAGATTGCCGCGCGACAGCCTGATCGTGATGACGGGGCTTTCCGGCTCGGGCAAGTCTTCGCTCGCCTTCGACACCATCTATGCCGAGGGTCAGCGCCGCTATGTGGAGTCGCTCTCTGCCTATGCGCGTCAGTTCCTCGAAATGATGCAGAAGCCTGATGTCGAGCACATCGAAGGCCTCTCGCCCGCCATTTCCATCGAACAGAAGACGACCAGCCGCAATCCGCGCTCGACCGTCGGTACTGTCACCGAGATCTACGACTATCTGCGCCTGCTTTATGCGCGCGTCGGCATTCCCTATTCGCCGGCCACCGGCCTGCCGATCGAAAGCCAGACCGTGTCGCAAATGGTGGATCGCACCCTGGGGCTGCCGGAGGGCACACGGCTCTATCTGCTGGCCCCCATCGCGCGCGGCCGCAAGGGCGAGTTCAAGAAGGAGCTGGCCGACCTGATGCGCAAGGGCTTCCAGCGCGTCAAGATCGATGGCGAATATCACGAGATCGAAGACGCTCCGGCGCTCGACAAGAAGTACAAGCATGACATTGAGGTGGTGGTCGACCGCCTCGTCGTGTCTCCCGACATTTCCGGTCGCCTCGCCGAAAGCTTCGAAACCGCGCTGAAGCTTGCCGAGGGTATCGCCCTGGTCGAATTTGCCGATGAACAGAACGAGGATGGCACGCCGCGCCAGATCACCTTCTCGGAAAAGTTCGCCTGTCCGGTCTCCGGCTTCACCATTGCTGAAATCGAACCGCGCCTGTTCTCGTTCAACAATCCTTTCGGTGCCTGCCCGATCTGCGATGGCCTGGGCACAGAGCAGAAGATCGATCCCGACCAGATCGTGCCCGATCCGACGCTCTCGCTGCGTGACGGCGCCATCCTGCCTTGGTCCAAGACCAGCGCTCCATACTACCAGCAGACCCTCTCGGCTGTGGTGAAGTATTACGGCGCTTCGACCGGCACCGCCTGGAACCAGCTGCCCTTCGACGTGCAGCACGCCGTGCTCTACGGCACCGACAAGACCAAGATCGACTTCGTCTATGACGATGGCCTGCGCCAGTACAAGACCTCAAAGGTCTTTGAAGGCGTCATCGGCAACCTTGAGCGCCGCTACAAGGAAACCGAAAGCGCCGGCATGCGCGAAGAGATCGAAAAATACATGTCGGCCAAACCCTGCGTGGCCTGCGGTGGCTATCGCCTCAAGCCGGAATCGCTCGCAGTCAAGATCGATGGTCTCCATATCGGCCAGGTCACCGAGATGTCGATCCGCAATGCCAGTACGTGGTTCAACGAGCTCTCGGCCAAGCTCAACGCCACCCAGAGCCAGATCGGCGAGCGCATCCTCAAGGAAATCCGCGAGCGGCTGAAGTTCCTCAACGACGTGGGCCTTGAATACCTGTCCATGTCGCGCAATTCCGGCACGCTCTCGGGTGGCGAAAGCCAGCGCATTCGCTTGGCCAGCCAGATCGGTTCGGGCCTCACCGGCGTGCTTTATGTGCTCGACGAGCCATCGATCGGCCTGCATCAGCGCGACAATTCCCGTCTGCTCGAAACGCTGCAGCGCCTGCGCGACCTCGGTAATACCGTCATCGTCGTCGAGCATGATGAAGATGCGATCCTCACTGCCGATTATGTGCTCGATATCGGCCCCGGCGCCGGCGTTAATGGCGGCAATATCGTTGCCGAGGGCACGCCGCAGGATATTCTCAATCACCCGGACTCGCTCACCGGCAAATATCTCTCCGGTCGCATGGGTATTCCGGTGCCGGCCGAACGGCGCGAAGGCAAGAAGGGCAAGGCGCTCTCCATCAAGGGCGCGACCGGCAACAATCTCAAGAACGTCTCGGTCGATGTGCCGCTCGGCCTGTTCGTCGCTATTACCGGCGTTTCGGGCGGTGGCAAGTCGACGCTGATGATCGACACCATGTACCAGGCCATCGCCCGCCGGCTGAACGGCGCGCGCGTCGTGCCGGCGCCACATGAATCGCTCAGCGGCCTCGAATTCCTCGACAAGGTCATCGATATCGACCAGTCGCCGATTGGCCGCACGCCGCGCTCCAATCCGGCCACCTATACCGGCGCCTTCACCCCGCTACGCGAGTGGTTTGCCGGCCTGCCGGAAGCCAAGACGCGCGGCTATGGGCCGGGCCGTTTCTCCTTCAACGTCAAGGGCGGCCGCTGCGAAAAATGCGAGGGCGATGGCGTCCTCAAGATCGAGATGCACTTCCTGCCCGACGTCTACGTCACCTGCGACGTCTGCAAGGGCAAGCGCTACAATCGCGAAACGCTGGAAGTCCAGTTCAAGGGCAAGTCGATCTCCGACGTGCTCGACATGACCATCGACGAAGGCGTCGAGTTCTTCTCGGCCGTGCCGGTCATCCGCGACAAGTTCGCCACGCTGCAGCGCGTCGGCCTTGGCTATGTCAAGGTCGGGCAACCGGCCACGACCCTATCGGGCGGCGAGGCGCAGCGCGTCAAACTCTCCAAGGAGCTCAGCAAACGGGCTACCGGGCGCACGCTCTACATGCTGGATGAGCCGACCACGGGCCTGCATTTCCACGACGTGGCCAAGCTGCTCGAAGTGCTGCATGAGCTGGTCGAGGGCGGCAATACCGTGGTGGTGATCGAGCACAATCTCGAGGTCATCAAGACCGCCGACTGGATCATCGATCTGGGGCCCGAAGGTGGCGATGGCGGCGGCGAGATCGTGGCGATCGGCACGCCCGAAGAGGTCGCCGCTAATCCGCGCTCGCATACCGGCACCTATCTCAAGGAAGTCATGGATCGCCGCCCGCACTTTGCGACCCGCGCGGTGGAGTAGGGGTGTCCGCCGAGGCCTGAACTTGCTTCGGCAATAGCGGGGCCTTCCCTCACGAACGCCTTTCGTCACCCTCGGGCTTGACCCGAGGGGCCTGCACTTGTGCGCAGCCTGGACATTCAACCTGACCTTTCGCTCATCTCGGCCAAACCACCGCCATTTGCGTCACTCTGATGAAAACTGCCATGCGCAGAACGCATGTTGTGCTTGACGTATAGGGCATAGCGCCGCTGGCCAAATCGGCTCATCTTGCCATCGTGCTGCAATAGCCATCAGGGAATAGACCCATGTTTGTACGTGCTGTCTGGCGGATCAAGCGTCTCGTCGACATCAAGCAGACGTTGCGGGAAATGGACGTTCCCTCGACGCGAGACGCCGATATGCTTGGCATTTCGGGCCCGGACTTCTCCAGAATGACCCGGTCTCTGTTCGATCGCTGATCGCTAAACTTTCCAAACGAGCCAATGGCCGCTGGATCGCCATCCAGCGGCCATTGCTTTGCCATGAGCCTTAACCGAAGCTGAACGGCCATCCTTAATGGCCTGCATTTCATGCATGGCTCGATTGACCAATCTCCATCTGCTCAGTTTCTGCGGCTCGGCCTATATCTCTTCTCGTAAACGAAAGGAGACTTCCAATGGACATCCGCAAGACTTTCAAGAAGTGGGCCGCTTATCAGCAGACCGTGCGTGAACTTGCTGCCCTCGACAACCGTCAGCTGAACGATCTGGGCATCTCGCGCACCGATATCAATCGCATCGCCCGCGATCATGCCAACACCCTCTAATATTGTTGGCTGCTCTTCACTGATCCGAACGCTCGCCTCTCTCTGAGACGCGGGCGTTTTTCTTTTTGGGCGACGACGCTTCGCCGCCACCGATCTTCGTTGCGCTGCGACGTGGCCCTTGATATCTCGCTGGCCATGTTGAACGAACCCATTCATATCATCGGCGGCGGGCTGGCCGGCTCGGAAGCCGCCTGGCAGGCCGCGGAAGCTGGCGCCACCGTCATTGTCCACGAGATGCGCGGCGTCAAAGGCACGGACGCGCACCAGACCGACGATTTCGCCGAACTCGTCTGCTCCAACAGTTTCCGCTCGGACGATCACGAGCAGAACGCCGTGGGCCTGCTGCACGAGGAAATGCGGCGCTGCAATTCGCTGATCATGCGGGCGGCAGACCAGCACAAGCTGCCCGCCGGCGGCGCGCTGGCGGTAGATCGCCACGGTTTCTCCGCCGCCGTCACCGCAGCGATCGCGGCCCATCCTAACATTACTATCATGCGCGAAGAGGTCGCCGGCTGGCCGCCAGAGGCGTGGCAGCATGTGATCATTGCCACCGGCCCGCTGACCTCGCCGGCGCTGGCCGAGGCGGTGCTGGAACAGACCGGCGAGGATTCGCTGGCCTTCTTCGACGCCATCGCGCCGATCGTCCATTATGACAGCATCAATCACGACATCGCCTGGAAGCAGTCGCGCTATGACAAGGTGGGGCCGGGAGGCACCGGCGCCGACTATCTCAACCTGCCGATGGACAAGGACCAGTACTACGCCTTCGTCGAGGCGCTGAAGACGGCGCCGCTGCACGAATTCAAGGACTGGGAAAAGGTGCCCTATTTCGATGGCTGTCTGCCCATCGAGGTGATGGCCGAACGCGGCCCCGAAACCCTGCGCCACGGGCCGATGAAGCCGGTCGGCCTCACCAATCCGCGCAATCCCACGGTAAAGCCCTATGCCATCGTGCAACTGCGCCAGGATAATGCGCTGGGCACGCTATGGAACATGGTCGGCTTCCAGACCAAGATGCGTTACGGCATCCAGGCCGAGATCTTCCGCATGATCCCGGGCCTCGAGAATGCGCAATTCGCGCGGCTGGGCGGCTTGCACCGTAATACCTTCATCAATTCCCCCAAGGTCTTGTCTGCCGATCTTCGCCTGAAGGCCGATCCGCGCATCCGCTTTGCCGGGCAGGTGACGGGTGTCGAGGGTTATGTGGAGAGCGCCGCCTGTGGGTTGATCACCGGCCGGCTGACCGCCGCCGATGCGCTGGGGACCAACATGACCCTGCCGCCTGTGACCACCGCGCTAGGAGCTCTGATCGGCCATATTACCGGTGGGCATCTCGAGGCCGAAAGCTATAGCGGCGCCCGCAGCTTCCAGCCGATGAACGTCAATTTCGGCCTCTTCCCGGAAGTGACCATCACCAAGCCGGAAGGCGTCAAGCGCTGGCGCGGCCCGGAAAAGACCATTGCCAAGCGTCGCGCCATCACCAGCCGCGCGCTGGACGATCTCAAGGCCTGGGCATGAGCGCCGCGGCGCTCGAAGCCTATCTGCATGCCAATATCCCGCTGACACGCGCCATGGCCGTGTCGGCGGTCTCAGTCCACGCCCAGGGCGTGACGCTCTCGGCGCCGCTCGATCCCAACATCAACGTGCATGGCACCGCCTTTGGTGGCAGCGTCTCGACGCTGGGCGTGCTCGCCGCCTGGTCGGTGGTGCATCTGCGGCTCGAAGCCGAAGCCGTGGCTGCGCAATTGGTGATCCACAGGAACGAAACCGAGTTTCTTGCGCCAATCACTGGCCGCTTCGAGGCGGTTGCCCAGATCGAGCCGCAGGCCTGGATCGAGTTCCGAACCATGCTCGACCGCCGCGGCAAGGCTAGGCTGAGCGTCACCGCCGACCTGCTGTTCGAGGGCGGGGTGGCTGCCCGCATGACCGGCGAATTCGTCGCCATCCGCGACCGCGGTTAGGCGCCGAGCTTTTCCCAAACACCGTTCTGCCCTCGGACCTGATCCGAGGGCCCGCCAGCGCCTGCGTTGATGAAGCGCACTGAGGGTCGAAGATTGGTAGAAGAGGGCAATGTCCCTCTGCGCCAATCCCAAACACCAATGACGCCGCAAAACATTCTGCAGCGCCAAACTCATCAGCAATTTCAAGGGAAAGGAAAATGGCTCCGCGAGCTGGACTCGAACCAGCGACCATTCGATTAACAGTCGAACGCTCTACCAACTGAGCTATCGCGGAACACTTTCGTGCGCCTTCTTGTCGAAGGCGAGGTCCGTGTACCTAATCTGATCCGGCTTGCCAAGCCCCCAATGTGCAAGCCTGTGAATAACTTGTCATTTTGCGGCGTCGCGGGCGCGTCGACCGAGGAAAATCAGCTCCTCCAGCGTGTTGCAATTGGCAAAGGGATTTTCGCCGCTGCTGTCGCTCCACTCGACCGGGGCGGCGCCAAGGGCAGCCAGCAGGCTTTTGGGGCCATTTGGTCGCGAATCCATGGGCAGCGCTCTGAGATGATTCCGCACTTCTGCAATTCGGAAGGCGGCATTGGTCGGGTAATCGGTGCCATTCCAGCGCGCGAAGGCGGCCGTGTGTCCAGCGGCGAGCGGTTCTGTCAGGCGCGCGACGTAGTTTTCCGGCAGGAAGGGGGTGTCCACAGCCGCCACGATCAACACAGATTGCTCGTCGACCTCCTCGCCGAGATAATCCAGCGCTGCGTAAATCCCCGCCATCGGGCCGGAGCGGGTCGGTAGCGCATCTGGCAAGGGGATGGCGCCATCAAGTGCGAGATGCTGCTCCTGGGCGATGGACACCAGAATAGGTGTCTCCAGCGCAGAGAAGCGAGCAGCGACGCGCTCGATCAGCCTGATGCCCCCGATCCTGAGATCGGCCTTGCGGACATGGCCCAGCCGTTCGCCCTGGCCACCGGCCAGAATCAGGCCGTATCGCCTCACGGCCGGGGTGCCCAGCGCAGCATCAGCAGCAGCACGATGCCGCCCACCAGCCCCCAGAACGGGGCGCCGATGCCCATAATGGTGATGCCCGACGCCGTGGCGACAAAGGTCAGGATCGCTGGCAGGCGCTGCTCTTCATTGGCCAAGGCGGCCGCTAGCGACGACGCAAGGCTGGAGAGCAAAGCAAGGCCGGCCACCGCTTGGATCAGGATTGGCGGTGCGGCCGCGACGAAGGCGGCGGCAAGGCTCGCGGCCGGCGCCAGGATGCCATAGGCCACACCAGCAGCAATCGGAGCGGGCCAGCGCTTGTTGCGGTCCGGATGCGCCTCGGGGCCGGCGCAGATGGCGGCAGTGATGGCGGCCAGATTGGCGGGAATGCCGCCGAAAAAGCCGATAATACCGCTGGCCATGCCGGTGATAACGAATATCGGCGCCGGCTGGATGGGAAAGTCATTGGCCTTCATCACCGCGATTCCCGGCAGGTTTTGCGAGGCCATGGTGACGACGTAAAGCGGCAGCGAGATGCGAATGATGGCGTCGAGACTGAATGTCGGCATGACCGGCACGAGGCTGGGCCAGGCGCCGTCCAGCGCGCCCGGTGGCAAATGTGTGGTCGTGGCGAGCACCACAATGGTCACCAGTACTGCGATCGGCACGGCATAGCGGCGGGCGAAGGCGAAGCCCAGCATCCAGGCGACGAGAATCGGTAGCGCCAGGGTCGGCACTTCCGACACCGCCTTGATCGGCGCCAGGCATAGCGTCAGCAGGATGCCTGCGAGCATGGCATTGGCCAGTGCCTGGGGAATGGCGGCCACGGCGCGGGCCAGTGGCTTGATCAGCCCGGTGAGCACGATAAGCAGCGCCGTGACCAGGAACGCCCCAGCAACGGCCGCGAAGCCGCCCTCGGGCGGCGCGGCCAAAGTCAGCAAGAATGCCGCGCCCGGCGTCGACCAGGCGAAGCTGATTGGTACGCGGACCCGCGCCGCCACCACTATATTGAGCACCGCCATGGCCAGGCATACGGCGAACAGGCCCGACCCCGCCTGTTGCGGTGTGGCGCCGGCCGCGCTCAGTGCCGCCAGCACCAGCGTGAAGGTGCTGGCATAGCCGACAGCCGCCGCCAGCGTGCCGGCGACGATGGGCTGCACCAGATCGCGCTTTTCGATAGCGGCCTGCGGCTCGGTCATGGCGATTCCCTCGTTTGAACCTCGGCCAAGCTAGTCGCTCGGACTATTCCGGCAAAGTGTCGATCTGGACCTGCACCCGATTGGCGGAAAATCGCGTCACGCCATATTCCACCGGTCGTCCCGCGAGATCGACATTGATGGCGTCGAGGCACAGCACAGGCGTCATGCGGGCGAGGCGCAGGTGATGCATTTCATGCGCGTCGGGCAAGCGAGCGGTAATGCTGGTTGATTTGCGCTGATAGTCGGCGACGCCCAGGCGTTCGAGCATCTGGGTGATGCGGCCTGTTGCGGTATGAACCTCGAACAGGGTTGGGAAGCGCAGCAGCGAAAAATGATGCGCACCCAGGCTGATCGGCTGGCCGTCGGCCATGCCCAGAGATTCGATCAGCGCGACGGGCGATCCCGGTTCCACTGCCAGCGCCTCGGCCATGGCGCTATCGGCCGGAATGGTGGCCGTTCGGATCAATGTTCCGGATGGGGTCTTGGCCTGGCGCGCCACGATTTCGGAAAAACGGGTGCGGGCCGACAGCGGATAGTCGACGATATCCTCCTGCACGAAAGTGCCGCGTCCCTGTTCGATGCGCACCAGCCCGCGGTCCTGCAAGGAGGCGATGGCGCGCCGGATGGTATGGCGATTGACCGCGAAGCGCTCCGCCAGCTGCAACTCGGTCGGCAGTTGCGCGCCGGCTGGCATTATGCCGGTTTCGATCTCCTGGGCGACACTGTCGGCGATCCCTTGCCATAGCGATGTGCCGGGACGATGCATGCTCATGGGTGGTTCCTGGCTCTCATTCCGGGATTGTGTGTCATCGCCGCGTCATGCTTTGTTGCCATAAGCGACGCGACAGCAGGTCAATCCTAACCTGTCGACATTAAAACGTCTAGACGTATAGATGAATAGGTCTATGGATGACGACGACAGCTCACGACATAGCCGATCGGCAGCGCTGGATGGCCATACTTGCCCGCGCCAGCAGCGCCGAGCTTGATACCGCCTGGTACAGCCTGGCCGCTCCACCCGCCTATCAGGTCCTGCGCAAACCAGAGATCGGCCTCGCCATGGTGCGGGGGCGGGCAGGGGGCACCGGCAATCCCTTCAACCTGGGGGAAATGACCGTCACTCGCTGCGCTATCCGCCTCGACAGCGGTGTCACCGGCCATTGCTATGCCGCTGGCCGCGACCGCAGAAAGGTCGAATTGGCGGCCGTCTTCGACGCGCTGCTGCAAGCCGATCCGGCCGCACCATTCCTCAACGAGCTTATCGACAGCCTTGCCGCCCGCCAGGCAGCCGATCGGGATCGCACCAGCCGCAAGGCTGCTGCGACCAAGGTCGAGTTCTTCACAATGGTGCGCGGAGAAAACCCGAAATGAGCGTGACCGATCTGCCGGCGCTGCAGCCGGGATTTGCCGATGCCGTGTTCGAAGGGCAGGCTAGTTTCCGCGCCTTGCTCGATGCCATGTCCTATCCCGGCCGCATCCAGGCTCTGGGCGTCGCTATCAACCCGCCCACGCCGCTCGATCCGGCCATGGCGGCTCTGGCGCTGACAGTGCTCGATTTCGACACCCCGGTCTGGCTCGATCCGCTGGCCGCCGCCACCACCGACTGGCTGCGCTTTCATGCCGGCAGCCCGGTGGTCACAGACCCCGGCCGCGCCCAATTCGCGTTGATTGCTGACGCCGCCAACATGCCCCCGCTCGATGCCTTCGCCATCGGCGAGGATCAGTATCCGGATCGCTCGGCCACCCTTTTTATCCAGGTGTCGGCGCTGGGCAGCGGCCAGCGCACGCGCTGGACCGGGCCGGGCATCAATGGCGCCATCGAGGTATGGATCGACGGCCTGCCCGAAGCCTTCTGGCAGCAATTCCAGCTCAACTCCGAACTCTTCCCGCTCGGCGTCGATGTCGTCTTCGTCTCAGGCCGCGACATTGTCGGCCTGCCGCGCAGCATCAGGGTGGAGGTCTAGCCATGTATGTCGCCGTAAAGGGTGGCGAGCGCGCCATTCTCAACTCGCACGAGCTGATCGCCGAGACCCGCCGCGGTGATCCCGCCGTGCCCGAACTCACCACCGACCAGATCGCCCACCAGCTTGGTCTCGCGGTGGACCGCGTCATGGCCGAAGGCTCGATCTGTGATCGCGACCTCGCGGCGCTGGCCATCAAGCAGGCACAGGGCGATCTGGTCGAAGCCACTTTCCTGCTCCGCGCCTACCGCACCACATTGCCGCGCCTCGCCGTCACCCAGCCCATCGACACCGCCGACATGCTGGTGCGACGCCGCGTCTCCGCTGCCTATAAGGACATTCCGGGCGGTCAGGTGCTGGGCCCGACCTATGACTATACCCACCGCCTGCTCGACTTCGCGCTGATGGCCGACGGCAATGTGCCTGAGGCGCCGGTGGGTGAAACGGCGCTGGATGCGGGCATGCCGCATGTCGCCGACATCCTCGATCATGAAGGCCTGATCGAACAGGAAATCCCGGACGACGACGCCCCCGAGCCCTTCGATCTCACTCGCGAACCCATGAGCTTTCCTGCCAGCCGCGACCAGCGCCTGCAGAACCTGGCGCGGGGTGATGAGGGCTATGTGCTGGCGCTTGCCTATTCGACCCAGCGCGGTTTCGGCAACAACCACCCCTTTGCCGGGGAGATCCGCATGGGCGATGTCCGTGTCGAGATTGTGCCTGAGGAATTGGGTTTTGCCCTCGATATCGGCGATATCACCGTCTCCGAATGCCACATGATCAACCAGTTTCAGGGCTCTGCCGAAAAGGCCCCGCAGTTCACCCGAGGCTATGGCCTGTCCTTCGGCCATAACGAGCGCAAGGTCATGGCCATGTCCATGGTCGACCGCGCCCTGCGCGCCAAGGAGT
Source organism: Devosia sp. 63-57 (assembly GCF_001899045.1). Classification (NCBI taxonomy): domain Bacteria; kingdom Pseudomonadati; phylum Pseudomonadota; class Alphaproteobacteria; order Hyphomicrobiales; family Devosiaceae; genus Devosia; species Devosia sp. 63-57. The sequence continues at coordinate 302,304 of NZ_MKUY01000003.1, read as the reverse complement.
TGGGCGAGATCGTCCGCTATCCGGCCCAGGATGAGGAATTCGTCCTCTACCATGCCGACAATGTCGAGGCGGCCGGCTTCGTCTCGCACCTCAAGCTGCCGCATTATGTCGATTTCCAGGGCGAACTGGGCCTGTTGCGCAAGCTGCGCGACGAGCATGACCAGCGCCAGCTCAAGGAGGCTGCCGAATGAGCGCCGCCATGCACCAGCCGCCCCAATGGGACACGGCCTACAATTTTGCCTATCTCGACGAACAGACCAAGCGGATGATCCGCCGCGCCATCCTGAAAGCCATCGCCGTACCCGGCTATCAGGTGCCCTTTGGCGGCCGCGAAATGCCACTGGCCTATGGCTGGGGTACGGGCGGCATCCAGGTCACTGCCAGCATTCTGGGGCCCGATGACACGCTCAAGGTCATCGACCAGGGCGCCGACGACACCACCAATGCCGTCTCCATCCGTCGCTTTTTCGAGCGCGTGGCCGGTATTGCCACCACCGAGGCGACCGAAGACGCCGATATCATCCAGACCCGCCACCGCATTCCCGAGCGCGAGCTCGAGGAAGGCCAGGTCATCGTCTACCAGGTGCCCTTGCCCGAGCCCTTGCGCAAGCTCGAGCCGCGCGAAACCGAAACGCGGAAAATGCATGGCTATGCCGAATATGGCATCAAGCATGTGCAGCTCTATGAGGACATTGCCCGCTACGGCCACATCGCCACCACCTATGACTACCCGGTGCTGGTCAACGAGCGCTATCTCATGGCCCCGTCGCCCATTCCCAAATTCGACAATCCCAAGATGCACTATATGAAGGCGCTGCAATTGTTCGGCGCCGGGCGCGAAAAGCGCATCTATGCGGTGCCGCCCTATACAAATGTGCGCAGCCTCGATTTCGAGGACCATCCCTTCACTGTGCAGAGCTGGGACCAGTGCTGCGCCCTTTGCGGTGCCGAAAACTCCTATCTCGACGAGGTCATTCTCGATGACCGCGGTGGCAAGATGTTCGTCTGCTCGGACACCCACTATTGCGGTGAGCGCCGCGCCGCCGGCCATGTCGGGCCCTTGGGCGTCGCCAATGCGGAGGCGGAACAATGAGCGCGGCAATGCCCCTTTCGTCCTTCAATGAGCGCCGCCCGCTGCTGCGCGTCGAAAATGTTGGCAAAAGCTACGGCAAGACCATTGGCTGCCGCGATGTCAGCTTTACCCTCTATCCCGGCGAGGTCATCGGCATTGTCGGGGAATCCGGCTCCGGCAAATCGACGTTGCTCAACGTGCTCTCGGCGCAGCTGACGCCCGATACCGGCCGCGTCGATTACGACATGGAAGGGCAGGGGCTGCGTAATATCTATGATCTGTCCGAGCCCGAACGCCGTCGCCTCGTGCGCACCGATTGGGGCATCGTGCATCAGAACCCCCGCGATGGGCTGCGTATGGACGTTTCTGCCGGCGGCAATGTCGGCGAGCGGCTGATGGCGGTGGGCCAGCGCCACTATGGCAATATCCGCGCCGAGGGGCTCGATTGGCTGTCCAAGGTCGAGCTCGATGCCTCTCGAGTCGATCATCTGCCCAAGACTTTCTCCGGCGGCATGCAGCAGCGCCTGCAGATCGCCCGCAATCTGGTCACCCGGCCGCGCCTCGTCTTCATGGACGAACCCACCGGCGGTCTCGACGTCTCGGTGCAGGCGCGCCTGCTCGATCTATTGCGCGGCCTGGTGCGCGAGCTGGGCATTGCCGCCATCGTCGTCACCCATGACCTGGCCGTGGTACGGCTCCTCGCCGACCGGTTGATGGTCATGTGGAAGGGCAATGTGGTTGAGGAAGGTCTAACCGACCAGGTGCTGGACGATCCGCATCATCCCTATACGCAGCTGCTTGTTTCTTCCGTCCTGCAAGTTTGACCCGGCACTGCCCCGAACACCCCTTCTCCCCTTGCGGGAGAAGGTGCCCCAAGGGGCGGACGAGGGGGCCGTCTTCCAGACTTCCGTCAAGGAAACCTAAAATGACCACGATGATTTCAGTTTCCGGCCTCAGCAAGGATTTCGTGCTGCATACCCAGGGCGGGGTGCGCATTCCGGTCTTTGCCGGGCTCGATCTCGATGTCCATGCCGGCGAATGCGTGTGCCTGCATGGTCCCTCCGGCGCCGGCAAGTCGACGCTGCTGCGCTCGCTCTATGCCAATTACAAGCCCAGCGCCGGCCATGTGCGGGTGCTGCATGACGGCGGCATGGTGGATCTCACCAGCGCTGAACCCTGGCAGGTGGTCGAGGTGCGCCGCCGCTCGGTCGGCTATGTCAGCCAGTTCCTCAGCGTCATTCCGCGCGTTCCGGCATTGGATGTGGTGGCCGAGCCGGCCCGCCTCCTAGGTGCTGATGCGGAAAGTGCCCGCGACCGCGCACGTGAGCTGCTGCGCCGCCTCAACATCCCCGAACGCCTCTGGGCCGTGGCCCCGGCCACCTTTTCCGGCGGCGAACAGCAGCGCGTCAACATCGCCCGCGGCTTCATCGCCAACTATCCGATCATGCTGCTCGACGAGCCTACGGCCTCGCTCGATGCCGGCAATCGGCAAGTCGTGGTCGAGCTGATCGGTGAGGCCAAGGCACGCGGCGCCGCCATTGTTGGCATTTTCCACGATGCCGAAGTGCGCGCCGCCGTCGCCGACCGTCTGTTCGAAGTCAATTCTTTCCAGAGGAGCGCCGCATGAGCCGCTTCAGCATCGCCAATGCCCGCATCGTCACCCGCGACGCCGTCGTCGATGGCACACTTGCGATAGAGGGTTCCGACATTACCCGGCTGGACGAGGGCCAGGCATCGCCCGCCGATGCGCTGGATTTCGAAGGCGATTTCCTCTTGCCCGGTTTTGTCGAGCTGCACACCGACAATCTCGAAAAACACCTGCAGCCGCGTCCCGGCGTCATGTGGCCATCAAGCATGGCCGCCGTGCTCTCCCACGATGTGCAGGTGGTCGGCGCCGGGATCACCACCGTGTTCGACGCCGTTTCGGTGGGCGAATATTCCGCCGCCAGCGCCAGGCGGAAGATGATCGCCTCGACTGTAGAAACCCTCTCGGACACCTCCGTCCGTGCCGTCATGCGCGCCGAGCATTTCCTGCATCTGCGCTGCGAACTGGCCGATCCGGCGGTCCTCGATATCTATCAGCCGCTTGCCGGCAATGAATATGTGCGGCTGGTCTCGCTCATGGACCACACACCCGGCCAGCGCCAATGGCACGACCTGGACAAGTGGCGCCAGTTCAATCGCGACAAGAAATGGACCGACGACGAGTTCAACGCCATGGTCAGCGAGCGCCGGGAGTCGCAGGCGCGCCATGCCGCGTTCCACCGCCGCTCGGTGGTGGCGCTGGCCCAGCATCATGGCACCGTGCTGGCCAGCCATGATGACACGACGCGCGAACATGTCGAAGAAGCCGCCGAGATCGGCATCGCCATCTCCGAATTCCCCACCACGCTCGGCGCTGCCGGCCACGCCCACAAGCGAGGCATGAAGGTGGTCATGGGCGCGCCCAATGTGGTGCGCAACGGCTCCCATTCGGGCAATGTCTCGGCCCAGGAGCTGGCGCGCCACGGCTTTCTCGACGCGCTCTCCTCGGATTATGTGCCGGCCAGCCTCATGCAAGCCATTTTCCACCTCAACGCCCACGACCAGATCGCGCTGCCCGAAGCCGTGGCCATGGTCTCCGCCACTCCCGCCGCCATGGTCGGGCTCGATGACCGCGGCAGCATAGGCCCAGGCAAACGCGCCGACTTCAGCCGCGTACGCCTGGTCAACGACACCCCAGTCGTCCTCGGTGTCTGGCGCGCCGGCCAACGCGTGAGCTGATTCCGGGTTTAACTAAGATGGGTGGCCAATATTTTGCAGATAATTTCGAAGTAGGTGTGTCCGGTCGCGCCCTAAGTCTTGTCTGCTATACCGCTCCTGCTGCGTCAGCCTGGGCAGATAACTCCGCCGCTCTGCGTCCAACCCGGGTGGTTGTTTTCTTCATAAGGCTCGGCAAGCCCATTCATCTGACTGCTGTCAAATGAAGGGCGAGCAGTAGGCATGCTTGGCTTGGCCTTGCTTGCTACTTAGGTGGCAGCGGTTTCACGATGAACACCGCGTTAACGCGGCAGTGCAAACACTCGCAAATTCAATAATTTGCGCTAAATGCGTCGTGGTTATGTTCGCCTCTGGCTGCAGAATGCAGTTTTTGAGGGATTTGAGTATGCTCACTATTAAGACGTTCAATGGCTTCGCGCTGGATTTCGACAATCCGAATGCCATGGAGCCCGGCCGGCCGATGTACAATGTGGTCGTCACTGGAACGTCGGCCATTGTGCCCATGAGTTCAGGCGGACGTTTTGAACTGTACGGGACCGATTTCACTTATGACCCGATCGCCATGCACGCGACCGGCAATGTCAACAAGATCCTGTATTTCCGCAACGACGTGCTGATGGCAGAAGCCAGCAACGCCAATATCGATGCTGCAACTGTCTTCAATCTGGCCAAAATGCCTTATGGTGGTGGTCAAGTGTTGAACTACCTGTTGCAGGGGTCCGACCGTTTCGAGCTGGGATCCGGCAACGACAATGTCTGGAACAGTGCTGGCGCCGACTATATCGATGGCGGCGAGGGTTATGACAGCGTTCGCTATTTCGACAGCAAGTCCGGCTACACGCTGACGCGCGACAGCGACGGCATCGTTTATGTCAAGAACGCCGCTGGTGTCGTCGATACGCTGAAGAATGTCGAGCGCATCGATTTTGGCGACGGCAGCATCACGACCGACCAGATTGCCCAGCCAGCCAATCCCGGCGGCCTCCTGCTTGGCGGCGATGGTTCCACCATCGAGGGCAAGGGCACCCTTGATACGGTGACTTATAGCGCCGCCAAGTCGAGCTATTCCTTCGCCCGCAATGGCGACAGCATCACGGTCTCCGACAGCAATGGCGTCGCAAACGTCCTGGTCAATGTCGAGCGCCTGAGTTTTTCCGACGGCGTTCTGGCCCTCGATATCGATGGCAATGCCGGCATGGCCTATCGCCTTTACCAGGCTGCTCTCGAGCGCACACCCGACAATGACGGCCTCAAATATTGGATCGGTCGTCTCGATTCCGGCGACACGAATCTTGCCGCCCTGGCCGACAGCTTCATCAACTCGCCCGAGTTCAAGTCGACCTATGGCGACGAGCGAAGCGTCTCCAACAGCAAGTTCGTCGAACTGCTCTACACCCATACGCTCGGCCGCAACTATGACCAGGACGGCTACAATTATTGGGTTAGCAAGCTCAACGGCAACGAAACCAACCGCCGCGATCTCCTGGCTTTCTTTTCGGAGAGCAATGAGAACAAGGCGCAGGTTTATGATGCCATCAGCGACGGCATCTGGCTCGCCTAATTTTTGATAGACCGAGCGCCTCGCGGCGCCATTGGCGCCCCGGACAGGATCCGGGGCGCTTTCAGTTTGGTCTTCAGCCTGAATATTTACCGACGAATGCCTCGGCGCTCAGCCGGCGCATATCCGGCAGCCTTTCGCCTAAAGTGTCATGATCCCAATCCCACCAGGCCAGTGCATCCATGCGTGCTGCCAGGTCTTCGGGAAAACGGCGTTTGATCGGCCGGGCAGGGACCCCGACGACGATGGTATAGGGCGCCACGTCTTTGGTCACCACCGCCGATGAGCCGACCACGGCGCCGTTGCCGATGCTCACGCCTGGCATGATCACCGCACCATGGCCGATCCACACATCGTGCCCGATGCGCACCGCATTGCTGCGCCGCCAGTCGAAGAACGCCGCATCATCGCCGAGGTCAAAGCCATATAGCGCCGAGCGGTAGGTGAAATGGTGCTGGCTGGCGCGCCAGGTGGCGTGGTTGCCTGGATTGATCCGCACGAATGCGGCGATGGAACAGAACTTGCCGATATCGGCGTAAATCGCAGAGGCATCATGCACGATATAGCTGTAGTTGCCGAAGCGGGTTTCGCTCATCTCGGTGCGGGCGCCGATCTCGGTATATCGCCCCAGCTGGCAATCGCGAACGGTGGCGCTGGGATCGATCAGCGGCTCTGGTGCCAGTTGATTTTTGGGCATTGCGCTACTCCCGGGCAGTCCTGTCCCCATAGCGCAATCCGATGACAGTTCTGCGTGGCCCAAAACAAAAGGGCCACCGCACAGCATGCGGTGGCCCCCAGGTTTATCCGGGCAATTGCCGGGTTTAGGCGAACAGCGTGTCCTCGGCAGTGCCGATCAGGCGCACATGGTCGACCGTGACGGTGCCGGCCTCATCGGAAACCGCAAAGCTGGTGGCGATGTCCAGGCGATTGATTCCGGCCTCGATACGACCCATCCAGTAGCTGGCGCCGCTTTCGTCGGCACTGCGACCCAGAATATGGGTGTAGAGCAGGTCGATAAAGGCAGAGTTAGAAAGGCTTGCGCTGAGGCCGGAGAACTCGTCGCTCGCGGAGAACGAGGCGGCGATGTCGCCGACCCCGGCACCCTCGGCGGCGCGCCCGATCCAATAGGCCAACCCGTCGAAATCCGCTGCGCGGCCCAGCACAAGGTCGTAAAGCCGGGCCACTTGCGCCTCAACTGCGCTTGCGGTCAGCACCAGCACATCGCTCGGATTGTCGGCGAAGGCGAAGAACTGGACATTGCTCGCGGTGATCAGGTCGCCGGAGTCCTTGTGCGTGAGCTGTACCGTGGCGCTGCCGGCATCGAGCGTATATTGCGCCAACGTGTCGGACAGCACGATGCGATCGAATCCGGCACCGCCATTGATGGTGCCGGTGCTGGTCACCACCACGGTGTCGTTGCCGCGGCCCATATTGGCGAAACCAACCGCACTGGACAGCGTAACGAGGTCGGCGCCGTCACCGGCAAACACTGTGCCCACCTTGGTATTGGCCGTGATGGTCACGTCAACGCCCGCAATGTTTGCTGCGCCGGTTGCCAGATTGACCACAACGGCATCCGAAACAGCGGCCAGGTTCAGCGTATGGGTGCCAGTGCTGTTGGCCAGCGTGGTGCGCGCGGCATCGGTCCCCGCCACCATGGCGAAGTCGTTGGTATAAATATAGGTGCGGTCGGCGCTGGCGTTGGAGCCATAGGCCCGCAGCTCGAAACCTTGCAGGCTGCCGACATTGCCCAGCTTTTCGTCGGTGACCACCACCGTCCAGGTCCCGCCGCTGGTCTCGCCCATGAACTCGTTGCTGGTAAGGGTGTGGATCAGCTTGGTGGCATCGAAGCTGCCCGGTCCGTCGCCCATGATGGCCTTGGTGATTTCGGTGACGCGGCCGTCGCTGGGGCGATAGAGCAGGGTGGATTCTGTGCCGTTCGGTGAAATGAGGGTGAGTGTCAGGTCCCCGATTTCCTCGTGGACGAGGCTGAGATCGAGCTCCATGGTCTCGATGCTGACGCCGTCGGCCAATTCGAAGGTGAACTGAATGGCGCCGCCATCGGGGATAGCGACGTTATCGAGGGGAAGGTCGGTGCCCACATAGACTTCGTTGCTATAGACGCTTTGCTTGGTCCAGGTTTCGGCAAGGCGTACTGCCGCGGTCGCATCGACCATGCCGAAGCCATAGTTGTAATTGCTGAGCAGCCCGCCGCCATTGTGGTTCGTGGCTCCATTGACCATCCAGGCGGGTTCCTCCGGATCGATATGGCGCGCCGAATAGGCCAGGATTTCCTTGACGTCACGATAGCCCAGGAGGGGATTGGCCTCCAGCATCAGCGCCACGATGCCAGATACCACCGGCGTCGCGAAGGAGGTGCCGGACGATGTGTAGTCGTCGCCAGGACCGTATCCGTCCGGTCCCCTGATATCGGTCGAGGTCACATTGGTGCCTGGGGCGGACACCAGCACGGCGGCGCCCGGCGTGGTGTATCCATAGTCATCGCCCGGCTCCGAATAGGTGCCATCGTGGTCAACCGAGCCAACGGTGATGATGAAACGCGAATTCTGCAGGCTGTCGGTGTTCACGTCGGCGAATGGCGACTGGCCGGTCCAGGTAAACCCATGTTCGGCGAATATGCGCGAATAGGAATAGCTGTTGCCTGCTGCGAAAAGAATATTCAGGCCCAGTCCATCACGTCCGGTCGAAACGGCATGAGTGAGATTGTCCAGCAGGCTGGGATCGTTGTGGAACGTGGCAACGAAGGGGATGGTGTATCCCCAGCTGTTGTTCATGACGTCGAAGCCGGCGTCGGCCGCGCGGCTGAAGGCTGTCGAGGATTCATTGGTGCCGAAATTGGCATAGGCGGTGAATTTCGCGCCAAAGGCCACACCGATGACCCCGGTGCCCGAGCCATCCGCGGCGATCAGTCCGGAGACGAATGTGCCATGCGCTTCATAGGGCTTAACGTGAAGATATGATCCATCCGTGGTCCCGGTGGTGTATTCATAGCTCAGTTCCGGCAGGTAGTTGCCGATCAGGTCGGGGTGGCCGGTGTCGATGCCGCTGTCGAAGACGACTACCTTGACGCCGTTGCCGGTATAGTCTTCCCAGACCGGCAGGACGTTGATGTCGATTCCAGCCGTGCCACCAGTCTGGCCCTGGTTCGACAAATGCCACTGGTCCGGTCGAAGCGAAAAATCTGCCGGCAACTTCGTCATGAAAATAACCCCCTGATAGCGCGCGAAAAATGCGTCGGGGAGAACCTATGCCAGGCTTTGTAAACAAGCTCTGGACATGGCTGCAGGTTTTTGCGGCGAGTTGACGATTGTGAACGCGGCCGTGTCGGCGTCAGCCATGCAGAGAGAGCGGCCGTGGCCGCTCTCCCTTTTGCTTGAAAAGACTAGAGGTACCAGAGGGGCTGCTCAGGTGTGTCCCCGATCAATGCACTGGTCTCGTCGCTTGCCGCAAAGGACAATACGATATCCTCGCGATGCACGCCGCGGCCCAGTTCGGCCAGCCAGTAGTTCATGCCATCGGTATCCGGTGCGCGGTGGAAGGCCTGTTCGTAGAGCGCCACCAGGAACTGCTCGTTGGTTCCGCCATCGGGGCCCAGCAACCGACCGAACTCGTCCGACGCGAGGAAGGAGCGGGTGATGTCGACAAGGCTGGTATTGCCTGCGAGCTTGCTGACCCAATAGTCGAGCCCGCCCTGATCCGCAGGACGACCGAATATGGTTTGGTAGAGCTTGTAGAGCGTCCCCTGGTCCCCCGACAGGTCGATCGTGGTGTAAGAGACGGTGCCGTTCTGGAACACGATATGCTCGATACTGTCGAGCGTGTCGGTACCTTCGGGGCCCGATACAACCAGCTGGCCGAGGCTGTTGCGGTGGATTTGCACCGTCTCGAACGTGCCCTCGTAGAGAGCCTTGTCGTAACCGGCGCCACCCGATAGGAAATCATCACCCGGGCCACCAAACAGCGTGTCATTGCCATCGTCACCGAACAGGCGATCATTGCCGCCGACCGAGCCGATGGTGTCATCGCCGGCACCGCCATGCAGTTCGTCGTCGTCTGCACCGAGCACGATATATTGGCTGCCGCCATCGGCGAAGACCGTCTGCGAACCCGCACCACCGGTGATCGTGGCATTGCCGACCACCACGGCGAACGAGACATTGTCGAACTGCAGCACCGCGCCGGGAGGCAGTCCCTTCGTGTCGACAATCAGCATTGTCTGTGTCGAGCCGTTGCCCACAGCGCCGGAGATGATGATCGGGCTCGACAGGGCATCCACCCCCGGTGCGACAGTCGGCACGATTGTCTGGACGATCACGGGGGTGCCGGTGGGCAGGTTGGAGAGGTATTGCTGGCCACCAGCCAAAAGTGTTGGATCGACTGAGGTGCCGCCTTGTGATCCCAGCTGCGCGGTGAATTGCGTTGTCGAGCTGGTGCTGGTGGTTGGCGTAACCGTCCCCGATACAGTCAGCCCGACACCGGGGGGAACGTCGACAGACAGCACCGTGCCGCCATTGCTGCCAGTCACCAGCGGAATCTTGACAGGCGTCGTCGTGCTCCCGGAAATGACGGGGATCGTCACCACATGGGTTTTGGACCCGTCCGGCTGCGTCGTGGTCGATGTCGTGACCGTGACGCCCCCGATTGTCTCCGTTTCGGTAGTCTGTGTCGGCTGCGTCGGCGTCACCGGTGCTGCTGAAACGGCTATGGCAAAGCTCTGTCCGCTGATGGCCAGCGAATTGTCTTCGCCGCCATCGGCCAGCGAGAATGCAAATTGCTGCTGCCCAGCGCTGCTGCCGGCCACATAGGTCAGCCGCCCCTGGTTCACGTCGTCCTGGGTGAAGGTGTCGTTTGCCTGCAGCACCGTGTTGCCCAGCCGAAGCTGGCCGCCGGTCGGAAGGCTGCCGATCGTATAGGTCAGCCCAGAGGGCAGATCGTCGGCATCGGCGGCAGTGAGCATCGCTGCAGTGATCGTGAGCGTCGCGCCAGCGGTTACCGAGGCGCCTGCATTGACCGTGAGGGTTGGAGCGTCATTGCGGCCGGTGACTGTGACACTGGCCGACGATGTCGATGTATTTCCGGCGCTGTCAGTGATGGTGAAGTCAACCGACGTTAGTGCCGTGTCGCCGGATGCCAGGCCGACGAAAGCGGTCTGCGGATCAAAACTCAGCGTACCGTCTGGCTGCAGCACGAAGCTGCCGCCATTGCTTCCGGCGACGGCATTGCCTACAGCCCCGGCATTTCCACCCACGGCCTGGACGGCAACCGCCCCCGTGTCATTGTTGAGCACATTGGGCAGGACTGCTACGCCGTTGCGCAAGTCCAGGCTTGCCGTGTCGGCAACCGCCGTCGGCGGTGTCGTGTCGATTGTGACGGCGCTCGTCTGGCTGACGAAGCTGTTGTCCACGGCGTCGAAATATTCGGCACGAACGGTATGGTTGCCTTCGGCCATTGTCACTGTCGTGATTGACCAAGAACCACCGACGACGGTGCCCGTTCCCAGGGCAAGATGGTTGGCGTCGAACAGCTTGACCGTCGCGCCGTCTTCACCAGTGCCGGTAAATGTCAGCGCTGTGCTGGCGGTGATCCCATCGGCACTGGAGAGGCCAGTGTCGGATGCGGCGGCCAGGGTCGGTGCCGATCCCGTCGGGCGGACGCTGTCGATAAGGTCATCGGTATTGGCAAGAGCGGTCGTATAGGCGTCCGATACGTTTCCTGCCGCGTCGCGGAGCTGGATCGAGACCGGAATGTCCTGGTTGGCCGCGATGGACGGGTGGCCCTCCGCCACGGTGTAAATAGCGGTGTAGATGCCGCCGCCAAGGTCGGTAAAGCTGGTGAGGGCCTGTCCATTGACCGAGCCGGCCTGCAGCGACAATCCAGCTTCACCTGCATTTATGGTGACGAGCAGAGTGCTGCCGATACCGAGCGGCGCATCTGGAGCGGAAATCGACGTAATGACGGGTTTCACGTCATCGCCCACGGTAACCGTAAAGGCCTTTTCCAGGAACAGACCGTCGGCATCGATTGTTTTCAGCCGCACATTATAGGTGCCTGCCTCAAGCGCCGAGACGGCGCGCAATTCGTTGCCGACAATGGTGAAACGGCCATTTTGCCCATCGCCGGCGCCCGCAACCAATTCATAGGTGAAGGTGTCACCGCTGTCGGGATCCGTCGTCAAGAGCGTGGCGACCGTCGCATTCGCGCCGGAGCTACTCTGGTTTGTGGACAGGGCGCTCAGGGCAAGGTTGGTCGGCTTCTCGTTTACGTCATTGAGCGTAATCGTCACGGTGCCCGTCGCATCGACTATGCTGTCGCCATCTTCGTCGTCAACGCCGACGAGGAGGCTGAAGGCGGCATTGTGCTCGAAATCGAGCTTGCTGCTATCCGCCACCGTGATCGCTCCGGTCGCCGCGTTGATCGCGAACGCGCCGCTCTCGTTGCCGGAGATGATGGAATATGTCAGGCCATTATTGTCGCCGAAGGCCACGAGCGTAACCACTGGCGTGCCAGCCGTGGCGTTTTCATTAATGCTGGCCTGTATGGACGGCAGAACCGGCTTTACGTCAGCAACTGACAACGACAATTGCGCGGTTTTTGTTGCGCTTCCGTCACCAGTAGACACCGACAGCGTCACCGGGCCAGTATAGTTTGCGGTGGGGGCGAAGCTCAACGATGCCAGGGCTGCATTGATGTTTGCCAGGGAGCCGGAAAAGCTCAGCGTACCGTCGAAACCGTTCGGGTCAGAAAAACTCAACCCTGCCGTTGTTGAAAGAGCGAGGGTCCCGTGGTTGACGTTGAGGGTAACGGTTTGTGCGTCTCCATCCACGTCCGCTATCGAAATGCCGCTGAGCGCCACCGAGGAATTTTCCAGGATGGATGGTGCAGACGGCAGGTTGATGGTGGGGGCGGAGTTGACGCCCGTCACCGCGATGGACGCCGTGCCGACATCGGTCAGGCCAGTTGAATCGGCAATGGTGTACTGAAACGATGTGGTGCGGGTGACGCCGCGGGCAAGGTCGGTAAAGTCGCCGTCTTCGCGGAACTGCAGCTGGCCGCTGCTGCTGACCTTGATCTGGCCGCCCCCCTGCAAGTCGATCCACTGATTGGGATTGAGGTTCACACTATTGATCTTGGTCACTGTCGAAATGTCGACAATCCCGAAATTGCCGAGATTATCGAGGTCGGTGTCATTGGCCAGAATGTTTGCCCCTGACAGGGTCTGGCCCACATTGATGGCGAAGCTGTCGTCGACGGCCACCGGGGCGTCGTCCAGCATGTTGTCATAGAACACCGTCTGGTTGATCACCGTCCCGGGCTGGAAGCCGAGCAGGAACCAGTTCAACTCCAACACCTTGGTCGATGCGGTGTAGGTCGGCGCATAAACGGTATTCACGCCGTTCATCTGCCCCGCCATTTCGACCGTGCCAGGGGCGGCTCCCGTGGGCGCCAGGTTCTCGATCTTGATCTTGATGCCCGTCGGCTGCGCCTGGCCGCTGAACTGGGCAAAGACCTGATTGCCGGAAATGTCGACCTTCAACCAGCCGTCGAGCAGGCCGTTGGGGCCCTGCACCGGCTCGATGGTGCCGTTGCCATCGGTATCCGAGAGGATGCGGGAGGAGAAATACTGGTTCAGCTCGATTCCAGATCCCACCGTCACCGAATTGACCGTGATCGGCACGGTGGTTTCAAACCACCCTTGCAGCTCAAGCGAAATCTTGACCTGAATACCTTCAAGGCTGGCCGACATGTCCGTAATTCTCCCTACGAGTAATTACGGATTATCATTGCCCGAATCAGAAGTCAGTGGGGCGGCCTGGTAACATTTCGCTAACCATTGAGTTTCGTTAACGGCCAAGGTCTCGAGGGCGAGTTTCGGCACTGCTCTCAGGCCCCTCTACCCCGATTTTCTCCGCTACAGGTGAAAGTCGCCTGCCGATTCCGGTTGGTAGATCACCCGCTCGATCCGGATGCGCCGCGTGCGGTCGGACACTGTCCAGTCGATGGCGTCGCCTTCCTGGTATCCCAGGAGCGCTGCGCCGACTTCGGAGAGGACTGAGAGCTTGCCAGCGCGGTCGTCGGCCTCGTGCGGATAGACCAGCGCCACTTCCAGAGCTTCGTCGTCGAGGTGCAGCAGCACCCTCGAGTTCATTGTCACCACATTGCGCCCGACCGCTTTGGGTTCGACGACGATGGCGCGTTCGATTTCGTGCTCGAGATCGGCAATGACCGGGCCTTGCTCCCAGGCGATAAGGTTCCCGAGCCGCTCCTTGTCCAGCTCGGTAATATAGATGTCGCCTGTATCGGCAAGCGCGCCGCTGCGCAGCAGCTGCCGGTAGCGGCCGGCCGTCACCGACAGGGATTGCAGCGTCGGCGTCTCGTGGTGGAGCGCAAAGCCGCACCGCTCGAACGCCTTGAGCGAACCGATATTGTCGGGATGGATTTTGGCGATGACGGTGCGCGCGCGCATGTCGAGAAAGGCCAGCTTCAGCCCCTCGCGAATGGTGCTGGCGCCCAGGCTGCGGCCCCAATTGTCGTGGTCGCCGATAACCAGCACGATCTCGCAATCCCCACCGGTCTTGACCAGGCGCACGAAGCCCACCGGACGATCGTTTCGGTCATAGGTCATGAAGAAGCGGCCGCCCTGGTTGAACAGATGCGTCAGGATCGGCAATTGGGTCCGGTCTATGGCCTCGGCGATGAAGCGCGAGACGCTGCGTGAATCGCTTAGATAGCGGGTGACCCGCTCATCCTCCAGCCAGTCCATCAGGATCAGGGCATGCGTGCGGGTGATTTCCGGACGCAACGAAACAAAAGGCTTGCTCATCTTCGCCACCTTGGTCGCTCAAATGAAAGCCTGTCACGGCATTGCCATGCTGGTTCTTTCGGCTCGGCGCGCGACGCGCCAAACCTCTCCATAGCAAGAAGTCGCCGGATAAGGCCAGGGAAGGGATGCGGGCAGGGGACATATGGGGAGAAATGTCTCCCACCTCTCCAATCCTCTTGCATCTTTCGCGCCTGCCCCCTAGAAACCGCCCTCGTGAGGCCGCGTGGCGGAGTGGTTACGCAGCGGATTGCAAATCCGTGTATTCCGGTTCGATTCCGGACGCGGCCTCCATTCAGTTTTCCCATATCGTTGATCGTATCGTTCCGGCGGCGCCATGGCCCGCGTCCATTTGGCGCGGCTGGGTGGAACAACCGGCGAGTTCGCGGGTTGGCTAGGGGTAAACAAGGAGACTTTGCCCATGGCCAGACTCACAAAAGACAGCGTCAATGACAGCACTCCGGCGCCGCTGGAAACCGGGGAAGGCGCGCAAAAGGACGACAATATCGACGATCTTGGCCACCGGCCGGATGGAAAGACCCAGGACCAGCCCGTCGACCACCACGCGCCGGCCGACAAGCCAAAAAAATCGGTTGGCCCGTAGCAGGTTTTCCCCAGCGCGGCATTTTTATGGCCCGGTGAGGCGGTCACAGGCTTGTGTCGGACAAGCGTGATGGATATTCACGTCCAGCATATGCCCTTGGCTGTGAATGGACCAGATCGCAAATGGTGGATTATGCCCGCGCCCGGCGCGCCATGGTGGACAGCCAGTTGAGCACCAGCGGCGTCTATGATCGCCGCCTGCTTTCGGCGATGGGTCGCCTGCCGCGTGAGATGTTCGTGCCCGAACCGCGCAAAGCCATCGCCTATATCGATGAACCACATCTGATGCGGGAAGGGTCGGGACGTTTCCTGGCCGCACCGGCTGTCTTTGCACGCCTGGTGGAACTGGCTGACATCGGTGAGCAGGACGAGGTGCTCGATTTGGGCGCCGGCAGCGGTTATTCGACCGCAGTGCTGGCCTGTCTTTCGGCGCATGTGCTGGGGCTGGAGGCCGATGCGGCACTGGTGGACGAGGCCAATGCGCGTTTGGCGGCCCTGGGTCTTGATACGGCGCGGGTGGTGTTTGGCGACGAACACAGCCTCAATGCCGAAATGTTCGATGTCATCATCGTCGAAGGGGCTTTGCCCGATGCGCCCGCCGATCTCATAGCGCGGCTGCGGCCCGGGGGGCGGCTGGTGGCGCTGATCCGACAGGGCGGCGTTGGCGTAGCCACGGTGTACCTCAACGGCGTCGACGGAGTCACGGCTCGTACAGAATTCAATGCTAGTCTGCATGATCTGCGCCCCGCTGCGGCGGGCGAGCGCTTCGTTTTTTGAGATTCTCTTGGTCTGTTGCCGTGGCGACACGGTGAAAGATGAAGAACAGGTTAATGATTGTCAGGGATTGCCTGGGTCCGTTGTAAACCCCATGTGCCGGGCGGTATGTGTCTTGGGGTCTGGAGGCCGTTGATGAAGTTTCAGAGCGTATTTGGGGCGAGCGTGCTCGCCATCGCGCTGTCCTGGGGTGGTGCGGGTGCCGCTTCGGCCCAGTCCATTTCCGATGCGCTGACGGCGGCTTACCAGCATGCGCCGGACCTGCAGGCGGCTCTGCTCAACGCCAAGGCCTCGGCTGAAAATATCGTGCAGGCCCAGTCGCGCAAGCTGCCGACCATCGGCGCTTCCATCGGCGGCAACCAGAACTATTCGCTCAATGGCGGCAACTGGTCGCGCGGCAGCACGCTGACCGCCGGGATCAGCTACAACCAAACCATTTTCGATAATTTCCAGACCGAGGCGCAGATCGAAGCGGCTCGTGCCGGCGCGGAAGCTGCCGAATACCAGATCCGCAATGCCGAGCAGAACGTGCTGCTCAATGTCATTCAGGCCTATATGGCGGTGCTGAGCGGCCGGCAATTGGTGGCGCTGCGCGAGGAAAATATCCAGTTCTTCCAGGCGCAGCTGCAGTCGGCGCGCGACCGACTCGATGTCGGCGAGGGTACGCGTATCGACGTGGCTCAGGCCGAGGCGCGTCTGGCCCAGGGCCAGGCGGCATTGCGTGCCGCCACCAGCAACCTCGAAGTCAGCCAGGCAACCTTCCAGCGCTATGTTGGCGCCCGGCCGCAGGGCCTGGGCACGGCGCATAATTTCGGCAAGCTGATCCCGGCTTCCCTCGACACCGCAATTGCAGAGGCCGAGGTCGGGCATCCGGCCATCCTCATGGCCAAGGCCGCTATTCGGGCTGCCCAGGCCAGCACCGATGCAGCCCAGGCGGCCTTCGGTCCCACGGCCTCGGTCACTGGGCAGGTCGGCACGCGCTGGACCGGTCCATCCGGCAATCCCCAGGCTGACGGCATCAGCGCCTCGGTTGGCTTCCAGATCACCGTACCGATCTATGCCGGCGGGGCCATTGGCTCCAGCGTGCGCAAGGCCAATCTCAACCAGATCAAGTCTGAAGTCGACGCCATGTCGGCCTATGACCAGATCCGCGAGGCGGTTATCTCCGCCTGGGCCGGCATCCAGAGCGCCGATGCGCAGAGCCAGGCGGCGCAGGCCGCCGTTACCGCCAGCACCACGGTGCTCGATGGCGTGATCCAGGAACGCGATCTGGGCACCCGCACCACGCTCGACGTGCTCAATGCCCAGGCCGAGCTGACCAGCGCCCGCGAGGCAGTGATCAACGCTGCCAACAATAAGGTGGTGGCCACCTTCTCGCTGCTCGCCGCCATGGGGCGCCTGACCGCTGCCGATCTCGGTCTGCCGGTCACCATCAAGACGGCCGTTCCCTATACGCAGACTGTTCAGGACGTGTGGCAGGAGCTGCGCACCGTCCAAGACTGACGCTTTCTATCCTATTTCGCGTATCCCTTGTGGCCAGGCTCGTCCTGGCCACAAGTTTTTGTGGGAGAAGTCCGACTTGCCCCGATGTGGCGATTCCACAGCGGCGACCCAGAAGGTAAGGTGTTATTTACGAATCAGGGCGAAGCCAGTTGCGGGGTTGTCGCTACTATCGGGTCATGAGTAAGAGGCACTGATGAACAAGCCGGCACCCAAAGAACCGTCCATGGACGAGATTCTGTCCTCCATTCGGCAGATCATCGCGGACGACGATGCGGCCGCTGTGCCTCGCCGCCCTGCGGCCCTGCATGCCGCCCCCCCGATGGAAGCCGCGCCTGCCCGTCTCGTCAGCGACAATGCCGATCGCGACCTCTCAGATATGCTCGACGATATCGAGCCGCTGGCTTTGTCGCCTGCCCAGATCGTCGAGGACGAGGACGACGAGGTTGGTGGCTTCAGTTTCGACTCCCTGCTTGCCGACACGGAAGAAGACGTGGCCGAGGAGCCGAGCGCCGCTCTGGTCGAAGCAGAGGATATCACCTTCGAGCCCGCGGAAGAGCTGCCTTCATTCGATCCGCCAGCGATGAATTTCGACCCGGAGCCGGAGTTTTCGCCTGAACCCGAGCCGGTCGTTGCCTTCGCGCCGCCGCCCATGCCAGAGCCCGAGCCGGCCCCGATGGCTGCGGCGCAGCCCAAGGCCAGTCTTGCCGAAGTGGCGCCCTTGCCCGATCCGACATTGACCAGCGACATGGCCAATGAACTGCTGGAGCCGGCCACCAAGGCGGCGGTGCGCAGTTCGATTGGCAAGCTCAATGCGCTGGGCATTGGTAATCCCGGCCTCACCATTGAGGCGATGATGCGCGAAATGCTGCGCCCCATGCTCAAGGAATGGCTGGACGAGAACCTGCCATCCGTGGTCGAGCGCATGGTGGAAAAGGAAATCTCCCGCATTTCCCGCGGTGAGTAAGGTTTCGGGGTTGCGTCGCTGTTGACCCCGTCCACCGCATTTGCTTGAAGTCTGCCAACCTTTTTTCGACCCGCCACGGTCTCTCCGGGCGGGTCGCTGCTGTTGCGAGTGACGTGATGCTTGAAAAGACCTATGAACCCGCCGCCGTCGAAAAGCGCATTTTCGACGCCTGGATCGCTGCCGAAGCCTTCAAGGCCGGGGCAGGGGCCAAGCCCGGCGCGGAGCCCTTCACCATCGTCATTCCGCCGCCCAATGTGACCGGGTCGCTGCATATCGGCCACGCGCTCAACAACACCGTTCAGGACATTCTCGTCCGCTTCAACCGCATGCTGAAGAAGGACGTGCTCTGGCAGCCCGGCATGGACCATGCCGGCATCGCCACCCAGATGATTGTCGAGCGTCAGCTGATGGAGCGCCAGCAGCCGGGCCGTCGTGAAATGGGCCGCGAGAAATTCGTCGAACGCGTCTGGGAGTGGAAGGGCGAGAGCGGCGGCACGATCATGAATCAATTGAAGCGCTTGGGCGCTTCTGCTGATTTTTCGCGTGAACGTTTCACCATGGGCGCAGCAGGCGAGCCGGACGACCAGATGGTCCGTGCCGTCATCAAGGTGTTCGTCGAGCTGCACAAGCGCGGTCTGATCTATCGCGCCAAGCGCCTGGTGAACTGGCATCCGGGCCTCGAGACCGCCATCTCCGATCTCGAGGTGGAGAACATCGAGGTTAAGGGCCATATGTGGCACCTGCGCTATCCGCTGGCCGATGGTGTGACCTACGAGTTCCCCGTCAATGACGAAGAGGGCAACGTCACCGGCACCGAGACGCGCGACTACATCATCGTCGCTACCACCCGCCCGGAAACCATGCTGGGCGACGTGGCCGTCGCCGTGCATCCGGAAGACGAGCGCTATGCCGGTCTTGTCGGCAAGTTCATCGAGCTGCCGCTGGTTGGTCGCCGTATTCCCGTTGTTGCCGATGAGTATGCCGACCCGACCCTGGGCACCGGCGCGGTGAAGATTACCCCGGCGCATGATTTCAACGACTTTGAAGTCGGCGTCCGCGCCGGCGTCGAGCCGATCAATGTCTTCACCACCCGCGGCGCCATCATCGATGCCGATTTCGTGCCCGCAAAATATCGCGGCATGGACCGGTTCGACGCCCGCAAGGCTATCGTTGCCGATCTCAGCGCGCTGGCCGAAGAAAACCCGACGCGCGGCCTCGATCACATCGAAGACAAGAAGATCATGGTGCCGCATGACGAGAAGAGCAAACTCGTCGTCATCGAGCCCTTCCTGACCGACCAGTGGTGGGTCAAGGCCGACGTGCTGGCCCAGCCGGCGTTGGCTTCGGTGCGTGAAGGCCGCACCAAGTTCGTGCCGCAACAATACGAAAACACCTATTTCGCCTGGCTGGAAAACATCAAGCCGTGGTGCATTTCGCGCCAGCTCTGGTGGGGTCATCGCATACCAGTCTGGTACGGGCGGAAAAAGTCCGAAGACGGTTCGCTATGGCGAACTGAGGCCTTCCAAGTAAAGGACTTTGTGGCACTCGACGAAGCTAGCGCTATTGAGATGGCACGTGAGTATTACGGCCAAGATGTGGTCGTCGTCGACCGTCCTCCCGCATATGACAACGTGGCTCCTGCCAGTTTTGACGCTCGATCTGAAACTGGTGCGTTTGAAATATGGCGCGATCCCGACGTCCTCGACACCTGGTTCTCCTCCGCACTCTGGCCGTTCTCGACGCTGGGCTGGCCCGACGAGACACCCGAACTGAAGCGCTACTATCCGACCAGCGTGCTGGTCACAGGCTTCGACATCATCTTCTTCTGGGTCGCCCGCATGATGATGATGGGCCTCGAATTCCTCGACGAGGAGCCGTTCCACACCGTCTACATGCATGCTCTGGTCCGCGACGAGAAGGGCCAGAAGATGAGCAAGACCAAGGGGAACGTCATCGATCCCCTCAAGCTCATCGACGAATATGGCGCCGATGCCACCCGCTTCACGCTTGCCGCCATGGCCGCGCAGGGGCGTGACCTCAAGCTCGCCATTTCGCGCGTCGAGGGCTATCGCAACTTCGTCACCAAGATCTGGAATGCCGCGCGCTTCCTCGAGATGAACGAGTGCCGCCGCGTCGAGGGTTATGATCCCAAGGCCAACACGCTGCCGCTCAATCGCTGGATTGTCGGCGCCACCGCCCGTGGCCTGTCCGCCGTGCGCGCCGGCATCGAGGACTACAAGTTCAACGAAGCCGCCAACAGCGCCTATGATTTCGTCTGGGGCACGTTCTGCGACTGGTATGTGGAGTTCGCCAAGCCCGTCTTCATGGGCGAGGACGAAGCCGCCAAGGCCGAGACCCGCGCCACCGCCGCATGGGTCCTCGACCAGATCCTGGTCATGCTGCACCCGATGATGCCCTTCGTCACCGAAGAGCTCTGGGAAAAGACCGGGGAATTCGGTCCCAAGCGCGAGAACCTGCTCGTGCTCACCGAATGGCCCGATCTCTCCGGCCTCGAAGATGCGGCCGCCGATGCGGAACTGGCCTGGCTGGTCGATGTCATTTCCAATGTCCGCTCGGTGCGCGCCGAAATGAACGTGCCGGCCAGCGCCAAGCTGCAGCTGGTGGTCACAGGGGCAGGGGCGGAGACCCTCCGTCGCCTCGTTGCCGGCACCTCGCTGATTTCCCGTCTGGCGCGCCTCGAAGAGATCACGCCCAGCAATGACGTGCCCGGCGAGTCCGCCCAGTTCGTGGTGGGCGAAGCCACCTATGCGCTGCCGCTGGCCGGCGTTATTGACATCGCCGTCGAAAAGGCCCGCCTCGAAAAGGAAGTCGGAAAACTCGACGGCGAAATCGCCCAGATCGACAAGAAACTCGGCAATGAGCAATTCGTCGCCAAGGCGCCCGAAGAGGTGATCGAGGAGCAAAAGGCCCGCCGCGACGCCGCCCTCGAGCGCCGCAGCAAAATCCGCGAAGCACTCCAGCGCTTGAGCTGATCAAACGGCCCGGCAGCAATGCCGGGCCTTTTTTGTAAGTCCTAAATCCGCCCTCCAATCGCATGCAGCCCGGCATAAAACCCGCCCGCCGCCATCAGCGCCTCATGGGTGCCGTCCTCGACGATTCCCTCCTCCGTCAGCACAAGGATGCGGTCGGCATGCCTTATGGTGGAGAGCCGGTGGGCGATCACCAGCATGGTGCGCCCCTTGGCCAGCTCAAGCAGCGCCGCCTGCACCGCTCGCTCGCTTTCATTGTCGAGCGCGCTGGTGGCTTCATCGAAGATCAGAATGGGCGGGTTTTTGAGGAAGGCGCGGGCGATGGTCAGCCTTTGCTTCTGCCCGCCCGACAGCTTCACTCCGCGCTGGCCGATATCAGTGCCATAGCCGTCCGGTAGGCCCATGATGAAATCATGCGCATTGGCGGCGCGGGCGGCGGCCACGATCTCGTCTTCGGTGGCGTCCGGACGGCCATAGCGCAGGTTGTCGGCCACCGAGCCGGCAAAGAGATAGACGTCCTGCTGTACCAGCCCGACCTGCCGCCGCAGGCTGGCCAGGCTTAAACCCCGCACATCCACCCCCTCTACGCTGATGCTGCCGCCCTGCACGTCATAGAAGCGCGGGATGAGGCTGCAGAGCGTGGTCTTGCCCACGCCCGAAGGGCCCACCAGCGCCACGAATTGCCCTGGCATGATGTCGAAGGTCAGCCGGTCGAACACCGGCCGCGCCGCGCCCTCATAGCCAAAGCGCACATCCTTGAAACTGATGGCCCCGCGTACCGGCTCCAGGGTAATCGCGCCGGGCCGATCGACAATATCGGGCTCGATCTCGAGCAACTCCATGGCCCTCGTGAAGCCGGTAAAACCCTCCTGCCAGAGGCGGATGAAGTTATCGAGCCGCTTGATGGGATCGAGAAACACTCCGATGCACAGCAGCAGCGTCAGCAGATCGCCGGCCGACAGGTTGGCGGTCAGGATGCGGTGCGCCCCGAGCACAATCACCACGATGGTGACCAGCTGCCCAAAGCCGTCCATGCCGCTCCAGAGCAGGGCCTCACTGCGATAGCCGTCCTCGCGACTCCGCACGAAGCGCTGGTTTTCTACGTCGAACCGACCCAGTTCCGCCGCCTCGGTGCCGAAGGATTGCACCACGCGAATGCCGCCCAGCGCATCCTCAACCTG
The DNA here is from genome assembly GCF_001899045.1 of Devosia sp. 63-57. NCBI lineage: Bacteria > Pseudomonadati > Pseudomonadota > Alphaproteobacteria > Hyphomicrobiales > Devosiaceae > Devosia > Devosia sp. 63-57. Next base: position 280,060 of record NZ_MKUY01000003.1, on the reverse strand, counting down.
CTCGTTCACCCCGGCAATGCGCTCCTTGCTGCGGGTCATCGCCAGCCTCATGCGATTGTTGAAATGCAGCGCATAAGCGATTGCTAAAGGCAGGAGAGCCAGGATCGCCAGCGCGACGATTGGATCGATAAGCGCGATGATGGTCAGGGCACCGATAAACTTCAGCACCGCGATGGTGAGGTCTTCGGGTCCGTGGTGGAACAGCTCGCCCAGCCACAACGAGTCATTGCTGATGCGGCTCATCAGCTGGCCGGTGCGCTGCCTGTCATAGAAGGTGAATGAGAGTTTTTGGCAGTGCTCGAACAGGTCGCGTCGCACCTGTGCCTCGATCTTGGCGCCCATGGCATGGCCGCGATAATCGACGAAATAGGTCGCAACCGCCTGCACGATGAACACAGCGACCATAGACGCGCCTATGGCCAGCAGCTGCCAGGTGGCGTCAGGCGCGTCCTGCAGATGCTGTAGCTGCGAGACGATGGAATTGGCCAGCAAGGGCAGGGTGATGGCCGTGCCAGCCACCAGCACGGCAGCCGAAAGCACTGCTGCCAGCAGTTTTATGTGCGGCCGATAATAGCCCAGGAAGCGGGCAAAGCGTGTGGGTTTGCGCGCAGCGTGCTGCGGCGCTTCGGTCGATCCGAAAAAGCGGAGGAAAAGCGGGTTACGGCGTCGGTTGGCTGGCCGCGCTCCCCGGGAACAAGTCCGATGCATGAGAGATCATGTCCGATTGGAAATGGGAAAGGGTCGTGCTGGACATGATCTTTTTCATTTCGGTCTCCCGGTCGCGCATCGCGATAACGCCGCAACTATCGCCAGCGAGGAGAGTGTGGGCAATCGCGGATCCGTGATTGGACGGGGAAACCGGTGTGGCTGTGACGATTCGGCAACATGGATGGTGAATCCGGTTTCAGCGGCGAGACGGCAAGGAATTGGCGATGTTTGTCGCCACAATCTCATCTTAAACGAGACGCCAAGGCATTCGGGGGCGGGTGCTGGCGACGATGATGGGGTGCCATGTTCGGGCCCTTGGTCTGTCGTGCTCTGCTCCCTTTGCCACGGAATGGGCGGGACTCCGCCGGATTATGGTGAGCATGTGCGTGACCTTGCGTTTTTGACTGCAGAGCGGACCCCGGCCCGATGGGCGGCATTCGCAAAGCGCGCGCTTGTGATGGGCATGGCTGAAATGCTGTCACAATGCCGGTTTACCCAAAATTCATACTTTGCTTTTTCCGCGCGGTTTTGCGGTGCAAGCTTGAGACGAGAAATTCCGAGCATGGCCACAGGCCTGCCCACGGCAGTTCTGGAAGGCCCAGCTGCCGATCTGTCATCTGCCCAGCTTCCGGCGGGCAAAAGGAGAATCATGCGGACCATACGGGAACACTCCCTGGCTTCCGCTGCGGCTGGCTTCGCCCTTGCCTTTTTGGCAGCGGTGATCCCCGCCCAGGCCCAGACGGCAGCCGATGCCGCGCTCGATCTGGCAAATATGCTGGACGGCGCTGGCGGCGGTGTGTCGGGCGATGCCTATATTTCGGCGCTCGAAAACGCCGCCGAGGCCGGGCAGCCGCTCGCTCTCTGGCAGCTTGGCACCATGTATGAAAACGGCGAAGGCGTGGACAAGGACCCGGCGCGCGCCTTCGGCTATTTCGCCCAGATCGCCAATCAGCATGCCGATGCGGCGCCCAAGGGCGTCGAGGCTGATATCGTCGCCCAGTCTTTCGTCAAGGTCGGCGACTATTACCGCGAAGGCGTACCCGATGCCGGCATTCCCGCCGATATCGATCGCTCGCATGCGCTGCTACTGCATGCCGCCACCTATTTCGGCGATGCCGATGCCCAATATCGCGTTGGGCTACTCTACACCGAAGAAGGCGGGCTTGGCGTCAACGCTATCCAGAGCGCCCGCTGGTTCTCGCTGGCTGCCCGCAAGGGCCATTGCCTGGCCCAGGCCCGTCTCGGCGACATGCTGTTCAATGGCGTGCAGGGCATCGAGGCGCAGCCGGTGGAAGGGCTGATGTGGCTCAACCTCTCCCATATCCGCTGCCAGGGCACGGTGGATCAGGCACAAGTCGATGACCTCCTCAACCGCGCCAGCTCCATAGCGCTTCCCGAAGACCGCACCAACGCCGCGGCCCTCGCCGAATCCATCGCGCCTCAATTCGCCAATTTCTGAGGGGCGGTGGCGCAGCGTGCTGTCCTCCGGGGTGTTCCCTACCTTTCGCCCACCCACCAGCCGTCACCCACCCCACCGACCGTCACCCTCGGGCCTGACCCGAGGGTGACGACTGAGATCATTTCAATCGGAGCTGGACTCTGGGCGCTTTCGCCCTCCCTCTAGGGGACGCGTTCACTTTGAGCGCGTCGGGAGGCGCTGAGGCTTCGGCTCCTGCTCTCCCTCCCCCTTGAGGGGAGGGCCGGGGAGGGGGTCGTTTAGCGATCCACTGATGGACCCCCACCCTCATTCCCTCCCCTCAAGGGGGAGGGAGGCGAAAGCGCCCAGAGTTCATCTCAGTTTGGAATGATCGAAAATGGCAAGGCCCGGGACACGACGTACGGTCCAAGCTGGCCGCCCGGCTTGTTCTCCCACCGGCCGTTCCTGGGGTCTTCGCCCGAGAGCGACGGATATGGGGGAATAAATGGCCACCCCAACCCCAAACCCCCTACAAGCTAAACGCGCCCTCGACCGGGACGTGGTCGCTGGGCTTGTCCCAGCCGCGCACGTCCTTGTGCACGACGACATCGTCCAATCGGTCGGCAGCCTGCGGCGACAGCATCAGGTGGTCGATGCGGATGCCGGCATTGCGGCGCCAGGCGCCGGCCTGGAAATCCCAGAAGGTAAAAGCCTGTTCGGCGGTGACGGCGCGCAGCGCGTCGGTCATGCCCAGATTGGTTAGGGCGCGAAAACGCGAGAGGCTTTCGGGGCGATAGAGCGCATCGCCCCACCATGCGTCGGGGTCGTGCGCATCGATAGGGGCGGGAATGAGGTTGAAGTCGCCCATCAGCACGAAGGGTTCTTCCAGCTCCAGCCGTTCTGCGACGAAGCGGTTGAGCCGGTCCATCCAGCCCAGCTTGTAGGGGAATTTTTCCGTATCCACCGGGTTACCATTAGGCAGGTAGATATTGCACACCCGCACCACGCCGGCGCTGGTGGAGAACACGCCCTCAATCAGCCGCGCCTGCTCGTCGGTTTCGTCGCCGGGCAGGCCGCGATGCACCTCGTCGAAGGGCAGTTTCGACAGCAGCGCCACCCCGTTCCAGCTCTTTTGGCCGTGAGTTTCGATATTGTAGCCCAGTGCCTCGATTTCAGCGCGCGGGAAGGCCTCGTCGATGCTCTTGATTTCCTGCAGCCCGACAATGTCGGGCTTTTCCTCGTCCAGCCAGCGCAGCAGCAGTTCGATACGCGCCTTGATGCCGTTGATGTTCCAGGTCGCGATGCGCAGGGCCATGCTCGGCTCCTTAGATGAGGTCGGTATAAACGGCCTTGCGCAGGGCGCGCGGGAAGGCCAGTTCGCCACCATAGAACGCTGTGTTGCTGAGCGAAACCATGGTGATCCGGTTCACCGGATCGATGGACCAGATATGCCCGTAAATGCCGCCCCAATTATTGGTGCCGGCCGGCCAGTAGAGATCGGCGCGCACGGGGTCCACCGTGTAGCTACCGAGGAAACTGAAGGCCTGGCCCGGCTCGCGCTCATAGCCCATCTGGTCCTTGAGCGCTGCACGTGCCGTTTCTGGCGCCAGGATGGGCCCGCCATCGGCGAGGATGGCGTTGAGGAAGCGCATGAAGTCTGGGCCTGTTGTGGCCATGCCGCCACCGCCGCATTCAAACGCATTCTCGTTGAAAATGCGCTCGGGCGAAAAGGTGGTCACCCCGCCCCAGGGATTGTTCACCGGCTGCGGTTCGGCCATGCGGGTCGGTTGATCCACGCCATCGGCATAGGGCACGGCCAGCCGGCTGCGGTCGGCCACCGTGAATGCCGTGTCGTTCATGCCCAGCGGGCCGGTGACGTAATGGGAAACGGCATCGCGCAGTGGCCCGCCATGCACCTTGGCGATCACCCCGCCCAACACGTCGATGGCCATGGAATAGAACCACCCCGTGCCCGGCGCATAGGACAGTTCCTGCTCCGCCATCAGCGGCAGCAGCTCGTCGAGATGGATATTGGCATTGACCAGGCCATTGGTCAGCCGCGGATTCTTGGCCGAATAGTCGTAGAGCAGGCCCGCCGTATGGGTCAGCAGATGCTTGAGTGTAATATCAGGCTGCCTGCCGTCGGGCAATTTCGGGGTGAAATAGGGCAGATAGGCGCTGACCGGATCATCCACCCGCACCAGCCCCTTGTCGGCCATGGCAAGCAGGGTGGACGCGACCATCGGCTTGGTCAGCGAAGCGGCGCGAAATACCGTATCCTCGGCCATCGGCGTCCCGGCCTCCCGGTCGGCAAGACCCAGTGCGCGGTGATAGAGCGTCTGGCCGTCCTTGGCCACCATCACCACCGCGCCCACCAGCTTGCCGCTCGCCACGGCCTCGTCGAGCACACGGTCGATCGTGTCAGTCATTGGCATATCCCCCCGATTGCCAGAAATTCAATCACACTCAGCCGACGAAATCGGCATAGACGGCGCGGATCAGGTCCTTGGGATACTGCCCGGTACAGCCCTCCAGCGCCGTATTGCTCATCGACACCACGGTCAGCCCATTGGCCGGGTCGACCAGCCAGGAATGGCCATAGACGCCGCCCCAGTTCACCGTGCCCTTGGCGGAAGGCGAATTGGCCGCGACCGGATCATCGACGATGGCGCCGAGATAGCCGAAGCGCTGCCCGGCATCGGCGCGCTTGATATCACCGATCTGGTTGGAGAAGGCACGCGCCACCGTTTCGTGCTGCACCGCTCCGCCGCCGCCATTCCGCATGGCCTCGAGGAAGCGCAGGATATCGCCCGGGGTGCCAGCCATCCCCGCGCCGCCGGATTGGAAGGCCTTGGCATCGAAAATGCGCGAGGGCGAAAATGTCGGACCCATGCCGTCGGCGCCGACCACCTGTTGCGGATCGGCCATCGGCGTGGCCGGGCGACCATCGGCATAGGGCTTTGCCAGCCGCGCCCTGTCGGCGACGAAAAAGCCGGTGTCCGTCATGCCCAGCGGGCCGGTAATATGGGCGCGCACCGCGTCCTCGAGCATGCCGCCATGCACCGCAGCCAGCACCGCGCCCAGCACGTCGATGGCCACCGAATAGAGCCAGCCCGTGCCCGGCGCAAATTCCAGCGGCAGTTTTGCCACTCGCGAGAAATTCTCTTCGAGACTCAGCGCCGTGGCGTCGAGCCCGGTTGTGATTTCCGGGTCCTGCGGATAGCCATAGGCCAGCCCCGACGTATGCGTCAGCAGGTGATGAATGGTGATCGCCGCCTCGGACCCGTCCGGCGATTTCGGCGTGAACCAGGGCAGGTAGTGCGCCACCCGCTCATCCAGAGCGATCAGCTCCTTGTCGGCCATGGCCAGCGCTGTCGCCGCAACGATGGGCTTGGTCACCGAAGCCAGCCGATAGATGGCATTATCGATCATCGGCACGCCGGCCTCGCGGTCGAACCAGCCTGCGGTGCGGCGGCAGACGATATCGCCATGGCGCGCCACGACAAGTTCGGCGCCGACGATCGACTGGCTGTCGATAGCGGCATCCATCACGGCTTCGATATGCTTGGTCATGCTGATTCCTCCGGACGCGGCAGGACCTTAGCGCCGCCCGGAAGTCAGATAAAGCTAAACGGCGAAGCTGGTGCCGCAGCCGCAGGAGGCAACGGCATTGGGGTTCTTGATCTGGAAGCTCTGCCCGATCAGGTCGTCAACGAAGTCGATCTCGGCACCGCCCATGAATTCGAGGCTGAGCGAATCGATCAGCACCGTGGCCTCGCCCTTTTGCAGAACCAGGTCGTCCTCATTGGGCGTTTCCTGCACGAGATTGTATTCGTACTGGAAGCCCGAGCAGCCTCCGCCGGCGACGGAAACACGCAGCACCGTGCCCGGCGCTTCCTTGGCGACGATACGCGCAACGCGCTTGGCGGCGCGATCCGAAAGGGTTACGGCGGGGCGATCAGCGAGTGCAGCGTCTGTCATGGAGGGATCCGGACGGTCGTAATGTCATAACACTGAAGCTAAGATAGGCGCTCCAAGCGCCGTTGCAAAGGCCTGCAAACACACATGAGCGAGACCGCACCCTATGCCAGCAAGCCCGACCAGACTCTGGGCCGGCTCTATGGCACCGGCTCCAGCCCCACGCGCTCCGAATTCCAGCGCGACCGCGACCGCATCATCCACTCCACCGCCTTCCGCCGCCTGCAGCACAAGACGCAGGTCTTTCTGCATCACGAAGGCCGGCATTTCCGCAATCGGCTGACCCATACGCTCGAGGTCAGCCAGATCGCTCGCTCCATCGCCCGGGCCCTGGGCCTCAACGAGGACCTGGCCGAGGCCCTGGCGCTGAGCCACGATCTCGGCCACACCCCCTTCGGCCATGCCGGTGAGCGGGCCCTGCATCGGGCCATGGCCGGCTTTGGCGGCTTTGACCACAATGTGCAGGCGCTGCGCGTCGTTACCCAGCTCGAAAACCGCTATGCCGAGCATGACGGGCTCAATCTCACTTGGGAGACGCTCGAGGGCATTCTCAAGCACAATGGCCCGCTGATCCATGCCGATGGCAGGCCCTATGGCCGCTATGCGGAGGAGGGGCTGCCATCGGGGCTCGACGCCATGCCGGTGCCAGCCGATCTGCGGCTCGCCACCCATGCCAGCCTCGAGGCGCAGGTCGCCGCCATTGCCGATGACATCGCCTATAATGCCCACGACATCGACGATGCCCTGCGGGCCGAACTGATCACGCTCGAGGATTTTGCCGGCGTGCCCATGGCCGGGCCCATCGTCGGGGAAGTACTGACCCGCTATCCCGACATAGCCGTCAATCGCCAGACCCATGAAGTACAGCGCCGCATGATCACCCGCGCGGTCGAGGACGTGATCCGCACCAGCGCCGCCGCCATCTCGGCCTCCGGTGTCACGTCGGCCGAGGATGTGCGGCTTGCCGGGCGCACCCTGGTCGGCTTTTCGTCCGAAACCGCCGCGGCAGAAAAGGGCCTCAAGACCTTCCTCTTCGCCCGCGTTTATCGCCATGAATCGGTGATGGTGCCGGTGCGCGAAAGCGAGGCGGTGGTGGAGCGACTCTTCGCCCACTATATGCAGACCGCCGACATGCCCGGTCGCTGGGGCGAGGCGGGCAGGGGTGCCGAAGGCGCCGATCGCGCCCGCATCGTTGCCGATTTCATCGCTGGCATGACCGACCCCTATGCCCTCGACGAACACCAGCGCCTGTTTGACGCTCGACCGGAATTCCGTTAACCGGGCGCAGTCTTTTCCAGAAGGTTCGACATGGATATCTTCGCGCTTTTCACCACCCGGGTCATCGATGCCCTGCACGCCCTCTATCCCGGTCTGGATAGTGGCCTGCTGGCCCGCGTCGTGGTGGAGCCGCCGCGAGATGCCGCCCATGGCGATCTTTCCACCAATGCCGCCATGGTCGTGGCCAAGCCGCTGGGCAAGAACCCGCGTGAAGTCGCCACCGCCCTGGTCGAGCACTTCAAGGCCGATGCCGACGTCACCAGCGTCGAGGTGGCCGGTCCCGGCTTCATCAACTTCCGCCTCGCCAATGCCATCTGGCACCAGGTGCTGCGCTCCGTCGCCGCCGAGGGTGCCGATTTCGGCCGCTCCAATGCGGGGCAGGGCGAGAAGGTCAATGTCGAATATGTTTCGGCCAATCCGACCGGCCCCATGCATGTGGGCCATACGCGCGGCGCCGTGTTCGGCGATGCGCTGGCCTCGCTCATGGCCTGGTCGGGCTATGACGTGACGCGCGAATATTACATTAACGATACCGGCGGCCAGACCATCATCTTGGGCCGGTCGGCGCTGCTGCGCTACCGGCAGGCGCTGGGCGAAACCATCGAAATTCCGTCAGGCTTCTATCCCGGCGACTACCTCATTCCGGTCGGCGAGGCGCTGAAGGCCGAATACGGCACCAGCCTGCTCGACAAACCGGAAGAGGAGGCTGTTCTCATCGCCCGCGAAGCCGCCCTTGCGGTGATGATGGACCTGATCCGCGCCGATCTGGCCCAGCTCAACATCCATCACGACGTGTTCTTCTCCGAGCGCACCCTGCATGGCGTCGGCGGCGATATCGAGTCGACGCTGGCCTGGCTGCGCGAAGAGGGCATGGTCTATGAGGGCCGGCTCGAAGCCCCCAAGGGCAAGACCCCCGAGGATTGGGAAGACCGCGAACAGACCCTGTTCCGCGCCACCGATTATGGCGACGATACCGATCGGGCGCTGATCAAGTCCGACGGCTCCTACACCTATTTCGCCGCCGACATCGCCTATCACCGCAACAAGTATCTGCGCGGTTTCAAGCACATGATCAATGTGCTGGGTGCCGACCATTCCGGCTATGTCAAGCGCCTGCAGGCCGCCGTCAAGGCGGTGTCCCATGGCGAGGCCGACATGGATGTGCGCATCTGTCAGCTGGTGCGCCTGCTCAAGAACGGCGAGCCATTCAAGATGTCCAAGCGCTCTGGCGATCTGGTCACCTTGTCGGATGTGGTCGAGGAAGTGGGGTCCGATGCTACCCGCTTCATGCTGCTGTTCCGGCGCAATGACGCCTCGATGGATTTCGATTTCGCCCTGGTCAAGGAACAGACGCGGGACAATCCGGTATTCTATGTCCAATATGCCCATGCCCGGGCCTGCTCAATCTTCCGCACGGCGCGGCGTGACATGCCCGATCTCGATCTGTCGGCGGCCGCACTGGCGGGTGCCGAGGTCGAACTTCTGTCCTCGCCTGCCGATCTCGAGCTCATCCGCATGGTCGCGACCTGGCCGCGCACAGTCGCAGCTGCAGCGATCGCGCACGAGCCGCATCGCCTGGCCTTCTATGTCCATGACCTCGCCGCGGCCTTCCATGGCTTCTGGGCAAAGGGTAAGGATGATCCGTCTTTGCGGTTTGTTAACCCATCCGACGCGAAGTTGACGTTGGCTCGACTCGCTCTCGTCGATGCTGTCCGTCAAGTTATCAGCAATGGATTGGGTATACTTGGGGTCACTGCGCCGGAGGAGCTTTCATAATTCCGGCGCATTGGTGTGAACATTCGCTGAAAATTCCATTCTGGATTTTTACAGCATTCTAGGGGCGCTGCCTGATGACGTCAGCGAAACCGAAGCCGATGGCCGGACAAACAGAAGCACCGGATGATCTGATTGCTGAACTGGCCAGGTTGATGGCTGATGATGCGCGGACAGATACGCCCGCGCAGCCAGCCGCACCGCAAGTGCGCATTCCCGGTGCCGATGCACCCGCAGTCGAACGGCCTGCGCCGCGCTTTGTCGCGCCCAGCCCGCAGCCGGCGCCAGCGCCCCAGCCGACCCGCAATGAGCCGGTCATGGGTGCGCCCAGCGTCCGCATCCCGGGTGAAACTGCTCCCGCGCCGAAGCCGGCCGCCAATCCCGCGACCGAGCCGGACCCGTTCCGTTTCGATTTCGATCTCAATCTCGGTGCCAAGAAGGCCGGCCCGGCCTCCCCGCTGATGCCGGAGCCGAGGCCCACGCCCGCCGCGCAGCCAGAGGCTGTGTCGCGTCCTGTCCAGGCCGCACCGGCCAGTCGGGCGGAAGAACCGCAGGTCGATGCGTTCGATCACGATAGCATTGCCGACCTTATCGCTGCCGAGCTGGCTGCCGATCTGCCGGACGAGCGCAGCGAACCGCAGCAGGCCATTCCGGTGGTCAATGGCCCGGCCCGCGGCGAGGACGTTTTCGGCGTCCCGCCGGTCTTCGGTCTCGCCACCTCCAGCCCGGTTCCGCCAGCTCCCGCGCGCGTCGAGCCCGCCATGACGCGCGAACCGCAGCCCCGGCCTGAGCCGGTGTTCGTGGAGCCCGAAGTCCTGCCGGATCCGACCCCGATGGCCGAGGCAGCGCCCGAGCCTACATTTGCCCAGGTGGACCCCGACGCCCTGACAGAAATCGAGCGTCTGGTTGGCCCTGCCGTTCATCTCGAAAATCCGCCGCCGCCTCAGCAGCAGTCAACGCCGAGCCCCGCTCTGCGCAGCCTTGCCACGCCGACGCTGCCGCCGCGCACCGAGCCGGTCGCCGGGAAGCCGGTTCCGGCCGACAGTTTGTCGGTCGATGAGGCCATTCTCGCCGCGGCTGCCGCCACCGGCGCCAAGATCGAATGGGTTGAATCGCCTACCCATGAGCCCGAGGCCGAAGAGCGGGTCCGCGCCCCACGTCGTCGCTTCGGCGCCGGTTTTGGCTTCAATCGTGCCGTTGCCGGTCCCCTGGTCGCCGTTGCCCTGCTCGCCGTCGCGGGCGGTGGCCTTTACTGGGTGCTGGGCAATACGTCCGCCCCATCCGGTCCCGCGCCGCTCCTTGTGGCCGAAAGCAATGCCGTCAAGGAAGTTCCTGCCGTCGATCCCGAAGCCACTACCGCCCAGTCGGTGGTTTTCAACGAGATGGCCGGCGGCAATAATGGCGAGGGTGAGCAGATCGTTTCCCGCGACCAGACCGACGTTGCCGCGGTGACGCAGGAAGCCAATTTCGATCCGAACCAGGATGGCCTCGTCAACCGCAAGGTGCGCACAGTCACCGTGCGTCCCGATGGCACCATTGTCAGCGGCACCGACAATGTCGCCGGCACCTCCATGCTGCCGGTGGATCGACCGGACGTGCCCGACGTGCCCGGCGCCGATTTCTCGACGCCTGATCTCTTGGCCAATCCCGCCAACGGCACGACGCAGGCTGTTGCCGCCGTCGATCCGACCCCGGCGCCCACGCCCACTGTGACCCCGGTGACGCCGGGCAGCAGCGTTCAGGCCGTCGACCCGGCCGGAAATGTGATTCCGGGCAAGATGGCGACCATTCCGCGCCAGCGTCCCGCCGATTTCGCCCAGCGCGTCGCCGCGCTGCAGAACGCGGCTTCCACCGCCCCGGTAACGCAGACCACGACGCCTGCGGCTACGACCACCACCACCGCTCCGGTGACGCAGCCCAGCGGCGTTGCCTCGACGGTCAATTCGGCTCCCGCCTATGTGCAGCTGTCTTCGCAGCGCAGCGAAGAAGCCGCCCGCCAGTCGGCCGCCGACATCGTCCGTCGCTTCGGCCCGGTCTTTGGCGGCACCAGCCTTGAAGTCCAGCGTGTCGACCTTGGCGAACGCGGCATCTTCTACCGGGTCCGCGCGCCCGCCGATTCCCTGCAGAGCGCCAACATGCTCTGCAACAATATCAAGGCCGCCGGCGGCGATTGCTTCACCATGTAGTCCTAAAGGTCCATCGAAATATCAACGCCACTGCCAGGGAAACCCGGCAGTGGCGTTTTCATTTCGACACACGCACCGCGCGTCACCCTCGGCCTTGAGCCGAGGGCTCTTTCCATCCACCACCAACAAAAAACCGGCCCCTCGAAAGGGACCGGCTAAAAGCGTCAAACCTGATAAGACCCTACTCGGCGGGGGCCATGTCCTTGCCGGTATAGACCTCGTCGACCCAGTACTGGTCGCGGCGCACGAAGCCGTTGAACGGGGTCAGCGAGGCTTGGGTATAGGCGCCCATCAAGCCGAATTCGATCCAGTCGTCTTCATCGATATCGGCGGGCAGGGTGAAGACCTGGGGCAGCACGTCATAGCTGTCGCAGGTCGGGCCCCAGATGGTGAATTCGCTGAACTCGCCATTATTATCGTGCAGGCGCGGGCCGCGCCACACGCGCACCGGCGGGGTGAAGTGCATGAACTTCACTTCCATCAGCGCGCCATAGGCGCCGTCATTGACATAGACCGACTGGCCGCCGCGCTGGTGCTTGACGCGCAGCAGCAGCGAAGTCGAAGAGGTCACCAGCGCCCGGCCGGGCTCGATGATCAGTTCCGGCTTCTTCTTGCCGAAATGGTCGTCCACGGCCTGGCCGATGGTGTCGAAATAGGTGTCCATCGGCGGCGCTTCGCTGGTCGGGTAGGGGGCCGGATAGCCGCCACCGATATTGAGGCGCTTGAGCTCGATCCCGGCTTCCTCGACGATACGGGCGGCCGCCGCGATGTGGCGCTCATAGGCATAGGCGTCTTCGCACTGGCTGCCGACATGGAAGCAGAGGCTGGGCGTATAGCCCATCTTCTCGACCGCGGTGACGATTTCGGCCGCGCCCTGTTCCATGACGCCGAACTTGATGCCGAAGTCATAGCTCTTCAGCGCCTTGCCGGCCTTGAAGCGGGTGGTCACCTCGACATCGCGCGACGGCGATACCACAGCCGCCAGCTGGTCCAGCTGCTGCGGGTGGTCGATGGTGAAGCTGCGGACGCCGAACTCTTCATAAGCGCGCTCGATCTCGCGCTTGTTCTTGATCGGGTTGTTATAGTGCATGACCGCGCCGGGGGCATGGTCGCGCACCAGTTCCATCTCGACATTGGAGGCCACGTCGAAGGCCTTGAGGCCCTCGGCATGCAGCTGCGCGATGATGTGCGGGGAGGGATTGCACTTGACCGCATAGGTCAGCAGCCCGTCAAAGCCCTTCTTGAAGACTTTGATGGCCCTGTGAAATTCCTTCTCCGAAAACAGGAAGGAGGGATAGTCCGGCGCTTCGGCGGCAATCAGCGCGGAAGTATTGGCATGGACGGTCTTCGGCTCGTCGGTCATTGGACAACAGGCCTTTCAGGGCTCGAGGGGTGCGGAATTCTTGGATGCGCCCCGGTTTTCCTCTGGCGGATACGCATCAAAGTGAGCGCTGCATATAGGGCCGTGAGACCCCTCGCGCAAACGTTTATTTGGTCACAATAGCAACAATGCGGAAACGTCATTTTCGTGACAGATTCGAGGCGTTTTTCTCAGCGCGCCCGAATGTGGTTTTCGGGTTGACACTCTGAATCCGCAGGTGGGTCTATGTCGTTGCGAACTCTCATGATTTCGTGTGTGGCGCTGGTCGCTCTCGGGCTGGGCGGCACGCTGGCGCTGGCGCCCTGGAATGGCACGCCGCCCTCCCACGCCCAGAACGCGCCCGAACCTGCCGCGCTCGCCGTCGCGCCCACTCCTGAACGCGTCGTGCCCGAGGGGCAGGGGCAGGTGCAACTCAGCTTCGCTCCGATCGTGCAGACCGTGTCGCCATCGGTGGTCAATGTCTATGCCACCCGCATCGAGCAGCAGGCGATTTCGCCCTTCGCCAGTGACCCGTTCTTTTCCCGTTTCTTCGGGCAGGGCCAGTTCCAGACCCGCCCGCGCGAATCCCGCTCGCTTGGTTCAGGCGTGATCGTCGATGCCGGCGGCGTCATTCTCACCAATAGTCACGTGATCAACGGCGCCACCGATATCCGCATCGCCCTCAATGACGGCCGCGAATTCGCCGTCGATCTGGTGGTCGAGGATCAGCAGACCGATCTCGCCGTGCTGCGCGTGCGCGATCCCGGCGCCACCAGCTTCCCCGCCATCACCTTCGCCAATAGCGACGATTTGCTTGTCGGAGATCTGGTTCTGGCTATCGGCAATCCCTTCGGCGTCGGCCAGACCGTCACCAGCGGCATCGTCTCCGCCCTGGCACGCACCGGCGTCGAGGCGTCGGACTATGAGTTCTTCATCCAGACCGACGCCGCCATCAATCCCGGAAATTCCGGCGGCGCCCTGGTGGACATGCAGGGGCATCTCGTCGGCATCAACACCGCCATCTATTCCCAGTCCGGCGGCTCGGTGGGCATCGGCTTTGCCATTCCCGCCAATATGGCGCGCCTGGTGGCCGAGGCAGGCGTTTCCGGCGGCGAGATCGTGCGCCCCTGGTTCGGTGCCAAGATGCAGGCGGTCACCTCCGATATCGCCTCGAGCCTGGGCATGGCCGCGCCGCACGGCGCCATGATCACCGAAGTGGCGCCCGGCGGCCCGGCCGACCGCGCCGGCTTCAAGTCCGGGGATGTCATCGTTGCGGTCGATGGCCGCCAGGTCGATGATCCCAGCGCCTTCAATTTCCGCCTGGCCACCCGGCCCCTGGGCGAAACCGCCAGCCTCGAACGCTTGCGCGGCGGCGCCAGCGATACCGTGGTCTTTCCGCTCGAAGCCGCTCCTTCGCCCGCCGACACTGCACTGGCGACGATCTCGGGCAATACCCGCTTTGCCGGCGTCAGCATCCGCCAGCTCGATCCCGCGCTCAGCGAAGCCAAGGGGCTGCCCTATGATGCCACCGGCGTCATCGTCACTGCGGTCGAGCCGGGCTCGCCTGCCGAGGCCATGGGGCTGCGCGTCGATGACGTGATCCTTGCCCTCAACGACACCGAAATCAAGGACGCCGCCGGCTTCTCCCAACTCGCCAGCCAACGCGTCCGCACCTGGCAGATCATCCTCCAACGCGCCGGCCGCGTCAGCCGCGCCATTGTGAGTGGCTGATCGCCGTCCCGCAGGGCAGATTGCGCCGGTGGCGCAATCTGAGGCGATCAGGCCATGAGAGCTATGCTCGAATGGCGGGCCAGGCCGTCCCGCAGGGCAGATTGCGCCAGTGGCGCAATTTGAGGCGATCAGGCCAAGAGAGCTACGCTCGAATGGCGGGCAAGAGCCGTCCCGCAGGGCAAATTGCGCCGCCCTCCCACTGCGCGTCACCCTCGGGCGAAGATCCGAGGGCGTTTCATTTGCCAAAACATCCCAAAGTTCAGGCCCCTCGGGTGAAGCCCGAGGGCGACGGCCGGTGGGTTGGTGAAGAGCCGTCCCTATTCCTCTCCCTCTCGGGGAGCGGGTGGCGCGGCGCAGCCGCGACGGGTGAGGAGGGATGGTGCAGTAATCCGCTGACCGCTCCTCCCACCGCGCGTCACCCTCGGGCGAAGACCCGAGGGCGTTGCACTTGCCGAAACATCCCCAAGTCCAGCCCCCCGGGTCAAACCCGATTGTGACTACCGGTGGGTGGGCCAGAGCGCCTCTTATTCCTCTCCCTCTCGGGGAGAGGGTGGCGCGGCGCAGCCGCGACGGGTGAGGGGGCTCGCCCATCTTCGATCTCCACCACAACACTGATGCCATTCCCGCGCTTCTGGCGTAAGAAGCCGTCATGTCCGATCTCTTTGCCGCCGATCCCGCTGAAACCGACAAGGCCCGCCCGCTGGCCGATCAATTGCGCCCACGCAGCCTCGATGAGGTGATCGGGCAGACCCATCTCCTGGGTCCCGATGGCACGCTGCGGCGCATGCTGGCCTCGGGACGGCTCGGTTCGCTCATTCTCTGGGGTCCGCCCGGCACCGGCAAGACCACTGTGGCGCGCCTACTGGCCGACCAGATCGGTTTCCGTTTCGAGCAGATTTCGGCGATCTTCTCCGGCGTCGCCGATCTCAAGAAGGTGTTCGAAAAAGCCCGGTTCGAGCGCCTGTCCGGCCACCGAACGCTGCTCTTCGTCGACGAAATCCACCGCTTCAACCGGGCCCAGCAGGATAGTTTTCTGCCCGTCATGGAAGACGGCACCGTGGTGCTGATCGGCGCCACCACCGAGAACCCATCCTTCGAGCTCAATGCGGCGCTGCTGTCGCGCAGCCAGGTGCTGCGCTTCGAATCGCTCAATGCCGAGGACCTTGAAAATCTGCTGCAGCGCGCCGAAACCCTGCTCGGCGCCCGCCTGCCGCTGACCGACGAGGCCCGCGCCACCCTTCTGGGTCTTGCCGATGGCGATGGCCGGGCCTTGCTGGGCCTGGTCGAGGAAATCCTTGCCTCCGCCCGCTCCGAGGAGACGCTCGACCCCACCGCGCTCCTCACCGTGGTGCAGCGCCGTGCCCCGATCTACGACAAGGCGCAGGACGGCCACTACAATCTGATTTCCGCGCTGCACAAAACCATTCGCGGTTCCGACGCCGATGCGGCGCTCTACTATTTCGCCCGCATGCTCGATGCCGGCGAAGACCCGCTGTTCCTGGCGCGGCGTCTTATCCGCATGGCCTCCGAGGATATCGGCCTTGCCGATCCGCAGGCGCTGCCCTTGGCCATTGCCGGCCGCGACGCCTATCAGATGCTGGGCTCGCCCGAGGGTGAGCTGTCACTGGCGCAGGTGGTGGTCTATCTGGCGCTGGCGCCCAAATCCAACGCCGTCTACACCGCCTATAAGGCCGCCGTGTCGGTCGCCAAATCCACCGGCTCGCCCATGCCGCCCATGGTCATCCTCAACGCCCCCACCAAGATGATGAAGGGGCAGGGCTATGGCGACGGCTATGTCTACGATCACGACACGCCGGAGGCCTTTTCCGGCCAGGAATATTTCCCCGAAAAGATCGGCCGCCAGAACTTCTACAACCCCGTCGAGCGCGGCTTCGAACGCGACCTGCGCAAACGCATCGACTACTTCGCCCGCCTCCGCGCCGAAAAATCGCGCCAGCGGGACGAGGACTAGCCTTTCTCCCGCCATTGCCTGCGAGCGCCGTTGCTCTTCGCAACCTCGGTGCCGCCCTCGGGCTCGACCCGAGGGCCGCCCGCCGCGCGGACAATGCTGAGTGAGGGGCTCTCTGCGCGGCCCCCGGGTCACTTCGCGCCCTAGAGCTTTTCACGGTCTTGTTGATGCAGCTCCATCGCCCCCTCCCCCCTTGAGGGGGAGGGCCGTGGTGGGGGGTGGTTCAGTGATCCACCGATACACCCCCACCCTCGATCCCTCCCCTCAAGGGGGAGGGAGGCGAAAGCGCCCAGAGTCCACTTCAGTTTGAAATGATCTAGGACAAACTCCGGTCGGGATCCATCACGAGGTCTGGGGGATGGCCCGCGCCTTCGCCGCGAGACAGCCGGGAGCGGTGGAGGTGGCAGCAGGGGCCGAAATGTTCCTGCAAACCACGATGCCGCCCACCCACCGTACAGCCCCCGGGTCAAGCCTGAGGGCGGATCGGAGCAAGGCGGCTCTCGTGCATCACGCCGACACCTCCTGGCGAGCCCTCTACCCCTGTTCGCGCCAGGAGCCCATTTTGCCGCTGTCGAGCCCATACTGGTAAAGCTGCGCCAGCCATTGCGGCGAGCCGAAGAGGCTGTCACTTTCCGGAAAACTGCCGGGAATGGCGGTGATGTTGTATTTGACGCCGCTGCGACGCGCCGAATTGGCCAGTTCAGCCAGGTTGGCGCGGCCGAGATACTTGAGCAGCGTCGGCAGCGAGCGCTCCAGCAGCCGCATGCTGGTCATCTGCACGGTGGTGGGCGAGGCATCGACCACGCCGTTGAAGATCACGTAAAGCCGGGCGCTGCTGGCATTGCCGACCTTGCCCCAGCCACCGGGCATGAGCAGCACCTGTTCGGTGACGCCGCCATCGACATGCATTTCATTATAGCTCACCCCCTGGGCGTCGACGTCGATCAGCACCGGCGAGAAGACGGTCGGCACTGCCGTCGAGGCGAGGATGATTTCGCGCACCAATTGCAGCTTGTCGGGCAGGGTGCTGTTGGCGATGGCGCCGATATCCCAGACCACGGGGCGCTGGGCATCGAGATTGGTCGTGCCGACATAGAGCCTTCTGCCGGCGCGATGGGCGGCGGCGACTTCGCTCAATACCTGTTCGTCCACCGAAAGCGCGATGGCGCGCCGCACCGGGGCATTGTCGAGCATGGCGGGCGCGCCGAACACGGCGGACAGCACATTGGCCTTGGGATTGCTGGCCTGGCTCAGCGATTCGAACACCTGGTGCAGTCGGCCATCGTATTTTGGGCCGAGCAGCGCCAGCGGCGCGATGATGGCGCCGACGCTGATGCCGGTGACCACCTCGAATTCCGGCCGCTTGCCCGATTGCGACCAGCCCACCAGATAGCCCGCGCCATAGGCGCCATTGATGCCGCCACCCGACAGGGTCAGAAAATCCACGCGCCCGTCCGAGCCCGGCTTGACCCTGGTGTGTCCGGCGGCAAATTCGGGATCGTCGCCCCAATAGCGCAGCTTGGCCGTGGTAAGGGGGCCGACGGCGGCATCATTGATCAGCGCCACCGGGATATCGGGGCGTTTTGGCGCGAAATTGGCGCAGCCGGCCAGCGTTGCTGCCGCCAGCACCAGAATCGAAATTCTCAACAGACGCCGCATCGCAGGCCCCCAAATCTTGCTATGCTCCTGTGATAGCGGCCCGGCCCTAGCGTTCAAGAAACAAACAGATGCAATTTCGCGGTTTCGCACCAAAGGTTCATTCACCATGATGGCTTTTGCCCTGGTTGGGATCGGCGGCGCCATTGGCGCCATGGGGCGCTATGGCCTCTCCCAGTTGATCGGACGGTTGCTGCCGATGAGCTTTCCGCTCGCCACGCTGCTCGTCAATATTCTGGGCTCGCTGGCGATGGGCGTATTCGTCGGTTTGATGGCGCGGCTGCTCCCGGCCTGGCAGGCGGAAGCGCGGCTGTTCGTGGCGGTGGGTATACTGGGCGGGTTCACCACTTTTTCCTCCTTTTCGCTCGATACGATCGTGTTGATGGAGCGCGGTGCGCTCATCGAAGCAGGTCTCTATGTCGTGTTGTCGGTTGTGGTTTGCCTCGCGGGGCTTTATCTCGGCCTTCTGATGACAAGAGGCGGACCGGCATGAGCGCTGTTCAACATCGCGAAGTAAGCGCAGACGAAGAGGGCATGCGGCTCGACCGCTGGTTTGCCCGGCATTTCCCACAGGTTGGATTCGGACGGCTGCAGAAGCTGATCCGCAACGGGGAAGTGCGCGTCGACAAGGCCAAGGTGGAGACCAGCACCCGCCTCAGCGAAGGCCAGGTCATCCGCATTCCGCCGGTGGACGATCCCGGCGCCGTTCGTCCCATGCGCATCAACGAAGAGGATGTGCGTTTCCTCGAGGACCTGATCCTCTACCAGGACGACGACATCTTCGTCTTCAACAAGCCCCATGGCCTGGCCGTACAGGGTGGCAGCGGCACGACCCGCCATCTCGATGGTCTACTTAAAAACCTGCCCAACAAGAAGGGCGAGACGCCCAAGCTGGTGCATCGGCTCGACCGCGACACCTCCGGCTGCCTGGTCGTTGCCAAGACCTCCGCCGCCGCCACCCATTTTGGTTCGGTGTTCCGCTCGCGCTCGGCCCGCAAGATCTACTGGGCCATCGTCGCCGGCAATCCGACCCCGCGCCAGGGCGAAATCTCATGCTTCCTCGCCAAGCAGTCGACCACCGATGGCGAACAGATGGTCGTCGTGCGCAATGGCACGCCCGGTGCCGTGCATTCCTCGAGCTATTATTCCACCACCGACACCGCCAGCCGCCGCTTCGCCTGGGTGACGCTGAAGCCGGTGACCGGCCGCACCCATCAGCTGCGCGTGCACATGGCCCAGCTCGGCACCCCGATCATCGGCGACCCGCGCTATTTCAACATCGAGAACTGGATGCCCGCTCCCGGCCTCGGCGAGGGGCTGCATCTGCATGCCCGGCGCCTCGTCCTGCCGCTGCGCAATGGCAAGAAGCTCGACGTCTCCGCCCCGCTGCCGCCGCATATGCTGGAGAGTTTCGAGGCCCTGGGCTTCGACGCCAATCGCTACGATGCGCAAAGCGTCGATCCGGAGGACGCTGCATGAAGCTCGTCATGTTCGACATGGATGGCACGCTGATCGACACTGAGGCCCTCATTTCGGAACACATGGCGACCACCTTTGCCGGCGCCGGCCTCAGGCCGCCCACTCCAGCCGAGGCGCGGCGGGTCATCGGCCTGTCGCTCCCCAAGGCCATGGCCAGGCTGCTCGGCACTGACGACACGGCGCTGGCCGAAAAGCTGGCAGAAGACTATCGCGGCCATTATCGGGCCTCTCTCGTTGCCGCCGAGGGCCGCGAAGGCCTGTTCCCGGGCGCCCGCGAGGCTCTCAACCTGCTCCGCAGCCGCGCCGACACGTTACTCGGTATCGCCACGGGCAAGGGCCTCAACGGCGTGCATCGCCTGACCCAACTGCATGGCATCGCGGATCACTTCGTCACCCTGCAGACGCCCGACCACAATCCCTCAAAACCCCATCCCGGCATGATGCTGCGCGCCATGGCCGAAACCGGTGCCGATGCCCGCGACACCGTCATCATCGGCGATACCACTTTCGACATTGAAATGGGCAAGGCTGCCGGCACGCGCGCCATCGGCGTTACCTGGGGTTATCACCACCCCGACGAATTGCGCGCCGCCGGTGCCGACCGCATCGTCGAGACCTATGCCGATCTGCCCGCCGCGATCGACAGCATCCTGGAGTCCTGAGCATGCGCGACCAACTCGAAGAGGCCCACCGCCACAGCGACGACGGCTATGGCCGGGCGCAGCATCTCAACAAAGTCGAGCTGCCCAAGCGCTTCTACAAGGCGGTCGACGTCGCCCGCCTCGAGGATGGCTATGCCGTTACCCTCGACGGCCGCCAGGTCCGCACGCCCGGCCACAAGCTGCCCATCGTCGTTCCGGCCCTCTCCATCGCCCAGGCGCTGGCGGCCGAATGGGCGGCGCAGGGCGAATTCATCGATCCCGGCACCATGCCCATGGTGCGGCTGATCAATTCGGCCGTGGAAAGCGGCGACGAGATGGTCCCGGCTTTCCGCGCCGAAATCGGCAAGTTCGCCGGCAATGACTTGCTTCTCTATCGCGCTGACGCGCCGCAGGAACTGGTGGCTGAGCAGGAAAGACACTGGGATGGGGCGCTGGTGGCGCTGGCCCGGCATTTCGACATTGCCTTCCAGCCCACCATCGGCATCATCCACCAGCCGCAGCCCGCCACGACGCTCAGCAAGCTCGACGCGGCGCTTGAAGGGCAGGGGCTGCTGGCGCTCACCGCCTTGGTCTCGATCACCGGCATTACCGGCTCGGGCCTCCTCGCCATCGCCTATCTCCACGACCTCCTCTCCGCCGACGCCGTCTGGGCCGCCGCCCATGTCGATGAAGACCACCAAATCCGCCTCTGGGGCGAAGACGAAGAAGCCATGGACCGCCGCGCCAAACGCCGCGTCGAATTCGACACCGCCATTGCAGTCGTGGATGCGCTCAAAGGGTGACGGGCTGGTCGGACCGGTTCGTGCCCGCCCTTCCTGTTGAGGGGTGGTACTTAAAATGGCGGTATGCGAAGGCGCCGGTTTTGCGGCTCCAGCGCTCCATCCCCCCTTGAGGGGGTGGGCTGGGGTGGGGGGTAGTGCAGTGATTCACTGATGGACCCCCTCCCTCAATCCCTCCCCTCAAGGGGGAGGGAGGCACGTCGGTGTGTTCGAGGACTATCAAGCCAGCATCGCAAGGCCTTTTCCTCGATACTCACCACAAGCACATCCCGCCCTCGGACTTGATCCGAGGGCCACGCTCCACCCACACATGTCCAAGTTCATCAGTCCGCCGGTCGCCCGTCTCTGCCAAGGGACACCTGCAAAACCCTACGTCCGCCCCTCGATCCAGGCTGCCACATCCGGCGCGATTTCGCGCAGGGGCACCAGCACGAAGTCGCGTTGATGCGCGAAAGGATGGGGCAGGGTGAGCCGACCGGTCTGCATTTCCACCCGCTCATAAGCGATGATGTCGATATCGATCAGCCGCGGGCCCCAGACCTCGTGCCGCACCCGGCCCATGTCGCGCTCGATATCCAGCGCCACATGCAACAGGTCGATGGGCTCCAGCGCCGTTTCCACCGCCGCCGCCATATTGGCGAAATCGGGCTGGTCGGTCTTGCCCCAGGCCTTGGTGCGGATCACCTGCGATTGGGCCACAACGGTAATATCGGGATGCGCGTCCAGCCGGCTTATCGCCTCGGCCAGCTGCGCGCTGGGGTCGCCGATATTGGCGCCCAGGCTGAGCCAGGCTTTGGCCATCAGTGCGTCCTCGCGCGATGCAGCTCGATCGCCGCTTCCCCGCGCACCATGGCGATCGGCGCTTCCGGCTTGCGGACGCGGATGACGATCCAGTCGATATCGGCAAAGGCCGCGAACAGGGCGGTGACGATGTTCTGTGCCAGCGCCTCGATCAACTTGGTGCGCTTACCCTCGAACGTCGCTTTCACCACGTCATAGATATCGGCATAGGACACGGTATGGCCGATGGCATCGGTTTCGCCCGGCGCGCCGAGGTCGACGCCGCATTCCAGATCGACGAAGAATCGCTGGCCCAGCTTTGCCTCTTCGCTGAACAGGCCGTGATATCCATAAAAGCCCAGATCTTTCAAAATGATCCGGTCGCCGGTGAAGGGTGTGGTCATGGCGTCTGCCCCGCTGGTTCGGGCGGACCATATACCGTGGCCTCGGCAACGCGAAGCGCATCCACATTGGCCGCCACATCGTGCACGCGGAAGATATGCCCGCCGCGCTCATAGCCTTGCACCGTCGTCGCCAGCGTTCCCGGCAGCCGCTCGTCCGGCTGGTTGCCAAGGAGCTTGCCGATCATCGATTTGCGCGACGTTCCCACCAGCAGGCCTTGTTCGGGAAAGGCGCTAGTCAAATCAGCCAGTTGCCGCAAGATGCTGTAGTTTTGAGTCAGGGTTTTGCTGAAGCCGAGGCCGGGGTCCAACACTATGCGCTCGGCCGGCACGCCGGCCGCCGTCGCAATCTCCAGCGTGCGGCGGAAATAGCCCGTCATTGCCGGCAATATGTCGGTCTCAGCCGTCCAGCTTCTGTCCCAGTGCATGGCGATCACAGGCGCGTCATGCAGCGCCGCCACCTGCGCCATTTCGGGCGCGCCCTGCAGGCCGTGCACGTCGTTGATAATGTCTGCTCCCACTTGCAGCGCCTGGTCTGCGACGAGGGGCTTGTATGTGTCGATGGAGATCGGCGCGGTCATCCCGGCGGCGCGGATGGCCTCGATTACCGGGATCACCCGGTCCAGCTCCGCCTGCACGCCGACGACCTCGGCACCCGGCCTGGTGCTTTCCCCGCCCACATCGATGATATCGGCGCCCTCGGCGATCATGCGCCGCGCATGCGCCACCGCCGCCGCGACATGGTCATGCCGCCCGCCATCGGAAAAACTGTCCGGCGTGACATTGAGGATCCCCATCACCAGCGCCCGCCGCCCAAGCACCAGCGTTCCACCACGCGCCAGGGGAATTGTCTGAGTGCTGTGCATGGTGGTGCCTGTGGTTTGCGCTGTCATGGTGCGCCTCTAGCATACCGGGCGCCTGACCCAAAGGCAGCACACAGAGCCACCCCACCCACCAGCCGTCACCCTCGGGCGAAGACCCGAGGGCTCTGCACTTTACCGGTCGATCGCCCAAAAAGGCGCCGTCGGGTCAGGCCCGCGGCTGACGCTTCGTGTGTGGCCACGCCCTCAAAGCCTGCGCACCGCGCGCAGATCGCGTCCCTACAGCCCGGCCGCGTCGTGTTCAAGCGTGCCGGAGAAGCCGCAGGCGGCGCCGTGGTAGTAGAGGCAGCCGGAGCGCTCTTCCGTGGTCAGGGTGCCGTCTTCGTTGAAGGTCAGGCCGATTTCGCAATAGCGTGCGTTGAGCGGCGAGCTCTCACCTTTGGGGTCATAATCCTCGTTCTCGACGAAGAAATTGCCGCCCTTCTTGTCGAGCAGCACCTCGCCGTCGATGCCGCCCGCACAGCCGCCGCCCTGGTCGGAGATGGGCACGATGGTCGACAGAGAAATCTTGTAGATGTCGTTTTCGACATGGGTGAGGTCGGCCGTAATATTGCCCTCCCCCTCGCCGAACCAGTGGCCCTGATGCTCCTGCGCGAAGGCGGGCAAGGCTGTTGTGGTGAGGACGGCGGCGAGGAGCAATGTGCGGATCATGTCAAAACCATGCAGTTGAAAAAACCGAATAGGACAACCTCTAGTGCAAACCGTGGCGGAAATCGGATCGACCACGAGACTTCGCTGTGCGAGACGCATTGTCCACCGGGGCGCAATTGGCTAGAACCGCGCGCATGAAACTCGTCAATTTCTCCCTTCTCGCCACGGACGGCATGGCGCGCCGTGGTCGCATCGACACGCCGCGTGGTGAGATCAACACGCCAGCCTTCATGCCTGTCGGCACCGCCGGCACGGTCAAGGCCATGTATCCCGAGCAGGTCCGCGAGACCGGCGCCGATATCCTTTTGGGCAATACCTATCACCTGATGCTCCGCCCCGGGGCCGAGCGGGTCGCCTCTTTGGGCGGGTTGCACGACTTCATGGATTGGCAACGCCCCATTCTCACCGATAGCGGCGGCTTCCAGGTGATGTCGCTGGCCAAGCTGCGCAAGCTGACCGAGAAGGGCGTCACCTTCAAATCCCATATCGATGGCTCGTCTTATGAGCTGACGCCCGAGCGCTCGATCGAGATCCAGACGCTGCTCGACAGCGACATCATCATGCAGCTCGACGAGTGCATCTCGCTGCCGGCCGAGCGCAAGGAGATGGAACGGGCCATGGAGCTCTCCATCCGCTGGGCCGACCGGTCCAAGACCGCCTTCAACAACCAGCTCAATCGTGCCCTATTCGGCATCGTGCAAGGTGGCGACGACGCCGAATTGCGCGCCCGTTCCGCTGCCGGCCTCAAATCCATCGGCTTCGATGGCTATGCCGTAGGTGGCCTCGCCGTGGGCGAGCCGCAGGAGGTGATGTTCCGCGTCCTATCCGAGGTCACGCCGGAACTGCCGCAGGATCGGCCGCGCTATCTGATGGGCGTGGGCAAGCCCGACGACATTCTCGGTGGCATCGAGCGGGGCATCGACATGTTCGACTGCGTCCATCCCACCCGCGCCGGCCGCCACGGCCATGCCTATACGCGCTTCGGCGTCATCAATCTGAAGAATGCCCGGCATAGGGATGATCACCGGCCATTGGACGAGGCATCGCCCAATCCGAATTGCCGCCGCTGGAGCCGCGCCTATCTGCATCATCTCGTTAAGGCAGAGGAGATTTTGGGGGCCATGGTGCTTTCGCAGATCAATCTCGCCTATTATCAAGAGCTGACTTCGGGCGCCCGCGCGGCGATCGAGGCCGGACGCATGACAGATTTCGCCGCCGAAACGCGCGCCGCCTGGGCCGCCGGCGATATCGCGGCGCTGTAGCACGCAACACAATTTCGGAATTCGTTCAGAATTCGTTCATAGTGAGGTCAGGTAAATGGCAAAGGCTGGACGCAAGGCGGGCTTCGAGACCCTCGGCAAGCTGCGCAAAAGCATGGAAGACCAGCCGATGCGGCTGCTCTTCGCCGAAGACCCCAACCGCTTCCAGCGTTTCTCAGCCAGCGGCGCTAGCATCCTCCTGGATTACTCGAAGAATCGCATCGACGAAGAAGTAATGACTGCGCTTTTCGATCTGGCGCGCGCCGCCGGAGTCGAGGAACGCCGCAGCCAGATGTGCGAGGGCGAGCACATCAACATCACCGAAAACCGCGCTGTCATGCACATGGCGCTGCGTTATCAGGGCGACAAGCCGGTCGACGTCGATGGTCAGGATGTCATGCCCGATGTCCGTAACGTCCTGAAATCCATCGAGAATTACACCAATGCCGTGCGCTCGGGCGAGATCCGCGGCCATGGCGGCGAGCCGTTCACCGATATCGTCAATATCGGCATTGGCGGTTCCGACCTCGGTCCGGTCATGGTCACACTGGCGCTGGCGCCCTATACCCGTCCCGATCTGCGCGCCCACTATGTGTCCAATGTCGATGGCGCGCATATTCACGATACGCTTCAAGGGCTTGACCCCAAGAAGACGCTGTTCATCGTCGCCTCGAAAACCTTTACCACCGACGAGACGATGACCAATGCGCACTCCGCCCGCGCCTGGCTTTCGGCGGCGCTGGGCGAAGAAGCAGTGCCCAATCACTTCGCCGCCGTCTCCACCAATATCGAGGCCTGCGCCAAGTTCGGCATCCGCGAAGACCGGATTTTCGGCTTCTGGGACTGGGTCGGCGGCCGCTATTCCGTCTGGTCCGCTATCGGCCTGCCGGTCGCGCTGGCCATCGGCTACGACAATTTTGCGAAATTCCTGGCCGGCGCCGACGCCATGGATCGGCACTTCCTCGAAACGCCGCTCGAAAAAAACCTGCCTGTTATCATGGGATTGCTGGGTGTCTGGTATCGCAACGCCTGGGGCTTCTCGACCCATGCCGTACTGCCTTACGACCAGCGCCTTTCCCGTTTCCCTGCCTATCTGCAGCAGCAGGATATGGAGAGCAACGGCAAGTCTGTGACGCTCAACGGCAAGGCCGTCGGCTGGTCCACCGGTCCCATCGTCTGGGGCGAGCCCGGCACCAATGGCCAGCACGCCTTCTATCAGTTGATCCACCAGGGCACCGATGTCATCCCCTGCGATTTCCTCATCGCCGCGCAGCCGCAAGAGCAGCTGCCGCCACATCACGACAAGCTGGTGGCCAATGTCCTGGCGCAGTCGGAAGCGCTGATGCTGGGCAAGACCGAGGATGAGGTCGTCGAGGAACTCAAGGCGCAGGGCCTGTCCAAGGACGCGATTAAGGCGCTGGCACCGCACAAGGTGTTCCCCGGCAACCGTCCTTCGAATACTCTGTTCTATCAAAAGCTTACCCCGGAAATGTTGGGGTCGCTGGTGGCGCTTTACGAGCATAAGGTGTTCGTGCAGGGCGTGATCTGGAACGTCAATTCCTATGACCAGTGGGGCGTGGAACTGGGCAAGCAGTTGGCTAAGGCCCTGCTGCCCAAGGTGCAGGGCCAGGCCAGCGGAGAGGGGCATGACAGCTCCACTCAAGGTCTGCTCAACTACTACCTCGCCAACAAGGCCTGATCGCTTGACTATCACGACTGACGAGCAGCTCGAGAAACTCAAGGCCATTGGCCGCATCTGTGCCGTGGCGCGCGACGCCATGGCTGCGGCCATGCGTCCGGGCATGACGACGCTGGAGCTGGATGAGATCGGAGCAAAAATCCTGGCCGAAAACGGCGCGCTTTCGGCCCCGATCATCACCTACGACTTCCCAGGCCACACTTGTATTTCGGTCAACGAGGAGATCGCCCATGGCATTCCCGGCGACCGCATCCTGCTGGAAGGCGACCTCGTCAATATCGACGTTTCTGCCGAGAAAGACGGCGTTTTCGCTGATTGCGGTGCCTCCTACGTGCTGGGATTGGGCGACAAGCGGCTCGAAGCGCTCTGCCGTGACGGCAAAAAGGCGATGTGGGCCGGCATCCGCGCGGTCAAGGCCGGCGCGCCGCTGGCCGATATAGGCGACGCCATCGGCAAGGTGGCTCGGAAGGGTGGCTATACGCTGATCCGCAACCTCGCCAGCCATGGCGTGGGCGACAGCCTGCATGACGAGCCCGGTGAAATCCCCACCTGGCCGGATCGCTCCGAGCGTCGCCGCATTGGCAATGGTCTGGTGTTCACCATCGAGCCTTTCCTGTCGCTGGGAGGCCATTCGGCCGAGCAGATGTATGAAGACGACGAGTGGACGCTCACCGCCGAGCCGCTCGCGCCGTGCGTGCAATATGAGCATACCGTGGTAGCGACGCCGCGCGGCGCGGTGGTGGTAACCCTATCCGCCTGATGTCCGGAGCTTTTCGCTGCTGTTAGAGCCAGATAATCAGCAGCGGTCCGAGCACGATCATGCCGAGACCGATGACCAAGCGCAAATTGCCCAGCCGGCGAATGGCGTGGACGCTGAGCACGCTGGAGAGCACCAGATAGCCGGCCAGGGCGATCAGGGCCGGCGTCAGCGGCGCCAGGGCCAGCGGGGTATTTTCGTTCAGCTGCAAATAGATCATGTGACCGCCAGCAAAGCCGAGCAGGGCGGTAATGATGACTGTTCCGGCCTTGGCCGCGATCAGCAGGGCCATGTCGATGGTATTGCTGGTCAGCAGCAGGGCGAAGCCCGTCGCCGTGACGTGAACGGCCGCGAGGGTCGAAAAGATCTGGCTTTCAGCCAGCAAGGGGATGAGTTCAGGCGGCGCCGTCAGCGGCAGCGCGCCGACCATTGGCAGGTTGGCGCCGTATTGCGCGAACAGGAAGATCACATAAAGCATGGCCAGCGTGGAGGCGCCGAACACCAGCAAGGTGGCGGCCAGCACTTTCATGAGGTCGGTCATATCCTGCGACACATCGGCCCCCTTGGTCGTTTCTGCCGTTCGCGGGCGATATTACGAAGCCCGCGCGATTCTCACAGAACTATCCTGGGCCAGGTGCGGCGATGCACCGGAAATGCTGATGCCAGCCGGGCTCGGCGGCGGATGCGGGCCGGCTTGCGGAATTCCTCCGACAGCTCGCCTGCGTCCGAGCGAGTGTCGAGTTCTGCATAGGGATCGGGGTCGAGGGTCGAATCGGTCATCAGGATAGGCCTGTCGGCGGCGGCTCGGGAGAACTGGCCTGCCTGTGCCCATGGTTCGCGTCAAGATGATGGCACGCCGCCATTGCCTTTGATAATTAACATGACTACGAGAGTGGGGTTTTATACGTGCGGGGATTGCGGGGGCAATCACGCGCATAGGTTTGGTTCAGGTTGACATGATGTTGCGGCGCTTTTTCTCCTATTATCGGCCTTATACCGGGCTCTTCATCCTCGATTTTGGCTGCGCCGTCATTGCCGGCCTGTTGGAATTGGCTTTCCCGCTCGCCGTCGCCTATGTCATCGACCAATTGCTGCCGACATCGAATTATTCGTTGATCATGGCTGCCGGCGCGGGGCTTCTGGCAGTTTATCTTACGAGCGCGGTGCTCAAGGCGGTGGTCAATTACTTTGGCCATGTGCTCGGTGTGTCGATCGAGACCGATATGCGCCAGGAGGTGTTCGAGCACCTGCAGAAGCTGAGCTTTCGCTTCTTCGACAACAACAAGACCGGCCACCTCATCACCCATGTCACAAAGGATCTCGAGGATGTGGGGGAGGTCGCCCATCACGGCCCCGAGGACGTCTTCATCGCCGTGATGACTTTTATCGGCGCCTTTGTGCTGATGTTCCTGACCAATTGGCAGCTGGCGATGATCACCACGATGCTGGTGCCGGTGGCGACGCTGCTGGTTGGGCGCTATGGCGCCCGCATGACCACCAACTGGCAGGAATTGTTCGGCCGGGTCGGTGAGTTCAATGTGCGGGTGGAAGAGGCGATTGGCGGTATCCGTGTGGTCAAGGCCTTTGCCAATGAGCGGCACGAGACCGGGCTTTTCACCGATAGCAACCAGGCCTATCGCGCCACCAAGCTCAAGGCCTATGCCATCATGACGGCGAGCATCGCCATCAGCTTCCTGTCGACGCGCCTGGTACAGCTCGTGGTGATGATGGCGGGGGCCTGGCTCGTGGTCAGCGGCGATCTCAGCTATGGCGGCTTCGTCAGCTTCCTGCTGCTGGTCGAAGTGTTTATCGGCCCGATCGACAAGATCACCAGCGTGCTCGAGAGCTATCCAAAGGGCATTGCCGGTTTTGCCCGGTTCTGCCGCCTCATCGATACTGATCCCGACATTGCCGACAAGCCCGGCGCTGTCGCCGTGAACGGGCTGAAGGGTGACATTCGTTTCGACGAAGTCTCTTTCTCCTATGAGGACGGACGCTCGGTGCTGCGCAATGTCAATCTCGATATCAAGGCCGGCGAGACGATCGCCATTGTCGGGCCGTCGGGCGCAGGCAAGACCACACTTTGCTCGCTGTTGCCGCGCTTCTACGAGCGTGACGCCGGCAGGATCACCATTGACGGCATCGATATCTCCGACATGACGCAGGTGTCGCTGCGCCGGCATATCGGGGTGGTGCAGCAGGACGTTTTCCTGTTCGGCGGTAGCCTCAGGGACAATATCGCCTATGGCGACCTCGTAGCAGACGACGCGGCGATCATGGACGCAGTGCGTCGCGCGCGGCTCGAAGACGTGGTTGCCGGGCTTCCCGCCGGTTTGGACACCATTGTAGGCGAGCGCGGCGTAAAGCTCTCGGGCGGACAGAAGCAGCGCGTCGCCATTGCGCGCATCTTCCTCAAGAATCCGCCGATCCTGGTCTTGGATGAAGCGACTTCAGCCCTCGACACGGCAACGGAGGCAGCGATCCAGCAGTCGCTCGCCGAGCTCTCGGACGGCCGCACCACGCTGGTGATCGCCCACCGCCTCGCCACCATCCGACATGCCCACCGCATCGTGGTGCTGACAGGGGACGGCATAGTGGAGCAGGGCCCGCACCAGCAATTGCTCGAGCACAACGGCGTCTATGCGCGCCTGCATGCGGCACAGCAACTGGGTCTGGTGGGCTGAGAAGGGAAGATGGTACGCCGGGAGGGGGTCGAACCCTCGACCATTCGATTAAAAGTCGAATGCTCTACCACTGAGCTACCGGCGCCCGTCTCGGACGCTCTTGGCGTCGCGGCGGAACATAGCCGGACTTCTCCGGCTGTCAACCGCCTTGGCGGTAGAACTAGAGCAGATTCAGCTCGGTTCCACTGAAACTGGTGGGGGTGCAGGCGATGGAGACGCGTTCAAGCCGTTCACAGAGCACTCTGGCGTCGCTCAAATTCTCGATCGGCCCGGCGATAATGCGCTGCGCACCAGCGGCGTCGGTGTTGCCGAGCTTGGGCTCTAGCCCAATCAGCAAGGGCCCGATCTTGAGGCTGAGATCGTTCCATTGCCCCGTGGCATCCGCCCGGCTCACCGGGCCGCCCAGGGCAATGCCGTAAATGGTCTGCTCGACTGGCGCCGCGGCGGTCTGTGTGTCGATCGGCGCCGGCAGAGGCTGGGTGGCGGCCGCAGGACTAACCAATGCAGGCAAGGGCGTCTGGCGCACGACCACGCTGCCGCCTTCGGTATCAAAGCTGGTCGTTCCCGGCACGTCGACCGAGGCGGTAAGGTTGGAGCGGTCCACCGCCACGCCATTGGGCAGGCCTTCGAGTACGCGCGGCAGGGTCACTTCGAGTGCGCCGACGCGCCGCGTGATATCGCTGCCGCTTTGCTCCTGGATGGCGAAGCGCGAGGTCAGCAACATGGTTTCACGCCGCAGCAGCACGGTTTCATCGCGCAGACTGGCGACTTGGCTGCGCAGCGATTCGATTGATGCGGTGCCGGCGAGCCGCGGCTGATGGAGGCCGCCCAGCACGGAATTGGGCAGGAGCGCGGCGACATTGGCGCCGAACACGGCCAGGCCGCCGCAGGCCAGAGCAACCATGCCCCAAAGCCTGACATCCGACTGCCTGAATTGCTCCGATGCGCGCGCCAAGCATAAATCCTTCGAATACACGCGCGAATCGCGGTGTCATCTTTTGCACAGTGCCGCTTTTGTTGTCATTTCGCCAACTCTTGCCTGCCATAAATTCGCAAAAATGCCCGTCGACATGAAGGCATGCTAAGGGACCGACATGACTGACCTGACCACGATCATTCTGGCAGCGGGCGAAGGCACCCGCATGAAGTCGACGACGCCGAAAGTGCTGCATCCGGTCGGTGGCCTGCCCATTATCGGCCATGTCGCCCGTGCGGCGCGCGAAGCCGGGTCCAGCCGCATTGCATTAGTGACGGGGCCCCGGCATCAGATGATCCGTGACGCCGTCACCGCGCTCGAACCCAATGTGCTGCATTTCGAGCAAAGCGTGGCCAAGGGTACCGCGCATGCTGCCTCAATGGCCAATGCTGTGTATCAGGATGCGCAGGGCTATATCGCTGTGGTCTATGGTGATCATCCGCTGCTGCGCGGCATCAATTTCCGCGCCGTGCTCGATCGGTTGGATGCCGGGCTTGATGTTGCGATCCTTGGCTTCGAACCCAAGGACCCAACTGGATACGGCCGCTTTATCACCGACGGGGATACGCTCCTTGCCATCCGCGAGCACAAGGATGCCACCGAGGACGAGCGGCGCATTCGCCTTTGCAATGCCTGTATCCTGGCTTTCCGGGCCGAGGTGTTCCGCGACCTCATCGACAAGGTCGAAACCAATAACGCGCAAGGCGAGTACTATCTCACCGATCTCGTGGGTCTCGCCAATTCGGCCGGCAAGAAGGTCGGTTATGGCCTGGCGCCCGAGAACGATGTCATGGGTGTCAACGATCGCAGCCAGTTGGCGCGTGCCGAGGCGCTGTTCCAGGACGTGCGGCGCGAGGACTTCATGAAGGCCGGCGTGACCTTGCGCGATCCCAAGACCGTCTGGTTCTCATGGGACACCGAGATTGGCAAGGACGTCACCATTTTTCCAAATGTCGTGTTCGGGCCCGGCGTAAGCATTGCCGACAAGGTCGAAATTCGCGCTTTTTGTGACATCGAGGATGCTATGATCGGGGAGGGGGCCAGTATCGGCCCTTTCGCGCGCATTCGCGGTGGCGCCGTGCTCGGCAAGGATGTGCATCTGGGCAATTTCGTCGAGGTGAAGAAGTCCCGGATCGGCGATGGCACCAAGGCCGGTCACCTGAGCTATCTTGGGGACGCCGAGATCGGCACGAAGACCAATATCGGGGCAGGGACCATCACCTGCAATTATGACGGCGTGAACAAGGACAAGACCATTATCGGCAACAATGTCTTCATCGGCTCCAACGCCTCCTTGGTGGCGCCGGTAAGCATTGGCGATGGTGCGTACACTGCCTCGGGCAGCGTCATAACCGAGGATGTTCCCGCCGACGCGCTGGCCCTGGGCCGGGCGCGGCAGGAAAACAAGGACGGATATGCGCCGAAGCTGCGCGAGCGGGCATTGGCCAAGAAGGCAGCCAAAGGGAAATAGGATATGTGCGGCATCGTAGGTATCGTGGGCGAAGCGCCCGTTGCCGGCCGGCTGGTGGACGCGCTGAAGCGGCTTGAATATCGCGGCTATGACAGCGCCGGGGTGGCGACGCTGGAAGCGGGCGCCATTTCCCGGCGCCGGGCCGAAGGCAAGCTCGGCAATCTGGCGCAGAAGCTGAATTTCGAGCCGCTGGGCGGCAATATCGGCATTGGCCACACGCGCTGGGCCACCCACGGCGCGCCGACCGAAAATAATGCTCATCCGCATGCCACGGATCGGGTGGCCATCGTCCACAACGGCATCATCGAGAATTTCCGCGAGCTCCTGGCGGATCTGGCGGCGGATGGTTATCTGCCCAAGACGCAGACCGATACCGAGTCCGTGGCGCTGTGGGTGACGCGTGAGCTGGACAACGGCGCCGATCCGGAACTGGCGGTGGCGCGGACGCTCAAGAAGCTCAAGGGTGCATTTGCGCTGGCCTTCCTGTTCCGGGGCGAAGAAAGCCTGCTCATTGCTGCCCGCCACGGGGCGCCGCTGGCCATCGGCTATGGCACGACTGAAATGTATCTCGGCTCCGACGCGATGGCGCTGGCACCGTTCACCTCGCGCCTGACCTATCTGGAAGACGGTGACTGGGCTGTGATCACCCATAAGGGGGTGACCATCCGCGATGGCAAGGATGCGCTTGTCCAGCGCGAGCAGTTGCTGTCGCAGACGGCGGCGCTGATGGTGGACAAGGGCAATCACCGCCATTTCATGGCCAAGGAAATCTACGAGCAGCCCGAGACCATTTCGCACACGCTCAGCCACTATGTGGATATGGGCGCTGAAAAGGTCGCGATCCGCGAAAAGCTGCCCTTTGACTTCGGCGACTTGTCGCGTCTTACGATCAGCGCCTGCGGCACTGCCTACTATGCCGGCGCCATCGCCAAATACTGGTTCGAGCGCTATGCCCGTCTGCCGGTCGATATCGACGTGGCCAGCGAGTTCCGCTACCGCGAGCCGCCGCTGGAAAAGAACGGGTTGTCGCTGTTCATATCCCAGTCGGGCGAAACCGCCGATACGCTGGCCGCTTTGCGCTATTGCGCCGGGCAGGGCCAACATGTGGCGAGCCTAGTCAATACTATTGAATCCACCATCGCACGTGAATCGAGCGTGGTGTTTCCGATCCTCTGCGGCCCGGAAATCGGCGTCGCATCGACCAAGGCTTTGACGGCACAACTTACGGCGCTGGCAAGCCTGGCGATTGCCGCGGGCCGTGCGCGCGGCGCCCTCAGCGCCGAGCAGGAGACCGAACTGGTCCAGGCGCTGACTGCGCTGCCATCGGCAGTGTCAGCGGCACTTGGTGCGGAAGCGCAGATCGTCGACATTTCCAAGCGTCTCTCCAAGGCCAAGGATGTGCTCTATCTCGGCCGCGGACCGATGTTTCCGGTGGCGATGGAAGGGGCGCTGAAGCTCAAGGAAATCAGCTACATCCATGCCGAAGGCTATGCTGCCGGCGAACTCAAACACGGCCCCATTGCCCTCGTGGACGAAGCCATGCCGGTGATCGTGGTCGCGCCATCGGACGAGCTGGTCGACAAGACGCTCTCCAATATGCAGGAAGTGGCGGCGCGCGGCGGCAAGATCATCCTGATCACCGACCCGGAAGGCGCCAAGACCGTCGGCCACGGCGTCGCCGACATCATCGAAATCCCGCATGTGCACTCGTTCGTGGCACCGATCCTGGCCACCATCCCAGTGCAACTGCTGGCCTACCATACGGCCGTATTCATGGGCACGGACGTCGATCAGCCCCGCAACCTGGCGAAATCGGTGACGGTGGAGTAGAGGCATCTTCCTCCATCGACCGTCACCCTCGGGCCTGACTCGATGGTACTGCACTTGACAGGCGATCAGCAAATGAAGGGCCTTCGGGTCAAGCCCGAGGATGACGCAGGTGGGTGTGGCGGCAAAGTGCGCTACCCAGCCCGGATCAGCGGAATCGCGAGGTCTTTCCGGAACAGATAGAGCAGCGTTCGCGCGGCTTCTCCGTCTGGACCGGTCAGTCCGGGATTGCGTTGCATGAGCGCCTTGGCGTCGTCATGGGCGAATTCGAGCAGGTGTCGGTGGACGTCGGGCACGGCGAGGCGATAGCCGGGCATGCCCGACTGCCGCGTGCCCAGGATGTCACCTTGTCCGCGCAGTTCCAGATCGCGCTCGGCTATCTCAAAGCCGTCTTCGGTGGATTTGATGGTGTCGAGCCGCGCCTTGGCCGTCTCGCTTAGCGGGTCCTTGTAGAGCAAGAGGCATGCCGAGCGTTGCGAGCCGCGACCGACACGGCCGCGCAACTGGTGCAATTGGGCAAGGCCGAAGCGTTCGGCATGCTCGATGATCATGATGGTGGCATTGGGGACGTCGACGCCCACTTCGATGACCGTTGTCGCTACCAAGAGCTTGATCCCATCGGCTTTGAACCGCTCCATCACCTCCTGCTTGGCGGCGCTGGACATGCGGCCATGGATGATCGCCACCTGGTCGCCAAAAACCTGTCGAAGCTCGGCAAAGCGGTCTTCGGCCGACACCACTTCCAGTGTCTCGCTCTCCTCGACCAGCGGGCATACCCAATAGGCCTGTGCGCCTTCAGCGAGTTTAGCCTCTAGGCGGCCAATGACCCGGTGATAGTCGCCAATCGATAGTACTGCGGTGTCAATGGGCTGGCGTCCGCGCGGCTTTTCCTTGAGCACGCTGACTGCCATGTCGCCGAAATGGGTGAGCACCAGCGTGCGCGGGATGGGCGTTGCCGTCATCACCAGGAGGTCCGCATGCTTCCCCTTGTCGGACAGGGCGAGGCGCTGATGCACGCCGAAGCGATGCTGCTCGTCCACGACGGTGAGGCCGAGGTCATGAAATGCGACGCCGGACTGGAAGAGCGCATGAGTGCCCATGACAATGTCGATGCCGCCATCGGCGAGATCTGCCAGGATTTCTCGCCGTTCAGCTGCCGGCATTTTGCCGGTGAGCAAGGCGCAGCGCAGGCCGGCCGCTTCTGCCAGCGGCGCTATGGTGCGAAAATGCTGTGCCGCAAGAAGCTCGGTCGGCGCCATCAAGGCGGATTGGGCGCCGCTTTCGGCCATGGCTGCCATCGCCATCAGCGCCACGACGGTCTTGCCGGAGCCCACATCGCCTTGCAGAAGGCGCGACATACGATCCTCGGAGGCCAGATCACGATAAATGTCGTTCAGCGCCAGTTTCTGGCCCTCGGTGAGGGAGAATGGCAGCGCCGCCGCGACGCGCGCGGTGATGTCAGCGGTGAACTGGCGAGCAATGCCGCGGTCGGCAATCATGGTCGAGCGCACCAGTTGCAGCGTGATCTGTCCGGCCAGATATTCGTCATAGGCCAGGCGTTGTCGGGCAGGCGCCCAGAGCTCGGCCTCTCCGGGATTATCAGGCAGGTGCACCATGTGCATGGCCCGGGCAAAGTCGGGCCATTTGCGCTGGTCGAGCGTTGCGGTATCGATCCATTCCGGCAGGGTGGGGATGGCTTCGACGGCCTGCCGGACCAGTTTTGCAAGGGCCTTGGAACTGAGGCCATTGGTCAGCGGATAGACCGGCTCTACCAATGGCAGCGAGGCGAATCTGTCCGGCTCGACGATATAGTCCGGATGGGTGATCTGCTTCTCGCCGTTGAAGAAGTCGATCTTGCCAGAGACATAGCGCTCCTCGCCGACCGGGAGTGCCTTTTCGACCCAGCCGCCTTGGGCGCGGAAAAAAACCAAGCTGATCTCGCCAGTTTCATCATGGGCAAAAACGCGGTGCGGGATGTGCGGCTTGCCGCGTGGCGGGGGCTGGTGCCGATCGATGTGCAGCCGCAGCGTCACGATCTGGTTGAGATAGGCCTCGGCAATGCCGACCTGGCGCCGCCGATCGACGACGCCGGAGGGCATGTGCATCAGCACGTCGAGGACAATAGCTTCCTGTCCATCGGGTGCGCCGAAGAAGCGCGTCAGGAGCGCAGCGAGCTTGTCACCGACGCCCTTGATGGCATGAAGCGAGCGAAACAGCGGCTGGAGGTTTTCTGGACGCAACGATGATTCTCCTGGCCGGAAGGTGGCACAAAAAGAACAGGAGAAGAACAGGGCAGAGCCCGCTGGCTTCTGGTGCTAAGCCGTCGCGGTGTTTTTCACCCATTTGCGCAGCCGCGTGCGCGCATTGGCATAAGGTGAAGCGGTGTTGAACTGGATCATGCGGCCCTGAGTCCATTGTTCATACCAGGACCGGCCATAAAGGGCCTCATTGCTCTCTGCCTCAACGAGGGCGACGATGTCGGCCTTTGCGCTGTCCAGTCGGTCGAGCAAATCCGAATAGGGAAGGGCCGCATAGTCGTCGTAGAATTTCTGCGCCAGGCGCCCCAGCTCATTCCATTTGTATCCAGTTTCCGGAAAATCCACCGGCTGACCGGCGGCCTTGGCACGGCACCATTTGAGCACCAGCTCGTTCCAACCCAGGAGATAGGCGGCAAGGTCGTGCACGCTCATCATCGTGCCTTTGGCGTGTCCCTCGAGCGCTTTTTCGCCGGTGCGCTCGGCGGAGACGGCCCTGAGGTCAGCGGCAAGCCGCGCATAGTTCTTGTTGATCGCCTCGAGAAGCTCTGACTTGTTTTGCGGCACCGCCATGTTTCGTCTCCTGGTTCGCTCTCGTCCTTAGCGCAGGCGGAACGCCGGAGGGATGATCGAAATCAACTTCGCCGGGCTTTGGCACAAAGGGCTGACAAGCGGGCCGCATGCGCGTAAGAGACATGTCCAAATCGAGAACAAACTTGCATCATGGGTGTCAAAATGACGGCCGGTGAGGATATCGCTATTCGCCGCAAGCGCTTGCGCTACAGGGCCTGGCATCGTGGCACCAAGGAAATGGACCTGGTGCTGGGGCCATTTTGCGACGCCAATATCGAGGGTTTCGATACGCCGACGCTGGATCGGCTGGAAGCGCTGATGGACGAGGAAGACCCCCCATTGCTCAAATGGGTCATGCGGCAGGACGAGCCTCCCGCCCATGTCGACCGCGAATTTCTTGATCTGGTGATTGCCGACCATCAGGCGCGGATCGAAAAATGACTGAGCATTCCGCAATGGTTCCGCCCGTCCGCACATTGTCCAATGTGCCGGACGGAATGCAGCCCCTGGTGCTGTCACGGCTGGTAGAGCAGCGGCTGAAGGCCGCGCCGGAAGATGCCGCGGCATTGGTTTTCGTGGCGCGCGACGGCCGGCGCATGCAGCGCATGGCCGAGGTGCTTGGCGCCATGCTGCCCGGCCACACCATCCTGACGCTGCCGGCCTGGGACTGTCTGCCCTATGACCGGGTCTCGCCGAACAACGTGACCATTGCCGCGCGCATGAATGCGCTGGCTGCGCTTGCCGGCGCTACCAAGGGCGCGATTGTACTGACTGCGGTCAATGCGCTGATCCAGAAGTTACCGCCGCGCGACATGGTGGAAACCATGTCGTTTTCTGCGGCTGTTGGGCGGGTCGTGGACAGCGACAAGCTCGTGGCCTGGGCTGCGAATAATGGGTATCTGCGGGTGCCCACTGTTCGCGAGAGCGGGGAATTCGCGGTGCGTGGCGGGTTGGTGGACCTGTTCCCGGCCAGCTTCGATTCGCCTTTGAGGTTCGA
Source organism: Devosia sp. 63-57 (assembly GCF_001899045.1). Classification (NCBI taxonomy): domain Bacteria; kingdom Pseudomonadati; phylum Pseudomonadota; class Alphaproteobacteria; order Hyphomicrobiales; family Devosiaceae; genus Devosia; species Devosia sp. 63-57. Next base: position 241,873 of record NZ_MKUY01000003.1, on the reverse strand, counting down.
CTTCTTTGGCAGTCAGCTGGAATCCATTCGCACATTCGATCCGGACAGTCAGCGCACCACGGGCACACTGAAACGCGTTGATCTGACCCCGATGAGCGAGGTGATGCTCAACGAGGAAACGATCAGGCGCTTCCGCCAGAACTACACGGCAGCCTTTGGCGGCAACACCGTCGATGACACGCTTTACGCCTCTGTCAGCGGTGGCGCCCGCTATTCCGGCACCGAGCACTGGCTGCCCTTCTTCTACGACCATCTGGATCGGCTGTCGGATTATGTTGGCGACGCGCCATTCGTGTTCGACGATCAGGCGGCAGAGGCCTATGCCGAACGCGTCGAGCAAATCCGTGACTACTATCAGGCGCGTGAGGCAGCACGCCTCGCGCCGCCTGTCGCGGGCAGTGGCGCTCCTTACAAGCCGATCAAGCCCGATCTGCTTTACGACCTGGAGCAACATCCCTATGCGCTGGCCGGTGCCAGCGTCGTCCAGCTCTCGCCGTTCCTTTCGCCACAGGCCGGCAAAGCAGATGACGTTGGCGGGCGTATCGCGCCCAGTTTTGCGGCCGAACGGCAGGCTTCCGACATCAACCTGTTCCAGGCGGTGGTGGATCGATTGCTGGCCGAGCGTCGCGATGGTCGTCGAGCTATTCTCGCCTGCTGGAGCGCGGGCACACGCGATCGCATGGTGCAGGTGCTCAAGGATCACGGTCTTACTAATCCGCGCCTTGCGGAAAACTGGCGTGACGCTGAGACCACCAGCGCCGCCACGACCTCGCTCGTGGTGCTGCCGCTTGAAACCGGCTTCGAGACCAAGGACCTCCTGGTCCTGTCCGAGCAGGACATTCTTGGCGAGCGCATCCTGCGTCCACAGCGCAAGAAGAAGGCGTCGGACGCGCTGACCGAGGCGGCGTCGCTCAATGCTGGCGATCTTGTGGTCCACGTCGATCACGGCATCGGCCGCTTTATCGGGCTCAAGGTGATCGAAGCCGGTGGTGCGCCGCATGAATGCGTCGAACTGCAATATGCCGGCGACACCAAACTTTATCTGCCTGTCGAAAATATCGAGCTTCTGACCCGCTACGGCTCGGACGATTCTTCGGTAGCATTGGACAAGCTGGGCGGCGTCGCCTGGCAGGCCAAGAAGAGCAAGCTCAAGCAGCGCATCCGCGAAATGGCCGAGCAGCTCATCAAGCTTGCGGCGCAGCGTCTCCTGGTCAAGGCCGATGTGGTCGATCTCAATCCCGGCGCCTACGAGGAATTTGCGGCGCGCTTCCCCTATGAGGAGACCGAGGACCAGCTTAACGCCATCGGTGCGATATTCGACGACCTGACCTCGGGCAAGGTCATGGACCGGCTGGTTTGCGGCGATGTGGGCTTCGGCAAGACCGAAGTGGCCCTGCGCGCCGCCTTTGCGGTGGCGCTCAGCGGCAAGCAGGTTGCCGTGGTGGTGCCGACCACTCTATTGGCGCGCCAGCATTTCAAGACTTTCGCCGAACGCTTCCAAGGATTGCCGGTTCGCGTGCGCCATGCTTCGCGCATGGTGCCTGCGGCCGAACTTAAGGCGACCAAGGAGGGCATGGCCGACGGGCAGGTGGATATTGTCGTCGGCACCCATGCCCTGCTGAGCAAGTCGATCAAGTTCAAGGATCTTGGCCTTCTGATCATCGATGAAGAGCAGCATTTCGGTGTCGGTCACAAGGAGCGCCTCAAGGAACTCAAGGCTAATGTGCATGTGCTGACGCTAACGGCGACGCCAATTCCGCGCACGCTGCAGCTGGCGCTGACCGGGGTGCGCGATCTCAGCCTCCTGGCAACGCCGCCGGTCGACCGCCTGGCCATCCGTACCTTCATCTCGCCCTTCGATCCGCTCTCCATCCGCGAGGCTCTGCTGCGCGAGAAATATCGCGGTGGGCAGAGTTTTTATGTCGTGCCGCGCATCAAGGATCAGGCCGATATCGCCGAGTTCCTGCGTCAACAGGTGCCGGAAGTCAGCTTCGTCGTGGCCAATGGCCAGATGCCGCCGGGCGAGCTCGACGACATCATGAACGCCTTCTACGACAACAAGTTCGACGTGCTCTTGGCGACCACGATCGTGGAGTCGGGGCTCGATATTCCCAACGCAAATACGCTGATCGTGCACCGGGCAGACAATTTCGGCCTGGCACAGCTTTATCAGATCCGCGGTCGCATCGGCCGGGCCAAGGCGCGCGCTTATGCGCTCTTTACGGTGCCGCCAGATCGCAAGCTCACCGACACGGCCGAACGCCGCCTGGGCGTGCTGCAATCGCTCGAAAGCCTGGGTGCCGGCTTCCAGCTGGCCAGCCATGACCTCGACATTCGCGGGGCAGGGAACCTCCTGGGCGACGAGCAGTCGGGCCATATTCGCGAGGTGGGCTACGAGCTTTACCAGGCCATGCTCGAGGAGGCGGTCGCCAATCTCAAAAACGGCGAGGAAGAGTACGAGGACCGCAACGAGTGGAGCCCGAATATCTCGCTCGGCATGCCAGTGATGATCCCGGAACACTATGTGCCGGACCTGCAGCTGCGCATGCAGCTCTATCGACGCCTCGGCGATCTCGTGGATATTCGCGATATCGACGCGGCCGGCGCCGAGTTGATCGACCGTTTCGGCCCTTTGCCGGAGGAGGTCGAAGCGTTGCTTAAGGTCATTCTGGTCAAGGCGCTGTGTCGCCAGGCCAATGTCGAAAAGGTCGATGCCGGCCCCAAGGGTGCCGTGCTGACGCTGCGCAACAACCAGTTCCCCAATCCGGCGGGTCTCGTGAAGCTCGTGAGCGATCTGGCCAATCAGGTGCGCGTCAAACCCGATCAGAAACTCGTGTTCGTGCGCAACTGGCCGACCCCGGAAGCGCGGCTGAAGGGAACGGCGGCAATCCTGGCAAAGCTGGCGAAACTGGCGGAAGCATAGGCTCGGCAGATGCAGCTCTGCCGCAGGAAAGCATAATCTTTTGGCAAGGGGTTCCGGTCATGTTATTGCCCGAATTGCGCCCTTGAAGGGCATTACAGTTTCTAGGGTGGCGGAACGCCGCCTGGACCGCCAAGGAAGGCAAGGACACTCAATGGATTTCAGGAAACCCCTCGTCGCCGGTTTTACGGTGGCTGCGCTGATGATGTCGCCGCTGTCGGCTTATGCCCAGGATACCACTGCACCAGCCCCCGACGCTCCCGCCGCCGAAGCGCCGGCAACACCCGCTGCCGATGGCGCCGCAGCGCCAGCAGCTGCCGCACCGGGCGGCGTGGCGTCGCAGAACTGGCTCAAGGTTTGCGATCCGCTGCCCGATGGCCAGCAGGCTTGCATCATGCGCCAGGTGGTTCTGGCCAATGGCCAGTTCCTAGGCTCGTTCCTGCTGCGTGATGATCCGGGCCAGGAAAGCCGCCTGCTCGCCGTTGCCGCCGTGCCGCTCGGGGTGCTGCTGCCATTCGGCCTGACCTGGCAGATCGACGGTGCCAAGCCGGTGCGCGTGCCCTACATGCTCTGCGACCCGACCTCCTGCGCCACGCAGCTGGTGATCAACGAACAGTATGTGAATTCGCTTAAGCGCGGCAACGTGCTCAAGCTCACCGCCAAGAATCGCCAGAACCAGGATCTCACCATCGAGATCAACCTCTCTGGCTTCACGTCGACCTATGATGGTGAAGCTGCGCTTACTTTCGAGCAGTTCCGTCAGGAAACTTCGGGTGAGAATGCTCTGGAGCAGGTGCTCCAGGATCGAGCCGAGCAGCTGCGTCAGCAGTTGAGTGCCGGCGATGGCGCCGCCACCCCGAATGCCCCTGCGCCTGCCGCTGGCGAACAGCCTGCGCCGCCGCCGGCTCAGTAAGAGCTTCTGCCACGGCAGAACAACCAAAAGGCGCGGGAGACCGCGCCTTTTTCGTATTCTAGAGCAGCTTGCGTTCGCCCATGCCGAGGGCAAAGGCCTTTCGCCGCAAGGGCGGAAGCAGCTTTAGCGCCCAAAGACCGCTGGCGCGAGCAGTCTGGCTGGGGATCATCTCGGTCAAAAGGGAGCGGAAAAGCGTGTCGACGAAGCCACCGGTGCGCGCGAGATCGTCGGCGCGAAGCTCGGCATAGGTTTGGCTCGCCTCCCGTGCCCAATCGGGTTGCCGGCGGTCTGATCTGGTCACGGCGTCGACCAAATCAGACACGTCACGCAGGCCGAGATTGAGGCCCTGGGCGCCAATCGGTGGGAAAGCGTGGGCGGCTTCGCCCACCAGGGCCACGCCGTCCTTGCCGGCGACGTCGACGCTGAGCGAGCTAAGCGGGAAAACGACGCTGGGGGACAGCAAAGAGATATTGCCGAAGAGCCGCTGGGACTTCTGATGCAAGGCTTGGATGAGTGCTTCCGGGCCGCCGGCCTGCACGCGCCGCAATACCGGTTCTTCGTCAATCCAGACCAGATTTGCCTTTCGTCCGCCCGCCGGTACGAGGGTGAAAGGACCATGCGGATAATGAAATTCTACCGAGGTCCCGCCGATTGGTCGTGACAGTTCGAGGTCGCAGACGAGCGCCGCCTCTTCAAACTGGTGCTCATGCGTGCCTATGGCCGAGGCGGCGCGGATCAGCGATTTCTTGCCGTCGGCGCCCACGACCAGTTTGGCACGATAAGTGGCTCCCGATGACAGGGTGACCACGCCTAAGCCGTCCTCGCGCCGAAGGGTGTTGACCACGCCATCGACGGTGGTGAGGCCCGTTGTGGGCGCTGCCTTCTGGAATTGTTCGAGCAGCACGGTGTTCGCAAAATTCCAGCCAAAGGCGTTCATGCCGATTTCTGTGGAATCGAACAGGGTTTCCGGGGCCCTGATCAGCCGACCCGTCGCGTCGATGATCCGAATGGCTGTGAGAGCATGGCCGATATCTTCCGGTGCGCTGATCAACCCCTGCGCCACGAGAAAATCGACGCTGGGCATCATCAGCGCCGAGGTGCGTCGATCCGGCGGGGAAGGCGGTGCGAGGTGCAGAGTCTCCAGCCCGGCACGAGCCAGGCAGACCGCGGCGGCAATCCCGGCCAGCCCGCCGCCGACGACGATGACATCCGATTGTTCGTCCATGGCGTCAGCGCCTTTCCGGATTGGTTTGCGCAGAACGGCGCTGAATGGCCGAGATTGCCAGACGGAGAAGGTTTGAGGAATTCATGGCGCGCCTCCAATCTCAAGGAACCAGATTCCGGGATGTGTTGTTCTCGGCATAGCAGCGGGGTGGATCGAGCGCCATTCCGCGGCCTGCCGCAGGCAGCGAATTTGTCTGCTGCGCCTCTTCACCGCCTGACGCGTGCTTCCTAAATTAACCCGGATCCGAGAATCGGAATTGGAGCTATCCATGCTGGAATTGCTGGCCGACCCGAATGTGTGGGTAGCCTTTGCCACGCTCACGATCATGGAGATCGTGCTGGGCATCGACAATATCGTGTTCATATCAGTGCTGGTTTCGCGACTGCCCCGCGAGCAGGCCGAATTTGCCCGCAAGCTGGGCATTGGTCTGGCTCTGGTCTTCCGGATCATTCTTTTGTTCCTGATCAGCCTGATCGTACAGCTGAAGGACCCTGTCTTTGCCGCCTTCGGGCATGACTTTTCCTGGAAGGACATCATCCTCATCGCCGGTGGTGGCTTCCTGATCTACAAGGCCACGCATGAAATGCATGCGGCCATCGAGGAGCCGCACGAGGTGGGGCTTGCTGATGCCGCCAAGGCGACGCTGCAGGCCATTCTCATTCAGATCGTGATCATCGATATGGTGTTCTCGATCGATTCCATCATCACAGCGGTGGGGATGGTGCCGGCGGATCAGGTCGCGGTGATGATCGCCGCCGTGCTGGTTGCCGTTGGTGTCATGTTCGTGGCGTCCGGCCCGATTGCCCGCTTCGTGGCTGACCATCCCACCACCAAAATGCTGGCGCTCGCCTTCCTCCTGCTGATTGGTGTGACCCTGGTGGCCGATGGTCTGGGTTTCCACATTCCCAAGGGCTATATCTATTCTGCAATGGCTTTTTCGGTGCTGGTCGAGGCGGTCAACATCTTCGCCAAGCAGCGCAAGCTAAGTCATTCCGGTGCTGTTGCGCAGAAACCCGGCTTTACGCCATTTACCGGGGATACCGGCTCGGTGTCGCCGGAGGTCGCCATCGCGGCGGTGAGCGGCCGGGGCGTTTCCCCGGCAACGTCTGGCGCCCTCGCGACGCCTGCGCCTGTCGGCCCCAAGCCTCGACCCAAGCCGACGGGCGGCGCGCAGTCGCGCCCCAAATCGGCGCCTCGCAAGCCCAGGAGCCCTAAATGACCAAAGCTATAGTTGTTCGCGAGACCGGTGGCCCCGAGGTTCTGTCGCTTGAAGACTGGGACGTCGCTGCGCCCGGTCCGGGGCAGGTGCGGCTACGCCAAACCGCAATCGGGCTGAACTTTATCGACACCTATCAACGCTCGGGCCTCTACCCTCTGCCAATGCCCTTTGTTGCCGGAAATGAAGGCGCAGGCATTGTCGATGCTGTGGGCGAGGGCGTCAGCGAGTTCCGGCCGGGCGATCGCGTGGCCTATCAGGGCGTGCCCGGCGCTTATGCCAGCGAACGGCTGATCGCGGCCGAGAAGCTGGTGCCGCTGCCGGACGGCGTGGATGAACAGACGGCTGCAGCCGTCATGCTCAAGGGCCTTACGGCCTATTACCTGCTGTTCAAAACCTGGGCGGTGCAGCGTGGTGAGACCATTCTCTGGCACGCTGCGGCCGGCGGCACCGGTCTGATTGCCACGCAGTGGGCCAAGGCGCTTGGAGCAACGGTGATCGGAACGGTGGGCAGCAGCGAAAAAGCCGATATGGCTCGCGCGCATGGCTGCGACCATGTGATCAATTATCGTCAGGAAGATTTTGCCGCTCGTGTCCGCGACCTGACGGGGGGCAGGGGCGTCGATGTCGTTTATGACGGAGTGGGCAAGGCCACGTTCGAGGGGTCTCTGGACAGTCTCAGGCCGCGGGGGCTGCTTGCCAGCTTCGGTAATGCCTCGGGGCCTGTAAGCGTGCCCGACCTCGGCATTCTGGCGCGCAAGGGCTCGCTATTCGTCACACGACCAACCGGCGTGCACTACTATGCTCGTCGCGAAGATCTGCTTGAGGGAGCGGCAGCTTTGTTCGACGCGATCAAGAGTGGTGCGATCAAGGTCGAGATAAGCCGCCGCTTCGCCTTGTCAGACGCTGCCGACGCTCATCGCGCCCTGGAAGGTCGGGAGACATCCGGCTCGGTGGTGCTCTTGCCATAAATGTGTGGGGTGCGGCCCTGCCTCTGGACAGCCGCACCGCACACGTCTAAAGCCACACCAACGGGTAGGTGGCAGAGCGGTTGATTGCTCCGGTCTTGAAAACCGGCGAAGGTGAAAGCCTTCCGGGGGTTCGAATCCCTCCCTACCCGCCATCCCCGCATCGGTACACTTCCTCAGCGATTGTAGTGGGCTTTCACAGCGCCGCATGCAACGATCGGTGTGTGCTGGCAGTTCATCTCACACTTCACCCTATTTGCCTCGTTCAACAAGCCAGGACGGCGAGTGAGCTATCTTAGATTTAAGCTTGGTCAATTGCTGCAGCGCATGTGGTTCTTGCCCGCCGCCTTTTCCCTGGCCGCCGTGCTGACAGTGGTGGTTGCCTATGTACTGGCGCGCTTTGCGCCCGACGAATTGCCGTTCGTTCTGCCGTCGAATGCGGTGCAGTCGATCCTGCAAATTCTGGCGTCTAGCCTACTAACTGTGGCTGTGTTCGCGCTTTCCACGGTGGTTGGGGCGTTCTCAGCGGCCTCAAGTGCCACCACGCCACGCGCCGTTCCGCTGATTGCCGGCGACCTGCAGGCGCAGACTTCAATCTCTGTATTCATCGGGGCGTTTCTTTATTCAATCGTCGGGATCATCGGGCTGTCCGCTGGTCTCTACAGCGACGCAGGCCGGCTTTTCCTGTTCGTCATGACCATTGGCGTGCTGGTGCTGGTGGTGACTTCCCTGATCCGCTGGATCGGCCATATTTCGGCTATTGGTCGCGTCGGACACACGATCGGCGTGGTCGAGACGGCGACGCGACGCTCGCTTCTCAGCATGAGCGAGCACCCGTTGCTAGATTGCCGACGCCTCGAGGGCGACGCTGAGGGGGAGCCGATCAGCGCCGCTAGACCGGGCTATGTGCAGCATTGTGATGCTCGTGCCATCCAGAAGCTGGCCGAGGAGCACGAATTGACGGTGGCGGTTCTGGCGCGTCCGGGGACCTATGCGACCCCGGTAAGGGCATTGATGCGGGTGCAGGGACAGGTCGACGAAGAGCTGCGGGATGCTTTGCTCGATTGCTTCGTCCTCGGAGATCAGCGCGCCTATGACACCGATCCACGTTTCGGTTTCATCGTGCTGGGCGAGATCGCCGACAAGGCGATGTCGGCGAGTATCAACGATCCGGGCACGGCAATCGTGGTCATCGACACGGTGACGCGGCTGCTGCTGGAATGGGAAGACGAAACCAAAAGCGGCGAGAATGATCGCGTTCTTGTGGCTCCACTGCTGCCGCGCGACGTGCTCGAAGATTTCTATCGCCCGATAGCCCGCGATGGCGCGCACATCATCGAGGTCGTGGCGCGGATGTTGAAAAGCCTCGAGACCGTCGCCGCCTGCAAGCCGGGCTTCGCCGATGCGGCAATTGCAGTGGCGCGAGACCTGGTGAGAAGGGCGGAGAAGGCGATGGAGGCGGACAGCGACCTTGCCGCCATGCGTCGCGCCGCCCACTGGATTGATTCCTGATCAGACGCCAGCGGCGCAGCCTACAGCACGCCGATGCCGGCCCAATAAAAAAGCCGCCCCAAAGGGCGGCTTTTGAATTTCCAGCCAGATCCTTTGGACCTTAGTGGTGGTGTTCCTCGGGGACATTGTCCTCGTCGGCCTGGATCAGCTTGGCGAGGTCGTCGCGGCTCATCTTCTTTTCGCTGATGTCGCCAAGACCGGCCACGTAGTCAACGACCTTGTTCTCGAAGATGGGAGCGCGCAGCGAAGCCAGGGCCTGCGGGTTCTTGCGGTAGTAGTCGTAAACCTGCTGTTCCTGGCCCGGGAAACGACGAACCTCGGCGATCAGCGCCTGCTGGTGCTCTTCGTCGGTCACGTTGACTTCGTTCTGGTTGCCGATTTCGGCGACCACGAGGCCCAGGCGCACGCGGCGCTCGGCGATGCGCTGATACTGCGCCTTGGCTTCTTCCTCGGTCGTGCCTTCGTCTTCGAAGGAACGGCCGTGGCTCTGCACTTCGTGCTGAACGCGCTGCCAGATGGTGTTGAACTCGGCTTCGACCAGTTGAGCCGGAACGTCAAACTTGTGGCCGTCATCGAGAGCATCGAGAATCTGGCGCTTGATGTGCTGGCGGCTCATCGAGTCGAGAGCGGCTTCCATCTGCGACTTCACGGCGTCACGCAGCGCCTGGACACTGTCGAGGCCGAGGCGCTTGGCGAAATCGTCATCCAGCTCGCCCTGGTTCGGGCCGTCGGCGTGCAAGATGGTGACGTCGAAGGTTGCGGCCTTGCCGGCGAGCTCGGCATTGCCGTAGTCGGCCGGGAAGGTGACTTCGATGGTCTTGGTCTCGCCCTTCTTCATGCCAACCAGCTGCTCTTCGAAGCCGGGGATGAATTCGCCGGAGCCGACGGTCAGGTGAGCGTGGTCGGACTTTCCGCCGTCGAATTCCTTGCCGTCGATCTTGCCGACGAAGCTGAGGCCGAGGCGGTCGCCGTCTTCGACGACAGCACCATCACCCTTGTCCGTGTAGCCACGGTTCTGGGCGAAGACACGGTTTACTTCGGCGTCGAGTTCTTCGTCGGAGATGTCGACGACTGGCTTGGTCAGCTTGACACCCTTGACGTCCATCAGGGTGACAGCCGGCAGGACTTCATATTCGACTTCGAATGCCAGGTCGGCCTTGCCGTCCAGGACGTCGTTGATGATGGCCTGGTCCTGAGGCAGGTCGACCTTGGGCTGGGCGGCAGCGCGCTCTTCGCGCTTGTCCAGGGTATCGGACACGGTGGTGTTGATCGCGTCGGTCATGACCTCGGACATCGCCGAACGGCCGTACATCTTCTTGAGATGCGCGGTCGGCACCTTGCCGGGACGGAAGCCCTTAATGTTGGCCTGGCCCTTGAGCTCTTCGAGCTTGGCGTCGAGGCGCGAGGCGAGATCCTGGGCCGGGATGGTGACGCTGAGCTTGCGCTTCAGACCTTCGTTGAGGGTTTCGGTAACCTGCATGGGGGTCTATTCCCGTAATGATTGATCTTATGGGCCGGGGCCACGATGGTGCGGGTGAGAGGACTCGAACCTCCACGCCTTGCGGCGCTGGAACCTAAATCCAGTGCGTCTACCAGTTCCGCCACACCCGCTTGGGTCCCCGTTGGCCGGGTTGGGGTTGCATCTATATGAAGAGTGCAGGCCAGTCAAAGCCTAGCTTGGCGATTTGGCGGCGATTGAGAACACCGTGGTGATGAGCCCGCCCTTCGTGACGAACATAACCGCAGTCTCCAGCGGCTCCGACGACAGGCCGTGGATGAGCTCGTGATCGATCACAGTGTCCCCAACCTCCATACGGCTGACCAGCTCTGCGCGCAGGCCCTCATGCACGAAGCGGCGGTTGGCATAGAAGTCGGCGAATGCCGGTTTGCCGTCCAGCAGCAATGTCATCTCCGGAAGGCTATAGCCCCGGACCTCTTCTGCGAAAGCCGAAAGGAAGCGCGGCAAGTCGCGCTGATTGTAGGCATCGAATTGCAGCTGAACCGCCTCAAGTGGCGTCATAAGCGTCATAATTGGCCCGTCTCCAACCCAAGTCTCGCATGTTTTGCCTCAATAATGTGCATTACGCACGGAAATTGGACACTCACATAGGTATGCGCCGTTTCCTGTTGCTCAGTGCTTGGCGCTAAGACTTTCTCATATAACATCTTTTCTTATTTTTGGCACCCTGGCATAGGCTGTGCATACCGATTGGCGGTAACTGCCGAAAACGGCCAGTGGAGGCGCAAGTGAAAAAAATCGAGGCTATCGTAAAGCCGTTCAAGCTCGACGAAGTCAAAGAAGCGCTGCAGGAAGTTGGCCTGCAGGGCATCACCGTGACCGAGGCCAAGGGTTTCGGCCGCCAGAAGGGCCATACAGAGCTCTATCGCGGCGCTGAATATGTGGTGGATTTCCTGCCCAAGGTGAAGGTCGAGGTGGTTTGCCCCGACGAGCTCGCCGAAAAGGCCATCGAGGCCATCCGCACCGCTGCGCAAACCGGCCGCATCGGGGATGGCAAGATTTTCGTCTATTCCATCGAGCAGGCCATCCGTATCCGTACGGGCGAATTCGGTGACGACGCGCTCTAGGCGCCGGCACTGCACAACCAGAAACAAACTCCGAATTAGACAGGGGAAGACCTAATGACCACCGGAGCCGAAATTATCCAGCGCATGAAGGACGAGAACATCAAGTATCTCGACGTGCGCTTCACCGACCTGCGCGGCAAGCTGCAGCACGTGACGATGGATGCCTCCGTCGTCGACGCCGACCTGTTCGAAGATGGCGTGATGTTCGACGGTTCATCGATTGCCGGCTGGAAGGCCATCAATGAGTCCGACATGGTTCTGATGCCCGATCCGAACTCGGCCTATATCGACCCGTTCTTTGCCGCCTCGACCCTCGCCATCAACTGCGACATTCTCGAGCCGTCGACCTACCAGCCCTATAACCGCGACCCGCGCTCGATCGCCAAGAAGGCCGAAGGCCTGGTGAAGTCGTCCGGTGTCGGCGACACCGTCGTATTCGGTCCCGAGCCCGAATTCTTCATCTTCGACGACGTCAAGTACTCCACCACCACCTACAAGGTCGGTTTCGAGATCGACGCCGCCGAGCTGCCGACCAATAATGACGCTTCCTATGAAGGCGGCAATAACGGTCACCATATTGGTCTCAAGAAGGGTTATTTCCCGGTTCCGCCGCTGGACAGTGCGCAGGATATGCGCGGTGAAATGCTCGAAGCCATGGGCCAGATGGGCGTCATCATCGAGAAGCACCACCACGAAGTGGCTTCCGCCCAGCACGAACTCGGCCTCAAGTACAAGCAGATGATCGCGTCGGCTGACGACGTGTTGATCTACAAATATGCTGTGCAGCAGGTTGCCAACTCCTACGGCAAGACCGCGACCTTCCTGCCCAAGCCGGTCTACGGCGACAATGGCTCGGGCATGCACTGCCACATGTCGATCTGGAAAGACGGTAAGCCGCTGTTCGCCGGTGACCAGTATGCCGGTCTGTCGCAGGAATGCCTGTGGTACATCGGCGGCGTGATCAAGCATGCCAAGGCGATCAACGCCTTCACCAACCCGACGACTAACTCCTATAAGCGTCTGGTGCCAGGTTTCGAAGCGCCGGTGCTGCTGGCTTACTCGGCCCGCAACCGCTCGGCTTCTTGCCGTATCCCCTTCGGCCAGTCGCCGAAGGCAAAGCGCGTCGAAGTGCGTTTCCCGGATCCGCTGGCCAACCCGTACCTGGCCTACACGGCGCTGCTGATGGCTGGTCTCGATGGCATCAAGAACAAGATCCACCCGGGCGACCCGATGGACAAGGATCTGTACGAGCTGCCCAAGGAAGAGCTCAAGGAAATCCCGACCGTCTCCGGTTCGCTGCGTGAAGCCCTGGAAAACCTCGACAAGAACCGCGACTTCCTGAAGGTTGGCGGCGTGATGGACGATGATTTCATCGATGCCTATATCGAGCTCAAGATGCAGGAAGTTCACCGCGTCGAAATGACCCCGCATCCTGTCGAATACGAAATGTACTACTCCGCCTAATCGCGAGAGCGGAAAAGAGAAGGGGCCCTGCGGGGCCCCTTTTTGTTTTGAGGCGTTGTTTGTCCCTGCGGTGAATTGGTAGCGCCGCCAAGTATGCGCTTCTCCCCAGGAGCCTATGGAACAGCGCCTGCATCGTCACCAAATGCTTGAGTTGAGCGCGCAATTGCGTCAACTGGGATGGTCGGCGTGCCGTAGCGCCGGTGCTTGTGAGGCCGATCGATGACTGTGCAGCCGGATATTCTCCTTACCCCCCAGCAGATGGCGGAAGCCGACCGGCTGGCGGTGGAAAGCGGCATCAAGTCCTTTCGTTTGATGGATGCGGCCGGCAAGGCGGTCGCCGACGCGATCGTCGAGCATTACTACCAGCGTTCGGTGCTGGTGCTGTGTGGTCCGGGGAACAATGGCGGCGATGGCTTTGTGATTGCGCGCCTGCTCAAGCAAAAAGGTTGGCCAGTGCAGCTTCGGCTGATCGGTGAGCGCGAATCGCTGCGGGGCGATGCCGCTGCTGCGGCGGCACAGTGGACCGGCCGGGCAGACCCGCCGACCGCCAAGGATATCGAGAACGCCGATCTCGTCGTCGACGCGTTGCTGGGCGCGGGCCTGGACCGCGACGTGGATGGTGAATTCGCTGAAATGATCGAGGCAGTGAACGCTTCGAGCCTGCCGGTGGTCAGCGTCGACGTCCCCAGTGGCATTGATGGTGCGACGGGCGACGTGCGCGGCGTAGCCATGATCGCCGATATGACCGTCACGTTCTTCCGCCTCAAGCCCGGCCACCTCCTGTTGCCGGGTCGACAGCATTGCGGCGAAGTGGTGCTGGCCGAGATCGGTATTCCCGAATCGGTCCTCGAGCGCATTGACGCCAAGGCTTGGCAGAACAGCCAGGGCAGCTGGTCCGTGCCAACGGCGCTGGCCGATGGGCACAAATTTGACCGTGGCCACGTCGCCGTGGTGTCGGGTGGGCCGCTGGAAACCGGCGCGGCGCGGTTGTCGGCGCTCGGCGCTTTTCGGTCGGGGGCAGGGGTGGTGTCGCTGGTCGGCAGCCGTGAGGCACTTGCTGTGCATGCGGCGCATGTGACTGCCATCATGCTCAAACCCGCCGAATCGCCAGCAGACCTGGCCAGTCTGCTCGAGGATAGGCGTATCAATAGTGTCGTCATCGGCCCGGCTGCCGGGGTCGGTGACACCACTATCCAGGGCGTGTTGGCCGTGCTCGCGTCGGGGGCCGCGGTGGTGCTCGATGCCGACGGGATCACCAGCTTCGCCAGTTCCAGCGAGCGTCTGTTCACTGCGATAAAGGCAAAGAATCGCCCGGTGGTGCTGACGCCGCACGACGGTGAGTTCGCTCGGCTGTTCGGGCAGGTGCCAGGTGGCAAGCTGGAACGCGCGCGGGCGGCAGCCGCTCACTCCGGGGCGGTGATCGTGCTCAAAGGCAGTGACACCGTCATTGCGTCGCCGGACGGTCGCGCCGCCATCAACGTCAATGCGCCGGCATGGCTTGGCACAGCGGGTTCCGGTGATGTCCTTGCGGGCATCATCGCCGGGCTTATGGGGCAGGGCATGGACGGCTTTTCGGCCGCCTGTGCCGGTGTATGGCTGCATGCCGAGGCAGCCAACCGCTTCGGCGGTCCCGGTCTCATGAGCGAGGATTTGCCGCTACTGCTCCCCGGCGTGCTTGCCAGCCTTTGATGGACGGCAAGCACCTGTCTGCTGTCAGAGACTGTCGCATGGCGCATCCATTTTCCTTTTAAGGTTGCCGGTGGGCGACCAGCAAAGTTCTGCCGCTGATGCGCTTCCGCCCCTTGGCGCTGCGTGCAGCGCGCCGTTTTCCCTTCGGAGCCCAAGATGAACAAGGCGCTTGTCGTCATTCTCGCCGCAGTGATGCTCGATGCCGTGGGCATCGGCCTCATCTTCCCCATTCTGCCGGCGCTATTGCGCGATGTCGGGCACACCACTGAAATTGCGACATTGCTGGGGATCATGCTGGCGCTCTACTCGGCGTGCCAGTTCCTGTTTTCTCCGATTCTCGGCGTGCTCAGTGACCGGTTTGGTCGGCGGCCCGTATTGCTGGTCTCCTTGGCTGGCGCGGCGCTCGACTATCTGATCATGGCGTTTGCGCCACAGTTGTGGATGTTGGTGGTGGGGCGGGCGATTGCCGGGATCACCAGCGCCAATATGGCGGTGGCCACTGCGTACATCACTGACATCTCCAGCGAAGATGAGCGCGCCAAGCGATTTGGCCTGTTTCATGCAATGTTCGGCATCGGATTTATTATCGGGCCGGTGCTTGGCGGGATTTTGGGGGACATCTGGGTACGCTCGCCATTTCTCGTGGCTGCGGCGCTCAATGCGGTGAATTTTGCCCTGGCGCTGTTCGTCTTGCCCGAATCGCGGCCTGGACGGAAGGAGGCCAACTTCACCTGGGATACGCTTAACCCCTTCAAGCCTTTGCGCTGGGCGCTGACGTTCAAGGCTTTGATTCCGCTGATGGCGCTTTATCTCATCATGAATCTCGTCGGCACCGTCTATGGCACGACATGGGCCATTTTCAGCGAGGACAGCTTCCAGTGGAATGGCTTGATGATCGGCCTGTCGCTTGGTGCTTTTGGCGTCTTCCACGCCTTGGCCCAGGCGTTTTTGACCGGCCCGGCCGTGGCGCGGCTGGGTGAGCGCTGGGCGCTGGTCGTCGGCATGGCGTTCGAGGTCGGTGCGATGTTGACACTGGCTTTTGCAACCCATGGCTGGGTTCTGTTCGTCATGGCGCCGGTTTTTGCGCTGGGCGGAATCGGTATGCCGGCGCTGCAATCCCTGACCACGCGGCAGGTCGATGCCGATCGTCAGGGGCAATTGCAGGGGGTTCTCGCCAGCCTTGTGAGCCTGGCCTCGGTATTCGGGCCGCTGCTGTTCAGCTTCGTCTATTATGGCGTGCGCGGGAGCTGGCCAGGCGCGATCTGGCTGGTAGCAATCGGGATTTACCTGCTCGCCCTGCCAATCATGCTGGGCATCGGCCGCTCTCGCCCGGCCATGGGCGTATCGGAGACATAGGGCCGCATCTGGTTCACAATTTCCCGGAAAACCGGGCGAAACTAGACTTGTGGGCTTGCTGGGGCCATTTTTCCGGTCCATTAACAGCTTTGCACCGTCAGGTCGCCGAAAACCCCCGGATTTCCTTGCGTATCGCGCAGAATCGAAAAAGGTTGACGGCATTCTGGTTCGCCAGCGAAGGCGGGCTTTCACTGTGAGGAAACGCTATGAACAAAAACGATCTGGTTGGCGTCGTTGCCGACAAGGCTACGATCACCAAGGCACAGGCCGCCGAAGCGGTTGACGCAGTGTTCGAGGCTATTACCGCTGCCCTGAAGAGCGGCGACGAAGTTCGTCTGGTTGGTTTCGGCACCTTCGCCGTTTCCCAGCGCAAGGCTTCCACGGGTCGCAACCCGGCCACCGGTGCTGAAATCCAGATTCCGGCCTCGAACCAGGCAAAGTTCAAGCCCGGCAAGGGTCTCAAGGACGCGATCAACTAAGATCGTGTGCGGCCTTTGCGGCTCCATCGGCTCCGAGCGTTTCACGCCGGGGCCGTTTTTGTTTCGCGAAATGTCTGTTGACGTTGCGCATCGGGCACCCTAATCAGGGCGCCATCCCGGCCGGGTCTGGCAAGGGCGATTAGCTCAGTTGGTAGAGCGCCTCGTTTACACCGAGGATGTCGGCGGTTCGAGTCCGTCATCGCCCACCATTTTCTCGTTTGCCCGCCGATTTCTCCCTCCGCCCTTATTTCTTATCCGTCGCATGAGCTTTTTCAGCTTGTGGGTTGAGCTATTTGAGTTTTCCACAGGTGACGGGGGTCGTGAGAAGTTTTTGCGACATTCGCAGATCGAGCGCTTGACCTGCCGAAAAGCGCTGGCTATATGAGCGTCACGTTCAGCGAACAGCCAAGCAGTTCGCCGATGCGGGAGTAGCTCAGTTGGTTAGAGCGCCGGCCTGTCACGCCGGAGGTCGCGGGTTCGAGCCCCGTCTCTCGCGCCACCCTTTCTCTATGAAATTGTTAGAGAATTTGTAAGGGTGGCGCTGGATGGCTCTGCGCTGTTTCAACTTTTTACGTTGGGCAGTTTCAACTTTTTGAACATGTTCTGTTCCGATGCCAGCTTTTGGCGTCCGATTTTTCGGGCTTCATCGGCCTGGCGAACGGCGGCGAAATTCACCGGCATGTAGGTTTTTTGCAGTTTCCGATTGTCGTCGATCGAATTGCCCATCTTCGCCGCAATTGATTCGACCGATGCGCCGCCGGCATTGGCTTCGACCGCGCCGGTCCGCCGCATATCCATCAGGCGCCGCCTTTCGTCCGGGCCAAATACTCTCTCCCGCAGATCAGCAAAATCGTCGACCAGGCTATCCTTGGTGTAGGGCTTGGGTGGCTGGGGGCGTCCGCCCTTTTTGCCCGGCTGGTAGCCCCGGCTCCAAAAGATCGGGGCATCCTCGTGCAGCTCGAAAGGCAGGCTGGCAATATAAGTCTCCACCAGTCGGCGCGTGCGGCGGCACAGGATGCCAACGGCAGCCTCGTTGGTTTTGCCGCGCTCAATGGTGAACGCCATGTCCGATTCGCTCTCAATCGCCTGGGCCGGCGTCAGTGTGCGCGCATCGACAGGCGAAAATTGTGTGTCCCAGCAGATTGCGATGATGCATGCGAGGCCGTGATAGCCGTCGCGAATTGCCTGTTTCACCATCCGGATCACTTCGCCTTCGCGCCAGGTCTGCGTGCGGCCCTTGACGCTCTGTTTGCGGATACCAAGAGACGGATCCTCGCCGGCGACCAGTTTGAAGCTGACCAGGATGTTATACAGGGCTCGCCAAATCTTGAGAGCGCGGCCCGCTTCGCCGACACCTTTCTTGGCGACCATGTGGTGATACCAGCGATCCAGAAGCTCCAGGGTGACCGTAGAAGGGGCTGAGGCGGCAAAGACTGGCTCGATGTAGCGCCATCCTCTTTCCCAGTCTTCCCGGGTCCGTGTGGGCTTGTTCTGCCATTCATGGGTCATTCGGAAGCGGGCGAAACCATCACCGACGCTGCCGGGCGGATAAATGCGTCCGGCGGGTGCCTCTTCCAGCCCCTTGCGGGCCCGCTGGTAACGCTGCTCCCACTCCTGGGCAATCTTCCACGCATCCGGGCCGTCATGGCCGCAGGGCACGATCTGAAAGCCCATGGCCTTCATCTTGGCCGTTGGCAACCAATAGCCATGCTTGCCCTTGCGGACCACGTAGTGTTTGAGCTTGATCTCAGCCAAGGCTGGCGAGCCTCTCCGCAAAACCATCAGCGGCATCTATCGCCGTTGGCCTAGAATTTGATAGGCCCGCCTTGCGGTCAAGCCAGGCGTCGATGGCGACTAGATCGTAATGGCCGGTGACGGCGTCGGGCAGGGGGAAGCCGTTCTGGCGCAGTTGGGGCTCGCTTTCCGCGAAACGGGCTTCGGTGAGGCCAAGGCGGCGCGCGGCGATGGGTTTTGGAACGCAGCGGGGCTGCACGCGGTAGCGCATTGCGGTCAGGACGGGGTGCCGTCCGCTCCCTCGGCTCGATTGACGATTTCCAGCAGCCGCTTGGGGCTCATTTGCCCCTCCCAAAGGCCATGCCGACGAGGCCCGCGACGATGCAGCCGAGGCCGAAGAGCAGATCGGGGGACATCATTCCCCCCTCGCAAAGGCCGGCAGCACGCCTTCGAGGGCCTGGCGGAACTGTTCTTCGACCTTGGGGGTAGCCATGAATTTGATCGTGGTCTTGAGCGGCGGGGCGGTGGGAGCCCAGCCGGCATGACGGCCGGCGACGATGTCGCGATATTCGGTGGCGAGGGCGATCTGGCCAGCGTCGTGAACATCGGCCGTGAGGCTGGGTTCAGGCGGCTCCAGGCCGAAGGCCGGGAAGATGGCCGTGTAGAGGATCTTCATCTCGAGCTTGACGATGTTGAAGCCGGCTTCGGTCATGAACAGTTTGAACGGGGTCGGCAGGTCACCGATATAGGCCTCGGCCGCGTCGTGCAGCAGGGCATAGACCCGGGCTTCCGGCCGCTTGCAGGCCGAGGCGACAACGAGGCTGTGCTGGGCCACCGAGAAGCTGACAGGCCAGATATTGCCGCCCCAGCGATTGATGCGGCTGAGCACATGCACGATGTCGTCGAGGCAGATCATTTCCGGACGCGGATCGGCAAAGTCGAAGGCGCGGCCGGAGGGCATGGTCTTGCAGAATGGGGGAAGGCTCATGTGCCGAGCCCTCCGATCATCAGGATGAGAACGAGGATGCCGGCGCAGAGCTGGCCAGCATCGGAGTTGAGGGCGGTGCAGAGGCGTTCGGTCATTTGCCGTCCCCATGGGCTTCGGCGATGTGCGCCTTGAGGCCTTTTTCGCCGCGGAGCTTCTTGTCGCAATGCGGGCAGGGCGTTTGGGCGCCGGAGCGGCTGCGTTTTTTGGTGCGGGTAGACGCCACGCGCTTTTCGGTCTGGGGCTCCATCAGTTGCGCTCCACCGGGTTGGCCGCCGGCACGTCGACATCGAAAATGCCGGCGACATCGGCCAGCGCTGCGCGCGCCTCGGCAATACGCTGGTGATTGGTGGCGGAGTTGACGCAGCTGCTTTCGGCCAGGTCGATGACGCGAGCGATGCGGGCGACGGCCTCAGCCGCCATAGCGTCCGGTTTGAAGGTGGTTTCCATCAGTTGGTCCACCCGGTCTGGCCTTCGGCGAAGCTGAGGGCGGCCTTGGCGCGGGCCTTGGGCAGGAGCAGGTCGATCTCGCCACTGGCAAAGCCGCGGCCCTGCAGCTCGGCCACGAGCAGCTGAGTGGGCGGCAGCAGCGAGGCGATGGCGTCGCTCATGTCACCGGCGATTTCCTCGAGCGATTTCTGGCTCGGGGTCTGGATATCGCGCACGACGCGCTTATTGGCCAGTTGTGCGGCCTTTTCGAGATTGGTCTTGATGAAGAGTGGCGGCCAGCCAAGCTCATAAAGCCTGCCCTCAGTCGCGCCGCCCTCAGTGTCGAGGGTGATGATGTCCTCGACGAAGCGGGACAGTTGCTCCTCGTGGGTCAACGGCCGGTCGTCGGCGGCGGCAAGAGCCGCGATCTTGGCCTGCGCCTGGACGCGGGTGGTTTGGGAATGAGGCATGATGCCCTCCAGCGGTGAAACTGGAGGGAATTTCCGATATGGAAATCACAATGTCAATGCAAAATATCCAAAATGGAAATTATGGCAGCTTTCTCAGGTCATCGGCTAGAGCGATCGCTTCCTTAAAACCAGCCAGTGTGAACACCTTGTCGACCGGGTAATCGTAGGGCCAAGTGTAGACGCGAGTAGTGACCTGGTTGGCTCCCGTCATCTGAGCAAGCAGCTTGGACGCAGGGGCGCAGCCATCTCCGTTGGTGGAAACGGGCGCATTGCTGTCGATCCTAATTTGAGCAATGCGGCCGGGAAAGCTGTGCCCAAAAGCGCAAATTTCTTGAGGGGTAGAAGATACGCCGTAGTATACAAAAATTCCTCGATTGGAAAACTGACAGGTTCGGCGGTCTGTCATGGCGTCTTTTCGACAGTCGACAGACCATCCATTGCCTCCGCTGTCAGATGCTAGCCGGAGGCCGCCAGAGCCGTCGGGATGCCTAGTTGTGATAAAGCCGCTGGCCGACACTTCTCCCTCCGATATCGGTGGAGGGGCCTTATGCTGAGGTGTAGAAGATGTTGAGGCGCAAGCGGATAGTGCGATCGCGCATAACGATGTGCAAGCGAGAATATTAAGCCAAGACATGTGTTCCCCCTAAATGAACACATGCTTGTACGTCAGATCTATCAATGGAGTCTTGCGGGATTAGCTAGCGCGCCTTCGTACAAAGTCAGCAAAATGCAGGACTTCGTTACGCTGCTCGTCCGACAAACCTTTGAGCAAGTCGGCGGGAGTTGGTGCCATTGGATCGCGGAAGAGGTCGGGCACCTGCACTCCGAGAGCATCGGCGAACTCAGCGAGCCATTCGGTATCGATTTTGCCGGGCGAGTTTAACTTCTTGGAGATGGCTCCCGGAGTTCTACCCATTCGTTCGGCCAGCCGCTTTTGGTCAAGCCCGGGCACTCTTTCCATCCATTCGCGGATGAAAATGCGTGGTGGTGTTCTGGGATGAATTCGCTCAACCATTTGCAACTTCTATCATTTTCCACATTGGAAAGTCAAAATTTCCAATGTGGAATTTTTGGCGTTGACGTGTGATTTCCGATATGGAAATCATAGCGCATGAACAGTCCCCTTAAAGATTGGCGAGAGAAGTCGCGGCACGGTGTCGAAAGTGCTGCAAGGGCTATTGGTGTTACGGCGGCAATGTGGAGCCGTTGGGAAAATGGTCGGCGCAAGATCCCTGCGGAGCGATGCCTTGAAGTCGAGCGCCTTACTGGCGTGTCGCGCTACATCCTCAGGCCGGACGTGTATGGGCCCGCGCCCGCAGCGCTCGAGGCCCAGCCATGAGCGCGTTCCGCATGTTCCTGGCGCGGTTGGCTGGCAGCTATGGGCGTATCGCAGCGAAGCGCCGGGCTCGATTTCTGCATCCCGGTGCGTTCGATCATGCGCCAGTGTTCCGTCCCATGCTGTCGATGCATGCGGAGGCCGCGGCTCTGCATGATGCCTATCTGCAATGGCGCCGGGCGAATGGTCTCGATCGCCGACCATCAGTGCTTCGGACCCATCTTCGCAGTCAGTCGACTTTCGCACGCCTGCTTGATCATCTCAGCAATGACCCGGGCGCGGTTCCGGGCCATAACGAGGGCTCGTTCTTCATCGGCGCGCTCCAGAGGCGCCTGGCCGGGAAAAACGAAGGAAGCGCTCGCCCGCTCAATCGCGTCATGAACGGCGCCCACCACGGCATCGACCATGCGGGGGTCATCGGTGTTTTCGGCGAGGCCGGTTGCCAGGTCGATAATGGCGTCGGCCAGGATCATGGTCGCCGTCTGTTCGGCAACCAGTTCGGTCTGGGTGTCACTGTTCGCAGCGTGCATGTGATTCTCCGTGGGTTCTTCGCCCGCATCAGAGCGGTTTTGCGGGGGAGAGTCGAATGACCGCCCCGCGCAATATGAGCAAAGCCGAGCGGGCCGCCCTGGCCGATGCGCTGCGCCATATGGGCCGGCAGGGTGTCGGCTATCGCGAGCTGGTGCGCCTGGGTGGCGTCGGCCATGGCGCCAGGGCCCGCAAGGGCCAGATCGTGCGGCGGCCAGCATGAGCGGATCAATCATCTTGCTTGCGTCTGGACGAGAGGGCATCGAAACGAGGGATCGGTTCGCAATGGTGCGGATCGGGCCTAAGGGCCGTTTCGGTGTCCTCCCGCCCCGGCGTTGTGGTGAGGTCGGGGCCTCCCTGAACTTGGCCGGACGGTGGAGCGGATTGACGCGCCGTTTCCGCTGTCCGGCGCTTTTCGCGCGCCTCTCGCAGCGCCGCGATGGCCTGGCGCAGGGCAGTGCTGGGGCGGTAATCGGGAAAGCGTCGGGTCACCTGTCTTCTCCGGCTGGTCGCAATGGGTTTGCGGCTTTCGCCGCAGTTTGTCACGGCGCAGAGTTCGGGCGGGCTGCGCCATGACCGGCCGCCAGCTGCCCGCCAACGATTATGCCGCGCTCAAGGCCGCCACGCGCCAGCTGGTGACCCATGCCGGCGGCGCCGTGGCCGCCTCGGCCGTGACGCGGGGCGGGCACCAGAATATCGGCCGCTATGGTTCGGCGCAGCCCGACGATGGCGAGCGCTTCATGCCCGCCGATGTGATTGCCGATCTCGAAAGCGAATGCGGCCAGCCGGTGCTGACACGGGCGCTGGCCAAGCTCAGCGGGCACCTGCTGGTGCCGGAGCCGAGCGTGGTCAAATCCGGCACGGCGCTGGGGGCGATCACCGCCAGGGCGCTCAAGGAAACGTCCGATGTGTTCGTGGCGCTGGCCGAAGGCTGGGGCGACGGCCGGCTCTGCGCCGCCGATGCCGCGCGCGTCGAGGGTGAAATCGAAGAAGCCATCATCAAGCTCATGGCGCTGCGCTTCCAGGTGCAGGCCAGCGTGGAGGGGTTGGAATGAGTACGGGCGGGAATATCGCGCTGTCGATAGCGATCGACGCGGTGGCGCGGGAGATTTGGGGTGCAGGCAAAAGCCTCAACTTTACCGCAGTCCTCGAAGGTCTGGTGCTGCGTGGCTTTGGGCACCTGCCCATGGGCGAGCTCAAGACGGCTTTGCGCGAGAAGATCGCCGCTCTCCAGTCGGGAGATGCGCAATGAGCAGCTGGGCGCGGCCGGGGGCAAAGTGCGTGTGCGTCAAAGATGGTGGCTGGGGCTCTTCTCCTGGCGAAAAGGTGCCGGGGTATGGGCAGGTTTTGACGGTCCGCACTGTCGAAACGGTGTCCGGAGGCACTGGTTTAACCTTCGCAGAAATCATCAACGAACCGTATTCTTCAGCTATCGATGGCTATGGCGAGTGCTTGTTCAACTGCGTCTGGTTTCGCCCGCTTGTTGATCAGTCCGACGATGTCGCCCTCTTCACCCACCACCTCGACACGGTGGGAGAGCCGGCATGACCCAGCAGCTCGCTGTCTATGAGCATGCCAAGGAAGCGTTGGCCGCTGCCGTGCGCTTCGACGAGGTGACGCGCATCCATAGCGCCGCCGAACAGGCCAAGGCCTATGCCCGCATTGCCCGGGACCGCAAGTTGCAGGCCGACGCCGCCGAAATCGTGGCGCGCGCCGAACGCAAGCTGGGCATCATGCTGCGCGCCGCCAAGGATGATGGGCTGATGAGCCAGGGCGGGCGGCCGTCGGCGGAGCGCTCGAATGTGAGCGAGCCCGAAACCGGTGCCGAGGCGGAACCGGTTTTCGACAATACGCCCTTCACCCTGGCCGATATCGGTGTCGACAAGAAACTCTCCAGCCGCGCGCAAAAGGCGGCGGCGCTGGATGATGAGACATTCGAAAGCGCTGTCAGCGACACGCGCGAGAAGATCCTTGCGGCCGAGGCGCCAGTGGTCAGCCCGCCCAAGCCGAAAGTGGTCAAGCCGGTTGCCGAGGCCAAGGCGCTGGAGCCGCTGCCGCCCCGCAAATGGCATCAGTTCGCGTTTTCGGTGATTGCCCTGTGCATGGCCAGCGACCGGGTCGGCAGCGAGGCCATTCTCAAGCTGGGCGAATTCACCGGCATTCTCGAGCGCGATGGCGACACGGTGGATTTCACCAAGGAAGCCATCGAGGCGATGGGGAGCCTCGCCATGGCGGCGCTGCGGGCGCTGGATGGTGGCGAGGAACAGGATCAGGCCCGAGACGGCCGCAGGCTAACCGTAGTGACTGAAAACGTCTCACCAATTCTGCCGGAAGCGGCTGAACAGAGCGCGGCACCTTCACCGGACGCCGCAGCGGATGGCGGGCATGTTGAAGCTATGGTGGAGCAGCCGCCATCCGCACCCGATTTCGCGGCTAAGCTCGCCCTGCGAGAGGCCTATGAGGGTGAAGTGGCCCTATTGGCGGCGCGCAAGGGCAAGCTGAGCATGAAAGAGGCGGAGGCGGCGATGCGCGCCGGCTATGCGGCCGAAGTGCCGCTGGTGCTGATGGCGCAAGACCTCGGCCATCCGCATGGCACGATTGCCGGCTGGGCCAATCGGCTCGGCCTGACCAATGCCGCCCGCATGCTCGCCAACCAGAAGCGCTTCGGGGGCGAGGCATGAGACGCGCCCCGCAATATCATTCGCCGTCCATCCATCCGCGCGCGCAGCTCGACCCCTCCGGCGATCATCGCCTCCTGGTCGAGAACGAGGGCAGCCTGGTGCTGGCCGATTACGATCTGGGCCAGGTCGAGCAGCTGGAAAGGGCCATCGAGCAGTTCAAGCGGCTCGTGACCGTCACCGATGGCGGAAGGGATTTTCACAATCGCAGGATCGTGCCGATCGAGGTGGGGCGATGAGTGCTGCACAGGGAGAGCTACACAACGGGTTTGAGTTTGACGCCCTGGCGGGTGTGTTCAGGTGTCCGGATGCCTCCGGAAAACCGGACTTCTACGGTATCTTCGTCACCAAAAACATCTTCGTAATCGATCCAGATGTTTGCCTTCGCCGTGAGAAAAATATCGTCCAGTCGCTCATGCAGACCAGGATCGTCGTTGAGGTACAATTCGCCGAAGGAAAATGGCATAGATTGTGCGGCCGAAATGTCTGGCATTTGCATGCTGCCTTCCATCGAAAGTCTTATCGTTTCTGCGACTTCGCCTTCGGCATTTGTGCTGGTTTTCACTATCTTAAGCGTCCCACGGGCTCGCACCTTTTGCGCGGGCGACTGACCTGTATTTCGAACATCGACTGTGAATGTGAGGCTAGGCAAGAGGTCAGTCGCGATCAGGTTAGCATTCTCGACCACCAGATAGGCTCGGGTTTGTTTTTTGCCCACGGTGAGCGTGGCCTTAACCGCGTCTCTTGCGGCGTCTGCGCTTCGCCTGGCCTCATTGAGCGTATTGGCGACAAGCACCAATGTTGCCAGTCCGACGGCTGCCGCAGCGGCACTTGCAACGACCATCCACCAGGCAGAGGCAGCCATGCTGCGTTGGGTGGCCAGGTCCAGAGCCTCGGCGGTTGTGGCGCCAGTCGGTTCAATGTTCGTGCTCCAAGGCGCGCCCGGAGCAAAAGCAATAATGGCTATGCCTCCAAGAATTCCGCAGGCGAAGAACATAAGGTAGAGAGCGCTGCGCTCTATTCGCAGGCCAAAAATCCTCGGCTTCAAAGCAGCACCCCCCAGCTGATTGCACACACTCGCTGCGATACGGCGTCTTCGTCAATGGAGACGGCAGCATGAATATGCCCCTCCGCTACGAAGATTTTCTTGCCGCCAAGGTGGCCAGGGCGCCGGTTTCGGGTTTCATCGTCGAGAACGATGAGATCAATCCGCTGCTGAGCCCGCACCAGAAGGCCATGGTCAAATGGGCCTGCCTGGGCGGGCGGCGGGCGCTGTTCGCGGCCTTCGGGCTGGGCAAGACCTTTGTGCAGCTGGAAATCCTGCGCATTGTCGTCGCCCGTTTTGGCGGCAAGGGCCTGGTGGTGGCGCCCTTGGGTGTGCGCCGCGAATTTTTGGCCGATGCGCGGGCGCTGGCGACAGGCGAGCACCCGGCGGTGAGCGATGCGCAGCGGGCAGAATTGCGCGCCTGGGCGGATGGGCGGCCGGAGCGGGTGCCCAACCTGCGCTTTATCCGGGGCATCGAAGGCACGGCCGATGGCCAGCTCTATATCGCCAATTACGAGACGGTGCGTGACGGCAAGCTCGATCCGCGCGGTTTTACCGCCACCAGCCTCGACGAGGCTTCGGTATTGCGCGGTTTTGGCGGGACCAAGACCTTCCGCGAATTCATGCGGCTGTTCGACGGGGTGCGGTTCAAATTCGTCGCCACGGCCACGCCGAGCCCGAACGAATATATCGAGCTCCTGGCCTATTCGGCCTTCCTCGAAGTCATGGATGTCGGCCAGGCCAAGACGCGGTTCTTCAAGCGCAATAGCGAGAAGGCCGACAGCCTCACCATCCACCCGCACAAGCAGGAAGAGTTCTGGCTGTGGGTGGCCAGCTGGGGCCTGTTCGTGCAGAAACCCAGCGATCTCGGTTTTTCCGACGCAGGCTATGACCTGCCGCCGCTCGAGGTGCATTGGCACGAATTGCCGGCCGATCATGCATCGGCCGGGGTGGAGAAAAGCGGGCAGGGGCGCCTCTTGCGCAATGCGGCGGCCAGCCTCAGCGATGCGGCACGCGAAAAGCGCGACAGCCTTTCCATCCGCATCGCCAAGATGCTGGAGTTGCGCGCCATCGACCCGAAGGCGCACCGGATCATCTGGCATGATCTCGAGGCGGAGCGGCACGCCATCGAGGCGGCCATTCCCGGCATTGCCACGGTCTATGGCAGCCAGGACCTCGACGCCCGCGAAACCCTGTTGGCCGACTTTGCCGATGGGCGCCGGGCCGAGCTGGCCGGCAAGCCCAGCATGCTCGGCTCTGGCAGCAATTTCCAACGGCATTGCGCCTGGGAAATCTTTCTCGGGATCGGGTTCAAATTTAACGACCTGATCCAAGCCATTCATCGGTGCTACCGATTCCTGCAGACGCAAACCGTGCGCGTCGACCTCATCTATACCGAGGCCGAACGTCCCGTGCGCGACAGCCTGGAAGCGAAATGGCGCCGCCATAACGAGCAGGTGGCGATCATGACCTCAATCATCAAGGAATATGGGCTGACCTCGGCGGCCATGGCGCAGAGCCTGACCAGGGCGATGGGCGTGGAGCGGGTGGAGGTTCGCGGGGATAGCTATGTGCTGGTCAACAACGACTGCGTGCCCGAATGCGCCGGCATGGCGGAAAACGCGGTCGATCTGATCGTCACCTCGATCCCGTTCTCGACCCAGTACGAATATAGCCCCAACTATGCCGATTTCGGCCATACCGACGACAATGGCCACTTCTGGGCCCAGATGGATTACCTGATCCCGCAGCTGCTGCGGGTGCTGGCGCCGGGGCGGGTGGCGGCCATCCATGTGAAAGATCGCATCGTGCCGGGTGGCATGACCGGGCTGGGCTTTCAATCGGTCTATCCTTTCTCCGACGACTGCATCCGCGCCTTCACCAAGCATGGCTTTGCCTTCCTCAGTCGCAAGACCATCACCACCGACGTGGTGCGGGAGAACAACCAGACCTATCGGTTGGGCTGGACAGAGCAGTGCAAGGATGGCAGCCGCATGGGCAATGGCCTGCCCGAATATCTGCTGATCTTCCGCAAGCCCCCGACCGACAATTCCAATGGCTATGCCGACAAGCCGGTGGCCAAGGGCAAGCGCGAATGGAAGGCAGGGCACTGGACCGATAATGACGGCTATAGCCGCGCACGCTGGCAGCTCGATGCCCATGGCTATATGCCGGTGTCGGGCAATCGCCTGCTGACCGGCGACGAGCTGCGCAGCCTCGATGCCAATGTCATCTACAAGCTCTGGAAGGCCTACCAGCTCAACGCGGTCTATGACTTCGAACATCATGTGACCATTGCCGAAGAGCTCGAGCAGCACGGTTCGCTGCCCTCGACCTTCATGCTGCTGCCGCCCCATTCCAAGCATGACGATGTGTGGTCCGACGTGGCCCGCATGCTGTCGATGAACACGCTGCAGGCCCAGGCTGGCCGCGAAATGCATCTCTGCCCGCTGCAGTTCGACATCATCGACCGCTGCATCGCGCAATATTCCGAGCCGGGCGAGACAGTTTTCGATCCGTTCGGGGGGCTCATGAGCGTGCCCTATCGCGCGCTGAAACTGAAGCGGCGCGGCCGGGCCGTCGAGCTCAACCCCGGCTATTTCGTGGATGGCTGCGCCTATGTGAAGGCCATGGAAGACGAGCTGGCCATGCCGGATTTGTTCGGCGTGATGGAAATCGAACATCAGGAAGAGAAGGGAGAAGTGGCATGACCGGGCCATGGAAGCATGCGGGCGAGAAGCCGCAGATCGCAGAAGGCACGAAGCTGGCGGTGCTAATGCGTGGCACGAGCCTAGGTGAAAGTGCAGTCGTCGAGGTCGAGGGCTTCTATCTCAACGCCTATCGTTTGCACATGCGTGATGGCTGCGAGTGTTTCGAGGATGACAATATCCCTGACGCACTCGACCATGCCGAAAATGGCTGCCCATGGTTCGGCTTTCACATCGTCCAGGATGATCCCGATGGTGAGTTTGCCGAGCTTTATGTCGAGTTCGACGCCACAGAGTGGTGCAAGCGATGAGACTGCCCATGAAAACCATTCCCGGCATGTCGGTGCGCAGCGAGATCGATGCGCGCATCGAGGCGGCGCGGCTTGATGGGCTGGTCGAGGCCTATGAGGATGCGATCGGCTTCTTGAAGGCGCGGGGTCATATCGTGGCGGCCGACGAACTAGACCTGGCCACGCGCCGAAGCGGGGTGGCGGCGTGACAGTCTCCCATGCCCATCACGCTGCCCTGCAGCAGGCCATCGACCTGCTCGACCTCTCGCCCAATGAAGTGGCGTTTCACTATGTCCGCGCCGCGTTGGCGGCCGAAGGCGGCTGCATTTCCGCCACGGCTCGCCGCCTCGGCATTCACCGCCGCACGCTGCAGCGGATGCTGGGCAAGGCCAGGCCAAAGCCCAAGGTGAGGGCAGTCTTGTGAGCGATATCGGTCGCATCGAGGCGGAGCGGGCCGGGCGCCGGGGGGCATCGCGCAAGCGCGCACTGGCCGCCGTGGCAAAGATCATCCGCGACTATGAGGAAGGGCGCGGCGCCTCTGCCTGCATGGCCGATATCAAGGCGGCCATGGCCGGTCTGTCGAAGTGGGGAGGGCGGTGATGACCCTATCGCCCGAACTGATCGCGCTGCGCGACGACGCCATGCAGACCAGCTGTGAAAGCTGGGCGATCCGCAGACGCTGGAAGCTGGCGCCGGGGATCGACCGGGCCGGACCCTGCCCGGTCTGTGGTGGCACCGATCGCTTTGCCATCCACACCAAGAAGAACACCTTTTTGTGCCGGGGTTGCGGCATCAGCGGGTCGGGCGTGATCAAGCTGGTCGAGGCGACGGAAAGCGTCGGCTTCGTCGAGGCCTGCGAGATCGTCACCGGCCGCAAGGCCTCGGCTCCGCTCGATCCTGACCGGGCGCGGCAGATTGCCGAACAGAATGCCAGGGATGAGCAGCGCCGGGCCGACGAGGCGGCACGCTACCGGGAAGAGGCGCGACGGGATGGCTGGCGGATATTCTCCGAGGCCCGGGCCAATCATGGCCGCGACACTCTCGGCCGCTATCTCGCCTTGCGCGGCATCGGCTTTGACCTGATCGGCCGGCATGTGCCGATCGATGCGATCAAGCTCTGGGAGCATCCGCATTTGAAGCTGGTCGAGCATATGGGCGGGGCCTGGCAAACGGCATGGACCGGCCCGGCCATGATCGCCGCGGTGCAGCAGCCTGACGACAGGTTCGGCGCCAGCCATGCTACCTGGCTCGACCTCGACCAGCCGAAAGGCAAGGCCGTGCCGGGCAACAACACCGACACCGGCAAAGCCATTCCCTCCAAGAAGGTGCGCGGGGCCAAGAAGGGCGGAGCGATCAGGCTCTACACCCCGGATCGACCGCGCCGCATCGTCATGGGTGAAGGCATCGAAACCACGCTGACCGCGCTGGCCCACAATTTCGAGGCTGATACGGCCTATTGGGCCGGGGTCGATCTCGGCAATATGGCCGGCAAGGCCGCCCGCGATGCCGAAGGGCGCCAGCAGCATGGCCTGCCGGACCTCACGGATTGGGACTGTTTCTTGCCGCCCGACTGGGCCGAAGAGCTGGTCTATCTCTGCGACAGCGACGAGCCGGACAAGCGCACTGTGGAAAAGGTGACGCGCGGCCTGCTGCGCGCCCAGGCCTGGCGTGAACGCCGCCTGCAGGAGAACCCGGCGCTGTCGGTGCTGGACTGCTCATTCGTCGAGCCGATTGGCGACGGCAAAGACCTCAATGATTTGGTACGGGTGATTTTGTGAGGTCAGATTTCGAAAAAGTCGCGCACATGCCTCCATTCCCAAAAGGCGAGATTGGGGTAGTTGGTGAGATCGCCAGCTACTGCCGCGAATTTCTGTCGCTTGAATATGAAGTTGGCATCGCTATCGAGCAGTCTTTCCGGTTCGCGGAAAAATGCTGTGAAACAGGTGGCCATCACGAATGCCCATTCCAGGCCGTCGACTTCAAAGCCAAAATCGTCGTCGAGAGATGGAAGGGCAAAGCTGTCTTCGCGATTTTTTGCGTAAGCTTTGAGGCGTTGGATCATATCCCTAACGGTCTCTGCGAGCATGGGAGATACAGTCGCAAGTGCGACCAGATGGTCATCAAGCTTGTCGATTTCGCCGATTGTCGCCTGCCGTTCCTTTCGCCCCGCGGTATCTGCAATCGAGCGCAGCAGGATCTTGGTCCAATTCAGAGCATTGAGAGCTTCTGCGTATTTGGCTTTCTTTTCGCTATCGATTTGCCACTGGCGCTGAATGAAGAGCACCACGAGGGCGATCCCTGCGGCCCCGGAAGTGAACATGCCCGCCGCCAGGGTCTGATTGTCCCACACCCATTGAAAGGTGACCACGTCTGCGCCCGCCGTCATCAGGGCTCGGGCTGCACATGCGGCTTGCTGCAAGCTGTCGCAACTAGATCGGTGAACCCACACCACGATATAGGCGATCAACCAAGTAAAAGCGGCAAAGATTGCGATAGCCTTCCAGTGTTCACGCCAATGCAATGTAGCCTCCATGTCTGACGATACCGAAGACGACAAGTCCGATGCCGTCAAGAAGGCGGCTGCCAAGAAACGCACTGTCAAACTCGGTGTTATCGAGGGTGGCAAGGGCGCGGCATCGGCCGATAAGCCGGCGCGTAAGGCCAAGGCCAAAGAAGGTCCGCCGCCGGCTGATGCCGACGACCCTGGTCCGAGCGATGCCGATTTCATGGATGCCGACGATTTCGGCAGCAATGACGGGCTGGACGAAGCGTCTCGCATCGTGTCGCGCTGGTGCGCCGGGCTGGACCAGAACGATCGCGACAATGGCCGGCGCCTGGTAGCCTGGTTCGGCGAAAACCTGCGCTATGTGACCGGCCTCGGCTGGCTCTATTGGCGCGGCACCCATTGGCAGCGGGACGAGGCAGACCTCGATGTGCGGCTTTTGGCGCAGATGATCGTCGACAAGATCAAGCTCGAGGCCGTCGAGCTGGAGGCCAGCGAAAAGCAGAAGAAGATCTGCGCCCGCGCCGACGAGCTGTTGCGCAAGAAGGACGATCTCAGCGCGGCCGAGGAGCGGATCATCAAGACCGCGACCGAAGTCATGGCGGCCCTGGGCAAGCGCCGCTCGTCGCGGATCGCCTGGGCGGTAACCTCGGGCAATGCCGGCCGCACCAAGGCGATGCTGGAGCAGGCGCAATCGCTCAAATCCCTGCCGATCGACCGGCTCGATGCCGACGACATGAAGTTCAATGTCGCGAACGGCACGATCCGCTTCTGGAAGGAACTCGACCCGGACCAGCCGGAGGGCGGCACGCGCATGATCGGGGGCTATAGTTTCGAGCCGCATGATCGCGACGATCTCATCACCAAGATGGCCGATGTGTCCTATGACCCGGGCGCCAAGGCGCCATTCTTCCACGACACCTTTCTCGCCAAGGTGCAGCCGGAACAGCACTGGCGCACCTTCATTCAGGTGTCGACGGCGGTGGCGCTGCTGTTCGGCGGCAATGCGGCGCAGGTCATGTTTTATCACTATGGCAAGGGTGCGAACGGCAAGTCGGCCTTTTTCGAGCTGATCGGCCGCCTCGGCGGCAGCTACCGGCAGATCGCCTCGCCGGAATCGATCACCGGCGACGGGCAGCGCGCTGGCCAGCAGGCCAATCCCGACATTGCGCGCCTGCACAATGCGCGCCTGGTGACCATCGAAGAGCTGCCGAAAAACACGCCGCTCAAGGAGGAGCTGATCAAGGCGCTGACCGGCGGCACCAAGATCCTTGCACGTTTCCTCAACAAGGACTTCTTCGAGTTCATGCCAAAGTTTACCCCGATGCTCTCCGGCAATAACAAGCCGGCGATCACGGGGCAGGATGAAGGCATCTGGCGGCGCTTCCTGTTCGTGCTCTGGGGCGTCTATATCCCGACCGAGGAGCGGATGGACCCGGCAGAATTGGCGGCGCGGCTCGATGCGGAGCGGGCAGGGGTGCTCAACTGGCTGCTCGAGGGCGCCGTGATGTATCTCAGCAACGGGCTGAACTACTATACGCCGTCCGAGGCCAAGCAGTTCGCCCAGGAGCACCGGGAGGAGCGCGACAATGTCGGTGTGTTTGCCGATGTCGGCATCGAGAAGGTCGATCCTGCGCTCAATATGAAGGTGCAGGCCGGCGATCTCTACAAGGCTTATCTGCGCTGGTGCGAGGTCAACCAGCTCAAGCCGGCCAGCAATCGCAGCTTTGGCGACCGGCTCAACGATCTGGGCTTCCAGAAGAAGCGTTCCAATTTCTACTATTACACCGACATCAAGCTGAAAGAAGGCCTGGCCGGCACCGGCTACGCCAACACCCCGCCGCAGCGCGACCCGGACGACCCGGGGTACTGACCCGCCAACGGCCTGAAGCGGGGCAGAGGGTTAGAGCCTTCGCCCCGCGCCCCGCACCCCCTTTTTACAGAGAAGCGGCAGTCCCAACCCTCCCGCCGCTCACGCGGCGCGATAGAGGGTTGGGAGGTTTGCGGGAGGGTGAATGCAAAACTCCCGTTCTCAATTCAATAGCTAAATCAATGTCTTGGCCTGAAATTTAGAGGGTCGGGACTGTCTCGCGCACGTATAGTAAAGGGGGAAGGGGTGTGGGGTGTAGGATGGTGGATCGCGGCGGGAAAAGCAGCTCATGTGCTATTGGCAACCCTCCCAACTGTTCCACCCTCTCTAACACACTCATTTCGCTTCGCTTTCTCCGATAGAGGTTCCCATTCAAACCTCTACGGACTGTCCCAAGGGAGATTTGGCTATGCCAAAGGCCGTGGATGTAGAGGACTTGGTGGTCTGGGCCTTCCGCGACCAGAAGATCGAGGCGGTGGCGGCGCGGCTGGCAGGGCCAAGCGGCTTGCAGCCGTCGCCGGAGAGCAATCTGGCGCAGGTCTTGGCATTGGGGTGCAGGGTGCAGACATCGTCGGCCGGCGCGATGCATATGGCGGTGCAATGTCACGAGGATGCGGCGGTCATCTATGACGCGGTGATGGCGCTGCCGGCAGAGGCGACCATGCTGCTGATCCGCCATGGTCGAAACGGGACGCGGCCCGATTGGATCGAGGATGGTCCTGGCCGCTGGGTCTGCCAGGTCGACAAGGCTGGCAACCCCAAGAAGCTCTATATCGACCCGCATGCCAAGCGCGGCTTCATAGGCTATGCGCGGCCGGTGCTCGAGGGGAACGATCCGGCCGAAGTCGAGGAGGCGCGTCGGGCTTACGATGTCTGGCGCTATGCGCTTGTCGATCTGGTGCCGCTGCTCAATGCCGAAATGGTCGACCACGAGGCGCTTTTGCCAGCCGTTGCGGTCCGGCCGTGGGAATTTGCAGAAGGGGCATTGACGGTTCCGCAAAAATTGACGTAGCTTCACCACAACAAATCAGGTCTTGAGACAGGCGCATCGGGCAACCGGAGCGCCTTTTGCGTTTCTGGGGTGCGGGATGGGCAGGCTCAAGACGTTGCCCGCGCGCGTCCAGCCGATGGCGCCGCGCATTGGCTATGCCAGTGGCGACGAGAAGGCCGGTGACAAGGCGCGCAACGATGCCGCGCCGTGGCGCGCCTGGTATCGCACCAAACGCTGGCGAGACCTGCGCATCGCGGTGTTCGCCCGTGACGGCTTCAAGTGCCAGCGGACCGGCCAGCTGGTCATCGGCAAGCACCCTGCGCCCGACAGCCCTGTGGCCAACCACAAGCGCCCGCATCGCGGTGACCCGGCGCTGTTCTGGGACATGAACAACATCGAGACCGTGGCCAAGTCGGTCCACGACAAGCTCATCCAGGCCGAAGAGCAGTCCATCCCCACCGGCCGCTGGGACTGACCAGCGACGGGGAGGGGGGGGCGGAAGTCTGGACCCGCCTGGGGCCGCTGACCGGCTTGGGGGTCATGTGGAGATTTTTTTTTGATGGCGCAGGATTTTGACCTGCTCGGCGATCCAATTCCGGAAGGATTTGGCAAGCGCGGGCGGCCGGCGCATGTGCCGACCGACGAAAAACGTAGGCTTGTCATGGCCTTACAGGCGTTTGACTGGTCGATAGAGAAGATTGCCGCCGCGCTGTCGATCACGCCACCCACTTTGCGGAAGAATTATTTTCGCGAGCTGAAGTCGCGGGCAGAGGCAAGAGCAAGGGCGGATGCCAAGCTGATCGCCGCCCTGCTCGATCAGGTCGATGCCGGCAACGTCGCCGCGATCAAGGAGATGTCGCGGCGCTTCGACAAGCACGACCTGGACCAGCTGGCCGAGGTGATCAAGAACCGTGGTCATCAGACCCGGCCGCCAGCAGAGGTGAAGAAGGGCAAGAAGGAGATGGCGGAAGAGGTCGCGGCCGGTGTAACCGGGCTCTTCGCTCCTCCGTCACCGCCGGAGCGGTTGAACTGATGCTGGACTGGTCGACGGCTTGCCCGGACTGGGAGACCCGGATCGTCGAGCGGCAATCGCTGGTGCCGTTTGAGCCGCTGTTTCCCGACGAGGCAGACGCTGCGCTTGCCGTGTTCAAGTCGCTGCGTATCGTGGACGTGCCCGGTATGCCGACCTTCGGGGAGGCATGCGAGCCGTTCGTTTTCGATTTCGTGCGGGCGATCTTCGGCGCTTATGAGCATGCGGAGATGACCCGTCATATCGCCGAGTTCTTCCTCCTGATCAGCAAGAAGAACGCGAAATCTACCATCGCCGCCGGCATCATGGTGACGGCGCTGATCCGAAACTGGCGGTTCGATGCGGAGCTCCTGATCTTGGCGCCGACGCTGGAAGTCGCGAACAATAGCTATAAGCCCGCGGCTGCAATGATCCGGGCAGATGCTGAACTGTCCAAGATCCTGAAGCCTGTCGACCACCAGAAAACGATCAAGCACCTGGTGACGCGGGCTGAGTTGAAAGTTGTCGCGGCGGACACGAACACAGTCGCCGGCAAGAAGGCGGGATTTGTGCTGATCGACGAGCTTTGGCTATTCGGCAAAATGGCCGGCGCTGCAGCGATGCTGGAAGAGGCCACCGGTGGGCTGGTGTCAAAGTCGGAAGGGTTCGTGATCTACCTTTCGACCCATAGCGACGAGGCACCATCCGGGGTGTTCAAGGATCGGCTGGAATATTTTCGCGACGTTCGTGATGGCGTCATCGCGGACAAGCGGTCCTTTGGCATGCTGTTCGAGTGGCCGCAGGCCATGCTCGACAGCGAAGCCTATCTCGACCCCGAAAACTTCTATGTCACCAACCCCAATATTGGTCGCTCGGTTCGGCGATCATGGCTCGAGGACAAGCTACGCAAGGTTTTGCGCGGCGAAGGGGAGGTAGGAGAAGACAAGCAGACATTTCTAGCCAAGCACCTCAATGTCCAGATCGGGCTGAAGCTGCGGCGGGATCGCTGGGCCGGTGCGGCCTATTGGGAGGCTGCAGAACAGTCCGGGTTGGACCTCGATGAGATCATCGAGCGATCGGATGTCGCTGTCGTCGGTATTGATGGGGGCGGCCTCGACGACCTGCTGGGCCTGGGTGTGATCGGCCGGGACAGGAACACCCGTGAATGGCTGCATTGGGGCCATGCCTGGGCACAGACCGATGCTCTCAAACAGCGCAAGGAAATCGTGACTTTGCTTCGCGATTTCGAGGCGTGCGGGGAACTGACCATTTGTCAGCACCCGACGCAGGATATCCAAGAGGTCGCCGACATCGTCGAGCGGCTGAAGGATGCCGGCCTGCTGCCGGAAAAGGGCGCCGTTGGTTTGGACCCGATGGGCGTGACCGCCATGGTCGACGAGCTATCGGGTCGGGGCATCGGCGACGAGCAGATGGCGGCGGTCTCCCAGGGCTATAAGCTCTCCGGAGCGGTATGGGGCGTCGAGCGGAAGCTCAAGGATGGGACGTTCTGGCATTGCGGTCAGAAGCTGATGGCCTGGGCTGTCGGCAATGCCAAGACCGAGCAGCGCGGTAATGCGGTGCTGATCACCAAGCAGGCGGCCGGCAAGGCCAAGATCGATCCGCTGATTGCGGTTTTTAATGCGGCCCAGTTGATGAGCCGGAACCCGGAAGCAATGGGTGGCGGCGTGTCTGTTTACGAGCAGCTTGCCTTGCAAAGAGCTGCTGAGGAGGCGCAATGAATTGGTTCGGTCGTGTCCTCAACCGCATCACAGGCTGGGATCGCCCCTCGGAAACCCGCGTCTACTCGCTGGGCAAGACGGATGCAGGCATCTATGTCGATGCCGACAATGCCCTGAAGAATGCGACGGTATGGGCTTGCGTTCAGTACCTAACCCGGACGGTAGCGCAACTGCCTTGGCACGTTATGACCAAGGACGCGAACGGCAATGCGGTCGTCTCTTCTGGCCATCAGGTTGACCGGCTGCTGAACACCCGGCCGTGCCCAGATATGAGCGCGTTCTCTTGGCGCCAGTCGATGCTGATGAATATCCTGTTGCGCGGCAACGCGTATGCAGAAATCGAGCGCGACAATCGAAACATGCCGTATGCGCTTTGGCCGATCCATCCCGATCGGGTGACGGTGCTTCGCGCAGAAGATGGGGCGCTTCAGTATGAGGTCACCGGCCGGGCAGGGTCGACCATCCTGAACGCCGAAGACATGTTTCATGTCCGCGGTCTCGGTGATGGCCCTGTTGGCTACAGCGTGATCTCGTATGCTGCACAGTCGATTGGCTGGGCAAAGGCGACGGAAGTTTTCGGCTCAACGTTCTTTGGCCAGGGAATGAACCCCAGTGGGGTAGTCACGACGAAGAAGGCACTGTCAGTTCCGGCGCTCGAAGAGCTCAAGGCCAGCTTCAAGCGGCTATATAGTGGACCCAAGGGCGACCGGACGGTTATTCTCGATGCTGACATGGACTTCAAGCCGCTGACGCTGGAGGCGAACAAGTCTCAGTTCATCGAAACTCGCCAGCATCAGGTCGAAGAGATCTGCCGCTGGTTCGGGGTGCCCCCACACAAAGTCATGCACCTGTTGCGCTCGACCTTCTCGAACATCGAACACCAGTCGATCGAAGTCGTCGTCGACAGCATCACGCCTTGGATCAGAGTTTTCGAGCAGGAAGCCGATTACAAGCTTTTCGGCGCCAATCGTCAGGGACTGTACACGAAGGTTTCGGTGCAGGCGCTGATGCGCGGCGACAATGACAGCCGCATGAAATTCTACAAGGGCTTGCTCGATCTGGGCGTCCCGCTGAACCGCATTCTGGCGCTCGAGGACATGAACGGCATTGGCCCCGACGGCGATGTCAGCCTCGTTTCCCAGCAGGTTCAGGTGTTGGGGCGTCTCATCCGTGGCGAAGACCCAGCCACCACCAGCACAGACCAGCCGACCGACCACTCCGACACAAGCCCGCAGCCGCAAGCCAATGGAGTTCCGCATGGCATCGTCCTCAACCGCGCTCAGCCTCGTTCTGAATGACGCTGGCACGAAAGTGCCAAGCGGTTTCAGTATCAAGGCCAAGGGCAAAGAAGCCGAAATCATGCTCTACGGCGATGTCGGAGATTCATGGTTCGGCGGCGTCACGGCGAAGCAGTTTGCTGATGATCTGAAGGCGGCCGGGAACGTCGATACGATCCGCCTGCGCATCAACAGCCCTGGCGGTGATGTCTTTGATGGCCTGACGATTTACCGGCTTCTCGTCGACCACAAGGCAAAGGTCATCGTGCATATCGACGGCCTTGCCGCTTCGATTGCGTCGGTAATCGCCATGGCCGGTGAGGAAATCCACATCAGCGAATCCGGCTTCCTGATGATCCACAATGCCTGGGGCTTCGCCATGGGCGACAGCGAGGACATGCGGACCATGGCTGGGCTGCTCGATCGCACCACACAGAGCATCCGTGACGTCTACATCGCCCGCACCGGCAAGACCGAGGCTGAGATCAAGAACTGGATGGACGTCGAGACCTGGTTCACTGCGCAGGAAGCCGTTGACAATGGTTTTGCGACTGATGTGGCCGACAATATGCGGCTCGCAGCGCGTTTCGACCCGGCAAAGCATCGGTTCAACAAGGCGCCGGCAGCTTTGGCCGGGACGCCCAACATGGATGCGGCGCGGTCACGGATCGCGACGATGAAGCTCAAGCATCAGGCAGGCAAAGCCGCCTGATCACATAGAGATTCTGCTGGCACGGTGCCGGCAGTGAGGTGGCCAACCGGCCACGGCCAACGGCTCGCTTCGGCGGGCCATTTTCTTAGGAGTATAGACATGGGTAAGCACTTCACGGTGCCGTCCAGCGTCTTGGCCGTGCTGGCCATTGGCGCACTTCCCTACGGCTTCGGCATGTTTGCCGATGGCCCGACCGACGCGACCATTGATGCGCATCGCGATCGTCAGCAGGCGCTGATGGAATCGTCCCAGGCTATTCTGGCCCGGGCGGAAAGCGAAAGCCGCGATCTGACCAACCAGGAGCAGACCGAAATCGAAGGTCTGACCAACGAGTTCGACGACCTCGAGCGCCAGATCGAACTGCGCAATCGCGTCAACACCCAGAATGCGATGCTGACTGCTCCGCGTGGCCGTCAGACCGATCCCGACGACAATGCGGACACTGTCGACCAGCCGAACAATTCCGCTGGGCAGCGGCCGAGCAATGCGGCTACGCGTGGCACCGCGCGCCCTGTTCCGGCTCAGCCGGCGGCTACTGCTCGCGGCACCAATGGCTTCCGTCACCTCGGCGAATTCGCCAATGCAGTTCGCCAGGCGTCCCAGCGTGGTGGCGACATGGACCCCCGTCTGCGTAATGCTGCGGTATCGACCTATGGCAATGAAGGCACTGGTGCCGACGGCGGTTTCGCAGTTCCGGCCGACTTCCGCACCGAAATCTTGGCTCCGGTCTTCAATGAAGACAGCCTTCTGGCCATGACCGATCGTCTGCAGTCGAGCTCGAACACGATCACGCTGCCGACAGACTCGACCACTCCCTGGCAGACCTCCGGCGGCATCCAGTCCTACTGGACGGCCGAAGCTGGTGTGAAGCAGCAGAGCAAGCCTGCTCTCGGCGAAACCACGCTGAAGCTGCACACTCTGGCCACTCTCGTGCCGGTCACCGAAGAACTGCTTGAAGATGCGCCTGCAATGGGCGCCTATCTGAACCGGAAAGCTCCGGAAAAGATGGACTTCAAGGTATCCGACGCGATCGTGCGCGGTACTGGCGTTGGCATGCCGCTCGGGTTCCTCAATTCGCCCGCTCTGGTGACCGTTGCCGCCGAGGCCGGCCAGACGGCCGACACCGTCAATGTGACCAATCTGGCGAAGATGTGGGGCCGTCTGCCCGTGTCCTCGCGCCGCACTGCGGTGTGGCTGATGCACCCGGACGTCGAAGCTACCCTGCCGCTGATGAGCCTGGCCAACCAGCCGGTCTATCTGCCTCCCGGCGGCGTCTCCGGCAACATGTATGGCACCCTCTGGGGCCGTCCGGTGATCCCGCATCAGGTTGCGGAAACCATCGGCGATCTTGGCGATGTGATGCTGGTTGACCTCGCCCAGTATCTGACGGTCACCAAGACCGGCGGCGGCCGCGATGCCAACGGCATCAAGTCCGATGTGTCGATCCATCTCTGGTTCGACCAGGACATGGTGGCGTTTCGCTTCACCATGCGGGTTGCCGGCCAGCCGTGGTGGCCGTCGGCTATCGCGCAGCGCGACGGCGCGAACGCCCAGTCGCCTTACATCACCCTCGCTTCCCGCTAAGCGATCAGCGCGCCGGGATGAATCGGCGCGTCTCCCCTTTCACCCTCGCCTAATGGGCGCTTGGAGTTTTCCATCATGGGTTACCTCAACAACCTCCTCGCGGAGGATACGCAGATCGTGACGGCAATCGTCCCGGTCGATTCTCAGGCTGCTGCCAACAATGGCGATTGGGTGTCGCTCAAGAATTACGAGCGCTGCACCATCGTGCTGATGAAGGCGGCCGGTGTGGCCGGCGATGACCCGGTTATCACAGTGCGTCAGGCCAAGGATGTGTCGGGCACCGATGCCAAGGCGCTGAACTTTACCCGCATCGACGCCAAGGTTGGTGTCCAGACTGGTATCGGCACTTTCACGACCGTCACGCAGGCTGCGGCCAATACCTATACCGACGCGGCCAGTGCTGAGGCTCAGGGGCTGTTCCTGATCGAGTTCGATGCTGAAGATCTCGACGTCAACAATGGCTTCGACTGCATTCAGCTCCAGGTTCCTGATACTGGTTCTGCGGGCTCGCAGCTGATCGCCGCACTCTACATCCTGCGCGGCGCCAAGTTCGCTGGCGCTGCTGCCGCAAGCGCGATCGTCGACTGATAGGGCGGGGCTCCGGCCCCGCTTTCCCTTTTCTCATTCATTGAGGTTGGCGCCATGCGCATCCGGTTCCTTTCTACCCAGATTTATGAAGCCGCGCCTGGCAAGGGCCCGACCTTTGAGGCCGGTTCCATTCTCGCCAGCGAAGATGTCCGCGAAAAACTCGGCCTGCAGCAGGATCCGACCGACGAATGGCTTCAGGCCTTCATGAATCGCTGGCTGCAGCGTGGCGTGGCGGTTGTAGTTGATGCGTCCAATGATGATCCCGTGGGGGACGACATTTCGGCGGCGGACAGCAATGTTGCAGCGGAGCTTGGTGCGCTTACCCGCCCGCAGCTTGACGCTCTGGCCGCCAAGCGAGGGGTGGATGTTTCTGCGGCCCGCAACAAGGGTGATGTGATCGCTACCCTGATAGCTGCCGATATGAAGGAAAAGCACCTTGACGACATGACGGTGGACGAGCTCAAGGCTTTTGCTGCGAAAAAGTCCATCGACATCTCTTCCGCTACCGATGTGGCTGGCATATTGGCCGCGCTTAAGGCCGCTGCTTAATTATGGCCGTTCGTCGCCTCTCCGGTCCCGCACCTATTGTCACGTCTGACGATGTCCCCAGCGAGCAAGGCGCATCCCACGCAGGGGTGATTGCGCTGATCGCCGCCGTGCAGGCTGGGATTGATGGACCGACCGGATGGCTGGGGCGGTCGCTGGGCGAGCAGGAGCTGGAGTATTCGCTGCCTCGGTTCTCACGCGTCATTCGACTGCCCTATGAGCCAGTCATCGATATTGTCAGCGTCGTCTATCGAGACGCAGATGGTGTCGAGCAGGTGGTGGATGAGAGCCACTATCGCCTGTCGGGTGGAAACCGGTGCCAGTTCGGAACCGGTTTTGCGCTGCCTCAAACCGAATGCTCGGCCGATGCGGTGACGATCACCTATAAGGCTGGTTATGCAGCCGAAGATGTTCCGGCGAACGCAAAGCAGGCCGTGATCATTGGTGTGCAGCAGCTCAAGGCCATGGGCGCGCAAAGCCTCTATCTTCGCCAGGAGGATGTCGAGGGCGTCGGCTCTACGGTTTACACGGTGTCCGAGGCGGCCACCCAAGCGGTGAAGGCTGCAACCGACATGCTGCTGCAGCCGCTTAGGGTGTACTGGATATGACCCCCGACCAAGCGATCGGGATGCTGGATCGGCAGATTGACCGTCATGGCAGCGCGGTGCGGATTGAGCGTGGCGGGGTGCCGCACGAGGTACGGGGGTTCCCGCGCCAGTACAAGCCGGACGAGATCAGCGAGGGGATCATGCAGGGCGATAGTCAGGTGGTGATTTCGCCCAGTGGTCTTGTCGGCTCGGCATTTGCAGCGGAGCCGCCGCATCGGGGCGATTTCGTGGTGATGTTCGGCCGGCGCCGTCATGTGGAGAATGTCGAGCTGGTCTATGTGGCCGACGTGCTGGTGCGGCTCAATATGCAGGTGCGCGGATGAGAGTTTCGACCAAGGTCGAGCCGATTGCGCGCGACATCGCTTTCATCGTTGCCCAAGACCTGTCGCCGGAGGCGCGCAGCCGGGCGCTGGCAGACTATGCCGGCGAGCAGATTGCCGAGGCCGATCGGCAGAACCGGGCGGCGCTCGGCACGGCGGTGCATCGGGAAGTGTTCGTCGATGGGCGGCGTGCGGCCGCACTGACCAGCGTGCGGCCGGATGGCGTGATCGTGGCCGAGTTCGACCTGGTCAATGACGCGCTCGAGTGGATCGGCCGGCAGCTGGTGCTGACATCGCCGGTCCTGACCGGCGCCTATGCGCGCAATCATGTGATGTTTGCCGATGGCACTGAAGTGACCAGCAAGATCCCGGATGCGGCGGAGTATATCTTCGTCAACATGCTGCCCTATGCCCGCAAGATCGAAGCCGGGCTGTCCGATCAGGCACCCGATGGCGTCTATCAGGCCGTGGCCGTGGTGGCCGCGCGGCGGTTCGGCAATGTTGCGCGGGTGCTGTTCGGCTATCGGACGGTTGCCGGAAGCCGGTCCAACAAGTCGGCCGAGCGGCAGCCGGCGATTATCGTGCGGCTGGGGAGGTAGGGATGGCGCAAGCTGCCGTGGTGGCCGCCTTTGCGGCCAGGCTCAGTTCGTGGGCGCAGATCGGCCTCTGCCCGATCATCGACGAGAATACAGGTGGCCAGGTGCCGGCCGATGGCTCGCCATACATGGTGATGCAGTTTCCGTTCTCGGAATCGGTCCGCGCGTCGTTCGGGGCGCCGGGCAACAATATCTATCGCGAAGAGGGAGCGGCGC
Source organism: Devosia sp. 63-57 (assembly GCF_001899045.1). Classification (NCBI taxonomy): domain Bacteria; kingdom Pseudomonadati; phylum Pseudomonadota; class Alphaproteobacteria; order Hyphomicrobiales; family Devosiaceae; genus Devosia; species Devosia sp. 63-57. Next base: position 198,783 of record NZ_MKUY01000003.1, on the reverse strand, counting down.
GGCTGGTGCTGCATGTCCAGCGTGGCAGCGGCACCGAGGAGGCGCGCGCCTGGGCTGACAGCCTTGCCAGCCATTTTCGCGGCAAACACTTCGACGGGGTCGAGACCTTCGCTCCCAGCTCCGCCGATAGCGGCAACAGCAATGGCCTTTATTTCGTGGTGGCGATTGCGGTTCCTTACAGGTTCGACATCACCGGCTGAGCCGGCAAACCCTTCATCTCAGGAGAATTGACATGGCTTTTGCGTCGGGAAGCGGTGTGCGCGTTGCTGCCATTGCCGAAACCGCCTTCGGTGTTACCCCGGCCACGCCGGCCTTCCAGACCATCCGCAGCAGCAATGGCGGTCTGCGCACGCAGAAATCGACCGGCACCAGCAATGAGCGCCAGGCCGACCGCAATGTGCGCGACGAATTCGAACTGGGCCAGGACGTGACCGGCTCCTACGATTTCGAGCTGACCTATGGCACCTTCGACTTTCTGCTCGAGGGGCTGATGTTCGGCGCCTGGGACAATGATGTGCTGAAGAACGGCATCACGCCAAAATCCTTCACCTTCGAAGAAACCTATGAGATGGGCGCGACCGATGTGTTTCGCCGTTTCGCCGGCTGCATGATCAATACGATGTCGCTGTCGATCGGCGCGCGCGCGGCCATTACCGGCTCGTTCGGCATTATGGGCCGCGCAGAAACGGTGGCGGAAGCGATTGTTGCGGGTGCGACCTATCTCGACCCGACCGACACGCCGGTCTCGACCGCCTCGGCCAATGTGGCGGCCCTGTCGATCGGCAGCATCACGCCGGCCCCGGTGGTGCGCAGCCTGACGCTGGAGATCAGCAACAATCTGCGCACCCGCCCTGCGGTCGGCACCAAGTTCAGCCATGAGTTCGGGGCCGGCCGGTTCGACGTGAGCGGCACGCTGGAATGCTATTTCCAGAGCAAGGCACTGTACCAGGCCTGCCTCGACCATGGCCTTGCCGACCTGACGCTGCAGGTCGGCAATGCCAGCGGCGACAAGTACCAGTTCGACATCGACAAGCTGCGGCTTGGCGATGGGAATGTCACGGCTGGGGGCAATGACGACGACATCATGGTGTCGATCCCCTATCGCGGCCTGCTTGGGGCTGATGACTGCACGCTGATGATCACCCGCGAAGTGGCCTGACGGCCATGAAACGCGTCGAAATTGCCGTCGGGTTTACCGGCTATCCCAACGGCAAAAGACGGCATTTCGCCAAGGGCGAAACGCCGATCCTGGCCGATGCCTATGCCGACCTGGTGGTCGGCAAGGGGCATGGCGCCATCCGGCCGGAGCAACAGAACGAGCCGGCCGAAGGGGCCGGCGAAAAGGACACTTCCCATGAAAATGAACAGCCTCAAGACTGATCTGGCCAAGGCCGAAGCGGGCATCTGGATCGGCGACATACCGGATTTTCCCGGTGTCGAACTGAAGGTGCGCCCGCAGGGCAATCCGGATTACCGCGTGCTCTACCAGCGGCTGATCCAGACGGTGCCCCGCGGCAAGAAGCGGGCAGGCGCCATCACCGATCCCGAGATGAAGGCGCAGGTGGATGGACGCTGCCTTGCCGATACCATTCTCGTCGATTGGAAGGGGTTCGAGGACGACGACAACAAGCCGCTGGCCTATTCGCCTGAGCTGGCTAAGCAGCTGCTGAGCGAAGTGGATATGCAGGCGCTGCGCGATGCCGTGGTCTGGGCTGCCGGCGTCGCCGAAGAAGAGGCCCGCGTCTCCCTGGAGGATGACGCAAAAAACTCGAAGCCGCGCTCGTCTGGCAGCTCGACTGGGCAGACAAGCTAGAATGGCTTGAAGACCTCGAGGCGGAGACTGGCGAGACGCCAAAGGCGCTGGCCAACCGCCCCGAGATGGAAATGCATCTGCAATTCGCCTGGTCGGCGTGGTGGGAAGTCCATACCGACCGGCCGATGGGCATGGGCGTCGGGCCGGTGCCTTTCACTGCGCTCGACGCCTATGCCGCCCGTTTCGGTGTGACCGGCACCGATGATTTCGAGGCCTTCCGGTTCCTCATCCGCAGCCTGGATGGGGTCTATCTCAAATGGGTCGCAGAGCGATCCAAAACCAAACCTCAATCTGGCCGCTAGACGGCTTCCCGCCACCAGGAGTTTGCGATGCAGGTCAATGTCGTCCGCTCGGTGACCGTGCGCGGCCAGAGCGAGGGCCTGGACAAGGTCGAGCGCGATCTTAACAAGGTCAGCGCGGCGCAGGAAAAGGTGGCAGCCACGGGCGAGACCGCGGCCCGGGTGACCGAAACCAGCACGCGCCGGCAGGTTTCGGCCGCCCGCGACTACCAGCGGGTGATGGAGCGCAACGACCGCATGATCGCGCTGCAGGCGCAGATGGCCCGCGAAGCGGCTGTGGTCAGTCGGGCCTTCGAGCAGGGCGCCATCGATGCCATGCAACATGCAAACGCAGTGGGCTTGCTGGAGACGAAATATCAGCGGCTGGTGGCGGCGGAGGAGCGGGCGCGGGCCAATGCCAATGGCCTGGCCTCGGCCAATGACAATCTCGCCAGATCCATGCACAGGGTGGCGGCGGCGAACGACAATGCTGTTGGCTCGACCGCCAATATCGCGGCGCAGTTCCAGGATATCGGCGTCACGGCCGCCATGGGGATGAACCCCATCATGATCGCGCTGCAACAGGGTACGCAGCTCTCGGCCGTGCTCAACACGATGCAGAACCCGCTGCGCGGGCTGGCGACGGCTTTCGTGTCGATCATCAATCCGGTGAGCCTGCTGACGATCGGGTTTGTGGCCTTGGGAGCGGCCGCCATTCAGTGGTTCGCGTCCGCCAAAGGTGAAGCTGACAGGGCGGCAGAAGCGCTTGAAAAACATGATAAGTGGCTCGACGACATTCTGCGCGGCTATGAGAGTGTTCGTCAGGCCGCGAATGACGCAGGGGAGGCGGCGGCGCGCCTGCCGAAGGGCGTCGTTGCTCTGGAGCTTGCCGCGGGGATAAGGGAGATAGCCGGTGAGACCATGGTCTTGCAGGCCAATATGGACGCTGTCCATGACAGCCTGTCGACCGTCCTTGCAGACCTCAATAGTCCAAGTGCGCCGAGCATATTCGGCGTCGATGGCGATCAGCTGGATAGTATTCGACAGCAGGTCGATTACATGCTGCAGCTTGGCCTCTCGACGTCAAATACGCGCGAAGAACTCGATGCAGCTGCGGAGGCCGCGCGCGGGCTGTTCTTCGAGACAGGTAATTCGATCATCTCCGATCTTGCTGACAATGTGTTCAAGTTGGCTCGTCAGCTCATGGGGCTACGTGAGCGCGCCAACGAAGCTGAGCGGGCGCAGGTGGCGCTCAATCTCGAGCTTCAGAGCTTCGCTGACATCCGACCTGGCGTCCAGGAGCTGGTCGATCAGCAACGGCGGCTGGAAGAACAGGCGCGGCGCACGGCTGCAGCCATCGACGCATCCAAGGCTGCTGCCCTGCAGGCGGCGCGCGGCTATGGCGAGGCGGCCGGCGCGGCCAATATCTATGCTGGCTCGTTGCAGCGGCTGCAGGCGCTCATTCCAGCGGTTGCGGCGGCGCAGGAAGCCGGCAACCGGCTTGCTGCCGCTACCATCGATTATGACAAGGGTCGCGAAAGCCTGGAGGCGATGCGCGCGGCGGGCCTGTCGCGTGACGAATATGTCCAGCGTACCGAGGCGCTGACCGAAGCCTATCAGAAGGCCAAGGCCGAAGTGACCGGGCTGGCTGCTGCCGAGCAGCAGCTTTCGACGGTCACGGCGCAGAACAGTATCGACGCGCTGACCGGCCGCCAGCAGGCGCTGGCGCGGGTGAACCAGCAATATGCCGAACAGGCCAAGACCATTTCGGCCACGCTGGCCAATGGCGCGGCGCAGGCCGATGTCGACCGGCTCTTGGCGCTGAACAATGAACAGCTGGCCGTGGCGCTGGGCAATACCAATGCGCAGTTCGACCGCACCGAGGCCAGTTCCGGCGCGGCAGGCAAGGCGCTCAGGGCGGCAGAGAAGGATTTCAACAGCTTCATCTCGACGGCCGACAAGCTGGCCGAAGCGCTGTTTCCCGGCGAATATGCGATGCGGGAGGCGCAGCAGCTGCAGGCCGCGCTCGACATGTATGGCAGCAAGCTCGATGATTTTCAGCGCCGCGCGGTCGAGGCGGAGATCGGGAACCTGTTCAAGGCCTCTTCGCTGGGCCTGCGGTCGCTGTCGGACGATGCCAAGAGCGCCGGACGGCAGGCGGCGGAAGCGATCGAGAGCACGCTTGGCTCGGTATTGTCGGACCTGTTCTCCAAGCCGATTTCGGACCTCGACGACTTCCTTGACCGGGTGTTTTCCGGCTTTGCGCAGATCGGGCAGGCCAATCTCGGCAAGGTGTTCGATGGGCTACTGACCGGCGGCAGCCTGGCCGCCAATGACAACGGCTTTGGCCTGATCGGCGATGCGGTGAAGGCCGGCGCCAAGGAAGGCACACAGGCGGGCGCTGCCGGGGGCATCTTCGCCGCGCTGAAGGGGCAGGGCGGGGCGATTTCGGCTGGCCTTGGCGGGCTGGGGCTCGGCTATCAATCGGCAAACCCGCTGATGGGCGGGCTTGGCGGCGCGTTGCAGGGTTTTGTCGCCATGGGTGGCAATCCTCTTGGCGCCGTCATCGGCGGCATTGCCGGTGTGGTCGGTGGCCTTTTCGGCATGAATGCCGAACTGGAAAAGGCCAAGCAGAAGCTCAACGAAGCCCGGCCGGCGCTCGAGAAGATGATGGCGGCGATGGATGGAGAGAAAATCTCCTCCTATGCGGCAGCCTTTGCCGATTACGAGAAGCAGGTGATCGAGGCTCGCGCGCTCGCCTGGGCGGCCGGCGACGGTGACTATGCCCGCAAGTTGCAGGACAGCTTCGAGCGCCTGCAGGGGACGATGGGCAGAGCGCTCAATGACGAGATCGAGCGCAATATCCTCGCCCTCAGCGGCATGGAATATGTGAACCAGGCAGCCGATGCGCTCGACCAGTTCAACATGCGCATGAAGGATGCCGCGTTCCTGCTCACCGATGCCCCCAAGGCCGGCGAAGAGCTCACCCTGACGCTGCAGAAGATCATCGACGAGAGCAAGCTGACGGCCGATCAGATCAGCGATCTGGCGGTGCGGTTCCCTGACCTGGCGAACGCGCTGGGCATGGTGAAGCCGTATATCGACGAGCTCGTAAACGGGCTGTCGCCAGAACGACTGTTCGCCATGGTCGAGGAGGCCAATCGTGCGGTTGAAAGTGCGCGGTCGGACCTGCGCACGGCCTATGACGCAGAGGCGCGCTCGCTCAATGAAGTGATCGATCGGACGCGGGCCTATATCGGTTCGCTGCAGCAGTTCCGCGACGGGCTGCGGCTCGACAGTAACCTCTCTCCGCTGTCTCAGTGGGAGCGGTTCCAGGAGGTGCAGCGCAAGTTCGCCGATGTCAGCCAGAAGGCGCTCGGCGGCGATGCCAATGCTCTTGCTGATCTGGAGAATGTGAGCCGGGATTATCTCACCGAGGCCCGTGCCTATTACCGGAATAGCGAGACCTATTTCGCCATTTTCAAGGAGGTCGAGACCCTCCTCGACCAAGCTTTGGCGGTATCGGATGGTCAGCTCACCGAAGCCGAAAAGCAGCTTGCCGCGCTCGACAAGCAGGTTGGCCTGCTGATCGACCTGAACTCTGGTGTGATGTCGGTGGCACAGGCCATTGCCAACCTCACCAACGTCATGGCGCTGCAGCGGGCGGCAAACGATAACTACAACACTGGTTCCGGCTACAGCCAGGACGTGTTGGGGCTTTATCGGGATGTGCTGGGCCGGGCTCCGGATGCTGAGGGCGCCGCCTATTGGCAGAGCAAGATCGCAGGCGGGATGACCGGCTCTGAACTCTATCGGCAGTTCATAGGCACGGCTCTTGGTGCTGGCGAAAGCCCGTTGACCTCGGCGGCGATGAAGTGGGGTGTCCCGGGCTATGCGGACGGCACCAGCTTCCATCCCGGCGGTTTGGCCTGGGTTGGCGAGCGCGGGCCGGAACTGCTCAACCTGCCGCGCGGCGCTCAGGTCTATCCGACCGGCGCATCGATGCAGATGGCGGCGGCCAACGGCAATGGCTCGGCCGACGTGGTGCGTGAATTGCAGCAGCTCAGGGATGAACTCCGGCAGGAGCTGGCCCAACTTCGGGCAGAGCGGCGGCAGGGCGATCAGATCGCATCGAGCAATGTCGAGGCCACTCGCTCGGTGGCCAAGGCTGTCAGCGACAATGGGCAGGCGGCTCGCCTCGCAGCGATGCGAAAGGCCAGCTGATGGATGCCTGCGAATACCTCATCGAGATGGGGGCCCACAACGGGGCCTCCGTCGAGACGCTGCGTTATTCGAGCCATGGGCTGGTGACGCGGCCGACCGAAAGCGCGGCCAATGCGATCTATACGCGCCGGGTGGCTGATCCCGGTACGCTCGAGCGTACACTGTTCCAGCCGGGCCGGACCTTTGGGCCGTCGAGCTGCGACCCAGGCGAGGCCACATTGGTCAATGTCGATGGGTGGCTCGATGGGCTCTTTGCCTTCGGGGTCGATAGCCGGGACTTCACGGTGCGGCGGCTCGCCAATGCGCGGGCCAGCTATGCCTCGTCGACGGTGCTGTTTCGGACCACCATGACCGGCGTGTCGTCGGGCGATGCGTACAACGATGTGCGCGTTCACCTCTACGACAAGCTGCTCGACCTCGACAAGCCGGTGCAGGCCAATCGATATGGTGGCACCACAATCGATGCATCCAGCGTCAACAAGGCTGATGGCGATGAGAACCTGAAGGATCAGCTCAAGCCGCTGAACTTCGGCTGGACCTTTCGCATCGAGCCGATTTGCGTAAACCGGCCACAGGAAATCTACCAGGCCCATGACGGTGCAGTCGTGAGCATCGCGGCATTCGATGGTGGGGTGGCGCTGACCAATGCGGGCAATGTTGCCACTCTGGCGGCCTTGGCTGCAGCCTCGCCGTCGCCGGGCACTTATCTGACGTGTCTGTCGCTGGGGCTGTTCCGCCTGGGCCACATCACCGATGACGTTCTGACCTGTGACGTGGTTGAAGGCTCGAACCAGCGGGCAGGGGCCTTGGTGCAGCGTATCCTGGCCAAGATTGGCATCACGTCGCCAGCCTTGGACATGGCCTCGATTGCAGCCCTCAATGCGGCCGCGCCATTCGTGCTGGGTATCTACATCGCGCAGGAGCGGACAGCGCTTTCGGTTGTGTCTGAGATCCTGCAATCGGTGCAGGGCTGGATTGTGCCAAGCCCGACCGGCGTGCTTCAAGTTGGCCGGTTTGTTGGTGTCGGGGTGCCAACCTGGTCGCTGACGGAGCCCTTCATCCTGACCGAAGGGTCAAGCATTGCGCGCGAGCTGTCGCGCGACACGGAAAACGGCCTGCCTGTCTGGCGGGTGGTGGTGCGCCATTCGCGCTGCTACCGGGTCCATAGTCGCAGCGAGATCGCGCCTTGCGTGCTCGATGAGGCTAGCAACCCATTTGTCAGCTTCGTCGAAAACGAGTGGCGTGAGGCGATTGCCGAAGACGCGTCGATCAAGATCAAGCATCCGATGGCCGGTGAGCTGGTCATCGAAACCTGCCTCACCTCGGCGGCCGACGCTGCAGCCGAAGCGGCCCGTTATCTGGCGCTCTACAAGGTTCGCCGCGACGTTCTGCAGGTCTCTGTGAACTGGCAAGACGCAACATCAATGCTGCTGGGCTCCACCGGCACGCTCACTCTGCCACGGCTCGGCTACCAGGCTGGCAAGCCGATGGTCGTCATCGGCCGCCAGGAAGTGGCCAAGGACGACAAAGTCATTCTCACGCTCTGGGGCTAGTTCATGGCGACATCGCTGATTGCGGTTACCGCGCTCGGCGTTGCGAGCGTGGTGGGCGGCTACATCCTCAACATCTCCTATGCCGCCCCAAGCGGGCAGGGCTGTCGGAGCTATATGCAGCCGGCCAAGTTCGAGATCTGGGAGGCGACGACCAATAACCGCGCGGCCGCCACGAAGATCGCTGAGACGGTTCTGCCTGTCTATACGCGCGCCGGGCTGACAACGACGACGGCTCGGTATGTGTGGGTGCGCGCGATTGATCCTTCGGGCAATGAAGGGGTCTGGTTCCCGGCGTCTGCGAGCGGCGGCTATGTGGTTTCGGCCACGACGGCGCCGATCCAGGGCGATCTCGACGCGATCAAACTCGACTACAATACCAAGATCACCAACGAGACGAATTCGCGGGTCACAGCGGATAGCGCTCTGGCCACGCGCACCTCGTCTTTGGAGGCATCTGCAACCAACCCATCGACCGGCTTCGCTGCGCTGTCGTCGCGGATCAGCACAGAAGAAAGCGCTCGGGTGAGTGCGGACAGCGCACTCGCCAATCGCACCAGTACGTTGGAAAGCAGTGTCAACAATGGCACCACCGGCCTTGCCGCAACCAGGGCGCGGCTGCTGATAGAAGAGACGACCCGCGCCGATCAGTTTGGGTCACTGTCGTCCAAAACCACAGAAGTTGAGGCTCTAGCCAACGGCAATAGTGCTAACGGTCGGATACAGTTTTTGGCCAATGCCGGGCCGACGAGCGCCGCTACCAACTTTCAGCTTATGGTTCGCAGCGTTTCAGGTGGCGTGGCTGCGGGCGCTGGCATGGAAATCTCTCGCGTCGGCACCAATTACGAAATGCGGTTCCAGGCCGGTCGCTTCAAGTTCCTCGACGCAGGCGGCAGCCCTATTTCCGTCTTCGATCAAAACGGATTGCTTCTGCCAGGGAGGCTTTCAGCAGGTGTGATCGACACGAAGGCCCTGTTTGTGAACGGCGTTCCGGTGGTGGCGACCGGTTCGGTTGAAGCAAACGCCATCACCGACATGGCCGTGTTCACCGGCAATGGCGAGCAAGGCATCTTGGCCTCCGGCAATTTCACCGTCACCACGGGCCGCGTTGTTATCATCGCGGCGGGCTTCCTCGATCGTCCAACTTCGGGCGCTGAAGTGACCGGCTATATCCGGTATTCGCTGAAGTACAACGGTATCGAGATGAAGTCGTATCGGGCCTTCTACGACGACAATTTCGCCTTTGGCGTCTCGGTGGTGCATGGGCAGAACATCAATCCCGGCACCTACAATTTCACCTTCCACGCGGACAATGAGAGCGGGCTTGCCTATTGGAAAATGCTGCCCGGCTCCACCTTCGCGATCATGAACCTCAAGCGGTGAGCCATGAGCGATTTCGCCTTTACCATCGTGCGCAGCGAGGATGGTCTTGTGACCAGCTCCGGCCAGGCCGGGTCCGACCTGCAATTGCAGACCCAGTTCGATTACTGCCCGGAAGGCCATGAAATCCATGCCGGTATCGAGATCATGCCGGGATGGCGCTACGTCGATGGTGAATTCGTGCCGCCACCACCGGAGCCCGTCACTGTCGAGATGGTGAAGCGCGAGGCCGGCCGCCGGCTGAAATATACCGACTGGTATGTGACGCGCGCCGCCGACCCGACCGATGGCCGCCCGGTGCCGGAGAGCGTTCTTGCCGAGCGCGCTGCCCTGCGCGCCGCTGCTGATCGGCTGGAGGCCATGGTGCCGATTCCTCCTGACTATCGATCCGAAGAACACTGGACCTGACCGCAATGGCCACCAGCCTCCGCCGCGCGCTGTTCGTTCATTCGCCGCCGCCCATGACGCTTTCGGGTGGCGACTGGATCGATGAACTGCCGCTGAAAAACCTGCTCGAAGAGCGCATGGAGTTCATCGCCCGCTCGCGCACGGTCTCGCCGCTCGATACAAGGTTCGATGCGGCCTTGGCGGAGACCACCGATCTGGCAGCGGTCTATATAGGGTGGACCAACTGCACGCCGGCTGCGCGGGTGCGCGCCAGCTTCTGGCCGACGCTGGACATGTCCGCGCCGCCCGCCGTGACGACAGGATGGCTGGAAGGGCTAGTGCCGGCCGAGGCTGACGAGGATCGATCGCCGTCAATTTACATCATTCTCGATAGTGCGGTTGCCGCCCGCGCCGTTCGGATCGAAATCGAAGACCCGTTCAACCCCAGCGGCTATCTCGACATCGCCAGCTTTTTCGTCGGCCCGTTCTTCCAGCCCTCGATCAATTATGGCTACGAGGGCAACAATCTGCGCTTCATCGATCGCGCAGTTGTCGCGACCAGCTTGAATGGCGAGGACCTGGTGCGCAGCCGGGCGGAGCCTCGGGCCTGGCGCGGCTCTTTCGATCACCTTCCGGAAGCCGAATTGTTCGGCGCAGGCTATGATTTCCTGCGGTCGGCCAAGCGCGGCAGCCGGGTGCTGTTCATCGCGGACCCGGGCGCGGCCCCTGCCTTGCTGCAACGCATGGCCTTTCTCGGCCGCGTCACCGAGCGCGACGGCTTATCGCAAACCAGTTTCGCGCGGGGCGGGGCAGGGCTGACCATTCAGGAAATCATGGGTCCGGCGCCCGCCACCAGTTTTGGCGTGGTGCTCGTCCTGCCGCTCGACAAGGCCTATGACCGTGACTACCCGATCCTGACCGGTTCCGGCGCCACGCTGGAAATTCCGACCGATAGCGGCGCCATTCATCAATTCGTGCCGGGCGTACTGACCGGCGTTGCGCTTGCCCTGCCGACCGATACGACCTTCGCCCACGACTATCTGGTCCAGGCCGGTGGTGGCGTGGCACTTCAGATCCCCGTCGACGTGACCTATGGCCACGACTTCCCGGCCATGGGCGGCGGCGGGGCGGCGATGAGCCTGCCGCCCGACATCCTCGAGCAGTTCGACATTGCCCCAACCATTGCGACTGGCGTCATCCTGGCAATGCCGATGGACGCAACTGTGCAGGTCGATATTGCGCCGTTCACCGGCCAGGCCGTGGTGCTGCAAATCCCGACCGACACGACCTTCGCCCATGACTATCTGGCCCAGGCGGGTGGTGGCGCTTCGGTGGCGATCCCGGTCGATGTGACAGATCAGGTCGAGTTCGCCCCAACAATCCTGACCGGCGCGGTGCTCACCGTGCCTGTCGATAATGCGGCGGCGGATGACGCCGCGCCGCGCATCCCGGCCTTCTCGTCCGGGTTCAATTTCGGCTTCCGCTAGGACCGATACCTCCGGGCGAGAGCCCATCCTTACATTCGAAGGGAATGCACCATGGCTGACACCATCAGTCGCTATAACCACACGTCTGCGCTGTTCCTCAATGGCGGGGTCGATCTCAACAATCTCGCCATCATGCTTCTGACCGGCGCGGCGACCTTCAACGCGGCCAACACCACCCTTGACCAGGTGGCCGGCGCCGTCTCCGGCGGCCACCGTCCGCGTGAAGTCTATGGCAATGGCTGGGATGAGGGTGGCGAGGCCTTCGCGGTGACCGTGACTACGGTTGAAGGTTCCGGCGCCATGCTGGACGGCACCGATATCGAGGTCACGGCCACCGGCGGCGATATCGGGCCGACCGAGGCCTATATCATCATCGACAAGACCAATTCGCGGCCGCTCTGGTTCATCGATCTCGACGCGCCGCGCACGGCCAATGAGGGCACGCCGTTCAAGATCACCGTCAATGCACTTGGCGTCTATCGCATCCTGAACGCCTGAGGAGGCCGCAATGACCGTCCGCACGCGAGCGCAGCTCAACGCTGACGCCGAAACATACCTCGCCGACAATGCCGGCGGGGACATCACCGAAGCCTATGTCCGCCAGCGGGTGAAGGATTTGGCGGATAGCGCGGTCATGGCCGAGGATGGTCCGGTTCTGTCAACCCGGGTTATTTCCGCCGGCTCCGGCCTCGCTGGAGGGGGGGATTTGTCTACTAATCGAGAGCTGGCACTTTCTGCGCCAGCTCTTGCTTCCTTGGCAAAAGCCGATACAGCGCTGCAGGCGGCGGCGATTGCAACGGCAGCTGAAATCCGGGCCGCTGCTGCGGACAAGGTTATTGTCGCTGATGACCTCTGGCTGGCAGCGGCGAACGTCAATCTCGGCAATCTGACCGGGACCGTCGGCATCAACTTCTCCAACTTCCTCGGCTCGGCCAAGGGCACCATGACCGGGGCGGTGACGCTGGGCGCCACCAGCAATCTCAAGGTGGGGCAGACCTTCGTGCTCGAACTGCTGCAGGACGCGACGGGTGGCCGGACGCTGGCGCACAACGCAACCTATTGGCAAACGGCCGGTGGGGCGGCGCTGGCGATCGACACCACGGCCAATGCGCTCAATGTGGTGGTGGGGACGGTTCTCTCCAGTGGCAAGGTGCTGATCAGCCTCGCCGGAAAGAAGGTGAGCTGATGTTGCCGGGGCTGAGTTCAGCGATGCTGATGGGTGGGGCCGGCGGGGCTGCCCCGGATGTTTCTAAGGTCTTCGCCACAAAGGGCTATATTGGAAATGGCGCAACGCAGACTATTGTCAATGGTATCGACCTCTCCGGTGCGCGAGGGTTGGTCTGGACCAAGGTGAGAAATCAGCCGTTCGACCATTTTCTCATCGATGGCCTGAGGGGGGTTGGCGCTGGGGCGTTAAAAACAAGCTCTAGCGATGCGCAACAGGGTCTTGAATATGGACTTACCGCATTTAACAATAATGGGTACTTCCTTGGATCAAATGCCGGTGGGCTGAACGGAAATTTAAACAATTACGTCTCGTGGTCATTTGTTGATGAGGACCGCTTTTTCAAGGTTGTGACGTTCACCCATACAAATGGTGCCGACACTTCGATTGATCTTTCAGGCTTAGGAAATGTTGGACTAGTAACTATTAAGCGACTGGACACGAATTCAGATTGGGCAACTTGGGTTCGGGGTCTAGCCTATGGTTTCAACCTTAAACTCAATACGACCGATGCACGATATAGTTCGGGTGCAAATTTGGTGATGATTGGCAATGTGGCCACGTTTTTAGCCAGCGCACCGAGCGGCAATTACATACTTTACGCATGGGCTCACGACCCTGACCCGGATGGGGTTATTCAGGCATTTGATGTCACATGCAGTGGGTCCGGTAATGACCCCATTATTACAGGTTGGCCCGTGCAATTTATTATCTTGAAATACATTTCGCGGGTTGGGCCTTGGTACATCGTCGACAGAGTCCGCACTCCAGCGTGGTCAGGAAGTGAAGCTGTACTACAAGCGAACTCTTCTGCAGCAGAGTTATCAGGTGATATCGTTTCCAACCGCTCTGACGGCGTGAACCTACTTGGGTTTACAGCCACAGGAGACCGCGTTTGTGGCATTGCCATTCGCGCCCCCGCATAACCCATAGGATCACATCATGGCCTATCTCGAAACACCTCAGGGGTTCGCCCCCTGGGCCGGCGAAGCTATATCCGGCGTCGTATACCCTCGCGCCATTGCCAGCCTCTGGCCGGAAGCCGATCTTAATGCCATCGGGCTCTACAATCCGGCCCCGGCCGACCCGGTGCCGGACGGCAAGGTCAGCACCGGCCAGACCGTGAAGCGGGTCGGCGGTGCGGTGAAGTTTGTGCATGATCTGGCAGACGCTCCAGAGCCCGAACCGCAGCCGTTGCCGACGCTGAAGCCCTATCAGTTTTGGGGCGTCCTCCGCGCCACCGGCCACGAGGTCCCGCTGCGCGCCTGGGTGGATAGCCTCAACGATCCGGAGGCCGAGGCCTATGATCCGCTCGCCTGGGCCCATGCCTCGGCCATGCTGGAATTTTCGCAGGAATACCGCCGCGATCACCCGCTGGTCGAAGCCGCGCGCCTGGCGCTTGGTCTCCAGGCCAGCGAGCTCGACGATCTCTGGGCTTACGCGGCGGCTTTGTGATGCTGAGCTGCGCTTACTGCTTCGTTGGTTTCGTGCTCTTCACGTCTGGGCAGTTTGTGATTGGGTCGGAGCAGTATTTGTCTGGAGGCGTCGTGGCCTGGGTCGACTTGCCGGCCGCCCCATTTCCGGTAACCACCGGGCAATCTGTGATGGGGTCGGTGCATACCTTGTCAGGCGGTGACACCATGACTTGCTGGTTTTTATTGTGGGCGCACCCCAGAAGTGATGCAGAAAGCATAATAACGAAGATCAGTTTTGATGGCATAGCGTCCCTCAAAGGCTATTTTGCTTCCGATTATTTGCATTGTGCTTGCAAAGAGTCGAGTAGCCCATGTTGACCGCAATGGACGGCTGCACCGGCATCCCTGACATCATCGCCGGCATCTCGATCCGCCACTGCTGCGATATCCACGATGTGACCCTGTTCGACACCACGGACTGGTCCATCTTCGACCAGGCCAATGTCGCCTTCGCTCACTGCGTCTGGGACGCCGGGCTCTGGTGGCTGGCCCTGCCGGCGCTGTTCGTTGTTTCGACCGTTGGCATCCTGCCGTTCGTGTTCGGGCCCAAGCGCCGGGCTCGTCAGTGGCGGGATACTATGTGCGCCGCATGCATCTTCGCGAAGTATCCGAGCGGGCTCTTCGATACGATTGCGAAAATCTCGAAGGGACAAGCATTCGTGCTGCGGTCCTCGATGCCTGCGCAACGATGAGCTTCGAGCCCAGTGATGCTGAGATGCACGAACTTATCCAGTTTGTGTGCCAGCGCCAAAAACGCCGCCGATAGGTGACCTTCTAAAACGTAAAATTGGAGAAATCTTTTGACCACGCTCCTCAAGCTCGAGGCGCGGGGCGCTGCCGTGCGCGCTCTGCAGATCCTCATCAACCAGGTATCCGGCGACCCGCCCATTGCCGTCGATGGCCATTTCGGCCGGGAAACCGACAAGGCGGTGCGCGCGGCGCAGCAGCGGCTTGGCCTCATCGTCGATGGCAAAGCCGGGCCGCAGACCATGACCGCGCTCAAGCGTGCGGCCGAGGCGGCCAAGCCGGGCCGGGCAGAGCCGGACAAGGCGGCCATGGGGAAGGCGCCGGCAGCCGTTCAGCCTGACCCGAACGCTGTGCCGGCCTGGCCGCACGGCGGCGACCTGCCGCCCAATGCAATGACGCTGCAGCTGCTGGTTACGGCCCGACCGATCTCTGAAATCATCCTCCACTGCGCGGCGACGCCGGAAGGCAAGGATTTCACCGTCGCCGATATCCGCGCCTGGCATAAGCAGCGCGGCTGGAGCGATATCGGCTATCACTATGTCGTCTATCGCGACGGTCGGGTGATGCTTGGCCGGCCGGTGGGCCAGGTGGGCAGCCATGTCGCCGGCCGCAATACCGGCACGATCGGCATTTGCTATATCGGCGGCACCTCGGCCGATGGCAAGGCGGCCAAGGATACCCGCACGGCTGCGCAGCAGGCTTCGCTGCTGTGGTTGGTCCGCGAGCTTGTGGCCAGGCACAAGGGCGTCCGCCGCATCAGCGGCCACAACGAATATGCCGCCAAGGCCTGCCCCTGCTTCAGCGTACCGGCCGATCCGCTCGGCCAGCTGGCTGCATAGCCTACCGACCGCGAAGGTCGATTGAAGTGTGCGGTCGTTCTGGCCGCAAAACTGAAGTGTCACCCCTCTCAACATCACAGGAGACTACAATGCGACTGCTCAAGCAGGCGGCGATGTTCGCTGCCCTCATGTTCGGCCTCGTCATCGGCGCGGTCATGCTGGCGCCGGTGGCGGCCTTTGCGCAGGATGGGCTCGTCACGGTCACGTCCGAGCTGACGATGATCCAGCAGGTGGTCACGGCCCTGGTTCCGGCCTTTGGCCTTTTCATTACAGCGCTGGTGGGCTGGGGCGTGGCCATGCTCAAGGCCAAGACCGGCATCGACATCGAGGCTCGCCACCGTGAGGCGCTGCAATCGGCGCTGATGAATGGTGTGCTTTATGCCTTGCAGAAGGCGGGCTGGGTGCCCGGCAACGTCATTTCGCAAGCCATCCTCTCGACGGCCAGGGGCTATGTCGAAAGCTCTGTTCCTGAAGCTCTGCAGACGTTCGGCATCGATCCGGCGACAGCAGCCGGCAAGGCGGCGCTCGATCGCCTGCTGACGCCGAAGCTGCCGGTTGTCCTGCCGAATGGCGACACGCTGATCGGCCGGGCGAAATGACCGGCGGCCAAGCGCCATATGCGGGGCCGGGTCTGTGGGTGCAAATCACCCACCGATTCGGCCCTCGCATCCCGGAATGGTTTCTGGCCTTCGTGACCCTGGCGCTTGGCATGGTCCTGCTCCTGCCCGACGAAACCTTCGACCAGCCCGCATGGGCCGGGTTCCGGGCCATTTTCGGAGACGAAAACCTGCTCGGCTGGTTCATGGTGCTCATCGGCCTCATGCGCATTGTCGGGCTGATCATCAATGGGGCCCGGCGTCACGTCACGCCGCGCATTCGCCAAGTCTCGGCCGGTGGCGGTTTTCTGCTGTTCGTGGGCTGGACCTTCGCCTTCGCGGCTTCGGGCGTCGTCACTACCTGGCTTGCGATCTATCCGGCCTTTGCCGTGCTCGAGCTGGTCAATATCTATCGCGCATCCCATGACGCTGGAGAGAGCCGTGGCACTTCCTGATCTCTCCCAGCTGCCGCCCCTGGCCGTGATTGCCTTTGGCATCAGCCTCGCCATCATTATCGGCCTCGCCTGGCTGGGCGAGCGGCGCGGCAAGGCGGCAGGTCCGGCCTCGTCGCAGTCGTCGGCCCAGGTGGCGGCCGTCATCGTCGATCCGACAGCGCTGCAGCTGGCGACCAAGGCTGTCGATGAGCTGACAGGCGAACTGCGCGAACTGCGCCGCACCGGCGAAGAGATCGCCGAAGGTCACGCCGCGCTGGCCAAGGGCATTGACCGCATCCGCGAAGAGATGCGCCTGGATCGGGAATTGCGGCGCTAGCGGCCCGGTTGATGCACGCTTTTGCTTATCTCGGGTAGGCTATTGCTGGGGAGCCGCTCATAAGCCCGCTGCTGACTAGTCTCTAAATGGGAGCTCTCTCAGTATAAATCCCTAGTGATAGATAAAATTCTGACCGCAGAATAGCTGTTAGTATCTTCCTCATTCGTCTTTTCTGATTCAGGTCTGAGAAAGGTGACAATAATGCGGTTGGAAGCGAATGTCGCAAAGAGGATAGATAGCTATTACGGTGCAATCCGGAAACACGATTTAGCCAAGCGATTGATTCATATAGTCGACCCTGATGCACGCATCTGCGAGGCGTTGAGTGTACTGTTCCGTCTCGAGGGGTTTCAAACTACGTTTTCGCTCGATGCTGCGCATTTCGTGGCATCGCTTGAGCGGCTTCGGCCAGATGTTGCGATAATTAACTTGTCGGTGGGCGAACAAAGTGGCCTAGACCTTCTTCACCGCGTGCGTTCCCTAAAAGTTGGAACGCCAGTCATCATGCTGGCCAGCCCGTCTGACATCGGCCTGGCCGTGTCGGCCATGAAAATGGGAGCTCGGGACGTATTCGTAAGGCCGATTGATGGCGAGCTACTGGTGAACTCAGTATGTAATGAACTTCGAAAGGACGTTCACATTGTGCCGGCAGTCGCCGGTGGCGATGTAACTGTCGAAGTGAAGGGTTTTAAGAAACTCACTCCGCGAGAGCGCGAAGTAATGCAGTGCGTGGTCAATGGAAGGTCCAATAAGCAGGCAGGAAAGGAGCTCGGCATCTCACCGCGCACCGTCGAAGTCCACAGGGCCCACGTTATGGAAAAACTTGGCGCGCGCAACACAGCCGACCTCATGCGTATCGCATTAACGATGTGAGTGTGCCGGCACCTCGTTTCACGTTGCTGTGACCCCGCGGGTACTGTACTTGTGCCCCACTCCTTCTTGCTCGCGGGTCCGCATATGACAGATCAGGGTGTTGACCAGTATGTTAGCTATTTCCTTGGCGCTGGCGTCGATGACATCACGGCGGCCAAACGTGTTGCCGAAATGACGGATGAGCAACTGCTATACTCGTTTGATCGGCTCCACTCGCCCAGCCTGATCGCAACCCACTGGATTGAGCGGCTTCAATCTGAAGTGCTGAGGCGCGGACTCCGCAAGGTGTCTTGAGCGGGCAATAAACCGCTCATGGCCTATTCCATCTGAGGGATTTCACCCCATTGGAAGATCGGTTCTGGCGGACCAAACTCTCCATTTACAAGGTTAGCTTCGCGCGACCAGGCTATTACGCCAGCGTATTTTCCACTGCTTTTGGCCAGCAGAGCCTGCTGCTTGGCCTGCCCCTCGCTTTGGCATTCTCGCGCTTCAAAAGCAGGCTGCAGTTCGCCTTCGTCGTCGCGGACAAACGCCAGCATCACGATCAATCTGGTGGTGGTGGTAGTTGACATGAGTGGTCTCCGTGTTCCTATTTCGTTCTCACATTTTCAAGTGGAGATCGCAATGGGAATCGCCATCAAAGTCCCGCGCGCTGTTCGGATACGTCGCCTTCATCAAACCGGGCTGGATGCAAAGGACATTGCCAAGCTGACGGGCTGGCCGCCGGCCGTCGTGCGAGAAGCGCTGTCCGTCGAGCGCCCGATAAAGAAGTGACCTATGGGCGAGCTGCAACGCCTAAAGTGGCGCAAGGAAGTCGACAGATTTGTCGCCTATCCAACCGCGACGGATCATGAGCAGCGTTATGCAGAGATTCGCCTTCACAGCACCGGCTACAACACCGACGTGTTGCCTTATGGGCCCACTCAGCACTGGCTTTGGCGCGTCCGTTGGGATGGATGGTTTGCAGAGCATGGCTTCTGGCCCGACAAGCAAGGCGCTGCGGACAAGGCCACAGACGCATGGTGGCGATGTGTCCAAACCGAGCCGCCGCGAAACATCGACTTAGAGGCGGCGATGGTAGTGGCGCGTGCGCCTGTGCAGCCGGTGCCGAATAGCCTTTTTGCAGAGGATGCTGAATTCCTTCGCAAGGTGATGTGGCACCTCCACCGAGCCTATGGCGAAGAGATAGCTGCAGAGCATCCTGTGCTCTCCAACCTCTACCGTCAGATATCTTCCGAGTTTGCGCGAAGACGGGAGAGCGGCGAGATACCAGACCAGCCAAAGGGTGAGGCCATATCGGGCGGATACCGCCGCCGGCGGCGCCGTTAAAGCGAATTGAGGAGCGGCTTCTTGGTGTCCGTCCCCTCGTACCGGCTGGAGTTAACGTCTCGGCCCACTCGGTGGAACTCGAGCTGGCTATCTATTTGCGCGTCCAGCAGCAGGGTCTTCGCATCCTTGCCCTGGATCTCGGTATTGAGCCATGTGCGGTAGGCCTCTGGAGCGAGGATGATTGGCATGCGCTTATGAATGTGTGCAATCTCAGGCACCGCCGGCGCCGTGATGATTGTGCAACTGGTCACGCCAAGATTGTCGTTGTGCGCCCATATGCCGGCGAAACTGAAGGGCAAGGCGCTCGGAAGCTGCAGTAGCCAAGGGTCTTTCTTGCCGTCTTCCTCGCTGACGGTCCATTCGAAATAGCCATCGGCCGGAATAAGGCAGCGCCGCGACTTGAAGCCCTCCCGGAACGCGCCAGAGGTGTCGACGCTCTCAATCCGAGCGTTGAACATCGCGTTCTTTGGTAGCTCTTTTGCATAAAACGGCACCAACCACCATCGGCCGCGATCGAGCTCTATGTTGCCGGTCTTGTCCAGATGCGCGAAATCGACTTCTTGCGTCGGCGCGATATTGAACCGCGGCCGGGAGTTTGTTGCTGCCGGCGGCGCGTCGTGGATCGAATAAAGCGCGTGGATCTGCGCCCAGGTCATCTCATTGGTGAACCGACCGCACATCACAAACCCTCGTTTTCTGCCAAGATGCCCCACTCGGGACGCCATATCCCCGCCTCGTTGAGCAGGATCACCACGCCCGCATAGCCCATGAGGCTGGCGATGAGGTCGGCTTGCTGGAGCGCTTCGAGCACGGGGTAGGGACCGCTATCGCCGCCCGCTTCGAAAAACCCCAGCCTAGTCATCTGCGAGCACCAATAGATACTTGCTTGAGGCTCAACGTAGGAGGGGCCAGCGGTCAGCATGTCGACGCTGGTGCCGCCTATCCCAACCATTATGCAATCCGACGAGGTCTCGTCCTGGTCGGTTGTCCAGCGGTAGATACGCTTACGCTGGGCCGCAGCCCAGCGCGCATCAACCATGCGATCGAGCTGGGTATTGGTCAGGTCGCTGCCTGCTGTATTCGGGACGCGGGCCATGCCAAGCATAATTACACGCGATTCTCCCACCCGCTACAGATTGCTACTGACGACATGACCACCAAGTACCAGATGACCACAGGCGAGATCGTTCCGACCAATGCCGGGGCAGGGCCGTTCTTTCCAATCTACTTCTGTGTTGAGTGCAATGCTCCGAACGCAGCATTCGGCATCGCTCGCGCTGACGGCCGGGTCAATTATTGCGGTTGGGAGTTCGGGCGCCCGGTATGCGTTGGCAAGGGCAAGACAGCGCAACCACAGCCAGTTGTGCCAAAGGCTCCTTGGTAGCAAATGCGGTTTCAACTTTAGGCGTTGCCAGGCCAATAATGTATGAGCGTGAGTTGAAACCGCTCATAGTCTTCAAAATAGAATGTGTCGGCCTGTCACGCCGGAGGTCGCGGGTTCGAGCCCCGTCTCTCGCGCCACCCTTCACCGTTGAAGTTTCCGGTTCGGGTTGGCTTTTGACCGAGCGGTCATTGTTACTTTCATATCCTCGTGATCTGCACGTTGCGCTGTAACGTTTGACGCCTTTCTACCGTATCTGCTGTAACTGAGTTTGAGCAGAAGGTGCTGATCATGGCCGAGGCTTCCTCCGAATCCCTTACAACACTGGTTACGGGCCGACGCAAATTGCTGCTGGGCATGGCGGTTCTGCCGATTCTCGGCATGCCGCTTCTGGCGCGCCCGGCGTTTGCCCAGGAAAAGCCGGTCGAGATTCCACCGCCTGATCAGGACCTGGTCGAAAAGGGCCCGACTGCCGTCGCTGTGCTGGCCGGTGGCTGCTTCTGGGGCGTGCAAGGCGTGTTTCAGCGGGTCAAGGGTGTCACAAATGCCGTGTCCGGTTACTCCGGCGGAGCAGCCGAGACCGCCACTTATGATCGGACGACGCGCGGAGACACCGGCCACGCCGAAACCGTCGAGATCACTTACGATCCTTCTGTCGTCAGCTTCGGCACGCTGCTGCAGATTTACTTTTCCGTCGCTCACAACCCGACGCAGCTGAACTACCAGGGCCCGGACCACGGCACCCAGTATCGTTCGACAATTTTCCCTTTGAACAAGGATCAGGAGGACGTAGCGCGGGCCTATATCGCCCAGCTCGACGCCACCGGACTATTCGAAGGCCCGATCGTCACCACGCTTGAGCCCTTCAAGGCGTTCTATCCGGCTGAGCAATATCATCAGGACTTCCTGACGCTGAACCCGGACTGGCCCTATATCGTGGTCCACGACCTGCCGAAAATCTATTCGCTCGAGCGCATGTTCCCAGCCGAATACCGCGCTGATCCGGTGCTAGTCGGGACGCTTTGAGATAGGCGATGTCTAGGTGTTGCCATCCGGCAACGCTTGCCTGGCGTCATATTATGGCCTTCCCAAAGACCGTTTTTGGCCGGCAAGCCCAGGCAAACCGGGCCTGTGCTCGGATGGCGAGGGCAGGGGGAGACCCCATATTTCGCCGCTCCGGGCGCTGAAAGCCTGGGGGGAACTGGTGCTGAGGCGCGGCGTTCCTCCCAACAGATGGCCCAGCACGAAGGAGAACAGCAATGCGCATGTTCAAGATTGTCGCCGCATCGGCGATTGCCTCTATCGCAACCATGGGTGTCGCCACGGCAGCCGATCTCATCACGGTCCCAACGTCCACACCTGTCGAAATGCCGATCTATGAAGAGCCGGGGTTTGACTGGAACGGGTTTTATGCCGGTGTCTATGGTGGCGTTCAGGATAGTGCCGCAGGTGGCACGCAATATGGCTTGGGTATCCAGGCTGGCGTGAATGCCCAGTTTGACTTCTATCTGCTTGGCGCCGAAGTGGCCGTGCATGGTCTCACCGGAGGGGCACTCGATACCAGCTATGGCCAGATCCTTGGTCGTGCCGGTCTGGTGGTCACAGACGATGTCGTCGTTTATGCAGCCGGTGGTTATGGAATCGATCTGGGTCCGCCCGCGGAAGAAGACTTCTTGCTCGGTGGTGGCGTGGAAGTCGCCGTCACGGATGCGATCTCGGTGCGCGCACAATATCTGCATGGATTCCCCAATCAGGGTGGCAATCCGAAGAATCAGTTCACTGTCGGGGCCAACTTCCACTTCTAGTCCTGACCGTCATTCTCATCCTGAGACGGCCCCGCGAGTATTCTCGTGGGGCCGTTTTGCATTGGTGGTGATTCCCGATTTCCGTTTGCCGACGGTGGGAATCCGGGCGCCTTGGCCCTCCGGGCGCACGCATTTCGCCGGCTCGCAAGTGGCATTTGTCTCAAATTGAACCAATTGCGGGGCATTCGCGCAACACCTGCCCCGAAATGGTCATCAAATCTTATCCGCACTATGGAAAATGGCTTTCTGCCACCTTGTCAGCCGCGCGCCTGTGGGGCATCTATCGGCCGACTACGGTTAACTCTATTGGGAGTGCAAGATATGTTTGTACGTTCTCTGTCGCTCGGCGTTGCAGCCGCTGCTCTCATGGTCGGTGGCGCTCAGGCCGCTGACCTCATCATCCCGACCACCCCGCAGCCGATCTACGCTCCGGCTGGCTTCAACTGGGAAGGCCTCTATGCAGGCGTCCAGGGCGGCGGTGAGTTCTTCAACGGCACCACCTATGGCGTCATCGGCGGCCATGTCGGCGTGAACTTCATCCCGGCTGACCCGATCCTGCTCGGCGTCGAAGCTACCGGCGAATACTGGTGGAACAATGCTGTCTCCGGCAGCGAGTTCCTGATCAACGCCCGTATCGGTGCTGTCGTCACCGACTCCGTGCTCGTGTACGCCATCGGCGGTACCGGCATCGAGAACACCGGCGGCGCTTCGAACGGCATCTACCAGCTCGGTGGTGGTGTTGAATTCGCCGTGACCGATTCCATCTCGGTTCGCGGTCAGGTTGTTGGCCTCGGCTACTACAACAACGCTAACTTCTTCGACGCCACCAAGGCGACCGTGGGCGTCAGCTTCCACTTCTAAGGTTCTTCGCCCCGGAACACGGGGCGTCTAATCTTGCAACCCAACTCGGCGAACCGGCAACGGTTCGCCGTTTTGGTTTTGGGGTGTTGATTCTTCTGTCCGTTCCAAAAACAGCGCTTGTGGCGAAACAGAATGTGCTTCCTGCGAGCCAATTGTGGGAAACCCGTGCCGAACCGCTGTAGTTGTTATATGATTATTTTGCTCATATTTTCTTTCCCTTGAAACGTCATGGGGGAAGGTCTAAGCCGTTTCGCATCACCTGTGCGTCGGCTCGCTCGCCCCAATTGCTTGCTTTGCTCACGCGCTTCCGGCTCCTTGCTGGACCGAACGTTAGGCTGCCGCATGACTGATTTGCTCAGCGATTACCTGCCCATAGTTCTATTCATTGGGTTGTCTGCCGTTATTGGCTTGGCGCTGTTGATTGCGCCGTTCCTGGTTTCTTTCCGACGTCCCGACCCTGAGAAGGTCTCAGCTTTCGAGGCTGGCTTCGATGCGTTCGACGACGCGCGTATGAAGGTCGATGTCCGGTTCTACCTGGTGTCGATTCTCTTCATCATCTTTGATCTCGAAGTTGCCTTTCTTTTCCCGTGGGCCGTGGCGTTCCACGACGTGGGCTGGTTCGGCTTCTGGTCGATGATGATCTTCCTCGGCGTGCTGACCGTCGGCTTTATCTATGAATGGCGCAAGGGAGCTCTGGAATGGGATTGAGCCCGTCTTCTTCGACGCTGGTTACCCCGCGTCCGACCGGTGCCATTGATCCGGCGACCGGCAAGCCTTTTGGTGCGGACGATCCGTTCTTTACGGGCGTCAATAACGAGCTGGCCGACAAGGGCTTCCTCGTGACCACGGTTTCGCAACTGATCACCTGGGCCCGTACTGGCTCGCTGATGTGGATGCAGACCGGTCTGGCCTGTTGCGCCGTGGAAATGATGCAGATGTCGATGCCGCGTTACGACATCGAACGCTTCGGCACGGCGCCACGCGCATCGCCGCGCCAGTCCGACGTGCTGATTGTCGCTGGTACGCTGACAAACAAGATGGCTCCCGCGCTGCGCAAGGTCTATGACCAGATGCCAGAGCCGCGTTACGTCATTTCGATGGGTAGCTGCGCCAATGGCGGCGGCTACTATCATTATTCCTATTCTGTGGTGCGTGGTTGCGATCGCGTGCTGCCGGTAGACGTCTATGTTCCGGGCTGCCCGCCGACGGCCGAAGCACTTCTGTATGGCATTTTGCTGCTGCAGAAGAAGATTCGCCGTGACGGAACCATTGAGCGATAGGGCCGGTCATGGACGAAGCACTAGTAGTTGATCCGTTGGTGACCCTGGGCGAGCACGTTGCATCCGCCCTTGGCGATGCAGTCGTCGGGTTCGAGGTGGCGTATGGCGACCTCACCGTGACCGTGCAGCGCGATTCGATCGTTTCTGTGGCGACATTCCTCCGCGACGATCCGAAGTGCCGGTTCATCGCGTTTGTCGACGTCTGTGGTGCGGACTATCCCGCGCGCGAACAGCGGTTCGATGTGGTCTATCATTTCCTCAGCCCGCACCTGAACCATCGCATCCGTATAAAGCTCGAGGCCGATGACACGACGCCAGTCCCATCGATCTGCGACGTCTATCCCGGTGCGAACTGGTTCGAGCGCGAGACCTACGATCTCTACGGCGTGCTGTTTTCCGGTCACCCGGATCTGCGCCGCATCCTGACCGACTATGGTTTTGACGGTCACCCGTTGCGCAAGGACTTCCCGATGACGGGCTTTGTCGAGGTTCGCTACGACGAAGAGCGCAAGCGCGTAGTCTATGAGCCGGTCAAGCTGACCCAGGAATTCCGCTCGTTCGATTATCTGTCGCCATGGGAAGGCACCGACTATGTGCTGCCGGGCGACGAAAAGGCGAAGAACTGATGTCTGAAGTCGACGTTCGCAATTTCACCATCAATTTCGGCCCCGTGCACCCCTCCGCGCACGGCGTGCTGCGCATGATCCTCGAGCTCGATGGCGAGCTGGTGGAGCGCGTCGATCCGCATGTTGGGCTGCTTCATCGCGGCACCGAAAAGCTGATCGAGGCGAAGACCTATCTGCAGGCCGTGCCGTATTTCGATCGCCTCGACTATGTGGCGCCGATGAACCAGGAGCATGCCTTTGCCCTGGCCGTTGAGCGCATGCTCGGCATCGAGGTGCCGCGCCGTGGTCAGCTGATCCGCGTGCTTTATTCCGAGATCGGTCGTCTGCTGGCGCATTTGATGAACGTGACCACCCAGGCCATGGACATCGGCGCGCTGACCCCTCCGCTCTGGGGCTTCGAGCAGCGCGAAAAGCTGATGGTGTTCTATGAGCGCGCTTCGGGTGCGCGCATGCATGCCGCCTATTTCCGGCCCGGCGGAGTCCATCAGGACCTGCCGCAGGCACTGGTCGACGACATTGGCGTTTTCTGTGAGGAATTCCCCAAGGCGCTCGCCGATATCGATCGGCTTCTGACCGAGAACCGCATCTTCAAGCAGCGCAATGTCGATATTGGTGTCGTTTCGCTGGAAGAAGCGTGGGGCAGGGGCTTTTCGGGTGTGATGGTTCGCGCTTCGGGCGCGGCCTGGGACCTGCGCAAGAGCCAGCCCTATGACGCATACGCCGAAATGGAATTCGACGTGCCGGTCGGCTCGCATGGCGACTGCTACGATCGTTACCTGATCCGCATGGAAGAAATGCGCCAGGCCAATGCGATCATGAAGCAGTGCGTGGCCAAGCTGAATGCGCCTGACGGCAAGGGCCCCGTTGCTTCGAGCGATGGCAAGGTCGTGCCGCCCAAGCGCGGTGAGATGAAGCAGTCGATGGAAGCGCTTATCCATCACTTCAAGCTCTACACCGAAGGCTACAAGGTGCCCGCTGGCGAAATCTACGCCGCCGTGGAAGCGCCGAAGGGCGAGTTCGGCGTCTATGTGGTTTCCGATGGCACCAACAAGCCCTATCGCTGCCACATCCGCGCTCCGGGCTTTGCGCACCTCAGTGCCATGGATCATCTGTGCCGCGGCCACATGCTGGCTGACGTCACGGCAATCCTTGGGTCGATTGATATTGTGTTCGGAGAGGTGGATCGCTGATGTCTACGCGACGCCTTGCAGACGAGTCGGTGCAGCCGGCAAGTTTCGCCTTCAATGCTGAAAACCTGGCCTGGGCCGAAAAGCGCATTGCGCTCTATCCGGCGGGACGGCAGCAATCAGCTGTCATTCCTCTGCTCATGCGGGCACAGGATCAGGATGGCTGGGTCACCCGCGCGACCATTGAGAAGGTCGCCCAGATGCTGGATATGCCCTATATCCGGGTCCTCGAGGTGGCAACATTCTACACCCAGTTCCAGCTGGCACCGGTCGGCACGCGTGCGCATGTGCAGGTCTGTGGCACCACGCCATGCATGCTGCGCGGCGCGGGCGAACTCATCGAGGTCTGCAAGAACAAGATCCATCCTGAGCCGCACCATCGCAATGAAGATGGCACCATGAGCTGGGAAGAGGTCGAGTGCCTTGGCGCCTGCGTCAATGCACCCATGATCATGATCTATCATGACACCTATGAAGACCTGACGCCCCAGCGCATGGAAGAGATCATCGACGCCTTTGCCGCCGGCAAGGGCGACACGATCAAGCCGGGTACGCAGATCGACCGCCAGAACGCCGCTGCTGAGGGTGGCATGACCACGCTCACCGAAAAGCCGACGGCGAAGCGGGAGAAATTCGTGCCTCCGGCTCCTGCCGAGCAGCCGGCTGCTGCGCCCGCCGCACCGCCGGCGCCGACCACGGCCGCCAAGCCCAAGGATGTTGCCGAAGAGAACGCTCCGGCCCTCAAGGGGACACCGCAGGAAGCCAAGGTGTCCGAAGCCAAGGCCGAGGGCGAGCGCAAGGCTGCTGCGGTCGAGGCGAAGGCCGATGGCGCCCCGAACCAGGCTATGCGTGAAGGTGCGAGCGGCGCTGAATCCGATGGGGCCAAGGTCGACGGGGGCAAGGCGCCCGGCAAGGCCAAGGTTGCTGAGCCCGCCGAAGGCGGTGCATCGGCCTCGGTGAAGAAGTCCAAGCCCGTGGTTGAGGCAGTTGCTGCCAACCCCAAGGAAGTGACGCCGACTGCCGAGAAGGGCGATGTCTTGCAGCCACTGTTCGAGCGCCCTGCGGGCGAACCGGACGACCTCAAGCTGATCTCCGGCGTTGGTCCAGTGCTTGAAGGCAAGCTGCACGCTCTGGGCATCACCCGTTTCGAGCAGATCGCCAAGTTCAAGAAGGCTGATATTACGCGCGTCGACGAGGTGCTGAACTTCAAGGGCCGCATTGATCGCGATGAATGGGTGAAGCAGGCCAAGGCGCTCGCCAAGGGCGGGGTCGAAGAATACCGCAAGGTGTTTGGGAAGGCCCCCCGTTAAATGGCTGAGAGCAAGATCGACTTCGGATCGCTGACCCTCAAAGACTACGCCATTGGCGTGGCCTTTGCCCTGGTGGCCACAGCAGTCCTGTCCGGTCTTGAAGCGGCTTTCAATATTGCGCTGCCGAGCTTTCTGGCTTCGGCGGCTGGGGCGGCGATTGGTGTTGCCGCCTGGTTCTTTTATCTGTTGAAGCGGAAAAGCTGATCATGCTCGCTGACAAGGATCGCATTTTCACCAACCTCTATGGCCACCACGACTGGCGGCTGGAAGGTGCACGTGAGCGCGGCTCGTGGGTCGGAACCAAGGAGTTCCTCGACCAAGGGCGCGACTGGATCACCAATGAGGTGAAGGCTTCGGGTCTGCGTGGCCGCGGCGGTGCGGGCTTCCCCACCGGCCTCAAGTGGTCGTTCATGCCCAAGCAGAGCGATGGTCGTCCGCATTACCTCCTGGTCAATGCCGACGAATCCGAGCCCGGCACCTGCAAGGACCGCGAGATCCTGCGTCACGATCCGCATCACCTGATCGAGGGTTGCCTGATCGCCTGTCGCGCCATGGATGCGCATTTGGCGTTCATCTATGTGCGTGGCGAGTTCATTCGCGAGCGTCAGCGCCTGGAAGAGGCCGTGCAGGAGGCGTATGACGCCAAGCTGATCGGCAAGGACAATATCCATGGCTGGGACCTGGATATCATCGTTCATCACGGCGCCGGCGCCTATATCTGCGGTGAAGAAACCGCGCTGATGGAATCGCTGGAAGGCAAGAAGGGCCAGCCGCGCCTCAAGCCGCCATTCCCGGCCGGCATGGGCGTCTATGGCAACCCGACCACCGTCAACAATGTCGAATCCATTGCCGTCGTGCCGGAAATCCTCCGTCGCGGGGCAGGGTGGTTTGCGGGCATCGGCCGTCCGAACAATGTCGGCACCAAGCTGTTCATGGTCTCGGGCCATGTGAACAAGCCGGCGACGTTCGAGGAAGCCCTGGGCGAGAGCTTCAAGGACATTATCGAAAAGCATTGCGGCGGCATTCGCGGCGGTTGGGACAATTTCCTGGCTGTGATCCCCGGCGGCGCATCCTGTCCGGTGGTCAAGGCCGAGGACATGATGGATGCCGTCATGGACTTCGATGGCCTGCGCGAGAAGAAGAGCTCGTTTGGCACCGGCGGCATGATCATCATGGACAAGTCGACCGACATCATCAAAGCCATCTGGCGCATTTCGGCATTCTTCAAGCATGAGAGTTGCGGTCAGTGTACGCCGTGCCGCGAAGGCACCGGCTGGATGATGCGCGTCATGGAACGCATGGTCGAAGGCCGCGCCCAGAAGCGTGAAATCGACATGCTGTTCGAGGTCACCAAGCAGATCGAAGGGCACACCATCTGTGCGCTCGGCGACGCTGCCGCCTGGCCGATCCAGGGTCTCATCCGCAATTTCCGCCCGACCATCGAGGCGCGGATCGAGCAGTATACATATTCATCCACCAGCGACGGCGCCGTGCCGTCGATCGCTGCGGAGTAGGGCTATGGCTTCCATCAAGGTCGACGGCCAGCTCGTCGAAGTTCCAGATTACTACACGCTGATGCAGGCGGCCGAAGCGGCCGGCGCTGAGATTCCGCGCTTCTGCTATCACGAGCGCCTTTCGGTCGCGGGCAATTGCCGCATGTGCCTGGTCGAAGTGAAGGGTGGTCCGCCCAAGCCGCAGGCTAGCTGCGCCATGTCGGTCAAGGACCTGCGTCCCGGCCCGAATGGCGAGCCGCCCGAGATGTTTACCAACACGCCTATGGTCAAGAAGGCCCGCGAAGGCGTGATGGAATTTCTGCTGATCAACCATCCGCTCGATTGCCCGATCTGCGATCAGGGCGGCGAATGCGATCTCCAGGACCAAGCCATGGCCTATGGCGTGTCCGGTTCGCGGTTCCACGAGAACAAGCGCGCCGTCGAAGACAAGTATATGGGCGCGCTCATCAAGACTTCGATGAACCGCTGCATTCACTGTACCCGTTGCGTGCGCTTTACCACCGAAGTGGCCGGCATTTCTGAGCTGGGTCTGCTTGGCCGTGGCGAAGATGCAGAGATCACCCCGTATCTCGAGCGCGCGCTGACCAGCGAATTGCAGGGCAATGTCATCGATCTCTGCCCGGTTGGGGCGCTGACCTCCAAGCCCTACGCGTTTCACGCGCGCCCCTGGGAGCTGAACAAGACCGAATCTATCGACGTGATGGATGCCGTTGGTTCCGCCATCCGGGTCGATAGCCGTGGCCGCGAAGTGATGCGCATCCTGCCGCGTATCAATGAAGCGATCAACGAAGAGTGGATTTCGGACAAGACGCGTTTCGTCTGGGATGGGCTCAAGAGCCAGCGTCTCGATCGTCCCTATGTCCGCAAGGGCGGCAAGCTGCAGCCGGCGAGCTGGGACGAAGCCCTGTCCGCTGTTGCTGCGCGCATCAAGAAGGCCGGCAACAAGGTCGGCGCCATTGCCGGTGACCTCAGCGCGGTCGAGGAAATGTACGCGCTCAAGGCGCTGCTGACCTCGATCGGCTCCGGGATGACCGATGTGCGCCCTGCCATGTCCGGTATCGATCCGTCCATGCCGCGCTCTGCCTATCTGTTCAACCCGACCATTGCCGGGATCGAAGAGGCCGACGCGATCCTGATCATCGGGTCCAATCCGCGTCGTGAAGCGGCCGTGCTCAATGCACGTATCCGCAAGACCTGGCGCGCCAAGAACGTCCCGATCGCCGTAATCGGGGAACAGGCCGACCTCACCTATTCGTACCAGTATCTGGGCGAGGGCTTCGAGAGCCTGGCCGAACTTGCAGCGGGCAAGGGTAGCTTCGCCGAGGTGCTGTCCAAGGCTCAGCGCCCGCTCGTCATCGTAGGCGAAGGCGCAGTGTCCAACGCCCAGCTGGGCAAACAGGTCGGCCGCGATGTTATCGCGCTCGCCTCCAAGCTTGCGACCGGTTCCACTGTCGCCGAAGGCTGGAATGGCTTTGCAATGCTGCATAATGCGGCGAGCCGGGTCGGTGGCATGGATATTGGGTTCGTGCCGCATGCCGGTGGCGTCTGTTCGGCCGACCAGATTGCTCTGGCGGGCAAGGGAGAGCTTGATGTTCTCTTCCTGCTCGGTGCCGACGAGTATGACACCTCCGCGATGGGCAAGGCTTTCGTGGTTTATATCGGCAGCCATGGTGATCGCGGTGCGCATCGCGCCGATGTCATCCTGCCGGGTG
This sequence comes from Devosia sp. 63-57, assembly GCF_001899045.1. Lineage (NCBI taxonomy): Bacteria > Pseudomonadati > Pseudomonadota > Alphaproteobacteria > Hyphomicrobiales > Devosiaceae > Devosia > Devosia sp. 63-57. The sequence continues at coordinate 168,133 of NZ_MKUY01000003.1, read as the reverse complement.
CGGCTTACACCGAGAAGTCCGGCACCTATGTGAACACGGAAGGTCGTGTGCAGGTCACCAGCCGCGCGGTATTCCCGCCCGGCGATGCCAAGGAAGACTGGGCCATCATCCGGGCGCTTTCGGGCGCACTGGGTAAGCCGCTGGCGTTCAACTCGCTGACCCAGCTGCGTGCCGCCATCTATGCCGAATTCCCCCATCTAGCCCGCGTCGATCAGGTCGCGCCGGGATCTGTCGGTGACGTGGCCAAGCTGGCCAAGGCAGCGATCAAGACCAAGTCGGCGGCATTCGCATCGCCGGTGACCGATTTCTATCTCAGCAATCCGATTGCCCGCGCCTCGGCCACGATGGCCGAATGCGCGCAGCTGGCCACTGGCCTTCAGCAGGCGGCGGAGTAGGGGAGCACAATGGACTTTCTTCTCGCTGCTCTCGATTATCTCCTGGGCATCCCCTTCCTCGGTTGGGGCGTGCATATCGGGTTCGTCTATAAGGCTCTGGCGCTGCTGGTCGGCCTGCTGATCTTCACCGCCTTCATCCTGCTGGGAGACCGCAAGGTTTGGGCTGCTGTGCAGATGCGTCGGGGCCCTAACGTGGTTGGCCCCTTCGGGCTGCTACAATCTTTTGCCGACCTTTTGAAGTTCGTCTTCAAGGAGCCGGTGCTGCCGGCCGGGTCGGACAAGGTTCTGTTCCTTTTGGCGCCTTTGATCACTGCAACCCTGGCGCTTGCCGGCTGGGCGGTCATTCCGGTCGATAACGGCTGGGCCATGGCCAATATCAATGTCGGCATTCTCTACCTGCTCGGCATTTCCTCGCTCGGCGTCTATGGCGTCATCATCGGCGGCTGGGCTTCGAACTCGAAGTATCCGTTCCTTGGTTCGGTGCGTTCTGCGGCGCAGATGGTGTCCTACGAAGTCTCCATTGGCCTCGTGATCATCACCGTCCTGCTCTGCGTCGGTTCGCTCAACCTCAACGACATCGTCCTCGCCCAGCGAGAAATGGGTCTGGCCCATGCGCTTGGCGTGCCGTGGCTCAGCTTCCTCAACTGGTTCTGGCTGCCGCTGTTCCCGATGTTCGTGATCTTCTACATCTCGGCCCTGGCCGAGACCAACCGCCCGCCATTTGATATGGCCGAAGGCGAATCCGAACTGGTGGCCGGCTTCATGACCGAGTATTCGGCCACGCCGTACCTCCTTTTCATGCTCGGCGAATACATCTCGATCCTTCTGATGTGCGCCATGACCACGATCCTGTTCCTGGGAGGCTGGTCGTCGCCGATCGACCTACCGCCGTTCACTTGGATCCCGGGCGTGATCTGGTTCTTCGTCAAGGTCACGCTGGTGTTCTTCATGTTCGCCATGGCCAAGGCCATCGTGCCCCGTTACCGCTATGACCAGCTCATGCGGATTGGTTGGAAGGTGTTCCTGCCGATTTCCCTGATCATGGTTGTCATCGTTGCCTTCGTCCTGCAGCTCACCGGCTGGGGCTGGCATGGAGGAGTTGCCTGATGCGCGCCACTCAGCTCGTCAACACGCTGCTGCTCAAGGAATTCGTTTCGGCCTTTTTCCTGGCCATGCGCTACTTCTTTGCGCCCAAACCGACCATCAACTATCCGTTCGAGAAGGGGCCGGTCAGCCCGCGTTTCCGCGGTGAGCATGCCTTGCGTCGTTATCCGAATGGGGAAGAACGCTGCATCGCCTGCAAGCTGTGCGAAGCCATCTGTCCGGCACAGGCCATTACCATCGAGGCTGGCCCGCGCCAGAACGACGGCACGCGCCGCACGGTGCGTTACGACATCGACATGGTGAAGTGCATTTATTGCGGCTTCTGCCAGGAAGCCTGCCCGGTCGACGCCATCGTCGAAGGCCCGAACTTCGAATTTGCAACCGAAACGCGCGAAGAGCTCTACTTCTCCAAGGAAAAGCTCCTCAGCAATGGCGATCGTTGGGAGCGTGAAATCGCCTCCAATCTGGCCGCTGACGCGCCGTACCGCTGAGAGGGAAGAGCATGACCCTTCCACTGTTCTTCTTCTATGTTTTCTCGGCGATTGCCGTGGCTTCGGCCTTCATGGTCATTTCGTCGCGCAATCCGGTGCACTCGGTGCTGTTTCTCATCCTGACCTTCGTCAATGCCGCGGGCCTGTTCATGCTCACCGGCGCCGAGTTCCTGGCGCTGCTGCTGATCGTGGTCTATGTGGGCGCGGTCGCTGTGCTGTTCCTGTTCGTCGTGATGATGCTGGACATCGATTTCGCCGAATTGAAATCGGGCCTTCTGCAATATGCGCCGATCGGCATCCTTGTCGGGGCCATCCTTTTGCTTGAGCTGTTGCTGGTGGCTGGCAGTGCGATGATATCGCCCGATATTGCCGGTGGTTCGGCGCTCCCCATCGACAACACGATGGAAAACACGCGCCAGCTCGGCAATGTGCTCTACACCCGCTACGTCTTCCTGTTCCAGGGTGCCGGGGCGGTACTTCTGGTCGCCATGATCGGCGCCATCGTTCTCACCTTGCGTCACAAGACCAATGCCAAGCGCCAGAACCCTGTCGATCAGGTGGCGCGCAAGGCCGGCGAGACGCTCAAGGTCGTCAAGGTCAAAAGCGGTCAGGGGCTATAGGGGGTTATCATGGGTCTGGAAATCGGGCTCGGTCATTACCTGACCGTAGCGGCCATTCTGTTCACGCTCGGCGTGTTCGGTATCTTCATCAATCGCAAGAACATCATCGTCATCCTGATGTCGGTCGAGTTGATCCTTCTGGCCGTTAATCTGAACTTCGTGGCGTTCAGCGCGCATCTGCAGGACCTTCAGGGTCAGGTGTTCGCGCTGCTGATCCTCACCGTGGCTGCCGCCGAGGCCGCCATCGGTCTCGCCATTCTGGTTATTTTCTACCGCAACCGTGGGACCATCGCGGTTGAGGACGTCAACATGATGAAGGGCTGAGAGCACCCGCTATGATTATTCAAGCGATTGTCTTCTTGCCCCTGATCGGGGCGCTCATTGCCGGCCTGTTGGGCCGACAGATCGGGCACCGTCCGTCCGAATTCATCACCACCGGGCTGCTGCTGATTTCGGCGGTCCTGAGTTGGGTCGTGTTCATCCCCGTCGCCTTTGGTGATGGCCTGGTCGGCGCCGTAGGCGACGGTCATGCGGCTGTCCTCAGGGTCGAGGTGATGCGCTGGATCCAGGTGGGCGACATGGACCTGCGCTGGACGCTGCGTGTCGATACGCTGACTGCCATCATGCTGGTCGTGGTCAACACCGTGTCTGCCCTCGTCCACCTCTATTCCATCGGCTACATGAACGAAGATCCGCACCGTTCGCGCTTCTTCGCCTATCTCTCGCTTTTCACCTTCGCCATGCTGATGCTGGTGACCGCCGACAACTTCCTGCAGATGTTCTTCGGCTGGGAAGGGGTGGGGCTGGCCTCCTATCTGCTGATCGGCTTCTGGTATACCCGTCCCTCCGCCACTGCAGCGGCGATGAAGGCCTTCATCGTCAACCGAGTGGGCGACTTCGGTTTTGCCCTGGGCATCTTCGGTGCCTTCATGGTGTTGGGTCACATCGACTTCGACGGCGCTTTCCATGCCGTGGACGAGTTCGCGACCACCGGCCTGCCGATCATCCGCTTCCTGTCTTGGGACGTGGACGCCATGACGGTCATCTGCCTGCTGTTGTTCATGGGCGCCATGGGCAAGTCAGCGCAGTTCCTGCTGCACACCTGGCTGCCGGACGCCATGGAAGGCCCGACCCCGGTGTCGGCGCTCATCCACGCGGCCACCATGGTGACCGCCGGTGTCTTCATGGTTGCGCGTCTGTCGCCGCTGTTCGAGACTTCGCAGACCGCGCTTATGGTTGTTATCGTCATCGGCGCCATCACGGCGTTCTTCGCGGCGACGGTTGGTCTGGTGCAGAACGATATCAAGCGCGTGATCGCCTACTCCACCTGTTCGCAGCTCGGCTACATGTTCGTGGCACTGGGGGCAGGGGCCTATTCGGCCGGTGTTTTCCACCTATTCACCCACGCCTTCTTCAAGGCTCTGCTGTTCCTGGGCGCCGGCTCGGTCATCCATGCGATGCACCATGAGCAGGACATGCGGAATATGGGCGGCCTGCGCAAGAAGATCCCCATCACCTATGCAATGATGATGATCGGTACGCTGGCTCTGACCGGCGTCGGCATTCCGGGTACAAATTTCGGTTTTGCGGGGTTCTTCTCCAAGGATTCCATTATCGAAAGCGCCTATGCTTTCGGTGGCAATATTGGCAGCTTCGCCTTCTGGATGCTCGTCATCGCGGCCCTGTTCACCAGTTTCTATTCCTGGCGTCTGGTCCACCTGACATTCCACGGTTCGCCGCGCGATGTGCAGCATAGCCATACAGCCCATCCGGACCCGGCCCATGCCGCTGCCGAAACCCATGACGAGCCGATCGACGACAGCAATCTCGACGATCATGCTCATGCTGCAGTGTCGCATGACGATGCTCACCACCATGGTTCGGCCTATGACCATGCCCATGAATCGCCCAACGTCATGCTGGTGCCGCTTTATGTGCTGGCTGTTGGCGCAGTACTGGCCGGCGTGGTGTTCTACGGCATGTTCTTCCACGAGGTGGAGCATATCGAGCACTTCTTCGCTGGCTCGATTTATGTCGATCACCAGATCATCGAGGACGCGCATCACGTGCCGACCTGGGTGAAGTGGAGCGCCACCATCGCCATGATCATTGGCTTTGTGTCGGCCTGGTTCATGTATATCAAGCGTCCTGACCTGCCGGGCAAGCTTGCGGCCGCCAATCCTGGGCTCTACAAGTTCCTGCTCAACAAGTGGTACTTCGACGAGCTCTACAACACGGTCTTCGTGCGCCCGGCGCTCTGGATCGGCAATGCCATCTGGAAGGGCTTCGATGACTGGCTGGTCGACGGCAAGGTCGCCGAAGGCCTGGGCCGTCGCGTCCAGAACGTCACCAGCTGGGTGGTCAAATTGCAGTCCGGCTATCTCTATCACTACGCCTTCGCCATGCTTATCGGCATTGCGGCGCTGCTGACCTGGGCCATTACGGTCGGGGGGCTTCTCTAATGACCTTCGCCAATTCAATTCTGTCCATCATCACCTGGCTTCCGGTCATCGGTGCAGCCATCGTTCTGGCGATGCCGAAGACCGCCATCGGTGCGATCCGTTGGGTCTCGCTGCTGGTGACACTTGTGGTGTTTGGTTTGTCCCTAGCCCTGTGGCAGGCGTTTGATCCGTCCGATGCCGGCTTCCAGTTCGTGGTCAACATGCCATGGATCGGCGACAGCATTGGCTATCGCGTCGGCGTTGACGGCATCTCGGTGCTGTTCGTGGTGCTTACCGCGCTGCTGATGCCGGCCGTAGTCATAGCAAGCTGGGAAGTCGAGACCCGCTTCAAGGAATACATGATCGTATTCCTGGTGCTCGAAACGCTGATGATCGGCGTGTTCACCACGCTCGACCTGGCCATGTTCTACGTGTTCTTCGAAGGCACGTTGCTACCGATGTTCCTGATCATCGGGATCTGGGGTGGTTCGGCGCGCATTCAGGCGGCCTACAAGTTCTTCTTCTACACCTTTGTCGGCTCGGTCCTGATGCTGCTCGCCATGATGGCGATGTATTGGGACGCCGGCACCACCGACATTGCGCGCCTGCTCACCCATGACTTCCCAGTGGGCATGCAGACGTGGTTGTGGCTGGCCTTCTTCGCCTCACTTGCCGTCAAGATGCCGATGTGGCCGTTCCATCGCTGGCTGCCGGAAGCGCACGTGCAGGCGCCGACCGCCGGCTCGGTGATCCTGGCCGCAATTCTGCTCAAGCTTGGAGGTTACGGTTTCCTGCGCTTCAGCCTGCCCATGTTCCCCGATGCGTCGGCGCAGTTCGCCAACTTCATCTTCGTGCTGTCGATCGCCGCCATCATCCTCACCTCGCTGGTGGCGCTGGTGCAGACCGACATGAAGAAGCTGATCGCCTATTCCTCCGTTGCCCATATGGGTTTCGTGACCATGGGTATCTTTGCGGGCAATGCCCTGGGTATCCAAGGCGCGATGTTCCAGATGATTTCGCACGGCATCGTGTCGGGTGCGCTCTTCCTTTGCGTTGGCGTCATCTATGACCGCATGCATACCCGTGAGATCGACGCCTATGGCGGTCTGGTCGAGCGCATGCCGCAATACGCATTCGCCTTCATGGTGTTCACCATGGCCAATGTCGGCCTGCCGGGCACCTCGGGTTTCGTTGGTGAGTTCCTCACCATGATCGGTGTATTCCAGGTCAATACCTGGGTGGGTGTCGGTGCCGCGTTCGGTGTGATTTTCTCGGCCTGCTACGCGCTGTGGCTCTATCGCCGTGTGATTTTCGGTGCGCTGACCAAGGAAAGCCTCAAGGGCATTCTCGATCTCAACCTGCGTGAGAAGATCGTCCTTTATCCCCTGATCGTGCTGACCGTGGTGTTCGGTTTCTATCCGGCCCCGATCCTCGATACGACGGCGGCCGCCGTGAACAACCTGGTCGAGCACTATGCGGCTTCGGTTGGTCTTGACCCGGCCGTCTCGCTGGCTGATGCCCGCGCTCCACTTGATTATGCCGCGCCTACGGGCGAGAGCCAGCCGGCCCCCGCGCCTGCTTCGCACTAGGAGACTGACGTGAACTCTGACGTTACTGATTTCGCGAGCCTGGCTCCCGCTTATCCGGAACTGATCGTTGCGGTCGGTGCCCTGGTGCTGCTTGTGGTGGGCATCGTGCTCAACAAGGAGCGCTCGCTCCTCGTCTCTATCGGTGCCATCGTCCTTCTGGCCGTGGCCGGCCTCGTGCTGATGTTCAATCCGGCTGATGGGGTGTTGTTCAACGGGCTCTTCATCGTTGACAGCTTCGGCCGGTTCATGAAGGTGCTGGTGATCGTGGGTGCGGTGCTGGCACTGGTTCTCGCGCATCACAACGATGAAGAGAACGGACTGCACAAATACGAGTATTCCGTCCTCGCAGTGCTGGCCACGCTGGGCATGATGATCATGGTTTCCGCCAATGATCTGATGAGCCTCTATATCGGTCTCGAGCTGCAATCCCTGTCGCTTTATGTGATGGCTGCGATCAAGCGCGACGACAGCCGCGCCACCGAGGCGGGCCTCAAATATTTCGTGCTGGGCGCCTTGTCATCGGGCATGCTGCTTTATGGGGCCTCGATGGTTTATGGCTTTACCGGCCACACCAATCTCTCCGAGATCGTGGTTGCCATTGCCAGCGAAGGTCGCTCGATCGGCCTCATTTTCGGCATGGTGTTCCTCCTGGCCGGTGTCGCGTTCAAGATTTCGGCCGTGCCGTTCCACATGTGGACGCCGGACGTCTATGAAGGCGCGCCGACCCCGGTCACGGCCTTCTTCGCCATGGCACCAAAGGTGGCGGCGATGACGCTGATGATCCGTCTCGTCATGGTCAGCTTTGCGCCACTGACGCAGGATTGGCAGCAGATCGTGGTGTTCCTGTCGATCGCCTCCATGGTGCTGGCCGCATTCGCCGCCATCGGGCAGCAGTCGATCAAGCGCCTGATCGCCTACTCGTCCATCGGTCATGTGGGCTTTGCTCTGGTCGGCCTTTCCTCTGGGACCCAGGTTGGCGTCGAAGGCGTGGCGATCTATATGGCGATTTATGTTGGCATGACTGTCGCCCTGTTCGCCTGCATCCTGTCGCTGCGCACTGAGACCGGCTATGTCGAAACTATTGCCGACCTGGCAGGCGCATCGCGGACTCGTCCAGTCGTCGCCGGGATCATGGCCATCGTGATGTTCTCGCTGATCGGATTGCCTCCGCTCGCTGGGTTCTTCGCCAAGTGGCAAGTGTTCCTTGCGGCCATTGAAGCGCATCTCTATGTGCTGGCTGTCATCGGCATGCTCGCCTCCGCCATCAGCGCCTTCTATTACCTGCGCGTCGTCAAGGTGATGTATTTCGACGAGCCGGTAAAAGAGTTCGTGGCTGTGCCGGCCGAGCTGAACGTCGTGATGGTGGTGTTTGGCTTCCTTATAGTGACCTATTTCTTCACTGTGGGTAATCCGCTCTCCAGCTTTGCGCATAGTGCTGCGGGAAGCCTGTTCTAGGTGTCCGACTTCGCGCTCGGCCCCAAAGCAAAGGCCGCCGGTTATCGGCTGGTCGGCTTTGAGGAAATCGGATCGACCAATAATGAAGCGCTCGCGGCTGCTGCCGCGGGCGACCCGGGCGGCGTGTGGTTTGCCTCGCTTCACCAGACTGCGGGTCGCGGTCGGCGCGGACGTCAGTGGCACAGCGTGCCCGGCAACCTTGCCGCCAGCCTTTTGATCGTTCCGGACGCGTCGGCAGAGTTGATTGCAACCCTCGGCTTTGCCGCCGGTGTCGCGCTCAATCGGGGCCTTTCTGCTGTGCTGCCAAGCGGTACGTTCCGGATCGGCATAGACGGTGCGGATGGCGCTGACGGGCGTTCCCGCATTGCGCTCAAATGGCCCAATGACGTTTTGGCCGATGGCCAGAAGTTGTCGGGTATCCTGCTCGAAGCGTCCAAGACGCCAGATGGGCGCAGCGCCATCGTCGTCGGCTGCGGCGTCAATGTCGTGTCGGCGCCTGAAGGCACGCCATATCCGGCGACCTCTTTGCGGGCTCTCGGGGTGGAAAAGACCGCCGCGGAGGTCTTCGAAGCGCTTTCCGACGCGTGGGTCGAGGTATTCGGCCTTTGGGATGACGGGCGGGGCGTTGCCGCCGTGCTCGAACTGTGGCGTGGTTCTGCGGCGGGGCTCGGTGCGCCGGTCGCGGTTCAGCAGGATGGTGTTATCCGACGCGGCATTTTTGAAACCATCGACTCCTCGGGACGGCTGATCATTCGCGACGATGACGGTTCGCGCTTTCCGATCACGGCGGGCGATGTGCATTTTGGGGCAACGGCCAGCGCCCGAAGCTGACCACAACATGATGCGTGGCGACCGGCGACCAGAGTTCGCTAGGCGTCGCGCCGACAGATAGGACATAACGACCCATGGCTCAGAACCAAAGGGATGAACTCGTCTTCGTGCCGCTTGGCGGCGTTGGCGAAATCGGCATGAACATGGCCGCCTACGGCTTTGGTCCGGAGCGGTCGCGCAAATGGATCGTGGTGGATTGCGGCGTCAGCTTTGGCGGGCCGGACCTGCCGGGCATTGAGCTGATCATGGCCAATCCGGAGTTCCTCGAAGAAAACGCTGACGACGTGCTGGCCCTTATCCTGACCCACAGCCACGAAGACCATTATGGCGCCGTGCTTGATTTGTGGCCGGTGTTTGACAAGCCGGTCTATGCGACCCCATTCACCGCTGCCATGCTGGCCGCGAAGCGGGCAGGGGACGGTATTGTCGAAAATGTCGACATTACCATCATGCAGCCAGGCAAGCCGTTCACTGTCGGTCCGTTCACAATCGAGGCGATCAACGTCGCCCACTCAATTCCAGAATCCAACAGTCTGCTTATTACGACGCCAGTCGGGCGGGCGCTGCATACCGGTGACTGGAAGCTCGACCCCACCCCGGTGCTCAATGCGCCCACCGATGTTGCCCGCCTTCAGGCCATCGGTGCCGATACCAGCCTGCCGCTGGCTCTGATCTGCGACTCCACCAATGCGCTCAAGGACGGCGAAAGCCCGAGCGAAGCCGATGTCGGCGCCAATCTGGCCGCGCTGATCGCCGAGGCCCCCAATCGCGTTGCCGTGACCACCTTTGCCTCAAATGTGGGCCGCGTCGTCTCGATCGTGCGGGCCGCGCATCAGGCCGGCCGGCAGGTGGTGATGTCCGGGCGCTCGCTGCACCGCATCATGGGTATTGCCAAGGAACTGGGCATGCTCGAGGGTCTGCCGCAGGTCCACGATCAGGACGCCTACAAGTCGATTCCGCGCAACAAGTGCGTGCTGGTCTGCACGGGCAGCCAGGGCGAGGCGCGGGCCGCCATTGCCCGCATTGCTCGCGGCGATCACCCGGTGATCGATCTCAATGCCGGCGATCGGATGATCTTCTCCTCATGGGCCATTCCCGGCAATGAGCGCGAAGTCATCGATATCCAGAACCTGCTGATCGACAAGGGCGTCGAGGTCATCACGCAGAACGACGCCTTGGTCCACGTCACCGGCCATCCGCGCCGTGACGAATTGCGCAAGCTCTATTCCTGGGTGAAGCCGCAGGTGCTGGTGCCGGTGCACGGTGAAGCGATGCATCTCGACGCCCATGCCAAGCTCGGCCGACAGGAAGGTATTCCGGATGTCTGCGAGGCGCGCAATGGCGACCTGGTGCGTCTTTTCCCTGAACCGATGGCCTATCCGGCCGAGGTGCGGACCGGTGAACTCTATCTGGATGGCCTCGTGCTGTGCACGCCCGAAGAAAGTGGTGTCAAGGGACGGCGCCGCCTGTCCTTCGGCGGCATGATCGTGGTGAGCCTCTGCGTCAATTCCAACGGCCATGTTGTTGCTGGGCCCGATCTCGTCGTTGAAGGCTTGCCTGAGACCGAGGATGAGTCCGTGGTCGAACTGGTCGAGCAGACGGTTGCCGGTGTGATCAAGTCCATGCCGCCGAAGCGCCGCAGCGACACCGAGGTGCTGAACTCTGCGCTGTTCAAGGCCATTCGCGGTGAGGTCAATGCCTTCTGGGGTCGCAAACCGAACGTGAGCGTCTTCGTCCATCGCGTTTAATTGCATCCGGCGCGACAAGTTGGCTTCTTTCGCGCCGGTCGCCTTCTGGGCTAGGACAGGTCATGCAATACGGTTCGATCCTCGCTGTTTATTTCGTGGTCTGGTGGCTCACCTTCGTGGCAGTGTTACCCATTGGTGCGCGCAGCCATCATGAGGCGGGCGTGGAAGTGGTTGCGGGCAGCGATCCCGGCGCGCCGCTGAAGCCGCATCTGGTCAGGAAGATACTCTTGACCACCGGTCTCTCCATTGTGTTCACGGGCCTGCTCTTGTGGGGGCTGTCCAACGAGACGCTGCACGCTTACTGGAATCGTTGAGCGATCTTCGCTCAGTTGGACCTCAAAAGTTGTTTTGACGGCCTGAGGCGACGGACTTCGATGTCTGTCGCAAAACCTACATAGATCGTTGGTATGAGGCCGCTGGTCATAGTGCCGTGGTGCCTTGTTCGGCATTCTCATGCTTCGAACGCGAATTTAGCCACAATTGTTTGAAATCAAACAAAAAAGCAGGGCACTAGGGCCCTGCTGAATTGAGTTTGTTCGACAATACGCTGGTCTTAGGCACGCTACAAAGCGGCAGCCAACGCTCCTCCCTTGACGTTGTCGACGTCCGGCGGTTTGGACCGCCTTTGCTTTATTGCGAGGGAACCTAACAACAGTTTTGGGGTCTGCCAAGTAGATTCTGCATAGCTTGCATGCTTGCATCGAATGGACGGTTAGGATTTGAGTGGGCACGAGCAAATTCTACGAGTCGAGCACGAGTTTCGGAGTTCCCATGCGCCTTTCCCGCTATTTCCTGCCGGTGCTGCGCGATGTGCCCAAGGAGGCAGAGATCGTTTCGCACCGGCTGATGCTGCGTGCAGGCATGATCCGTCAGCAGGCGTCCGGTCTCTATTCCTGGCTGCCGCTTGGCTACAAAGTGCTGATGAAGGTGCAGAAGATCATCGAAGAGGAGCAGAACCGCTCCGGCGCGATTGAATTGCTGATGCCGACCATCCAGTCGGCCGACCTTTGGCGCGAGTCAGGGCGCTATGACGCCTATGGCAAGGAAATGCTGCGCATCGAGGATCGCCACGAGCGCGAATTCCTCTACGGCCCGACCAATGAAGAGATGATCACCGACATCTTCCGGACCTATGTGAAGTCCTACAAGGACCTGCCGCTGAACCTTTATCACATTCAGTGGAAGTTCCGCGACGAGGTGCGCCCCCGCTTCGGCACGATGCGCAGTCGCGAATTCCTGATGAAGGATGCCTATTCTTTCGACCTCGACAAGGATCGTGCTGTCGCCGCCTATGAGCGAATGTTCGTGGCCTATCTGCGCACCTATGCCCGTATGGGGCTGACCGCCATTCCGATGCGCGCCGATACCGGCCCCATCGGTGGCGACCTCAGCCATGAATGGATCATCCTTGCGGAAACGGGCGAAAGCCAGGTGTTCTGTCATCGCGACCTGCTCGACAAGTCGATCCCGTCCAAGGATGTAGATTTCCGGGGGGATCTCAAGCCGATCTTCAACGATTGGACGTCGCTCTACGCTGCCACCGAAGAGATGGTGGACCAGGCCGAGTATGAAGCCGCAGTTCCCGAGGACAAGCGGGTGTCGGCGCGCGGTATCGAGGTGGGGCACATCTTCTATTTCGGCACCAAATATTCGGAGCCGATGAAGGCCAGCGTCACCGGGCAGGATGGCAAGGAAACCGTGGTGCATATGGGCTCCTATGGCATCGGCCTGACCCGCGTGGTCCCGGCGATCATCGAGGCCAGCCATGATGAAAACGGTATTGTCTGGCCGGTATCCGTGGCGCCCTTCGAAGCCGTGCTGATCAACCTCAAGGCCGGCGATGCCGACACTGATGCTGCATGCGATGCTCTCTATGCGGAGCTTTCCGCGGCCGGTATCGACCTGCTCTATGACGATCGCGACCAGCCGGCTGGCAGCAAGTTTGCCACCGCCGATCTCGTAGGCATTCCCTATCAGCTGATTTTGGGGCCGCGTGGCCTTAAATCCGGCGAAGTCGAGATCAAGCATCGCAAAAGTGGTGAGCGGGAGACGCTGCCGCTGTCCGAGGCGGTTGCACGCCTGCGGGCCCTGATCGAACCCCAGCGGATGAACGACATTTGACCGAGAGCGCACAGCAAGCAGCGGGCGGCCGGAGCACCCGGCCTTTTGCCCGTTTCGAATGGATGATTGCTGGGCGCTATTTACGCGCCAGACGCAAGGAAGCCTTTATATCGGTCATCGCCAGCCTCACCATGGTTGGCGTGGCCATCGGCGTGGCGACGCTCATCGTCGTCATGTCGGTGATGAACGGTTTCCGCGGCGAGCTCCTCGACAAGATTCTGGGGCTCAACGGTCATTTCACCGGCTATCCCATCGAGAGCCAGTTCACCGACTATAAGGAAACTGTGTCGGCGCTCGAACAGGTCGATGGCGTCAAGTTTGCTGTCTATTTCGTCGAAGGTCAGGTTCTGGCGTCCGGCCGGGGCAGTTCGACCGGGGCCACTGTCCGCGGCATGGATGAGGCAAATCTCAAGAAACTCGATCTGCTCTACAATTCGGCTGAGCAGGGCGGGTTCGACAGCTGGGACGAAAGCACCGGGGTGGCCATTGGCTACCGCCTTGCGCAGACCCTGGGTGTCGGCATCGGCGACCAGGTCCAGTTGATCAATCCCGATGGGGCGATGACGCCCTTCGGCTCGACGCCACAGATCCGGTCCTATCCGGTCAATGCCATCTACAATCTGGGCATGGTCGAGTTCGACAGTTTCTACATCTTCATGCCGCTCGAGCCTGCGCAGGATTATTTCAAGCTCATCGATGACGTGCTGAAGCCTGGCCAGGCGCCGCTCGATATCATGGCGAGCGACGCTGAAATCGACGCCGCCTATGACCGCGTGCCGCGCACCAGCGGCGTAGAAGTGTTCATCGACAATCCCGACTCGGTCAACATGATGCGCGAGCGGATTGAGGCCATGCCCAATCTGCGGCCAATGATCCTGACCAGTTGGCAACAGCGCAACGAGACCTTCTTCTCGGCGCTGCAGGTCGAGCGTGTCGTGATGTTCACTATCCTCTCGATGATCATCCTGGTGGCGGCGTTCAACATCATCTCCAGCCTCATCATGCTGGTGAAGGACAAGGGCGCTGATATCGCGGTGCTACGCACTATGGGTGCGACCCGCGGGTCAATCATGCGCATCTTCTCGATCACCGGCACGACGATCGGCGTCATCGGCACGCTTGCCGGCACGGTGATTGGTCTGATCGTGGCGGCCAACGCCGAAACCATCCGCGCGGCAATCTCCGATTTCCTCGGGGTGACGCTGTTCCCTCCAGAGGTGTTTTTCCTGTCGTCTCTGCCCAGCCGCACCGATCCGGTGGAGGTGACGGTGGTGGTGTGCATGGCACTGGGACTGAGCTTCCTGGCCACCATTTACCCGGCCTGGCGTGCGGCCCAATATGACCCGGTGGAGGCCCTGCGCTATGAGTAAGCCGCATCTGCTGCTGCAGGACGTCCACCGGCATTATGGCGAAGGCGAGCGCACCGTGCGCGTGCTCGAATCTGCCAATCTAACCGTCGACAGTGGTGAGATGGTTGCCCTCGTCGCGCCATCAGGCGCAGGCAAATCCACATTGCTGCATTTGTGCGGTCTGCTGGAATCGCCGCAATCGGGCGAGATCGAAATTGTCGGGCAAAAAACCAGCCAGATGGGCGATCGCGCACGCACGCAATTGCGGCGCTCGACGGTTGGCTATGTCTATCAATTCCATCATCTGCTGCCCGAATTTACCGCGCTCGAAAACGTGGTGATGCCGCAATTGATCGCCGGTCAGACGCAAAAGCCGGCGGAGGGCAGGGCCATGGAACTGCTGGACCTCTTGGGTGTCGCTCCGCGCGCCACCCATCGCCCCGCTGAACTGTCCGGTGGGGAGCAGCAGCGTGTCGCTATCGCCCGCGCCGCCGCCAATCATCCGCGTGTCATTCTCGCTGATGAGCCGACCGGCAATCTCGACCCGGAGACGAGCGACCGCGTGTTTGAGGCCCTCAAGAGCCTCATCCGCAATGAAGGCGCCGCTGCGCTTATCGCGACGCATAATTATGACCTCGCGCGACGCGCGGATCGGATCGTCACGATCCGTAATGGTCTGGTGGTTCCACACACCCTCTAGGGTTCGTGAAGAATGCCTAGCGTCTCAAAGTGGCGGCCGCATCGTCGATCCGGACCTGCAGTTTGGCACCGCTCCTGAAAGGGGGCGGTGTTCTGCTTTGCGGTTTCCACGGCCCCTCACGATCCCAATTTCGTCGAGCGCGCGCCGGGGGCCGCACAGCGCCGAATCTTAACGACCAACAACCTATCCTAACGCTTTCCTAACCAGTTAACCCCTGTCCCCGGTTTCACCGCTGTTCCCGTCTAGACGTGAACAAAAATAGAACTTATAAGAACAATACAGAAACACAGGAGGCAAGAATGCTCGATTTCATCAAGGACTTCGCCGCTTTCGTCACGCTGGGTGCGTTCACTATCGGCTCGCTCACCTGGATGGACCTCATCACGCATCTGGCGTGATCACTTGTGGATTGTGGGCCGAGAAAGGTTTGACCCTGGCTCGCCAGGAGCCCATGTTCCGGCCAGGAGATGCTTATGCGCGGCCCCGGCTATATTCACCTACATGTCCATTCTGCCTTCTCTCTGCTCGAAGGCGCTCTGCAGCTCGAAACCATTCTGAAGCTGGCAGCGGCCGATGCCCAGCCGGCGATCGGAATCGCCGATACCGGCAATCTATTTGGCGCGTTGGAGTTTTCCGAAAAGGCGACCAAGAAGGGCATCCAGCCTCTGATCGGGGTGGAACTGCCCTTCGACTTCGCTGCTGCCGAAGAACGCGTCAGTGAGCGCGGGCACGTGGCCTGGACGGGCAAGTCCAGTGTCGTCTTGATGGCGCAGTCGGAGGAGGGGTTTGCCAATCTCTCCGGCCTGGTGTCACGCGCCTATCTCGAAGGCGAAAACGGGCTGGCGCGTGTCAAGCTGGATTGGCTGTCCCGCGAAGGCCTGGCGGGAGTGATCTGCCTCTCAGGTGGTCCCGAGGGCGCCATCGATATGGCCTTAGCGCAAGGGCAGGACGCCAACGCCATCCGCCGGCTCGACCGCTTGGCCGAGCTCTTCGATGATCGCCTCTATATTGAGTTGCAGCGGCATGGTCGGCCGCAAGAGGCGGTTGTTGAGCCCCGCCTCATCGACTACGCCTATCGCAGAGGTATCCCGCTGGTCGCGGCCAATGAGCCGTTTTTCAAGACCGCCAAGGAATTCGAGGCGCATGACGCACTGCTGGCGATCGCCGGCGGCACCGTGCTGGCACAGACCGAGCGGCGCAAGCTCAACGACCAGTATTATTTCAAGACCCGGGCCGAAATGATCGAGCTGTTCGCCGATCTGCCCGAGGCGCTTGAATCCACCATCGAGATTGCGCAGCGCATCGCCTTCCGTCCGAGGACGCGGGGCCCGATCCTGCCCAAGTTCGCTGCCGGGTCACACGACACCGAAGATGCTGTTGTTGCGGCCGAAGCATTGGCATTGCGCGAGATGGCCGAGACCGGTCTTAATGCGCGCCTGGCAACGACTGGCATCGCGCCGGGCAAGACAGAAGCCGAGTACAGGGAACGGCTGGCTTTCGAGCTTTCTATCATCGAAAAGATGAAGTTCCCTGGCTATTTCCTTATTGTTGCTGATTTTATTCAGTGGTCAAAGGCTCATGGCATCCCGGTGGGACCGGGGCGCGGTTCTGGTGCCGGTTCGCTCGTGGCCTATGCCACGACCATCACCGACCTCGATCCGCTGCGCTACAATCTGCTGTTCGAACGCTTCCTCAATCCGGAACGCGTGTCGATGCCCGACTTCGATATCGACTTCTGCCAGGATCGTCGTGAAGAGGTCATCGACTACGTCCAGAAGAAGTATGGCGCCGAACAGGTGGCGCAGATCATCACCTTCGGAACGCTGCAGGCGCGCGCCGTGTTGCGCGACGTCGGTCGCGTTCTGCAGATGCCCTATGGGCAGGTGGATCGCATCTGCAAGCTCGTGCCCGCCAATCCGGCCGATCCCTGGTCCATCGAACGGACCATGAAGGAGGTGCCGCAGTTCAAGCAGATGGCGGACGAGGACGAGACCGTCGGCCAACTGGTGGAGATTGCTCAGGCTCTCGAGGGGCTCTTCCGCCACGCCTCGACCCACGCCGCGGGCATCGTGATCGGCGACCGTCCACTGCAAAAACTGCTGCCGCTCTACCGCGATCCGCGCTCGGAAATGCCGGTTACGCAGTACAACCTTAAATGGGTGGAACCGGCAGGCCTGGTGAAGTTCGACTTCCTCGGCCTCAAGACGCTGACGACGATCCGCTATGCCGTTGAGATGGTGGCTAATCGCGGGATCAACCTCGATATCGACGCCATTCCGATTGAAGACGCCGCCACTTACAAGCTCTACGCCCGGGGCGATACCTACGGCATTTTCCAGTTTGAATCGGCTGGCATGCGCCGTGCTCTGATGGAGCTCAAGCCCGACCGTATCGAAGACCTTATCGCCATGAACGCGCTCTATCGGCCTGGCCCGATGGACAATATCCCGAGCTTCATCAATCGCAAGCATGGCACCGAAGAGGTGAGCTATCCGCATCCGGCGCTGTCGACGGTGCTGGATGAGACTTACGGCATCATCGTCTACCAGGAGCAGGTGATGCAGATCGCCCAGCTTCTGTCAGGCTACTCGCTGGGCGAGGCGGACATGTTGCGCCGCGCCATGGGTAAGAAAATCAAGGCGGAAATGGATGCCCAGCGCGTCCGATTCCGCGAAGGCTCCGGGCCGCAGGGGGTGAGCGAAACCCTCGCCGATGAAATCTTCGACCTGCTCGCCAAGTTCGCCAATTACGGCTTCAACAAGAGCCACGCGGCGGCCTATGCCTGGGTCTCCTACCAGACCGCTTATCTCAAGGAGCACTTTCCGCACGAATTTTATGCGGCTTCGATGACGCTCGACATGGCGCAGACCGATAAGCTCAGCGACTTCCGTCGCGAAGCGGGCAAAAAGGGTATTGAAGTGGTGCCGCCCTGCGTCAATCGCTCGGAAGTGGTGTTCTCCGTCAAGGAAGACCGCATCCATTACGGGCTTTCGGCGGTGAAGGGCGTGGGCCGGGCGATGGCGGAACACATCGTCGAGGTACGAGGCAACGAGCCGTTCAAGGATCTCGGCGATTTCGCACGTCGGGTCGACCCGCGGGTCCTCAACAAGCGGACGCTGGAGACACTGGTCAATGCCGGGGCCTTCGATGGCTTGGTGCCGCGTCGGGAAGTTGCCTTTGCAGCGGTCGAGTCGGTGATCGGCACGGCGCAGGCGCTGACCTCGGAGCGTAATGAAGGCCAATGGAACATGTTCGCCAGCGCCGAGCCCGAGCCGTTCAGGCTGCCATCCGGCGTGCCGGCCTGGAGCTCGACCGAGCGGGCGGATCGCGAACTGGCCGCCATCGGCTTCCATCTTTCGGCGCACCCGCTCGATGCCTATGCCGATCTTTTCGAAAAATTGCGGGTGCAGCGCTGGAGCGATTTCGAGCGGGCTGTGAAGGATGGGGCGGGTGCCGGTCGTCTCGCCGGCACGATTTCTGGGCGCAATGATCGGCGAACGCGAAAAGGCACGCCGATGATGATCCTGTCGCTCTCGGATCAGAGCGGCACGTTCGAATGCATTGCCTTCTCCGAGCAGATCAACGAGTTCGGCGCAATTCTGCAGCCGGGCAATTCGGTGATCCTGGAGGTCGGTGCTGACGAGCGGGCGGAAGGTATCAGCCTGCGTCTGGTTTCGGCCAAGCCCATCGAGGGCATGGCTGAGCGCGTGGATCGGCAGATGACCATCTTCATGGCCGACGCCAAAGCATTGGAGCCGACCAGTGCGCAGCTGAAGCGCGGCGGTAATGGCACCGTCAGTTTCGTGGTGATCCGGGATGGCGGCGCTCGAGAGTACGAGCTGGAATTGCCTGGAAAATACCAGCTGACCGCCGAGGTCGCCGGCGGGATCAAAGCGCTCGATGGCGTGATGGATGTTCGGTTCGCGTGAGCGCATCACATAACAACGCGGAAGAGGCGAGCCTTGGCCCTTCCTCTCCCGCTCAGGGGTTTTCACCCTTGTCCCCGCGTGCCAGGCGCGGGTCTATGCATAGTCAATCGTGGCCAAAGCGCTTTGTTCCCTGACGATTCCGTGAAATTCGTCCAGTTCGAAGTGGTGCAGGTGGGTTGCGTCGGGGCCATTGTTCGCCTATATGGCGCACGCGTTCGGCGTGGTCCGGCGCAATCACACACACGAAGCAGGCTTTCTGTCGTTCAGAAATCCATCCGGTGACGAGCATCGTCGCAAGGCTTCGTGGCGGCATAAACCGGTAAAGGAGCAGCCCATCATGGCACTGCCAGAATTCTCCATGCGTCAGCTTCTCGAAGCAGGCGTCCATTTCGGCCACCAGAAGCACCGCTGGAACCCGAAGATGGAACGCTACATCTTCGGCGTGCGCAACGATATCCACATTCTCGACCTGTCGCAGACCGTCCCGGCCCTGAGCCGCGCTCTGCAGCTCGTATCCGACACCGTTGCCGATGGCGGCCGCGTGCTGTTCGTTGGTACCAAGCGCCAGGCCGCTCCGCTGGTGGCCGATGCTGCCAAGCAGTCCGCTCAGTACTACGTGAACTCGCGTTGGCTCGGCGGCACGCTGACCAACTGGCAGACCATCTCCAACTCGATCGCTCGCCTGCGTGAGCTCGAGTCGATGAGCGATGCCGACCTGGCGCTGCGCACCAAGAAGGAGCGCCTGATGATGTCCCGCGAGCAGGAGCGTCTCGAGCGCGACCTGGGCGGTATCAAGGACATGGGCAACCTGCCGAGCCTCCTGTTCGTGATCGACACCAACAAGGAAGCCAACGCGATCAAGGAAGCCCGTCGCCTGGGTATCCCGGTGGTGGCCATCGTCGATACCAACTGCGATCCGGACACCGTCGACTACGCGATTCCGGGCAATGACGACGCCAGCCGCGCTCTCGAGCTCTATGTCTCGCTGATCTCGCGCGCCGCTATTGACGGCATCGGCCGTTCGTCGAGCGCTCTGGGTGCCGATCTCGGTGCCGGCGCTGAAACTCCGGCTGAAGATCTGCCTTCCGACGCGGAAGCCGCCGTCAACTGATCTTCGTCTAGTTGCGCTTGATAATGGGAAAGGTGGTCTCCACCTTTCTCGAAAGCGTACCGTGGCCCGGACATTCGGGCCAAATCCAATTGAACATTGCAGCCCCGCGAGGGGCCGCCAAGAGGTGAACCATGGAAATCACTGCCGCAATGGTTAAGCAGCTCCGCGAGTCGACTGGCGTCGGCATGATGGACTGCAAGAAGGCCCTCGCTGAAACCAATGGCGACATGGAAGCTGCAGTCGACTGGCTGCGCACGCGCGGCCTCGCCAAGGCTGCCAAGAAGGCAGATCGCGTTGCTGCCGAAGGTCTGGTTGGCGTTGCCACTGCCGGCACCAAGGCCGCCGTCGTTGAAGTCAATTCCGAAACCGACTTCGTTGCCCGCAACGAGCAGTTCCAGACCATCGTCGGCAACATTGCCAAGCTGGCGCTCGACGCCGATGGCGATGTCGTCAAGCTGGGCGAAATGCCGTACCCGGGTACCGGCCACTCGGTTTCGGCTGAACTGACCGAGGCTATCGCCAAGATCGGCGAGAACATGAACCTGCGCCGTACGCAGACCGTGACCGTTACCGATGGCGTGGTGGAAAGCTATATCCACAATGCCGTCAAGGCGGGCATGGGCAAGATCGGTATCCTGGTGGCGCTCGAATCCACTGGTGACAAGGCTGCCCTGTCGGCACTCGGCAAGCAGCTGGCCATGCACATCGCTGCCGCGCAGCCGCAGGCCATTGCTCCCGAAGAGCTGGATCAGGAAGTGGTTGCCCGTGAGCGCGCCATCATTCTTGAGCAGGTCAAGGAAAGCGGCAAGTCCGCCGACATCGCCGAGAAGATGGTCGAAGGCCGCATGCGCAAGTACTTCGAAGAAGTCACGCTGCTCAGCCAGGTGTTCGTGATCGACGGCGAGACCCGCGTGGGCGACGCCATCAAGAATGCCGAAAAGGAAGTCGGCGCGCCGGTCAAGCTGACCAAGTTCGTGCGCTTTGCCCTGGGCGAAGGCATCGAAAAGGTCGAGACCGACTTTGCGGCTGAAGTCGCTGCCACTGCCGGCGTCAAGTAAGACCCGTTTCGGGTGGGCCATGGCCCACCCGCTCCTCTCCGGATCGCACATTTCCGGATCGAGATTTCTGTAGCCTAAACTTCATCATCCGCAACTTCGCCTTCTTTGTGGGGCGTTTTTGCACTAGGGTCGGCCGGGTCCCCGCTGGATTCGGTGGCCGTACTCATACATGTCGAGAGGTCCGCCAATGTCGTCTGCCTATAAGCGCATATTGCTCAAGGTTTCGGGCGAGGCGCTGGCGGGAGACAATTCCTTCGGCATCGAGCCACCCTTTCTCCAGGGTGTCGCCAAGCAGATCGCCGATGTGGCGCGCGGCGGAACGCAAGTGGCTATTGTCGTCGGTGGCGGCAATATTTTCCGCGGCATGGCCGGCGCTGCCGATGGTACTGATCGCGTTACCGCCGATCTCATGGGCATGCTGGGCACGATGATCAATGCCCTCGCCCTTTCCAATGCCATCAGCCGCCAGGGCATGAAGTCCAAGCCCTTCAGCGCCGCGACAATGCCGTCTGTGGCCGATACCTTCACGGCGCGCGATGCAAAGCAGGCTCTCGAAGAAGGGTTTGTCGTTGTGCTTGGTGGCGGCACTGGCAATCCGTTTTTCACCACCGATACGGCCGCTACCCTGCGCGCCATCGAGCTGGAGTGCGATGTGGTGCTCAAGGGTACCAAGGTCGACGGTGTCTATTCCGCAGACCCCAA
Organism: Devosia sp. 63-57; assembly: GCF_001899045.1. Taxonomy (NCBI): domain Bacteria; kingdom Pseudomonadati; phylum Pseudomonadota; class Alphaproteobacteria; order Hyphomicrobiales; family Devosiaceae; genus Devosia; species Devosia sp. 63-57. The sequence continues at coordinate 146,489 of NZ_MKUY01000003.1, read as the reverse complement.
GACCAATCCCGATGCGGTGCGCTATTCCAGCATCGGCTATGACAAGGTCATCTCCGATAATCTCAAGGTCATGGATACGGCGGCCTTCGCGCTTGCCCGCGACAACTCCATGCCGATAATTGTATATGCCCTGGACGATCAGGCAGGGCTTTCCGGCGTTCTGGAAGGCAGGGGCCTTTCCACGCGCGTCGGCAAGGATGCCTGACAGGCACCAAAAATTCGGCACTATTAGTCAGCCGGAAAGATAACAAGTTTAGGTTGGGTGTCAGTTTCTGCGACGCCCGACGAGGGACTGGAAGGAAGCAGGCAATGGCCAACTACGATCTCAAGGAACTCAAGACCCGCATGCAGAAGACCGTCGCGTCGTTGAAAGACGAGCTTGGCGGCCTGCGCACGGGCCGGGCCAGCGCCAGCCTGCTGGAGCCGGTGGTCGTCGAAGCCTATGGTTCGCGCATGCCGCTCAACCAGGTTGCCACGGTCACCGTCCCCGAGCCGCGCATGCTGTCGGTGCAGGTCTGGGATCGCTCCATGGCCAATGCCGTCGAAAAGGCCATCCGCGATAGCGGCCTCGGCCTCAACCCGATGGGCGAGGGGCAGGTGATCCGCGTGCCGCTGCCCGAGCTCAATGAGCAGCGCCGCAAGGAGCTGGCCAAGGTCGCCCATAACTATGCAGAGCAGGCTCGTGTGGCCGTGCGCCACATTCGCCGTGACGGCATGGATGCCTTGAAAAAGGCTGAGAAAGACGGCGACATGAGCCAGGACGACGCCAAGAAGCAGTCGGATCTGGTGCAGAAGGCCACCGATGATGCCGTCGCCGAGATCGATACGATCGTGGCACAGAAGGAACAGGAGATCATGCAGGTCTAAGGACCGGCTGATCCACGCCGGGAGGGCGTCGATGGCAGGGGAACCGGCCGCCAGCATGACACCGCGGATGGCGTCGGGATTGCGCATTCCGGTGCATCTCGGCGTAATCATGGATGGCAATGGACGCTGGGCCAAGGCGCGCGGCAAGCGGCGCACCGAAGGGCATGTGCAGGGCGTTGGTGCCCTGCGCGGCATGGTCGAGCTTTGCATCACCTACGGCGTCTCGTACCTGACCGTATTCAGCTTCTCCTCCGAGAACTGGTCGCGTCCTCCTGACGAGATTTCCTTCATTTTCAATCTTTTGCGGCGCTTCGTCGCTTCCGATCTGCAGCGATTGATCCGCAACAATGTCAAGGTGCGGATCATCGGCACGCGCGAGGGGCTCGACCACTCCCTGGTGCGGCTCATCGACGATGTCGAAGCCAAGACTGCCGGAAATACCGGGCTGACGCTGGTGGTTGCGTTCAATTATGGAGGCCGGGCCGAGCTCGCAGCTGCTGCGCGTCAGCTGGCGCATGAAGTGGCCGCGGGGCGACTGGACCCGGACGCAATCGACGAAGCTGCCATCGCCCGTTCGCTGTTCACCGAAGGCATGCCGGATCCCGATCTGATCATCCGGACCAGCGGCGAGCAGCGGCTCTCCAACTTCCTGCTCTGGCAGGCGGCATATTCCGAATTCGTGTTCGTTGACGAGCATTGGCCCGATTTCAACGAAGCCAGCTTCCTGCGCGTGCTCGAGGCCTTCTCGTTGCGGGACAGACGCTTTGGCGGCATAGGCGCGACAGGGTCGTGAGCATGCCGGACGGTCCCCCTCCCGAGAAAACAGTGACTCGCCGTAACTGGGCAGATGTCGGACCGCGGCTCATTTCGGCTCTGGTGCTCATCGCGCTGACAGCTACGGCGCTTTACATCGGCAGCTACCTCTTCGCGGCGGTGGTGGGCGCGGTTTATGGCGGCGTCTATCGGGAGTGGGAAACGATGATTTCCCGCGCGCCGCTGACACCCATGGGCATGGTGCTGATCGGTCTCGTGGCGCTGTCCGGTCTGGCCTATCCGCTGTTTGGCGTGTTGGGGGCCGTTGCAACTATCCTCGTGGCCTGTGTGGTGGCGCTGTTCATGGACCGAAAGCTTCTGGTCTGGCGGTTTGCCGGCCTCGGGTTGTTCGGCGGCCTGATCCTTCTCATCCTGATGATGCGCGGGGAAGGCACGGTTGGTATCTGGGCAGGCGTCTATCTCGGTACGGTGATCTGGATGACGGATTCGGCGGCCTTCTTCACCGGCCGGCAGATCGGTGGCGAAAAGCTGGCGCCGGAGATTTCGCCATCAAAGACCTGGTCGGGAGCCCTCGGAGGGCTGGCGCTCGGTACCGGCGCGGGCCTGGTGGTCTGGCTGCTGGTCACCGATTCTCCGATCTGGATCGGTCTTTTGCTGTCCGCCGTCATCAGCGTGCTCGGCCAATCGGGCGATCTGGCCGAAAGCGCGCTGAAACGTCATTTCCGCATCAAGGATAGCGGCGATATCATTCCCGGCCATGGCGGTCTCATGGACCGTCTCGACAGCCTTACATTCGGCGTCATCTTCGTTGTGATCGTGGGCAGTCTGCATGCCGGATTCGGAGCGATCGCCGAGGGCCTGCTATATTGGTAGCACGTGCGCCCAGCGGGTGATGTGCAGAGTTTGGAAGACCCATGTTTGATTTTGCCTTCTGGCTCCTGTCCTACGTCGTTCCGTTCCTAGCTGTCCTGACCGTCATCGTGTTCGTACACGAGATGGGGCACTATCTGGTGGCACGATGGAATGGCGTGGCCATTCAAACCTTTTCGGTTGGTTTTGGGCGGGAGCTTGTCGGCTGGAACGACAAGCACGGCACGCGCTGGCGTATCTCGGCGGTTCCCCTGGGTGGCTATGTTCGCTTCGTCGGCGATATGAATGCGGCCAGTATGCCGGATCCTGAGGCGACGCAGAACCTGCCGCCAGAACTGGCGCCGCGCCTCTTCGTCAACAAGTCGGTGTGGCAGCGCATCGCCATCGTAGCGGCCGGTCCCATCGCCAATGTTCTGCTGACTTTCTTCATCCTCTATGCGCTGCTCCTTGGCTATGGGCGCTACACCATTCCGCCGGTAGTCGGCGAGGTGATCGCCGGTTCGGTGGCCGAAGAGGCAGGGCTGCAGGCGGGCGACACGATCGTATCGGTTGATGGCTACGCAGTCCGCGGCTTCGAGGATTTTCAGCGCTATGTAGCGACCAGCCCCTCGCGCGAAGTGGTGGTTGACCTAGTTCGCAATGGTGCCGAGCAAACACTGACTCTGACGCCCGAAGCCGTGCAGGTCGAAGATCGGTTTGGCAATTTGCAGCGCATCGGCCGTATCGGGGTGACGCGCAATGTCGATGATACCGACATCACGCTCTACCGGCCGGGTCCGGTGGAAGCGATCGGCATGACCTTCGAGGAGATTCGCTTCATCATCCAGCGGACGGCTGCGTTCCTCGGAGACTTCTTTGTGGGGCGCGGGGACGTCGAGCAGCTGGGCGGCCCGGTGAAAGTGGCCAAGGTTTCCGGGGAAGTGGCAACGCTGGGGATTGTTGCCCTGATCAACCTCATGGCGCTGCTCTCTCTAAATATCGGTATATTCAATCTTTTGCCGGTGCCGATGCTCGACGGCGGCCACCTAATGTACTATCTCGTTGAGGCCGTTCGTGGTCGCCCGCTCAGCATGCGGGTACAGGAAATAGGGTATCGCTTCGGCTTTGCCCTGGTCCTGGCGCTGATGGTGTTCACCGTATTTAACGATACGGTGTTCTCGTACTTTGGAATTCTGCGGTAACCCGCCATTAACCTTGGTTCGCAAGGTGTTGCACGAATGCCAGATCGCCAATGAATTACTAACCGCGTCGGGATGAACGCCTTGTCCCTGGTTAAAAAAACAGTAAAACACTTCAATGGAGTTGGCTTGGGGGAGCGGTGTGTTCGCGATTCCCTGGGCAGGTCGCAGAAGGCAATAACAATATGATCAACCCCACCAAGCTGATGCGTGGAGCGGTTTCCGCGATTGCCCTTATGGGGGCTGCACCCCTGATCGCAGGCGGTGTGCCGGTTTTCGGTGTCGTAAGTGCCTACGCTCAGGAGCAATTGGTCGGTTCTGTCTTGTTCGAGGGCAATCGTCGCTTCTCCGACAAGCAATTGCTGGCAATGGTCGATCTGAGTTCGTCCGGAGTGTTCTCGCAGCAGCGACTGGCTGCTGATATCGAAAGCATTCGTCAGGCTTACGACCGCGATGGCTTCATGTCCGTCGGTGTGACGGCGCGGACCGAGGCAACTGCCGATGGTCGCGTGCGAGTGGTTTTCCAGGTCAATGAGGGCGAGCGCGCAGGCATTGCGGCGATCAACTTCACTGGCAATAACGCGATTGGTGCCGGCAGCCTCAAGGGCGCCATGCTCACCAAGGAAACTGGCGTTCTCAGCTGGTTGCTCCGCGACGATACCTATGACGAGCAGAAGCTGGCGGTTGATCGCGAGCGTATCCGTCTCTACTACGCCAATCGCGGCTATCCCGATGCGCAGGTCAACTCGGTTGCCGAGTATGATGCCTCGCGCAATGCCTACTTCATCAATTTCACGGTAAATGAAGGCCAGCCCTACGAATTCGGCAACGTCAATATCGAAACCAGCATCAACGGTCTCAATACCAATGTGCTCAAGGGCACGGTCAAGACCGGGCAGGGTGGTCGTTACTCGGTTGCCGATCTGCAGAAGACGCTGGAAGACATGGCTTACGAAGCCACGGCTCAGGGTTATTCCTTCGCTGACGTCCGCGCTCGTCTGGATCGTGATGTCGCGACCGGCACGTTCAACATCACCTACCTCGTGGATGAAGGCGCTCGCGTCTATGTCGAACGCATCAATATCACCGGCAATACCAAGACGCGTGACTTTGTCATTCGTCGGGAATTCGAATTCGGCGAAGGCGACCCGTTCAACCGCTCCATGGTTATCCGTGGTCGCAGTAAGGTCGAAGCGCTTGGCTTCTTCTCGAAGGTGGAAATTTCCACCGCTCCGGGATCTTCGCCCGACAAGGTCGTGCTCAACGTCAATGTGACCGAGACCTCGACCGGTGAATATGGTGCGACTGCCGGTTATTCGACGGTCGACGGTATTCTGGGTGAAGTGTCGCTCACCGAGCGCAATTTCCTCGGGCGTGGCCAGTACTTGCGTGCCGCCATCGGCGCGACGCAGTCCGGCCGTACCTTCGATTTCTCGTTCACCGAACCTCGCTTCATGGGCATGAAGGTTTCGGCTGGCGTCGACGCCTATCACCGCATCTACGACGAGACCACCACGACCTTCTACGGTTCGCAGGTGACTGGCGGCCAGGTGCGCCTGGGCGTTCCGATCACCAGCACGCTGAATGCTGGGCTCTTCGCTGGTTACGAGCGCAAGATCATCTCCGATACCAAGGACAATCCGCAGTATAGGTCTTCGCTGGTTACCGACAAGCAGGAATTCAACAAGGCATTCATCGGTTACAACCTGGTCTGGAATGGCGTCGATAGCGTCAAGAACCCGACCGAGGGTCTCTATGCGACGTTCTCCCAGCAGTATATCGGTTGGGACCACAACCTGCTGAAGACCGAGGCGCGCGCACGCTACTTCATGCCGCTCCTCGACGACAGCGGCATCGTGGCCAGCGTTCGCGGTCAGGCTGGTGTCGTCAACAGCATGAACAATACCGGTGTGCATGCCGTCGAGGCTTTCACCCCTGGTTCGCAGCTGATCCGCGGCTTCCAGCCGCGCGGCATCGGTCCGCGTCTGACCAGCGGCGAGTATCTCGGTGCGACCATGTATGCCGGCGTGTCAGCCGAAATCGAGTTCCCGATCCCCGGCCTGCCGGAAAGCTACGGCCTGAGCGGCGCCATCTGGGCCGATGCGGCCTGGATCGACGGTTCGAACCTGCCGAACATCAATACCGGTGCCGGTGCCCCGGTTGGCGTGTCGGCCGGTTCCGTCGATCAGCCGTGGCGCACCTCGGTGGGCGCATCTCTCATCTGGGACTCGCCGTTCGGCCCGCTCCGTGGAGACGTTGCGCATGTGCTGAACAAGTCGACCGACGATCGGACGCAGGTGTTCCAGTTCACCATCTCCACCTTGCTCTAGTGCAAGGCGCGTGACAGAGTTTGAAGAGCCGCGGGGCGGTAGCGCCGCGGCTCTCGTTATTTAAGTGGCACCATGGTCGATACCCGTTTTCACCGCTTTGCGGGCCCCGTTGCCCTCGGAGCCCTGCTGGAGCAGATCGGCCTTCCTGGGTTGGTTGATGGCTCCGAGGCCGAGCTGATCATTTCCGGCGTTGCCGAATTGGATCTGGCTGGTCCCAATGATCTCGCCCTGGCCGCTCACACCAGCTATATCGAGGAACTGCGCCGCACGAATGCTGGCGCTGTCTTCGTTTCCGGGGCGCTGCGCGATGTCGTGCCTGCCGGAACGGTCGGTGTCGCTGCCGACAAGGCCCACAATGCCTTCGCCGATGTCCTCGACTTCCTCTATCCGTCCAGTACGCGCTCGATCATTGCGGCTGGTCGTGATGATCTGGGTGCGCCGATTTTCGAGCGCGACGTTACTATCGGCTCCAATGTGGTGATCGGCGCCGGTGTGGAGATTGGGCGCGGTACCATCATCGGCGCCAATACCGTCATCGGTGCGGGCGTAACCATCGGGCGCAATTGCACAATTGCCGCCAATTGCACGATCGACTGTGCTCATATCGGCAATGACGTGGTGCTGCATTCCGGCGTCCGTATTGGCACGGAAGGCTTTGGTTGGCTCGATTTCGGCAGCTCTAACCGCAAGATTCCGCAGCTGGGCCGGGTGATCATCCAGGATCGTGTCGAGGTTGGTGCCAACAGCACTATCGACCGCGGCGCGCTGGGCGATACCGTGATCGGCGACGGTACCAAGATCGATAATCTCGTGCAGATCGGCCACAATTGCCGGATCGGTCGAAACTGCCTTATCGCGGCGATGAGCGGGCTTTCGGGCTCTACCATTGTCGAGGATGGGGTGCTGATGGGCGGCGGCGTGGGGACATCGGGTCATGTCACCATTGGCGCCGGTTCCGTCGTGCATGGGCGAGCGGCGGTGACCAAGAACTGGCCCGCCGGTTCGAAACTTGCCGGGGCACCGGCGCAGGATATAAGAGATTTTTGGCGAGAGATCGCCGTGATGCGCAAATTGTCTAAGGGGGACAAGCGGGGATGAACGATACCGTCACCGAAGCCACTGAACTCGATGCGATGAGCATTGCGGAAATCCTTGAGGCTTTGCCGCATCGGTATCCGTTCCTTATGATCGACAAGATCATTGATATCAACGGCGACGAATCTGCCGTTGGAATCAAGAACATCACCTTCAACGAGCCGATCTTTCAGGGACACTTTCCGGGCAATCCAATCTTCCCCGGCGTGCTGATCATCGAGGGCATGGCGCAGACTGCCGGCGCCATCGTCATCAAGCATGACGGCAATGCGAACGGCAAGAAGATCGTCATGATGCTGGGCGTGGACAATGCCCGCTTCCGCAAGCCTGCAGGGCCTGGTGATCGGCTGGAATTCCATATCTCCAAGATGCACCGCCGGCGCAATGTGGGCCGGTACGAGGCCAAGGCGATTGTCGATGGCAAGGTGGTCGCCGAGGCCGAGATCACCGCCATGATTGTCGGGGCGGATTCGTGACCGAGCCCGTCGTTCACCCGACGGCGATCGTTGCCGAGGGCGCGACGCTGGGCCGTGGGGTCCGCATCGGGCCCTATAGCATGGTCGGAAAGAACGTGGTTCTGGGCGACAATGTCGAGCTGGTGTCGCATGCCGTGATCGACGGCAACACCACGATTGGCGCCGGATCGCGCATCTTTCCGTTTGCGTCTATCGGTCATGAGCCGCAAGATCTAAAGTATCATGGCGAGAATTCGTGCCTCGAAATCGGCGAGCGCTGCACTATTCGTGAGGCGGTGACAATCAATCCTGGAACCGAGGGCGGCGGAATGCTGACCAAGGTTGGGAATGACTGCCTGATCATGGCCAATGCACATGTGGCGCATGATGCAATCATCGGCAATAATGTGGTCATGGCCAATTATGTTGGCATTGCCGGCCATGTTCATGTGGGTGACAACGTCATTTTCGGCGGTACCTGCGTCATTCACCAGTTCACCCGCATCGGCTCGCATGCCTTTATCGGGGCGCAGTCCATGGTCGACGGCGATGTCATTCCCTATGGCATGGCGGTGGGAAATCGTGCGGTGCTGACGGGACTTAACCTGGTTGGGCTCAAGCGTCGAAAGTTCGACCGCGAGGCTATCCATCGCCTGCGGGCCGCCTATCGGCAGATTTTTGCCAGCGAGGGCACGTTGCGCGAGCGCGTCGAGGATGCGGCGGCGCTGTTCAAGGACGATGCGCTGGTGCAGGACGTGGTGCAGTTCATCGCCGATGGCGGTGACCGGCCGATCCTGCTTCCCAAGAACGGGCACGAGTCTGACCGCTAAATGAACGGATTCTGAACGCCGCGGAGGTGGCATGAGGGAGAGTCTTCGTCTCTTCATTCTTGCCGGTGAACCATCCGGCGACCGGATCGCTGCAGATCTGGTCGGACGCCTGCGCCAGAAGGTCGATGTGACGCTGTCCGGTGTCGGCGGTGACGAGTTGATCGGGCAGGGACTGGTGCCGCTGTTCCCGATGTCGGACCTGGCGGTGATGGGCGTCACCGACGTGATCGTCAACCTGCCGAAACTGTTGTGGCGCATCGGCCAGGCGACGCGTGCCATCCTGCGCAGCAAGCCCGACATGGTGGTTCTGGTCGACGCGCAGGATTTTTCGCGTCTATTGGCGGCGCGTTTGCGAGCCAAGGGCTTTTCTGGCCCGATCATCCTCTATGTTGCCCCTTCCGTATGGGCGCGCCATCCGGAACGCGCGGCCAAGCTGCGGCCGTTGTTCGATGCGACGCTGGCGGTCTTGCCCTTCGAGCCTGCGGTGATGCAGCGTCTTGGCGGGCCGCCGACACGCTATGTCGGCCATCCGGCGCTCGGCGAGGCGCTGCTGACCCAGACCGCGCCGAAACAGGGGCCGCTCGTTCTGCTGCCAGGCAGCCGCAAGGGTGAGTTACGTCGACATCTGCCTTTGCTCGCGGCGATTGCGCCTTCTCTATTGGCGGAGGCGGCGGTGACTGAACTGGTGATCCCAACATTGCCAGCGCTGCGAGGGCGGCTCGAGAAGGCGGTGGCCAACTGGCCGGTGCCGGTGCGCATCGAGGATCGGCGGGCCGAACGCAAGGCGCTCTATGGTCAGGCCGTGGCGGCCATTTGCGTCTCCGGCACGGTGACGCTGGAGCTGGCTCTGGCCCGCGTACCAATGCTGGTGATCTACGCGCTCGATGGGCCGCAGGCGCGGGTCTATGAGCAGATCGGGCGGCCGCAGGTGTCGCTGCCCAATATTATTCTCGGCCGCCAGGCGGTTCCGGAACTGGTCTCGCAATCGCTGAGCGCGGAGGCGGTCGGAGGGGCTGCGTTCGCTCTGGTGCGGGATCTCGGAGCAAGGCAGGCGCAGGTGGCGGCGTTTGCCGAGCTTTATACGCTGATGCAGGTGGGCGAGGCGGATTACGGACGGCAGGACCCGGCGGATGAGGTGCTGGCGGTGCTGCGAGGGCATGTCCGGCGCTGAGGCGCGATGCTGTGGTTGTGGCGCGCTGACAGGCCCCCGAGTTGAGCCCGAGAGCGGTGCGGTGAGGGGAAGGCTTGCGAAAGCCTTTGGAGCGGGGGGACCATCCGGGAAACCGTTTGCCATTGGGAGTTTGCTGGGCCTGCGGAACCCCCACCCAGCCTCCCCCTGAAGGAGGGGGAGGGGTGGCATCGCAGTTGGGGTGAGAACCCGCTCCCCCAATCCCAGGCCATTCGAGCGTAGCTCAAATGGCCTTCTAGATCATTTCATAGTGACGTGGATTCTTGGCTCTTTCGCCTCCATCCCCCTTGAGGGAAGGGATTGAGGGAGGGGTCCATCAGTGGATCGCTAAACGACCCCACCCCGGCCTTTTCTCTTCAAATCTCTCCACTGGAGAGATTTACCCTCCGGGACAGATCAAAGCCCTCAAGGGGGATGGGCGATGGAGCCGCATCAACCAGAACGTGAAAAGCTCTAGGGGGAGGGAGGCGAAGGGGCCGGGAGATATGGGGACCCAACACTTACGGATGATCCATAAAGAAAAAGCACCCCTTTGGTGGAAGGGGTGCTTTGGTTTGGCGATGGCCGGGCGATCAGCGCTGGGTGATGGGCTGGTAGTCGCGGGCGGTGGCGCCGTTGTAGAGCTGGCGCGGGCGGCCGATTTTCTTCTGCGGGTCGCCGATCATTTCCTTCCACTGGCTGATCCAGCCGACGGTGCGGGCGACGGCGAAGAGCACGGTGAACATGGAGGTCGGGAAGCCGATCGCGTCCAGGATCACGCCGGAGTAGAAGTCGACATTCGGATAGAGCTTGCGGTCGATGAAGTACTGGTCTTCGAGCGCGATGCGTTCGAGTTCCTGAGCAACCTGCAAGGTCGGGTTGTTCTCGACGCCGAGGATGGAGAGCACTTCCTTGGCGGTGGCCTGCATGACCTTGGCGCGCGGATCGAAGTTCTTGTAGACGCGGTGACCGAAGCCCATCAGGCGGAACGGGTCGTTCTTGTCCTTGGCGCGGGCGATGAATTCGGGGATGCGATCCACCGTGCCGATCTGGCGCAGCATGTTGAGGCAGGCCTCGTTGGCGCCGCCATGGGCAGGGCCCCAGAGGCAGGCCACGCCGGCCGCGATACAGGCGAAGGGATTGGCGTCTGACGACCCGGAAAGGCGCACGGTCGAGGTCGAAGCGTTCTGCTCGTGATCGGCATGGAGCGTGAAGATCAGGTCCATGGCGCGGGCAATCTTGGGATCGACCTTGTATTCCTCGGCCGGGACCGAGAAGCACATGTGCAGGAAATTGGCCGCGTAATCGAGATCGTTGCGCGGATATACGAAGGGCTGGCCAATCGAGTATTTATAGGCCATGGCCGCCAGGGTCGGGATCTTGGCGATCATGCGGATGGAGGCGATCTCGCGCTGCTGCGGATCGTTGATATCGGTGGAGTCGTGGTAGAAGGCGGCCATGGCGCCGACCACGCCGGTCATCACCGCCATCGGGTGCGCATCGCGACGGAAGCCGCGGAAGAAATAGTGCATCTGCTCGTGCACCATGGTGTGGCGCGTGACCAGCTGCTCGAATTCCTTGAACTGGGCCGGGGTCGGCAGTTCGCCGTAAAGAAGCAGGTAGCAGACTTCGAGATAGTTGGATTTGTCGGCCAGCTGCTCGATGGGATAGCCGCGATAGAGCAGTTCGCCCTTGTCGCCATCGATGAAGGTGATGGCGCTGTCGCATGCCGCAGTGGAGGTGAAGCCCGGATCGTAAGTGAACAGGCCGGTTTTGGCGTAGAGGGAGCGGATGTCCATGACATCCGGACCAACGGTACCGCTCAGTATCGGGAATTCATGGGTGTGGTCCCCGATGACGAGTTTTGCGACTTTATCGGTCATTGATATCTCCTCGCTTCACCCGCGCGCCCCGCAGGAAGGATCGATGTTATAGGCTTGGGTCGGCGCCTTTCAGCGGCGCCGAACGTTACCGCAGAGGTATCAGGTCTTGACCGGCAAGGGCAACCGATAGGTAAGTATGACTTATCTATCGGCCGGGTGTCGCCATCGGGCCGACGGGTCGGTTCAGCCCCCGATCTGGTCGCTGAGTCGGGCCATGCTTTCCTCGCGGCCAATCAGCACCATGACCTCGAAAATGCCCGGCGACACGGTGCGTCCGGTGAGTGCGGCGCGCAGCGGCTGGGCCAATTTGCCGAGCTTGAGACCCTTCTCTTCGGCCAGACTACGCATGGCCGCATCGATGGCGGGCACTGACCAATCGGCAAGGCCCCCTAACGTTTCGGCAATACCGGCCAGCACCAGTTTGGCGTCGTCGGTCAGCAGAGCTGCCGCGGCGGCATCGGGCTGAATGGGGCGCAGGGCATAGATGAACTGCGCCAGGTCGATCAGCTCCAGCACCGTTTTGGCACGCGGCTGCAATTCGGGCAGGGCGGCCAGCACGGTGTTGTGATTGGCCGTTAGGCCCGTGACGTCGTTTTCGCGACCCACCTCGCGCGCGGTTTCGACCATCACATTGTAGAGATAGGTTGGGTCGGCCTCGCGGATATAGTGGCCGTTGATGTTCTCGAGCTTGACGAAGTCAAAGCGCGCCGCGCCCTTGTTGAGGGCTTCGAGGCTGAACCATTCCACCATCTGCTCGGTCGAGAAGATTTCGTCGTCGCCATGGCTCCAGCCGAGGCGGGCCAGATAGTTGCGCACGGCCCCGGGCAGATAGCCCATCTGCCGATAGGCCTCGACGCCGAGGGCGCCGTGGCGCTTGGAGAGTTTTGCGCCATCGGGGCCATGGATCAGCGGAATATGGGCCATTTCAGGCACAGGCCAGCCCATGGCGTTGTAGATAACGATCTGGCGGGCGGCATTGGTCAGGTGGTCGTCGCCACGGATGATGTGGGTGACGCCCATGTCGTGATCGTCGACCACCACGGCATGCATATAGGTGGGGGTGCCGTCCGAGCGCAGGATGATGAAGTCGTCGAGGTTCTCGGTCTTGAAGACCACGTCGCCCTGCACATGGTCATGCACGATGATTTCGCCCGACAGCGGCGCCTTGATGCGGACTACCGGCTTTATGCCTTCGGGGGCCTCGGAGGGGTCGCGATCGCGCCAATAGCCATTGTAACGGGGCGGCTTGCCGGCGGCGCGGGCGTCCTCGCGCATCTGCTCAAGTTCCTCGGGGGAGCAATAGCAGTAATAGGCGTGGCCCATCTTCACCAGTTCATGGGCGACATCGGCATGGCGGGCGGCGCGGGCGAACTGGCTGATCGGCTCGCCGTCCCAATCGAGGCCCAGCCATTTCAGCCCATCGATCAGCGCGGTGACGGCGGCTTCGGTGGAGCGCTCGCGATCGGTGTCTTCGATGCGCAGCAGCATCTTGCCGCCCTGGTTCTTGGCATAGGCCCAGCTGAAGAGAGCCGTGCGCGCGCCGCCGATATGCAGGTAGCCGGTGGGAGATGGGGCAAAACGGGTGACGACCTGGGACATGGGAACCGAAGAATTTTGAGGAAATGCGGGCCGTGTGTAGCATAGGCGGGCTTGAGCGCAAGGGTGGGGGTGCCCGGGATTGGCCGAAGCGGGGGCAGGGGCGAACGGAAAGGGCGTGTTGGTGACGGGGCCAAGGGGCGCGGTGCGGCTGTGGCCGCCTCGGCCGGCGCCCGCTTTTGGACCTCGAGTCGCCTGGGGGAGCCTGGTCGAGGCTTTTGCCCAGGCCTTCGAACAGCGGCGGCTGTTCGTGCTTTTGCCATTCAGCCTGATCGTCGGATTGATCGCCTATGCGGCCTGGCCGAGCGAGCCCGGCATGCTGCTCTATGGCGTCGCGGGCCTCGTGGCGCTGGGGGTAATCGGCGGCGCGCTGCTGCTGGGCTCGCTCGACGGGCTGCGCCTGGGGGTGCAGCTGGCGGCGCTGGCGCTGGGATTTTGCCTCCTGCCGCTGCATGCGGCGGTCTATGACAGCACCATGCTGACGCGGGCGGCCTATGGGACCTATGAGGCGCGGGTGGATGAGATCATTTCGGCCGGGGCCGATGGGCAGCGGGTGGTGATTTCGGAGCTGGTACCACTGGAGGGCGCGCGCATGCCGGATATCCGTCGGGCACGGCTGTTCCTGCCCAACGAGCCGGCTTTGGCGCCGGGGGATCGGATCCGGGCGGCGATGCGGCTGGCGCCGGTGCCGGGGCCGGTGCTGCCGGGGGCGCATGACGGGCAGTTTCACGCCTATTTCTCGGGGATCGGCGCTTATGGCTCGGTGACGGGCGGCACGGTGAGCGTGGTCGCGGCGGGCGACGAGGGCGACATGGTCCGGCGGGTGCAGGCGCTGCGCAATTTCATCGGCGCGCGTATCGATGCGGTGCTCGAGGGGGCCAGTGCAGCCATCGGCAAGGCTATGGTGATGGGCGATCAAAGCGATATCACCGACGAGACACGTGACGTGATGGCGGCGTCGGGGCTGGCGCATATCTATTCGATTTCGGGGCTGCATCTGTCGATCGTGGCGGGCGGCATATTTTGGCTGGTGCGGCTGGCGCTGGCCTCTGTGCCCCTGGCCGTGGGCTGGCCGGTGAAGAAGATTTCGGCGGTGGCGGGGATCTTGGCGGCGTTCTTCTATCTGCTGCTGGCCGGCGGCATGGACAATGTGCCGGCCTTTCGCTCGACGCTGATGCTGGGGCTGATCTTTGGGGCAGTGCTGGCGGGGCGACGGGCGCTCACCATGCGCAATGTGGCAATTGCCGCCTTCGTCATCCTGTTGATCGATCCGGCCAGCCTGTTCCGGCCGAGCTTTCAATTGTCGTTTTCGGCAGTAGTGGCGCTGATTGGGGTCTATGAGATGCCGCGTGGCGGCACGCCGGCGGCGAATGGCACGGTTGACCGACTGGTGAAGCTGGTCAGCGCGACGGCGTGGACGAGCTTTATCGCTGGGTTCGCGACACTGCTGTTCTCGGCCTATCACTTCCAGCAGACGGCGCCGCTGGGGGTGGTGGGGAACCTGTTGGCGCTGCCCTTTGTCAGCTTCGTGATCATGCCGTTCGGGGTTCTGTCGGTGCTGGCCATGCCGTTCGGGGCCGATGCGCCGTTCCTCATGGTGATGGGCTGGGGTATCGAGCGGATGGTGGATGTCGCCGAGCTGGTGGCGGGGTGGAGTGCCGGGCTGACCGGTAACCCGCTGCTTGCCGGTTGGACACTGCTGGTGGGTCTTCTGGCGCTGGCGTGGTTTGCGCTGCTCGCGGGGCGATGGCGGTTATTGCTGCCGGCGCTGGCAATGCCGCTGATCCTGGTGTTGGGGTTTGAGCCACGGCCGGATGTGTTGGTAGCGGACACGACGCAGGCGGTGGCGATTAGCAGCGGCGAGGGCATGGCGCTGGCCAACGGGCGGACCGGCAGCTTCGCGGTGGATGTGTGGAGCCGGCATTACCAGACACCGATCGCGGCGCAGCATCCCGGGGCGCGATGCGACAGCCTGGGCTGTGTTGTCAGCACCGACGCGTTTTCGGTGGCCATTGTGCGCAATGCGGCGGCTTTTGCCGAGGATTGCTTCGGGCATGATCTGGTGATCGCCCGCATCAGGCCGCCGGTCGGGTGTGGAGCGGAGGGGGTGATGATCGGGCCGGAGCAATTGGCGGCGGGCGGCGTGCATTGGCTGCACTGGGATGCGGCAGCCGGGCGGTTCGATGTCCGCCCGGCGATTACAAATCTCAACCGGCCGTGGCGAGTCGTGCCACGGTGACGCCGGCGGCGGGCATATCGGCCGCACCTACGACATAGCCGGCCTCGTCGGCGGCCGGGTTGAGCTGGGCGCTGCCGGCGCTGTAATTCACATAGATGCGGAAGCCGCCGCGGGTGCGGCAGCGGACGCCGGCCGGGAGGCTGAGCACCGGCAGGTCGGCATCGGCGATCAGATGGTCGGCCACGCGCTGGATCAGCGCGCGATCACCGCTGGCGGAGAGATAGAAGAGCTTGCCCTGGGCAACCAGCACCGGCAGGTCTTCTTCGTCCTCCATGATCACCTCGGCGCCGGTCTCGAGCTTTTCGCGCCAGAGGCGGGCCGAACCGCCACCCTTGACCGGCACGGAGACATGCGGGGGAATGCTGTCGACGCGCATGACACGCGCATCGAGCAGGTTCTGCGGCAGATCTGGTGCGAGGCGGGCGGGGATCGAAAAGTCTTGCGTCTTGGCGCCGGAGCGAGGGCCGATCAGCACCCTTCCGTCGAACTCGGCAATGGCGGTGCGCAGGGCATCTGTCCAGGCGAAGAGCGCGGGAATGGCGACAATGTCATAGCCGGCAAGGCTGGTCGTGGAGGGCGGCAGGACGTCGATATCGACACCATGCTTGCGGAAGGCCGAATAGATGGCCCGGACATGGGCACCATGCTGAAAACCCTGGGCCTGCGCTTCGATCTCCCAGGCCCATTCGCTCTGGTAATCATAGATCACCGCCACGCGGCCCTTATTGGCGGTGCCGGAAAGGCCGGTGGCGGCCAGCTCTTCGGCCACCTGGGTGGCCTCGTGATAGGCCGGCGCGGGCTCGCTGTCTGGGCGCAACAGGCCGGCATGCATCTGTTCCTGGGCAAAGGGGGCCTGACGCCAGCGGAAATAGGACACCACTTCGGCGCCATGGGCAAAGGCTTCCCAGGCCCACAGGCGGGCCATGCCCGGCAGCGGATCGGGATTGAACTGCGCCCAGTTCACCGGGCCGGGCTGTTGCTCCATGACCCACCAGCGGCCGTGGCCGACGCTGCGATAGAGGTCGTGGTGGAAGGCAGCGTTGTCCGGGTCGCCCTGGCGCAGATATTGGCGCTTGATCTCGTCAGGCTCGTCGCTGACCGCCAGATGGCCGATGGGGTAGGAGTCCCAACTCGCCACATCTAGCGTTTCGCCCAGGTCGAAATGGTCGAATTCGGTGTAGCGGCTCATGAAATTGTGGATCACCGGCAGGTCGGGCCGGCGGGCCTTGAGGATGTCGTACTGCACCTTGTTGAAAGCCGAGACCTGGTCGGAGGCGTAGCGGCGGAAGTCGAGCGCGTGGATCGGGTTGGGCTCGCAGACCAGAAGATTGGGCAGCTCGACCTGGTCGAAGCTATTGTATTCCATGGACCAAAAGACATTGCCCCAGGCGGTGTTGAGCGCCTGGATGGTGCCGTAGCGAGCGGCGAGCCAGAGCCGGAAGCCGTCGCGGGCGGCCAGGGAGTAGGAATAGGTGGTGCCGTGGCAGCCATATTCGTTGTCGGTCTGCCAGCCGCCCAGCGCCGGATGATCGCTGAGGGCATCGGCGAGGATCTGCGTAATGCGGGCCGATTCCTCGCGATAGCCGAGATGGGAGAAATCATAGTGCCGGCGGGAGCCAAAGCCGCGCGGGCGGCCATTGGCGTCCACGGCCAGTATGTCTGGATGCTTGTCGATCATCCAGCGCGGCGGGGTGGCGGTGGGGGTGCCGACAATGACCTTGTGGCCATGGCGACCAAGCGTATCCATGGCGCGCACCAGCCAGGACAGGTCGAGATTGCCGGGGGTGGGCTCCAGCCGCGACCAGGCGAACTCGCCGATGCGCACATATTTGATGCCGACCTCGGCCATGCGCTGGGCGTCACGGTCCCACCAGTCTTCGGGCCAGTGTTCGGGATAGTAGCAGACGCCAAGGGCAGGGCTGTCGATCATGGCAGAGCTCAGAGCTTGATTGGTGTTTCGGGCAGACCGGCGACATCGACGTCGATGGCGAAGACGCCACCGGCGACCTTTTCGGCGGCCAGCTGTTCTGGGGAAAGGGTTTTGGAGGCGGTGGTGATATAGAGCGTCTTGAGGTCAGGTCCGCCAAAGGCGGGGCAGGTGACCTGGGACACC
Source organism: Devosia sp. 63-57 (assembly GCF_001899045.1). Classification (NCBI taxonomy): domain Bacteria; kingdom Pseudomonadati; phylum Pseudomonadota; class Alphaproteobacteria; order Hyphomicrobiales; family Devosiaceae; genus Devosia; species Devosia sp. 63-57. Next base: position 129,091 of record NZ_MKUY01000003.1, on the reverse strand, counting down.
GGCACTTCCACGATGCGGTCGATGGTGCCATCGGGCGCATAGCGGATAACGCAGGAGCCGCCCCAGCGGGCGTTCCACAGATAGCCCTGGCTATCGATCACGGCGCCATCCGGATAGCCACGATGTTCGGACACGTCGGCAAACAGGGTCCAATCGCCCACCGGCATGCCGGTAGCCGGATCGGTCTGGCATTTGAGTATCTTCTGGCTCGGCGTGTCGGTCCAATAGGCGATGGTGCCATCGGGCGAGAAGCAGGTGGCGTTGGGAATGGCGGCGTTGGCAATCAGCCGTGTCAGCTCGCCGGCGCGGTAGTGATAGACGGCGCCATTCTTGGGGCCCTCATCCTTGACCATGGTACCAATCCAGAAGGCGCCGGACGGATGGACGCGGCTGTCATTGGTGCGGTTCGCCGGGACATCGGCTTCGATATCAATGAGATGAGCGGTTTCGTTCGTGTTGAGGTCGAAGCGCTTGAGGCCGGTTTCTGTCGCCAGAGCCAGCGTGTCACTGTCGATGATGGCGGCCGCGGCGACGATCTCATCGAAGCGCCACTGCCCCTGAACCACGCCGGCTGCATTGGCGGCGAACAATTGCTGGTTGTTGATGTCGAACCAGAACAATTGCTGGCGGGCCGGGTGCCAGAACGGGCCCTCGCCGAGGGAGGATTTGCAGTCGATCAATAGGCGGGCGGTATCGGTCATTTGCCGGCTCCCTTATCATAGGCGGCGACGGCCAGGGCGGAGCGTTCGGCCACTTCGGAGGCACTCATGCCGGGTTTGAAAATATAGGTGCCGAGGCCGAAACCGGTGCAGCCCGCGGCGAAATATTCGTGGAAATTGTCGGGATTGGCGCCGCCGACGGCATAGACCGGCATGGCGGGCGGCAGCACCGCCTTCATGGCCTTGATGCCCTTGGGGCCCAAGACTTCTGCGGGGAAGAATTTGAGGCCGGTGGCGCCGGAGCGAATGGCGGTGAACGCATCGCTGGGGGAGAAGACACCCGGATAGGATTTCAGGCCGAGCCGCACGGTTTCGCCGATGACGGCGGCATTGGTGTCGGGCGAGACGATGAAGGTGCCGCCGGCCTCGTTCACCGCATTGACGTCCTCCACCGAGAGCACGGTGCCGGCGCCGATTTCGGCGCGATCGCCCAGGGCGGCCTTGGCGCGGGAAATGCTGGTCAGGGCATCGGGGGAATTGAGCGGCACTTCGATCAGGGTAATGCCGGCTTCGACCAGTTCAGCACAGACCGGCACGGCCTCGTCGGGCGTGATGCCGCGCAGAATGGCAATGATGTGACGATGGGACATGGCTGATCCTTCAGGAACGGAACTGACGCGCAGCCTTGAGGCCGGCGAGGACGACTTCGGTGGCATCGACCGGGCGGCCCTTGGCACCGGCCATTTCGAGTACCTGCACATATAGCGCACAGAGGCTGGCCGAACCGATGAGCGGCACCGGCTCGTTGCCGATCTGGTGGCGGTTGGCGGCGATCTCGGTGCCGATCAACAGGCCCGAGAGATAACCGGCGCACCAATCGGGCTGGCGGCCGGAGAGCAGGGCGGCGGCGCGGACGCGGAACAACTGGCCCAGGAGATCCTGAGGGCGCTCCAGCCCATCGGCGGCACCGGCGGCAAAACCCTCGGCCCGGGCGGGGCCATCGAGTTCGCCAGTCAGGGAATGGCGCAGCACGGTGTGGGTTTTCAGCACTTCGAACATCTCGCCCGTCATGGCGGTGGTGAAGTGCTCGATATGCGTGCCGCGCAGCAGCGCCCATTTGGAATGGGTGCCGGGCATGCAGACAAGGCCGGAATAGTCGGGCAGCAGCGTGGCAAGGCCCAGCAGTTGAGTCTCCTCGCCGCGCATGACGTTTTCGCCCCCCTGCTTCTGACAGATGCCGGGGAGGATGAGTGGCTGAAGCCCTTGGTCGTCCATGTCGGGACGAACAGCTGCGGCGGCGAGGCCGCGCAGATCGGCCGGCGCTTCGAGATAGGGCGCTTCGCGCCAGCCCTGACGCGCCCCTGCCATGCCGCAGATCAGCACATCGACGGGATTGGCGGGCAGCGGAAAGGCGGCGATGGTTTCGCGCAGCGCTTCGGGAAATTGCTGTGGCGTCAGGCGCCCCATGCCCTTGTCGCTGGTCGCGGAGGCAAGGATGGCGCCATGGGCGTCAATGCCCCAGCAGCGCATATTGGAGGTGCCCCAATCCACGGCAATCCAGGCAACCGTTAATGTCACTCAATCCTCTCCCATTTCGCGGGTCGTCTCATTGGCGGCGCGACCCTAAAGCCGATCCCGGTGCGTTGCCAGAGCGATTCCCGCCTCCGTGTCCCCCTGCTGATAAAGCAGGCGCCGGATGCGGTCTTCGCGCCGGGTAAGATTGCCCAAGCCATGCGGCAGAATCGGCCAAAGCCAGCGCCGTGCATGAATTGTATGATTTTTTGCGAGAAAGCCATTCCCTCGGCCCCGCGGCGTGATAGAACGGCTTCCAGCAAGACCCCAAAGTCCGCTCTGCGGATGAGCAAGGAAAGTGACTATGACGGCAGACAACGGCGGCGGTGGCCCCCGCAAATTGCGTTCGCGCGCCTGGTTCGACAATCCGGATAATCCGGACATGACCGCGCTTTATCTCGAGCGCTACATGAATTTCGGCGTTTCGCGCGAGGAACTGCAGTCGGACAAGCCGATCATCGGCATCGCCCAGACCGGTTCGGACCTCAGCCCCTGCAATCGCCACCACATCGTGCTGGCCGAACGCCTACGCGAAGGGATTCGCGAAGCCGGCGGCATCGCTATCGAATTCCCGGTGCATCCGATTCAGGAAACTGGCAAGCGCCCGACCGCCGGGCTCGACCGCAACCTGGCTTATCTGGGTCTTGTTGAGGTGCTCTACGGCTATCCGCTGGATGGCGTGGTGCTGACCATTGGTTGCGACAAGACCACTCCGGCCATGCTGATGGGTGCGGCGACGGTGAACATTCCGGCGATCGCTCTGTCGGTTGGGCCGATGCTCAACGGCTGGCACAAGGGCGAGCGCACCGGGTCGGGCACCATTGTGTGGAAGGCGCGGCAGCTCCTCGCGGCCGGCGAGATCGACTATCCCAAGTTCATCGAACTGGTGGCGTCCTCGGCGCCCTCGACCGGTTATTGCAACACGATGGGCACGGCCACGACGATGAATTCGCTGGCCGAAGCGCTGGGCATGCAGCTGCCGGGTTCGGCCGCCATTCCCGCCCCCTATCGCGATCGCCAGGAAATGGCTTATCGCACCGGCAAGCGCGCCGTGGAGATGGTGCATGAGGATTTGAAACCCTCCGACATCCTGACCAAGGAAAACTTCCTCAACGCCATCGTGGTCAATTCGGCCATTGGCGGCTCGACCAATGCGCCGATCCATATCAATGCCATTGCCAAGCATATCGGGGTCGATCTCAATATCGACGAATGGCAGCAGCATGGCCACAAGGTGCCGCTGCTGGTGAATCTGCAGCCGGCGGGCGAATATCTGGGCGAGGACTATTACCATGCCGGCGGCGTACCGGCGGTGGTCAACGAGCTGATGACTCAGGGGCTGATCCACGAGAACGCACCGACCGTCAACGGCAAGTCCATTGGCGAGAATTGCCGCAATACCGTGATCGAGGACGACAAGGTCATCCGGCATTTCGACAATCCGCTCAAGGCCGAGGCCGGGTTCCTGGTACTGCGCGGCAATCTGTTCGACAATGCCATCATGAAGACCAGCGTGATCTCGCCGGAATTCCGTGAACGCTATCTCTCGGACCCGGCCCATCCGGGCATGTTCGAGGGCAAGGCCGTAGTGTTCGATGGGCCGGAGGATTACCACCATCGGATCGACGATCCGTCGCTCGAGATCGACGAGCATACGCTGCTGTTCATGCGCGGCGCAGGCCCGATCGGCTATCCGGGCGCGGCGGAAGTGGTGAACATGCGGCCGCCCGATTACCTGATCAAGAAGGGGATTTCGTCGCTGGCCTGTATCGGCGACGGACGCCAGTCGGGCACGTCGGGCTCGCCCTCCATCCTCAATGCCTCGCCGGAAGCGGCGGCGGGCGGCAATCTTGCCATTCTCCGCACCGGTGACCGGGTGCGCATCGACCTCAACAAGGGCGAGGCCGATATCCTGATCTCTGCCGAGGAGATCGCGACCCGTCGCGCGGCGCTGGAGTCGGATGGCGGCTACAAGTTCCCCAAGCACCAGACGCCGTGGCAGGAAATCCAGCGCGGCCTGGTCGGCCAGCTTGGCGACGGCGCCATCCTGCGCGGCGCCGACAAGTATCAGCGCATCGCCCAGAACGAAGGCCTGCCGCGCGACAATCACTGATCGCTGCAATATGAATTGAGAAAGGCCCGCCAGCTTGGCGGGCCTTTTTATTGGGCACTTCACGTTCGGGTTGATGCGGCTTTATTGCGGGCTCTCATTTGAGAGGAGAGCATGTGCGTTTGAGCGTGCTGCGCACCCCCACCCGGCCTCCCCCTGAAGGAGGGGGAGGAGCTGCATCGCGTTTGGGTTAGATTTTGTAATTAGGCGGGCTCACGGCTGAGATGTTCGTGCACGATATGCCAGCCGTTAGCCTTGCGCCGGAGGACAGTAGTGCCGCGTCCGCCGCCTTCGGTGGGGACGCCATCGATCTCTGCCCGCCAGCGGAACTTGTAGATGCAGGCGGCCGCATCATCGCCAGAAGCCAGCCAGGTCAGATCTTCGAGCCAATAGGTTTCATTGCGCAATCGGTCCCAAGTCGACACGAAGGCGGCGCGAATAGCGGCGATGCCATGATGGGAGCCGGAGCTGAACCAGAACACAGCGTCGGGATCGATCAGCTCCAGCATCAGGTCGAAGTCGTGGGCATTTATGCGCTCGGCATAAGCATCCATGACCGCTTGGGCGGTCGCGAAAGCCAAGTCAGTACTTTCTCAGCAGGCCCACCAGGCGCCCCTGGACCTTGACGCGGTCGGGCGGGAAGATGCGGGTTTCGTAGGCGGGGTTGGCGGCTTCCAGAGCCACCGTATTGCCCTTGCGGCGCAGGCGCTTGAGGGTGGCTTCCTCGTCATCGACCAGGGCGACGATGATCTCGCCGGTGGAAGCGACGTCCTGCTTCTTGATGAGCACGGTATCGCCATCGAAAATGCCGGCATCGATCATGGAATCGCCACGCACTTCGAGTGCATAATGTTCGCCGGGCCCGAGCATTTCGGGGGGCACGGCAATGGTGTGGGAATGGGACTGGATCGCCTCGATCGGGGTGCCCGCAGCAATGCGGCCCATCACCGGGATGGAGACGGGGCGGGCATAATCGTCGGCCATGCCGGCGCTGACACGGGCCGGAGGGGTGGCAACCTTGCCCAGATTGCCCTCGATGACGGACGGCTCGAAGCGCGCCTTGCGGCCGCCAAGCGAAGGGTTCATCGAATCGGGGAGTTTTACGACTTCCAGCGCGCGTGCCCGGTTGGGCAGGCGGCGGATGAAACCGCGCTCCTCAAGCGCGGTGATCAGGCGATGGATACCGGATTTGGAGGCGAGGTCGAGCGCATCCTTCATCTCGTCGAATGAAGGCGGAATGCCGCTTTCCTTCATCCTTTCATGGATGAACATCAGCAATTCGTGTTGTTTGCGCGTCAGCATTGGCCCCACACCCAGAATCGGAACATAGACGGAACGACTATAGGTGTTCCATTTATGTTCTGCAATAGTGCCGACATTACTTGCACGTCGCTGCGGCCGGGGTTATGCGAACGGCCGATCTGACAGGTTTGGAGTGGCCAAGTGAGCCGGAAGGAATTCGACGCGTCGCGCATGCGGCGGATCAAGCGGGCTGCGGCGCGCTACGGGCTGACAGTGCTGACCTCGGAAAAGATGAAGGTGCTTGGCCACCCGGGCGGCCACGCCATTCGCCATGACGAGAGTTTCAAAATAGTCTTCGGAGATAGTCCCAAGCCGTTTTCGGCAACGCTCGACGAGGTGGAAGCCTATGTCGATGCCCTGGAAGCTGGCGAAGAGTAAGCGGACCTGACCTGTTCGGCAAGCCGAACTCTGCGCTGGATCGGTGCAATCCGTTATTTAAACGGTAACAGGAATCGCCGCACAGTGTGGGTGTAGGCTCACTGTGGAGGCGCGTTATTGTGTTTACCCTGATCAACGCTGACGCCGACGAAGACGACGCCGAAATCACCGATCCCCAGGAAATCGCGGAGCTTTTTGCTGCCATTGCGGCCGTGGCCATCGAGGCCATCGGACCGGGGCAGGCCCGCGAGCTCTTTGAGGCCGTGGTTGAGCAGGAGGGCCGCGATCCCAATTAGCGCAAGTCTTTCCTCCTCTATGCTGGCGCCATAGCAGCGCTCGCGCTGGTCCGATAAGGCCAGCCTGCCCAAGACTTGACGGGACGCGCGACCTCATCGCAGGAGTGCGTTCCGCATATGAACAACGGGCCTTGGGCATGGAGAGGGTAACCACTGGCAGCGGGCAGGCGCCGCGCATCGTGCCGCTCGGCGATAGTGCCGTTTTGGTGCGGTTCGGGTCCGATCTGGACGAGGCCGCAAATCGCAATGCGCTGGCTTTGGCGGCAGAACTTCTGCGGCTACCTATCACGGGCGTGCTGGAGATTGTGCCGAGCCTCGTCTCGGTGCTGGTGCGCTACGATCCACAAGCGATCGATGGCTGGCGGTTGGCTGGCGAGATCGGCTTGCGGCTCACCCATCGGCCTTGTGATCTCGACACCAAGACGCATCGGATCGGCGTGCTGTTCGATGGGCCGGACCTTGCCGAGGTCGCCGAGGCCTTGGGCTTGTCGGTTGCCGATTTCATCAACAGACATAATGAACAGGCGCTGCGGGTGCTGACCACCGGGTTTGCGCCGGGTTTCGTCTATTGCGGCTTTCATGCGCCCGAGCTGGTCGTGCCAAGGCGCACGGCCGTGCGGCCCAAGGTGGCGGTGGGGTCGGTGCTGTTTGCTGCGGGGCAGACGGCGATCGCCGCTACGGAAATTCCGACCGGCTGGCATGTGATCGGGCATACCGGTTTCAGAAATTTCGAACCCGAGCGCGATCCGCCGACGCGGCTGCGGGCCGGGGACATGGTGGTGTTCGAGGCCGCGCCATGAGGAGCGTGCTTCGGATATTGCGGGCCGGGCCGCTGACCACAATTCAGGACAATGGCCGCTTCGGCATGTTGGCGCATGGGGTGAGCGCTTCGGGACCAATGGATCGGGAAGCATTTTGGCGCGCGGGCCTGCGGGCCGGGGCCAGCGGAGATGGCGGGCTGGAATTCACCCGAGCCGGACTGGATATCGAGGTGGCCGAGGGCCAGGCAGTGCTGGGCTGGGATGGCGGTGCGTTTGGCGTGGCCGTGAATGGCGTGGCGCAGGACTGGCCGGGCGGCGCCTGGCTCGGAGCGGGCGACCGCGTGTCGATTACGCCGGGGGCGGCGGGGAATTACGGCTATCTGCGGTTCGGCGCGATGCTGGATTTGCCAATGGTGCTGGGCAGCCAGTCGACCAGCACGCGAGCACGGCTGGGCGGGCTTGAGGGCAGGGCGCTGGTGGCGGGGGACGTGCTCGGCCTGATTGGCGAGGGCAGGGCGCCGGTTCTGCCCGCGACGCCCATGGATGAGGATGGCCCGATCCGCTTCATCTGGGGCATTCACGCCGAGCGGTTTTCGTCGGCGGTGCGGAACAGGTTCGTGGGGGCGGGCTTTGTGGTCAGTCCGACGCTCGACCGTATGGGTGTGCGCCTGCTGGACAAGGGTGAGGTGTTCGGCGGCGAAAGCATCCTGTCGCTGATTTCGGATCCGATCCTGCCGGGTGATATCCAGATCCTCGGCGACGGCACGCCTGTGGTGCTGATGGTCGACCATCAGCCGACCGGGGGTTATCCGCGCATCGGCACGATAATCAGCGTCGATCTCGGGCGGTTTGCGCAATTGCGGCCGGGCAGCCCCGTTGCCTTTGTCCCGGTCAGCGTCGATCATGCGCAGCGTCTGTTGCGGGGATGTCGGGGATGACCAGGATCGATCTCAATGCCGATATCGGCGAGGGCATGGGCACCGATGAGGACCTGCTGGAAATCGTGTCCAGCGCCTCCATCGCCTGTGGCGGGCATGCCGGCGATGCGCCGACGATCCGGCGGCTTTTGAAACTGTGCCGGGCGCGCGGGGTGCGGGCCGGCGCGCATCCGGGTTATGCCGATCCCAAGCGGTTCGGGCGCTTCCGGCTGGTGATGCCGCTCGAGCAATTGCTGGGGCAGATTCGCGACCAGATGTTCCTCATTCGCCATATCGCGGACGAGGTCGAGGTGCCGTTGGGCTATGTGAAGCTGCATGGCGCGCTGGCCAACCAGACGGCGGAGGAACTGGCATTTGCGGTAGGGGTGTTCGCCACCATCCAGGGCATGGATTCGCGTATTGCGGTGCTGGCACTGGACAATAGCGAGCAGGTGCGAGCGGCCAAGGCGGTGGGCATGCCGCTCATTCGCGAGGCCTATGCGGATCGCGCCTATACGGCCGAGGGGCTGTTGGTGCCGCGCAGTCAGGAGGGCGCGGTGATCCATGATAGCGGACAGGTGATCGAGCGCTGCCTGCGGCTGGCGCGGGAGGGGGAAATCGCGGCGATCGATGGCACCGTACTGAAATCGGAAGCGCGCTCGATTTGCCTGCATGGCGACACGCCGGGCGCGGTGGAGCTGGCGCGCGATGTGCGCGATGCGCTGGAGGCGGAGGGTGTCGAGATCGGGGCGCTGGCGCCGGAGGTGGAGGAACCGCCGGTGCTGTAGGGGCGCGCGCTCTGTTAAGTCACGTTGTGGTTGATGTGGCTGCAGCGCCTTCTCCTCCTGGAGCCATCGCACTTGCACACCCCCACCCAGCCTCCCCCTGAAGGAGGGGGAGGAGCTGCATCGCGTTGGGGGGAGGGTTTGCGCAAAGCATGGCGCTTGGGTCGAGCCCGAGGTCGGTTTTGTGGGTGGGCAGCGGGCTTCAGTGACAAAAATACCCTGGATCCTTCGAGGGGGAGAGGGTGAGATCGGCATTATGCCTTTGAACTCGAAGGACCCAGGGTAGCTGATGCGGCCTTGCGGGCCGGATTGTGTTTGGTGTCAGATCGCCAGGTATTCGTGCCGCAGTTCGGCGTTGTCGAGCACTTCCTGGGCGGTGCCGGCGAAGGCGACTTCGCCGGTGTCGAGGATGACGGCGCGGTCGGCCAGCTTGAGGGCTGCGACGGCGTTCTGTTCGACGATGATGGTGGTGATCCCCAGCGGCTTGATCGAGTGCAGGATGCGCTCGATTTCGTGCACGATGACGGGGGCCAGCCCCTCATAGGGCTCGTCGAGCAGGAGGAGTTTCAGGTCGCGGGCCAGGGCCCGGGCGATGGCCAGCATCTGCTGCTCACCGCCCGAAAGCGTCACGCCTTCCTGGGTGCGGCGCTCGGCAAGGCGCGGAAAGCTCTCGTAGATCTGCTCGAGGCTGAAGCCATGGCCGGGCGCGACGCGGGCGAGGTTGAGATTTTCCTCGACGGTGAGCCCCTGGATGATGCGGCGATCTTCGGGCACCAGCTGAATGCCTGCGCGGGCAGCCTGGTAGCTCTTCATCTGGTGGACGGGTTCGCCGTCGAGCCAGATTTCTCCGCCGCGCATTTCCGGGTTGTCGGCACGGGCAATGGTTCGCAGGGTCGAGCTCTTGCCGGCGCCGTTGCGGCCGAGCAAAGCGAGAATTTCGCCCTTGCGGATATCGAGCGAGACGCCCTGCACGATATAGCTTTCGCCGTAATAGGCGTGTACGTCGCGCACCGAGAAGAAGGGGCGGCTGGTTTCGATATTGGCGGCGTGGCTGCCGGGGATGGCGGTTTCAGCTGACATGGCGAGCGAACTCATCAGTGGGCTCCTCCGAGATAGGCTTCCTGCACCTTGGGATTGCCGCGCACCTGGTCGGGCGTGCCATCGGCGATGATACGGCCCTGGGCGAGCACGGAAATCTTGTCGGCGAGCGAGAACACCACATGCATGTCGTGCTCGATGATGACTTTGGTCATGCCGCGCGCCTTGATCTTCTTCAAAAGCTCGATGGTGGTGTTGGTGTCGTGGCGGCTCATGCCGGCAGTCGGCTCGTCGAGCAGCAAGAGGCGCGGATGCTGGATCAGGCACATGGCCAGTTCCATGCGGCGCTTGTCGCCACGGCTGAGCGAGCCGGCATGGCTGTCCTTGCGGTTGATGAGGCCCACATCCTCGAGCATGTGCTCGGCCTCGGCGCGGATGCCGGTCTCGCTGTCGAGCGTGCGCAGCATGTTGAGCTTGAACATGCCGTCGCGCTTGGCCAGTGCCGGGATCATCACATTGTGCAGCACCGAGAGATCGGCGAAGATTTCCGGGGTCTGGAAGACGCGGGCAATGCCGAGCTGGTTGATCTGGAAGGGCTTGCGGCCAGTGAGGATGGTGCCGTCGAACACCACCTGGCCCGATGTCGGGGCGAGCTTGCCGATGATGACGTTGAGCAGGGTGGATTTGCCGGCCCCATTGGGGCCGATGATGGCGTGGGTCTTGCCTTCCTCGATCTGCAGATCGATGTCGGCCAGGGCGTGCAGGCCCCCGAAGCGTTTGTGGACGTCCGCGACGTGCAGGACAATGTTTCCATTGGACATGTGCTGATCCTACTCTGCGGCTTGGGTCTGGGTGGACGAGCGCGGGGTGGCGCCGCGATTGCGGAAGGCGGCGGCGATGCGGCGCACACCTTCCATGATGCCGCCGGGCAGGAAGATCACGATGATGACGAAGAGCAGGCCCAGCGTCAGGTGCCAGCCATCACCCACGAACTTGCCGACGACCTTGACGAAGAAGGTGTCCACGCCATCGGGCAGGAAGTCGAAGAAACGGGCGAGGATGTTGTCGTTGAGCGCCGAGAGGATGTTCTCGAAGTATTTGATGATCCAGGCGCCGATGACCGGACCGACGAGCGTGCCGACGCCGCCCAGGATGGTCATCAGCACCACTTCGCCCGAAGCTGTCCACTGCATGCGCTCGGCACCGGCCAGCGGGTCGGTGACGGCGAGGAGGGCACCGGCGAGGCCGGCATACATGCCCGAGATGACGAAGGCCGACAGCGCATAGGGACGGGTATTGAACCCGGTGAACTGCATGCGGGTCTGGTTGGACTTGATCGCCTTGAGCATCATGCCGAAGGGCGAGCCGGCAATGCGCTGGGCAATGAAGAAGGCGACGATCAGGAAGCCGGCGCAGAAATAGAAGCCGGCATAGCCGCCGATGGGGGTGCCGAACAGGGTCGGGATCGGCTGGCCCACAAAGCCATGGCCGACGGCAGCATCGAGCACGCGCGGATCGTTGAGGGTGAGCTGCAGGCCGGTTTCGCCATTGGTGATCGGGGTGAGCACCGAATAGGCGAGGTTGTAACTCATCTGGGCGAAGGCCAGCGTCAGGATGGAAAAATAGATGCCGGAGCGGCGCAGGCACAGGAAGCCGATGACCAGGGCGAAGAGGCCCGAGACGATGACGGCGAACACCATTGCCGGGATGGCATCAAGGGTGAGCAGTTTGAGAGACCACACGGCAGTGTAGGAACCGACACCGAAGAAGGCGGCGTGGCCGAAGCTGAGATAGCCGGTGAGACCGAAGAGGATGTTAAAGCCCACGGCGAAGATGCCGTAGATCATGAAGCGCTGCAGCAGGTCCGGATAGCCGGCGCCAAGGGGCGCCAGCCAGATCGGCATGGTCAGGACGACGAGGGTGAAGCCTGCGAGCAGCAGGAGGTCGTTGCGGGACATGAGATTGGTGTTCATGTCAGGCCTCCATCACGCCGCGCCGACCCATGAGGCCACGCGGACGAACCAGTAGAATGACGACGGCGACGAGATAGATGATGATCTGGTCGATGCCGGGGAAAATGGCCTTCACCTGGTTCATCGAGGCGAAGGACTGCAGGATGCCCAGGAGGAAACCTGCGGCGACGGCGCCGGGCAGCGAGCCCATGCCACCCACCACGACCACCACGAAGGAGAGGACGAGGAAGTCCATGCCGATGTGATAGTTCGGCGGCAGCAGGGGCGTGTACATGACGCCGGCCACACCGGCCACCACGGCGGCGAGGCCGAACATGATGGTGAAGCGGCGATCGATATTGATGCCGAGCAGCCCCACCGTCTCACGATCCGCCATGCCGGCGCGGACCACCAGGCCGAAGGTGGTGAACTGCAGGAAGGCGAAGACCGCACCGATGACCACGGCGGCAAAGACGAAATAGACCAGGCGCCAGATCGGGTAGGTGATGATGTTGGCCTGCATGCCGAGCCAGGCGCCGATATCGGCGGCACCGCGGAAATCGGTGGGCATGGGTTGCGGCATGGGATTGGGGCCGAAGATCGACTTGATCACTTCCTGGGCCACGATGGCGAGGCCGAAGGTGACCAGGATCTGTTCGGCATGAGGGCGCTTGTAGAAGTGCTTTATGATGCCGCGTTCGAGGCCGATGCCGATCACGAGCATGACTGGAATGGTGATGAGGATGGAGAGCGGCACCGAGTAATTAACCAGGACCGCGCCGAAATCGCCGAACCAGGCCTGAACCAGCGGCTCGCGGATTTCCAGCGGCTGCCCCCAGGGGGAGAGCTTTTCGGGGTCGATGGTGACCGTTTCCATGGTGAGGAACATGCGCACGGTGACGGCGCAGAAGGCCCCGAGCATGAAGAGCGCGCCATGGGCGAAATTGACCACGCCCAGCGTGCCGAACACGAGGGTGAGACCAAGGGCGATCAGCGCATAGGCAGCGCCTTTATCGAGCCCGTTGAGAAATTGCAGAAAGATGACTTCGAACATGGGTGGCTCCGTTGTCTTAACCTCTCCCAAGGGGAGAGATCGGCGTGCAACGCCGGGTGAGGGGGCCTTATTGCGATGCGCAGGGAAGGCCCCCTCACCCGACCCAAGAGGGTCGACCTCTCCCCCAGAGGGAGAGGTGTCGTTGCGGCACGTTCAGCGCTCTATGGCTGTCAGCCGATCAGCACACGGGGGCCGGTTCTGCCGGGCCCAACTCGCCGCCGAAGATCGACGGGTCGTAGGTGGCGCCCTCGCGGTCGACTTCGCGCACCACGTTGAGCACGTCGAATTCGCTGGTCGGGGCTTCATTGCCCTGCACCACGAGAACCGACTTCATGCACTGGTGGTCTTCGGCGCGATACAGCGTACGACCATTGCCCATGCCGTCGAATTCGTGACCTTCGAGTGCCTTGATGACTTCGGGCGGATAGAAGGTGCCAGCGCGTTCGACCGCATCCGCATAGAGCAGGGTCTGCACATAGGCGGTGTGGGCGGCCTGGGACGGCGGGGAGCCATAGGCGGCGCCGAAGGACTTGGTGAAGGCGATAGAGCCGGGGTCCTGCAGGTTCCAGTGCCAGTTGGAGGTGCCGAAGACACCACGCATGGCTTCGCCGGCGCCCTTGGCCATCAGTTCCGACACCAGCGGGGTGACGATCTGGAACTGCTTGCCATTGGCCTGACGGTCGCGCAGGCCGAACTGTACGGCCTGGGGCAGCGAGTTCACCATGTCGAGGCCGTAGTGGTTGAGGATCAGCACGTCGGCGCCGGAATTGAGGATCGGCGTCAGGTACTGGGAATAGTCGGTGGAGCCGAGCGGAGTACGGACCGCCGCGACGGTCTCCCAGCCGAGCTTTTCGGTGGCTTCCTTGATCGACTCTTCCTGGGTCCAACCCCAGGTATAGTCGGCGGTGAGGTGATAGGCGCGGCGATCATTGCCGTATTCTTCGCCGAGCACCGGGCCGAGCGCGATGCCGGACTGGTAGGCATTGAAGAAGTGGCGGAAGCCGTAGCGGCGCTTGTCCTTGCCGGTGGTGTCGTTGGAGTGTGTCAGGCCGGCCATGAAGATGATGCCCTTTTCCTGGCACAATCCCTGAACGGCAATGGCTTCGCCCGAGGACGAGCCGCCGGTGATCATGATGGCGCCATCGCGCTCGATCATGCGGGTGGCGCCGGCGCGGGCCACGTCTGACTTGGTCTGGCTGTCCGAGGACACAAAGCCGACCTTCTTGCCCAGAATGCCATTGCCCTTGAGGGCCGTGGGGGTCAGGACGCCGATGAGGCCGCCGTCGCCTTCGCCATTGAGGTGGGCAATCGCCAGCTCATAGGCCTTCTGTTCGTCGGCGCCTTCTTCGGCGTAGGCGCCGGTCAGCGGCAGGTTGAGGCCGATGGTGACGGTGTCGCCGGTGGGGTTGTTGCAGAAGTTCTCCTGAGCCCAGGCCCCGCGGGTGAAAACCATGGGCGCAATGCCCGTGCCGATAATGCCGGCCATGCCGGTCTGGATAACTCTACGGCGGGTCAGCCCGCGCTTGGAAAGTGTCATTGATCTCCTCCTTATGGCACGGGGCGTCGATACATTGCCGACTGCTCACCGTTCGCCCAGTATTCGACACATTTGCAAACGCAGGCAACATGCCATTGTAAATACAAGGAAAATCTGTCAACTCTTGTTCTGGTTCGGTCGACTTTCTGTTAATTCGTTGACAGGAGGTGATGGTTTCGAGGGGGAGGGCATGCGCGCACCGATCGGATTCCGCATCAGCAACAGGCGGAAATCGCTGAAGATTTCCCAAGCGGCGCTGGCGCGACTGGTTGGAATATCGCCCAGCTATCTGAACCTGATCGAGAACAATAAGCGTGATGTTGGCGGGGCGTTGTTGCAGCGTGTCGCCCACCATCTCTCGATCGACATCGGCGACCTGACGGGTGAGGCCGAGCAGAAACTGCTGCAGGATCTCGAAGAGGCTTATGCCGATCCGATGGTCGAATCGTTGCCGTTCCGACCCGAGGAGCGGCGCGAACTGGTGGCGCAATATCCGGCCAGCGCCATGGCGCTCTCGCGGCTGCATCGGGCCTATACGTCCGCCCAAAGCAGCGCCGATGCCTATGCCGACCGGCTGCGCTCCGATCCGCTGCTTGCGCAATTGCTGCACCAGATCCTTTCAGGGATTACCGCCATCCGCTCGAGCGCCGAAATCCTTGAGGACGTGCCTGATCTCGACGATGCCGAGCGAAGGCGCTTTCTGGGGGCGATCAGCCGCGAAACGCGCGGACTGAGCGAGGTGGCGCGCAGCCTGATCGGGCAGTTCGACAATGCCAGTGCGGATCGTCGCACCGTATCGCCGGCGCGGGAGCTGGATGACCTGATCATCGAGCGCTCCAATCATTTTCCCGAGCTGGAGGATGTGGCGCAGCACCTGCGCAGCGAGATCGAGCGGCAAGCCCCGTTCGGGGTGGCGGCGTTGACCGACATGCTGGCGCAACGGTTTGGCGTGCGGGTAGAGATCGGCAGGGAATTGCGCGAGGACGGCGTGCTGTTTCCCGGACAGTATCGGTTCTTCCCCGCCGAGGCGGTGATGTGGTTCCAGGGCGCGACCACGCTGGCCACGCGGCAGTTCCAGCTGGCGCGGCTCTATGGCGAACTCGCTGCCCCCGAGGCCATAGCTGCGGTGTTGGCGGAGGTGGCGCCGTCTTCGGAACTGGCGCTGCAACTGACGCGGCGGGCATTGGGCTCGTATCTGGCGGGGGCCATGGTCTTTCCCTATTCGCGCGTGCTCGCAGATGCCGAGGCCAATGCCTATGACGTCGACAATCTGCGGCAGATCTATCACGCCAGCTATGAACAGGTGGCGCACCGGCTGGTGACTTTGCGCCGTCCTGGCGAAGAGGGGGTGCCGTTCGGCTTCCTGCGGTCCGATCCCTCGGGCCGGCTGACCAAGCATTTCCCGCTGCCGGGGCTGCTGCTGCCCAATGCCGGCCATGCCTGTCCGCTCTGGGCCATTTATGGGGCCTTTCGCACGCCGGATATGCCGCTGCGGCAGGTGGTGCGATTCTCCGATGGCTCGCGCTATCTGTTCGTGGCGCGCACGGTGCAGCGGCGGGTGGCGGCGTTTCGGGAGCCGCCGGTGACAGCCTCGATCATGCTGGCCTGCGACGTGCTCCATGCCGACCGGACGGTCTATGCGCAGGGGCTGGACCTGACCGACCAGCAGGCCGATGTGCTGGTGGGACCGAGCTGCAGGCTCTGTCCGCGGCTCGATTGTGCCAGCCGCCAGGAGGAGGTGGTAGCATCCGGACCCGGGCGTCCGGCCTGGCGGGCGCCGCTGGTGCCGCGGGCTCCACATCTGGAGCGGGATTAGCGCTTGGCGTTTTCAATCGATTGCGGTTTATTGACACAGCAGGCGGAGGGGAGACCACCTGCGAAACGGTCTGGGGGGGACATTGGCCATCGACATATTGGTTGCGGAGGACGAGCCGAGCATTCTGGAGTCGCTCGACTTCATCCTGCGCCGAGCGGGATGGACAATTGCGTCCGTGACCGACGGGGACGCGGTGCTGGAAGGGGTGCGACGGCTGAGGCCGCGCATGCTGGTGCTCGACGTGATGTTGCCCCGACGCAGCGGTTTCGATGTGCTCAAGCAATTGCGCGCCGATGTCGATACCAGGGCGCTGCCGGTGCTGATCCTCACTGCCAAGGGCCAGCAGCAGGACCGGCGCATTGCCGAGGCGCTGGGGGCGGATGGCTTCGTCACCAAGCCCTATGCCAATGCCGAAGTGGTCGGGGCGGTCCGCAAGCTGCTGGATGAAAATGGCTGACAGGCGCCGGGTCGTCGGCGGCATGTTCATGCTCACGGTGTTGGGCCTGGTGCTGCTGGTGCCGCCGGTGGTGACGCTGTTCAACCATGATATCAGCATCATGGGCATGCCGCAGATCGTGGTCTATATCTTCGGCGTCTGGGTGCTGCTGATCGTGGGGACGGTGGTGCTGACGCGCAATCTGACGCCGGATACGCCCGATATCGCAGAACGGCAGGACGAGGGCGACGGCTAGATGTTGTCGGCTGATTTCGTCATCGCCACCTCGATCGTCTATGTCGGCCTGTTGTTCGTGCTCGCCTATTTCGGCGACCGGCGGGCCAAGGCCAACAAGCGCAGTTGGCTCAATTCGCCGACGGTCTATACGCTGTCGATCTCGGTCTATTGCACCAGCTGGACCTTTTACGGTGCCGTGGGCAATGCGGCGCGTAGTGGTTTGGAATTCCTCACGATTTACCTGGGGCCGACACTGGTTTTCGTCGGCTGGTATTTCCTTTTGCGGCGGCTGGTGCGGATCAGCCATCTGCACCGCATCACCTCGGTGGCTGATCTCCTTTCCTCGCGCTTCGGCAAGTCGAGCCGGTTGGGCGTGCTGGTCACCTGCATCGCGGTGATCGGGATTGCGCCCTATATCGCGCTGCAGCTCAAGGCGGTGACCTCGTCGATCCAGGCGGTGGCAGGGGCGTCGGAGTTCGGGCGCGGGAGCCTGACCGGTATCGACGATGTGGGGCTGGCGCTGGGGGTGGCGGCGGCCATGGCGCTGTTCACCATCCTGTTCGGCACCCGCCATGTCGATGCCAAGGAGCAGCATCACGGCGTGGTGGCAGCCATTGCTTTCGAGGCGGTGGTGAAGCTGGCAGCGCTGGTGGCGGTGGGGGTGTTCGTCGTCTATCTGGCGGGGGGCATCGAGCAGATCTTCACTCAGGCAGCCGAAAAGGGCATCGCCTTCGATACCTCCACCAGTTTCGACAGCCGCTGGATCACCACGCTGGTGCTGTCCATTGCCGCCATCATCTGCCTGCCGCGCCAGTTTCAGGTGACGGTGGTCGAGAACTCCGACGAGAACCATCTGCGCGTCGCCGGCTGGGCCTTTCCGGCCTATATGATGCTGATGAGCATCTTCATCATCCCCATTGCCATCTATGGGCTGACGGTGATGCCGGCCGGGTCGAACCCAGACATGTTCGCGCTGACGCTGCCGCTTTCAGCCGGACAAAATGCGTTGGCTTTGTTTGCCTTTATCGGAGGTTTCTCATCTGCAACATCAATGATCATCCTCGAATCCATCGCGCTGTCGATCATGGTGTCCAACCATATCATGATGCCGCTGGTGCTGAAATTCAGCGCCGGTTCGCAGGGTGGCGACGGGCAGGGGATGAGCAGCGTGCTTTTGGTGGCGCGGCGCTTCGCCATCGTGCTGATCCTGTCGCTGGGATT
This sequence comes from Devosia sp. 63-57, assembly GCF_001899045.1. Taxonomy (NCBI): domain Bacteria; kingdom Pseudomonadati; phylum Pseudomonadota; class Alphaproteobacteria; order Hyphomicrobiales; family Devosiaceae; genus Devosia; species Devosia sp. 63-57. The sequence continues at coordinate 111,020 of NZ_MKUY01000003.1, read as the reverse complement.
CTTCTATTTTCTCTTCACCCGCGATTCCGACGCGCTGGCGCCGATCGGGCTGATCTCGTTTACCGCCATCGCGCAGTTCCTGCCGGCGCTGCTGGCGGCGATCTTCTGGCGCGATGCCTCGCTCAAGGCGGTGACCACAGCGATCCTGGTCGGCTTCGTGTTCTGGGCCTGGAGCTGTTTTCTGCCGTCGCTGGAATCGGTGTCGCCGGCGGTGTCGGCACTGGTAGCGGAAGGGCCCTGGGGCATCAGCTGGCTGCGGCCGGAGGCGATGTTCGGGCTGGATGGCTGGGACCCGCTGGCGCATGCCGCGTTCTGGAGCCTGTCGGCCAATGTGCTGATCCTGACGCTGGGATCGCTGCTGACCCGCCCGTCGGCGCTGGAGCGCATCCAGGCGACGGCTTTCGTCGATGTGTTTCGTCGGCACGGCCTGCCGCAGCGCAATTTCATTGCCGGCTCGACCACCGCCAATGACCTGTTCTTCGTGGCCGAGCGGGTGTTGGGCGAGCGGCGGGCGGCGGCCTTGTTCGAGACGGAGGCGCGCGATACCGGCGTCGATCCGGCATTGCTGGAGCCGACGCCGGAGTTCATCGGGCGGCTGGAGCGAGAGTTGGCGGGCTCGATCGGCGCATCCTCGGCGCATGTGATGCTGTCGAAAGTGGTGGCCGGCGGCGACGTCTCGCTCGAAGAGATGATGCAGATGGCCGACGAGACCCAGCAGGTGATCGAATATTCTCAGCAGCTGGAAAAGACCTCGGCCGAATTGCGGGTGACAGCGCAAAAGCTCGAGGATGCCAATGCGCAATTGCGCGAGCTCGACAGCCAGAAGGACGAATTCCTGAGCCAGGTGAGCCACGAAGTGCGCACGCCGATGACCTCGATCCGCTCATTTTCTGAAATCCTCTTGGAAACCGGCGAGCTGGAGGAAAGCCAGCGCCAGCGTTTTGTCAAAACGATCCATCAGGAAAGCCTGCGGCTCACAAAACTGCTGGACGAAATTCTCGACCTGAGCGCGCTGGAGCGGGGCGAACGCTCCTGGCAGAACGTGCCGGTGGATGCTGAGGACGCGCTGACGAGGGCTCTCGCCGTCTGCGATGCGCTGCTGCGGCAGCGCGGCATGCGGGTGGAGATGGGTGAGCGGGCCAGCACCACGATGGTGCAGGGCGATGCCGATCGGCTGTGCCAGGTGTTCATCAATCTGGTGTCCAACGCGGTCAAATATAACGAGGCGGAGGAGCCGGTGGTGCGCGTGAGCTCGACGGTGCGCTCGGGCAGTTATGTGGTCGAGATCGCCGATAACGGGCCGGGAATTTCCAAGCGCAACCGCAAGATGGTGTTCGAAAAATTCTGGCGGGGGGTCGAGGGTGCGGGCGATCAGGGCGGCGCCGGGCTGGGGCTCGCGATCAGCCGGCAGATCGTCACCCGGATGAATGGCACGTTGGAGCTGGTGCCAGGACCGCTGCCGGGGGCGTGTTTCCGGGTGAGATTGCCTGTGAACCGGCAGGGGTGATGGGCGAGCGACTTTAGCCTGTTATGGCGGAGGGGGCGCAAGTGTGGGGCCCTCGGGTCTTCGCCCGAGGGTGGCATCGTTCCTGTCAGATTTGGGTGCCTCTCGGGGGGCATGGTGCTCAGCAGGTATCGACCGGCCTAGTCCTCGCCGTGATCGGGGATATTGAGGATGTGGCCGCAGGCCTTGCAGTGAACGGCGTCGGGGTCGTGCTTGGTGAGGCCGCATTGCGGGCAGGGGAACACCACCTTGGCGGGGCGGAAAATCAGCTGTGCCAGGCGGACGAAGAGCGAAATGCCGATGATCATGATGATGATCGACACCAGCTTGCCGAAGGTGCCGGGGAGGGTGATGTCGCCGAAGCCGGTGGTGGTCATGGTGGCGACGGTGAAGTAAAGCGCGTCGACATAGCCCGAAATGCCGGCATCGCGGTGAGCGAAGGCAGTGTAGACGAAGCCGGTGACCACGAAGAGAAAGACCAGAAGGTTGATGACCGCCTGGATGGTTTCCTGATAGCCGCCAAAACCGCGCTTGCGCAGTGGCCGCCAGATGGCGCCGGATCGGGTGAGCGTCCAGAGGCGGAGTACGCGCAGAAAGCCGAGATTGAGCAGCCAGGTCGGGGCCAGAAGTGTCGCGAGGATAAAGATGTCGATGATGACAGGCAGTTGCTTCAGCCACCGGCGTACATCGGTGGAGGCAAGGGCGCGGGCCACCAGATCGGCGGCAAGCAGGGCGGCGATCGAATAGTCGATCCACAGGAAGCTCTCACTGTCGCGCAGCAGTGGGGCGGCGACGAAGAAGGCGATGATCGACAGATCGACCACCAGCACTGCAGCCTGAAAGCGCTGCGCTTTGGGTGATTGGCCATGATAGAGCAGGCGCAGCGTCGAGCGCAGCCGCGCAAAGGCGCTGCTATTTGCTTTATCGTCGTCTGGCGATGGTTTAGTGCTGTTCGCCATCACGTGGTTCCTCGAGTCGCCTCTGCCCGGCGCTTGCAGATGGGACCATCCTGCCCCCACATTCAAGGAGTGTTCGATGGGTGTGTCGATTTACGATGTGACCGTACCGGTGTTCACCCGCATGCTGAACAACCTCCTTGTGTTCATGGACAAGGCGGAAGCGGACGCCGAAGCCCGCAAATATGCGGCGGAAACGCTGGTCAATGACCGATTGGCGCCTGACATGATCCCGTTCCGCGGCCAGGTGATGATCGCCACCGATCACGTCAAGGGCTGTGTGAGCCGGCTGGCCGGCAAGCCGGTGCCGTCCTGGCCGGACGAGGAGAAGACGTTCGAGGAACTGCGCGCCCGCGTGCGCAAGGCACTCGACCTCTTGGCCGCAGTGACGCGCGAAGAGTTGGACGGTTCGGAAAGCCGCCAGATCACCATCAAGCTGGGTGGCAACGACGTGACCATGCCCGGGCTCGATTATGTGACGCTGCGCGCCATGCCGAACTTTTATTTCCACATCACCACGGCCTACGCCATTCTCCGCCACAATGGCGTGCCGCTGGGTAAGCGTGACTTCATCGGCTGAGTTGCAAGGGGCGCCGCGCGGACCTGCTAGGGAGTGGTGGTCGGCGTGGTGTTGCCGGAGGTCACGTTTCCACTGTTGGAATTGCCGCCGAAGGTTGGCGTCGTGGTGGTGAAGTTTCCTCCGCTGGTCGGGGGCGTGGTATTGCCCGAGGGAGGATTGCCGCTGGACGGCGAACTTAGGCTGTCGGTGGATGGCGGCGGCGGCGGGGTCAGACAGGACTGGGCCCCGGCGACCCGGAAGGCCTGCAGCAGTGGGCGCTGGATATTGGCCAGCGGGAAATTGCGCACCAGATTGGCGCGGGCGCTATCCCGCCAGGTCACGAGGGCGCTGCTGCTGGAATCGGCGACGCCGTAGTCGCAGCGATCGGTCAATTCCACGCATTGGCGGCCGCTGCACAATTGTAATCCGCCCTCATAGAGCAGCACCTGGGTGGAACCGCGCTGCACGGTGATGTCGAACTTGGTGCCGCGCACGGCAATCGAGGCGGTCGGCGTATTGATCGAATAGGCGGATTTCGGGCTGTTGCCGGAAATGAAGCGGAAGGTGCCGGCGAGGGCGTTGACCGCGAATTTGTCGGTGCGGTTGCCATTGAGCAGATAGCTCTGGATCTCGAGCGAACTGCCGGGGCCGACCACAAGGCGCGTCTGGTTCTGGAAGACGATCTGCACGCGGCCCGAGGCGCCGGTGACCACACGGTCGCCCACCGATATGTCGGCGCCAACCACCAGCACGCGATCGCTGGAGCCGCGGCGCGCTACGGCATCGGGATCGACCCCCACCGCCGAGCCTTCAGCAGCGGCCAGGCTTGGTCCGGTCAGCAGGGTGGTCAGCAGGGCGGCGAAAGCAAGTTTCTTGATCATGGCAGACCTGTCCCGAGGGGCGAGCGATGGCTGGTTGAGACACTATAAGCTGCCAAGCAATCTAGCAGAACTGTGTGCACCAGGAAAAGCGGGAGACGAAACGGGCCTGCAGAGCGGTTGCCGGACGCTTGGCGTCGCGCTATGTGCAGGCTGTCTTGCATCGTCGGCCTGTCCGACAGAAGGGGCCCAATGAAGCTCGCCTTTGTCATTCCCGCCTATAATGAAGAAGCTTTGATCGGCAAGTGTCTTGCCTCCGTGCTGGCGGAAATCAAGCGGTCGGGATGCGATGCCGATGTCATCGTGGTCAATAATGCCTCAACCGACCGCACCGGCGAAATCGCGCGCAGCTTTCCCGGCGTGACCGTGGTGGACGAGCCGAAAAAGGGCCTGGTCAATGCTCGTGATGCCGGCTTTGCCGCCAGCGCAGGCTATGAGCTGGTGGCCAATATCGATAGCGACACCATCGTGCCGGAGGGTTGGCTCGATGTGGTGATGCGCGAATTCGCCAAGGATTCCAAGCTGGTCTGCCTTAGCGGTCCCTATGTCTATTACGACATGGGCGGGTTCAATCGCTTCTTGATCGACATGTTTTATGGGCTGACCTATTTCATCTACCTGCTCAACCGTTTCGTGCTGCGGGTGGGGTCGGTTGTGCAGGGCGGCAATTTCGTGTTCAAGCGCGAGGCCTGGGCCTCGGTGGGCGGCTATGATCGCTCGATCGACTTTTTCGGCGAGGATACGGACGTTGCCGTGCGCCTGTCCAAGGTCGGTGGGGTCAAGTGGACCTATGCGCTCAAAATGAAGACTTCGGGCCGTCGACTGGAGCAGGAAGGCGTGTTCCGCACGGCAGGCACATATACGCTCAACTTCCTCTGGGTGACCTTCAGGGGCAAGCCGATCACCAAGAAATCGACCGATATTCGCCCAAGCTGACGCTTCTCCGCTTTTGCTGTAGGCTGACGCCGAGCCGCGCGATGCGGCTGGAGTCGGCCGGCAGATGAGCATTTCGACCCAGCTTCCGCCCATTCCCGCCAACCAGGCTTCCAGCCTGGTGCGTGCGCTCGAACACGCACCGGGGCAGGTGATTGAGGCGCGGGTGGTCGGCCTGCTGGGCAATGGCACGACGCAGGTGCAGATCGGCCAGCAGACCCTGGCGTTGGCCTTGCCGACGCTGCAGGCGCCGGGGACGGTGCTGACGCTGGGCGTGCAGCAGGCCAATGGGCAGACGCAATTGACGCTGATGGCGGTGAAAGCGCCTGAAATTCCGCAGGTTTTTGCGCAAAGTGCGCAGTCGCCTGTTCCGGCAACGACGGTGCAGCTATCGGCGGCGGCGCTGGGGCAGACGAATGGTCCGCCGGTGGCGGGCACGGTGTCTGGCGCGGCAATCACCGGGTCAGCAGGCGTTAGTGGCGGGGGGCTAGCTGGGGTTCAAACGGGAATGGCGGCTGGCGCAGGTCCGGTGCTGGCGCCCCAAGGCAATGCGCATATGCCAGCGCCTGCAGTGCCTTATGCGAGTGCGCCCGCGTCTATGGCGGCGGGCGCAGGTCCTTTGCCGGGGCCGGTGACCGGCGCGAACGCGGCTGGTGCGCTCGGCCAGCAGATGGCATCGGCGGGGGCGGGGTTGGCAGGTGCAGCGGGGGCGACCGCGGGGTCAACTGCCGCTGTGCCGCAGGCGACGAGCCCGCAAGCGGCGGTGCTGCAGATGGTGCATCAGGCGGTGCCGCGGCAGAACAGCGTTGTCGGCCTCACCACCATGCTGGCGGCGGTGGCGGGTGCGGTGGCCCTGCCGGAGCCGGTGGCCAAGGCGGTGCAACAGGTGTTGGCGCAACGACTTTCATTGGATGGACAACAGTTTAACGGGCAGGCGCTGAAGAGTGCGGTGAGCAATTCCGGGATTTTTCAGGAGGCCAAGCTGGGCGCCGGGCGCGCGGGCGCTGCTGGCGGCGACCTCAAGACGGCGCTGCTGGGATTGCGGCAGAGCCTGGGGCAATGGCTGGGGGCGCAGGCGCCGCTGGAACAGGTGGCCAGCGTGCCGCCACCGCTGCGCGGGCTGGTGCCGCGCGCCCGGGCGGGCGATGCGATGCCGGGAGAAATTCCTGAAGAACCAGAACAGCTTGGCCGTATACTACAGGAGCGGACGGAGGCGGCTTTGTCCCGGGTTCGCCTGCATCAGGCGGCGTCGCTGCCGGATCCGGCGGATCGTCCGGGCGTGCAGTGGAACATGGACCTGCCGGTCATGGTGGCGGGGCAGCAGATGCTGTTGCATCTGCACATTCATGGCGATCCCGAGGACGGTGCCGAACGGGCCGAGGATCGCGGCTGGCAGCTGCGCTTTGCCATCAATCTGCCAGAGGCGGGCGAAGTGGGCGCGCAGGTCACCCTGCGGCACAAGATCAGCGGCGTTCTGTTGTGGGCCGACGATGCCGAGACCGCTCAGAGCCTCGCGCGACATGTTGACAACTTGAAGCAAGAGCTTGAATCCGTTGGCCTTGTTGCCGGATCGGTCATCGTCAAAACCGGCGCGCCAGTGGCGCCGCAACCGCCGCAATCCGGCCATTTCGTGGATGCGGTGCGATGAGCGAAGACCAGGCAAAACGGCCGCTGGCGGTGGCGTTGCACTATGAAAAAGGGTCGCGCGAAGCGCCGCAGGTGGTGGCCAAGGGGCGGGGGCTGGTGGCCGAGAAGATCGTGGCGCTGGCCGAGGAAAACGGCGTGGTGATCGAAAGCAATCCGGTGCTGGCGGAGGCGCTCAGCGGGGTGGAGCTGGACGACACCATCCCGGTCGAGCTGTTCGACGCGGTGGCGGTGGTGATCGGCTATGTGTTGCGGCAGAGCCGAAGCTGACCGCGATGTGAACGCATTCTGAACGCCGGGGCCAGCAGCGGTTCAAACCAGGCATGGCAAAACCCTCACAGAGCAACGCCAATGAGGGACATGGCCATGCATACACTTCGTCACCGCCGCGCATTCATCCGCAACGCCGCCGTCGTCGCCGGCATCGCCATCGTGGCGGTGTTGCTCGGCGTGCCGGCCAAGGCCTTCGAGCTTCAGGACATGTATGCCAATGACGAAGGGCAGGTGGAGTTCGTGCTGCCCTCGGGTAATATCGGCTGCATCTATACGCCCGCGGGTGGAACCAGTTTTTACGAGACCTGGGATGGCCTGGCGGAGATCCAGTGCGATCGGGTGCAGCCGCATTATGTGCGCGCCGTTCTGGGCGGGCAGGACGAGGCGGTTATTCTCGATGATGTCGGCGACCCCGGCTGTTGCGGCGCCGAGCAGGTCTTTCATTACGACCATGTGGTTGAACTGGGCCCGTTCCAATGCCTGTCGACGCGCAAGGGGCTGACCTGCGCACGCGAGGATGGCCACGGATTTTTCCTGAGCCGGGCTTCGGTCGAGGCGCGGTGAGGCGAGAGACCGGAAAACGACCTGGTCCAAGAGGGGTGGTGTCGGGTTTTCAGGCATGGCGGGGGATTAAGCGCCGACCCCCACCCGGCCTCCCCCTGTAGGAAGGGGAGGAGCCGCATCGTTCTTGGGATGAGATGGTGCTAAAACCGCCGACCTGTCTGCCGCGCCTTTGCGGGCAGGACTATCGCATTGGGTGTTGGCGTGCTTCCTGACATGCCCCGTTCCGCCCTCGAGCTTAACCCGAGGGCCAATTTCCCACTTCACCAGTACCATGTGGTGGCTCTCTGACAGGCCCTCGGGTTAAGCCCGAGGGCGGCATCGTATGCGTTGCATCTGGCGTGCCGGGGACGCGCCAGGAAAGCACTCAGGGAGAGCGTGGCGCCGAGCGCCGCCTTAGCGGACGGTGCGCTTTTCGTAGAACTCGTTGCCGCCGGCTTCGAGGACGTAGAACATGTTGTTGTAGGGGAAGCGCAGGCCGGCAGTGTGGAAGTGCTGGGCGTTCTGGACGCCGGGGTGGCGCTGGCCACGCAGCACCTGGTCAGCGACCTGGGAGGCGAGGATGGCGCCGCTATCGGTCATCGGCTTGGTCAGCACGCCCTGGGCGAACTGGTTCTTCTGGCCGACGACTTCGCAGACCGATTTGGGATAGCGCGGATCGCCCAGGCGGTTCATCACCACCGTTCCCACCGCCAACATGCCTTCTGAGCTGGAGCGGTTGGATTCGAAATACATGGCCCGCATCATGCATTCCTTCTCGCTCATGCGATTGAAGGCGAAGTTCATGCCGAACAGCGAGCAGCCGCCGAGGCTGGTGGCCATTATGCCGAGAGCGAGGAAGCGCAGGGCTAAGGGCGCAAGGCGGGTCATGATGGCGGCACTCCGGGCTGCGGCTTTTTTGCCGCTCAGCCCGAAAATGCGCCGTCAGGCTTAAAGAAGGCCTGACCCGAATGGTTAAATTTGCCTTAGCGGCGGCTGAGCAGGTGAGCGAGCAGGAGAGCGGTGCCGACGAGGGCAATGATGGGGACAGGGTCACGGCGGACAGCTTCGGCGCCCTTGATGGCCTGACGGCTGGCCACACCAGCCAGATGGGCGCCTCGGCGAGCGGCCTCGCGGCCAAATTCAACGGCGACCTCGCCGACATCGTCGGCCGTGTCACCGGCCCGGCTCGCGACCTGGCGGCTGACGCGGCGGATATCGCGGCGCAGGGTGTCGAGCTGGTCGGCCATGGCATCCATGGGGGTGTGGCGGCGGGGTGCAAAGAGATCGATTAGGGACATAGGACGCTCCGTGTTTGATGCAGAAACGGCATTTGGCAGCGGAGGGTTCCCGGACTTGTGCATGGCCCCTTGATCTGGCGCGCGGCGTCGCCATCTACCAAGCATGACTGCCCCATTGGCAGGTGCAGCCTGGAGGAATGCTGAAGTGAGCAAGAGCGGCCAACGCCTCAATCGACTGTTTGACCGGCTGGAGCGCCGTGTGCCGAGAACCGCCGCCGGATGGCTGGCCAATGTGCGCCGGCCCGAGGCCCGCTGGGTCCGCATTCCGCTCGGCATACTGCTCGTACTGGGCGGCATTTTCAGCTTTCTGCCGGTGCTCGGCATCTGGATGCTGCCGCTGGGGCTGCTGCTGCTGGCGCTTGACCTGATCTTCCTGCAGGGACCGGTGAACATGGCCATTTTGCGCGGGAGCCGCAAATGGACCACCTGGCAACGGTCGCGCCGCGACAAGAAGAACGGCCAAGTATAAGCGGCTAAAGCGCTTTGCGTTTTTTAGATGGGGCGCCATCGTGCCTCACGCCTGAGGGAGGGGGTGCTGAACCTGCTGCACCCCCACCTAGCCTCCCCCTGTAGAAGGGGGAGGGAGCGCAGGAGCCTAAGCCTAAGCCTAAGCCTAAGCCTAAGCCTAAGCCTAAGCGCCTCCCAACGCGCTCTAACTGAACAAATCCCTCAAGGGGCAGGGCTATCGCATATGACGAATTGGCACCGGGCTCTCATCCCCCACCCAACCCTCCCCGCAAGGGGAGGGAGACGGACCGGTTCTTTTGACCCACTCTTGCCCACAACTGGATGCAGCTCCTCCCCCTTCTTCAGGGGGAGGTTGGGAGGGGGGTTGCAGCACGCACAAGCCCATATGCGATAGCCCTGCCTCAAGGGGGAGGGCGGGAAAGCGCGCAGAGTTCACTTCATTTTGAAATGATCTGGGTTTGCTGGGCCTCTCGCTGTTTGGCGTGTGAACCGGCAGGCCCTCGGGGTCGGGCCCGAGGGCGGAACGGTGGGTGGGTGAGGGCTGTCCTTATCTGATCAGGGGCTTAGTTGGTCAGGTGTTGGGCTTCGATAAGATCGACGGCATGGGCCAGCTTTTCGTCGATGATGTGCAGATAGTTGGTCCAGTCAGCCATGCGGGTGACTTCGGCCCGACCGTCGGAAATGCCGCGCAGGGCGAGGAGGGGGACGTTGAAGCCTTGGCAGGCGCGCAGGATGGCGTAGGTCTCCATATCCACCATGTCCTCCGCAATGGTGTCATAGGCAGCGCCTGAGACGATATTGGCGCCGGTGGAAAGAGTAGCGGGGGCAAGGCCCGGCAGCAGCGGCGCCAAGGGCAAGGTAGCGGGCAGACCGAGAAATGGGGTCTCGCCGCGCGCGAAGCCGAGAGGCGATGCGTCCATGTCGCGGTAGGATACCGAGATCGCCTGATAGACCCCGCACTGTTCGAGCCGACGCGATCCGGCCGATCCCAGCGAGACGACAAGATGGGGCAGGGCGTCGCGACGCTCGGTCAGGGCACGGGTGGTGGCGATAGCCGCCTCGACCGGACCCACCCCGACCATGAGCGGGGTGATCCGCCGCCGCAAGTGCGGGCCATATTCGGCGTCGGCGGCCATGAGATAGAGAATCGTCATTGGATGGCTCGTCACTTGGCTGTGATAGCGAGGTTAAAAAATCTTTGCGGATTTGTAACGCCTTGCGCGCATCCTCGGGCAATCGGGCACCGCAGAAGGCGGGATGGCCCCATGGACGGCAAGAATGCGCTTTGCAGAAATTGGTGACACGCGGGAATGGAGCGAACCGAGCGCCAGACGGTCTGGCGGCATAGCGGTGCATCCCGAGGATATCGAACTGGAAGCATGGCGCCGCAAGGCGGCGCTGGGGATCGATGAGTGGCGCATGCGTGAATATGTCACCGGCGTGCCTGTCCCCGACCGGATCGACCACTATTGCCAGCAGATCGAATTCGCCGCGCAGGCGCTGATGCGCCTATCGCCCATTCCGAGCGATTTCCGCAATGACGTCTATTGGCCGCGCTGCTGGTGAGCTCGCGGCCAAACGCTGGATAAAGAAAGGCCGCTTCACGCGGCCTTTTTCGTGCGGGGCGCAGCGCGCTTGCGCGGCGGCTTGATGGTCTTGGCCGCTTCGTCCGTCAATTCAGCAACGGCCTTGAACCAATAGGCCTGATCCTGGCCTTCCGGACAATTGTCGGCCTGCCAGAGCGCGTAGGCCCGGCGCTGGATTTCGTTATGCATGGGCTGTGGTCCTTCCTTGTACTCGGAAAGAGCCTGCGAGAACGGGGTTAATTCGCGGTGAAGGGGGCGCAGGAACGTTGGGAGGCTACCGCATGCGGGCTTGAGTTTGTTGTCCACCCCCTCCCAGCCTCCCCCTGAAGAAGGGGGAGGAGCGCGTCGCGTGCTGGCCTGGGGTGTCGCGCCAGAAGCCGACCACTTCCTTCCTGGAATGCGGCGTGCCGGCGTTCAGCGCCGACCGTGCCCCGCGATCTGGGGGTGACAGGGACAGGCATGGGCGGCATGGTGCGGCAGAATTGGAGATTTGCCATGCGTCGCGCCGTGTTGATTGCCGCCTTTTGCCTGATCGCTTCGTCTGCCCAGGCTGCCTGGCAGTTTTCCGATGTGAGCGACGAGGACGGCAAGGCCTATAAGGGGTGGGCGGTGGATGTTTCGGGGGAGCTCGAGGCGCAGATCTTTTGCGATGACTGGTTTCCCGACGCCATGGACATCACCATCTACACGGCGGAGAAATACGACGCCAAGGCCAGTTATCCCGAAAGCGGGGTGATGAAGGTGCGCATAGATGACCGCAAGTCGGTCGAGGTGACGGCCTTTTATGACGAGCATGAGGGGGAATTGCTGGTCTATACGTCGAGCCTAGAGGCTGAGGGGGTCGACGAAGTGCTGTTGGCCATGGCGCGGGCCAATTCCAGCATCGGCTTCAGCTTTGAAGGGCGCGACTGGCACTTTTCGGCCGACAATGTGTTCCCTGTGCTCGAAAAAATGGCCGCGGAATGCCCGACAGAGTCGAATACGCCCTGAGATGTTCGTCGCCATGGCAGCGCATCGAGGAGCCCTGCCATGACCCCAATCCGAAACAGTGGTTCCGATGCGCAGGTGACACGAGCTGTCACGACCGCGCCGTAAAGATTGAGCTTTCACCCCGCGAGCGATAGCGTCGCGCGGGTGCTGCATGCATTGGACGCTTCCCATGACCCCGTTTCACCATATCCTCGTCAACAATCTCGCCGCCAATGTCACCAATTTCACCGTGTGGTTCGCGGTGACGTTCTGGGTGTTTCTCGAGACGCAATCGGTGTTCGCCACCGGCATGATTGCGGGCATCTACCTGGTGTTCACCGCCGCCTTCGGCATCTGGTTTGGCTCGATCGTCGACCACAATTCCAAGCGGCTGGCCATGCTGGGATCGAGCCTTGTTTCCTGGCTCTTGTATCTGCCGGGCCTGCTGATGGTGCTCTTCGCGCCCGAGGGGGCGTTTTCCGACCCCTATGGGCCTTATCTCTGGAGCTTCGTGCTGCTGGTGATGCTGGGGGTGATCGCGGGCAATATCCGCTCGATCGCGCTGCCGACGCTGGTGACCATCCTCATTCCGGAGGCGGAGCGCGACAAGGCGAACGGATTGGTGGGCATGGTCAGCGGCATCGGCTTTCTCACCACTTCGGTGATTTCGGGCTTTCTGGTGGCCTATACCGGCATGCTGGGCGTGCTGATCATGGCGCTGAGCGTGACGACGCTGGCCTTCGTGCATTTGAGCCTGGTCAAGCTGGACGAGGGCCGGGTGGCGCCGAGTGCCGATGAGCCGGCCGAACCCAAGCGCGTGGACCTGGCTGGAACCATCAGGGTGATCGCGGCGGTGCCGGGACTGTTCGCGCTTATCTTTTTTGCCTGCTTCAACAATTTTCTCGGCGGCATCTTCATGGCGCTGCTCGACGCCTATGGGTTGTCGCTGGTGTCGGTGGAGGTGTGGGGGCTGTTGTTCGGCGCGCTGTCGATGGCGTTCATCGCCAGCGGCATCATTATTTCCAAGACCGGGCTGGGCCGGAACCCGCTGAAGACGCTGCTGATGGTCAATATGGTGACCTGGGCGGTGTGCTGCGTGTTCACGCTGCAATCCTCGATCTGGCTCCTGGCGGCGGGCTGCTTTGTGTGGATGTTCCTCGGGCCCTATGCCGAGGCAGCCGAGCAGACGACGCTGCAGAAGGTGGTGCCGCTGGAACGGCAGGGCCGGGTGTTCGGCTTCGCGCAGTCGGTGGAGCAATCGGCCTCGCCACTCACGGCATTTCTGATCGGGCCGCTGACGCAGTTCGTGGTCATCCCGTTCATGACCGATGGCGCGGGGGCGCGGAGTATCGGCGGCTGGTTCGGCACCGGGCCGGAGCGGGGCATTGCGCTGGTGTTCACCGTGGCCGGGTTTGTCGGCCTGTTGGTCACTATCCTCGCCATCAACTCCCGCTATTACCGGCAGCTGTCGGCGGCCTATGCGGCCGGCAAGGACGATGATGGCGAGAGTGGTGGCGGAGCGGCTGTGACCAGCCCGGCCTGATCGATCAGGCCGGCACGGCGTCGATGGGCGCCGGGTCGCGGCGCTTGGGCGGGAAGGCCAGTGCCAGAGCGGCTGCGGCGAGGCCGACGCCGGCCGAGGCGACATAGAGCCAGTGGTAGTCGCCATAGGTGTCGTAGAGCCAGCCGCCGCCGACCGGGCCGAAGGCCATGCCGATGGACGAGGTCATGGTGATACCGCCCAGCACCGTGCCCATGACATTGGGTCCGAAATAGTCGCGCGCCAGCACCGAATAGAGCGGCATGACCCCGCCATAGACAAGGCCCAGCACCGCAGCGAGCAGATAGAAGTGCTGGAGCTCGCTGACATAGATATAGGCGTAGATGCCGGCCGCCTGCAGCACCAGGCCGACGACGATGACGCGCTTGACGCCGAGGCGGTCGGCCAGCACGCCGAAGATGACGCGGCCGAAGAGGCCGGCAAAGCCCTCGACGCTATAGATGCTGGCGGCGGCCAGGGCCGAGGCGCCGCAGAGCATGGCATAGCTGACGGTGTGGAAGATTGGCCCGGAATGGGCGGCGCAGCAGAGGAAGAACACGCCGGCCAGAATGAAGAATTGCGGCGTGCGGAAAATGGCGGCCATATTGGCCGGGCGCGGTTCGGCCGGGGCGATGTCGCTGGCGGGGCTCGGCGCCTCCCGCTGCACGGTCGGGGCGCGGCGGATCAGGAAGGCGGCGGGGATGATGAGCAGGGTGGCGGCGATAGACGTCATCAGCATAGCGCTGCGCCAGCCATAATTCTCGATCAGCACCGTGGCGAGCGGGGTGATGGTCATGGGGGCGACGCCGCCGCCCAGGGAGACCAGCGAGACCGCGAGGCTGCGATGCCGGTCGAACCAGCCCAAAGTGGTGGCGATGAGCGGGGCGAAGAAGGCGCCGCCAGCGGCGCCGACCAGCCCGCCATAGGCAAACTGGAAGACCAGAAGGTCATTGGCACGGCTGGCGATGAACAGGCCGAGGCCGAGCAGCACGGCGGCGATCAGCACCACCGGGCGGGCGCCGATGCGGTCGGTGAGCGTGCCCCAGACGAAGCCGCCGACGCCCATGACGATGAAGCCCACGGTCATGGCGCCGGAAATGCCGGCACGGGACCAACCGGTCTCGTCGGCCATGGGTTGAAGATAGACGGGCAGGGCGAACATGGCGCCCATGGCGAGACAGGTGATCACCGCGCCTGCTGCGACGATGACCCAGCCGTAATGCCGTTCCATTCCGCAATTCCTCCGTGCAGGATTGTCACCTGCATGACGGATGAGGCGCCGGAGTTTCGACACTGGCAAGCAGAATTTCGTGCATCCCTTGCCGGGGCGGCGCGGGGGCCACATATTCGAGCCATGAGTGAAAAGAATCCAACCGCGCGGCGCGATGGCGTCGTGCCGCGACAGGGCGAAATCCGGGACGAAGTGGCCGCTTTCGTCGAGAAAGTGGGCAAGCTGGCGCGCCCCAATGCCGCCGAGGACGGGCGGCTGTTGTTTGCCATGGATGCGACGATGAGCCGGCAACCCACCTGGGACCTGGCAATCTCGCTGCAGGCGGGCATGTTCGAGGCCATTCCCAAGGATGCGGCGCTGCAGGTGCAGTTGCTGTATTTTCGCGGGCTGGGGGAATGCCGCGCCTCGAAATGGGTGCGCGACGCCTCGGCGCTGGCCAAGCTGATGAGCTCGATTTCCTGCCAGGGCGGCAATACCCAGATCGGCAAGGTGTTTTCCCACGCCCGGGACGAACACAAGACCAGGCGGATCAACGCGGTGGTATTCGTCGGCGATGCCATCGAGGAAGATGTCGATGCGCTCTGCGCCAAGGCGGGCGAATTGGGGCTGCTCGGCTTGCCGGTTTTCGTGTTCCAGGAAGGACGTGACGCGCGGGTGGAAGCGGCGTTCCGCGAATTCGCGCGGCTGACCAAGGGCGCCTATGCCCGGTTCGACAATTCGGCGCCGGGCCAGCTGGCGGCGCTGCTCAAGGCAGTTGCGGCCTATGCCAGCGGTGGCAAGGCGCATCTCCGCTTGCAGAGCGGTGGCGAGGCGCGGGCGCTCTTGGCGCAGATCGAGGGCAGATGACCTGGATTTTGGTGATCGGGTTTGGTGTGCTGGCGACGCTCTGGCTCTACCAGGCCATGCGCGGCATGGATCGGCGCGTGCTGGTGCGCAGCCTGCGCTGGGTGGTGGGCGGCGTTGCCGCCTTGCTGGCGGTTGCGGCACTGTTTCTGCGCCGGTTCGACCTGGCGCTTTTCGTGGGTGCGGCAGCGGCTTCAATCTTGCTGCGCGGGCGGCTGGGGCGGTTTTCCTTCGATAGTGTCTCCGGTGGCGGCGGCAATATTTCCAAGGTGCGCAGCCGCTATCTGGCCATGGAGCTGGACCATGACACCGGCGCGCTGTCCGGGCGGATCGTGGACGGGACCTTTGCAGGCTGGGATCTGCTGGATCTGGGGGAAGCGGAGACGCGCACCCTGATTGCCGAGATTGCCGATGATGCGGAAAGCATCAATCTGCTGGAAAGCTGGCTCGATACCAATCGGGCGGGCTGGCGCGAATATTTCGCCGAGCAGGATACGGGCGGGGGCCGGCAGGGTGCTGCTGGCCATGCGGGAGGCGGTAGCGCTGATCCGGTGGCCGAGGCATATGCGGTGCTGGGGCTGAAGCCCGGGGCCGATGCCGAGGCCATCAAGGCAGCGCATCGCGAGCTGATGAAGGGCGTGCATCCCGATCGGGGTGGCTCGGAATTTCTGGCCGCAAAAATCAACCAGGCACGCGACCTGCTGCTGGAGCGGATGGGCAAGGACTAGATGAGTGTAGCCTTTACCAAGGAAGACAGCGCCGAGACCGCCTCGGAAACCATGCTGCCGGAGCGGCCGGTGCCGGAAGGGCCGAACCTCGTCACCGAGGCAGGCCGTCTTGAGCTGGAGCGGCAGTTGGAGGCGGCGCGGGCGGCTTACGAGGTGGCCATGGCCATCGAGGATGTCAATGAACGGCGCCGGCAGGCGGCCAATCCGTTCCGGGATGTGCGCTATTTTGCCGAGCGGCTGCGCACCGCCCAACTGGTGCCGCCGCCCGAACGGGCCGATGTCGTGGCCTTTGGCAGCAGCGTCACCTTCGAGCGCGCGGATGGGCGGGTGCAGAGCTATCGTATTGTCGGCGAGGACGAGGCCGATCCCAAGGTGGGGACGATCTCGTTTGCTTCGCCCATGGCGCGGGCGCTGATGGGCAAAAGGGTTGGTGACGTGGCCACAGCCGGGGCTGCCGGCGAGGTCGAGGTGCTTGGAATTGCGTGAGGCGGCGGGCGGATGCCTTTGCGGCGCAGTACGGGTTGTGGCCCGCGGCACGCCATTGCGCGTCGGCATCTGCCATTGCCTCGATTGCCGCAAGCATCATGGCGCGCTGTTCTATGCGGCGGCGATTTTTGCTGAGGGGCAGGTGGAGGTATCGGGCGAGACCGGTGTGTTCCAGGGTCGGCATTTCTGCAGGTTCTGCGGGTCATCGGTGTTTGCACGCAGCGGCGACGAGGTGGAGGTGCATCTGGGCACGTTCGATGCGCCGGATCAGTTCGTGCCGGAATATGAAGTGTGGGCAGTGCGGCGGGAGGCGATGCTGCCGGAGTTTGCCGGGGTCAGGCGGTATTTGCACGATCGGGAGGAGTAGGGAGGGAGCTGTCGCACCTTGGTTTGCATGCACCAAGGCAGCACCCACCCGGCCTCCCCCTGAAGGAGGGGGAGGAGAAGCTTGGTGTTTCGGGCGAGGTTTTGCCAAGGACCACGGGTCGTCGGGCTTGGCGATCGCGTCACCGTGCGGGTTTGTTTTCCAGGTCGGGGCCGGCGAGGAAGGGCATGAGGTCGACGGTGTCACCGGGGAAGACGGAGAAGTGGGGATGGTCGCGGAAGAGGTCGGCGGCGGCCTCGATGGTTTCGGCTTCGACCACCACATAGCCGCAGAAATCGTTGCTGGCGGGGGCGATGCCGGCTTTGGAGACGCGCAACGTCTTGCCGACCATGCCGCCGCGATTGACCAGCGCCTGGGCGTTGCGCTGCTCCCATGCCTCCCATTTGGGCAAGCCCTCGGCGTCTATGGCGTCCTGTTCGGCCTTGGAACGCGCGTAGAAGCCGGCGAGGCTTTCAGGCTTCATCGTATAGACGGCAAGAAAATAGGCCATGGCATCACTCCTCCGATTGGCTGAGGCTAGCAGGCATCTGCCTGAGCGGAAATGGTCACCATTGCGTCAGGCGGGAAGGACGGAAAGGGAATTTTAGGGCTTTTGGCGTGGGGTGCGGGGCTGAGTTTTATCGGATTTTTCCATGCGCATCGCCCTCGCCGCCGCCTTCTGCCTTGCCCTGATCGCCCCTGCCACTGCCGAGCAATGGCGCTATGAGGGCGGGGCGACGCCCATTGCCTGGTTCGACAATGGCGCGGCGCAGTTTCAGTTCGCCTGTCGCGGCGGCTCGCTGACCATGGGGTTCTGGGTGCGCAAACCGGATGCGCGGCTGGCTGGGGCCAGCGCCATCAGCGTTGCCATCACCCCTGACGCGGCGGCGGGCAGCGCGGTGTCGCAAGCGGGCAATACCAGCTTTGCCCAGGACATGCCGATGGTGCATCTCGATGGCAGTTCGGTGATCGTGCGCGGGCCGGTGGCGCGGCAGTGGGCACGCATTGCCCAGCAGGCGCGCGACACGATCGGCGTGGCCTTTGTCCGCGTCAAAAGCGGCGGCGGGGTCGAAGGTATCGACGCCAATATATTTGGGGCCAAGGGCTCGAAGACGATGATCGGACGGGTTTTGGGGGAATGCGGCTGAGGCGGGAGGTGGCCACGGCCGGAGCCGTGGCCGGGAGGCTTACTCGATTTCGAGCTTGACCACCTGGTTCTGCATCATCAGCGGCACATAGATGGCGGTACCATCGGTGCCGATATCGGCAGTGCCCATGCCCAGTTCGGCCAGGGTGGTCTGGGTGCCGTCGGCGGCGATCGAAATGATCTTGCCGCCGAAGAAGTCGCTGACCACCAGGGCCTCGCCGACGCGGACGATGCCGTCGAGGAAGCCGACCTTTTCAGCCATGGGCGTGATCGCCTTGCTGGCGATATCGACGGAGACGAGGCCGCCAGGGACCATGTCCTCCTGCTTTTCGGCCAGTTGGCCGAAGCCGGCGACCACGAGCGCGCCCTGGTCGAAGAGGATGCCATTGGGGCTGCCGAGAGCAGCATCTTCGAGGAAGAGCGCGGCAGCGCCGTCGGCCACGCGATAGATGCGGTTGGCAAAGGTATCGGTGACATAGACGGCGCCATCGTCGCCCGCAGTCACGTCATTGAGGAAGGTGGCGCCGTCAACGGCGATGGTTTCGACCGCGCCGCTGGCGAGATCGACGACGCGGATATTGGAGATGTCGGCAACATAGAGCTTGCCGCCGGCAATGGCCGAGCCCTTGGGCGCGTCCAGACCCTCGACCCAATTGGCATCGATCATGGTGCCATCGAGCGCGATGGTGGAGAGCGAACCCTTGCCATCGGCTTCGGTGGCCTCGCCGATAATATTGGAGACGATCAGGCGCTGATTGGCCTCATCATAGACCACCGATTCCGGGGTGGACAGGCCATCGGTGCGCCAGGCCTCGGCAGCCATGGCCGAAAGGCTCATCGGGGCCAGCAGCAGACAGGCCACAGATGTGGCGCTCAACAGGTTTCGCATTGCAGTTCTCCTCCGTAACTCTCCCGATGCTATCGGCCAAGGCGGTTTTTTCAAGGCTGATCGGAAGATAGGTAGGCCATTGCGCGCACGGAATGTGCAGGAACCGAGCGATTTGTGGGGTCAGCGGCAGCTGGCGAGGATGTCGTCGACCACGATATCCAGCGGGCGGGTAGCGTCGATGGCGATGGCGTTGGCGGGCAAATCCACACGGCTGGCGTGGAGTTCGGCCACCAGGGCCCGCTCGGCGGGGTCGGAGCCCCATTCGTCGTGGCGGGCCGCCAGGCGCGCCTCAATGGTGGGCCAATCGGCTTCGAGCACGAAAATCGCGTCGAACAGATGGGCGAAATGCTGGCGATTGCGCGAGGCGCCGCAGAAGAAGGTCACTGGCCGCGTGCGGTCGGCGATGATGGTTTTTACCCGCGCGACATCCCAGATGTGATGGGCGTTGATGAAGGCGGGGTCGGTTGAGCGACGGTCCGGCGGCAGCGGCGCGCCTGTCTCGGGGTCGCCCTGAAAGGCCAGGACGCGATCGCCATGGATGACATGAAAACCACGCGCTTCGAGGGCGGTGGCGACGGAGGTCTTGCCGGACCCGGAAATGCCTTCGATGAGGTAGGTGCGGGGCATGCGGGGACCTCCGGGCGGTGTTCCGGCGACGGTGAGGGGCGCCATCATGCCCGGATGAGGTGCTTTGTCCAGTGACGGTGCCGGGCGTCGCGTCAGAACGTCGGATCGAAATTGAAATAGATCGGGTTGGAGAGGGCGACCATGTTCTGGCTCAGGGCCATGGAATTGGGCACTTCGGGATAGGGTGCCTGGGGGCCTTCGATCTCGACGCGGTAGTAGCTGCGGTCGGTGGGCGACGGGGTATCGGTGAAGCGGGCAGTGCGGGTGGTGGCGTCGGTCAGCAGGGTGGCGAAATCGCTGCGGTTCTTGATGACGCGGACGCGGTAATTGGCGCCGGGAATGCCGCCGTCGGAGAGACACACCTCGAAGGTCACGGGGGCGCCGGTGGGAATGGCGTTATCGCCCATCATCATCTCGAACCGGCCGTCGCCATCCCTGTCGGCGCGGAGTTCGACGCGGGGATTATAGGGGTTGGCGCTGATCGAGGCACGGCCGTGTTCAAGGGCCGCAAGGATGGCGGGCTTGCTGCGGTCGGTGGCGAATATCCAGGTGGTGGGGGTGCCGACATAATTGCCGGTGCCTTCGATGGTGAGGGGCGTGGTCAGGGCCGGATCGTCGGGAATGCCGTGGTGGGAATCGCTGCCGCCGCGGGCGCCGATCATTCGGCCGGAAAGCAGCTGATCGTCCCAGATGCGGACGCTGGGAATGTTCTTGGGCCAGATGCTGGTGTTCCAGATTTCGACGCTGTCGGCGAGATCGAACGAAAACCCATAATGGTTCTTGTGGTGCGGATGGTTGGCCGACCAGTGGATGCCGAGTTCCTGCTTGAGTTTGAGAAGATCCCAGTCCCGCGCGTTTCGGGCGTCAAAAATACGCTGGTGATCGTAGGGCTCGGCCGAGAGAATGTTGACGTGGCCGCGGGGGGCGGTGAGTTCGGCGCCGTAGAAGAGAAGGACGGTCTCGGACGTGTATTCGGGATCGGCCCAGGTGTTCTGGGCGACGGCGCCTTGGACGTGAACGTCATGGTCGGTGATGGCGAGATAGTCGAAGCCGAGCTTTTCGGCGAAGGCGATGATGCGAGATTGAGGGTTGTTGGAGCTGTCCGTCGAGTGGCGGCAGTGCATGTGCCAATCGCCCTTCAGCCAGACGCCGTTCTCGACGCCGTGGAGCGGGGGGAGGGTGCTGGGGAGAGGTGGGATCATGGCGGGGCTCGTGGGGGTTGGGGAGAGCCCCACTTAGTCTCCCCCGGGAGGGGGAGGGATGGATCGGGGCTCAGGTTGGGCGGGCGTCTAGCCCAAGGCGATGGTTTTGATTTCGAAGGGTTTGAAGGTCAGGTCGATGGTATTTGCGCTATCGGCCAGAAGGGTCGTGTCCGTCTCGTAGAGATCGGTTTCGCTGATCCTTGTGGCGTTGGGCAGGGTCAGGGTCACCGTGCCGGCCTGGTTCTGGGTTTCCCAAAGGCGAAGGACCGTGCGCTTGCCGTCGTCGCTTTGCTTGACGGTTTCGATGGCGATCTGGTCGCTTGAGAGGGTGGCGAGGGCGGTGAGACTTGGCGCGGTCGTGGCAGCGCCGGCAAGGAGACGGAGCGGCTGGTTGAAGGCGGTGGCGGCATTGTGGACGGCTTGCAGGTCGCCGGCGTGGACGAGGAGCGCGTAGCGCAGGCGATGTTCGCCCTGGTCGGCTTCGGGCCAGGGGAAGATCGGGGATTTGACCAGTGTCAGGCGCAGGGTCGAGCCCTTGGCATCGTAGCCATATTTGCAGTCGTTGAGAGCGGCGACGCCGAAGCCGGCCTCGCTGAGATCGACCCAGCGGTGCATCGAAGTTTCGAAGCGCGCCTTGTCCCAGGACGTATTGGCGTGGGTCGGGCGGGTCAGGTGGCCGAACTGGGTTTCGGCGCGGCTGACATCGGTGCGGATGGCGAGCGGGAAGCCGGTCTTGAGGAGCGTCTGGTGCTCTTGCCAATCGATCATGGTGTCGAATTCGAGCTGGGGCGCGTTGGCGGCGAGGGAGATCACCTGGACGATGCGGGAGTTCTCATAGGTCCATTCGAAGCGGATGGCAGCGCGCCAGGGGCCGGTTTCGACCACTTCGGCCGAGACCAGGGTGTCGACGGGCCAGGACTGGTCTTCGACATAGTCGTCGATGTCCCAGGCGTCGAAATCGATCGGGATGTCGCGATGCGCGACGAAGGCATTTCCGAGCTTGCCGGGCTCAAGGGCCTCACGGTTGCGCGCCTTGTCGAAGAGCGATGTCAGCTGGCCGCGCGCGTTGAAACTGGCGCGGAGGGCGGCGTTTTCCAGGTGGGTGGTGGAGACGGAGAGCGTTGTCTCAGGCGCGGATGCCGTCGCCTCGGCGAAGGTCAGGGCGGTTGCGGAAAGTGGGGCAAAGCCCATGGAAGGCGCGACCGCTTCAGTGCTGCTATCGGCGCGGGTGATGGTTTGGGACGGAATGGTCTGGCCGGAAACGGTGATCGCGGTGGTGCCCGCAGGTAGGGTCAACAGATCGGTGCGGGTCAGGCTGGTCGAATTGAGGACCGCGTAACTGTCGGTTGTCGCGAGGGGCGCGGCAAGCTGGTCGCGAAGGGCTGCCGCTTCGGCGAAGAAGCCGGCGTAGTCGCGGTCGCTGTCTTCATAGACGAAGCCAATGGACGTGCCCGGCAGGATGTCGTGGAACTGGTTGAGGAGGACCGTCTTCCAGAGGCGCTCCAGCGTGGCCTTGGGGTAGGCGATACCGTGCCTGCTCGCGAGGACGGCCAGAACTTCGAGATCGTGGAGGGTCTGTTCGGCCAGGCGATTGTTGCGTTTGTTCTTGGCCACCGAGGTCAATGTGCCGCGGTGATATTCGAGATAGAGTTCGCCGACCCAGCTCGGGAAGGCTTCTGGCTCACGGTTCATGCGGGTGACAAGGCGCTGGAAATAGGGCGCCATGGGTTCGTGGCGGATCTTTGGGCAGCCTGGAATGCCGCGCTCCATGCGGCGAACATTTTCGAGCATGCCCCGGGTCGGGCCGCCGCCGCCATCGCCATGGCCATAGACGAGGAAAAGTTCGTCGTGGAGGCCCTGTTGGCTGAAGCGTTTCCAAGTGCCCATGACGTGGCTGGGGACAAGATCGGGGCAATAGGTGGTGTTGATCCCATCATATTCGTAGCGCTGGGTGGTGAGGAAATAGGCCGGGACCCTGGTGCCATCCAAACCCTGCCAGAAGAAGATTTCGTGCGGCATGCGGTTGGTGTCGTTCCAGCTCATCTTGTGGGTGATGAAGACGTCTAGGCCGGAGAGAGCCATGAGCTGGGGCAGGGCGGCGGTGTAGCCAAAGGTGTCCGGAAGCCAGACAATCCTGGGCGTCACGCCGAATTTCTCCTGGTGGTATTTGACACCCTTGGTGATGTGGCGGACGAGGCTTTCGCCCGAGGCGATGACGACGTCGGGTTCGAGCCAGAGCGCGCCCTCGATTTCGAACCGGCCGGCTTCAACCTGGGCGCCGATGCGGGTGAACAGCTCGGGATAATCCTCTTCGAGATAATCGAGCAGCACGCCCTGATTATACATGAAGCGGTAGTCGTCATATTCGTCCATCAAGGACAGGGCATTGGCCATGGAACGCGCCATTTTCTGGCGGGTTTCGCGGACGCGCCAGAGCCAGGCAACGTCGATATGGGTGTGGCCGGTGGCGACGATCTCGGGCATGGCATCGGCGTCGGCCTCGGCATAGAGGGCGTCGGCGCGGGTGCGGGCGGCTTCGAGACTTGCGGCAAAGCGCTCGGGATTGCCTGGGCGCAGGTCGATGAGGTCGATTGCTTCGTCGATATGGCGGAGGAGCCGGGCTCGGCGGGCGTCGTCGGGTTTGAGAAGCCGGGCGACGTCTAGCGGGACCTTGAGGTCATAGTAGACGATTTCGGCGAGGCGATCGAGGGTGACTATTTCGACGGCAAAGCCGAGCTGGCGGCGGTTTTCGATGGTGCCGGCCTCGATGAGGATGTCGATCGTTTCGCCGCCCGCGGCCTTAGAGGTGATGCGGAATTCGCGGTGATTGCCGTCGCCGCCGCTCGCAATTCTGCCGTTGATTCGTACGAGGAGCTGGGGATCGCTGCGGCCCATGACCGAGCCAAATTGAGCTTCGACGCGACCGAAGACGGGCTTTCCGGCGAGCTCGTGCGGCAGGGTGACGGCGCCTCCGAACCAAAAATAGCCATCGGGCTCGCCCCAGACGAGATTCTGGTCGACATCAATCCAGCCGCTGCGGTCTTCGAGCGCAGCGCGATCGCGTTCGCCATTTCCAGCCTGCCGGTATCTGAGCGGCACGACAATGCCGGTGCGCAGGAAGATGCGCTCGCGGAGCACGGAGAGCAGGCGGTCGAGCTTGGCAATGCGGGGCATATCTTGTCACTTCGAGGCGTGTGAGAGGCTGATTGAGGGCAGGCCATAGTGATTCAGCTGGTGGACGAGGCAAGGCCTGGGCTGAACAAAAAAGAAGCGATGGCCCGATGATTGACCCAAACCGGCATGGCAAGGGTATAAGGGGCGCGCCGGACACTGGCCGGATGCGGACGAAACCGCGTCGGGCGAGGCTGTGCCGGAGCAGCTGGTATGTGAGGATCGATGGCGCGAGGCTTGGGAAAAGTCGGAATCAAGGACGTCGCCGGGGCGGCAGATGTCTCGGTTTCCACGGTCTCTCACGTGCTCAATGGCACGGCGCCGATTTCGGCAGAGGTGCGCGAGCGCGTGCTCAACGCCGCCAATGCCCTGGGCTATCTGGCGCAGCGCCGCACCAAGGCGGCGATCAGCGTGCTGCGCACGGTTCTGTTGGCGGTGCCAACCGACGCGCTGCCGCTCAGCGACAACAATCTCTATTCCTGGAGCCTTCTCAGCGCCTTGACGCGTGAGTGCGAGCGCCGCGCCATCCGCATCGTGCCGTTCGAGGTCGACAAGCCGACATTGAGCGGAAGCGTCATCGTCGAAGCGGCACAGGCCGCCGAGGCCGACGGCATCTTGCTGCTCAATGACGATCGCTCGGAGCTTCTGCGCGAGATTGCCCGCTCGAAAATTCCGGCGGTGCTGATGAACGGCGAAGACCATGAGATGCAGGTCGATAGCGTGACGCCGGGCAATCGCTTTGCCGCCCGCCATGCCACCAACTGGCTGATCGGGCAGGGGCATCGCACCATCCTTCACATGACCTGGGAAGGGCGCTCGACCATAAGGCGGCGCCTGGATGGCTTTCTCGAAGCATTCCGCGTCAATGGCATCCCCGCCAGTCATGCGCGAATCGCCCTGTCGGGCGGGTTTCTGCCGCAGCTCGGCGAGCAGGCGATGCTGGCCTGGCTCGACGCGAATTCCGGACTGGATGGCGTGACGGCGATTTTTTGCGCCGCAGATAATCTGGCGCTGGGGGTGATGGAGGCGCTTACCCGTCGGGGAATCAGCATGCCCGGTGATGTGTCGGTGGTCGGCTTTGACGGCGTGGCCCTGGGCGAATTCACCAATCCGCCGCTGACGACAGTGGCCGTACCGCTCCACCATATGGGCGTATCGGCGCTCAACCTGCTGGAGATGCGGATCGTCAATGCCATGATGTCCCCTCCTGCGCATCGCCTGGAACTGGGGTGTCGCCTGATTGTGCGCAAAAGCGTGCGCAGCCTGCCCTAGGCTTGGTCCGGATGGGCTCCGAACAAAGCCTTGAGCATGTGCTCACGCGACAGCTGCAGGGCACCGAGGAGGCCGGCACGCGGGCCGCTATGGCTGCGCTCGAGCGCAATGTCCCGGGGCCAGGCCTCGGCAATGCGCCGGCTTACGCGTTCGATCAGCTCGATGCGCGATCCGACGCTGCCGCCGAGCACGACACGATCCGGATCGATCAGCGCCATGATCGCGAGGATGGCGCGCACCACATGGTCGGCGGTGGTGTCGAGCGTTTCCGTTGCCACCTGGCTGCCCTGGCAGGCGGCCTCGAAGATTTCACGGACCGAATGCTCCGTCGGGCCACCGGCGGCGACATAGGCGCGCCTGATGCCGGCTTCTCCGACCCGGTCTTCCATGATGGAACCGTGCTGGTCTGCGGTCCAGATCGGCAGATAGCCGACTTCGCCAGCCCCGCCATGGGCGCCGCGCAGGAGTTTGCCATTGACGACAAGCGCCCCGCCAATACCTGTGCCCAGCGCGACGAAAGCGACATTGTCTCGCCGTTCGATGTCGCTGTGCACCAACTCACCCAGAAGGGCCAGGTTCACGTCGTTGTCGATCAGGACATCGATGTCGAGCGCCGCCCGCAGGGCATCGGCAAAGTGCCCCTCCTGCAGGCCGGGGAGGTTGTCGGCAAAGCTAAGGGCTGCATGGGTGGGGTGGACCGCAGCCGGCACACCAACCGCCAGCGCACGCACGCGATAGCGCGGGACCTGCGCGTTCTCGCAGAGCGTATCGATCAGACGGCATACCTGATCGACCAGGTCGGCCAGGCCGCCCCGGGAGGTCGGTTCGTTGATTTCGGCCAGGATGGTGCCGCGCATATCGGCGACAGCCCCGGCAATCTTGGTGCCGCCAATGTCGAGGCCGACCGTGAGCGCCGCATCGGATCTGATGCTGTAGCGTCTCTCCGAGCGACCGGGTGCGCCACCCAGGGCGCCTTCGACCTCAACGAAGCCGTTTTCCTCGAGCTCGGCCAGCAATTCGGAGACGGCGAGGCGAGACAGGCCGACGCGCTGCGCCAGGAGCGCGCGCTGGGCTGGTCCATCGACCAAAAGGGCTTCGGACAGCAGGCGTAAGTAACCAGCTTGTGAATTTTTTCGTGCAGAAAGCGGAAGTCGGCGCGGAGGGCGCGACGCCGCAACATTTTGATTTTCCATCAAATCCCCTCCCAACGGTCGTTCGGCCCCTCTCGATTTGCCGCAAAATGCGTCGCAAGACAATCTCAAAGTGAAATTTTTTTCATCTTGATTGATCGGGTTGGCGATGCATAGTGTAGAAACATGCAGGCTATAAACGGCAGGTTACATGACGTTTCTGCAGGCAGGAAAAGCTATCCGGGGTTTGCGCGGCATCGTTAGTGAAAATATTTTAATAACGTAGGGCGTGAATTCGACCGCTTGGAAGGAGGTTCCGAGCAATGGGAGGGAAGAACATGACTTTGAAGAAGTGGCTCAATCGCGCAGCGATAGTGGCATTGTCCGCTACGGCGATGACGAGCGCGGCCTGGGCGTTCCAGGAATCGCCCATGCTGACCGAGATGGTCGAGGCCGGCAGCCTGCCGCCTGTCGAAGAACGGCTCCCGGCCAACCCGACGGTGATCAATGCGATCGAAGTTGGTCAATATGGCGGCACCTGGCGTCGCGCCTATAGCGGTCCGGGCGACCGCTGGGGTCCGACCAAGCTCATGGAAGAGCGCGTTCTCAAGTGGGCCGCTGGTCCCGATGGCACGGCGGAGCTGACCCCAGGTTATATCGAAAGCTATTCGGTCAACGACAATTCCACCGAATTCACCTTTACCCTGCTCGATGGCCTCAAATGGTCCGATGGCGCCCCGGTGACCACCGAGGATGTGCGCTTCTGGTACGAGGACGTGTTCCTCAATCCCAAGATCATCGGCACGATCGATCCGACCTTTTCTCCCGGTGGCGTGCCGATGGAAATCGAGATCAAGGACGAACGCACCTTCACGGCCAAGTTCGCCCAGCCCTATGTGTATTTCCTGCAGATCCTGGCCAAGGATTCCACCGGCGAACCCAGCCTGGATCGCGCCAGCTTCGTCTTCCCCAAGCACTATCTCAGCCAGTTCAACGACAAATATGCCAGCGAGGCCGACCTGGCCGCGGCTGCAGCCAAGTTCGGCGTGGCCAGCTGGACCGATCTCTGGGGCTCCAAGGGTGCGGTCACAGCCTGGTGGGCCAATCCCGAACTGCCCGTGCTGACCGCCTGGAAGATCGAGACCCCGGCACCGGCAGAGAACGTCACCATGGTCCGCAACCCCTATTACTGGGCCGTCGACCAGGAGGGCAATCAGCTGCCCTATATCGACCGCATCAATCATCGGCTCTACCAGGATCCGCAGAGCCTGGCGCTGATGGTGGCGCAGGGCCAGATCGACGCCCAGGACCGCGGCATGTCGCAGCCCTTCGACTTCTACAAGGACAATGAAGAGCGCGGCGATTACCGCATCGTGCCCTGGCTGGGGTCGGGCGTCTGGTCGCTCATTCCCAACCTCAACACGACCGACGAAGTGCTGCATGCGCTTTATGCGGACGAACGCGTGCGCCAGGCGCTCTCGGTTGGTCTCGATCGTGAACTGATCATCGAGCTCACCCAGTCCGGGCTGGCCAAGCCGATCCAGGCGGCCCCGGTCAGCGGCTCTCCCTATTACCAGGAAGACCTGCAGAACCACTGGACCGAATACGATCCCGACCTGGCCGATCAACTGCTCGACGAAGCGGGCCTGGCCGAACGCGATGCCGAAGGCTTCCGCCTGCGTCCCGACGGCAAGCGGTTCACCATTGTCGTGCAGGGCGGCGACGCGATCCTTGCCAAGCAGCTCGAGCTGATCGCCGAAAGCTATTCCGAGATCGGCATCGAAATCCTGCCGCGCGTCATGGATCGTACCCAGTTCGATACCAACCGCACGAACAACGACTTCGACATGCAGTATCTGGTGTTCGACCGCCTCACCTATGTGCCGGCCGATCCGCGCATCATGATGGGTTCGGAAAGCTACGCCAACCAGTCCTATGTCTGGTACAGCACCGATGGCGCCAGCGGCATCGCGCCGCCGGAAGGCAGCAATTTCCAGAAGATCTACGACCTCTGGGATACCGCATCGAGCGCGGCAACCCTGGAAGATGCCGACGCCGCCATGAACGAGCTGATCCGCACTTTCGTGGAAAGCGGCTATGTCATCGGCGTGCATGGTGAAGGCACTGTGGTGAATGTGGTGTCCAACCGCATGCACAATGTGCAGGCAGACCTGGTCATGGACGATATCTTCCGTGAAGTGGGGCTCTCCCGCACGCAGCAGTACTGGCTCGAACAGAACTGATCACCCGTTCGGGCGCGGTCCTCCCACCGCGCCCGCCACCGGCCCTGCGGGGCCGGTGACCGACGACATCCCGAAGCGCCGGACGCTTCCCTCGGATGATACCGCTCAATATGTGCGCCCGATCCGCGCCCCGTGATCGTCAGGTGCCTCCGGAGACAGGTCATGCTCGCCTTTATTGTTCGGCGGTTGCTTCTGGCGATCCCGATGCTGATCTTCATTTCGTTCATCTCCTTCGTCATCATCCAGCTGCCGCCGGGTGACTATGTCACTGCCTATGTCGCGCAGCTTGCGCAGGGCGGCGAATACATCTCGCAAGCGCAGCAGGAGGCGATGCGCGAGCGCATGGGTCTCAACGACCCGATGATCGTGCAATATTGGCGCTGGATCACGGCGATCGTGTTCCGTGGCGACTTCGGCTATTCGCTCGATTGGAACGCGCCGGTGTCGAGCCTGATCTGGGATCGCCTGGCGATTACGCTGGCGCTCTCGACCGCCAGCCTCGTCATCACTTGGCTGATCGCCATTCCGGTCGGCGTCTATTCCGCCACCCGCCAATATTCGGTGCTCGACTATGTGTTCACCGTGTTCGGCTTCCTCGGCAAAGGCACACCGGACTTCCTCCTGGCGCTGATCCTGATGTGGATCGCCTTTGTCTATATGCAGCTCGATGTCGGGGGCCTGTTTTCGTCGCAATATCAGAATGCGCCCTGGTCCTGGGGCAAGTTCATCGACCTGTTGCAGCATCTGTGGATACCGCTTGTCGTGCTGGGCACGGGCGGCGCGGCCGGCCTTATCCGCGTCATGCGCGCCAATATGCTCGACGAATTGGGCAAGCCCTATGTCGAGACCGCCTATGCACAGGGCCTGTCCGAGCGGCAGGTCGTCTGGGGCTATCCCGTCCGCGTCGCGCTCAACCCCTTCATCTCGACGGTCGGCTGGGCCCTGCCGGCGCTGTTTTCGGGCGATGTCATCACCGCCATCGTCCTCAACCTGCCCACCACCGGGCCGCTGCTGCTGCAGGCGCTCAAGATGCAGGACATGTATCTGGCCGGCAGCTTCATTCTCATCCTCAGCGTCTTCACCGTCATCGGCACGCTGATCTCAGACATTCTCCTGGCGTGGTTCGACCCGCGCATCCGTTACGCGTGAGGTGCGGGTCATGACAGAGCAAACTCTTGCCGCCGAACCGATCAATGCCAAGAAAGAAGACCTCTATTCCGCCAAGCCGTGGCAGCTGGTATGGCGCAGGTTTTCCAAGCATATCCTTGCCGTTATCTCGCTATGGTTTTTGGTGATCCTCGCCCTTTCGGCGATCTTCGCCGAATTCGTGGCACCCTATGATCCATTCAAGGTCGAGCGCCTGCGCACCATGGCGCCACCGACAGGCGTCCACCTCTTCCACGACGGCCAGTTTGTCGGCCCCTTCGTCTATGCGATGGAGCGCAGTCGCGACCCGGATACGACGCGCGTCACCTATCAGCCGGACACGTCCGAGCCCTTGCCGCTTCGCTTCTTCGTGGCCGGCAGCGACTATTCGTTCTTCGGTCTGTTCAAGACCGATATTCACCTGTTTGGCATCGAGGGTGGCCGTCGCGACCAGATCAACCTGCTGGGCACCGACGATCTCGGCCGCGACGTGTTTTCGCGCCTCATTCACGGCGCGCGCGTCTCGTTGTCAGCCGGTCTGGTCGGGGTGGCCTTTGCCTTCGTCCTCGGCCTGACCCTGGGGTCGATCTCGGGCTATTTCGGTGGCTGGATCGATGGCTCGATCCAGCGGCTGATGGAGCTCATCCGCTCCATTCCCACCATCCCGCTGTGGATGGGACTTGCGGCTGCGCTGCCCGTCGTCTGGGACCCGCTCATCGTCTATATCCTCATCACTTTCATTCTGGCGCTGATCGGCTGGACCTATCTTGCCCGTGTGGTGCGAGGCCAGTTCCTGGCGCTCCGCAATGAGGACTATGTGTTGGCCGCGCGGCTCTCCGGCGCCAGCGAATACCGGATCATTACCAAGCATATGCTGCCCTCGATGACGTCCTACATCATCGCGGCGCTGACCCTGGCCGTGCCGGAAATGATCCTGGGGGAGACGGCACTGAGCTTCCTTGGCCTCGGACTGCGCCCGCCGGTGGTCAGCTGGGGCGTGCTGCTGCAGGATGCGCAGAATCTGCGATCGATTTCGCTTGCGCCCTGGCTCCTCGCGCCAGGTGGCGCCGTGGTCCTCACCGTCCTCGCCTTCAATTTCCTTGGCGATGGTCTGCGCGATGCGGCCGATCCCTATGGGCAATAAGACCATGACCAATCAAAATAGTGCTCCGGAACGCCTGCTCGAGCTGGACAATGTGCATGTGCATTTCCCGCTGCGCGAGGGGCTCGTCAAAGCCGTCAACGGCGTCTCCTACCATGTGAACAAGGGCGAGGTTCTCGGCATTGTCGGGGAATCCGGCTCGGGCAAGTCGATTACTGCCCGTGCCATCATGCGCCTGCTGCCCAAGCGGGCGGAGGCGCCGGAGGGGCGCATCAGCTTCCGTCCGCGCAATGGCGAGAGCTATGAACTTTCCGCGCTCGGCCGCAACAGCCGGGCCATGCGCCAGGTGCGCGGCCAGCATATCGGCATGATCTTCCAGGAGCCGATGACCGCGCTGTCGCCGGTGCACACGATCGGCGCCCAGATCATGCGGACTGTCCAGCTGCATATGGGGCTCAGCCGCCAGGCCGCCCGCGCCCGTGCCATCGAGCTTCTGGCCAAGGTGCAGATGCCGCGGCCCAATGAATTGGTCGATGCCTTCCCGCATCAGCTCTCGGGCGGCATGCGGCAGCGGGCGATGATCGCGCTGGCCATTTCCTGCAATCCGAGCCTGCTCATCGCCGACGAACCGACCACCGCTCTCGACGTGACGACGGAAGCGCAGATCCTGGAACTGCTCAAGGAACTGCAGTCCGAATTGGGCATGGCCATCATCTTCATCACCCACAATTTTGGGGTTGTCGCCGATATCGCCGACCGGGTTTCGGTGATGTATCTGGGCAAGATCGTCGAGACCGCTACGGTCGACGACATCTTCTACGCCGCCAAGCACCCCTATACCCAGGCGCTGCTGCGTTCCATTCCGCGGCTCGGCGTCGATCAGGGGCGGCGGCTGCCGACCATTCCGGGCATGGTGCCCGATCCGTTCAGCGTGCCATCCGGCTGCGCCTTCAATCCGCGCTGCAGCCATGCGGTGGCGGGTATATGCGACACGCAGGTGCCGCCCGAGAAAATCTTTGGCTCGCAAATGTCGCGCTGCCACTTTGCCGAACAGTTTGCTGCCCGGGAGGCCGCCCATGTCTGAGCTTCCGGTCCTCGACCATTCCAGCCTACCGGATGACGTTCTCTTCTCGGTTCGCAACCTCAAGAAGTATTTTCCGATCCAGGCCGGCTGGCTCAAGAAACATGTCGGTGACGTCAAGGCGATCGACGACGTCTCCCTCGATATCCGAAAGGGTGAAACGCTTGGTCTCGTCGGCGAAAGCGGCTCGGGCAAATCCACCGTCGCCCGGCTCATGCTGCGTGCCTATGAGCTGACCGATGGCCAGATTCTGTTCCGCCGCGCCAATAATGAGATCGTCGATCTCTCAAAACTCAGCGATCGCGAGATGCGGCCGTTGCGCGCCGAGATGCAGATGATCTTCCAGGATCCCTATTCCTCGCTCAACCCGCGCATGACCCTGCTCGAACTGGTCGGCGAACCCATGGTCATCCATGGCGTCGGCTCGCCGGGCGAAATCAAGGATCGCGTCGCCGAGCTGTTGAAGGTGGTGGGGCTGCGCCCCGAATTCATCAATCGCTATCCCCACGCATTCTCCGGTGGCCAGCGCCAGCGTATCGGCATTGCCCGCGCTCTGGCACTCAATCCCAGCTTCATTGCCGCGGACGAAGCGGTGTCGGCGCTCGACGTGTCGGTTGCGGCGCAGAACATCAATCTGCTGCAGGACCTGCAGGAGCAGTTCGGGCTCACCTACCTGTTCATTACCCACGATCTGGGCATGGTGGAGCACATCTCCGACCGCGTCGGGGTGATGTATCTGGGGCGGTTGATGGAAGTTGCGCCGACCAGGTCGCTGTTTTCGAGGCCGCTCCACCCCTATACCGAAGCCCTTATGGCCGCCGTGCCGCAGCCCGATCCGCGCGGTAACCGTACACGCAAACGCGTGCCACTCAAGGGCGAGATCGCCAACGCGGCCAATCCGCCATCGGGCTGCAATTTTCACCCGCGCTGCCCCTATGCGCAGCCCAAATGCAGTGCGGAAGTGCCGGCGCTGCGTGATGTCGAGGGCGGGCGCCAGGTGCGTTGCCATTTCGCCGAGGAGCTGTCGCTGGTCGGGGCAGTGGCGTGAGCGAAATCGTGTTGCAGGCCGACGCTGATCTGGCGGCGCTCTATGCGCCGCATTTCCGCTTCGACAGCGCCGAACCGTATTTTCCCCATGCATTGGGTTATTCGGTGTTCCGCGGCCCCGGCCGCTCGCCCTCAAGCAGGTTCGAAATCGACCCCGCCGGTGCCCTGACGCTTGAATATGCCGTCTATTACGATTGGGATATCGGCCATCTCTATGATCTCGAGCATGTCTGGGTGCATGTCGATAGCGCCGGACAGGTCATCCGTGTCGAGGCCTCGGCGCATGGCGGTCGGCGGTTCATGGATATCGGCAGCGGCCTTCCCGAAATGGTTGACCGCCATGCGGTCCTCTATGTCGAGGCTGGCAAGCATGCCCATTGGGCGCATCCGCACCATATGAGCGCGGCGGACCGCCAAAAGCTCACCGCGCTTTGCGGTGCGCTGGCGGGTGTCGAGGGGGTTCATTGCGGCAATTTCTTTGCCGAGCGCGGCGCCTATCTCGCGAGCCCGAAGGCCCATCGACTTGCGCGGCTCAAGCTGCAGGGCGACGCCTTCGTGCCTCGGCACAGCTATGAGGAACGGGCAGCACCGCCGCCTCTGCTCCCATGGGCGGAACTCGAATGCATCATTCCCCAGCGCATCACCGAAATCATGGTCGGGCTTGAAACCGCTCAACCGCATTTTGGCGCAATTTTCCTCGATTGCGGCGATACGCTGATCGACGAGAGTACCGAGGTCAAACTGCCGGGCAGCGAGGTCGTCATTCGCGCCGACCTTATTCCTGGCGCCAGGGAAATGATGGATGCGCTCAAGGCTGAAGGTCACATGCTGATCCTTGTCGCCGATGGCCCGCGCCAGACCTTCGTCAACATGCTGACCCATCACGGCCTGTGGGATCATTTTGATGCCCATATCATCTCCGAGGATGTGGGTGTGCACAAACCCGATGCGCGCATGTTCGATGCTGCACTGGCGGCGGCCGGTCTCAGCCGCGAGGACGGCTGGCGCACCGTCATGGTGGGCAATAACCTGTCGCGCGATATCTGCGGCGCCAATGCCCTGGGGATCACCTCGATCTTCATGGCCTGGTCGAACCTGCGGACGCACGCGCCTGCCAATGCCTCAGAGGTGCCCGACTACCGCATCGAGACCCCGGGAGAACTGCCCGGCCTTCTCGAAAGGCTCGAGGGGCTCATCAAGTACCGCGTTCCCTACGCTCACCGTTAACGCCATGCGACCGATAGGCTAAACATGTCCGCGCCCCTGCTTACTCTTTCCCGCGGCGACAGCGTGACCGCCTGGGAGCTTTCGCCCACCACCGCGATCTATTATCCGGGCACGCCCGCACCGGCGCGTGACCCGCAAAACTATCACTATATCAACGGCTTCGTTGATGTCGGGGATCTGCCCTGCCGCGTCGCCACCTGGCGCGATGTCGCCACGCGCACTGTTGCGCTCCAAACCGACTGGCCGGTGGAAAGCCTCAACCTGCCGGGCAGCAATCGCCGGGTCGAGTTCACCCAGTTCCGCTATCGCCCGACGCGGCTGAGCCGCTGGTGCCGAACGCGCATTGCAGCGCCCGAAGATCGCTATTGCTCGTTCCGCCTGACCACCTGCGGGGCTATCCATATCTGGGTCGACGGGGTGCTCGCCGCCCGCTTCGAGCCCTTTACCCGCAACCAGGCGCAGGAAACCGTGGTCCACCTGCCGATCAAGGCGGCGGGCAGCGAGGTCATCGTCCTGAGCGAGGACATGGCCGAGCGGGACACCAATTGGTTCTTCGAGCTCAGCCTTGTCGACCAGGTGCGGCTGGACATTTTCCTGCCCGGCGCCGAGGTCGGCGAACAGGCAGAGGCGCTCAAGGCGCTGGCCGCCCAGGTCCGCTGCCGCGGCGACGTGGTGAGTGAGGATGACGACATTGTGCTGATTTTCGATACGGCGCCCAGCATGGATGTCGAGATCGAGGTCACTGTTGCCAGCACGTCGCATGGCCATGCCAACGCGCTCAATCGCCGTGTAACGCTCAAGGCCGGGGCGACCGAAGTCTTCGTCTGCCATGGCCGCGAGGTGCCGGATGGCTATTACAATGTTCCGCTGATGTTCAGCATCGGTCCGTCGCGGGTGGAGCGGGTGATCGGCTGCGCTGTTCTGCACGCCCTCGTGCCGGGCGATATCCCCGGGGATCTTGCTGGACGCAAGCAGCTGGCGCTCGAGCATGCGGCCCGCCATGGCGAAAATCGCATGGGTACGGTTGTTGCGCTGCTCGAGACCGGGCGGGGCGATGATCCGCGCATCCGGCCGATCCTCGAGGATACGCTGCAATCGATCGAGGAACGGCATGATTGTGCCGACTTTGTCGCCGTGCCTCTGCTGTGGGCCTATCACCGCCACGCGCCAGATTTTCCGCAGGATTTGCGCCGGCGCACAGAAACTGTCCTGCAGGGATTTCGCTATTGGGTGGATGAGCCGGGCAATGACGTGATGTGGTTCTGGAGCGAAAACCATGCGCTCTGCTTCCACGTCTCGCAGCTGCTTGCCGGCCTCGCCTGGCCCGATGCGATATTTTCGGCCTCGGGTCGCAGCGGCCGCCAGCAGGCGGAAGTCGCCCTTGAGCGCTTGGGATTGTGGCTTGATGCCGTCGAGGAGGACGGGCTCGCCGAATGGAATTCCTCGGCATATTACCCCGTCGACTTCATCGGCCTGCTGGCGCTTGCCGAACTGGCGCCCGAAGCCATTTCCGGCCGCGCCAGGGGGCTCTGCGACCGCATCTTCACCATGCTGGCGCTGCATACGCTCAACGCGGTTCCCGCCGGCTCGATAGGCCGTGCCTATGACAAGGAGTTGCGCGCCGGCCCGCTGACCGAGCTTGCCCCGTTTGCCGCAGTGGCCTTCGGCAAGGGCTGGCTGAATAGTGGGGTCGCCTCGCTGCCGCTCTTTGCTGCCGGCAGGTACGAGCCGCCCACCGATCTCTGGCGCCATGCCCAGCCGGCGCGAGGCGAGACCATCTCGGCGCAGTACCGCCAGGGATTTGGACCGGCGGCGCTGCTGACGCTCCACAAGACGGAAGGCATCCAACTCTCCACCAATAGCGGTGCGCGGGCGGGCGGCTATGGGCACCAGCAACACGTCATCGACCTGCGCTTTGCCAGCCACCCCATGGCGCGCAGCTGGATCAACCATCCTGGCGAGGACGATCCCTGGGGCAATCAGCGGCCATCCTACTGGGCCGGCAATGGCAATCTGCCGCGGGTTCTCCAGGACGGCGGCACGGCACTGGTTCTCTATCGTCTGGACGCGGATGCGCGGCTCGACTTCACCCATATCTATGCCGCGCGCAGCGGCGTGGAGCATCATCTTGATGGCGACACGCTGATCCTCAAGGCCGGGCAGGCGCTGGTTGGCTACAAGGCCACGTCGCCGCTGATCCCGGTCACCACTGGGCCCGGTGCAGGCCTCGAATATCGCCAGATCGGCCGACAGCAGGGCTGGGCGGTGATCACGGCCAACGGGCAGGATCTCGATCAGTTCAAGGCGCAGCTTGCGGCGATGCGGCTGGATTTGGGGGATGACGGAACGTGCCTGGTTCTCGGTGGGCCGGGTCGATCGGACCTTCGCCTCAACTGGACACGATCGGCCGAGGAAGAGGCGCGCATCGTTCAGGCGAGCGCCGAGCCATCGATCACCTGGCGCGCCACGCCCTGACCCTGGAGGAACCGGATATGCCGCAGGACCGCATCGAGCCGATCGCCCCCGGGCCGTTCGAGGCCAATTGGGCGTCGCTGAAAAGCCAATACCGCCCGCCGGACTGGTTCCGCGACGCCAAATTCGGGATATGGGCGCATTGGGGGCCGCAATGTCAGCCGGAGGCTGGGGACTGGTATGCGCGGCACATTTACATGCAGGGCCATTGGCAGTCCGATGTGCACCGCAAGACCTATGGTCATCCTGCCGATGCCGGCTTTATCGAGGTGATCGGCGACTGGAAGGCCGAGAACTGGAATCCGGACGATCTGCTCGACCTCTATGTGAAGGCCGGCGCGAAATATTTCGTCGCCATGGCCAATCACCACGACAATTTCGACAACTACGCGTCGCGTTGGCATGGCTGGAACGCGACCCGCATGGGACCGATGCGCGATATTGTCGGCATCTGGGCGGAGAAAGCCCGGGCGCGTGGGCTCAAATTCGGCGTGTCCAATCACGGCGCCCATGTATGGCACTGGTGGCAGACGGCCTATGGCTACGACCCGGAGGGCGAGCGCGCCGGGGAGCGCTATGATGCCTCGACGCTGACGCGGCAGGACGGCGCCGGCACGTTCTGGGAGGGGCTGGACCCGCAGGATCTCTATGGCGGCCCGATCATGCCGCTGCCCGGCGGCATCACCAATGCCAAGGCGGCCGACCAATGGCACGAGGCCCATGATGGGGTCTGGGACGAAGCGCCGCCCGCGACCAATCCGGCATTCGTCGACAGCTGGTATCGGCGCTGCAAGGACCTGGTGGACAGCTATCGGCCGGACCTGCTGTATTTCGACAATCATGACCTGCCCCTGGGGCAGGCGGGCCTCGACATGGCCGCCCATTTCTACAATGCGTCGCTGGGCTGGCATGGCGGGCGGATGGACGTGGTTCTGAACACCAAGCTCCTGCCCAGCGAGCGCGCCGGCGCGCTGGTGGAAGATGTCGAGCGCGGCTTCCGCTCGGACATCGTCCCGCAGCCCTGGCAGACCGACACCTGTATCGGCGACTGGCACTACCGGCGCGATCTCTACGAGAACAAGCGCTACAAGACGGCGGCTTCGGTCATCCATCGGCTCTGCGACGTGGTCTCGAAAAACGGCAATCTGCTGCTCAGCGTGCCGATCAGGGGCGATGGCAGCATTGATAGCGAAGAACGGCGTATCGTCGAAGAGATCGGGGACTGGACTGCGCGCCATGGGGAGGCGATTTTTGGCTCGCGTCCCTGGCGGATCTCGGGCGAAGGTCCCACCACGCTGCCCGAAGGGCTGTTTGGCGAATCCGCGGCGCGTCCGTTCACCGGCGATGACGTGCGCTACACCACTAGAGGTGGGATGCTTTACGCCACCACCCTGGGACCGAAAACCGGCGAGCTGTGTCTGGCCGCGCTTGCCACCGGGACGGCAACAGGGGCATGGCAGGTGGAGCGGGTGGAGGTTGTGGGGTCAGAAGCCGCCCTCGATTTCCGCCAGGACCATAGCGGCCTGCACCTCGCCATCCCCGACCGAGCCGGGCACTCCTTTGGCGCGGTGCTCCGCATTACGGGCAGGGGTTTGGTGTGATGGCGGCGCCGAATTGCCGAGCGTGCGGTGTGCATGGCTATCTGGAACTCATCCCTGTCCCAGGGACGCCTCTAATCGCCCCAAAGCTGTCTGGCCGTCACTGGTCCAATTTCCAGCGGACACTCACAAAGTCAAATTTAGTTGGTAGATCGACAAAACGGGACGGTCCGCGATCGGCCCTATCATGTTCGGTGCTGGCCACCATGCAGAACCGCTGTGCTGACCGCCAAAAATTTACGGCTTTGGTTTGGCGGGAAGCCCGATGGGGGGCCGCAGTTCTGGAGGACGGCGCAAGGGGTATCTGCTTATCCAGGAAATCCGGGAAAAAGAAAAAGGCCCCGATTTCGGGGCCTTTTGATCGATTGCTTCAGCCTGAGGCGGACTGTTGGGTCCATTCAGGCGGCATGCGGGTGTTTGGGACCAACTTATGTGGGCCGCTACATCACCACTGGCTAGGGCGGCTCAACTACAGCCGGTCGTTGTCCCACACGTATCGCACTTCAGGCAGGTGCCGTTTCGGACCATGGTGAAGTTGTGACACTCGGTGCATTGGTCGCCGGTATAGCCTTTCATCTGGGCTTCGGCGCGGAGGAGGCCGGTGTCTTTTGAGGGCGGCGGGGCCGGGATGGGGTGGAGCTCGGCGGCGTTGAGGGCCGTCGCGGCGGGGTCGATCTTGAGGGCCGTGGCACTGCGCAGGGCTGTCACGGTCGACGTGCTCACGGCGGCCTGGGGGGCGTATCGGGCGGCGTCGGCGGTGGGAACCAGCATTAGCGAGGCATTGGCCGTCTTGCCACGGGTCATGCCGCGGGAGACGAAGCGCTCGGCGGGCACCGGGGCCGGCGACGCCGCACTGGGACGCGCGCCATGGTCTTCGGCGACGCCCTTGCCGAGCGAGGTCGGGCTATCCGGATTGACGTGGGCGAGATCGTTGCGGTCGAGATAGGACACGGCCAGCTCGCGGAACACGTAGTCGAGGATCGAGGTCGCGTTCTTGATGCGGTCATTGCCCATGACCATGCCGGCCGGCTCGAAGCGAGTGAAGGTGAAGGCCTCCACATATTCGTCCAGCGGCACGCCATATTGCAGGCCCAGCGAGATGGCGATGGCGAAATTGTTCATCATGGCGCGGAAGGCAGCGCCTTCCTTGTGCATGTCAATGAAGATTTCGCCCAGGCGACCATCGTCATACTCGCCGGTGCGCACATAGACCTTGTGGCCACCGACCACGGCCTTCTGGGTGTAACCCTTGCGGCGATCCGGCATCTTTTCGCGCTCGCGAAAAACCTTTTCGACGATCTTTTCGACGATGACCTCGGTGCGGGCGGCAGCGGGCAGGGCGGCAATAGCCTCGACCACATCCTCGTCGTCTTCGTCGTCAGCGGCGGCGAGCACGGAGGAATTGAGCGGCTGGCTGAGCTTGGAGCCGTCGCGATAGAGTGCATTGGCCTTCAGCGCCAGGCGCCAGGAGAGCATATAGGCGTTCTTGGCGTCCTCGACGGTGGCGTCGTTGGGCATGTTGATGGTCTTGGAAATCGCGCCCGAAATGAAGGGCTGAGCGGCCGCCATCATCAGAATGTGCGATTCCACGGAAAGGTAACGCTTGCCGATCTTCCCACAGGGGGTGGCGCAATCGAAGACCGGCAGGTGCTCGGCCTTGAGATGCGGTGCACCTTCCAGCGTCATGGCGCCGCAGACGTGGATGTTGGCGGCCTCGATGTCCTTCCGGGAGAAGCCGAGGAAGGGCAGCAGCTCGAAGGAGAAGTCGTTGAGCTGCTCGTCGGTGACGCCGAGCGACTTGAGGAAATCCGGGCCAAGCGTCCACTGGTTGAAGACGAACTTGATGTCGAAGGCCGAGGCCAGCGCCTTGTTCAGCGCTTCGATCTTCTCGTCGGAAAAACCCTTCTGGCGCAGGGTGGACGGATTGACGCCCGGGGCCTGGTTCAAATTGCCGTGGCCGACCGCATAGGCTTCCATTTCGGCGATCTGGTCTTCTGAATAGCCCAGGGTGCGCAGGGCCGGGGGCACGGCGCGGTTGATGATCTTGAAATAGCCGCCGCCCGCGAGTTTTTTGAATTTCACGAGTGCAAAATCGGGCTCGATGCCGGTCGTGTCGCAATCCATCACCAGGCCGATGGTGCCGGTGGGGGCGATAACGGAAACCTGGGCGTTACGGTAGCCATGCTTTTCGCCGAGGGCGAGGGCATTGTCCCAAGCGAGCTTAGCGCGCTCGGACAGAGCGGCGTCGCCGACATTGGCATGGTCGAGCGGCACTGGGTTGATGCTGAGCTCTTCATAGCCGTCGGCATGGCCATGGGCGGCATTGCGATGGTTGCGGATGACGCGCAGCATGTGCTTGGCGTTGCGCTTATAGTCCTTGAAGGGGCCGAGTTCCTTGGCCATTTCGGCCGAGGTGGCATAGCTGACGCCGGTCATGACGGCGGTGATGGCGCCGGCAATGGCACGACCCTGCTCGCTGTCATAGGGAATGCCCGAGGTCATCAAGAGGCCGCCGATATTGGCATAGCCGATGCCCAGCGTGCGATATTCGAACGAGCGTTCGGCAATGGCGCGGGACGGGAACTGGGCCATCATCACCGAGATTTCGAGCACCACGGTCCAGAGGCGGACGGTGTGTTCGAAGGCGGCGGTGTCGAAGGACGAGTCCTTGTTGCGATAGGGCAGCAGGTTGACCGAGCACAGGTTACAAGCCGTGTCGTCGAGGAACATATATTCCGAGCACGGATTGGACGCCACGATCGGGCCGGCGGCGGGCGAGGTGTGCCACTCATTGATGGTGGTGTGGTACTGGATGCCGGGATCGGCCGAGGCCCAGGCTGCGTAACCGATCTGTTCCCAGAGGTCCTTGGCCTTGAGCGTCTTGGTGACATTGCCCTTGATGCGGCCGATGAGGTTCCAGTCGCCATCGTTCTCGACGGCGTTGAGGAAATCGTCGGTGACGCGGACGGAATTGTTCGAGTTCTGGCCGGAGACGGTCAGATAGGCCTCGGAATCCCAATCGGTGTCGTAGATGGGGAATTCGAGGTCGGTATAGCCCTGCTTGGCGAACTGGATGACGCGGAAAATGTAGTTTTCCGGGACCAGGGCCTTCTTGGCAGCGCGGACTTCGCGCTTCAGCGCGGGGTTCTTGGCCACGTCGAAGCAGTCATCGCCCGAACCTTCACAGTTCACGGCGGCCTTCATGATGGCCTTGAGATGCTTGGAGACGACCTTAGAGCCGGTGACGAGGGCCGCTACCTTCTGCTCTTCCTTCACCTTCCAGTTGATGTACTGCTCGATATCGGGATGATCGATATCGATCACCACCATCTTGGCAGCGCGGCGGGTGGTGCCGCCGGACTTGATGGCACCGGCAGCGCGATCGCCGATCTTCAAAAAGCTCATGAGGCCCGAGGACTTGCCGCCGCCGGAGAGCTTTTCGCCCTCGCCGCGCAGCTTGGAGAAATTGGTGCCGGTGCCGGAGCCATATTTGAACAGGCGCGCTTCGCGGACCCAGAGATCCATGATGCCGTTTTCGTTGACGAGATCATCGTCAACGGACTGGATGAAGCAGGCATGCGGCTGGGGATGCTCGTAGGCCGACTTGGACTGGACGAGCTTGTGGGTGAAGGGGTCGACATAAAAATGCCCCTGGCCGGGGCCGTCGATGCCATAGGCCCAGTGCAGGCCGGTATTGAACCATTGCGGGGAATTGGGCGCCACGCGCTGGGTCGCGAGCATGAAGGCCAGTTCGTCGAAGAAGGCGCGGGCGTCGTCTTCAGAGTCGAAATAGCCGCCCTTCCAACCCCAATAGGTCCAGGTGCCGGCGAGACGATCAAAGACCTGGCGCGAATCCATTTCCGAGCCATAGCGCTCGGCTTCCGGCAGCTTGGCGAGCGCAGCTTCGTCGGGGACGGAGCGCCACAGCCAGGACGGCACGGAATTTTCTTCGACCTTCTTCAGAACCT
The DNA here is from genome assembly GCF_001899045.1 of Devosia sp. 63-57. NCBI lineage: Bacteria > Pseudomonadati > Pseudomonadota > Alphaproteobacteria > Hyphomicrobiales > Devosiaceae > Devosia > Devosia sp. 63-57. The sequence continues at coordinate 68,895 of NZ_MKUY01000003.1, read as the reverse complement.
TGGCAACGCCGGCCTTGCGGAAATATTTCTGCGCGATGATGTCGGTGGCGACCTGCGACCAGGTCGCCGGCACGGCAATGTCCTCAAGCTTGAAGACAACGGACCCATCGGGATTGCGAATTTCGCTGGTGGCGGCGCGAAACTCGATGGAGCCGTAGCGATCCGCGTTTGCAGACGTGAAACGACGTTCAATGCGCATGAATGGTCTCTGATTGGCGATAGACAGGAATTGTCTCAAACATCGCGCCGATTCCGGGTCAAACACAAGGGCTGGTGTTTGTGCCGGACGGGCATGGCTACCTGTAGTAGATATGCACGAAAACTGTGCAATCAAGTGCAAGCGCTTGGCGGCAAATGGCTTTTTGCGGAATAACCATGTGGAAACCATGGCGGCGGGTTTCTGCGCCCGAGGGGGTGGAGGGCAGAGAATCGCCCACAAATCCTAGTCAACAGCCTTTGTTGCGTCGGCTTTGTGACAGGCAGCAGATTTTCCACAGCCGGGGGTGGGCACAATATCTAGGTCGTGGCGCGCCGCCACCGGCACTGCCGCTGGTAAGAGTGGTGTAGAACGGGACGAGGACGGGCCTCAACGCCTTGGGGCCCGTGGTCGATGGGCAGGGCAGGTGCCGGGCCGAAACGGGCAGGGCCGGTCCCTGGCGTTGAGGGCAGGGCTATCGAATATGGGCTTGAGCGTGCTGCACACCCCCTCCCAACCTCCCCCTGAAGAAGGGGGAGGAGCCGCATCGCGTTGTGGGCAAAAGTCAGTCAAAAGAACCGGTACGTCTCCCTCCCCCTTGCGGGGAGGGCTGGGGTGGGGGGATGAGAGCCCGGTGCCAATTCGCCATCTGCGATAGACGTGGGCCCTAATGGGAGGCGGGCTGTGCCAGGGCGACCGCCGCCGGAGCATTTGGGCGCGGCAATTCACAGCGGGCGCGGGCGCGGTTTTGGCTAGGCTCACCCGGCCAGCCATGCTAAACCGCAGGCAATTCGACGCGCATTTATTCGGAATCGTCCCGTGGCCCAATCCGGTATCAAGCAGTTCCTGACGGAAATCCTCTCCTGGTGGGGTGGCAACACCTGGGGCACGCGCCTCTGGATCCGTCGGTTTGGCGAATATGTCGGCTCGGATGAATTCGGCAATCGCTACTATTACGACAAGAAGCATGACCGCCGTTATGTGACTTATGCCGGTGGCTATGCTGATGCGTCGGCGATTCCGCCCGGTTGGCATGGCTGGATGCATCACCGCACCGATGTGGTGCCGGCCGAAGCCAAATATGAGCCGCGCGCCTGGGAAAAACCGCACCAGCCGAACCTGACCGGTACGGCAGCCGCCTACCGTCCGGAAGGCAGCCTGCTCAACACCGGCGAGCGTCCGCGCGTGACCGGCGACTACCAGGCCTGGTCCCCCGAATAAGGCCGTGACGGCATTGTTCATTCGTCTGTCGCATGCAATGCGGCCGCTCCTGGCAGCGGCCGTTTTGTTCTGCGCATTCGGGCAAGCGCCAGCGATGGCGCAGCCGATCGCCAATCCGGTGGCGACCTTTGCCGGGCTCGACAAGATCACCGGCCGCATTACGCGGTTCGACGTCTATATCAACGAGACGGTGCTGTTCGGGGCGCTCGAGATCACGCCACGGGCCTGCTACAACAGGCCGGCCAATGATACCCTGCAGCGCACGTCGGCCTTTCTCGAGGTCAACCAGATGAGCCTGGACGGCACTGGCACGCGCCTGTTCACCGGCTGGATGTTTGCCGATAGTCCCGCGCTCAACGCGGTGGATCACGCCGTCTATGACGTGTGGCTGATCGAGTGCAAGACCTCGACCAATATCCCGCCACCGGATCAGCGCTAGGTTTTTTTGCAGTTCCTCTGTCGAGATGCGGAAAGCCCGTCCGTCGCAGCTGTGCGGGCGGATGGGCGCACGCGAGCGAGGACAGAACCATGCTGACTTTACCCGAAATCGTCGAACGGCCGGCGCAGGCCTATGCATATGTGACCTTCACCGTGCGGATGGACCAGATGCAGAAACCCGCCAATGAGGGGTTTCCGCTATTGTTCGCGCATCTTGCCAGGCATGGGATCAGGCCGGTCGGTCCGGCCTTCTACAATTATCGGCGCATCGACATGGCGGATACGCTGGATGTGGAAGCGGGAATCGCAGTGGCGACAGTGGGTCCGGAGGAGGATGGCGTGCGGTTCGGCACCTTGCCCGCCGGGCGGTTTGTGACGCTGACCTGGCATGGGCATCCGGACAGGCTGATGATGGTGACCGGCATGCTGATCGGCTGGCTCAAGGAGACCGACACCGCGCTCGACGTGGAGGAACGACCGGATGGCGATCATTTCGCCTGCCGGCTGGAGCTTTACGAGTCCGAACCCGCCGAAGTGCCCGATATGAACGACTGGGTGACGGTGCTGGCGTTCAAGCTGCGTTAGGGTGCTCGGATCAGAAGAGCTCGTCGAGCGTGCAGTAGAAGGTGTATTTGGCTTCGTCCCATTCGGCGCCGTAGGCCTTGAGGAAGGCCGTGACGTGGTCGCGGCCGAGATTGTAGGCAATGCTGCGGCAGGCAATGGCGAGGTCTTGCCAGACATCGGCACGGCCAACGCGGCCGCAATCGATCATGCCGGAGAAACGGCCATCCTCTGCCAGGATACTCGGGGTCGAGGCGTCGCCATGGGTGACGATCATCGGGCCGGTATCCGGGCAGTTGGCGTGTAGCCAATCCAGCACCTGAAGGCCGGTCCAGCCCTTGCGGTCGCTATCGAAATCGTCCTCGTCCACCAGGCCCGCCTGCAAACGCGCTGCGCCTTCGGCCAGGCGAGCATCGATGCCGTGGTCGAAGGGGCAATGGGTCGGGTCGAGCGCATGCATGCGCTTGAGGCCCTGGGCATAGGTGCGCACGAAATCGGTGGGGCGATCGGTGTAGTGGGTGAGGTCCTGGCCGGGCACGGCGGTCATCAGCAGCCAGGTGCGGGTGGCGGACTGTTCGGCATCGACGACGCGCGGCGCCTTGAACCCCATGCGGGTGAGCCAGTTGAGACGCTCGATCTCGCCCGGCAGTTCTGCCAGTTCGTGACGGCCCTCGGCTTTCAGGAACACGGCATTGCCGTCGCCCAGGGTAATGCGCCAGACGGTGCTGTCGGATTGGCCGATAGTGATCTCGGCCCAATCGAGGGTTTCGAGCGGGCCAAAGCTTTCCGGTAGGTCGGGGGGCTTGGTCATTGGTTGCGGTCCCAGGCGTGCCAATCGGCGTCAAGCGCGGTGGCACGGGCAAGCTGGTCTTCATAATCGGCGCGGGAAATCTCGATGCCGCCGAGCGAGACCAGGTGATCGGTGAGAAATTGGGTGTCGAGCAGCACGAAGCCGCCGGCGTTGAGGCGTTCGACCAGATGGGCCATGGCCATTTTGGAGGCATCGGTGCGACGATGGAACATGGACTCGCCGAAGAAGGCGGCGCCAATGGCGAGGCCGTAGAGGCCGCCGACAAGGTCGCTGCCGTCCCAGACCTCAACGGTGTGGGCCACGCCGCGGCGGAAAAGTTCGCCATAGACAGCGCGAATGGTGCCGTTGATCCAGGTCGAGTGCCGATCTTCGCCCACTGTGGCGCAGCCCTCGATGATGCCGTCCCAATCGGTGTCGACGCGAATGGTCCAGCCGGATTTGCGCATGGCCTTGCGCAGGCTGCGGCTGAGATGAAAGCCATTGAGCGGGATGACGCCGCGTTCTTCCGGGCTCACCCAAAACAGGTTTTCGTCGCCCGCATCCTCGGCCATGGGGAAGATGCCGGCGCGATAGGCACGGATGATCAGCTCAGGCGTAATGTCGACGGCGAAGGGATCAGATCGGCGAGCCATAGCTGCTTGTACCCGAACAAAGGTGGCGGAGGAAAGAACCCCCTCCCAACCTCCCCCTAAAGAAGGGGGAGGAGCGGCATCGCGTCCTGGGCACAAGTCAGCCCAAAGCACCGGTCTATCTCCCTCTCCCCTTGCGGGCGAGGGGGGATCGGCCGAAGGCCGAGACGGGTGAGGGGTTCCGCACCAACAATAGCCGTGGTTACGGACGCTCCCCAACCCCTCATCCGGCGCTTAGCGCCACCTTCCCCCGCAAGGGGAGAAGGAAGATCGGCTAGGCCTTGTTGTTGGCCAGGAATTTTTCCAGCCAGTGGATGTCGTAATTGCCGGCCAGGATGTCCGGCTCCTTCATCAGGCGCTGGAACAGGGGCAGGGTGGTCTTGACGCCGTCGATGACGAACTCGTCCACGGCGCGGCCCAGGCGTTTCAGGCATTCCTCGCGGGTGCGGCCATAGACGATGAGCTTGCCGATCAGCGAGTCGTAATAGGGCGGGATGCGATAGCCCTGATAGACGGCGGAATCGACGCGCACGCCCACGCCACCGGCGGGGTGATAGAAGGTGATGGTGCCCGGCGAAGGCGCGAAGGTCTGCGGGTCCTCGGCATTGATGCGCACTTCGATGGCATGGCCATAAAAGCTCACCTGGTCCTGTGTCATCGACAGGGCTTCGCCGGAGGCGACGCGGATCTGTTCGTAGACGATGTCGATGCCGGTGATGCGCTCGGTGACCGGGTGCTCCACCTGCAGGCGGGTGTTCATTTCGATGAAATAGAACTCGCCGTTTTCGTAGAGGAACTCGACGGTGCCGGCGCCGGAATATTTGAGTTTGCGCATGGCCGCGGCGCAGATTTCGCCGATGCGATCACGCTCTTCGGGCAGGATCGTCGGGCCGCCAGCTTCTTCCCAGACCTTCTGGTGACGGCGCTGCAGAGAGCAGTCGCGCACGCCCAGATGGACGGCATTGCCCTGACCGTCGCCCAGCACCTGGACTTCGATGTGGCGGGGCTTGCCGAGGTATTTTTCCATATAGACGCTGTCATTGCCGAAAGCGGCCTTGGCCTCGGAACGGGCTGTCGACCAGGCCACCAGCAGCTCGGATTCGGAATGCGCGACCTTCATGCCGCGTCCGCCGCCGCCGGCCGTGGCCTTGATCAGCACGGGATAGCCGATGTCGCGAGCGGTCTTGAGCGCCTGCTGTTCGGTTTCCACCGCTCCGGCGGAACCGGGCACTACCGGGATGCCCAATTCCACGGCCGTCTTCTTGGCCGTGATCTTGTCGCCCATGATCTCAATGTGATGAGCCGAGGGACCGATAAAGGTCACCTTGTGCTCCTCGAGAATCTTGGCGAAACGGGCGTTTTCCGAAAGGAACCCATAGCCCGGATGCACGGCGTCGGCGCCGGTGATCTCACAGGCTGCAAGCAGCGAGGGAATGTTGAGGTAGGAATCCTTGGCGGCGTTGGGACCGATGCAGACGCTCTCGTCGGCCAGGCGCACATGCATGGCATTGGCGTCGGCCGTGGAATGCACGGCAACGGTCTGGATGCCCATTTCCTTGCAGGCGCGCAGGATGCGCAGAGCGATTTCGCCGCGATTGGCGATCAGGACCTTCTGGAACATGGAACGTCCCCTTTATTCGATGACGACGAGCGGCTCGCCATATTCGACCGGCTGGGCGTCTTCCACCAGAATGCGGGTGACGGTGCCCGAGCGGTGCGCGGGGATCTGGTTCATGGTCTTCATCGCCTCGATGATGAGGACGGTCTGACCTTCGGTGACCTTGGAGCCGACCTCGGCAAAGGCGGGTTTGCCGGGTTCGGGAGAGCGATAGGCGGTGCCGACCATGGGCGAGGTCAGGGTGCCTGGATTGGACGCCAGATCTTCGGCCTTAGCGGGGGCTGCGGCCACCGAACCGGCCGGGGCGCTGGGCGCGGGGGCAGCAGGCGCACCGGCGGGCGGGGCGTAATACTGCATGGGCGCGGGCGCATAGGCCGGGGCCTCATTGGGATAGGAGCGGGTGACGCGGACCCGAAGGTCTTCCTGCTCGATCTCGATCTCGGCGAGATTTTCCTTGTTGAGCAATTCGGCAATGGCACGGATCAGGTCCTGATCCACCTGCGATGACTTGGTCATTCTTGTCGGTCTCCCGGCTTCTCGCGTCGAAGCGTTATTTGAGTTTTTGGGCCAAAGCGTGGAGGGCCAGCTTATATCCAAGCGTGCCGAAGCCGCAAATGACGCCGAAGGCAACCGACGACACGTAAGAATGGTGCCGGAAGGCTTCGCGCTGATGGATATTGCTGATGTGGACTTCCGCCACCGGCAGGCCCACGGCCCGGAGCGCATCGTGAATGGCTACGGATGTATGCGAATAGGCGCCCGGGTTGATCAGAATGCCATCGGCGGTGCCGAGTGCTTCCTGAATCCAGGTGACCAGTTCGCCTTCGAAATTGGACTGGCGGCAATCAACGGTGAGGCCAAATTCCTCGCCGGCTGCCCGGCAGAGCGCTTCGACATCGGACAGCGTTTCCGCGCCATAGATACCGGGCTCGCGTTTGCCGAGCATGTTGAGGTTCGGGCCGTTGAGGACGAGAACGTGCTTTGCCATGATCCAAGCGTTGTGCACCGGTGATTTCCGGCGATGCAAGGGCGGTTACACGAAATGCACCGAAAACACCAGCCGTGACCGTGCGACGCCGCCCAAACCGGTGGTTTTCTGGTCGGGGTGATCAGCTGCACTGGCTCTCGCCACAGGCCCGCATATTGGCGATGCGGGTGCGCAACTCGTCGACACCGATGGCGCCGGGGATGACTTCGTTGCCGATGATATAGGTCGGCGTGCCGGAAATGCCGAGCGCCTGGGCGATCTCGTAGGAATTCTGGATGGTCTTGGCGACGCTTTCGTCCTTCATCCGCAGCTCGAGATCGACGCTGCTCAGCCCCAGATCGGTGGCTGCGGCAAGGGCCACGGCCTTGTCGACCTTGCCACGGCTGGTGAACAGCGCCTCGTGGAACGTCCAGTAATCGGCATCCGACTGGCCAACCAGCACGCCGACGCGGGCGGCATCGATGGATTCGTTGGACAGGATTGGGAACTCTTTGAGGATGACGCGCAGATTGGTGTCTTCGGCGAGGAGGGCCGCCAGGTCGGGCAGGGCGTTGCGGCAATAGCCGCAATTGTAGTCGAAGAACTCGACCAGGGTGACGTCGCCATTGGGATTGCCGAGGACGATCTGGTCAGGCTGATTGTAGATGGCGTCCTGCATCGACGCTAGCGCCGTCTGGGTGCGCGACTTTTCCTCGGCGGACAAGGTCTCGTCCAAGGCGATGGACAGGCGCTGCAGAAGCTTGGGGTCGCTCATCAGGAATTTCTCGATCAGCGGATTGAGTTCTGCAGGATCGAGTTGGGCGACGGCTTGCACCGGCTCGGCTTTGGGTTGCTCGGCAAGAACCTGTTCGACAATGGCGCGAACGGCGACGGCATCGGTTTGCGGCTGCGGCTGGTTCAGCTGGGAATATCCAAGGGCGCCGGCCAGGATTCCGGCAATAGCGGCAAGCACGATAGCGATGCGGTTCATCAGGCAGGCTCCGAATGAGTCGTTTCGGTCTTCTAGCAGAGGTGGCCGCAGGTTAGCACCGGCTTATCGGCGCAGCGGCACGGCTGATATCAATTGTTGTTGAGATCGGCGGGGCTTTCGCTGTAGTCCCCAGGGCGACAGACGGAGCTGCATATGACACAGACCTCGCCGGACGGTTTGAGGCCGTTTCTCGCCATGGACATTCTCAAGCGCGCCAAGGTGCTGGAGGGGCAGGGGCGAACCATCTGCCATCTCGAGGTCGGCGAACCCGGCCAGCCACCGGCGCCGCGCGTGCTCGAAGCGGTCGCGCGGGCTTTGCCGCAGCCGCAGGGCTATACCAATGCCAAGGGACTGACGGCACTGCGCGAAGCGCTGGCACGCTATTATGCGGATCAGCACGGGGTCGCGGTCGATCCGGAAATGATATTGGCGACAATGGGTTCGTCGGCGGGCTTCATCCTGGCCTTCCACACTGCCTTCCAGCCCGGAGCGCGGATCGCCATCACCCGGCCGGGCTATCCTGCCTATATCAACACGCTGATCGGGCTCGGCTTCGACTATGCCGAAATCACGGTGCGAGCGGAGAATAACTGGCATCTGACGGGCGCCGATATCGAGGCGGCGTATCGGGAGCAGCCCTTCGAGGGGCTGCTGTTCGCCAGCCCGGCCAACCCCACCGGGGCCGCCGTGGACAGGGCGCAGCTGACCGATATCGTCGCCACCTGTGCGCGGCTGGGGGTGCAGTTCATCTCCGACGAGATTTATCATGGGCTGGACTATCGCGGGCCATCGGTGAGCGCGCTGGAGCTGACAGGCGATGCCGTGGTCATTAACAGTTTTTCCAAATATTACTGCATGACCGGCTGGCGCATCGGCTGGATGGTGTTGCCGCAACGGCTGATCCGGCGGGCGGAAATCCTGCAGCAAAACCTGTTCATTTCGGCGCCGACGCTGAGCCAAATCGCCGCCACGGTGGCCCTGGGCGAGCGCGACTATGCCGAGGAGCAAAAGGCGAGCTATGCGCGCAACCGCGTGCTGCTGACCGAGGGGCTGCGGGGGCTGGGATTCGATCTGGCCGAGGCTGGGGACGGGGCATTTTACGCCTATGCCGGCATCAGCCGCTTTTCCAACGACTCGCTGGCCTTCTGCGAAACCATGCTCGACCAGGCGGGGGTGGCGGCAACGCCGGGCGTGGATTTCGACCGGGTCGGCGGGGATGGCTATGTGCGCTTCAGCTTTGCGGGAACAAGGCAGACCGTGGAAGAGGCGCTGGAGCGGTTGCAGGGGTTTCTGGGCACCGGCAGGTCGTTTTAGGCGTGATCCACTGCGCGGGCTCACGGCCCCCACCCCAGCCCTCCCGCCAGGGGGAGTGTTTAGTTTGGGCGCGTCGATAACCAGTGTCAGGGCTCTTTCGCCTCCCTCCCCCTTGAGGGGAGGGAATGAGGGTGGGGTGCTGAACCATCTGAGAATCCGTTCGCTGATGGGAGTTTGCTGAACCTGCAGCACCCCCACCTAACCTCCCCCTAGAAGGGGGAGGGAGAGCAGGAGCCTAAGCCTCGGTGCCTCCCGATGAGCCCAAAGTGAACACTTCCCCTCAAGGGGGCGGTTGGGAGGGGTGTGCAACACGCTCGAACCCGTATGCGACCGCGCTGTCGGTCAAGGCGAGGGAAGCGCGGGCGGTGAGAGGCCCAGACTTCAACGAGATGGGTCAGTATGCGCAAACGGATGGAAAAAGGGCGGCCCGGAGGCCGCCCCTTATTTTCTAGCCGAGACCGAGGCGGCGCTGCCACCAGCCGACCTTTTTCTTCTTGTCCGGCTCGCCATCGGTGTTGCCCTCGCTTTCGGCGGGGCTGTCCGGGGTTTCTTCGGCCGGCGCGGCACTTGAGGTGACCACGACGCCCTCGGGCGGCAGTTCCTTCTTCACGCGACGGGTCCGGGCGGGCTTGGCCTCGGGCGCAGGCTCTGCAGTTGCGCTGGTCGGCTCGGCGGCCGGTGCTGCCTCGATGGCAGCGGGGGCGCTGACGGCAGCTTCGGTCGTCGCCTCGGCAGCTTCAGCCTTGGGCTTGCGGGCACGAGGCTTGCGCTTGGGCTTTTCCTCGGCGGCGGGCTCGCTCGCAGCTTCTTCCGTGGCGGGCGCAGCTTCAGCCGGGGCGGCTTCGGCGGTTTCGGCCTTGGGCTTGCGGGCGCGGGGCTTACGCTTGGGCTTTTCTTCGGCGACCGGCTCGGCAGCGACCTCTTCCGAAGCGGGAGCGGCTTCTGCAGGGGTGGTTTCGGCAACAGCCGGAGCAGCCTCTGCCTCGGCCGGAGCGGCCGCCGTTGCGGCTTCGTCGGTCACGGTATCACCGTTCTCGGTGGCCTCGTTGCCATTGGCCTCGCCATCCTGGTCGCGACGGTTGCGACGACCGCCACGGCGGCCGCGACGGCGGCGACGGCGGTTTTCGCCATCACCTTCGGCGGCATTGCGGGCCGCGCCGTTCTCGGCGCTGTCGTCGTCCTCATCACCCTCTTCGGTGTCGCCAGCGGCTTCGGCATCATTGTCCTGAGCCTGCTGCTGCTGCGGTGCGCGCTCTTCCGAACGCTCGCCATTGCCGCCACGGCGGCGGCGGCGGCGACGACGACGACCATTGCCCTCACCTTCGCCGTTGTCGGCGCGGGCTTCGGTTTCTTCGCTCTCGTCGGCGTCATCGACGATCTCTTCCTCGACGTCGTCTTCAATGACGGCACTGTCGACGCGGACATGGGCGGCCACGCGCTGATCGACATAGGACGAGACGCGGGTTTCGCCCTTTTCGATGCCGAACTGCTGGCCGGTGAGCTTGCTGTCGGCGGTGATGGTGATGGAGAGGGCGTTGCGCGCCTCGAGCGCAGTCAGGGTGTCGCGCTTGTAGTTGAGGATGTAGAGCGCCACTTCGGTGGGCACGCGCACATTGATGGACTGGCCCTGCTTGCGCAGCACGTGATCCTCGATGTGACGCATGATCATCAGCGCCAGGGATTCGGTGGAGCGCACGAGGCCGGTGCCTTCGCAGACCGGGCACTTGTGGGTGGAGCTTTCGACCACGCCGAAACGGATGCGCTGGCGGCTCATTTCCATGAGGCCGAAATGGCTGATGCGACCCACCTGGATGCGGGCGCGGTCGTCCTTGAGGCAATCCTTGAGCTTGCGCTCGACGGCCCGGTTGGAGCGGTTCTCCATCATGTCGATGAAGTCGATGACGATGAGACCGGCGAGATCGCGCAGGCGCAGCTGGCGAGCCACTTCATCGGCGGCTTCCAGATTGGTCTGGAGCGCGGTGTCCTCGATATTGTGCTCCTTGGTGGAGCGGCCCGAGTTCACGTCGATGGAAACCAGCGCTTCGGTCGGGTTGATGACGATGTAACCGCCGGAGGGCAGGGTGACCACGGGCGAGAACATCTGGTCGAGCTGGTTCTCGACGCCGAACTTGGAAAAGAGCGGCTGCTCTTCGCCATAAGGCTTCACATTCTTGGCGTGGGACGGCATGATCATCTTCATGAAGTCCTTGGCCTCGCGATAGGCGTTGTCGCCCGCGACCAGAACTTCGTCGATGTCCTTGTTGTAGAGATCGCGGATGGTCCGCTTGATCAGGCTGCCTTCTTCATAGACCAGGCAGGGCGCCTGGCTCTGCAGTGTCAGCGTGCGTACGCTTTCCCAGAGGCGCATCAGATATTCGAAGTCGCGCTTGACCTCGGCCTTGGTGCGCGAGGCGCCGGCGGTGCGCAGGATGACGCCCATGCCCTGCGGCACTTCCAGGTCCGAGGTGATTTCCTTGAGGCGCTTGCGATCGGCCGCATTGGTGATCTTGCGCGAGATGCCGCCGCCACGAGCCGTGTTCGGCATCAGCACGGAATAGCGGCCGGCGAGCGACAGATAGGTCGTGAGAGCGGCGCCCTTGTTGCCGCGCTCTTCCTTGACCACCTGCACCAGCATCACCTGGCGGCGCTTGATGACTTCCTGGATCTTGTACTGGTGACGACGCTGCTGGCTGGAGCGGCGACGCTCCGGCACTTCCTCGAGCGCGTCGGCGCCACCGATGGATTCGACCGGTTCGCTATTGGCCGGGGCCTGCTCGATATGGCTGGCCTCGCCGGGTTCCTGCGGATCGGCCTCGGCATCGGTTTCAGCAACGCCTTCGGGCACCGAGACGGTGTCTTCGGCGTCGTCATGGCTTTCGTCCTCGTGCTCTTCGTCGCGCAGCAGGGCTTCGCGGTCGGCAACGGGGATCTGGTAGTAATCGGGGTGGATTTCGCTGAAGGCGAGGAAGCCGTGGCGATTGCCGCCATATTCAACGAAGGCCGCCTGGAGGCTGGGCTCCACCCGCGTGACCTTGGCGAGGTAAATATTGCCCCGCAATTGGCGGCGGGTCGCCGATTCGAAATCGAACTCCTCGAGCCGGTTACCGGCGGTAACGACAATCCGTGTTTCTTCCGGGTGGATGGCATCCACCAGCATTCTCTTGGTCGCCATAATGAACTCCGCGCACCCGCGCGCCGACAAGAGGCCGCCGGAAAACCGGCGTCCTGGGTGTGGCGCGTTGCGGGGCGTATGGGTTGGATAGAATTGGGCGCGAACCTCTCACGTTCAGCGCAGGGTTTGTGGTGGTCTTGGCCGGGAGAAAGGGCGAAGCAAAACGGCAATCGGTCTGTTCGATCGCGTCGCGCTCTGTCCGCCTGCGGGCCATATGACCTCTTCCTATTGGGTGGCTGGCCCTGGGCCTGCCACCGTCCGGCTGTTGAAAGCCGAAATTCTTCAAACGGGCGCTGAAACCGCAACTTCCGTTCTGGACCGGAACGCCTTCTGCGTCTGACCGTCCAGCCCTGTTTCGAGCCATGGAAGGGGTGTCAGTCCCTCGAAAATGGCCGCGAAACACACGCGCCTGCAGCTTCAGCATGTAGGAAAAATGCGCCAGATTGGCAACAGGAAAGTCAAATTGTCTCGAGTGGCGCCGATTTCAACGCTGCTTTCTTGGCCGGGGGCGCAAATCATCGCATAAGGCCATTCATGCCGCAGAATCGCCCGAGCGCCATGCGATGCGACCCGTTCACCACCCAGGGGCCGGCCCAAGTTTGACCCGAGAATTTTTCCGCCTGACGCTGCTCGTGCTGTTTGCCGCCCTGGCGCTGGCTGTGCCCAGCCTGGCGCAGGAGCCCCCGGGCCTGCCCAATGTCATGGATGCGCGCCTGACGGCCACGCCCGAGCGCGTGCGCCTGGTGATCGACCTTGCCGGCAAGACCGAGTTCTCCTTCGTATCGTTGAGCGAGCCAAACCGGCTTGCGGTCGATGTGCGGGCGGGGACGTTTTCGGTGCCTGAAGCGGAGGGCGTGCCGAGCGAGCCGGGCCTCGTCTCCGCCTACACGATCGAGCAGGCGGCGCCCGACCGGGTGCGCACAACATTGGAATTGTCGGGCCCGGCCCAGGTGCAGCAGGCCTATGTGCTCGACCCGTTCGAGGATCAGCCGGCGCGGCTCGTGGTCGATATCATCGCCGCAACGCCCGAGGAATTCGCCGCCAATGTCGAGCGCGACCGACAGGCATCGGAAAGCATCGCCACCGCTCCGGCCCAGTCGACCCCGGCCGGCGGATCGGAATTGCCGTTCGACAGCAAACCGCTGGTGGTGATCGATCCCGGTCATGGCGGCATCGACAGCGGCGCGGAAGCGGCCGGTGGCATCAAGGAGAAGGACATCGTCCTCGCCTTCGCCCTGCGGCTGCAGGAATTGCTGGTGGAGTCGGGGCGGTTCGACGTGGCGCTGACACGCGAGGACGACACCTATCTGCGGCTCGAAGAGCGCGTGGCGCTGGCGCGCGGCAACAAGGCGGACCTGTTTTTGTCCATCCACGCCGACAGCTTCCAGCAGCCCGAGATTCGCGGCGCCAGCGTCTATACACGCGACGAAAACGCCACCGACGTGCTCGACAAGGTGCTGGCCGACTCGGAAAACAAGACCGATGTGATTGCCGGTTTCACCGTGCCGCAGCAGATGGCGCCCGAGGTGGTGGATATTCTGCTGGACCTGATGCGCCGCGAAATGCGGGTGCAGTCCTTCATGGCGGCACAGGCTATCGTGCACCAGCTCGAGCCCAGCGTGGCGCTGCGCCGGTTCCCGGTGCGGCAGGCCGATTTTTTCGTGCTTCAGGCGCCTGACGTGCCCTCGGTGCTGATCGAGCTGGGCTTCTTGTCCAATGCCAATGATATCGCCAATCTGATGCAATCGGACTGGCGCGACCGGACCGCCAATGCCATCGCGCGGGGTATTTCCAGCTATTTCGACAGCCTGGAGACCCAGCCATGAGCATTTGCTATGATTTTATGACTGCCTCGACGCCGGAAGCGGTGCTGGCGCTCGCAGCGCAGGATTGCTGACTGAATGTTTCGATTGCTCGGCTGGCTTTTTGGTTTCGGCATGTTCCTGGCGCTGGCCGGCGTTGCAGTCGGCGCCGTCTATCTGGCGACGGTGACGGCGCAACTGCCCGACTATACCGTGCTCAAGGACTATCAGCCGCCGGTGACGACGCGCGTGCATGCCGCAGACGGGACGCTGCTGGCCGAATATGCGCGTGAGCGCCGGCTGTTCCAGCCGATCGAGACGGTGCCGCCGCTGCTGGTGCAGGCTTTCCTTTCGGCTGAGGACAAGGAGTTTTTCAGCCATGGCGGCATCGCCTTCGAAGGGCTGGTGCGCGCGGTGCGCGACAATCTCGTGGCGCGCATGGACGGCAATAATTCCATCCAGGGCGGTGGCTCCAGCATTACCCAGCAGGTGGCCAAGAACTTCCTGCTGACCTCCGAGCAAACCTGGGACCGCAAGATACAGGAGGCGATTCTCGCCATTCGCATCGAGTCGACCTTCACCAAGGAGAAGATCCTCGAGCTCTATCTCAACGAGATTTTCCTCGGCCTCAACTCCTATGGCGTGGCGGCGGCGGCGCTCAACTATTTCGACAAGGCGCTGTACCAGCTGACCCTTTCTGAGGCTGCCTATATCGCGGCGCTGCCCAAGGGGCCGAACAATTATCACCCGTTCCGTCGCCCGCAGGCCGCCATCGAGCGCCGCAACTGGGTGATCGACCGCATGGTGGAGAATGGCTATGTGACCGCCGCCGACGCCGCGGTTGCCAAGGCCGAGCCGCTCAACGTCATCCCGCGCGCGGCAGGCAGCCAGCTCTATTCGGCCGAGTATTTCACCGAGGAAGTGCGGCGCGAACTGGCAAAGCTCTATGGCGAGGACCAGCTTTATGGCGGCGGCCTGTCGGTGCGCACGACGCTGGAGCCGCGGCTGCAGGAATATGCCAGGCGGGCATTGATGGACGGCTTGATCGCCTTCGATCACGGCCGCGGTTTCCGGACGCCAGTGGCCAGCATCGAGCTGGGCGACGACTGGGGTGTCGATGTCGCCGCCATCAAGCCGCTGAGCGACGTGCCGGAATGGCAGCTGGCCGTGGTGCTGGAGATGGGCAGCAACCAGGCGACGATTGGCCTGCGACCGGACAATGACGTCGATGGTGCACTGTCGCCCGAGCGCACGGTGGGGACGCTGTCCGGGCCGGAAATCCGTTGGGTTTCAAAACCCTTGCAGGACATTCTGAAGGTCGGAGACGTGGTCTATGTGTCGCCGGTGGCGGGCAAGGATGGAATCTACACGCTCGAGCAGGTGCCCGAGATCGAGGGTGCGCTGGTGGCGATGGACCCGCGTACAGGCCGTGTATTGGCTATGGTCGGCGGCTTCTCCTTCGCGGAATCCGAGTTCAACCGCGCCACCCAGGCGCTCCGGCAACCCGGCTCGTCGTTCAAACCCATCGTCTATGCGGCGGCGCTGGACAATGGCTATACGCCGGCCTCGGTGGTGCTGGATGCGCCCGTGGAAGTGCGCATGGCCGATGGGTCGGTGTGGCGGCCGGAAAATTACTCGCAGCAATTCTATGGACCGCAGACGCTGCGCCGCGGCATCGAGCGCAGCCGCAACGTGATGACCGTGCGGTTGGCCCGCGATATCGGCATGCCGCTGATCGCCGACTATGCCCGCATGTTCGGCATTTACGACGATATGCAGCCGGTTCTGGCCATGGCGCTGGGTGCCGGTGAAACCACCGATATGCGCATGACCGCCGCCTATGCCACCATTGCCAATGGTGGGCGCAAGATCGTGCCGACATTGATCGACCGTATCCAGGATCGTTATGGCACCACGGTCTATCGCCACGACCATCGTATCTGCGATGGCTGCGCCGCCGAGGATTGGCACGGGCAGGGCGAACCGCGCATTCTCGACAATCGCGAGCAGGTGCTCGACCCGATGACCGCGTACCAGATCACCTCGATGATGGAAGGTGTGGTACAGCGCGGCACCGGCACGGCGGCACGGGCGCTGAATCGCCCTGTGGCAGGCAAGACGGGCACCACCAATGACTACAAGGACGCCTGGTTCGTCGGCTTCACCCCGGAATTGGCGGTGGGCATTTATATCGGCTACGACAAGCCGCGCTCGATGGGTTCGTCCTCGACCGGCGGCGGCATGGCCGTGCCGATCTTCACCAATTTCATGGCCAAGGCCCTGCAGGGCAAGCCGCCGACCCCATTCAACGTGCCCACAGGCATGACCACCGCCTGGATCAATCCCAATACCGGCGCCAAGGCGTTCGAGGGCGAGGCGGCCATCCAGGAGGCGTTCAAGCCCGGGAGCGGCCCCAACCAGATGACCTCCATCATCGGCATCGACGTCAACGCCATGGACGCCATCCAGCGCCAGCAGAACATGCAGCAGCAATATGGCGGCGGGATTTCGACCCAACCGAGCGGCAATGGCGGGTTCATGGACCCGAGCCTGGGACGTGGCGGGCTGTTTTAGGGGCAGTTTAGGTCTGGGTTGAGTTGCGATGGCGGGGTGGGCGACTAAGCGCTCAAGCGACGGTGTCCTTGCTCATTACCGATGGACATCCCACCCTAGTTCACGCCTCAGGCTGAGGGCTACCGCATATGGGTTTGAGCCCGTTGCACACCCCCACCCAGCCTCCCCCTATAGGAGGGGGAGGGGCAGCATCGCGTCCTGGGAAACTTGGTGTCAGAAGCACCGGCCGGTCTATCTCCTCCTATGCGGGGAGGGATGAGAGCCCGCGTCTTATTGGCCAAACCCGATGGCCGTGCCACAAAGTGGGAGGCGGCCCGGGGGCGCAATTCTTGCGCCTCGGTGGCTGTTTGAGTGGCCCTTGGGTCACGCCCGAAGGCGACGTGGCGCGCTCGGGTTTCAGGTGAGTGAATTGGGCGGGGTGCGTTTGGCGGTGCGGCGGGGCTTGAAGGATTCGCCGGGCTTGGTGGCGGGTTCGCGCTTGATCTCGCTATCGCCGGCTGGGTGCTGGGCGACGTGGGGGAGCGGCTCGGTGGCCGGGGTGATATACTCGTCGGCTTCGGCGAAATCGGTTTCGTCGCCCTGCTCGGCCAGATCGCGGATGGCGTCGCGCACTTCATCGAGAAGAGAAGCCGAATAGCGCGAACGCTGCACGCTCTCGCCGGTCGCCTCGTGGGAGCGGAACCAGACCAACAGCGCTTCGCTGCCGATGCGCAGCGCCACGAAGGCCAGGAGGCCGAAGACAACGATTTCGAGAATGCCCCAAAGGCCATTGCCGAAACCGGTGCCGAAGCGGAAGAAGAAATGGTTGATGGCCCAGAGCAGAATGGAAGCCAGCCCCAGCGCGTAGAGAATCGGCACCAGCTTGGGGGAGAGAATGGCATCGAGCCGGAACAGGGTCTGGCGCGACAGCAGGCGTTTGAGGTCATCCAGGGTCATAGCGGGATCCTCGCTCCGGTTGGTTGGATCAGATTGAGCCGGCCAGGCAGGGCCTGACAAGGGCTCATAGCACGAGTGTGGGGCCGAACAGCGCCTCGAATTGCGCCCGGAGCACAGAATCGACCTCCGGCATGGACAGGAGAATGCCCATGTCCTCGAAACTGGTCACGCCCTGATCAGTAATGCCGCAGGGGACGATGCCATTGTAATGGCCGAGATCGGGCGCGACGTTGAGCGACAGTCCGTGGAAAGTGATCCATTTGCGCACCCGCACGCCGATGGCGGCGATCTTATCCTCGCGGCCAAAGCCCTTCTCGGGGCGCTGCACCCAGACGCCGACGCGACCGTCGCGGCGCTCGCCGGTAATGTTGTGGGCGGCCAGAGTGTCGATCACCCATTGCTCCAGCCCCTGCACCAGACAGCGGATATCGCGGCCGCGCTGGGTCAGGTCGAGCATGACATAGACCACGCGCTGGCCGGGGCCGTGATAGGTATATTGCCCGCCACGGCCGGCCGGATAAACCGGGAAGCGTGGATTGAGCAGGTCTTCCGGGCGGGCCGAGGTGCCGGCAGTGTAGAGCGCGGGGTGTTCCAGCAACCAGACTGCCTCATTGGCAGTGCCGGCAGCGATGGCAGCCACGCGCTCATCCATCATGGCGAGTGCGGTTTCATAGTCGAGCGGAGCATCGAAGATGCGCCATTCAACGGGACGGGAATCGGCGCGATGGAGTTTCGACCGAATTTGGCACGCCTCTGCGGCGCCTGTTAACGCTTCCATAACCAGCCCTGAAGGACTCTGCTGCACGGCGAATCCGTCCTGCATCCCGCAGGCACACCATGCTTGTTGTCTCTATCTATGAACACTTTGGACAATATTGAAGTCGATATCACCGTGGAACTCGGCGCGACCACCATGCCGATCCACCATTTGCTGCGCATGGGCCGCGGCGCGGTGATCGAACTGGACGCGGGCGAGCATGACCCTCTGAAGATTTACGCCAACAATACACTGATCGCCCGGGGCGAGGTGAATGTCGAAGAGGGACAGTTGCGCGTCTTCGTGACCGAGAAGGTTTTGCGCCACGCGTGAAGCCCGTCCGCCATGCATATGGCGATCCGCCTGCAAGATGTCCACAGGCTTACAAGAATTCTCGATTTAAGCGCTTGAGGTTGTCCAAGACCTTTGCTACATCCCCACTCGCTTCGGCGCCAATGGCGTCGGGCTTCTACCACACAGTGCGGTCGTGGCGGAATTGGTAGACGCGCAGCGTTGAGGTCGCTGTGCCGCGAGGCGTGGAAGTTCGAGTCTTCTCGACCGCACCAGTCACTTAGTGAGTGACAAACAAGAAGCTGCCGCAAGGCGGCTTTTTTGTTTTTGGGGGTCTACCCGGCGTGGCCGGGCAGACGAGGGCAGGCGCGTTGCGCCCTGATCGCTCAGAGAGTCTTGGCGAACCAGTCGACGGTCACCTGCATCAGCTTGTCGAAGGCGGCCATGTCGCCCGAGAAGATATTGTAGGTGTGGTCGGCGCCGTCGATGATCTCGACCTGCTTGTTGTCGCCACCGGCGGCGGCCACGATCGCGTCCGCAATGGCTGGGTCGACGACAGTGTCGGCGGAACCATTGATGGCCAGGAGCGCGCCCTTGTAGTTGGCAAGCTCATCGGCCAACTTGAGTGCCCGCACTTCCTCGTACCAGTTCAGCGACAGGTTCAGCGGCTCGCGCCAGTCGAACTTCATGACGGTAAAGCCATTGGCCCTGGCGTCGTCGTATTGGTCGGCGAGGTAGAAGGACATGTCGAGCACGCCGGCCCAGGTGACGAGGCTTTTCACATCGGGCGTGCGCGCAGCGGTGAGCATGGCGATCATGCCGCCCTGGCTCCAGCCCAAAAGGCCCAGGCGGGCATCGTCGATCTGCTCGAGGCCACGAATATAGGCGATGACGTCGAGGCCGTCCTGCATGCCGCTGGAGGGCGTGTACTGGACATAGTCGACATTGCTGTCGCCACTGCCGGCGAAATCAAAGCGGGCGCTGGCAATGCCGGCGGCGGCCAGTTTTGGCGCCAAGAGGTCATAGCCGTTCCCAGCTTCGTGGCGATTGGAGCCGGTGCCGTGGAACATGACCACGAAGGGGAAGGGGCCATCGCCCTCTGGCAGGGTGATGGTGGCCGGAATGTTCCGTCCCGTGCCGTTAATGACCACATCTTCATCGGCGGCCATGGCCGGGCCGAAACTTGCAAGGGCCAAGAGGGCTCCCGCGAAAAGCATGCGCATGATTTATCTCCTGATCGAGCCGGACGGTGGGGGCCGTCGGGCGCGGGATCAGCAGATCACAGTTGCGTTTTCTCGCACAAGGGGGCCGAGCGGTCGTCAATGCGAGCGGGTGAGAATCAGCAAGGCCGCATAGGGATTGGTGGTGAAATAGCGCCAGAACAGGCGGCGCGGCTCCTGACCGATGCGCCACAGCCATTCGAGGCCGAGCTTTTGTACCAGAGCCGGCGCACGGCGGGTCTTGCCGGCAATGTGGTCGAACAGCCCGCCGGAGGTCTTGATGAGACCGACATTGCTGAGTTTGTGGCTGTGTTCGGCGATGAAAAACTGTTCGCGCGGCACGCCCATGGCCAGCCAGAAAATATCGGGGGCGAGGGCGTTGATTTCGGCCAGTTTGGCGTCGAGCTCGGCACCCTGAAGATAGCCATGCGAGCGACCAACCACTTTGAGTGCAGGATAGTCACGGGCGATGATTTCGGCGGCCTTGCGATTTTCCGCTTCGGCGGCGCCGAAAAGATAGAATGTCGAACCATTTTGCTCGGCAAGGCGCGCCACATAGTGGAACAGGTCAGTGGTGGCGACACGCTGGGGCAGGGGCAGGCTGCAGAGGAAGCGCGAGCCAACCACCAGCGGCTGCCCATCGGCGAGCACCTGATCGGCTTCGGCGAAGAGGGCGGCGACCTGTTTGTCGCTGGCGACGCGGGCCAGCACCTCGCCATTGGCCGAGGTGAAATAGAGGGGGCGATTGCCGCGCTGGTGCCTGCGGGCGGCATCGAGCATGACGGCGGCGGCATCATCCATGGTCAGCACGCTCAGCGTCATGCCGCCAACCGTGGTCGTGGGAACCTGTCTGAAATCCGCATAGGCCATGGGCGCCACCTGGTTCTTCGCCCGCTCGATCTGGAGCGTTTCACGTTCTGGTCGATGCTGACCTGTCGCCCCTTCCCCTTGAGGGGAGGGAGGCGAAGAGGCGATAGTCCACCTCGGTTTGAAATGATCTAGGCGCTGATGGCGCAAGCGTCGAGGTTTGGCTTGGCTTGCGGTTAATGAGTAAATAGCCGGGGGCGCCGTTCAGGGGGCCGGCGAACGGAAGCGACAGGCGTCTTCGAGGCGCAGCGCCAGTTCCTCATCGTCGATCTGGTCGAGATGGATCAGCACGATGGGCTCGCCGATATAGGCATCGGTTTCGAAATAAATCGCGGGTGACACGTCCATCAGCAGGATTTTCTGCTGCACGGGGCAGTGCAGGGCAGCCGTGTCGGCGTCGATGAGATGGATGAAGTGGGCATCGCCGGTGGCGAGGGTGGGCGCCTGCCGCTCATCGCGCAGGCTTACGCAATCCAGGTGACGCTCCTCTGCGAGGCGTTGCAGGCGCGCAATGGCGTGTTGAAGCTGATCGCTCTCAGACATGGCCGTCTCCGTGATCCCGTTCAAATGCATCGTCGATTTGCATGCGACCGTACTGGCGCATCGTCAATGGTTTGGATAGAGCTTGTTCCGCCCCTGAAACACCCAGGATACGAAAAGGGCTCCCTGATGAGCGAAGAATCCGACCTGGACCTCGGCCACGATGCCGGGATGGAGACAAATGTGTTTCGTGATCCGGAGGGCCGCATCAGCGCCCTCTGGCTCGAGCGCCTGCGCGCTTTTCTCGAGGCCAACCGTGTCGATGACGTGGTTTCCGTGGTGGAGCCGCTGCATACCGCCGATATCGGCGACGTGCTGGAGCAGCTCGATCCGGAGGAGCGGCTGCGCTTCGTGCGGCTGCTGGGGGATCGATTCGACTTTTCGGCCCTGACAGAGGTCGACGAGAGCATCCGCCTCGAAATCATGGATGCCCTGCCCAATGCCGCCATCGCTCGCGGCGTGGCGGAGATGGACAATGACGACGCGGTGTATCTGCTCGAGGATCTCGAGCAGCAGGATCGCGACGAAATTCTGTCGGCGCTGCCGACCTTCGAGCGACTGTCGCTGAAGCGCAGCCTCGATTTTCCCGAAGACTCCGCCGGCAGGCGGATGCAGACCGATTTCATCGCCATTCCGCCGTTCTGGACGGTTGGGCAGACCATCGACTATCTGCGCCAGGAAGCGGATCTGCCGGACGAGTTCTATCAGATCTATGTGGTGGATGCGGCCTACAAGGTGCAGGGGACGGTGCCGCTCGACCGCATCCTCAGGGTGCAGCGCAGCGCCAAGGTCGACGAGATCATGAATACCAGCCTCGTGCTGGTCGATGCCAATGAGGATCAGGAGGAAGCCGCCCGCACCTTCGAACGCTACGACCTGGTGGAAGTGGGCGTGGTGGATGAAAGCGGGCGGCTGGTCGGTGTGCTGACCATCGACGACATCGTCGACGTGATCCAGGAAGAGGCGGACGAGGATATCAAGCTGCTGGCCGGCGTGGGTGACGAGGACGTGTCCGACACGACACTCGACACCGTGCGCAGCCGCGTGCCCTGGCTGGTGATCAATCTGGTGGCGGCGGTGCTGGTCTCCTTCGTCATCGGCTTCTTCAACGGGACGATCGAGCAGATGGTGGCGCTGGCGGTGCTGATGCCCATTGTCGCCTCCATGGGCGGCAATGCCGGGGCGCAAACCATGACGGTGACGGTGCGCGCCCTTGCCATGCGGGAGCTGGATGGCGGGCGTCTCAAACGCCTCATTCGCCGCGAAATGGTGGTGGGCATGGTCAATGGCGTGATTTTCGCCATTCTGATCGGCATCGTGACGGCGCTGCGCTATGGCAATGTCGGGCTCGGCGTGGTCATTGGCATGGCCATGGTGATCAACATGATCGTGGCTGGCACCTTCGGAATTCTCATTCCGATCACGCTCGACCGTTTGAAAGCCGATCCGGCTATCGCCTCGGCCGTGTTTGTCACCACCATTACCGACATCGTTGGATTCTTTGCCTTTTTGGGCATTGCCGGACTTTGGTTCGGGTTGTTCTGACCACAGGTTTTCCACAATTTGACCGCGAGAAGTGTTGCATTTCGGTCGCTTGCTTCCCATTTGCCCGCCAGTTAACGATTCACTTACCGGTGCCTCGACTCTGGCGCGGCACTGGCATGAACGGCTGACAAGGAGCGAGCTATGCGCAGTCAACCGAAGACCAATTTCTGGCGCGCCGCGTCATGGACATTGGTTTGCCTCGTTTCGATGGGGCTGGTTTTCTCCGTCGTTGCCGGGGTCTAGACCCCCGCACTTATCGACGTTCGATTTGGAGAGGGGCGCCCTGGCCAATGGGCGCCCCTCGCCATTTTTCCGGTCTCGCCAGGATGTGCTGATGCGCCATCTGGAAAAGGCGTTGCAGGGGTTCTATTTCTGGGAACCCGGGCATCCACTGGTGAGTGCGCCTGACTGGCGATGTGAGGACAGTCGATGAAAATATTGATTGGTAATCGGAATTATTCGTCCTGGTCACTGCGGCCATGGCTGGTGCTGCGGCATTTCGAGATCCCGTTCGAGGACGAGGTGCTGATGCTATCGGGCTCGGGTTGGCGCGAGGCGTTGCAACAGCGTTCGCCGACCGGCAAGGTACCGGTGCTCATCGATGGCGAGCTGGCAGTGGCCGAAACCATCGCCATTATCGAATATCTGGCCGAGAAATTTCCCGACAGGGCGATCTGGCCGCGAGACCAAGGTGACCGGGCCCTGGCACGGTCGGCGGCGGCGGAGATGCATGCGGGGTTTTCGACCCTGCGGTCGCGGGCGCCGATGAATCTGCGCGCCAGCCATCCGGGTAAGGTCGATCTCGACGCCGTGGCCGGCGATCTGCATCGGCTGGAGACGCTCTGGGGAAGCCTGCTGGAAAAGTCCGGCGGCCCCTATCTGTTTGGCGCCTTCAGCGCGGCGGACGCCATGTTTGCACCGGTGGCGACGCGGCTGCGGACATATGAGCTGCCGGTATCAGACCGCGTGGCGGGGTATGTCGAGGCGATCTATGCCCTGCCGGCCTTTCAGGACTGGCTGGCCAAGGCGCTGCAGGAGCCATGGGTGGTGGACGACGACGAAATCGATGTGATTCAGGGGCGCGTGGCGCCGGGGACTTTGGCATGATCCATATGGTCAAGCTCTGCGTGGGCGTTTCGAGCTATGAGGAGCTGGAAAGTTACCGCAATGAGCGGGCGCATTGGTGGGGCGCCGATTACGGCGAGGACGTGCATGTGCATCGCACCCGCATGATGCCCAAGCGCGCCGGGGAGATGGAGGGTCAGTCCTCGATCTATTGGGTGATCGCGGGGTCAATCGTCTGCCGCCAGCCGATCCTGCGCCTGGCCAAATATACCGATGCCGAAGGCAAGGACTATTGCGACATCATCATGGCGCCGGAGCTCATCAAGACCGTGCCCTATCCCAAGCGCCCCTTCCAAGGCTGGCGCTATCTCGAGCCGAAGGACGCGCCGCCCGATATTGCCGCCAATGACAGCGACAATTCGATGGAGATCGCCGCGGACCTGGCTCGACTCGGGCTGCTCTAGCCTCGCGCCACGCTTGGTTTAACTTTTGTTCATCATAACCCCTCTTGTGCCGCGGGGGGGATGCCCTAAGACTGCGCGCGGATGATTTGAGGAACTCAGTGGTGCGGCAAAGCGCGCATGTCATCGTCGTCGGCAATGAGAAGGGTGGGTCGGGCAAGTCGACCACCGCCTTTCACCTGGCTATCTACCTGCTCTATCAAGGGCATAGGGTGGCCAGCATTGACGTGGACAGCCGACAGCAGACCTTTACTCACTATGTGCGCAACCGGCGCGACTGGTCGCGAGCCAAGGGGCTGGGCGTGCCGCACACCACCCATTTCCACCTACCGCTGGCGCGCGGCGATTCCGTACGCGAGAACCACAGGGTGGAGTTCGACCTGTTTCGGCAGGCGATCAGCGAGGTGGAGGGCAGCGCCGACTTCATCGTGGTGGATACGCCGGGATTCGACACCAATCTGACGCGGCTGGCCCATTCGCTGGCCGATACGCTGGTGACCCCGGTCAATGACAGCTTGATCGATCTCAGCGTCATGGCGCAGGTCGACCCGGTTACCGGCGAGCCCAGGCAGTTGAGCCATTATGCCCGGCTGGTGCAGCGGGCGCGATCGGAGCGGCTGGCGATCGATGGCAAGACCATCGACTGGGTGCTGGTGCGTAACCGCATCTCCATGCTGTCTTCGCGCAATATGCGGCAGGTGCAGACCATGCTCGACCGGATCGCCATGCGGCTGGGGTGCCGGGTTGCCGACGGCATTGCCGAGCGGGTGATCTTCCGTTCGTTGTTCGCGTCGGGAATGACGGTGTTCGATCCGCTGGATGACGAGCTGTTGGGCGGCGTGCCATCGGCTTCGCATCTTGGCGCGCGGCAGGAATATCGGACGCTTGTGGCGGCGCTTAACCTGCCGGCCGGGGGCCATACCGAGGCGCGGCGCACGCTAGAGGCCGAGGCGGCGAGCCGGTAAGGCAATTGCTGTACGAGCGGGCAGTGGTCCTCGGTTCAGGCCCGAGGGTGGTGCAGTGATTGTGGCCTAACCCCGGGCGTATGCGATCTTGCGGGTTTCCTGGGCGGCAATGGCGTTTTCGCGGGCGTCGTAGATGGTGCGGGCATCGATGATCGCCGTATGATTTTCGGCCGACCAGTCCCACAAGGCGCTGATCGGCTGCTGCAGGGTCTTGCCCAGTTCCGTGAGGCTATATTCGACGCGCGGCGGGACTTCCGGATAGATCACCCGGTTGACCAGCCCGTCGCGCTCGAGATTGCGCAGGGTGAGGGTCAGCATGCGTTGCGACACGCCGTTGATCATGCGCTTGAGCTCGTTAAACCGCAGCGTGCCGTTGCGCCCGAGCATGCCGACGACCATGACGCTCCACTTGTCACCGATGCGATTGAGCACATCGGACATGGCCGAGCAATTGGCATGTTGCGAGGTGTCTGTCAGTGACATGGCTGTGTCTCCTTGGTCTGAAACTCAGGCACAAATATAGACACAGTTACTAGTTGTGACTAGGGGTGGATTAAGCCGCGGTGTGCTCGGCAGCGTAGAGGCCGAGATAGAAGTCGAGATCGCCATTGCGCAGGCCGAGGGATTCGAACACGGCGCCCATGAAACTGACGGGTGCGGTGCCCGGTGCGGTGACGATGCGACCGTCGAGCACGGCCTTGGGACTGCCGGTGAAATGCGCGCCGCCGGCATAGCCAGTATCGGGAAGGCTTTCGGGGCCATTGGCGGTGTGGCTGACCGTATCGAGCAGGCCGGAGCGTGCAAGCGCCATGACGCCGTCGCAGATGCCGGCCACGGTCTTGCCGGCGGCATGGGTGGCGCGCAGCACCTCGGCAATATCGGGCGCAGCGGGCGTCGACCAGATGCTGCCGCCATTGACGATCACGGCGTCGATCCTGTCCGGATCAATATCGGCAACGGCCATATGCGGAGTAACCTGCATTCCGCCGGCCGAGGTGACCATTTCGCCGTCGATGGTGGCGAAGCGGGTCTCTATCTTGTAGTAGTCGCGGGCACCGGCGTTGAGCAGGGCGGTCTCCCAATCGGCATAGCCCGGGGTGAGGATGGTAACGATCGTGGTCATGATGACCTCCTTTGTTGCCGCCAAAGTGTCACCGCGCTGCGACAGGAGGTGTCAGCACCTTCACAGAGGCGTCAGTGCAGGCCTGCCTTTCTTGAGATCGCCCGATTGCGCTGGTAAGAGAGCGCCATTCCTCCACAATTTGCCGGAGTCTTTCCGCCTTGGCTTTTGTTCGTCGCTTGCTAGTTGCCCTGATGCTCGTTCTCGCCGGCCTGGTGCCAGCCTGGGCAACGCCGCTGCTTCTGGCGGACCGGGCAACGCTGGACGTGCTCTATGCCGAGGACGCGGGTCTGCCCTGGCACCCGGCATCGCTGACCAAACTGATGACGGCCTATGTGGCTTTCGAGGAAATTGCTGCCGGCAATGTGACGCTCGACACGCCGGTGACCATTTCGCGCAAGGCGTTCAACCTGGCGCCGAGCAAGTCGGGTCTGCCTGTGGACAGCGCCATTACCCTCAAGGACGCGCTCTATATCCTCATCGTCAAGTCGGCCAATGACGTTGCCATGGCGATTGCCGAGACGGTGGGCGGCAATGAGGCCAATTTCGTCGCCAAGATGAATGACGTCGCGCGTCGCATGGGGCTGACCGGCACGCATTACACCAATCCGCATGGCTTGCACGATCCGGCGCAGGTGACCACAGCGCGCGACCTGGCGATCCTGGCGCTCTATATCGAGCAGAGCTTTCCGCAATATATGCCGATGTTTTCGACCAGCGTGGTCAATCTGGGCAAGGCGAAGCTGGAATCCAACAATGGCCTGCTCAAGAGCTTTGCCGGCGCCAATGGCATGAAGACCGGCTATGTCTGTGCCTCTGGGCTCAATATCGTGGCTACGGTGGACCGCAACGGCCGCCGACTTCTCGCCGTGGTGCTGGGCGGGTCATCTGGACGCGAGCGCAATGAGCGTGCCGCCGATCTGTTTCTCAAGGGGCTTTCGGGTCAGTTGCGACCCAATGGGCAGACCTTGCTGACGCTCGGCAATGCTGTCGGGGCGGCGCCGACCGATATGCGGTCGCTGATCTGCGGCAAGGATGCGGCGACTTATGTGAAGGCGCAGGAAGCGGCATTTCCGATGGGTCTCAAGGACCAGCCGAGCTTCCTGACCGACCAGGTCGCCGAGCGCGCGTATACCGCCGTCGACCTGGGCCGGATACGCACCGGCATTGCCTTGCCGCGTCCGCGGCCGCCACACGTGCCGCAATTCTCCATGCCGGCCGTGGCGGACAATGTGACACCTGCGCCGGATGCGACGCTGCGTCCCGGTATTCCGGTTTCTGCCGGGGTGATGATCCCGTACCCGATGCCGCGGCCGAGTTTCCGGCCGTAGGCGATCAGTTCGACTTCCGGATGGTGAAGGCCATGACGCCTTCGGCATCGGTGTCGATGGCGCAGGCATAGCCGTTCTGACGGCAAAAAAGCGGGATATCGATCCTGGCCATGGGATCGGTAGCCAGCACGATCAGCGTTGCACCGCTGGGAAGATTGGGCAGCTGCTTTTCCATCTTGAGGACGGGCAGGGGGCATTTGAGCCCCCTGGCGTCGAGCGTTCGGGCATCAGTTGCCAAGGACGAGAACCCAGTGGACGCCATAGCTTGAGGTCGGATTGAAGGCCACGGCGACGCCGGCCTTGGTCGCGGGGGCGACAAGGGCGTTGGCATCGGCGGGGCTGTTGCGCCAGCCCGAGAAGGTTTCGGCGAAGGTTGCGTAGCCGGCGCTGAGCTTCATTTCGACGAGGGCCTGTGGCTTGGCGGGCGCCTGATTGGTCTGGGCATATTGGCTGGCCAGGGCCTGGGCCGTGCCATTAAGGCCGGCATCTGCAACCAGCGGCGGCATATTGCGAGTGGCCCGATAGGCGTTGACGAGGTTGATGGCCTGTTGGCTGTCGAGCACCGCATTGGGCTGGTCCATGCGGGCGCTGAGGGCCGGTGTCAGCGCACCGGCGGACGAGGCGCCACCACCGAATGAGGAACAGCCGGCGAGAGCCACGACGGA
The DNA here is from genome assembly GCF_001899045.1 of Devosia sp. 63-57. Classification (NCBI taxonomy): domain Bacteria; kingdom Pseudomonadati; phylum Pseudomonadota; class Alphaproteobacteria; order Hyphomicrobiales; family Devosiaceae; genus Devosia; species Devosia sp. 63-57. The sequence goes on along the minus strand of NZ_MKUY01000003.1, from coordinate 40,838 downwards.
TGCCAGCGCCATTGCGGACACGGCCAGAATTTTGCGGGAGGAAAGCATCTTTATCCTTTTCAATCCATCCGAGCCCCGCCCGCCCTCTAGCATGCCGAGCCTAGTGACCGGTTAACGGGAGGATAAAGCCTCCCGTTCCGAGATCAGTGGATTTCGGCGACCGGCTCCACGAGCAGTGGCGCCAGATGCAGGTAGCGCGTGGTCCGGCGCTTGGCCTGAATGCCCTGCCAGGCCAGTTCGACCTGGGCCGGGGTCAGTTCGGCCGCCGTTGCTACAGCCTCGGCGGAAAGGCCATGATTGAGGCCATAGAGGCACAGATCCATCTTCTGGTACGGCAGGGCGAAGTAGAACTCTTCCTGCGTCTGGGCCAACGAATAGGTGTCGGTGGTCGGCAAGCGTTGGCAGATCTCGGCGGGGACGCCGAGATGGCGGGCCAGCTGATAGACCTGGCTCTTGTAGAGATGGGCAATCGGCTTGATATCGGCAGCGCCGTCGCCGTTCTTGACGAAGAAGCCCTGATCGTATTCGAGCCGGTTGGGGGTGCCAATCACGGCGAAATTGAGCCGGTCGGCGTGGAAGTATTCGACCTGCTTGCGCAGGCGCTGCTTCATATTGGTGGCGGCAACCACGGTGCGATAGACATCGGCGGGCATGCGCACACGCTGGATTTCACCGCTTGGCGACTGCACCACCAGGGTCGAGAAGCCGATCGCCTGCTGTTCGGTGGACTGGTTGATCACCACCTTGTTGCGCCAGCCAGGACCGTATTCGGGCACCAGTTTGCGAATGGCGTCGTCGCGGCGGGCATAGCAGCCCATGGCCTCAAGGCTGGGTCCGAGGTTCTCGATTTCGGCCTTGATACCGAAATGGGAGGCCAGTTTCTGGCCGAGTTCCAGGCTCAGCGGATCATTGTCATTTTCCGGCATGAAGATGCCGAAAACGCGCTCGGCGCCTAGCGCCTTGGCGGCGAGGGCGGCGCTGACGCTGGAGTCGATGCCGCCGGATATGCCGAGCACCAGACCCTGACGGTGCAGTTGAGTGCGCAGATTGGTTCGCAGGAAGGCGGAAATGCGCTGAACCTCCGCCTCGGCGTCGAGGACCAGGGTTTCGGCGGAGAAGGGAGGCGTCTGTGCCATTTGGGTTTACTCTAGCATTGCTGCCGCCAGCCGGCGACTTGCCTTGCCTGACGGTGTACGGGGAAGGTCGTTGCGAAACAGTATCGTTTTCGGGATCATATAGTCTTCGAGGCGACTCGCGCAGTATTTTACAATTTCGCGCTCATCGAGCTCTTGCGCGCAGACGACTATGGCGAGGATCGCCTCGCCATACACTTCGTCTGGAACGCCGAAGACAAGCGCTTCACTGATGCCCGGAAAGGCGAGCAATACGGCCTCGACTGCGGCGGGAGCGACTTTTTCGCCGCGGGATTTGATGATCTCGTCCTTGCGGCCGATGAAATAGAGAAAGCCATCACTATCGGTGCGGAAGATATCGCCGGTGAACAGCAGCTTGTCCCAGGGGTGGTCGCCACTGCGCAGCGCCCTGGCGGTCTTGTCGGGGGCTTGCCAATAGCCCTGCATGACATGGGGGCCGCGCACCACCAGCTCGCCTTCGGCACCAAGCGGCAGCCGCTGGCCATCCGGGTCGACAAGGAAGACCTCGGTGTTGGGGATGGCGATTCCGACGGAGCCGATCTTGTCGAGCAGACGCTCGGGCGGCAGATAGGTGGCCCTTTTGCACTCGGTCTGGCCATACATCACATAGATGCGGATATCGGGCATCAAGGCCTTGAGCCGCTCAATATGGGGCACCGGCAGGTTGGCGGCGGCGCTGGTGATGTAGCGCAGAGTAGGGAAGGCGCCGGGGGCGAGATTATCCTGCGCCAGAATGGTGGCCACCGTGCTTGGCACCAAAGGCAGGGCGGTGACTCCCTCGGCGGCGATGGTGGCGAAAATGGACTGCGGGAAGGCAAAGCTGCGCTCGAGCACCAGAGTGGCGCCGCTGCGGACCGACATGATCAACTGGTAGAGCCCATAGCCGTGCGACATGGGCAAGGTGTTGAGAATGACATCGTCGTCGCGGGCGTCGAGATAGGCCAGCACCGAGGCTGAGGCGGCATCGGCATTGCCGTGGCTGATCATCACCGCCTTGGGTTCGCCGCTGGAGCCAGAGGTGTAGAGCAGCAGGGCGAGATCGGAATCGATGCCGCTGTGCGGCAGCGGGGAAGCGTCCTGCTGGAGGATCGGATCGAGCAGATCGGCGGCGGGGAGTTTGGCTGACGGCTTGTCGACGACGAGCGTCCCGAGCGGCACGGGCCCGACAGTCTCGACCAGGCCGGCCAGCCGGGCCTGGGTGACGAGGATGGTTGGGGTGCAGTCGCCCAGAATGGTGGCCAGACGCTCCGCCTTGGTGAGCGGGGTGATCGGCACCGCTATTGCGCCGGCCTTGAAGCAGGCGAACAGCGCCATGGCCGCCTGCCAGCTGTTGTCGAGCAGCAGCACTACGCGATCACCGCGCGTCAGGCCCTTGGCCTGCCAGTGGGCGGCAAGGCGGTCCGACAACCGCTCGAGCGTGGCATAATCGAGCCGTTCGCCCTGCGACACGAGGGCGGTCTTGCCCGCATACCTCCTGGTGGCGTCGGTGAGGAACGACTCGATGCGCATGGGATCAGGCGGCCTTGCGGGCGGTGATGTAGCGGGTAATGGCCGCGATGGAGTCGAGATTGGCCGGGACGATGTCGGCGTCGGGAATTTCGAGCCCGTAGCTTTCCTCGATATAGGCGACCAGTTCGAGAACGCTGGTGGAATCCATAATGCCGTCGTCGAGCAGCGAGGCGTCATTGGCCGGTGCCACGCTAGCGTCGCCGAACAGGAATTGTTCGACGATAAAGTTCTTGATGTTTTGCTCTATATTTTCAGTCATTTGAAGCTCTTTGTTCAAGCCGCGCCCAAGGCACGGTATTGGGCATTTTCGATGAACTGGCGATGCCAGATTTGCGAGGAGACGACGCCGACAAAGGCGGTGTTGTCGCGAAAACTGTCGAGACCGGAGCGCTGCGCCTTGCCGAGGAGGCCGGTGACCACCTTGGGATTGAACAGGCCTGCATGTTCCACGGCGTTGGTGGAAAGCACGGTATCGAGATAGGCCGGCTGGTGCGGGCCGACGAAGGAGGCGCTGTCGGGGGCGCGATAGGGCTGCTTGGGACGCGCGGCCACCGATGGCGGCAACAGGCGTGCGGCGACCTGGCGGAGGATGAACTTTTCGGTCATGCCGCGCAGCTTGAACTCGGGCGGCAAGGCGGCGGCGCGTTCGACCACGCGGTGATCGAGAAAGGGGAAGCGGGCTTCGACGCCATGGGCCATGGCCACGCGATCGCCCTGGGAGGAGAGGATGTAGCGCGGCAAGAGGAAGGTGGTTTCGAGATATTGCGCCTGATGCAGCGGGTGCCAGCGGCCAAAGCGCTGCGGCAGCTGGGCGATCAGCGCGTCGACGGAATCGTAGCCGGCGAGCGTGGTCTTGAGTTCGGCGGAATAGACGAGCTTGGCGGCCGACGTGCCCTTGATGCGGGGGCGATGGGAATGCAGCGGGTCGGCGAGGCTCTCAGGGTCGGCGCCGAAGAAGGCGGCCAGATATTCGGGCGACTGTGATTGCAGCGCCGCCATATAGGGGTAGAGGCGCTTGAACAGCAGCGGCCGAAAGCGGGAACTGGGCTGGCGCGCGGCGAAGCGGCGGACCTTGGCTTCCTTGAAGATGTCGTAGCCGCCAAACACTTCGTCGGCACCTTCGCCGGTCAGCACGACCTTTAGCCCGTTGTTCGAGACGAGGCGGGACAGGGCGAAGAGCGGCGCGGGCGCGGTGCGCAGGATCGGGGTTTCGGTGTGGGCGATGACCTCGGGGAACATGGCGCCGATATCGCCAGGGCTGCAATCGACAACCGAATGACGGGTGCCGAGGGCCGTTGCCACCTGCTCCTGCCATTTGGCTTCGCTGAATTCGGGAGTGGTGAAGGCCACCGAGAATGTATGCAATTGCTGGGTGACATGGCGGCAGGCCAGGGCCGTGGTCAACGAGGAATCGAGGCCGCCGGAGAGGTAGGAGCCGACCGGCACGTCAGCGCGCAGGCGAATGCGCACGGCGTCGTCGAGCAGGTCGAGAATTTCGTCGGTGGTGTGGCCGATATCTGGCTCGGCGCGGGAGTGGTCGGCATCGGGGAAATCGAGCTGCCAATAGCGTTCGAGGCGCTGGTGGCCGGCGTCAATGACCAATCGGTGGCCGGGCGGCAGTTCGACAATGTTGCGGAACATGGTTTTGGGCGGCAGGGGCGCCCAATGGGTGAAGGTGTCGTCGAGGGCGAAGGGATCGAGTTCGGCCTGGACCTGGCCGGTGGCCAGCAGCGCCTTGATCTCCGAGGCGAAAAACAGGATGCCCTTGGCCTTGGTGTAGAAAAGCGGCCGTACGCCGATGCGATCACGCGCCAGCAGCAGGCGTTGGGCCGGCTTGTCCCAGAGCGCAAAGGCGAAATCGCCATTGATGTGATCGACGCAATTGGTGCCGTATTGGGCGTAGAGGGCGAGGATGACCTCGGTGTCCGAATGGCTGCGGAAGACGTGTCCACGCTGTTCGAGATCGCGGCGCAGTTCGATATGATTGAAGACCTCGCCATTATAGCTGATGACCAGCCTGTCATCGGCGCTGTGCATGGGCTGTTGGCCATCAGCAAGGCCGACAATGGAGAGGCGGCGATGCCCGAGGCCGATGCCATGGCCCTGCCAGTGGCCGCTATCGTCGGGACCGCGATAGGCGATGGCATCGGTCATGGCCGTGAGCAGGGCAGAGCCATGGCTGGCCTCCCCCAAATGCCCGTAATAGCCGGCCAGTCCGCACATGCACTCAATCCCCCATGCCGCCGGGTTAGCAGCGGTGCGACAAACTATATCAGCACAAGTTGCCCGGCCCTTAAGGGCGCGAGGTCAGTCAAATCGGTCTCCGACCAGCCGGCTCCAGCGTTCGCCGACCAGTCCATTCATCAGCGCGCGGCCGGAAACGAAAGTATCGACAAGCTCGGCATTGCGGCTATGCACGACGCTGCTGCTCTCGTTGACCATGAAGACACGGCGCCCCAGCAGCGCATTCATGAGGCGCGGGTCGGTGCGGCCCTGCAAGGCGATGGCGTCCCGCTCGTGCGCTTCGGTAAAAAGAGCGTCCAATGCGATGCCCTCCTGGCCGGGACGGGCAAGCAGTTGCAGCAGATGGGCTGATTTTTCGCGCGTCAGGTAGTAAGCGGCGACTGCAAGGGGACGGCCGGATGCCGTGGCAACCTTGGCCAGTTGCAGTTCTCCGTGAAGGCGCTTGCTCTGCATTTCGGCCAGCATGGTGGCACGAGCGGCGTCGGACCAGTGCGGGCGGATGTCGTAGGGTTGGGTCAGGTCCGCGGTGAGATCGAAGAAATCAGTGGGCGAAATGGGTTGGACCGAGATGCCCTTTAGTGGCGCGGTTGGGACCCAGCGGCTCCATTTGAGAGGAGCACCTGGGGCAGGTTGGTGCTTACGACTATCGACAAAGCGGGCTAGTGGCCTGGTGATCCCGAGCGGCGGCAAGCGCCTGGCGGCGAAATCCACGGCGAAGCGCGCCGGATGCAGCACCCGCAACCAAGTCATGCTGTGCTGCGGCAGTGGTACGCCGCCCTGGCTGCGCAACATGCCGAGGGTTTCGTCGCCAGCGGTTTCCGTCAGCGTGAGGTCCTGTGTTCCGGCCAGCATGGCGCGCAGCAGGCGTGCCCCAGCCAGCGGATTGGCGGCATGGTCGCGCACCATCAGGGCGCAGGCGATGGCGGCTTTATAGCTGCGGTCGGAGGTCGCCAAGTCTTGGGCCGTGACGCCGATAAAGCCTTCGACGGCATTGTCCTGTTCGAAGACCAGGGACGGTAGTGCCGGATCGGCAAAGGGACCGTCGATGAAATGTTGGCGCAGGAACTGGCGGAGATCGTTGGTTGCCGGCTTGCTCCAGGCGAGCATGATCGCGGCGAACAGGTCGGCGACAGCGTCGACATCTCTGGCCTCGATCGGGCGGATGCGGGTGGCCTGGTCACTCACGGGGGAGAGGTCCTGCTTGGAGGCGGTCGTTCATCGATATCTCGGGCAAGACGCGGCTAGGGTTTGGTGTCGGGGGCGGCGGCGAGCGGCGCATTGGCGGCCTTGTAGGGCTCGGCAGTGCTGCCGAACATGGCCGCCATGCGGCCGATGGACATGAGCGGCGGATGGCTGGCAGGCAGCCAGTGACGGCGCTGGACAAGGAGGCCGATGGCGCGCGGCAGCGACAGGCCAAGGCTCACGAGGTTCTTGAGCGCCAGCGTGGCGAGGCCGGCGGCGCCGGGGCGATATTTGCGGTCGATTGCATAGTTGATCATGCCGGTGCGCAGCGAGCGGCGCATGAGGAATTTTGCGGTCAGCCGGTCGGCCGGCACATATTCCAGCACCTCGGCCTCAGACGACCAGAAGAAGCGCTTTCCCGCCTTGCGGCAGCGGGTGAAGAAATCCATGTCGCCGCCGCCGAGGAAATTGAAGCGCAGGTCGAGTTCGGGGCTCGGCAGTGTTTCGAAGACACGGCGGGAGATGAGGCAATTGCCGGAGCCATGGATCATGTCGATGGCACCGGTAGGCTGGGCAATGGAGAAGAAGAGCGGGTGTTCGGCAATGCCGGGACCGGGTGGTGTGACCATTTCGCGGTTCACCGGGCCGCCGACGATATCGGCGCCGGAGCCGTCGGCGGCGTCGACCATGGCCTGCAGCCAACCGGGCATGGCTTCTTCGTCATCGTCGATCATCAGTAGATAATCGGCGGTCGAGAAGTGCTTACGGGCCGCGCCAAAAGCAGTGTTGATGGCATGGCAGTTGCCCTGCTTGTGCTCCACCAGCACCAGTCCGGCCTCGATATCGGCCAGCAAGGTGCGAGCCACGGCCGCGCCGGCCTGACCGGCGCCGTCATTGTCGACCACGACGATTGCGAAGGCGAAATCGGTCTTCTGGGAGAGGACCGAGGTGAGGGTGCGGGCCAGCCATTCCGGACGGCGGAAGGTCGGGATGCAGACGACAGCACGGATATTTGTGTCAGCACTCATGGCCTTGCCTCCTGTCGAACATTCTGCCGGAGGATTGACCGCAACATGTTGTCAAATCCCGAACGCGGCAGAGCCGACCAGCGCGGTATTGCGAAGCGCCTTGGACGGGGAGGCGATGATGGCCTGTACAAGGCCCTGGAGCGCGGTCAGGTAGCGGCGATCGCGAACGGCCTGGGCGGCGAGATAGGCCCGCAGATGGGCCTCGGCGGCCTGGCGCAGGGTACGCAGCCGCTCCGGGGCGCGATTTTTGGTGAGGCGCGGTTCGGCATAGATTGCGTCGAGCGCCGGACGGTAGTCGTCAAAGCTCAGGCGCTTGGCCATCATGGTGCTGCCGGCATGGACGCGATAGTCCATGACGCAGAGGCCGGGGACGTAAAGGAATTCGCCCTGGGCGGCCAAGAGGCACCAAGCGTGCCAGTCCTCACAATAGCGCAGATACTCGCGGAAACCGGCAGTTTTGCGAAAGGCCTCGGCGCGCATCAGGGCGACACCGCCATTCACGAGGAAATTGCCGGCGAGCAGATTTTCGGTGACATCGCCCTCAGGCTTGGCGCGGCGGCCCAAGAGGCGTCGGCGGCCAATGGTGGTGCCAGCAGCGTCGATGCGCTCATAGTCGCCATAGACGGCGACGGCATCGGACGGGCCGGCTGCAGCAAGCAGGGCACTACAGGCGCCGGGGCGCAGGCGATCATCGGCGTCGAGAAACATGACCCAGACCTGGGTCGCCTGCTCGAACCCGAAATTGCGCCCACCGGAGACGCCGGAGGGCCTGGCGCCGCGGCTTGTGAAAAGGCGGATGCGGGGATCAGCGATGGCCTGGATGCTGGCGATGGTGGCGTCGGTTGAGCCATCGTCGACCACGATTACTTCGCGCACGCAATCACCCTGGGCCAAGGCACTCTCGATGGCCTCGACAATATAGGGTTCACCATTGCGGACGGGAATAATGACGCTGATCACTGCCAGCCTCCTTGACCGTTTTTCTATAGTGCCCATCCCGCGATAAATCATCCCGGCGATCTTGCTTTGGTTAACCTCCGATGGGCATTGCAACGATTAACCCTTCGAGGGCCAAAGGCTTCTTTGTCTTGGGGGGCTCGATTATCTTGTCTGACAAGCTGAGTGCGGGGTTCCGATGACCATTACGCGACGACATTTTCTTAAACAGGGCACTACCCCGTTCATGGCAGCAGCGCTTGCGCCGTGGCTGACGAGTCCTGCCTTTGCACAGCAGAACATGCCGTTCGGGGCGGCGCTTTATTGGCCCGACATGGCGATCGAGCCGCGGCTGGGGCCGGAGATCGCACGCTGGTGCCAACGCATCACGCCGGTGCAGGAAATGAAGTTCGAACTGCTGCGGCCATCCGAGGGCGCTTGGGACTTTTCGCAGGCCGACGCGCTGGTGGACTATGCGCGTGTGAACAGCCTTGCCGTGCATGGCCATACGCTGGTCTGGTATGCAGCGCTGCCCGAATGGGTTTCGAAGATTACCTCAGCGGCAGCGGCCGAGGCGCTGATGACTGAGCATATCGAGACGCTGATGCAGCGCTATCCCGACATAACCAGCTGGGACGTGGTCAACGAAGCAATTCCGGATGTGCCGGATGGCGTTAAGTCACGGCGAGATGGGTTTTGGCAGGAACGGTTGGGCGAGGACCATATCGCCATGGCGTTTCGCAAGGCGCATGAACTGTCTCCGCACAGTACGCTGGTGCTCAACGAATATGATGTCGAATTTGCCGATGAATATGGTCCGGCCAAGCGGGCGGCGTTCCGCGATCTGATCCAGAGCCTGCTCGACAAAGGGGCGCCGGTGACCGCTATCGGCTTCCAGGGGCATCTGCGCGGGGGCAGGGCGATCGCCAAGGACGAACTGGCTGCATTCGTTGCCGAGCTCAAATCCTGGGGGCTCGACGTGCTGGTGACGGAACTGGATGTCATCGACGTCAACCTGCCTAGGGATGCCGATGAACGTGATCGGGTGATCGCGGCGCAGGTTCGCGATTTTCTCAAGGCCATTGCGGATGGTGGCGGGGCGAGTTCGATCACCACCTGGGGGATCAGCGATCCCTATAGCTGGATCCGCTGGGCCTATCCGCGCCCCGATGGCACACCCAACCGGCCCTTGCCTTTGGATGAGAATTTTAAGCCAAAGCTGTTCATGGATGTCATCGACGATTTCCGGAACGGGACTTTGTGATGAACGCCTCTCTTGGCCCGCTGGTGGGCCATGCCCTGCAGATCAACATGCATCCGCTCGATGTGGACCACGTGGTCGAGACGCTGCCCCACCAATTGCGGGCCTGGCGCGGCCAGGTGGATCGCGTCGTTATCACGCTCGACCACAAGGTGAGTACGACCGGACGCTATCATGCTGCCGACTATAACGAGAAGCTGGCCCGGCTGACGGGTTTGCTCGAGAGGCTGTCGGGTTCGGATGCAGCGATCCATGTCGATCTGGTCGACTATTCTTCCGAAGCTATTGAAGGGGTACGCAAGGCGTTCTTTTCCGCCGAGCCCTCACTGCCGCTCAAGGCATTCGATGGCGGGCCGTTCTACGCCTACTTCTATGGCCTCTATCGTGCCAATGCCGAGCGTGTGCTGCATATGGACAGCGACATGCTGTTCGGCGGCATGAGCCAGCGCTGGATGGCGGAAGCCGATGCCGTCTTTGACGCGCGGCCGGACGCATTGTTCGTCTGCCCGTTCTCTGGGCCGCCGCGAGCGGACGGAACGATCGACGAGAGCCTGCATGTGGGTTTTCCTGGCCGTCGGGCCTTCGTGCCGCCGCAGTGGCTTGGGCTCGATGTGCCGGCCTATGGCTTCAACGCCGTCAGTACCCGTATTTTCGTTCTGGATATGCGGCGGTTTGTCGAGCGGATCGGTTCGTTGCCATTGGTGCGGCCTGATTTCAAGCGTCGGCTACGGGCGCATCTGTTGGATCAGTCACCGCTGACCATGCCGGCCGAAGAAGTGCTGAGCGCCAGCATGGAGCGATTGGGATTGGAGCGCGTCGACCTGTTGGGCGGCGCGCCCGGCATGTTCTCGCTGCATCCGCCCTATCGCAATCCTGCCTTTTATCGGCAGTTGCCGGAGCTTATCCGCCGAACCGAGAGCAGCGACCTGCCCGACGGGCAGTTAGGCGATTTCGATGTCAATGCCAGCATGATCGACTGGTCGGACGCGCTCGCCGCCAAAAGCCGCCCTGCGCGGCTCAAGAAGGCGCTGCGGCAGCTGATCGCAGCCAATCGGGCGCGGCTGCTCGGTCAGTAGGCGTTCTTGCTGGCACGGCGCGACAAGACGGTGAGCAGGATGATCCAGAGGTCCAGGGCCAGCGACCAGTTGTCGATATAGTAGAGATCGCACAGCACACGGCCTTCAATGGCGTGTGGGGTGGAGGTGTCGCCGCGATAGCCGTTGACCTGGGCCCAGCCGGTGATCCCCGGCTTGATGCGACGACGAAAGGCGTAATCGGCTGCCTTCTGGGTCAGTTCCTCGTCATGCACCAATGCATGGGGGCGGGGGCCGACCAGGCTCATTTCGCCCCGCAGCACGTTGAGCAATTGCGGCAGTTCATCGATGGAGCTGCGTCGCAGGAAGGCGCCAAGACGGGTTACTCGAGCATCGTTCTTTTGCGCCTGACGCACATCGCCGCCATCTTCGGTCACCGTCATGCTGCGGAACTTGTAGATGGAGAATTCCTGCCCGTTGAAACCGCGCCGGCGCTGGCGGAACAGCACCGGGCCGGGACTGTCGAGCCGGATCAGCAGCGCCACGATGAGCAGTAGCGGCGAGAGCAGCAAGAGGCCGAATCCGGCGCCAAGCATATCCAGCGCGCGCTTGGTCAGGAGCCCGATGAAACCGAGTGGCCGGGCCTGGAGGATGAGCGTGCCGGAAGGGCCGAGCGCTGCCACATCGGCGATCTGCCGCGAGGCGCCGTTTTCGACCGGAGAGGCGAGATAGACGACGTCCAGCGCAAATTCGCGTGCCGGCGTGATAATGACGTCGATGGCCTCGAGATCGCCGGCGTGGCCGACCAACAGGATTTGTGAACAGCCACGTTCGACGCAGTCTTCGATGAAGGCGTGCAGCGCGGCGCTTTCTGGAGCGCTTTCGGCGAGGTTTTGGTCAAGAGCTAGTGTCGTCACCACCTGCGCGCCCTGTTTCCATACCGGGGCCTGTCGGCCCAGACGCTCGATATCGGCAGCCCTGCCGATAAGCCCGACGCGCTCGATCTGAAACTGGCCGTTTTCGAGCATGGTCTGGATGGCGCGGAAAATGCTCGATCGCACCAGGGCCTGCAGTGCCGCCGAACCGACAATCCATGCGGCCAGTTCGAGGGGGGTGATCGTACCTCCGAGAGCGAAGCCAACGAGCACCAGTGCGCCGAAGCAGGCGATGTAAGTTAGTGCCGCTTCCAACGGCACTGGATAGAAGGCCGTGGGCGCGCGCAGGAAGCGCAGGGCGGCATTGGTGGTGAACCAGCCATAGCTAAGAGCAAAAACGAGCAGCAGAATGAACTGCGCCCCATGCCTGGCTGTCTCGGGAAGAATGGGTGAAAACGTTATCCCAGCCAACGCCAAACCGCTGGCGATCGCTGTTTCGACAGCGGCAAGCACAAGGGCGAGAAAGACCCGGCTGGATACGCTGAAGCGCCGCCGCTGGCGGTGCTCAATGCCGGTCTTGCGCAGTTCCCTCTCGATCATGCCGATCTTTCTGCCACTCCCTCTGGCCGAATTCGTGTGTGTCAGGCGTTTTCTTGTTTCGCCTTATGCCCCGTATCTGCATCCACGGCCCCGGCCGCATCCACATCGCGACTCGCCACAGATTGGCGAGCGTAATGCACCAGCGCCGCCCAATTGGCGATGGCGATAGCGATTTCGACAATATAGTAGGACGCAAAGGTGCCGTTGATGCCCCCCTGCCAGGTCATGAGTGCGACGAGACCGGCCCCGAAGAAATTGGCAGTGTTGAAAATGGCGGCGCGGGTGCCCTGTCGTCCTGCCGCGCCGAGCGCCTCCATGGCCGAGGCATAGATCGCCATCGGTATCAGCACGAAGCAGAGAACGCGGGTGAAGGTGATCAGCGACGGATAATCGTCGCCGAAGAGCCAAGGCAGCAGCGGAGCCAGCACGAAAATGGCCAAGGCGCTGGCGGTCGAGACAGCCAGCGAGGCCAGCAACACCTGGCGGGTGCGATTGAGCAGGGCCACCATTCCGACCTTGGCGGCTTTGGCCGAGCCCGGGTAAACCAGCCGGTTCAGCGCCTCGATGGCAAGATAGGAGCTTTCCAGAATGCGCCTGGCCACCGAATAGCTGCCGACGATCTCGGCGCCGGCCAGGGCATTGAGGACGAGCAGGTCGGCGTTCTGCCGCAGGGCCTTGAACAGGAACTGGGTGCTGAAGAAAACCCCGTTCATGAACTCCTCGCGGGCAAAGACAAATTTGGGCTTGCTGAGATAGGTCAGCGACCACATGGCCACCACGGCGATCACGACGTGCAGACCGAAATGCCAAAAGGCCCAGTCGGCGACGGTGGAGGTGCTGAAGACGAGGCAAGCGACGACGGCGGTAATGGTCCGCAGGATGGCAAAGCCGAACTCGATGGCGTTGGCAACAGCAAAACGCGAATGGGCGATGTAGGCGCTGGTGGCAATCGAGACCACCTTGAGCAGCACAATGTTTGAAATGAGGATCAGCAGGCTCGTGCGCGTGGCAACCCACGGATCGGGCGCGATGGTGACCGTCATCGGCATGATGATAAGGCCGGCAATAACGAGAACCACCGAGCTGACGACACTGAGAATGATGGTGTGGCCGAGCAGCGGGGGGTAGTCGTCGGGGTTCTGGGCGCTCCGGCGAATAAGGGCCTCGGATGAACCGATGCCGCATAATTGCACAGCTACGTTGGTCAGGGCGGTGATGATGGCATAGAGGCCGAACTGTTCGCTGCCGAGATAACGGGCCAAAAGCGCAAAGGTGATCAGCTGCGAAGCACTGGCAGCGAGCATGCTGGAGCCCGAGCCGGCATAGGACAGGAGCAGGCGAAAGCCCTGCTGCATGAAGCTGCTGTTCAAGACGGTGTTTTTGCGGGCATCCAAGGCGGGTCTGGTCCGGGCTCTTTGAACCGTGGTTATGCCACAGCTGGATGGTTGAAGTGCAGGAAACCGGCGACGGGGTTAACTCTAGAGTTAATCCTTCTTTTCCATCGCCCCAATTCTACGCAGCTCGTCGCGTCTGCAGTAGAGGGCCTGGGAACCCTTGCCTCAACTTAATAATATTGCGGCTTTACAGGGCAGTGAGCCGCCGGCTGAAACCAAAACGCTTAACCAAAAGCGGGGTTTTAGCACCACATAAAGCAATGCTGCGCTATGGTGCAGCCTAGCACCAGTGCGAATGGAACGTCTGTCGTCATATGTACGAAACTCATGACTTACGGCCCAAGCCTCGTCGCGTTGCCGCGCGTTCTGTTGGCACGTCCGGCGGCCATGCGCCTGGTTCCGTACCGCTTCGAGACCGCCCGATGACCTCGGTGCATCAGTCTATCCTCATGTCGCGCCCCAAGGCCGCAGAGCCGCCCAAGCCGGAAACGCTGGCTGACCGTTTGGCTGGCATCGATGCGTGGACGGCGCTGGGCTGGGTCAAGCGGTTTTGGTGGATAGCGGCGGGTTGTGCCTTTGCCGGGGTGTTTGCCGGCTACTCCTTCGGAACGCTGGTGCCCGCGCGATACACCACCTATGCCGATATTCTGCTCTACACGTCGGTCGCCTCGAGCGCCGACGATCCGATGTTCGGGCAGGGCCAGGCGCGTGATGCGCAATTGCTGACTGCCGAAAGCCGCAACCATGTGCTCTCGTCGGGCAATGTGATGGCGCGCGCGGTGGCTGATCTCGATCTCGCCAACGATCCCGAATTTGCCGGCACGAGCGGCAGCGACGAGGACCGCCAGTTGGCAGCCCGACGCACGCTGACCGAACGGGTGACCACGACGCGCGGGCTCAACTCGCTGATGACCACACTTTCGGTGTGGGCGGAAAGCCCTGAAAAGGCCGTTGCCGTATCCAACGGCGTCGTCGCGGCTTTCCAGGCAGAGCTGGCGGCCATGGACGCGAACTCGGTCGATGGGCTGACGCGCGATATTTCCACTCGTCTCGCCGATCTGCGCCGCGACGTTCTGGTCGCCGAAGAAGCGGTCGAGGCCTATCGTTCGGAAAACCGACTGGAAGCCACCAATGGGGAGTCGCTCGACAATCAGTCGATCGCCCAGGTGAATACCGAACTCAATACCGCCCGCTCACGTCTTGCTGATGCCCAGGCGCGGCAGGTGAGCCTCGAGACCGCCTTTGCCAATGGCAATGCGGCGTCACCGGAATTGGCTTCGGAGGCCATTGCTGCCCTGCGGGCGCAAGAGTCCGAAGTGGTGCGACAGCTCGACTCGCTGTCGGCCCGGCTGGGACCGCGCCATCCGGAGATTCAGGCATTGCAGCCGCAGGTCGAGGCTATCCGGGCGCAGATCCGTCGCGAAATCGAGCGGCAGGTTTCGGCGGCGCGCGCCGATGTGCAACAGGCTCAGGCACTGGTCGACGGCCTTACCGCCCAGGTGGCGCAGAGCCGGTCCAGCATTTCGCAGAGCAATACCGCTCTGGTAACCCTGCGTGAGATGGAGCGCGAGGCAGAGGTGCGCCGCGGTGTTTACCAGGCATTCCTGTCGCAACTGACCCGCGTGCAGGAGATGAGCAATGTCAACACGTCGGGCACGCAGGTGATTTCGGCCGCGGTGCCGCCGGAGAGCCGCTCCTATCCGCCGCGGACATCAGTTCTTGCAGCAGGCGGTGGCTTTGCCGGCCTCATGTTCGGCCTGGCCTGTGCCGCCGGGTTGGGGTTGCTGCTGATGCTCGGAAAAGCCACCAAGCCCGCTTCGCGAAAGCCTTGACGCCCGCTGACGATATCGTGATGGCGAGAAGCAGGGGCGCGTTCGCCACGGCCCTGTTTGTGGTGATTTACCTCTTCTACTGGGTGTCCTTCTACATCTACATGGACATCTCATTGCCCCCAAACAGCTTCCTGGGGCAGACCAGCCAGCTCGTGGCGGTCTTGATGTTGGGCGCGATCATTTTCTCCGCGCTGTTCCAGAGCAACTCGTCGCTCTTGCTATCGCCCAAGCTGTTGATCCTCATACTGTTCATCTGGCTTATGGCGGTGTCGGTCTTCTCGCCGCATGGTCTGGACGCGGTACGCCGGCTGCTCCTCGCGCTAATTGCCTGCGTCGCGGCCAGTGCTGCTCTGCTCCTGCCCAAGAACGAAGCCAACTTTGCCCGGCTGATTGCCATTGGGTCGATCATTGTCCTGGTGATGAGCTATTTCGGCGTCGCAATGCTGCCGCACTACTCGATCCACCAGGGTACGCATCCGGACGAACCATCTCTGGCCGGCGACTGGCGGGGCATTTTCGGCCACAAAAACCTTGCGGCTCCGGCCATGGCCATCATCGTGATGATGGGGCTTTATCTCCGGCACAAATGGTCGCGTTTCGGCGGCAATGCCATCGCGCTTGCGGCTTTCGTGTTTCTCTATTTTTCCGGCGGCAAGACGGCACTGGGCATGTTGCCGGCCACGCTGGCGCTGGTCTGGATCACAGATCGCCATCCCAAATGGACCGGCATCGCGGTGATCTCGGCGCTGCTGGCCGTCAATCTCGGCGCCCTGGGCGCGACGTTCAGCCCGCAGGTCAGCGCCTTGATCGAGAGCCTTGGCATCGACCCGACCTTTACCGGCCGTGTCGATATCTGGCGCTTGGCCTATGACGCCATCGCGCATAGGCCCATCACGGGGTACGGGTTCACCCTGTTCTGGACCACCGGGCAGGCGGATATGGTGATGCCCGATGTCGAAACCTGGGCCACCACGGCGTCGGACACGCATAACAGCTATCTTTCGGTCATCCTCGACGGTGGCTTTCCGGCGCTGATCCTGATCCTGATCTGGCTGGTGGTGTTGCCGCTGCGCGATATCAATGCCAGTCGCGCGCCAGGGCCGGGTTGGGAGCTCAATCTGCTGTTCCGACGCATCTGGATGTTCGGCATTCTCCTTGCCAGCATGGAAAGCATTTTTCTCGCTATCAATGGGCCGGTCTGGTTCTCGCTTCTGATGGCGACGTACGGACTGAGGCTCTCGCGCATCTCCTATCTGACCGCACGCCATTCATCCTGAAGCTGGGGGCACGATTGTCTAGAAATATCGGTGGCATCGTCGACAGGATCGCCAATCGCGTGGCGCGTCTGCCTTTGGGGTCGCGGTTTGACATAAGGCTCGATCAACCCATCGTCTCTTTCTCGTTCGACGACGCGCCGCTGTCGGCGGCCACTCTCGGCGCGCCGATCCTTGAGCGTCATGGGGCACGGGGCACGTACTATCTGGCAGGGCGGTTTTTCGACGATGTAGAGGCCGAACCACCGTTCATGGATGGGAAGGCTGCACAGGACCTGGCGTCGCGCGGTCACGAACTGGCCTGCCACACCTTTGCGCATCGCCGGCTGCGTGACTATTCCGGCGCTGCGCTGCGTGACGATCTCGCCGATAACGAGCAGATCCTGGCTGGCCTCGATGGCGGCGGTGGCAAACGCAGCTTTGCCATTCCCTATACCATGGCCTGGCCGCCGGCGACGCTGGCAATGCGATCGCGCTATACGACCATTCGCGGTGGGCGCGCCGGGATCAATGGCACGGGGACCGATTTCACCAATCTCAAATCGGTGGAATTGCGCGAACTGCCGGGCTTTCTCGAGGCGGCCGAGTATTGGCTGGAACGGCAGGCGGAGGAGCGGGGCTGGCTGATCTTTTTCACTCATCATGTCGCGGATGCGACTGTGCCTTTCTCCATTACCCCCGAGGCCCTGGAGCGGCTGGTCGAACGCACGCAGAAAATGGGCTTTGCCATCCGCACCGTTGCGGAGGCCTATGCGGAGAGCACGGGCACACCGGCCTGATGCTCAGAAGGCGTTGCGGCGCGTTTTCGGCGACACGATGGTCAGCAGGATTATCCAGAGGTCGAGGAACGGCGAGTAATTGTCGATATAGTAGAGGTCGTAGTCTGTGCGACCCTGCATCTGCGCCATGGTGGCGGTTTCGCCGCGATAGCCGTTGACCTGCGCCCAGCCGGTAATGCCGGGTTTGATACGCTGGCGATGGGCATATTGGGCCAGTTGCGCGCTGAGTTCGTCGTCGTGGCTGATGGCGTGCGGGCGAGGGCCGACCAGGCTCATATCGCCCCTGAGAACGTTGAACAGTTGGGGCAGTTCGTCGACGCTGGTGGCCCGCAGGAAGCGGCCAATGCGGGTTATACGGGCGTCGTCGCGGGTGGCCTGGGTCATGGCAAAGCCACTTTCGGTCACCGTCATGGTGCGAAATTTCATGATTGAAAACGGCTGGCCGTTAAAGCCACGGCGCATCTGGCGAAAAATCACCGGACCAGGGCTATCCAGGCGGATGAGCGCCGCAGTGATCATCAGCAGGGGCGCCAGCGCCAGAAGCCCCACACCAGCGCCAACAATGTCGAGTGCGCGCTTGAGCAGCACAGCGCCATCGCTGAGCGGTTTGCGCAACACGCGCAGGGTGCGATTGGGGCCGATGGGAACGACATCGAGGAATTCGATGCGGTTCTTCTGGATGGCGGGTGCATAGACGACATTGAGCGAGAAGCGCTTGAGGTCCGAAATCAAGCCGTCGAGGTCGTTGATATGGGCGATGTCGCCGGTGATGACGATGTAGCGCACCCCTTGCTGCAGGGCGGCGCGGGCGAACGCGGCCACGTTTTCGGCGGCGACAGCGCCGTCGCGCATTGCATCCTCGAGATAGAGCGTATTGGTCAGCTCGTGCCCGTGGCGCCAGAGGTCGCTTTGCAGCAGGAAATCGAGCACGAGTTCACGCTCGCCGATCAGGGCGATCTTCTGGAAGCGGAGTTCGCCCTGGGAGATCTGCTGGCTAAGCACGCTTTGCACCAAGCTGCGCATGACCACCACAACCGGCACGCCGACGAGAAAGGCCGAGGTCAAGGAGACCCGAGAGAGATCACCGACCACGCCGGCGAGAAACGCGATCATCAGCATGGCCGCGAAAGCAATGGTCCAGCTGAAGAAGGAGAAGGGCAGGGTGGTGTCGCGACGGCGCTGCCCATCGAGAAACCGCGACGCTGCGACCGCCGAGAAACCGGCATAGATGAGGCCGATCAACAAGGAAAAGGCAATGTAGAGCGGGGCGGCAAAATACTGGAATGCGGTCTGCAGGAGGATGAAGTGGTAGAGCATGGCGGAAGCCATAAAGACGGAGGCGACGACAAGGCCTTCAACCGCAGCGACACTGGCGCAGATCCACATGGGATCGCGCACCTGCCGTGAGGTGTGCAGGTCGTGATTTTGTGTCGATCTCGAAAGGTCTGAAACGCTCATGGCTCGGCCAAAAATGGTCTGAGTTGAGCATTACGTCAGAGCGCCGGAATTCCTAAGCAAAAGGTTAAGCTAATGTTAATGCTTAAAATTTTACGCATGGAGAGCAGATGAACATGAGGTTGGAGATTTAACCGTTCGCGTGGGAAACAGTGCAAATCTTCGCAGCTTTATGCATTGTTAGGGGCTCTTAGTGGCATATCTGCCGCCAATGTTGACCGAAAGACCGTTGGGGGAAACGTGTCTGTTCTTGCCAGCCCTATCGATGAGCGCTGCCTGGACCAGGCATTGTCGCTGCTTGTGGAAGGGTTTCCCGAACGCTCGCCAGCGTTCTGGAAGCAGGCATTAGACGCGCTTGGCGACTATGCTGGCAAGTCCGAGGCGGGGCCAATCGGCTATCTCATGCAGGTGGACGATGAGGCTGTCGGCGTCATCCTGACCATTGCCAGCTGGCGTCGAGACGGCAAGAGGATCGTCAATCTCTCCAGTTGGTATGTTCGCGCCGAACATCGCTGGCAGGCCGCGCGCATGCTGATGCAGGTCACTGCCGACAAGTCCGCCATTTACACCGACATCTCGCCATCGCCGGAAACGGCGCGGCTTAATAAGGCGCTCGGTTTTTCGACGGTGTCCGACTGCGTGGTGCTGCTGCCATTGCCGCTAACAGCGCTGCGCGGTCGATCCGAGGGCGAGGTCCTGCGTCCGGCCGACATGCCTGCAGGCGTGTTGACGCCGGCCGACGAGGCGATGTTGGCGCTGCACCACGCGGCCGGATGCATCTGTGCGGTGCACAGGACGGGGGAGCGCTACACTCCGCTCATCTTCAGCCCAAGCCGACGGTATGGTCGCATGGTGGTGCGGCTCATTTACGCCGAGGACGGCAAAGTGATGGTCGAGCGCGGCGCCACAATAGCCCGGTTCCTGCTGAGATCTGGTATACTGGCGCTCACCATGCCCGCGACAGAAGGTGAGTACCCGCCCACAGCCCGGATGCGCAGTATTCCCGCGCCTGTGCAGGTCAAAGGGGAGTGGGCGCAGGGGCGTATCGACAAAGCATATTCGGAACTCGTTTTTTTACACCTTTGACCGGACACCGGCCTACGGAGAATGAATGTGAGCATTGCTGTGAGCGTAACCAGGCAGGACGATGTCGAGGCCAGCGTCTATTCCTATCTTCAATCGCGCTTTCCCGCGCTCGAAGGCTGCAGCGAAGATACGCCCCTGATCGAGGGCGGTGCCTTGGATTCGCTGGGCTTTCTCGAATTGATGATGTTTCTGAGCGAGCATTTCGGCATCGAATTGTCGGATGCCGATTTCGATCCTTCCGTGCTGGGTACGCCAGGCCAGCTCATCGCTTTCGTTCGTCAGGCGCGCCGGTGACGCGAACGCCGTTTCTACTGCACCATCTGCTTGATGACGCCGCCCCCGAACGGCGGGCGCTGAGCTTTGGCGACAGCCATTTGAGCTATGGTGAGTTCGGGGAGGCGGTGCGCAAGTGTGCGGCGCAGCTGGTGTGGCATGGGCTGGCACGTGGCGATCGCGTTGCGATCTATCTGCCCCGTGGGCTCGAAGAATGCTGGGCCATTTTTGGTGCCAGCGCGGCGGGCGGAGTTTTCGTGCCGGTGAATGTGCTGCTCAAGGCACCACAGTTGCGCCACATCGTCAGCGACTGCGAAGCAAGGGTGTTGGTTTCAAGCCGTAGCCTTGCCGCGGTGGTGGAGCCGGCGCTCGAGGGCATTTCCGGCTGCACTGTGCTCTATGTCGAGGATATTGCTGAGGCGACGGCACCGGCCAGCGGTGTAACAGAGGCAGGGATCGGCGAGGATCTGGCGGCCATTCTCTACACGTCCGGCTCGACCGGCATGCCAAAGGGCGTGATGCTGTCCCATCGCAACCTGCTGGCCGGCACGCGCATCGTACGCTCCTATCTCGGGATCAGTGGCCAGGATCGCATTCTCTCCATCCTGCCGTTCAGTTTTGACTATGGGCTCAATCAGTTGCTGACCGTGGTAGAGCAGGGGGCGAGCCTCGTGATCTGCACATTCCGCTTCGGCGACGAGATCGTGCGGGCCTTGCGGGACAATGAAATCACCGGCCTGGCCGGGGTGCCCACCATCTGGGCCATTCTCACCCAGGGCGCACCGCTCTTGCGTAAAACTGCGCTGCCGCATTTGCGCTATATCACCAATTCGGGTGGGCGGGTGCCCGAGGCGACGGTCAAGGCACTGCGGGCACTTTTGGGCGAGACGCAGATTTTCCTCATGTACGGGCTGACCGAAGCGTTCCGCTCGACCTTTTTGCCACCTGAGGAAATCGAGCGCCGGCCGACATCTATCGGCAAGGCGATACCGGAATGCGAGGTGTTTGCCGTGACCGAGGATGGGCGCAGAGCAGCGCCGGGCGAGCCGGGCATATTGGTGCATCGCGGACCGACCGTGTCGCTGGGATACTGGCGGCGTCCGGAGGAAACGGCGCGGGTGCTGCGGCCACATCCGTTTCGCGATGCGTTGGAGGGCGGGGAAACTGTCTGCTATTCCGGCGATCTCGTGGTCGAAGACGCGGACGGGTTTTTCAATTTCGTCGGCCGCGGTGACGGAATGATCAAATCCTCCGGCTATCGCATCAGTCCCACCGAGGTCGAAGAGGCATTGATGGCCACCGGCCTGTTCCGCCAAGTCGCGGCAATCGGACTGCCCGACGCCCTGGCGGGGCAAAAGGTGCATGCCGTCGCCGTGCCGCTGTATGAGAGCATCGATGCAATGGCGGTGCTGCGTCAACTCGGCGAGACCATTGCCGGCTATATGGTGCCGCGCGCCCTGGAACTGGTCGATGCCTTGCCGACGACACCCAATGGCAAGGTGGACTATCCGACGCTGGTGCGCGATCGGAGCATCCATGTCCAGTCCTGAAGCCCCCAAGCCACCGCACGGCCCGGATTTGGCCAGGACGCAATTTGCCGTTTCTGGCCCGGATCTGGTCATCGGCGGGTTACGCGTTGCCGAGATTGTCGAGACCGTCGGCTCGCCGGTGTTCATCTATGACGCCGATGCCATGCGGCAGAGTTATCGCGCGCTTGCCGCAGCGCTCGATGGGTTTGCCGCGATCCACTACTCGGTAAAGGCCAATCCGGCGAAAGGAGTGATTTCACTGTTTCTCGCCGAAGGCGCGGGGGTGGAGATCGCGTCGCTGGGCGAATATCGGGCGGCCCGGCTGGCAGGCGCGCGCGCAGAGCAAATCCTCTTTGCCGGCCCGGGAAAACGTCGCGGCGAGCTCGAGGCGGTTATTGGCGAGGGCATAGGCGAAATTCACCTCGAGACCGTAGAGGAAATCGAGCGGGTGTCCGAGATCGCCACGCGGCTTGGACGATTGGTGCGGGTTTCGTTACGGATCAATCCCGTTGCGGCGGCACAGGCCGGGGCCATGCGCATGGGCGGCAAGCCCACGGCCTTCGGCTTTTGCGAGGAGGATATCGACGGCGTGCTCGACCTTGTGCGACATGCTCCAGGGATCGCGCTGGTCGGCATTCATGTCTATGGCGGCACGCAGATCCTGGAGGCAGCCGCACTGCTGAACCAGTGGCAGCATGGCATTCGCATCGCTGGTGACATCGCCGAAAAGTGGGGCGGGCCGCTGGAAACGATTGATTTGGGCGGGGGCCTGGGCATTCCTTACTACGCCGGGGAAGCGCCGCTGGACCTGAATGCGGTCGCTGCCGGACTGCCGCAGTTGTCCAGCCAGCTTCGATCGCATCCGCTGCTGCAGGCCGCCAATGTAATCGTCGAGCCGGGCCGGTTTCTGGCCGGGCCGGGTGGGGCCTATGTGGCCGAGATCAACGCGGTAAAGCATTCTCGCGGGACGCGCTTCGTCATCACTGATGGCGGCATGCATCACCATTTGGCTGCCTCCGGCAATCTCGGGCAGATCATCAAGCGGGATTTTCCGGTTGTTGCGGCCAGTCGCATGGACGAGGGTGCTCTTTACCCGGCCACGGTCGTTGGTCCGCTGTGCACGCCGCTCGATACGCTGGCGCGCGAAGCACTGCTTCCCGAACTCAAGGCAGGCGATCTGATTGCGGTACTGCAGTCGGGTGCCTATGGCGCGACGGCGAGCCCGTCTGGCTTTCTCAGCCACCCAGCGGCCGCGGAGGTTATTGTCGAGGCCGGGACCATGCGATCGGCACAGCTGTGACACTATCCGCGTAGGCGTGCGACTCGCCCAAACACGCGAGATGGCCATTTTCATGGCCGGGTCGACCCGATTTTGCCGTGCCAGCGGGGTCTGCGAGACGGCGAAATGCCCATAGCGGGCCCTAAACTGCTCGGTTAAATCAGCAAATTTATCGCCCTGCGCAAATTTGTCTTGCGACAACCGGCCGCACGGATTTAGGGTCAGGTGGAACAGGCAAACAGACCGTGGTGCTTGCCCAAGTGCTCACGGACGAAATTGCCGTCGGAGGTTTTATTTTGAGAAGATTATTTTTCCGCGCGGCAGCTGCGCTTGCTGTCGCCGCAGTCGTTATTCCTGTCTATGCCCAGCATGCCGGGGGCGATGCAAAGCCCCCCGTCATCGGTGACCTGCCAGAAGTCGCGCCAACCGAGCAAGTTTCCTCGGATAGCATCGACACGTCCGAGCGGACGATCTGGGACGGTGTGTTTACTGCCGAACAGGCTGCCGCTGGTGCGCCGCTCTATACCCAGTATTGCCAGGGTTGCCATGGCAAGACCGGTCGCGGCACTCCGGGCGGTCCGGGCGTGACAGGTGCCAACCTCAACAAGAAGTGGGAAGAGACCTCTCTTCTGGACTTCTACACCTTTGCCCGCACCAACATGCCGCCCGGCAATGCCGGCAAGATCGGCTCGGAACAGGACTACGTGAATATCGTGGCCTACATCATGGAATTGCATGGTGCCGAACCGGGCGACAAGCAGCTGGTCTGGAACGAGGAACAGTTGGGTAACATCTACATCGTGCGCAAGCCGAAAGACTGATTTTTACGTGCCTACCAACCAAAAATGACGTGCGGGTTATCCGCGCGCCTCTGCCACTGAGGGAAGAGAATGAAATCCAAAATCTCCGTGTTGCTGGCATCGGCTGCGATGCTCAGCGTGAGCTCTGTCGCCTATGCGCAGGTCGATATCAGTGCGTTGCCGATGGTGACGGACGAGATCCTGGCCAATCCGGATGCCGGCGATTGGCCGTCCTATGGCCGCGATGTGATGAACTATCGCTATAGCCCGCTCGACCAGATCAACAAGGACAATGTCGGCAACCTGACCATGGTCTGGGGCCGCGCCCTTGAGCCGGGCAATCTGCAGTCCGCTCCGCTCGAGTTCGGTGGCGTGATGTTCATCGCCGCTCCTGGCGACGTGGTGCAAGCGATCGATGCCGCCACCGGCCAGCTGGTGTGGGAATATCGTCGCACGCTGCCCGACCGCGAGACACTGAACTCGCTGGGTGAGAACAAGCGCGGCATCGCGCTCTATGAAGACAAGATCTACATGGTTTCCTGGGACAACTTTATCGTTGCCCTCGATGCCAAGACCGGCCAGGTGGCCTGGGAAAGCGATCGTGGCGGCGGCGCCGACATGATCTCCAACACCACCGGTCCGATCGTGGCCGATGGCGTTGTCGTTGCCGGCTCGACCTGCCAGTTCTCGGAATTCGGCTGCTATGTGACCGGTCACGACGCTGCTACCGGTGAAGAACTCTGGCGCAATACCTTCATTCCGAAGGCCGGCGAAGAGGGTGACGACACTTGGGGCGACTCCACCGAAGACCAGCGTTGGATGACCGGCGCCTGGGGCCAGATGACCTATGACCCGGTAACTGGCCTCGTCTTCTACGGCTCCACCGGTGCCGGCCCGGCTGCCGAATTCCAGCGCAATACCGTTGGCGGCACGCTCTATGGCTCGAATACCCGCTTTGCGGTGAAGCCGAAGACCGGCGAGATCGTGTGGCGCCACCAGGTTCTGCCGCGCGACAACTGGGACCAGGAATGTACCTATGAAATGATCCCGGTCGACATCAACTCCAACCCGTCTGCGGACATGGAAGGCCTGCTGGCCCTTGGCACCGCAACCCCGGGCGAGAAGCGCGTGCTGACTGGCGTGCCGTGCAAGACCGGCGTGATGTGGCAGTTCGACGCCCAGACCGGCGAGTTCATCTACGCTCGTGATACCGTCCAGGAAAACCTGATCGAGAAGGTCGACGAGACCGGCCTCGTGACCGTCAACGAAGCGGCCATCCCGACCGAAGTCGACACCCCCACCTTCATGTGCCCGACCTATCTCGGTGGCCGCGATTGGCCGCCGACTGCCTTCAATCCCGAAACCAAGGTGATGTTCGTCCCGCTCACGAACATGTGCGCCAACGCGACTGTTCTTGACCAGGAGCCAACGGGCCTCGACGTCTACAACACCGAGCTTGAGTACATCCTGCCTGAAGGTGTGACCCATGCTGGTCGCATCGATGCCATCAATGTGGAAACCGGCAAGACCGTGTGGAGCTGGACTGACCAGACCCCGCTTTATGCACCGATCGTTTCGACCGCCGGCGGCTTGATCTTTGTTGGTGGTACCGATCGCAAGTTCAAGGCAATCGACCAGGAGACGGGCGAAGTCGTTTGGTCCACCACCCTGCCGTCGCGCGCTACCGGTCACCCGATTTCCTATGAAGTCGATGGTCGCCAGTATATCGCGATCCCGGCTGGCGGCCCTGGCTATGCGTCGCTGTTCCTTGAAGCTTCGGGCACCACTGCCGACACCGTTTCGGGCAGCAACGCAGTCTATGTGTTCGCCCTGCCTGAGGCCGCTGCCAAGTAATCGGCTGAGGCTTGCATGATCGGGGCCCGGCAAAGCCAGTCTTTGCCGGGCCTCAGTTTTTTGTGGTTAGCTGTCGGAGCTTCAAGTGAACCGGGTTTTTGCAGTTCTTGGACTTATCCTGGCCGTGTCGTCCGTGCCCGCTCAGGCACAGCCGGTGCTCGATGTGGTGCCGCGCGACCTCTACACCGACACCTTGCGTCAGGATGGGAACAGCATCACTTTTTGCTACAATCCCGATGGCATGATGGCGGGTTTCGAGCAGGAACTGGCGCAGTCGATCGCATCGGTGCTGCTGGTGGAACCGAACCTGGTCGCCATGACCAATCCGCGCATTCCCACCAATCCGCTGGATTATCGACTGCCCTGGCTCGAAGATGCGCTGTTCATCCTGCTGGCCGAAAAATGCGACGTGATCATGGGTTACGTGCTGGCGACTTCGGTGCCCGACTGGATCCTGCTGACGCGCCCCTATCTTTCAACCGGCAACTTGCTGGTCACGAAACAGGAAGGGATCGCCACGATCGACGACCTGCCACTGGACCAGCGTATCGGCACCCGCAGTCTTTCGGTGTCGGACAACCGGCTGCAAAGCTTTCTCAACACAAGACCGAAGGACCAGCGATGGAAGCGCGCCACGCTCTATCATAACCAGCGCATCCTGGAGCAGCTGGAGAGTGGGGAGATCGGCGCGGCGGTGATCTGGGAGCCAGCCTTGTATTTCGCCACCGATGGCGATCCAGAGGCTGCTGGCTATCACATTCTGCCGCTGCCTTTCGTCGACCGGCGGACCGATATCGGGATGGCGACGCGATCCAACAACACCTATCTCAATTCCATTCTCGGCGACGCCATTGGTGAATTGATCAATGACGGCACACTGGCCGACCTGGTCGACCAGTTTCATCTCGGGCCGACGAGCGTGCCGCAATGAGTTTCGAACTGCCGCTGCAAATCATCATCATCCGCATCATCGGCATTTTGCTGGTGGGCATGGTGCACGGCTTGACGCTGGTCGGCATGGTCACGGCATTGGGTGACAGGGGGCCGCGCCACGATGGGCGCCTGACGGCCAACCCGCTGGCGCATGCCGCGCCGCTTGGCGTGGTAGCCGCCGTGTTCAGCATGGCTGGCTGGATCCGCCAACTCGACCTTGAGCCCGGCGAGTTGCGCCACGGCAGAGCGGGACTCGTTGCGGCGGTGCTGACAAGCCTTGCAGTGCCTGTGGTGGTGTTCCTAGTGCTGTTGCAACTGCGCGGCATTGTCGTCACGACGCTGCCGCCGTCCTATTCCAACAGCATCAACCTGGCGCTGCGCACCTTTGCGCAGATGAGCCTGGTCTTCGCCGTGGTCAATCTTATCCCGCTGCCGCCCTTTGCCGGGGGCTATCTGCTGCAGGCTGCCGCGCCCAGGCTTTATAAAGCGGTGCAGCCGCGCGCCACTATCATCGCCATCGTGCTCGTGGGGCTGGCCATTATCGATCGCGGTGCGGCATTCCGAATGGTGGAGCCCACGCTGCGCGGCTTCACCGGGGGGTAGGGCACCTATTCGAGATCGGGAACCGCACCGCCACCCATCACCCCGCCGATATCGGCAATGTCGTATTTTTGCTTGAGCGCGTCGAGACTTCCGTCGGCCTCCAATTGACCGAGGGCGGACACCAGCTTGCGCTTGAGCGTCAGGTCCCCTTTCCAAAGACCAATGCCGATCGGGTAGCGCTCCTCGACGCCGGGCGCCCAGGCGACCGACCAGTCATTAGCGCCGGCGATCTGGCGCGCCACCAATGCTTCGCTGATCCCGACATCGAAGCTGCCATCGGCCAGGCCCTTTTCCAGAGCTTCGGCGGAATTGACGATGCGCGGACGCAGGCCCATGGCGCGCAACTGCCGGCTGAGGGCAACGCGGTCGAGGCCGCTCAAACCGGCGTAAAAGCCAATGGACTTGTCTTCGAGATTGGCCAGCGGTTCCTTTGACACGACAGCCCAGCCGGTCGAGAGGTAAGGCGCGGTGGCGTCGAGATAAGAAAGCACCGGCGTGGTCAGGGCTATGCCGCCCGCAAGCACCTGGCACTGTGCACGGGTGACGCGCCAGCTGCGTGGATTGAAATCCTTGGCCATTGCCGCATTGGGCAGCACGGTGAGGCGCAGGCCCAGCTGTTCGGCGATGAGCCCCATGAGCTCGACGTCGAAGCCCGGTTCAGCCGGATCGGCAGTGACCAAGGGCGGATAAAGCGTCGGCATGCAGGCTGTGATGCGTCCGGCTTTTTCGACAGCCTCAAAGGAATTATCCGGCGGCAGCAGATAAACCGCGCCGAACAGCGTGCCGATGATGGCCAGAGTGCCGAGGTCGCCCAACCAGCGGGGACGTGATGGCGGTGGCTTTCTACCCTGAGGAGAGGCCATGGATCAGGCTTTCCGGAAATCGAGCAGGGCCCAGATGAAGAACCCAACGGCCATGGCGGCAAGCAGAATCGGGCCGATGGCGGGGTCGAACTGGTGGAACTGGATGAAGGTGCCGCGCATGGCGTCGACCGCATAGGTGACGGGGTTCCATTCCACCAGCGTGACCAGCCATTCCGGGTAGACCACCAGCGTTTGTGCCCGTGTCAGCGCCGGATCGAGGGGAAAAACCGAGCTGGAGAGAAAATAGAGCGGCAGGATGATGGCGTTGGAGAAGACGCCGAAACCTTCGAAGCTGCGAATGCGGGAGGCGAGCACGACGCCAAACGAGGTCAGGCCGAAGGCGAGAAGGAACATCAGGCCCAGCCCGATCAGCAGGCGATCCCAAGTGATCACCACATCGGCGAAGGCCGCAAGGACGAGCACCAGGGAGCCGTGGAACACGGCGATGGTAGTGCCACCGAGGATCTTGCCGAGGAGCGCGGCCCAGCGGGGTAGTGGGGACACCAGGACCTCGCGCAGGAAGCCGAATTCGCGGTCCCAGATCACCGACACTGCCGACTGGACGGACGTGTACATGATATTGAGGACGACAATGGCCGGGAAAATGAACTGAATATAGGTATAGGGCACCGCAAAACGCACTTCGCCGAAGACCTCGCCCCGAAAATAGGGATTGAGGCCGATGCCCATGATCAGCACCCACATCAGTGGCCGGCTGATGCCGCCGATCAGCTGGCCGCGGTCGCGCAGGGCGCGCTTCACTTCGCGCAGCCAGATCGCGTAAATTCCCCCAAGCAAGCCCAAAGGGTATCCTCCCAAGTCGTCTAGCGTCCGGTCCCGAGGTCCCGGCCATAAAAATCGGAACCGGGATCGTTCAGCACCAAGGTGCGGATGCGATCCCAGAGATAGGCACGCAGTTCGATGAAGCGTTTTTCGGCACGCACGTCATAGGTCCAGCGCGGCCGCTCAAGGTCGACGTCGATCACTTCGAGAATGCGACCGGGGCGTGGACCCATCAGCACCACCTGATCGGCCAGAAGGATGGCCTCATCGACGCTGTGGGTGACGAAGAGCGCCACCGACTGGCGCGCCGACCACAGCCGCATCAGTTCCATCTGCATGAGTTCGCGCGTCTGCGCGTCGATGCTGGCAAAGGGCTCGTCCATGAGCAGGATGTCGGGTTCGACAGCCAAAGCCCGGGCCAGGGCCACGCGCTGCCGCATGCCGCCCGAGAGCTCGCTGGGATAGGCATCGGCGAAGCGGCTGAGGCCAACGAGCTCGATATAGCGATCGGCACGAGCGCGCCGCTCGGCACGGTCGGGGATGGCGTCGACGAGGGCGAATTCCACATTGCCGCGAATGGTCGACCAAGGGATGAGCCGGAAGGACTGAAAAACGAAGCCCATATTGGGGCCGGGGCGCGGCGGCGCGCCCGAGATCAATACCCTGCCGCTATCGGGCGCAAGCAAGCCATTGACGATCCGCAATACCGTCGTCTTGCCGCAGCCCGAGGGGCCGAGCAGCGAAACGAAGGCCCGGTCCGGCACGGCCAGGTTGACGTCCTTGAGGGCCACGGTGCCGGCGTTTTTCTCGCCGGCACCGAAGGTCTTGTTGACGCCCTCCAGCACGATGCGTGCAGGCGCCGTCGCCGGAGCGCTGGTCATGGCATGGCTGGTGGGGGCGACGGGATAGTTCATCGTGTCGCCGGATCCATGGCGTCGTCAGTGCCGAGTTCAGCCAGCACTTCGTCCACCGGCGAGAAATCGACCCATTCATTGAGCTCGACAGGACGCGCCGAGGCGAAATCTTCGCCCTTATAGAGTGCAGTCACGGTAGCATCGAGGTCGACCTTGGACAGGCCGCCATTGACGCTCCAGCTCTTGGCAAAGCTCTGGCCAAGCTGTTCGAGGGTCGCCTTGTCGGCCGAGGGCAGGGCCTGTTCCATCGCTGCAACCCAAACTGCGGGATCGGCGGCATAGTCGCGCGAGGCCTTGATCAGGGCGGTGATGACCTTCTTGACGTCGTCACGGCGCTCATGGAGCACTTTCTGGGTGACGATGTTGACCTTGCTGACCTGGGGTGCGGCTGCATAGTAGGCGTCCTGGTCAATCAGGACATGCAGCCCGGTCTTGTCGGGAATGGAGCTCCAGACACCGATGGAAATGGTGGTGGCATCAACCTGCCCGGCGACGAGAGCCTGGGCGCGGACGTTGGGCTGGCCCAGCGCCACGAACTCCACCGCGTCGGTATCGACGCCATTGGCGGCCATGACGCGGGTGCTCAGCGACTGATCGAGGCTGCCGGGACGGCCGATGCCGAAGCTCTTGCCGGCGAGATCGGCGGGCGTTGCGATGGCGTCCTTGGAGGCGATCAGGAAGGGCAGGGACTTGTTCGGCGAGACTACGGCGCGCAGGTCATTGGCGCCGCCGGCGACCAGCAGGAGCAGGGCATCGACGCCAATATTGGCCATTTCGCCTTCGCCGGCCTGCAGAGCCGCGAGGGCCGATGGGGTCTGCTGCACACGCACCAGCTCTACCTCGACGCCTTCGCGTTCGAAATAGCCCTGCTGCAGGGCCAGATCCATGACCGAGTTGGGCACCAAAGGCGTTTCGAGATCGGTTACGATCAGCCGAAATGGATCGGCCTGGGCGGGAAGAACGGTGAGCAGCAGCGCGGCTGCGAGGGTCGTAAGCAGTTTGGCCTTCATGAGGCACCTCCTAGAAAAAACGTTACAGAACTGCATCGCTTCGGCGCCAGCGGCCGAGGCGAAGTTCCAGAAATCTCAGGGCTTCGGTAATGATGACGCCGATCAGCGCCAGCGTCAGTACGATGACGAAATACTCGGCCATGCGGAAGGTATTGCCATAGATGGCGAGCAGACCGCCGAGGCCTTTGACGGCCGTGTAGAGTTCGGCGACGACCGTGTTGATCAAGCCGATGGTTGCGCCAACCCGCAGGCCCACGAGAATGAAGGGGACGGCGCCGGGGAGGACGATGCTGGCGAAAATGCGCCGGCGTGGGGCGCCCACCGAGCGGGCCATCTCGATCAGCTCCTGGTCGGAATTGAGCGCACCGGCATAGGTGTTGATGAGAATGGGCATTACTGCGCCCAGAAAGATGATGAGGATTTTTGCCTGGGGCCCGAGGCCGAGGAAGACGATGATGAGTGGAATGAAGGCGACACGCGGCGTGGCCGAGAGCGCGTAGACGAAGACTTCCAGCGTCTTGCCCAAAGGGCGTAGCGTGCCCATGAGAATGCCGATGGGAATGCCTACGAGGATGGCGGCGCCATAGCCACCGAGATAGATGCTGATGCTATCCACCAGAGCGCTGCCCAGCCGGCCTTCGGCAATCAATTGCCGCGCTGCCAGGGCCGTGGCCCAAGGCGATGGGACGAGATTGCGCTCGACCTGCGTGGAGGCGAGCCACCAGAGCGCGATCAGTCCGGCCAGGAAGATGAGCCGATAGAGGGCAATCCTCATGAGCGCCGACCCTTCCGCCCGGCGCGCTTTTCGCCGTCGCTGGCGCCGCGGTCGCGCAGTTCTCGCCCCGTGAGGGTCAAGAACACGCTTTCGAGACTGGGCATGTCGAATGACACCTGGCGGATGCGGGTGCCATATTCGGCCAGAAACTGGTCGGCGAAGCCGGGCGTGCCCGCGTCGATGACGATGCTGCCATCCTTGCCGGTCTGTAGGGCATTGTAACGGGTGCGCAATTCATCGCCGATTGCCGCATTACGGGGGACAACGCGAGCCGTCTCCTTGCCGTATTGCTGCTTGAGATCGAGCGGCGAGCCCTCGGCGATGATCTTGCCGTGGTCGATGATCGAGACCTTGTCGCAGGCCTCGACCTCCTCGATGTAGTGGGTGGTTACCACGATGGTGAGATCGCGCTGGGTGCGCAGTTTGTCGAGATAGGACCAGATGCCGGCGCGCGATTGCGCGTCGAGCCCGACAGTGGGTTCGTCCAGGAACAGGATTTTCGGTTTATGCAGCAGTGCCCGGGCGATTTCGAGCCGGCGCTTCATTCCGGAAGAGAAGGTGCGGGTAGCCGCGTGTCGCCAGTCTTCGAGTTCTACCAGGGAGAGCAGCTCGTCGATCCCTGCCTTACGGTCCGCCGCCTTCATGGCGTAGACGCGGCCATGGAAATCGAGGTTTTCGTAAGCGGTGAGCCGATCGTCCAGGCTGGGTTCCTGAAACACCACGCCGATATTCTTGCGAGCCTGCAGGGGGTGGCGTCGCAGATCGGTGCCGGCGATGAACGCCGTGCCGGAGTCGGCGGCCAGAATGGTGCAGAGAATGTGGATCAGCGTGGTTTTGCCGGCGCCGTTGGGGCCGAGCAGGGCGAACATGGTGTTGCTGGGCACGGTGAGATCGACCGCGTCGAGCGCAGTCATGCGACCATAGTGCTTGGTGAGTCCGTTGACGGCTATGGCGGGGTTGGTTTGGGTCATAGCAGCACTCCCGCAGCGCGCAGATCGCGCAGAAAGAAACGGGTGATATCGGCGGACGAGGAGAGTGAAAAGAACCGCCCGCCGCGGCTGACAAGGCGTTGGCGCAGATTGGCCTTGAAGGTTTCGAGGGTCGCGCGATAGTCCGCGATCACGGCTTCATCGATCACGGTTTCCACCTCATCGCCGGTCTCCTCGTCTACCAGCAGCACGCTGCCATTGCCCAGCGCGGTGGGATCGATCTCCTCCGGCGCCGCGA
This sequence comes from Devosia sp. 63-57, assembly GCF_001899045.1. Taxonomy (NCBI): domain Bacteria; kingdom Pseudomonadati; phylum Pseudomonadota; class Alphaproteobacteria; order Hyphomicrobiales; family Devosiaceae; genus Devosia; species Devosia sp. 63-57. The sequence goes on along the minus strand of NZ_MKUY01000003.1, from coordinate 8,352 downwards.
CCTGAATGCCCACGACCTCGTGGCCCTGGCCGTCCAGCATATCTAGCGCCCGTTGCATGCGCTCGTCCCACCAGTCGCTGACCACGACGACATAAGCCGCCTGTCCCATATCGCGCAGTGCTGTCTCGATGTCCTGTCCGAAATCGCTGCGTCCACCGGGCGTGAGCTTTGCAAACCAGTCAAAGAGGATTTGCGCACGTGCGCCGCCCTGCAGCGGCTGCGACCAGCGGAACCCGCCATCGCCGGATACACCCACACGGACGCGGTCACCCGCCGCCAACCCGACAAAGGCGGCGAGCTGCGCGATCTCAGCGGCGATGGCGAATTTCTGTGGACTGCCCGCCAGCATGGACCTTGTGCCGTCGAGCAGGATGAAAACCGGCAATTGCCGATCGACGAAATATTGGCGGATATAGGATTCGCCCAGCCGCGCCATGACGCGGGGATCGAGATGGCGCACGTCGTCGCCGGGGCGATAGGGGCGATGCTCGGCAAATTCGAGGCCCACGCCCTTGGTGGCGGAGCGGCGTTCGCCGATACCGACCGATGGGGCCGCGCGGGTCATGACGAAGCGGGCCGTGGACAGCTGTTCGAGCAAGGCGGGCGAGGGGCTCACAACACCCCCTTGATGCTGGTATCGAGCAGTCTACCGAGCAGCGTTTCGAGCGACACGCCATCGGCGCGACCTTCGAAATTGAGATGAACGCGGTGGCGCGTGGTGGCGAGCAGCATGGCCCTGATGTCGTCGAAGCTGACATTGAAGCGACCATTGAGCAGGGCGTGGCCCTTGGCGGCCAGCACCAGCGCCTGCGCGCCGCGCGGGCTCAGACCAAAACGCAGATAACGCTTCACATCGGCGCTGGCATCGGCACCGACCGGATGGGTTGAGATGGCAAAATTGGCGATGGCCCGGCGCACATGGTCTGCCATGGGCACGCTGCGCACCAAGGCCTGAATGGCCAAAATATCAGCCGGCGTCAGGAATTGCTGAACGGTGGTGGAGACGCTGCCCGTCGTGCTGTCGAGAATGGCGGCGAGCGTTTCGGCCGTCGGCAGGGGCACGTCGAGCTGGAGCAGAAAGCGGTCGATCTGGGCTTCGGGCAGAATGTAGGTGCCGTCCATTTCGAGCGGGTTTTGCGTGGCCAGGACGAAGAAGGGCTCTGGTAGCGTCATGGTCTGGCCAGCCGCACTGACCGTGCGCTCCTGCATGGCTTCGAGCAGGGCAGATTGGGTGCGCGGGGTAGCGCGATTGATTTCGTCAGCCAGCAGCAACTGGGTGAAGATGGCGCCACGCTGGAATTCCAGGGTGTTGCGGCCACTGGTGTCGGGGACCAGTACCATGGAGCCGGTGATATCGGCGGGCATCAGGTCGGGGGTGAACTGCACGCGGGCAAAGGAGAGCCCGGTCGCCGTGGCGAGGGTGCGCACCAGTAGGGTCTTGCCGACGCCCGGTGGGCCTTCGAGCAGGACGTGGCCGCCGGCGATCAGCCCTATAAGAAGGTCTTCGACGATGCGCTCCTGGCCCAGAACCGTCCGGCCGATTTCGGCCTGGGCGGCGCGCAGCGCGGTGAGCAGGCGGTTCATTTCGGCATCGGCCATCTGCTCGGCGGTGGCGGCATTTGCGGACATGGTGCTGTTCCCTGAACTAGACATGCGCGGCTTCCTCGACATTGGAGCGAGATTGCTCCGAAGCCGCCGGCGGCGAGATTGATGTTGATTTTTGACGCGGGGCAAAAAGGCGGGTGTAGCGGACACAGAGTGCCGCCATGAAGAGCAGGATGGCCAGGCCCAGCCAGAGCGGGCTGGCAGGCCGCATGACCCAGCGATCCGGAACGTCGCGGCGCGTTGGCGTGGCCAGGTCGGTTCGTCCACCGGACAGTTGCGCCAGATGCTGGATGGCGCGGTCTGGTGGCAACATGCCCAGGGCGGCGGGATAGTTCATCGTAAGGCCAGATGTCGCCATGACGTCGCCCGCCTTGGCCTCGAAGCGATAGGTGCCGGCTGTTTGTGGATAGAAGACGGCGCGGTATTTTTCCGCGCCGATGGCGTCAAGCGGCAGGTTGGCGAGCAAGGTATCGCCCTCGAACACGGCAAGGCTCGGTGCGCCTAATTCCGCATCGCGCAGCGTCAGATCGACGACGATGCCGTCGCCACGGCGAACGAGATCGAGCACGAGATCGCCGCGCTCAACGCCGGGCAGGAACTGCCGCACGACCTGGGCCCAGAATGGGGCATAGCTTTCGAGCGATTGCCAGCGCGAAGACCAAGGGCCAACGGCCTCGGTGGTCAGCGCCAACACCTGGCCGGCGCCAAAGCGCCAGGAGGCCAGCAAGGGCATGGGCTCACCCTTGTTGTCGGGCACGACCATGGACAATTGTGCTTCGGGCTTGGCCGTCGTCAGCACAAAGCCATCGATGGTGGGCATGGTCGGCGGCAGGCCGCGCAGGAACGGTTCGCTGCGGCTGGCCCAGAGTGGTTGCGTGATACCGGTCTCGATGGGCGAACCGGAGAGCAGCATGGCCTCTTGCGAGAGAATGGAGGGCAGGGCGGCGAAATCATTGGTGGCATGGAAGGTGCCGCCACCCATCCGGGCGATCTGTTCGATCAGCCCGCGTTCGGCGCCTTCGCCGATCGAGACCGTCGACACGGTGATGCCTGAGCCGCGGATTTGGTTGAGCAGGCCGGCGAAATCAGCCGGTTGGCTCAAGCCGTCGGTCATGACGATGATGTGGCGGGCGGGTGTATCGACATTGCTTAGCATGTCATAGGCGGCTTCGAGCCCGGGATAGACCGAGGTGCCGCCACCTGGGTCCACGCCACTCAGGGCGGTGGAGACGACGTTGGGGTCAGAAATGCGCGATAGCGGCAGGACGGTGATGGGTTCGGAATCGAAGACGATAATGCCCACTTGGCTGTTGCGGTTGAGCAGCCGAACCGCGGCAAGCGTCGCCTGCTTGGCCACGTCGAGACGCGTGCCATTGCCCACCGGCTGCTGCATGCTGCCGGAGCGGTCGAGGACGAAGACCAGTGTCGCCTCTGGCGCATCGCGCGGCACGCGGCTTGAGAGAGGCGATGCATCGTCGAGAGGCGTTTGCAGATAGCCGCCAGGGCCAAAACTGTTGGGGCCGCCCAGCATCAACAGGCCCATGCCCTGCTCGGCGACAGCTTGGGTCAGTTGCTCCTGCTGCAAGGTGGTCAAGGCAATGGCGGGGAGATCGATCAGCACGGCGCCGTCATATCGCGCCCAGTCCTCTTGCTTATAGGGTACGCGCTTGGGTTCGATGGCCGTGCCGGTAATGCCTTGGCCACCGAGCCAGGCAATGAACTGGGACGCGCGGGCTGGGTCCGTGGCGATAACTGCCACGTCGCCGGCATCACCGACATCGATGAGGCGGGTTAGGCTGTTATTCGCAGGAGTGTCGTCGGCTGCACTCGTCACGCTCAGCGTGTAGGTGGCCGGGCCGGCGGCGAGGTCGGTCAAGATGGTCTCGACGCGGTTGTCACCGGCCTGCAACGCCACCTGTTGATCGACGAGCACCGCGCCGTCGCGCTCGAAGCGCAGATGCGCTGGCGCAGCGTCGCGAGCGTGGACAATGCCGACGAGTTGCACCGTATCCCCCACGAAAACCGGCTCAGGGGCTTCGAGGGCCGATACGAGTACAGCGTCTTCGACGAAGGGCGGGGCGATGACTTCGAGGACGATGTCGCGATCCCGTAAGGTATCGCTGACAGCCTGGAACGCGTCATCGTCTGTAGCTGTTTGGCCGGTGACCACGATATGGCCCGGCTCGCCCCATGGAACGCTTGCAGCGGCCAAGGCAATAGCATTGGCCAAGGGGCCGATGCGCTCTGGCATTTCTGTGGTATCCATGGCGATCACCGGCCCGGCGGCGATGAGCCGATCCACCATATCAGCGTCGGGCGCGCCGCCGGCCGAGGCCAATTGCACCAGGTATTCGCCGGCCTGGCGCCAGGGCAGGGGGGCGTTGACCAACGCAGCCATGGCCAGCGCCAAAGTTGCGACATGGAGGCCAAGGGCTATGCGTCGGCGCTGGCTCAAGGGATTGCTCGACCGCAGGCCCTCGCGCTGCAGGAACCGTTCGGCGCCGCGCCCTGACACGATGGCCTCGGCAATCAGGGCGGCTATGGCGAGGCCAATAAAGAAGGGCCAGAGCGGCAGCGGGAAGCTGGCGGGTTCATCGAATGTAGCGACGCTGTCCACGCCAGGAGGCACAATGTCGGGGTTGACGGCGATCAGCTTGGCGAGGCCGTTGCGTTCGACCTGGTACAGACCGGCGACCGTCGGAACCCAGCCGGCCGGAAGCATTTTGGCGGAGGCCTGGGCATCGCCACCCAAAAGCGTCAGAGTGCCGCCCTCGAGCCGTCGGTCGAGCGCACAGCGGGCACCCGCAACGCAGCTCGGCTGCAAGACGGGTTGGGGCGCGATGCCAAGCCAATCGACCAGATTGGCGGTGAAAATCGGCAAAGACGGCTGTTGCGGCCAGTTGGATTGGCGCGGATCAAAGGCCAAGGCGATGCTGCGCCCGAACGGGGTTCGATCCGTGGTGATGAGCGGCGCATCGCCAGTCCGCAAAAGAATTTCCGCCGTCTCAGTGACTGGCAGGACGACGCTGCCACCGGTGTCGATGCCGGTCCACGTCACGCCGCGCATCAGCGGATGGGCGTCGATGGCGCTGGTCGGCGGCAGGGAAGAACCCGTCGCCAGCGTTTCACCTTCGATGCCGGCATTGCCGATCCAGAGCGTATTGGTCTCCGGCTGACGATCGACAAAGCTGCCATCGACGACCACAAGCCCATAGGCGCTGACATCGTTCGGCAGGCGAGGGGCCTGAAAGATCTGCGTACCCTCGATGGCGCGGAAAGCCGAGAGCAGGGGCTGGTTGCCGGCGCCGATATAGAGCACGTCGAGTGGTTTGGGCTGTGCCCCGATGACGAAGCGCGCGGCATTGTCATAGGCGTTGCCGTCGTCAGCCAGGGTGGCACTGACGATCCCCGCGCCCGGCAATTCCAGCGTCACCGAAAAGGTGCGGTAGCGGACGGCGTCGTCTGGCTCATTGGGCGTGGCGATGGTCCGCCGCGTCCATTCCAACGGTTGCTCGTCGCCGCGTGTCGCAAAGCCGACGATCATTTCGGCCGCGGCCTGGCCCGGATCGAGCCGCACGGTACCAGACAGGGTCCAGCGATTGGCGACCTTGGTGGAGGCTTCCAGCGTGGCTGAAATAGCAGCATTGGGAAATTGCGAGGCGACGATGACCGGCTCGACTGAGATCTCGGCCCGGCCGAAATCCGGCGTCACCGCGTGATCGGAGTAGATGACGATCCGGGTCTTTTCGTTTGGACGGATGATTGGGGCCAAGGCGGCCTTCAGGCGCGACCAATCGGCATGACCATGCTCGGCGGCGAGGCTGCCCACGGCATCCGCCATTGCCGACCCAGTCAGGGCCTGGTCGATAGCCACGGGTGTGACATCGGCGCCAACCGCGACAAGCGATTGCCGGCCTGCGCCAGCTGCCCCGGTGATGTGATCGCGCAAATCGGCCTTGACCTCATCGAGCAGGCTGCCCGCGCCTGCCTGTGCCTGCATGGCGCCGGAACGGTCGACGACGAAAATCCAGTGATCGACCGGTGGGCCGCGGTTCCAGAGGGGCTGCGACAGCGCCATCACCATCGCCAGCAGTGCAAGTAGTTGCAGCGCCAGGGACCAACTGGGGTTCGGCCATTGCCAAGTGCGGTTGCGTCGCACCTGGCCGGCCTGCAATTGCCGCCAGATCACCAGGCTCGGCACATTCAGCGTGCGCCGCCGCCTGATATGGAATGCCAGGATCACCAGTGCCAGCAAACCGGACAACAAAGCGAGGGGGGCGAGGAACTGCATCTACTGCTCCCCGCTCTTCACTGGACGGTTGAAATAGCGCGATACCACCACGCTAGCTTCGGGCGTGATCGCCTGGCGGGTGACGATCTGCGCCATCTGCCGGCTCCAATCGGCGCCCTGCAAACCGTCGAACGTCGCCGTTTGGCTGGGGTCGGCGCTCGTGGGCATATGCATGCGAATACGACTGCCTTCGCCCACCTGGTCGGCGGCGATCGACATCGACTGCGTCGGATCGGCCATGGTTTCGAGAAACTGGCTATTATCGGCGAGGGCCTGCGAGCCGCCGCCGGCGATATTGCTTTCCCCCTTGCCCGATTGTGCGGCAGCGCCGACGGGCAGGGAGCCTGCACTGGCAAAGGCCTCGTCTTCCATGGGCCGTGCCAAAGTGTCGCCGCCGCCCAGGCTTTCGCTTTGCAACTGGCCCTCGCGGTCAGCGACTGCGTTTTCATTCGGAGCACTATTGCCTGCCGGTTGGGGCGCTGCGCTGGCAGAAAGGCGATCCTCGGGCAAGGTGTACATGTCGGAGGACGTCACCTTAGGGCCATCGCCGCGCATTTCCGCCAATCTGGCGCGCTCCTCGGCCGCCTTCTGGCGCGCTGTGCTGAAGGCGAGCGCATTCTGGACCACGCCTGCCGGCTGTTCGCCCGGCCCGTTCATCCACTCCGGCATTTTTCCCTGATAGCCCGCGGCAGCGTGATCGAGGAGCGCCTGCAATTCGGTTTCGAGTTCAGCCTGGGTCGCGCCGTTCCGCGCCTTTTCCGCCAGCGATTTGACGGAGTTGGCCAAGGCGGCCAGGTAGTCGCTGTTGCGCCGTTCAGCGTCTTCGGCGACCAGCTCGGCCAAGACGTCGAGCGCGTCGGCCGTGATCTCAGCGCCTGTATCGGGAGCGTCGATCGCTTGCGGCGTTTCGAGCGATACCTGGACGTTACCGGCGATGAGACCGAAGGCGAGGACGGTACCGCAGATCGCCAGCAGCAGGGCTGCCAGGCTGAGGCCCAGCGGCCGCGTCACCAGTGGCACGGCGCGTTTGACATCGATGTTCTGCGCTACACGACCGGCATTGACCAGCAACGAGCGCACAATAGGACTGTCAACGGCAGACCCAGCGGCAGCAGTGGCCGAAGACAATTGTTCAGCGAGGCCAAGCCGATGGTCTATGCGCCGCGCGACGATGTCGGGGCGTGTGGTCCGGGCAAGCGCAACCATGCCGATGGCCAAAAGGCTCAACGACAGGCCGCCGGCAATCAGCCAGCCAGCCTGGGGCCAATTCGGCCCCATGACGAAAATTGCTCCTCCCAGAGCTGCCACGCCAATCGCCAAAGCGGTGATCGACACTGGCAGCAGACGCGCCACGCTGGCGCGATGCCCGACCGCAGTCAGAACCCTGGAGATCTGACCTGCGTCAGATGCGCTTTGCCCAGACATCCCCCATGCTCCGCTCGCGAAGCCTGCTCCATGTGATCGTCTCGATGCGACCTTGCAAAAGAACAGGCTCCGCTGGCGATGGTCTTACTGGCCAACCATGGCTGCGAGTTCAGCAAAGGCGTCCTTGACCTTGGCAGGACCGCGCGCATTGACGATGGCATCGAGATTGGCGGGATCTTCGCCCACGACGATCAGCCCGACCATGGCCATGGCGAAGTGCGGGGCGCATTTGTAGCCATAGGCACCCGGCACGTCGAAGGTGACGCTGAATTCCTCGTTGATCTTGCCCTTGAACTGGTTGCCGCCCTCGGGGAACATGTCCTTGATGGTCTCGGCGTTGTGGCCCTTGTCTGTGGGGATGAACTTGACCGTGTCACCCACAGCGATCTGCAGGAAGTGCGGCTCGAACACCATGGTTTTCCCATCGGCGCCCTTGTTGAGCATGTGAACTTCATATTCGGCGGCGGAAATAGACAGTGTGGACGCCAAAACCAGCGACGCGGCAATCAGAATCTTATGGAATTTCAATTATTTGCTCCAAGACTGTTGGACAGGCGTGCTTGGGGCAGCCGCCTGGCGGGGTTAAACTTCCGGTGCTTGCAAGGAGCCGTAACCAGCTCCAAACACTCGTTATTTGAGAAATCCTCCAACTGTTATGTTAGGCCGGGGCGGGAAGGCTATCAATATGGGTCGGGTGAAAATTGTTCAAAAAAGCGACGCTCAAAGTCGGGCGCGCTCATTGCGCTAGAACCCGACGATTTCGGGCACATCAGTGGGGCGGACTTGCGTGCGAAGCGACCGGAGCCAGCGATGTGGCGACTGCGCATACCTTGATGGGGCAAACCAGGAGTGGCCGTGAGGGTTTCGGGGACGACAATTGTCCAACACAGAGAGGCGCGTGGCAAAATGGGAGGCAACAATGGCGCGGCGGCTGTGTGTGGGGGGTAGCGCTCAAGCGTAATTCGCAAAGTAGGAACTTTCGCAAAATGGTGCGTGAGTGAGTGCGCTGGCTGGGGCGGTTTTGTTGAACA
>NZ_MKUY01000002.1:0-2164 GCF_001899045.1 Devosia sp. 63-57 | reverse complement strand
ATTATGCGAATCCAAACGACGGCCTGTGTGCGCCAGAGCCGGTCAGCTGTCGATCGCTCAGTCTCGCCAAATGACGAAAGGGGACCGCGGATTACTGACCAAAGTTTCGGTATAAATTCTGGTCAGCTCGTTGCTACTGACCAAAGTTTGTATATATTCTTTGGTCAGAGGTGACCTGAATGCCCGATCCCCGTTCGGACACGCTTGAACGTATCTATGACAGAATTGCCCAGGCCGCGCCCTCGGGGGTCTGGTCGCGCGCCGACTTTCTCGATATCGGCACGCCAAACGCCGTCGAAAAGGCGCTTCAACGGCTCACCAGCAGCGGTCAAATTCGCCGTCCCCATCGCGGACTCTATGACAAACCAAGTGAGAGCGGCCTGACGGGGAAGATGGCGTTTCCGCCACGCGCATCCTTCGTCGATGCGATCGCGCGGCGTGACAAACTCCGCGTGCTGGTCGACGGAATGACGGCGGCCAACGATCTTGGCCTCACGACGGCCACGCCGGCGCGGTCCACGATCTATGCCGATACCTACCCTCGCACGATAGCAATCGAAGCCAATGCCGGGGACCCGCGAGCAACCGCGCCGGTCGTCTATGTCCTCGATTTTAAACGCATCTCCGCCAAATCCGCCTTTTGGGCGGGACGGCCGGCCATGCGCGTGATCCAGGCGCTGGGCTGGTTTCGTGATGATCTATCAAGCCTCGGCACCATCCTGAATGGCATCGTCCGCCATCTTTCCAAGAGCACCCAACGGGACGCGATCCTCAAGGACCTGCGCGAGAATATCAGCGCGCTGCCCGCCTGGATGTACCCGGTCATCACCGACATCGAGCGCAGCGTTGCGGTTGAGGGTTCCGAGGACGGCCCTTCGGGTTCAGACCAATCAGAGGGACGGCATGTATCAGGCGTTCATTGAAATCCTTCGCTCCCCCGACGAGGAGCGCATCGCGCTCTTTTCGAGCGTTGCGGCGAGTCTCGAAACACGGGCGGAGAACGTCGAAAAGGACCTCTATGTCTGCTGGATCCTGGACTTCCTGTTCAACCGTCGCCAGGGCGATCCGATCGGGCTTTACTTCAAGGGTGGCACCAGCCTGAGCAAGGCCTACGGCCTGATCCGGCGCTTTTCCGAGGACATCGACATCGGCATCTATAAGGCCGATCTAGGCGTTCCCCTCGAGGCAGATATCGCCGCGCTGCCTTCGGTCAACCAGCAGCAGAAGACGCTGGCAAATCAGGTGGACGAAGCGGCGCGGGTCTATATTTCGGGGCCACTGCGAGACCTCCTGGGCAAGCAGATTACCGAGGTCGAAGCGGCCAGCGGTCGAGAGGGACTGTTCTCAATCGAGTTTGGATACGACGCCTATCGTGACAAGGACGCGCTCGATATTCTGGTCCTCCGCTACAAGAGCGTCTTCGATACGAGTGGCGGCTATGTCGAAGCGGCAGTGCGCATCGAAGGCGGCGCCCGACCTGATCCCGTCCCGGCCGAGCCCCGGCTGATCGAGCCCTATCTTGCCTCGGAAATGCGCGCGGGGACAGACCTGGTCGTGCAAGGTGTCATGACCGTGAAGCCAGAACGGACCTTCTGGGAAAAGGTCTTGATCCTGCATGCAATGACCGAAATGAGCGAAAAGCGTAGCCTTGAAGGCAACCCCGAACGACCCGTCCCCGATCTCAATCGCTACTCACGTCACTATTACGACGTTCACCAGATATGGACCCATCCCGACTATGGAAGGGCCACGGCCTCCTTGCTCGAGCTTGCCGAGGCGAGCCGTCTGCATAAGGAACTGATGTTCCGGGCACCCGATCATCGATATGACCGCGCCGTACCGGGCAGTTTTCGATTGGTGCCGACCGAGGACATGCGCAATAAGCTCGCCGCCGACTATGAGCGGATGTCGGCGATGATTTTCGGCACGGCCCCCAGCTTTGAGGACGTCATGACGAGCATTGAGGAGCTAGAAAAGTTCCTCAACGTCCCCCTACCCCGACTTTGAATTGAGCTGGCCCGGCTGTTTCGGGCTGCAGCTCACACGGGAATATGGTCGACTGTTCGGACTTTCGCCCGCCCACGTTGCAACGGCAAAAAGGGGGTGGAATGCTGACAGGCTGCTTTGGAATGTCCGCATTACGAAAACTGACGTCTCGTATCGA
>NZ_MKUY01000001.1:0-3271 GCF_001899045.1 Devosia sp. 63-57 | reverse complement strand
GACTGCTGCGGTGGTCGTCCGGAACTGTGTGAGCCGCTCGTCGCCGAATTCACCCTATGCTGCACCACCCCTTCGGAGGGAAAGAATGCCTGCTGATCGCGTCTACAACCTCCTGTTCCTCTGCACCGGAAACTCGGCTCGATCGATCCTAGGGGAAGCCCTGATCAACCATGTGGGTGGTGATCGCTTCCGCGGGTTTTCGGCCGGCTCGACGCCCAAGGGTGCGGTGCATCCCCTGACCCTGCAGACGCTGCGCAAGGCGGGAATCTCCACCGACGGCCTGCGCTCGAAGGCATGGGACGAGTTCGCGACGCCTGACGCGCCGAAGATGGACTTCGTCTTTACCGTCTGTGACAACGCCGCCGGCGAAGCCTGCCCGGTCTGGCCGGGACATCCGGTGACGGCGCACTGGGGCATCGAGGACCCCGCCGCAGTCGAGGGCCCCGACTTCAAGAAGGAGGCTGCGTTCGACGACGCCTTGCGCTACCTGCGCAACCGCATCGCGGCCTTCATGAACCTGCCGCTGGCGACCATCGATCGGATGTCGCTCACCTCGAGGCTGCAAGGCATTGGCGCCATGGATGGCTCCACCGGATCGGACAAAGGGGCGGCCTGATGCTTGAATACAAGGTTCACGCAAGGCGGGTCGACGCCAATGGCAGCCTCGCCACCTGCAAGGAGGCGGAATTGGTTATCGACACCGCCCTTGCGGGACGCCCGGACGCCTTCAATCCGGCCGAGTTGTTTCTCGCCTCGATAGCCGCCTGCATGCTCAAGGGCATCGAGCGGGTCAGCCCGATGCTGAAGTTCGAGCTTCGCGGGGTGGAGGTGAGCCTTGAGGCCAAGCGCCAGGATGCTCCGCCGCGCATCATCTCGGTCGATTACGTCCTGACGGTCGACAGTGACGAGTCCGACCAGAGGCTGGAACTGCTGCACACGAACGTACGCAAATACGGCACCATCTTCAACACCGTCGCCGAGTCTGCCGGTCTCAACGGCAAGCTGATCCGAAAGACCTGACCCCGTGTCCATCTTCGAACGCTACCTGACCCTTTGGGTCGCCATCTGCATCATTGTCGGGGTCGCCGCCGGCCATTTCCTGCCTTCGTTCTTCGAGGGCTTGGCCGCTCTCGAATATGCGCGGGTCAACCTGCCGATGGCGGTCCTGATCTGGCTGATGATCATCCCCATGCTGGTGCGCATCGACTTCATGTCGCTGCGCCAGGTCGGCGCCTACTGGCGCGGTATCGGCGTCACCCTGTTCATCAACTGGGCCATCAAACCGTTCTCCATGGCATTGTTGGGCTGGCTTTTCATCGGCTGGCTGTTCCGCCCGCTGCTGCCGGAAACGCAGATCGACAGCTACATAGCCGGCCTTATCATCCTTGCCGCTGCACCCTGTACCGCCATGGTATTCGTGTGGTCCAACCTGACCCGGGGCGAGCCGCACTTCACCCTGTCGCAGGTGGCGCTGAACGACGCCATCATGGTGATAGCCTTCGCCCCCATCGTCGGCCTGCTGCTCGGTCTCTCCGCTATCACCGTCCCCTGGGACACGCTGCTGCTCTCGGTCGGGCTTTATATCGTCGTGCCGGTGATCGCCGCACAGCTCTACCGCCGCTGGCTGCTGGCCAACGGCGGGATCGACAAGATGAACCGGGCGCTTGCAGTCCTGCAGCCGATCTCCATTGCCTCATTGCTGCTGACCCTCGTCATGCTCTTCGGCTTCCAGGGCGAACAGATCATCGCCCAGCCCACGGTCATCCTGCTGCTGGCGGTGCCGATCCTGATCCAGGTCTACTTCAACTCCGGCCTCGCCTACCTGCTGAACCGGGTGTCGGGGGAGCAGCACTGCGTTGCGGGACCGTCCGCCCTGATCGGTGCCTCGAACTTCTTCGAGCTGGCAGTTGCCGCCGCCATCAGCCTGTTCGGCTTCAATTCCGGCGCAGCGCTTGCCACCGTTGTCGGCGTGCTGGTGGAAGTGCCGGTGATGCTCTCGGTGGTCTGGATCGTGAACCGCACCAAGGGCTGGTACGAACGCGGTGCAGCCGTCAGCCGCAACACCGAAGCGAGGGCCGCCGAATGAGCGTCACCATCTATCACAACCCCGACTGCGGCACGTCTCGCAACACCTTGGCGATGATCCGCCAGAGCGGCGTCGAGCCCGCGGTGATCGAATACCTCAAGACCCCGCCCGACCGGGCCACCGTCACCCGGCTGATCCGCGATGCCGGGCTCACTGTGCGCGAGGCGCTTCGAAAGAAGGATACACCCTTCGATGAACTCGGATTGGCTGACCCCACCAGGACCGACGATGATTTGCTCGACGCGATCGCGGAACACCCAATCCTGCTCAACCGTCCCTTTGTGGTGACCCCGAGAGGCACGCGCCTATGCCGCCCCTCCGAGGTCGTGCTCGACATCCTCGAAAACCCTGAGATCGGCCCGTTCACCAAAGAGGACGGCGAGGTCATCATCAATGCAGAAGGGAGCCGGCTTGTCTGATCTACCCAACGTCGTACCGGCCGCTCTCGAAGTTCCAGATTTCTCCCGTCTCAATGCTCCGAACCTGCAGCACAAGCCACGCATCCTGATGCTCTACGGCTCGCTGCGGGAGCGCTCCTATTCCCGGTTCCTGACCCTTGAAGGGCAGCGGCTGCTCGAAGCGTTCGGCGCCGAGGTCCGGGTCTTTCACGCTAACGGCTTGCCGCTGCCGAACGACGCACCGGACACTCACCCCAAGGTGCAGGAACTGCGTGAGGCCATGCTGTGGTCGGAGGGGCAGGTCTGGACGTCGCCCGAGCGACACGGTGCCATGAGCGCAGTGATGAAGGCGCAGATCGACTGGATACCGCTACCGGGAGGCGCCATCCGCCCCACGCAAGGTAGAACCTTGGCAGTCATGCAGGTGTCGGGCGGGTCCCAGTCCTTCAACGCCGTGAACCAGATGCGTATCCTGGGCCGGTGGATGCGGATGGTCACCATCCCGAACCAGTCGTCGGTGGCCAAGGCCTTCCAGGAGTTCGACGACGACGGACGCATGAGACCGTCGTCGTATTACGACAGGGTTGTCGACGTCATGGAAGAGCTGGTGAAGGTCACGCTGATCAATCGCGGCGTTTCCGGCTACCTGACCTCCCGCTACAGCGAGCGTAAAGAAACGGCAGCTAAACTTGAGGAGCGGGTCGGCATTAAGTCGATCTAAAACGCAGGTTGGCTCCAGAATTCGTCGATACGAGACGTCAGTTTTCGTAATGCGGACATTCCAAAG